>NZ_BDBF01000012.1 GCF_001612845.1 Nocardia elegans NBRC 108235 | reverse complement strand
GTTGCGGGAGGCGGCGACCGCGCGCACCTTCTTGTCGGCCGCGGTGAACGCCGCGACCGCCTGGTCCAGATCGTGTTCGGCCTGCGCCGCCGCCTCGGTATGCGAGCGCAGGACTCCCGCCGCCTCCGACACCGAACGCAGCGCCGCGATCACCGCACTGCTGCGCGGCAATTCCTTCGCGGCGGCCGCCAGCCGGGCCAACTCGCCGGAGGCCTCATCGGCGTCCGCACGAGCGGTCTGTTCGGCCTGTTCGGCGGCCGCGATCTCCTCGGCCAACTCGGCCAGGCGACGTTCCCGGCGTCGGGCCCGGGCGGTGGCGCCGATGAATTCGGCCTGCGGCTTGTGGTGGCGGCCGAACTGCACGCCCTGCCGGAAACCACCGTCACCGCCGACGGCAACGAGGTCGCCGACGTGGGAGCCGTTGTCGCTCAGTGCGATAGAGGCCAGGATTTCGGTGAGGTGGGTGCGCGAGACCGCGGCGATCGGCGAATCGGCATCGTCGCCGACACCGTCCTCGACGACCAGCACCTGCGCGAGAGTGGGACCATCGGGCCGGGCGGTGGGCGGGAGCGGCGTCAGGAAGGTGTCCGAATCAGCCTGCGGCGCCTTGTCATTCGTACCGACCCAGGCGTCGAGCAAGCCCGCGGCTTGCAAAGCCGCCTCGATCCCGGCGGCTCGCTCGGCATCGACGTTGTCGGCGAAACGCACCAGCTGCCACAGCGGCGCGCCGGGACGCGTCGCCCGGGCCTCGGCGCGGCTCTGCGGGGACGGGGGCGCGTCGTCCTGTTCGGCCGCGACCCGCTGCTGTTCGGCACGCAGCGCCGCGGCGCGATCGCGAGCCTGATCGGCGCTCGCGCGGGCCTGACGGCGGCGATCCCGCAGCGCTTCGGTGAGCGATTCGGTGTGCTCGGCCAGCACCTGCGGCAGCGGCGGCGCATCGTCGCCGCCGGCCTCGGCGAGCGCGGCGTCGAGCGCCTCGAACAATCCGGCGGCCACGGGGGAGTACAGCTCACCGTGCAGGTTCCACCAACTACGCAGGGAGGCAGCGGTATTCGCGCGCGCCAGCGCCACCGCGGCCTCCGCCTCGGCCAATTCGGCGGCCGCGGTATCGCGGTGGCGGGCCGCACGCTCGAGGGCTCGCTCCGCGCGGGTGCGGTCGGCCGCGGCGGCATCGGCCACCGTCATCGCCTGGCGCACCGCGCGTACATCGGCGTCGCGTTCCTCGGCGTGACTGCGCACCGTGGTGGTGAGTTGTTCGGTGCGGGCCTGTTCCGGCAGGGCGGCCCAGGCGATTCCGGCCTCCTCGGCCGCCGCGCGCAGTTCGTCCTCGCCGCGGGCCAGGGCCGCGGCGGCGGTGGTGACCGCGGCGGTGGCGCGTTCGTATTCGTCGCCGCGCTGGTCGGCCGCCTGCTGGGCCTTGGTCGCCTTGTCGCGGTGGACCGCCGCCGAGGTCTCGAGCCGCCGCACCGCATCGGCCAGATCGTCGAGCTGCTGTTTGCCCTCGTAGGCGCTGGAGCGCTGCAGCGTCTCCCGATCGGTCAGGGCCTGCTCGTAGGCGCGATCGGCCTCCTCGGCGCGATGCTCGGCGGCGGTGCGCTCGGTCTCGCGCCGCTGCCGCAGTGCCGCGGCGGCGAACAGCGCAGTGCTGCCGTGGGTCACCGCGTCCAACCGCGAGCGCACCTGATCCACATCCGACTTCGCCTGCACCGCAAGATATTTGCGATAGACGTCGACGAAGGTGCGAGTAGCGGAGTCGGCGGCGACCAGCCCCTCGAGCGTGCGGCCGACCTCCTCCATATCGCTGAACGAGCGGGCGGCGTCGAGTATCAGCTGATCGTCGAGCGGGCGCAGACCGTCGGTGAGGGCCTGCGAGAGTCCGCGCGGATCGAGGTTCTTGGCCAGCTGCGGGCGGCGCAGCGTCAGGATCAGATTGATCAACTGGTCGTAGCGCTGCACACCGAGGCCGAACATGCGCGCGTCGATCGCGGCGCGGTAGTCGACGGGGCGGTCCACGATCGCGTCGGTGCCGATCTGCTCGGCCAGCTGTTTGCGGGTGAAGGGCCGATCGTCGGGTCCGATCAGCGAGAAGTCCACGCCCACTCGGCCGTCGGCGACGAAATACCACCGCGTCACCTTGTCCGAGGACCGGGTCGCGCGCATGCCGATGCCGACGGTGACCACCTCGGGATCCGACCAGCGCCCGCGCGCGAATTCCATCCAGACATAGGAATAGGCCGAATCCTGTTTGCGATAGAGCAGATTCGACTTCATCGTGCGCTCTTCACCGGCGAACGGATTCAACCGCCGTGGTTCGATGCGGCCGTCGAAGACGAAGGGGAACAACACCTCCAGCGCCTTGGTCTTGCCGGAGCCGTTCGGCCCGCGCAGCACCAGCCGCCCGTCGGCGAAGCAGAATTCCTGATCGCGGTAGTCCCACAGATTGACGATTCCGGCGCGGGTGGGAATGAAGCGGACACCACCGTGAATGAGGTCCATGGTTACTCCGTCCCCTTTCCTGAGGTACTGGATCCCGCGGCGCCGGCCGGTGCGGTCGCCGGTTCCCCGGTGGCGTGCGCGCCCAGCGATCGTGCTGAGGCGAACAATTCGGTTTCGGCCCGCGTGCGCACGGTGACCACCGCGCCCCGATAGCGGGCCAGCGCGGGCAGTGCCAGGACACCGCCGTCGACCATCTCCACGAGAGACAGCCGCGCCAGCAGACCGACCACCTCGGTGGTGAGCCCGCCCACGTCGGCCTGCCATTGAGCGGCGAACGTCGAACCGTACCGCTCGGTGAGCGCGTGCACGGTCGCGCGAATCCACTCGTCGTCGACGAACGGATGGGTGATCGGCTCGGGACCTTCCTCGTCGGCCGGATCATCCGCGTCGCCGGGTTCCTGCGGCGCCGTGACCAGCGGCGCGAAGACCGTGGCCGCCGGAATGGCGGCATCGAGACCGTCGGCGATGCCGGGGGCGGCGGGCGGGCGCGGTTGCCGGGGCAGCGGATTGTCGAGGTCGAGGACCCGGTCGGCGATCTCGCCGATCAGCAGCAGCGCCACCTGCGCGAGGGTTCCGGTGCTGGGGAAGCGCACATCGGAGAACCGGCCGGAGGTGTCGATCAAGGCCACGCCCTCACCGCGGCGTTCGGCGCGCAGCCCGGTGAGCAACTCCACCTCCGCCACGATCTTCTCGCTGCCCAGCGCGGATTGTTCCGCCGCACCGAGGGTTTCGGTGTAGACGACCGGCAGTTCGATCAGCGCCCGCCGCACCCGGCGCGCGGCCGCGGCGCGCGACGGCACGGAAGCCGTTGCGGCGGAATCGGTGTCGTCGGCGAGCAGGGTGCGCACACTGTGCAGGTGCTGCAACGCGCGCGGCGGCCGGAAGATCGCGAACACCACCGAGCGGTCGATGTCGTAGAGCGCCTCACCCGCTTCTGGGTCGGCGGCCCAGCCACCGGCGTCGCCGTCGGCGAGGGTCAGGGCGCCGCGGGCGGCCAGCCAGGCCACCGCGTCCACGAACGCATCGCGGTCGGCAGCGCGTTCGGTCGACAGGTCCAGCCCCTCCACCCGCACGGCGTAGGCCGCGACCTGATCGGCCAACTCCGACAGCGTGATCTGATCACCGGCGCGACCGAGCGCCGCCAACGCGAGCGACAGATAGGCGTAGCGGCGACGGTCGAAGACACGATCGGCGGGGGTACGGGCGGGACGGCCGGTGTCGAGCCGGTCGGGGATCGGGAACAGCCGAGCCGTGGTCTCGGTGACCTCGAGCCGGTAACCGAGCAGCTCGGCCATGTCCTCGCGCAGTTCCGTGGCCCAGCGCCGGATCAACGGCAGCGCAATGCGATCCGGGAAGGTCCGGGTCACCAGATGATTGGCCAGCAGGACCCGCGCGGCGCGCTGGTAGCTGTCCAATGCCAGCGGGTCGATGGTTTTCGCGTGCATCACGACCGCCCGGAGGCGGTGCGGGCGCGGGAATTCTCGCGCACCTCGAGCCGGCGGTGATCCAGATACAGCAGGCCCTGGGCCGTGCGCACCACCGTGGAGCCGGGATGTTCGCGGACCGTCAGCGTCACGCCGCTGTCGGATCCGGTCGTGCTCACCCGCCCGCTCACGGGCACCCACGCGGTGGAGGCGGCGTCGAGCAGCCGCAGCAGGACCTCGGTTTCACGTTCGTCGAGCACCCGGTCGTGCACATCGGCGGCGGCCAGCGACATCGCGGCCGCCGCGCGGGCCCGCTGCGTCTCCAACTGCGCCTGGCGCAGCCGCCGCACCCCGGCATCGTTGCGCACGAGCCGCGCGGGCGCGCCCGGGGTGGGCTGGCGGCCGGTTTCGGCGAGCGTGCGCGCGATCTCCAGCGGCGCTGCCTCCCACCAGGATCGGTGCGCGGGAATGATGTCGGCGTCGGGATGTTCCATCGACAGGTGCCGGGGTTTGCCCAATCCGAAGACGACGTCGAACAGGGCGTGCGCGCTGTCGGTGGTGGGCGCGGCGGCGAACCAACCGGCCAGATGCCGCAGCGCCGACTCCCGGCTCACCCCGCCCTTGCGCGTTTCGGTCACGCGGCGCAGCAGCGACAGCACCGCCGCGATCGCGCTCATGGTCGCCTCCCGCAACCGTTCGGCCTCGGTCACCGGGGCGGATTCGCCGCCGGGGTCGGGCGCGCCGCGATCGCGGACCGCGACGAACCATCCGCGCAGCCCCTGCCAGCGGGCGCGCCAATCGGCTTCGCGCGCGCCGATGTCCAGCAGCACCCGCTCGTCACAGGACGCGGCGCGGGCGATCAGCGCCTCGGCGCCGGTGTCGTCGACCTCGGCGATCGCGGCCGCCAGCCGGGGCGCGTAGCGGGCCAGATCCATGCTGAATTCGCGCATATGCGCCAGCAGCGCATCCTTGTGTGCGAGAAAGGCTTCCGGCGTGGCCTCGGTCGTGCGGACCAGATCGCCGAGGGTCAGATAGAAATGCGCCGCGCGGTCCGCCAATTCGGACAGCGCGGTGTCGAGTCGCTTCAGAATCCGGTACACCCGCTCGGCGTCGCCGTCGCGATTGGCCTGCGCCAGCGCCCGCAGATCGGCCAGCAGTTCCGGGAGCACCAGCCGCGACAGCGAGGCCTCGTCCAGGCGCGCGCCCAGCACCTCGTTCACCGCCCGGTACGCCTGATATCCGGCCTGCGAGAACTGATACACGTAGTGCCGGTTGCGATATTCGGCGAGCGTCGCCGCGCGGGTGCCGTCGTAACTGCGTTCCAGCACACCCCAGGTGTGCAGCTGTTCGAGCAGCGGCCCGATCTCGGTGGCGGTGGGATGCGGGGCATCCGGCATCCGAGCCAGGGTGTCGGCCACATCGGAGGCATGCAGCAGCACCACATAGGCGGCACGCGCGTGATCGAAGGCGCGCAGCACCCACAGATAGTCGTTGCGCTTGTCGGCGGTGGCGAAGGAGAACAACCGCAGCCGATCCGCGCCCTCGATCACCGTCTCGTCCCGAGTGGGGGAGACGCCGTCGAACAGTG
The DNA here is from genome assembly GCF_001612845.1 of Nocardia elegans NBRC 108235. Taxonomy (GTDB): domain Bacteria; phylum Actinomycetota; class Actinomycetes; order Mycobacteriales; family Mycobacteriaceae; genus Nocardia; species Nocardia nova. The sequence goes on along the minus strand of NZ_BDBF01000012.1, from coordinate 182,088 downwards.
CGGGTTCGGCGGGCAGCAATCGGTCAGCGGACTCGGTCACCGGCACGAGCGTAATACCTGCCTGTGCGCCGCGGCGGCGCACCCGGGCCTCGGCGTGCCGTCACCCCGCCTCGGTGGCGACCGCGGAGCGTTCCACGGTCAGCAGGCTCTCCTCACTGTGCTCGCGATGGTAGGCGGCGCCACCGCCGTTGAGGCCGAACAACCGCTTCGACCACAGCAACCACAGCACCGCGGCGATATTGATCACCAGGGCGCCGGCGCGGACGACGGTGATGCGCTCGGTGAGCTCGTAGATTTCGAGCGGCAGGAACAGCGAGGTGGCGATCACCGCGAAATACTCACCCCAGCGCTGCACGTACCACAGGCCCACGGCCTCGACGAATTCGATGACGGCGTACGCCAGCAACCCCACCGCGATCCAGGTGAGCACGGTCGGCGACAGCGTCCAGCCCTTCTCGATGAACGCCACGATCTTGGAATTGTCGGGATTCCAGCCGATCTGGTCGGCGAGCGGACGGATCAGCGGCAGCTCGCGATCGAATGCGGTATGCAGCTGCTCCTGCGAATTGCGCACCTTGAACACCCCGGCGGCCAGCACCACGAACACCAGCCCGCGGATCACCCGTTCGGTGGCCAGCAGCCGCATGATCAGCCGGTCGCGCAGCAGCCGCCCGCGCGGCACCTCGGGCGCCGCGTCGGCCGGGCCGCGCCCGCGCGGCTCGCCGATCACGAAGTTCCCGCAGCGCAGACACCGCCAGGCCTCGCCGGCGGCCGTCGAAACATGCAGGCGCGCAGCCAGTTCCGCTTCGTCGGGGGCGTAGGTGGCGTGCCCGTGCCACGAGCAGCTGCGCAGACTGAAGTCCATTCGTCGCAGCGTACAACCCCGGCGGCATCGTGCAATTCAGCGGCGCAGGCGAATCCGCTCAGCTCGTCGACAGGACCCGCAGCTGCTCGAGATAGGTGCGCGTGCGGGGATCGGACGGATAGCGCTCGATCATCTCCCGCGCCGCCTCGCCCGCGATCCACAGCAGCGAGGGCAGCGAGCGGCGCTTGCCCTCGAACGCGCGCATCGCCTCGTCGACCGCGAGCTCCAGATCGCGATCGCGGACCGCTACGACGGCCAGGGTCAGCTGTGCCTCGGATACGCGCATCGGCTGACGGACCGAACCGTCGAGGCCCGTGGCGCTGCGGATCACCTGGCGGGCATAGGCTTCCGCGGGGCGGTTGTCGCCGGCGACCCGGCAGCAATCCATGGCGTAGAAGTCGAACTTCTGCGCGTCGACCACGAAGTGGTTGTCCAGATTTGCGGGATTGTCCAATTGCCGCAAGATATCTCGGCCGCGCTCGAGGGCGCGTTCCATCGCCTCGCGATCGCCGATGCGGGCCCACGCCTTGGCCTGCTGCGCGGCCAGCTGTACGCCGACGCCCATGCCGCGGCAGTTGTCCAGGGCGGACTCGGCCACCTCGATCGCACCGCGGTAGTTGCCCTGCGTGATGGCGAACCAGGCCGCCATTTCCGCACCCCAGCCGACGATTTCGGGATGGTCGGCCTCCTGTCCCAGTGACAGGGCCGCGCGGCGGGTCGCCTCCGCGGCGGTGCGCCGGCCCAGGTCGTAGTCGACACATCCGACCAGCAACGCCACCCAACCGGCGAGGACCAGCACCTCGCGATGCTGGGCAAGGGTCAGCCGCCCGTCCAGCAGTGAGGTGATGCGCCGCAGCCACGCCGTGCCCTCGGTGTGCAGTTCGTGCGGGTCGGCGAAGGGATATTCGCAGCACAGCCGCTCGGCGGTGATGCGAATGGCATCCAGTGTGGCCGAAGAGATGTCGGACATCCGTAGCCGGCCGATGAACTCGAGCGTGTCCATTCCCGTTGACGACAAAAGTTCGTCGTCCCGATTCGGGCGCGCCTTGGGGAAAAACGCCGCGGTGACGGTGTCGAACGCCGCCGCGATGATCGGCGCGTAGAAATCGTCCGGGCGCGACTCGCCCGATTCCCAACGGCGCCAATTGCGTAGGAGGGTACTGTCTGTCGGCAAGTTGTGGGATGACTTCGCGCGCATCGCACGGACGGCATCCGCTTGGGACCACCCCCGGGCGTCGCGTTCGGAGCGCATCCTGACAGCCCAGACGGGTCGATCGTCACTCACGGCCACGTCTGTAGTATCCCACCAGTTAACGCGAGTTGGACCCAATAGGGCACGCGGTTGTCCGTCATTGACATCTGCAATTGCATTTGCCGATGACGGATGCTCGATTCGGGCGGTTTTCCCGTCCGCAGAAGGTGATCCACTAGCAGGTGATCCACAACAGAACAGCGAGTCCCTTACACATCCAAACGGAGGTTCGGGTGGAAGCGTTGATCTATGGATACGTGCGTGACGATTTGGCCGACGGTCACGCCGCCGAGCTGGAGGATGCGATGTGCACCCTGGCCAGCGAAGTCGGCCTCTGCTTCGCCGCGACGTTCCATGAATCGACCCAGGGTGACGGCGCCGCGTTCGCCGAACTCACGGCCGAGCTCAAGCGGGCCGAGGCACACCATGTGGTGGTTCCGTCACTCGATCATCTTGCGGGCCAGACCATTCCGCGCGACGTGCTCATCGCGAAACTGGCTCACGACGCGGAGGCCCAGGTGCTGACCATCGAGACCTGACCGCGCGCGGCTGTCGCCGGACACGCGTTCGCGGGACCCGCCCGCCGGCCGAGTGTCCGGCGCCGCCACCGGCTACAAGCCGAATCCGCCCTTGCCGCCGCCTCGCCGGCGCAGATACTTCTCGAATTCCGCGGCGATCGCATCGCCATCGATCTTGGCCATCGCGTCGTCGAGGTCGACCGCGGCGTCGCCGCGCTCCTCCAGCGACCGCACGTATTCGGTGACCTCCTCGTCACCTTCGGTCATCTCGTCGACCGCGGACTCCCAGTCCTCGGCCTGCGCGGGCAACTCGCCCAGCGGCACCTCGATATCGAGCACGTCCTCGACCCGGCGCAACAGCGCGATGGTCGCCTTCGGATTCGGCGGCTGGGAGACGTAGTGGGGAACCGCGGCCCAGAACGAGATCGCCGGCACGCCCGCTCGCACACACGCGTCCTGCAGTACGCCGGTGATGCCGGTCGGGCCCTCGTAGCGAGTTTGTTCCAGGCTGAACTGTTCGGCCGCTTCCTTGCTGTAGGCGGTGCCGGTGACCGGGACCGGCCGGGTGTGCGGGGTGTCCGCGAGCAGTGCTCCCAGAATCACCACCGTCGTGACCTGCAGTTGCTCGATCAGTTCGATGATGTCGGAGCAGAACGCTCGCCAGCGCATATTCGGCTCGATGCCGTGCAGCAACACGATGTCGCGCTCACTACCGGGAGGTGAGCACACCGACAGGGTGGTCGAGGGCCACTGGATCTCGCGGGTCACGCCGTCGACCTGGCGCACGGTCGGCCGGTTGACCTGGTAATCGTAGTAGTCTTCGGAATCCAGTTCGGCCAGCGGTTCGGCGTCCCAGATCAGTTCCAGATGTTCGACGGCGCCGCTGGCGGCGTCGGCCGCGTCGTTCCAGCCTTCGAAGGCGGCGACGAGAACCGGATCACGCAACGTCGGCATTGCCGGATCGGATGAGGCACTGGGGTTCACCCGGTCAGCCTACGGCTTGGCGGCGGTGTCGTTCACCGCATATTGCGGGATACCGCGTGTCGGGAGCGATGTGGCACGGGCCGCCCGGTCCGGTGGTCAGGATTGTCGGGGCCGCCCACTACTCTGGGGTACATGTCTGTGTCCTCCCGCGCCGAGTTCGATACCACGTTGCTCGACACGCTTGCCCGGCGTGTCGTGATCGGCGACGGTGCGATGGGCACGATGTTGCAGGCCGCGGATCTGACGCTCGACGACTTCCGTGGCCTCGAAGGATGCAACGAGATCCTGAACGAGACCCGCCCCGACGTGCTGCGCGGCATTCACCGCGCCTATTACGAGGCCGGCGCCGACGCGGTCGAGACCAACACCTTCGGCTGCAATCTGCCCAACCTGGCCGACTACGACATCGCCGACCGGATCCGCGATCTGTCCGAACGCGGCACCCGGCTCGCCCGCGAGGTCGCCGACGAGATGGGCCCGTCCGCCGACGGCACGCCCCGCTACGTCCTGGGGTCGATGGGGCCCGGTACCAAACTGCCCACCCTGGGCCACGCTCCCTTCGTCGCGCTGCGCGACGCCTACGCCGAGGCCGCGCTCGGCATGCTCGACGGGGGCGCGGATGCCATCCTGATCGAGACCTGCCAGGACCTGCTGCAGGTGAAGGCCGCGGTCACCGGTAGCCGCAGGGCCATGGAACGGGTCGGGCGGCGCATTCCGATCATCACCCACGTGACGGTCGAGACCACCGGAACCATGCTGGTCGGCAGTGAGATCGGTGCGGCGCTGACCGCGATCGAGCCGCTCGGCGTCGATATGATCGGTCTCAATTGCGCCACCGGCCCGGACGAGATGAGCGAACATCTGCGCCATCTGTCCAAGCACGCCCAGCTGCCGGTGTCGGTGATGCCGAACGCGGGGCTGCCGGTGCTGGGGGCCAACGGCGCCGAATATCCGCTCACCCCGGGCGAATTGGCGAGCGCGCTGCACGGCTTCGTCACCGAATTCGGCCTCGCGCTGGTGGGCGGCTGCTGCGGCACCACCCCGCAGCACATCCGCGAGGTCGCCGACGCGGTCGCGAATGTCGCTCCGGCGCAGCGCAATCCGGCTCACGAGCCGAGCGTGTCCTCCATGTACACCTCGGTGCCGTTCGAACAGGACGCCTCGATCATGATGATCGGCGAGCGCACCAACGCCAACGGCTCCAAGGCATTCCGCGAGGCGATGCTGGCCGGCGACTGGCAGAAATGCCTCGACATCGCCAAGGACCAGACCCGCGACGGCGCGCACATGCTGGATCTGTGTGTCGACTACGTCGGCCGCGACGGCAGCGTCGACATGGCCGAGCTGGCGGGCCGGCTGGCCACCGCCTCGACGCTGCCGATCATGCTCGACTCCACCGAGCCGCCGGTGCTGCAGGCCGGCCTGGAACATCTGGGCGGGCGGTGCGCGGTCAACTCGGTGAACTACGAGGACGGCGCCGGGCCGGATTCGCGCTTCCAGCAGATCATGCGCCTGGTGGCCGAGCACGGCGCCGCCGTGGTGGCGCTTACCATCGACGAGGACGGCCAGGCTCGCACCGCGGAGAAGAAGGTCGAGATCGCCGAGCGCCTGATCGCCGACATCACCGGCAACTGGGGGCTGGCCGAGAGCGACATCATCGTCGACTGCCTGACCTTCACCCTCGGCACCGGCCAGGAGGAGTCGCGGCGCGACGGTGTGGAGACCATCGAGGGCATCCGCGAACTCAAGCGCCGTCACCCGCAGGTGCAGACCACCCTCGGCCTGTCGAACATCTCCTTCGGCCTCAACCCGGCCGCGCGGCAGGTGCTGAATTCGGTGTTCATGCACGAATGCGTCGAGGCCGGACTGGATTCCGCGATCGTGCACGCCTCCAAGATCCTGCCGATGAGCCGGATCCCGGAGGATCAGCGCACCGCGGCACTGGATCTGATCTACGACCGCCGCCGCGAGGGCTACGACCCGCTGCAGACGCTGATGGCCATGTTCGAGGGCGTGTCGGCCGCCTCGGCCAAGGCCTCCCGCGCCGACGAGCTGGCCGCGTTGCCGCTGTTCGAACGCCTCGAGCGGCGCATCGTCGACGGCGACCGCAACGGGCTGCAAGAAGATCTGGACGCGGCCATGCAGGAGGTGCCGCCGCTGCAGATCATCAACGAAACGCTGCTGTCGGGGATGAAGACCGTCGGTGAGCTGTTCGGCTCCGGTCAGATGCAGCTGCCGTTCGTGCTGCAGTCCGCCGAGGTGATGAAGGCCGCCGTGGCGCATCTGGAACCGCATATGGAGGCCACCGACGACTCCGGCAAGGGCCGCATCGTGCTGGCCACGGTCAAGGGCGACGTGCACGACATCGGCAAGAACCTCGTCGACATCATCCTGTCGAACAACGGCTACGAGGTCGTCAATCTCGGTATCAAACAACCGATTTCGGCGATCCTGGACGCGGCGACCGACAAGAAGGCCGATGTGATCGGCATGTCCGGTCTGCTGGTCAAGTCGACGGTGGTGATGAAGGAGAACCTCGAGGAGATGAACACCCGCGGGGTCGCCGACCAGTTCCCGGTGCTGCTGGGCGGCGCCGCGCTGACCCGCGCCTACGTCGAGAACGATCTGACCGACGTCTACGCCGGCGATGTGCACTATGCCCGCGACGCGTTCGAGGGCCTGCGCCTGATGGACGACATCATGACCCGCAAGCGTGGCGGCGCGGGCGATCCGGACAGTCCCGACGCCGAGGCCGAACGTGCCAAGGCCGCCGAGCGCAAGGCCCGCCACGAGCGGTCCAAGCGCATCGCGGCGGAACGACGTGCCAAGGAGGTGCCCGTCGAGGTGCCCGAACGCTCGGACGTGGCCGCCGATCTGCCGGTGCCCGTGCCGCCGTTCTGGGGCACCCGGGTGATCAAGGGCCTCGCGGTGGGCGAATACTCGGGCCTGCTGGACGAGCGCGCGCTGTTCCTGGGGCAATGGGGTCTGCGCGGGCAGCGTGGCGGGGAGGGGCCGAGCTACGAGGAACTGGTCGAATCCGACGGCCGCCCGCGGCTGCGGTACTGGCTGGACCGGTTGTCCACCGAGGGCGTGCTGCAGCATGCGGCAGTGGTCTACGGCTACTTCCCGGCCGTATCCGAGGGGGACGATGTGATCGTTCTCACCGAGCCGGATCCGGCTGCGCCGCAACGCTATCGGTTCACCTTCCCCCGTCAGCAGCGCGACCGGTTCCTGTGCATCGCCGACTTCGTGCGCTCGCGGAAGCTGGCCGTGGAGCGCGGACAGGTCGACGTGCTGCCGTTCCAGCTGGTCACCATGGGCCAGCCGATCGCCGATTTCGCCAACGAGCTGTTCGCGGCGAACAACTATCGCGACTACCTCGAGGTGCACGGCATCGGCGTGCAGCTCACCGAGGCGCTGGCCGAGTACTGGCACCGCCGGATTCGCGAAGAGCTTGTGCTGGAAGGACATTCGGTCGCCGACGAGGACCCCGCCGAGGTGACGGATTACTTCAAACTCGGCTACCGTGGCGCACGCTACTCCTTCGGTTACGGGGCCTGCCCCGAACTCGAGGACCGCGCGAAACTGGTGTCGCTGCTGGAGGCGGACCGGATCGGCGTGTCGCTGTCGGAGGAGTTGCAGCTGCATCCGGAACAGTCCACCGATGCCTTCGTCCTGCTGCATCCGGAAGCAAAATACTTCAACGCGTAAGTAATCTCCGGTAACACGTCAGTGCAGGCGGGGAGCGGGGAATCCGCCCCCACCAGCGCGAGTGTGGGTGGTCTACCCGGTGTCGAAGCAGACCCGTGGATAGGGCGAAATGCTGTCTGCGGGAGTGCAGTTCGCCGTTCGGTCCAGGCCGTCGACGACCGCAACGTCCTCGGACGAGACGGGAACGAAAAGTCGATGTCTACGAATGCGTTGTGAAGAAGATGTCGATGTCGTTCGCGAGTTCGGTCGGCGCTTGGTGAGCGGCGTAGTGACCGCCGCCTTGGAATTGGTTCCAGGAAACGATGTTGCGATGGTCGCGGTGGGCGAAGCGGGGAATCGAGGCGAAGACATCACCGGTGAACTCGGCGAGGGCGACCGGTATCGAGGTCGGTTCGCTCGGTCGCGGAGCGCGGGAATCTTCGTGGTAGAAGCCGATGGCGGATCCCGCCGTCCCGGTCAGCCAGTAGATCATCACATTTGTGACGGTGAAGTCGCGGTCCACGCCGTCGCCGAACAGTTGTGCGTTCCAGGCGAGCAGTCCTGCGGGGGAATCGGCAAGGGCATGAGCCAATGTGTGAGGCTGGTTGGCGTGCACTGTCAGATAGGCGCCCTCGGCGGCCATAAACCGTTGTAGACGTCGCCATCGGTCGAGGCTGTCGGGGTCGAGGTCGGTGAGCTCGCCGGGCGCTCCGGAGGGCGTCGAGAAGATCTGGGTGACGTGGACTCCGGTGACATGTTCGCTGTCGAGGTGCCCGAGTTCGAGGGAGATGGTCGAGCCGACGTCGTTGCCGACCGCGCCGTATCGGTCGTAGCCGAGCCGGTTCATCAGTTCTGCCCACGCTCTGGCCGTGCGCTGCCTGTTCCATCCCCGATCGCTCAGGGGCGCGGAGTAACCGAAGCCCGGGATCGACGGAATGACAAGGTGGTAGCCGGCGCGGGTCAGTGGTTCGATGATGTCGAGGTATTCCACCACCGTGCCCGGCCAGCCATGGGTGAGGATCAGCGGCAACCCGTCCGGCCGATCGGACCGGACGTGCAGGAAATGGATTATCTGCCCGTCGATCTCAGTGGTGTACTGCGGGTAGGAGTTCAGTAGCCCTTCCCATGAACGCCAGTCGTAGCCGGTTCGCCAATACTCCACCAGTTCTCGTACGTAGGACGTGGAAATACCGGCGTCTATGAAAGATTCATTGGCGAATCGGGTTTGCGCCAAACGGCGTGCCAGGTCATCGAGCGTGTCATCGGACACGTCGACTCGGAACGCGGCAATCTGTGCACTCTTCGAAGCAGACATGACAGTATGCTGTCAAAATGACAGTATGCTGTCAATGGGCGATGGTGTCGGCAGGATTTCGGATGCGCGGGTTTGTGGACGGGACGCACGCGCCGCGGCATGTCTGTGAGTAGACCCAGCTGGCTAACCTGGTACGTGTGTCGGAGCTGCTGAGTACAGGGGGTACCGGGATGCGTCGATCACGGTGAACACGTACGGTCACCTGATGCCTGATAGCCACACTCACGGTCTCGCGCAGCGGTGGACGCTGTGTGGTCGACGGCCTCCGATTGCGAGACGGCCTCTGGACGGCCTGGGTCTGCCGATGGCCGGGAAGGGGTTGGCGATGGGATCGTCGATTTGGCTGCCTGGTAGGCCTGTACCTGCTGGTTTGTCCGGGTGTTCGGCTGGGTTGTCGTTGAGGTGAGCGGCCGGAGCGTAGCTCAAAATACTTCAACGCGTAGGATTTTGGCGTTTCCGGGCGTCACGCAGAGTGGCAAGGCGGCTCGGCGTGTGAGCGCAGGAGGGGTTGGACACCATGAGTTCAGATCGGCTGATCGCCGGGCGGTACCGACTGGCCGATCCCATCGGCAGCGGGGCCATGGGGGTCGTGTGGCGCGCCAGTGACGTCCGGCTGCGGCGCACCGTCGCGGTCAAGCAGCTGCTGCTGGCGCCGGGACTGACCAAGGCGCAGGCGCTGGAGGCGAAGATGCGCGCGATGCGCGAGGGGCGCATCGCGGCGCGGCTGCACCATCAGAACGCGGTCACCGTCTTCGACGTCGCGGAAGAGGACGGCCAGCCCTGGCTGGTGATGGAATACGTCGACGCGCAGAGCCTCGCGGCGCTGATGCGCGACAAGGGGCCGCTCGAACCGCGCGAAGTGGCCCGGATCGGGGCGAAGGTCGCCGCGGCGCTGGCGGCCGCGCACGACGCCGGCATCGTGCACCGGGACGTGAAGCCCGCGAACATCCTCGTCGCCGACAACGGGACGGTGAAGATCACCGACTTCGGGATCTCGCGGGCCGTCGGCGACGTCACGGTCACCTCGACCGGCTTCCTGGCCGGCACTCCGGCGTACCTGTCGCCGGAGATCGCGCGCGGTGAGGATCCGGAACCGGCGTCGGACGTGTTCGCGCTGGGGTCGACGCTGTATGCGGCGGTCGAGGGCGCGCCGCCGTTCGGTGAGGGCGACAATCCGCTGGCGGTACTACATTCGGTGGTCAGTGCCAAGGTGCCCGAGCCAAAGCGCGCCGAATCGTTGGGTCCGGTGCTGATGAGCCTGCTGGCCGCCGACGGCGCCGACCGGCCGACCATGCGGGAAGCGCAGCAGGCGCTCGAGGCTGTCGCCGACGGCCGATCGGCGGCGTTGGTCCCCGCGGCCACCAAGGTGCTGCCGCAACCGGGCGCCGATGCCGCCGCGACCACGGTGCTGTCGGCTCCCGAGAAGACGGCACCCGCGCCCACCCCCTCTGGTGCCGGATCCACGGCGAGAACGCCCGCGCCGCATCCGAAACCGGGCCCGCTGCGCGATCGGCGGATCTGGGCGGTCGCCGCTGCCGCCGTTCTCGTTGTCGCGGTGATCGTCGGTTTGGTGGCGACGTCCGGGTCCGACGACAACCACAGCGCAGCGGCGGGGGACGGCACCACCTCGGCGCCGGAGCAATCCTCGGCGACCGCTTTCGCGCCGCCTGGCGCCGCGACCCCGGACGCGCCCGGTGGATCCTCGTCCAACGGTGCGGGGGGTAGCGCGTCGCTCGGCAGCCCCGTGCCCAGCGGCCAGGTCCCGCCCGGCCCGGCGCCGAGCGGTGCCCCGGCGCCCGGCGCGAGCGCCACCCGGCCGGCCCCGCCCGGAACCAGCGCTCCCTATGGCCCGGCCCAGCCGGCCGATATCGCGAGCTTCATCTCCGGCTACTACGGCATGCTGCCCGGTAACACCAGCGGCGCGTGGGCCGAGCTGGCACCGTCGTACCAGTCCCAGACCGGCGGCTACGCGCAGTACTCGAATTTCTGGTCGACGGTGTCGTCGGTGCGGGTCGGCGGGGTGACCCAGAGCGGTCCCGGGCGGGCGGTCGCGACGCTCACCTATACCCTGAAGAACGGGACCGTCACCTCCGAGAGCCGCTGGTTCACGGTGGATACGGCCACCGGCCGGATGCTCATCACCGCGTCGGGAACCTGATGCGGAATCGGAAGGAGAGCTCCGGGTGACTGTGGCCGCCGTGCTGTGGGATATGGACGGCACCCTGCTGGATTCGGAGAAGCTCTGGGATATCGGCGTGCGCGAACTCGCCGAGGAGCTCGGCGGCCGGATGACCGACGCCATCCGGCACGCGCTGATCGGCGCCGACGCCCGCAACGCGCTGCGGATCCTGTTCGACGGCCTGGGCCTGGAGCTCGACCCGGCGGCGATGCTGGCGGCGGGCCAGTGGCTGGAGCGCCGGGTCACCGAACTGATGGCCGGGCCCATCCCGTGGCGGCCCGGTGCCCAGGACGCACTGGCCACGCTGCGGACGGCGGGCCTGCCGGCCGCCCTGGTGACCAACACCAAGCGGTCGATCACCGAGCTGTGCCTGGAAACGCTGGGCCGTCACATGTTCGACGTCTCGGTCTGCGGCGACGAGGTCGACAGCGGCAAACCCGCGCCCGATCCCTATCTGCGCGCCGCGCGGTTGCTCGGTGTCGCGCCGGAAGAGTGTGTGGCCGTGGAGGATTCGCCTACCGGCTCCTCCGCCGCACTGGCCGCGGGATGCCGGGTGCTGGTGGTGCCGTGTGAGATCGCGGTCCCGGCACGGCCCGGACTCGAATTCCGCGAATCCCTGGTAGGCCTCACCGTCGACGAGCTTGCCCTGGTTCACGCCGGCGCCCGCTGACCCGCGCCACCGAGTCCGCCGGTGCGGGCACGGCGCGGAGTCGGCGTGGCCTCGGTGCGTGGTCCGCGCCGACGCGGCGTTCGGGTGGCACCAGCGGTGCGATTTCGGCGCGCGACGCGACGGCCAGCTTCCGCAGGACGGCGGCTATCTGGGCGTCCACCGTGCGCGCCGAACTACCCCGCCGGTCCGCAATGGCGCTGTTGGTCCACCCGGCCGCCGCCAGCGCGGCGACCTCCTGTTCGGCTTGGGTCAGCAGATCCCATTCCGGCGCGTGCGGTGTGATCGCGAACTCGTCCGGCACGGCGATGTCGCAGGCGAGCCGGCTGATCTCCCGCAGTGCCGTGCACACCGCGGTTCCCTCGCGATACGCCGCGTCGAAGGTGTGCGGACCCACCAGCCGCCGGATTCCGTCCGCCGCGCGGTCGGTCTCCGCCACGAAGGGCCGCAGTTGCGCGATCTCGACGCCGAGCCGGCGGCGCAGCGCCGCGGCGGCGCCGAGCAGTCGCGCGATCTCCACGGCCGTCGTGTGCGGCGCGACCGCAGGTGGCGCGGCGAGAGTCAGCCGCGCCAGTGCCCACGCCCGTGCGTGGACGGACCACACCACACCCCAGGTGTCGCGTGTCGCGACCTGGCGCGCCAGGGTGGCGGGCGCCGCCGCGGCGGCCCACCGCGCGTCGCCGTGCAAGGTTTCGGCGATGATCCGCGCGATCTCGGCCCACGACTTCGCCCAGTCCGCGCCCGAATCCGACACCGCCTCGAGATGGCGGGCGGTCACGGCGAGGGCCTGCTCGGAGGTGCCGAGGAAGGCGGCGGCGAGTGCCTCGAACAGCGCGCTGATCGCCGCATGCCCGTAATCGGCTGCGGCGGTGTATTTTTCGCGGGCGCGCGCCAGCAGCACCAGCGCCCGCACATCCTGGTCGACGAGCATCAGCCGGCAGCCGAGGGTGAAGGCCACCGGCGCCGGGAGCGCGACGTCGGCGGTGGGATCGGCGGCCACTCGGGCCCGTGCCGTCGGGTCGGGCACCGCGGCCGTCACACAGCGATCGAGTAACGCCTCGGCCTCGTGGGGCAGGCCCTGGCACAAGCAGATCCAGGCGATCGTCGCCATCGCCCGGATCCGCAGCGGCTCGGGCGCCGAGGTGGCGGCGGCCAGCGTCTTCTCGGCGCGGCGCCGTGATTCGCGCAACGAACCCCGGAAGAAGGGGACGTGCAACGCGATCATTCCGAGCGCGATCTCCAGCCCGGCCACCGCGTCGTCGGGCGAGTCCAGACTGCGGTCGATGGCGACCAGCAGGTTGTCCCACGACGCCCGCGCCCATTGCGGCAATCGGCCCTCGCCGTCGTCGGTGCTCGTGATCCGGTCGCGGTAGTAGCGGCGGTGCCGGTCCGCGAGCCGCCGCGGCTCGCGCGGATCGCGTTCGGCCAGGCGCTCCCGGGCGAACAGCCGCAGACTCTCCAGCAGCGAATAGCGCACCTCGCGGGCGCTCACATGCACGGTGACCAGCGATTGGTCGGCCAGCCGTTCCAGCAGCTCCTCGATGTCGGTGGCGGCCGGCTCCGCCGCGGCGTCGGGTCCGGCGCACACGGCCACGATCGCGTCGAGGTCGGCTCCCACCTCGAGACTCGCATCGTCCTCGGCGTCGGCCGGATTGACGTCGTATCCGGGCGCGAAGACCGACATCCGCTCGAACAGCAGCCGTTCCCGCGCGTCGCACAGTTCGAACGACCACGCGATCACGTCGGTGATACCGCGATGGCGGGCATCCGCGCCGATCACAGTGGCGGGCGGCCAGTGCAGACGGGTGTCCCCGGCGCGGCCGTCGAGATCGCGCAGAATCATGGCCGGTGGCCGCCGCCGCAACCGCGCCGCGGCGAGCCGGATGTGCAGCGGGTAGTGGTGCAGATGCCGGCAGATGGCGGCGACCGTCTCGGCAGTGTCCGGGCTCAGCACGGCACCGGTCAGCGCCGCGCGCCGGTGAAACAACTCCACGGCTTGGCGCTGGGTCAACGGTGGGAGCGGTAGGAGCTGCTCGTCGATCCAGCCGATGGGGCGGCGGCTGGTGGCCAGTACCGTCAGGCCCGGCACCGTCTCGATCAGTTCGGCGATCACCTGACCGGCGCCCTCGGTGACGTGCTCGCAATTGTCCATGACCAGCACCGGGGGCGCGGCGCCGGCATCGAGGGTTTCGATCAGCGCCGGCCACGGTGCCCGACCGGAGAAGTCGTGGTCGGCGACCGCACGGACCACCTCGTCGGCGACTCCGGCCGCGTCGGTGCCCGCCGCCAGGCGGGCCAGGCGCACCCAGTGCACGCGCCGCTCGCCGGTCCGGGGCAACCGGTGCACGGCCTCGGTGACCAGGCGGGTCTTGCCCAGACCACCCGCACCGATCACCGTGATCAGCCGCGCGGACCCGGCGAGCAGGGTCGCCAGCCGTTCCAGTTCCGGCTCGCGGCCGATGAATTCGTCGGAGGTGGTCGGCACGGTGCCCACCCGCAGTGGCGCCATCTCGCGACCCTACCGCCCATGCGCGGCGGCCGGATTGGCAGCGGTGCGTCGCGCGACGTTGTGGTGGCGAATATCGCTGGCGCACATGGTTACTCGAGGGTTTGTGAGGTTTCCCAATGATATCGGGGAATCTGCTGTGTAATGGCGCCCGGCAGGTCACAATGATCTTCATGGCGGCGACAGGGGGTTGTGGCAACGTGGGTGCACCGAGCCGGGTGGACGGCGAAACAGCTGGGGCAGAAGGTAGTTCGGAACGGGTCGACGCGGCGGCTCCGGCCCTCGCTGCCGTCGTCGATACCGAGCGCTATCCGCTCGACGCACCCGGCAGCGCCCGGTGGGACGAGGTGGTGCGCCGAGCGCGCGACGACCTCGCCGCCGACGGCTGCACCGTCCTGCCCGGATTCGTCCGCCCGGATCTGCTGGCCACGTTGCGCGACGAGGGCGCCGAACTCGCCCCGCACGCCTATTACACGGTCGAGAAGGTCAACGCGTACAACATTCCGCTCGACAGCGACCTGCCTCCCGACCATCCGGCCACGATCGTGCTCGAGCGCGGAAACGCCTTCGTCGCGCGGGATCTCATTCCGCCCACCGCGGTGATCCAGGTGCTCTACACGAGCGCGGCGTTCCAGCGATTGGTCGCCGAATGCTTCGGGTTGCCACAGCTGCACGAATACACCGATCCGCTGGCGGGATTGTGTCTCAACGTGGTGGCGCCCGGCATGTCGCATCCGTGGCATTTCGACACCAACGAATTCACGGTCTCGATGCTGACGCAGGAACCGGACGCGGGCGGCGTCTTCGAATACTGCCCGCGCATCCGGACGCCGCAAGCGGAAAATCTGGCCGATGTGCGGGCCGTGCTCACCGGATCGGGCGACTCGTTCATCCGGCGGCTCACACTGCGCCCCGGCGATCTGCAACTGTTCCAAGGCCGTTTCTCCCTGCACCGGGTCTCGCCGGTGGAGGGCACCACCCAGCGCCACAGCGCGATCTTCGCCTACAGCGACCGCCCGGGCATCGTGGGCGCGGTCGAACGCACCCGGCAGCTGTTCGGGCGGGTTCTTCCGGACCATCTGGCCGCGGCGGGCAATGCCGTACGCGGTGACCGACTTCTCGACTGATCACCCGTTCGACTCAGGAGGATCGCCCGTGACGGTTTCGATGCACAGCACCGGAAAAGCTTCGTTCGACGACATCTACGACCGCCCCGATCCGAGCGCCTACTGCCGCCGGATGGCCGAATTGGATTACTGCATACCGGAATTGGCCAAACCCGCCTTCCTGGAGCTGTTCGCAGACTACGAGGCGCGCACCGGCACCGTGCCGACCGTCCTGGATCTGGGGTGCTCCTACGGGGTGAACGCGGCGCTGCTGCGTTTCGGGACCACCGTAGCCGATCTGGCCGAGCACTACGGTGATGCCGATACCGCCACCTGTATCGCCCGCGACCGCGCCCGCCTGGTCGCCGACGACCGGCTGCCTCGGATCCGCTTCATCGGTATGGACGCCTCCGCGCCGGCGTTGGACTACGCGGCGGCCACCGGACTGCTGCACGAGACCGTCCACGCCGATCTGGAGGCGGGCGATCCCACCGAGGCACAGCGCAAGATCATCGGCTCGGCCGATCTGGTGATCTCCACGGGCTGCGTCGGTTACGTCACCGGCCGCACTCTCACACGGGTGGCTCGCGCGCACGGCACCCGGCTACCGTGGATGGCACACTTCGTGCTGCGGATGTACGCCTTCGAACCGATCGCGCGCGAACTCGCCGCCCTGGGGTACCGGACCGAGCGCCGTCCCGGCACCTTCCGGCAGCGCCGTTTCGCCTCCGCCGCCGAAAAGCAACAGGTACTGAATACGCTGACCGCCAACGGAATAGATCCGACCGGCTACGAATCCGACGGCTGGCTGCACGCCGAACTCTACATATCCACACCGACCCCCGAGGACCGCCCGTGACCGACCGTACCTTCGCCTTCGACGATCAGCTGCCGCGCGTGCCGCTGCCCACGCTCGACGACAGCTGCGCGCGTTTCCTGCAGTGGTCGCGGCCGCTGCTGTCGGAGGACGAATACGCCGATACCGAGCGCGCCGTGGCCGATCTGCTGCGCGCCGACGGTCCGGCCCGGATCCTGCACGCCGATCTGGAGCGGTTCGACCGCACCCCCGGTGTGGGCAGCTGGCTCGACGAGTTCTGGCCCTCACGCTATCTGGGCCGTCGCGACCGGATCGCGGTCAACGCCAACTTCTTCTTCCTGTTCCGCAACGACACGCCACTGGCGCAGTCCACCTCGGATCAGCAGGCCGATCGCGCCGCCGCGCTGATCACCGCCGCGGTGAACTACAAACTGCTGCTCGATCGGGAGGAGATCCCGCCGGTCGTGCTACGCGGAGCGCACTTTTCGATGGCGCAGAACAAATTCCTGTTCTCCGAGACCAGGATTCCGGGCGATCCGCAAGACAGCGTGCGCGTGCCCTACAGCGATGAATGGCCGGGCCCGTCGCAGGCGGGCCACATCGTGGTCTTCCACCACGGCGCCATGTTCCGGATGGAGGTCATCGGCGCCGGCGGGGCGCCGCACGCCCCGGAGGACCTCGCCGACGGTCTGCGGGCCGTGCTCAAGGCGGCGCCCGATCAGCTGCCCGTCGACTCCTCGGCCGGACATCTCACCACCATGGCGCGGGCCGAATGGGCCGGCGTGCGTGGCCGTCTGCTGGAAGATCCGGTGAACGCGGCGGCGCTGGAGGTGATCGAAACCGCACTGTTCTGCGTCTGCCTCGACGATGTGACCCCCGCCGATCAGCTCGCGGCCAGTGATCAACTGCTGCACGGCGACAGCGGTAACCGGTGGTTCGACAAGGCGGTCTCGCTGATCGTCTTCGCAGACGGCAGCGCCGGTATCAATGTCGAACACTGCGGACTCGACGGCACCACCATCCTGTCGTTCGTCGACCGGCTGCTCGAGGCTCCGGCCGCCGAGCATGCCGCGCAGTCGGGGGCGCAGCCACAGGGGCTGCCCTCGGTGGAGCCGATCGAATTCCGGCTCGACGATCGGTTGCGCGGTGAGATCTCCTCGGCCGCAGCCGCATTCGCGCAGTTCGTCGCCGACAACGCGACGACCACGGTGTCGTTCGACCACTTCGGCACGGCCCGCGCCAAGGAGCTCGGCATCTCGCCGGACGCCTTCGCGCAGCTGAGCTATCAGCTCGCCCATCAGCGCAGCAAGGGAATGATCGGGGCCACCTACGAATCGATCGCGACCCGGCAGTATCGCAACGGCCGCACCGAGGCCATGCGCGTGGTGACCCCGCAGATCCTGGAATTCGTTGCCACCATGGACGATTCGTCGGCCGATGCGGCGACGAAGCTGGCCGCCGCCCGCACGGCCGCGACCGCCCATGTGGAGCGCGCCAAGCAATGCCAGCGCGGCGAGGCGCCGGAACAGCATCTCTGGGAGCTGCAATGGGTGCAGCGCCGGCGAGGCGCCGAACTGGGCGCCACGGAGCCGATGCCCTTCTTCGACAGCCCGGGCTGGATCATCACCCGCGACGACTATCTGAGCACGAGCTCGGCGCCTTCGGCGAATATCGAATACTTCGGTTTCGGCTGCACCAGCCAGAAGTGCATCGGCATCGCCTACGTCCTGCTGCCGGATCGCTGGAACATCTACCTCGCGACGCCGAAATCCGTTGCGGAGCAGATGTATCGGTTCGCCGACGAACTGCGGACCGCGGTGTCGGAACTGGAGGAACTGCTCGCCTCCGCCTGATCGGGGACTACGCCCGAGCCGGCCGCCACCCCACCCGGGTGACAGGCGGCTCGGGTGCCGGTCGTATCGGGGGATGGCCGCGGCGAACCGCATTCGCGCGAGACTGCCGCGGCCGCACCGGTTTCGGTCCACAGGTACCGTCACCGGGGCGCAGGCCCCTGCCGCTCCGGTCTCGGCGCGTGGTGGGCGTGCACCCGGATTGCTAGCCTCGTTCCCGTGGTCGACTCGGTGATGCCGCAGTTCGCCTGGCGCCAGGTGACACCGGCGGATTTCGCGCTGCTGGGGCATTGGCTGGCGCAACCGCATGTGCGGCGGTGGTGGCATCACGACTTCGACGCCGCATCCGTCGAACGTGATTTCGGGCCGACCGCGCGCGGGGAGGTGGCGGCCGAAGATCTGCTCGTCAGTGCCGACGGCGAACCCGTAGGGCTGGTGCAGCGCATTCGCTGGGCGGACTGGCCCGAGTATGTGGAGCAGATGCGGCCGATACTCGACGTGCCCGGCGAGGCCGTGTCACTGGACTACCTGATCGGCGAGCCGGGGCGGGTCGGCCGCGGCCTGGGTTCGGCGATGCTGCGCGCGGTGGTGGCGGCGAGCTGGGCCGACTATCCGCGCGCCGACTGCATCGTCATTCCCGTCGCCGCCGCGAACCGGGCGTCCTGGCGGGCGCTGGAGAAGGCCGGTCTGCACCGGGTCGCGGAAGGGGAGCTGCCGCCGGACAACCCGATCGACGACGGATGGCATTACGTCTATCGCGTCGACCGCCCGCGCGAGGCGCCGGCAGCACCGCCGCCGGGTGCCGGACGGTGACCGCGCGCACACCCGCGGCAACCGCGGCGCCCCCGCCGATAACCGATTGCGGGACATATGCGGTCGTCTGAAAGAATGGCCTCCCGTGAAGACTTTCGAAACCCTGTTCGCCGAGCTGCAGGATCGTGCGGCCAACCGTCCGGAAGGTTCCGCAACCGTGGCGGCATTGGACGCCGGGGTCCATGCGCAGGGCAAGAAGGTGATCGAAGAGGCCGGTGAGGTGTGGATCGCCGCCGAACACGAGACCGACGAACAGCTGGCCGAAGAGATCTCCCAGCTCCTGTACTGGGTGCAGGTGCTCATGGTGGGCCGCGGTCTGCGGCTCGAGGACGTGTACCGACATCTGTGACGGGTGAGACCCGGGCCGCCACGGCTACCGGGCGAAAAGGTTCGACCGCTCCCTGACACCGTTGTCCGCCACCCGTCCCGAAAGGACACCCCATGCTTCGCGTCGCAGTCCCCAACAAAGGCGCTCTCTCCGAATCGGCCGTGGAAATTCTCACCGAGGCCGGTTACCGCAAGCGCAGCGATTCGCGCGACCTGTCGGTGATCGACAACGCCAACCAGGTCGAATTCTTCTTCCTCCGCCCGAAGGACATCGCCATCTACGTCGGGTCGGGACGCCTCGACCTCGGCATCACCGGCCGCGATCTGGCCCTGGATTCCGGCGCCCCGGTGCAGGAACGCCTCGGCCTGGGTTTCGGCCGCTCCACCTTCCGCTACGCCGCCCCCGCCGGACCGGAATGGAAGGTCGAAGACCTCTACGACAAGCGGATCGCCACCAGCTACCCGAATCTGGTGCTGCGGGATCTACAGCGCCGGGGGATCGAGGCCGAGGTGATCCGTCTCGACGGCGCGGTGGAGATCTCCATCCAGCTCGGGGTCGCGGACGCCATCGCCGACGTGGTCGGCTCCGGGCGCACGCTGCGCCAGCACGATCTGGTCGCCTTCGGCGATTCGCTGTGTGATTCGGAGGCCGTGCTGATCGAGGCCACCGGCTCCGATCACAGCGACAAGGCCCGCAACCAGCTCATCGCGCGGGTCCAGGGTGTGGTGTTCGCCCAGCAGTACCTGATGCTGGATTACGACTGCCCCAAGGATCTGCTCGACCGGGCCGCCGCGATCACGCCCGGGTTGGAGTCGCCGACCGTTTCCCCGCTGACCGATCCCGACTGGGTCGCCGTGCGCGCGCTGGTGCCGCGTAATCAGGGCAACGACGTGATGGATCAGCTCGCCGAACTCGGCGCCAAGGCGATTCTGGCTACCGATATTCGTTCCTGCCGCGCCTTCTGACCTCGCTCGTCGGCGCCGCTGTCATGGGTGCGGCACCGTCGCGGCCGCGTCGTCCGGCCAGCCCGGATACGGCGGCGGGGTACCGCCGTAGGCCGGGCACAGCGAGCGGTACTCGCAGAATTTGCAGCCCCACCCCGGCCGCGGCGGGAAATCTCCCTCGCGGCCGGCGGTGGCGATCGCCGCCCACAGCGCCGACACGATGCGCTCGAACCGGACGAGTTCGTCCGCGTCCGGCGCATAGGTCAGGATCTGCCCGTCGCGCAGATACAGCAGCCGCAGCTGGGCTGGGGCCACCCCACGGGTGCGGTACATGATCAGCGCGTAGAACTTCAGCTGGAACAGCGCCTTCTGCTCGGCATCCGGTGCGGGAACGCGCCCGGTCTTGTAGTCGACGACCCGCAACCGGCCGTCCGGTGCGATATCGATGCGGTCGACATATCCGCGCAGCGGCGATCCGTCCGCCAGCCGGACCTCCACCAGCGATTCACAGGATTCCGGGTCGAATCCGGTGGGGTTCTCGAGGTGATAGTAGTCGCTTACCAGGCGGCTCACCTCGTCGAGAAACGGTGGGAGACCACCCTGTTCGAGCACCACCTCGATCTCGGGGCGATCTGCCAGCAAACGCTGCCAGGTTGGTTCCACCAACGCCGCGGCCCGCTCCGGAACGCGTTCACCACTGGGTAGCCCGTACAGCGATTCCAGGACCGCGTGCACCACCGTTCCGCGTACGGCGTCGCGGCCGGGTGTTTCCGGAATGCGGTCGATCGCGCGTAATCGGTATTTGAGCGGACATTGTTTGAAATCGATTGCCCGCGAGGGCGACAACGCCGGCCCGCGGGAAACGGCCGGTAATTCGGGCGGGGTCGCCGTCGGTGGTGCGGACATACCTGGCAGGCTATCGGCGGGTACCGACACATTCCGCGGCGCGATACCGCCGCCGGAAATGACGCGCAGGAGAACGGAGATTCATGACGGCCAGACGGACCGGCCCATTCACCACGGGGGACCGGGTGCAGCTGACCGATGCCAAGGGCAGGCAACACACCGTCGTCCTGGAGCCGGGCAAGGAGTTCCACACCCACAAGGGACCGATCCGCCACGACGAGCTGATCGGCGCCGACGAGGGCTCTGTGGTCCAATCCGCCAACGGCACACCGTATCTCGCGCTGCGGCCACTGCTGGTCGACTACGTGCTCTCGATGCCGCGCGGTGCGGCGGTGATCTATCCCAAGGACGCCGCGCAGATCGTGCACGAGGGTGACGTGTTCCCCGGTGCGCGGGTGCTCGAGGCCGGAGCCGGATCGGGCGCGCTGACCTGTTCGCTGCTGCGCGCGGTCGGGCCGAACGGCAGTGTGCGCTCCTACGAGATCCGCGAGGACCATGCCGAACACGCCGTCCGCAATGTCGAGCGATTCTTCGGCGAACGCCCCGACAACTGGACGCTGACCCTGGGAGACGTCGCCGACTACGACGGCGAGCAGGTCGACCGGGTGGTGCTGGACATGCTCAAACCGTGGGACGCGCTACCCGCTGTATCGCGCGCGCTGATCCCCGGCGGGGTCCTGATCGTCTACGTCGCCACCGTCACGCAGCTGTCGGAGGTCGTGGAGGCGCTGCGTCAGCAACAGTGCTGGACCGAGCCGCGGTCCTGGGAGTCGCTGGTGCGGCCGTGGCATGTGGTCGGCCTGGCGGTGCGTCCCGAGCATCGCATGCAGGGGCATACGGCCTTCCTGGTGAGCGTCCGGCGCCTCGCCGACGGCGTGGTGGCACCCAAACCGCAGCGGCGGCCCTCCAAGGGCTGAGCGAGCGGCTGAGGCTTCCTCTCTCGGGTCGTGCGGCGCTCAGGGCTGGCAGGGTGCCATACCCATGGCCAGGATCTGGCACGCGGAGGCGTCGGACAGCTGCCAGCCGGCCGCCGAGTGCTGCCAGGTCAGCGGCATCGGGCCGGCCGGGCCGTGCGGCGAGGTGATGGTGACCTGGCCGGTGGCCTGATCGCCCTCGGTCTTGATGTCGGCGACGGTGAAGGTGATGGTGCCGTAGTTGGCCAGGCCCTTGGTCATGGTGTCGATGTTGGCGGCGCGTTTATCCCCTCCGACCACCAGCTTCTCCTTCTCGGCGGTCGGCTTGGCCGGATCCACGAAGCCGTTGAGGGTGGCCTGCAGTTCCTCGGCGGTGGGGGCGGGCGCGGCGGCGGCGCTCGTGGCGGCGGCCGCGGCCGAGGTGGCCGTCGTGGTGCCCGTCGGCGTGGAGTCCTGGGAATTGTCGGACCCGCATGCTGTCATAGCGGTAACGGCGAGCGCGGCGAACGCGGTAGCCGTAGCAAGACGCAACCGGCGCGAACCGGAAACACCGGCGGTCCGTGTGGCGTTGCTCCCGGTGCAGGTACTGCCACCGAAGGGGGTAGCGCTGTGGCGGGTAGGAAGGAGCATCGACTAGACCTTTCGGTTCGGTCCGGCGAAATCACTCGCCGAATGCAGGTTAGGGCAGGCTAACATGGTTGCCCGGCCGGTGGACCGCAGCTGAGATGTGATCACGACGAAACCATGTCGGAAAGCGGGAACGGTTCGCGCCCGGTAGCGTTGATAGACCGGGACTGGGAGGAGCAGCATCATGAGCCCCATCGAGAATTCGGATTCGGCGGCCTGGAGAGAACTCGAGGTGGTACGCGCCGAGGCGGCTGCACTCCGTAGGCAACTCGCCGACTCACCGGATCGTTCAAGGGAATTGGAAGCTCGTATCGATTCGCTGACGATTCGCAACACCAAACTGATGGACACCCTCAAGGAGGCCCGTCAGCAGTTGGTGGCGCTGCGTGAGGAGGTCGATCGGCTGGGCCAGCCGCCCAGCGGCTACGGCGTGCTGATCGGTGTGTACGAGGACCAGACGGTCGACGTGTTCACTTCCGGACGCAAGATGCGCCTGACGTGCTCGCCGAACATCGACACCTCCGAACTGCACTACGGACAGACCGTGCGCCTGAACGAGGCGCTCACGGTCGTCGAGGCCGGCACCTTCGACCGGACCGGTGAGATCGGCACCCTCCGCGAGGTCCTCGACGACGGCCGCCGCGCCCTGGTCGTGGGTCATGCCGACGAAGAACGCGTGGTCTGGCTGTCGGGCCCGCTGTCGGCGCTGGTCGACGCGGACGACGTCGAAGATCCCAACGCGCCTGTGCGGCGGCTGCGGCCGGGTGATTCGCTGCTGGTCGACACGAAGGCCGGATTCGCGTTCGAGCGCATTCCCAAGGCCGAGGTCGAGGATCTGGTGCTCGAAGAGGTGCCCGATGTCGGTTACGAGGACATCGGTGGCCTGGGCCGCCAGATCGAGCAGATTCGCGACGCGGTGGAGCTGCCGTTCCTGCACAAGGATCTGTTCCGCGAGTACGCGCTGCGCCCGCCCAAGGGTGTGCTGCTCTACGGTCCGCCGGGCTGCGGTAAGACGCTGATCGCCAAGGCGGTCGCCAACTCGCTGGCGAAGAAGATCGCCGAGGCGCGCGGTGAGGACGCCAAGGAGGCCAAGTCCTTCTTCCTCAACATCAAGGGTCCCGAGCTGCTGAACAAGTTCGTGGGCGAGACCGAGCGCCACATCCGGATCATCTTCCAGCGGGCTCGTGAGAAGGCCTCCGAAGGCACCCCGGTGATCGTGTTCTTCGACGAGATGGACTCGATCTTCCGCACTCGTGGTTCGGGTGTGTCCTCGGATGTGGAGACCACGGTCGTGCCGCAGCTGCTGTCGGAGATCGACGGCGTGGAGGGCCTGGAGAACGTCATCGTGATCGGTGCGTCCAACCGCGAGGACATGATCGACCCCGCGATCCTGCGGCCCGGCCGCCTGGACGTCAAGATCAAGATCGAGCGTCCGGATGCCGAAGCGGCACAGGACATCTTCTCCAAGTACCTCACCGAGGAACTGCCGCTGCACGCCGACGACATCGCCGAATTCGCCGGCGATCGCTCCAAGTGCGTCAAGGCGATGATCGAGCGGGTCGTGGACCGGATGTACGCCGAGAGCGAGGACAACCGCTTCCTCGAGGTCACCTACGCCAACGGCGACAAGGAGGTCCTGTACTTCAAGGACTTCAATTCCGGCGCGATGATCCAGAACATCGTGGACCGTTCCAAGAAGTACGCGATCAAATCGGTGCTCGAGACCGGCAATCCCGGTCTGCGCATCCAGCACCTGTTCGATTCGATAGTCGACGAGTTCTCCGAGAACGAGGACCTGCCCAACACCACCAATCCGGATGACTGGGCACGTATTTCGGGTAAGAAGGGCGAACGGATCGTCTACATCCGGACGCTGGTTACCGGTAAGAACGCTTCGGCGAGCCGGGCGATCGATACCGAATCCAATACGGGTCAGTACCTCTAGGAGTACCGCACACACACACGAAGGCCGCGCTCGCATCGCGAGCGCGGCCTTCGCCGTATCCGGTGTCAGCGCCGGGCAGTGGCCACCGAGTCGAGCACAATATCGGTAGCCGGTGCGCCGTCGCCGGATCCGTCCTTCACGCCACCCGCGGCGATGTTCTGCAACACGTCCATACCGCCGGTGATCCGGCCGAAGGGGGTGTAGCTGGGCGGCAGTTTGCTGTCGGAGTACACCAGGAAGAACTGGCTTCCGTTGGTGTTCGGGCCGGAGTTGGCCATAGCGACCGTTCCCGCCGGGTAGGTCGCCCCGGCCAGGTTCTCGTCGCCGAACCGGTAGCCGGGACCGCCGGTGCCGGTTCCGGTCGGGTCACCGCACTGCAGCACGAAGATGCCCTCGGTGGTCAGGCGGTGGCAGCGGGTGTGGTCGAAGTACTGCTCGCCGGCGAGGAAGGCGAACGAGTTGACCGTATGCGTGGCCCGCGCGGCGTCGAGGGCGACGGTGATGGTTCCGCAGTTGGTTTCCAGCGTCGCCGTGTATCCGGCGTTGGGGTCGATGGTCACCGCGGGTTCGGCCGGCCACTGCTTGCCGTTGGGCTGGGCGTCGCCGGGGGTCATGCAGCCGGGTGCCTGGGTGTGCAGTGGCAGCGGGGCAGCCACGGCAGGGGTGCCGCCGGCCAGCAGTGCGATCGCCGCACCCGCCGCCGCCAGGCCGCTGCGCACCGGCAATCTGCGCGATCTGCGGTCGCGTCGGGCGGAGTGGTCGAGATCGGACTGCGAGTGTGGGACATCGATATGCACCGGGGCGGGCCTCCGAGATTCGTCTCGTAATGGGTTCGGTCGCCCGGCATCATCGCATGCCCGACCGCCGGGTGCGGGTGAATGGGACATCCCGGCCCCGGCGCTGCTAACGTCGCGGCCATGCAGGTGGTGTTGCGGCATAATCCGTCGTCCACGGTGGCACGGTGTTTTCTCGCCGGTGGGGAGCCGTTGCGTGCCGAAACCGGTGCGATGGTGGCCCATTCGGCCGGAGTGAGCCTGGCCGCGAAGGCCGAGGGCGGATTTCTGGCGGGGCTGAAGCGTTCCGTGCTGGCCGGTGAGTCGTTCTTCGTGTCCACGTTCACCGCGCCGCCACAGGGCGGCTGGGTCGATGTGGCGCCGGCGCTGCCCGGGGACATGCTGGCGCTGCCGATCGCGCCCGATCGCCCGTACTTCATCAGCCGCGGCGGCTGGATCGCGAATTCCCATGGCGTGCAAGTGGAAGCGAAATGGGGCGGTTTCGCGAACATGTTCGGCGGTGAGGGCGGATTCGGCCTGCGTGCCCAGGGGCAGGGCGAGGTCGTGGTCGGCGTCTTCGGCGCGATCGACGTGATCGACCTGCAGCCGGGGGAGTCGGTGACCATCGACTGCGGCCATGTGGTGGCGTACGACCTGGCGTTGAAATTCGGTATCCGCCGGGCGGTTTCGGGTCGTTCGCTGCAGTCGATCACTTCCGGCGAAGGTCTGGTGTTCGACTTCACCGGTCCGGGCCGGGTGCTGCTGCAGACCCGCAACCCCGGCGCGTTCGCGGCCTGGGCCGGCGCGGTCACCTCGTCCGGCTAGGTCCGATTGCGCGGATGGAGCAGTTCGTCGATCAGGACCCGGGTGTCGGGGACGAACGGCCAGCCGGGGTCGCTCAGGTGCTCCCACAGTTGCGTGTCGGTCCACCACCAGCCCGCGGCGATCTCCTCGCCCTGGACGGTGATCGGCCCGTCGGAGCGAATCTCGTAGGCGAACAGGTGGCACCGCATCGGGCGGCCCGCCCACCTGCCGTCCCAGGACACCCGGGCCAGCGGCCGCGGTTCGCCCGGCGCGGCAACGATTCCCAATTCCTCGCCCAGCTCGCGCGCCGCCGCGGCGGCGGGATCCTCGCCGGGGGCCAGCACGCCGCCGGCCAGGCAGTCGTGCATTCCGGCGAACACCATCTTCGTATCGGTACGCCGATGGACGTAGATGCGCCGCCCGTCGAGCGATCGCACCAGCACGCCGGCACTGGCATGCCACAATCCTTCGGCATACACCCGGGCGCGTTCGGCACTGCCGGTCTCGTTGCCGCGGCCGTCGTAGACGGCGATCACCTCACCCATTCCCGCCAGCCTAGGCGGTGAGTGCGGGAGAATGCGCCCACGGTGGCGTATCGGCGACGGGCGCGGACGATGGTGGTAGGACAACGGGCGAGGCGAGGTGATACTCCGTGGTGATCGATCTGAACAGCGATCTCGGGGAGGGGTTCGGTGCGTACACGATGAGCGACGACGCGGCGCTGCTCGACGTCGTGACCAGCGCCAATATCGCCTGCGGCTTCCATGGCGGGGATCCGGTGATCATGCGGCGCACGTGTGATCTCGCGGTCGCGCACGGGGTGCGGATCGGCGCGCACATTTCCTATCGCGACCTTGCCGGATTCGGCCGGCGCGAGATGATGGTGTCCCCGGCCGAGCTGACCGCGGAATCCATCTATCAGATCGGCGCGCTCGACGGCTTCGCTCGGGCGGCCGGTGACCGGGTGCGCTATGTGAAACCCCATGGCGCGCTGTATCACTCGGCGGCATCGGATCCGGCGGCGGCCGAGGCGGTGGTCGCGGCGCTGCTCGCCTTCGAGGAGTTGAGCCTGCTCGGCCCCGCCGATTCCGAACTGGCACGCGCGGCGGAGGCGGCCGGAATCCCGTTCCACGCGGAAGGTTTCGCCGACCGGGCCTATACGCCCGAGGGCAGGCTGGTGCCGCGCGGGCGAGCCGGTGCGGTGCTGGCCGCGGAGGCGGCGCTCGGACAGGCGGTGTCGATCGCCGTGGACGGGCACGCGCACACGGTGGCCGGTGAGCCGGTGCGGGTCGAGGTGCGCAGCCTCTGCGTCCACGGCGATTCGCCCGATGCCGTCCGGATGGCGCGCTCGATCCGGCAGTCGCTGCTGGACAAGGGCGTCGAACTGCGGAGTTTCACATGAGCGCGGTGACCGTGCGGCCCGCGGGCGACCGCGCGCTGCTGCTCGAACCGGCCGACGCCGCCCAGCTGCCGCTGCTGCTCGACCACCTGCGGCGGGCGCCGATCGACGGCGTGGCCGACCTCCTGCCCGCCGCCCGGACCGTCCTGCTCACACTGTGTCCCGGCATCGACCCCGCAGCGATCGAATCACGCGTGCGCGCACTGGATCTCGCATCGGACGCCGATTCCGACAGTGCGGCCGCGGCGGATGTGGTCACCGTTCCGGTGCGCTACGAGGGCCCCGACCTCGCCGACGCCGCCGAACTTCTCGGCATCACACCCGGGCAACTGGTCGAACGGCACACCGATGCCCAGTGGCGGTGCGCGTTCATCGGTTTCGCGCCCGGCTTCGGCTATCTGCACGCGCCCGACGCCGGACTGTCGGTGCCGCGGCGCTCGCAGGCCCGGACCGTCGTTCCGGCGGGGTCGGTCGCCCTGGCGGGTGGATACAGCGCCGTCTATCCGCGCAGTTCGCCGGGCGGCTGGCAGATCATCGGCCGTACCGACGTGGTCCTGTGGGATGTGGCGCGGCCCGAACCGGCGCTGTTGCGCGCGGGTACCCGGGTCCGGTTCGAGGCGGTGGATCGGTGAGATCCCCGGCGGCGCGGATGCGGGTGCTCGAACCGGGCGCGCTGAGCACCGTGCAGGATCTCGGCCGGCCCGGCTGGTTCCATGCCGGGGTCGGAGTCTCCGGGGCCGTGGACCGGCGGGCGCTGCGGCTGGCGAACCGCCTGGTGGGCAATGCCGAATCGGCGGCCGCCATCGAATGCGTGCTGGGCGGGCTGAGCGTGGAATTCGACGCCCCGGCGGTGGTGAGCATCACCGGAGCGCCGGTACCGATCAGCGTCGGCGTCCGGCCCGAACCCCCGGCTTCGGTGCTGTTCGTCGCGGCCGGGCAGCGGGTGCGGATCGGCATGGCCGAGGCGGGCCTGCGCTGCTATCTGGCGGTGCGTGGCGGGATCGCGGTGGAGCCGGTTCTCGGATCGCGCAGCCGCGACACCATGGCAGGATTGGGTCCCGAACCGCTGCGCCGGGGCGACACCCTACCGGTCGGCGCCCCGCCGCGTGGCTGGCCGACGGTCGAGATGGCTCCCGTCGCGCCGCTCACCCAGGGGACGCTGCGGGTGCGGGTCGGGCTCGGGCCGCGCGCGGACTGGTTCCACAATCCCGCCGATCTGTTCACCGGCGCCTGGGCGGTCTCCACCGACACCAACAGGATCGGTGTGCGCCTGGACCGCCACGGTGACGCCCCACCGCTGCGGCGGGCGAACGATGCCGAATTGCCCACCGAGGGAATGGCTTTGGGGGCGATTCAAGTGCCACCCGCGGGTCGCCCGGTGGTGCTGCTGGCCGACCGGCCGATCACCGGTGGCTATCCCGTGGTGGGCACCGTGATCGACGCCGATGTCGATCTGCTCGGCCAGGCCCGGCCCGGCCAGTTGATCGAATTCCTTTCCTGGCAGCCCTGATCCGCCGTACGGATGGGCCGGCATACCTCTCGAGGCTGACCGCGGATCGGTCTACGGGGCGACTCCGTGGCGGCCGGAAACCGATACGTTCGCAGACGTCCCCACGAATCCACTACAGGAGTGTGCCGGTGACCGATGTGTGCGAGTCCGACACCGGAGCGCGCCGTGCGACCGAATCGGCCGACGCGCGCGGTGCGACCGAATCGGCCGCGATTCCACCGTTCGCGTGGCCGGTGGTCGCGCCGATCACCGCCCTCGGCGCAGCGGCGCTGCTGTTCGCGGCCTCGAGGTACGGATATTTCGGCGACGAACTCTACTTCCTCGCCGCCGGTCGCCGGTTGAGCTGGGGTTACGCCGATCAGGGCCCGATGCTGCCGCTGCTGGCCCGGACGATGGACGCGCTCGTTCCCGGCTCCTATCCGGCCTTGCGTCTGCCCGCGGTGCTGATCACGGTCGCGGCGGTCGGGTTGTGCGCCATGATCACTCGCGAGTTCGGTGGCGGGCGCATCGCGCAGGCACTGGCCGCCCTCACCTACGCGTGCTCGCCGTTTCTGCTGCTGCAGGGGTCGATGCTGACCACCAACACCGTCGATACCGCACTGTGGGTGCTGATCACCTGGCTCGTGGTGCGGTGGGTGCGGACCCGCCGCGACGGCCTGCTGCTGATCGCCGGTCTCGTGACGGCGGTGGACCTACAGGTGAAATGGCTGATTCCCTTCTTCTGGATCGCGCTGACCGTGAGCTGTGTGGTCTTCGGTCCCCGCGAGTTGCTGCGCCGTCCGCTGCTGTGGGCAGGTGCCGGAGTCACCGTGCTGTCGGCGGTGCCGCAGGTGATCTGGCAGGTGCGTCACGGCTGGCCGCAACTGGCGATGGGCGCGGAGATCGCATCCGAACAGGCGATCATCGGCGGCCGGCTGCTGTTCGTGCCGATCTCGCTGATCCTGGCCGGCGTTCTCGGCGTCCCGGTGCTGCTGGGCGGGCTGTGGGCATTGCTGCGCTGGAAACCGTTGCGGCCGTATCGTTTTCTGGGTGCCACCCTGATTCTGGTCGACCTCGTCTTCCTCGTCACCGGCGGCCGAGTGTACTACCCGGCCGGGATGTACGGGGTAGTGCTCGCGGCCGGCGCTGTCGCGCTGGTGCACTGGCTGCGAGCGCGGGCGGCGGTCGGCCGCCGGATCGCCGGTGGCGCGACCGCGGTCGTGACGGTTGCGGCGGTGGCCACGATCGTGACCTCGCTGCCGTGGCGTCCGGCCTCGGCGGTCGAGCCACCCCGAGACGACGTCTCGGCGGCGATAGCGATCGGCACCTACGGGCAATTCGGCTGGCCGGAGCTCACCGCGGCGGTCACGACGGCCTATCGCGGGCTGCCCGCCGCGCGCCGGGACCGCGCTGTCGTCGTCGCCGACACCTACTGGCAGGCGAGCGCCCTCGACCACCTCGGCCACGGGGACCTGCCGCCGGTCTACAGCCCCAGCCGCGGATTCGGCTACTTCGGCGCCCCGCCCGACAGTGCCACGACCGCCTTGATCGTCGGTGGCGAGGAGGCGGACCTGCGCGGCCGGTGCACCTCGCTCACCCCGGTCGGCAGGGTCGACACCCGGCTCGGCTTCGTCGGCAACACCCGCGATGTCACGATCTTCGACTGCACCGGCCCGACGCAGCCGTGGTCGCGGATGTGGCCGGAGTGGATGCACCTGTGATTTCGGTGCGCCACCTCACTGCGCGTGCGACAGCACCGGTGCTGCGCCGAACCACCGGGTGAGGGCCCGATGCAGACCGTCGGCACTCGCGTCGTCGGTCGCCCATGCGATGTACCCGTCGGGGCGCAGCAGCATCGCCGTCGGCGTGCTCGCGATGTCGGTTCCGGCCGCGGTGTCGACGCCCCGGTTCGACTCCGTGAGAGTGATTGCGCCGGAAACGATTTCGATACGCTCCCGCCATTCCGCCGCTGCGGCGGCCGCTACGCCCGTGCCGTCGATCAGCAGCGGCCGTGCGGTGTGCAGCAGGTCGGCGATCCGCACACGAGTGCCGTCCGTGGTGACCGAGTAGTCGGGGACCAGCCGTCCGGACAGGTGATGGTCGTCGCCGACGTCGTAGCGGGTGTCGGACTCGGCCAGTAGTTCGGCGAGGTGGGCGGCGACGGCCGGGATCCGTACCAGTTCCGCGACGAGGTCGCGTAATCCGGAGATTTCGGGTCCCGGTGCGATCAACGCGCTCTGGGCCAGGCTGTGCATCATCACGCGCTCGGCTACCGGGTGGCGTTCGCTCTCGTAGGTGTCCAGCAGTCCGGCCGGTGCCCAGCCGTTGACCTCCGCCGCCAGCTTCCAGCCCAGATTGACCGCATCCTGCAGTCCGAGATTCAGCCCCGGGCCACCCATCGCGGAGTGTACGTGCGCGGAATCTCCGAGAAGCAGCACTCGACCCTCGCGATAACGCTCCGCCAGCCGGGTGTTCTGACCGACGGTGCGGCGCAACGCATGGGGGCCGGCGCCGGTCGGCGGGGTGATCGGCACATCGGCTCCGAGAACTCGCTCGATGCTCTCGCGGAGCTCCGCGAAGGTCATGAGTTCGTCCTCGGCCGGGACACGGTCGGTGCCGTATTCGCTCACTCCGATCATCGGCCGACCGGGGGTCAACTCGGCGAAGATGAACATGCCCTTGTCCACGCGGTTGTGGCCGAAGTGGAACCGTCCCGCGCCGGGAATGTCTATGCCGCCGTCGGGTGTTCGCAGCCCGTCCGGAACGGTGGCATGGCCGAATCGCGTGACGCGATCGGCTACCGTGCAGCCGGGAAAATCGATTCCGGCCAGCTTGCGCACCGCACTCTTCCCGCCGTCCGCGGCGACCAGATAGCGGGCCCGGATGCGATAGTCGCCGTCGGGACCGTCGACGGTCGCGATTACCTGGTCGCGGTGGGATTCGAGATCGTGCAGGCGGTGTCCCCAGCGGACCGCCACACCCAGCTCCCGCGCGCGGGCGACGAGCAGCGCGACCAGTCGCGGTTGCGGGATCGGCAGGGCGTACAAGGGGTTGTCCGCGAATTCTGCCAGGTCCAGCGGCAGCCCGCTGAACGAGTAGCGCGGAAGCGGTTGCGGGATCGCGGGAGCATCGTCACCTGCGGCGGGGCGGTACAAGCCGCGCATATCCATCAGCCGTACCACCTGCCCGACGAGGCCGTTGGCCTTGGGTTCGGTGCTGGGGGCGGGCAGCTCTTCCAGGACGGTCGCCGTGACGCCGCCCGGTGCGAGTTCACAGGCCAGCATCAGTCCGTTCGGTCCGGCACCGGAAATCAGTACCTCACAGATGTTTTCGGGCATGACAAATCAACCCCTTTGTGGGATAGGCAGTTTCGAGGAAAAGGTGGAGAGGTCAGCTGGGTTCGGGTAGGCCGGCGGCGACCAGTTCCAGTGCCTGCCGAGTCAGCGCGGTGATCGAGGCCGGGGGATCGCACCGGGGGTAGACCTCGATCGCCGCCACCAGTGCCCCGAGCACGGCTTCGGCGACCAGCCGCGGGTAGAGCGTGCCGGGATCGGTGCCGGTGCGTTCGGCGACCGCCTCGGTGAAGGCGTCGGTGGTGGTGCGCGTCAGTGCTGCCTGCGCCTCGGGGCTGCCGACGAGCTTGCGGACCTCGGCCAGCCGGTCGCGCGGCGGTGGATCGGCATCGAGGCCGTCGACCCGCAACGGTTCCAGCATCGCCTCGGTGATCGCGACCCACAGCGGCTCACCGGCCGGCCGTGCCCGCAACAGCTCGATCCCTCGGCAAATCCGGTCGATCTGCCGGTACGCCAGTGCCTCGTATTTGTTGGCGAAGTAGTTGGTGAACGTCCGCACCGAGACCCCCGCGCGGGCGGCGATGTCCTCGCGCAGCACCTGGTCCAGGCCGCGTTCGAACATCAGCTCGAGTGCGGCATCGCTGAGTGCGCGCCGCGTATCGAGCTTTTTGCGTTCCCGCAGCCCGAGGGCCGGCTCCGTGGTCATGAACTCAGTATCGGCGAAAGTGCGAGTCACTTCAATAGTGCACGACAGGAAGGTTTGCCTTTCGGGCAAATTAGCTCCTTCATCGCGACCGGGCCGGCGCGCTAGGGTTTCGGCTATGACTTCCGGGCACACGCAGATCTGGCACAACCCTCGCTGTTCCAAGAGCCGCGCGGCCAAAGCCGCGCTGGACGAGGCCGGGGTGGACTACATCGAGCGGCAGTATCTCGACGATCCGCCGACCGTGGCGGATCTGCGCGAGGTTCTGGCCCAGCTCGGCCTGGAGCCCTGGGACATCACCCGCACCGGTGAACCGGAGGCCAAAGAGCTCGGTATGGCGGGCTGGTCGCGGACGGAGGCCGATCGCGAGCAGTGGATCGAGACGCTGGCGAGCAACCCGAAGCTGATCCAGCGACCGATCGTGGTCACCCCCGACGGCCGGGCCGTCGTCGCGCGGGACGGGCAATCGCTGAAATCGGTGCTGTAATCCTTCCCGGGCCGCGCGGCCGGAGGTCCAGACCGGCTGCGCGGCAACGACTTCGGTGTGGCGCGGCATTACCCGACGGGTAATCGACCGGGCGCGCGCACTGCGACATGCTCGTCATATGAGCGAAAACGAAACCACCACCAGCACCTACGACACCGTCGCCCAGCGCTACATCGACACCTGGAACGAAGCCGAGGCCCCGGCCCGGCGCAAACTGCTCGACGAGCTGTACCGGCCGGATGCCACCTACACCGATCCGCTCGCGGCCGTCGAAGGAGTCGCCGCGATCGACGAGATGATCGCCGGCGTCCGGGAACAGTTCGCCGGTATGCGATTCGGTCTCGGACCGGTCGACGGACACCACGACCAGCTGCGATTCACGTGGACGCTGGGCACTCCCGGCGCCGAACCGCTGATCGTGGGCTTCGATGTGGTCGTTCTCGACGGTGATCGCATCGCCCGCGTGCACGGATTCCTGGACAAGATCCCGGGCTGACCGCCCGTTCTCAGTGAATGCCGTTGTCCGCCAGGGGAAACGGGGGTCGTCCGATTCCGGCGATCCGCAGATGTCCCCACGGGTCGCGCTCCTGCAGCCGGCCCGGGGCGGGCTCGCCGCCCGGGATGCGCAGCGATACCGCACCGCGCCCCGGATCGGGCAGGCGGTCCGGCTCCGCGGCGCTGAGACGGCCGTACCAGTGGTAGTGGCCGTCGATCGGGTCCGGATGCCCGTTCAGCGCGACCGTCACCGCGAGTTCGGCGCCCGGCGCGTCGAGTACGGCCGGACCGGCGTACTCGTAGGCGGGCGCCCGCTCGGCGGCGACGGTCGTGTCGAAGTGATCGGAATCCGGTCGCGGCAGCCGCCGGCCGGGGCGGGGATTCGCCGCCCAGCGGCGAGCCGATTCGTGTTGGACGGCACGTCGCAGCTGGATCCGGCTACAACCGGCCCGGCGCATCGCCGCGATGCAGCGCGCGGCGTATTCGGCGCGGGCCTGCACCGGATGGTGCGGCCAGTTCGCGCCGGCGGGTGAGTGGGTCCAGAACAGGTTGGGCATCTCGTGCATCGTCGTGCCGAGATGGGCCACCCGGCCACCGGCCAGCAGCGTATGCAGGTCGGCACCGACTCCGGCGACGCGGCGCGGGTCGAGGTCGGCATCGGCGAGGACCACCACGGCGGCCGTGGTCGTGCCGTCGTCGGAACGCAGCCGCCAGA
This sequence comes from Nocardia elegans NBRC 108235, assembly GCF_001612845.1. Classification (GTDB taxonomy): domain Bacteria; phylum Actinomycetota; class Actinomycetes; order Mycobacteriales; family Mycobacteriaceae; genus Nocardia; species Nocardia nova. The sequence continues at coordinate 147,704 of NZ_BDBF01000012.1, read as the reverse complement.
GGTCATGTGCGCCGTCGAATTCCATGGTGTGCACCGCGGGCGGCGGCCGATCGGCCGTGCGCGAGGTCGAGCCGAGGACGGTGAGATCGCGCATTCCGTTGCGCCGCAGCGTCGCCGCGACGATCGGAGCCGACGGCCGGGCAGCGACGACGGCCACGCCACCCGGGCTGTGCCGGACCGGCCTCATCCGAGCAACCCCCGCCGCCGCCAGACCCGCTTGCCGATCGGGCCGAGCAGACCGTTCTCGTCCAGAAATGCGCCGAGGTCGGCGGCCCCGGCCGCGAGCATGCGATGCGCGTGCGGATTGGCCAGCGCGGCCCGCGTGGCCGCCCGCCCGTCCAGGCCGGCCCGAATGTACATATGCCGGTTGGTGATCAGCCGGACGAACAGCGGTGCGGCCACGGCGACACACAGGCGCACATAGGCGCGTTCCGCCCGCGACATCGCCGGCACGCGACGGGCGAGTGCGTCGCGGGCGAAGCCGATGTGACGCGCCTCCTCGGTGACGTGGACGCGGAACGTGCGCGCCACCACCGGCTGCAACTGCGGATCGTCGATGGTGCGGCGTTGCAGCGCGTCGAAGATCTCCTCGCCGACCAACGCGCCCACCCACACCATAGGGCCGTGCAGAACCAGCTGCAGCGACGAGATCGCCAGCCGGGCAGGAGCTTTGGGCCAATAGGGCCGGGCGTCGATGCGGTCGATCAACTTGCCGAACATGGTCATGTGCCGGCATTCGTCGCCCATCTCGGTCAGCGTGTAGTGCGAGCGGTGCGAGGTGGGGTCGCCGTTCATCAACTCCCGCAACAGCAGCCGGTTCAGGATGTTCTCGAACCAGATTCCCACCGAGAGGATGTTCGCGAGCTCCTGCCGCGACAGTTCGCGCCGCTGCTCCGGCGACATCCCCTCCCACAGTGCGGTGCCGTAGAGCGAGACCACCTCCGGCGGCAGGAAGAACTTGTCCGGATCCAGTGGCGCGTCCCAGTCCAGATCGACCACCGGGTCGTAGGACTTGCGGACCGAACCGAGCAGCAGGCGCTGCGCGAAGGTATCCCGCGGGAGCAGGGTGGCGTCGTTGCCCATGACTGCGCTCCAAACGAATCGAATTACCGAGACAGGCTGTAACACCAAGGTTAGTGAGACGGCATGTATCGGTCAATACCGCATGAGTATCGTTGACATGTGAGTGAAACCGGTGGACAGCGGCCCCCGCGGCGTGCGGAACGGTCCGCCGCGGCCGGTGTGGACGGTCGCAGTACCCGCTGGAACGGGCACAAACAGCGGCGGCGTGCCGAGGTGATCGAGGCCGCGGTCGCGGTAATCGAGGAGAACGGCGCCGAGGTGTCGGTCCAGCAGATCGCCGACCGGCTGGGCCTGCCGCGTCCGGTGGTGTACCGCCACTTCGACGGGCGGACCGATCTGGACGAGCAGATTCGCGGCCGGATCCTGGAATCGCTACTCGAACAACTGCTTCCGACGCTGCGGGCGGACGGCACGGTCAAAGACGCGGTGCGGGGGGCGGTCGGCACCTATGTCGGATGGGTGGCATCGCATCCGCAGCTGCACCGCTTCCTGGCGGCGAGTGCCCCGCAAGGAGATTCGTCGCTCGCGCTGGCCGGGGCCCGCGACCGCATCGGCGCCCGGCTCGCGGATCTGTTCGCCACCGCCGCCGCGCGCGTCGGGATCGATCCTGTACGGGCCCGGCCGATGGCCTTCGGCATCGTCGGCTTCGTCGACGGCGTGGTCAACAGCTGGCGCGCAGACACCGCTTCGGCGCTGGGATCGGAGCAGATCGAGGCGATCGTGACCGAATCGGTGCTCGGGCTGCTGGAGAGCAATGCGCGCAGTCTGGGGGTTCCGCTGGACCGGGACGCCACCGTCGCCGATCTGGTCGCCCGGTCCGATGCCGCGGCCTCGGACCCGCTGGCGGTCAACTGAATTCGCGGCGCGCAGCGCTGCGGTGACGGGCCACCGCACCCGGGCGGCCCCGGGGATCCCGCGCGTCGCCTAGGCTCGACCCATGCAGCGCATCATCGGAATCGAGGTCGAGTACGGCATCTCGACACCGACGGAACCCTCGGCGAACCCGATTCTCACGTCCACCCAGGCGGTGCTGGCCTACGCGGCGGCCGAGGGCGTACCCCGGGCCAAGCGCACGCGCTGGGACTACGAGGTGGAATCGCCGCTGCGCGATGCCCGCGGCTTCGACCTGGGCCGGCTCAACGGGCCGGCGCCGGTGATCGACGCCGACGAGGTCGGCGCGGCGAACATGATCCTCACCAACGGCGCCCGCCTCTACGTCGACCACGCCCACCCCGAATATTCGGCTCCGGAGGTCGTGGACCCGCTGGACGCGGTGATCTGGGACAAGGCCGGTGAGCGGGTCATGGAGGCCGCCGCCCGCTATGCCTCCAGCGTGCCGGGTGCGCCGCGCATGCAGCTGTACAAGAACAACGTCGACGGTAAGGGTGCCTCCTACGGCACCCACGAGAACTATCTGATGAACCGCGATACGCCGTTCAATCAGATCATCGTCGGCCTGACGCCGTTCTTCGTCTCCCGCCAGGTGGTCACCGGGTCGGGGCGGGTCGGCATCGGGCAGTCCGGCGACCATGCCGGATTCCAGCTGTCGCAGCGCTCGGACTACATCGAGGTCGAGGTCGGCCTGGAGACCACCCTCAAGCGCGGCATCATCAACACCCGCGACGAACCGCACGCCGACGCCGACAAGTACCGCCGCCTGCACGTGATCATCGGCGACGCCAACCTGGCGGAATGGTCGACCTACCTCAAGGTCGGCACCACCGCGCTGGTGCTGGATCTGATCGAGGCCGGCGAGGACCTGTCGGATCTGCAGCTGGCGCGTCCGGTCACCGCCGTGCACACCATCAGCCACGACCCGAGCCTGCGTGCCACGGTCGCGTTGGTGGACGGCCGCGAACTGACCGGCCTTGCGCTGCAACGGATCTACCTCGACCGGGTGGAGAAGTTCCACGACCGCGAGGGCACCGACGACGCCCGCGTCACCGATGTGCTGGAGAAGTGGGCGCACGTGCTCGACCTGCTCGAACGCGACCCCATGGACTGCGCGCACCTGCTCGACTGGCCGGCCAAACTGCGCCTGCTCGAGGGCATGCGCAGCCGCGAGGGCCTGGGCTGGGCGGCGCCGAAACTGCATCTGATGGATCTGCAGTACTCCGATGTGCGCCTGGACAAGGGCCTCTACAACCGCCTGGTGGCGCGCGGTTCGATGGAGCGGCTGGTGTCCGAACAGCAGGTCACCGACGCGATGACCAACCCGCCGACCGACACCCGCGCCTACTTCCGGGGCGAATGCCTGCGCCGCTTCGGCGCCGATATCGCCGCGGCGAGCTGGGATTCGGTGATCTTCGACCTGGGCGGCGACTCGCTGGTCCGCATTCCCACCCTGGAACCGCGCCGCGGGACGAAATCCCACGTCGGCAAGTTGCTCGAGGGCGCCGGTACGGCCGCCGAACTGGTCAAGCAGCTCACGTCCTGACCGGGCGGCCGGGCCGCCGGCGGTGCGTTCGTGCCGGGGTGGCACGGCGTGCTGTGACGTTGCGGCGGGGGCACATTGCGATGTAATCCGGCATGTTGTCACCGTCGCTGGGTAGTGTTGAGGGACGAGCATCGGAGGTTTCCGATGCTCGCCGATGATCAGTACAGAGGAGGTCGGCTGCTATGGCACAAGAGCAGACCAAGCGCGCCGGTGGTGGCGACGAGGACGACGACGCGGCCGGTGTCGAGGCCGCGGGACAGGAGCGCCGCGAAAAGCTGGCCGAGGAGACCGACGACCTGCTCGACGAGATCGATGACGTGCTCGAGGAGAACGCGGAGGACTTCGTGCGTGCCTACGTCCAGAAAGGCGGCCAGTGACATCAGGTGACCCCTTGCGGCTCCACATGGGGTACGCCCTCTCGTCATTCTCCGAATATCTGCGCGAAAACGCGCCGGAACTGTTGCCCGGCAACGGTTTCGGGCGCGCGTCCGGGGGTAACGGTTCGGCCGGAGACCTGGCGCCGCACGGCACCACGATCGTCGCGGTGACCTACCGCGGCGGTGTGCTGATCGCCGGCGACCGCCGGGCCACCCAGGGCAACCTGCTGGCCAGCCGCGATATGGAGAAGGTGTACATCACCGACACCTTCTCCGCGGCCGGCATCGCCGGTACCGCGGGTGTGGCGGTCGAGATGATCCGCCTGTTCGCGGTGGAGCTGGAGTATTACGAGAAGATCGAGGGCGTGCCGCTGACCTTCGACGGTAAGGCCAACAAGCTGTCGAAGATGGTTCGCGACAATCTGCCCGCGGCACTGCAGGGCCTGGCGGTGGTGCCGATTCTGGTCGGTTACGACCTCGAGGCCACCGATCCGGAGCGGGCCGGCCGCATCGTGTCCTACGACGTGGTCGGCGGCCGCAGCGAAGAGCGCTTCGGCTACACCGCCACCGGCTCGGGCTCGATGTTCGCCAAGTCGTCGTTGAAGAAGACCTACAGCCGCGACATGGACGAGGATCGCGCCCTGCGCATCGCCGTCGAATCGCTGCTGGACGCCTCGGACGACGACACCGCCACCGGCGGTCCGGATCTGCAGCGCGGCATCTATCCGACGGCGATCGTCATCAATGCCGAAGGTGCGCTGGAGGTTTCGGGCGATCGGCTCGAGCAGATCGCGCGCTCGATCGTCGACGAGCGGGTGGCCGAAGAAGGGAGTGTGCGTCCATGACACTGCCGTACTACGCGTCGGCCGAACAGATCATGCGCGACAAGACCGAACTTGCGCGCAAAGGTATCGCCCGGGGACGCAGTGTCGTGGTGCTGGTGTACGACAAGGGTGTGCTGTTCGTCGCCGAGAATCCCTCGGCGACGCTGCACAAGGTGAGCGAACTCTACGACCGCATCGGCTTCGCTGCGGTCGGCAAGTACAACGAGTTCGAAAGTCTGCGTCGTGGTGGAATCCTGCAGGCCGACCTGCGTGGATACCAGTACGACCGGCGAGATGTGACCGGGCGGGCGCTGGCGAACATGTACGCCTCCACCCTGGGCACGATCTTCACCGACCAGCTCAAGCCCTACGAGGTCGAGATCTGCATCGGTGAGGTCGGCTATCCGGAGCAGGCGTCGAATTCGGTCCTGTACCGGATCAACTTCGACGGCTCCATCGTCGACGAGCGCGACTTCGTGGTGATGGGCGGCAATACCGACCCGATCAGTACCGCGCTCAAGGACACGTTCCAGCCGGGCCTGGAATTGCGGGCCGCGATACGCACCGCCGTGGACGCCCTGCAGAAGGGGTCGCCGGACAACAGCGACAAGGACAAGCGTGGTATCGCGGTGTCCTCGCTGGAGGTGGCGACCCTGGAGCAGGCCCGTCCGCGCCGGGCCTTCCGCCGCGTTCCGCACGCCACACTGGAGACGCTGCTCTCCGCCGACGGTGCGGCGAGTGCGGGTGAGGAGAACGCCGAGCCGGAGACTCCCTCCGCCGGCGACCCCTCCAACCCGTAACCGCTGGTAGCGCTCGACCTGGACGCCCGGCCCCATTCCGATCGCGTGAAGGGGGCCGGGCGTCGTCGTCTCCGCGTTGCCTGCCGCGGGCGTCCGTGCAGGTAGCCGCAGGTGTACGCTCGGTCCCGGCGACTTCTCGTCCGCGCCCGCGACCTGCTGCTTTGCGGTCTCGTCGTCATCGAGCGTCCGCTCTGTGCCCCACGGACGGGTATGCGGTGGGGCGCCCGACGACCAGGCCGGGGAGCCGCACAGCCCGCGCTGCCGGAGACGGCGCCATCGAGTGCAGCCCATATTGTTGTGAACCCGTATGCAACCGCTTGCTCGCACAGCCACTTTCGCCGTTCGCTTTGCCGTAATGTCGATGGTGTGCAGCGACGAATTATGGGGATCGAGACCGAGTTCGGGGTGACGTGCACGTTCCACGGTCACCGTCGGTTGAGTCCTGACGAGGTGGCCCGGTATCTGTTCCGCCGGGTGGTGTCCTGGGGCCGTAGTTCGAACGTATTTCTCCGCAACGGAGCGCGGCTCTATCTCGATGTCGGTTCCCATCCGGAGTATGCGACGGCCGAATGTGACTCGCTGGTTCAGCTGGTCACCCACGATCGCGCGGGTGAGCGGGTGCTCGAGGAGTTGCTGATCGATGCCGAGCAGCGCTTGGCGGAGGAGGGGATCGGCGGTGACATCTATCTGTTCAAGAACAACACCGATTCGGCGGGCAACTCCTACGGGTGCCACGAGAACTTCCTCGTGGTGCGGGCCGGCGAGTTCTCCCGGATCTCGGATGTGCTGTTGCCGTTCCTGGTGACCAGGCAGCTGATCTGCGGTGCCGGAAAGATCCTGCAGACGCCCAAGGCGGCCACGTTCTGCCTGTCGCAGCGGGCCGAGCACATCTGGGAGGGGGTGTCGTCGGCGACCACGCGGTCGCGGCCGATCATCAACACTCGTGACGAGCCGCATGCCGACGCGGAGAAGTACCGCCGCCTGCATGTGATCGTCGGCGACTCGAATATGGCCGAACCCACCACCATGCTGAAGGTGGGCACCGCGGCGCTGGTGCTGGAGATGATCGAGGCCGGGGTGTCGTTCCGCGATTTCGCGCTCGACAATCCGATCCGCGCGATCCGCGAGGTCAGCCACGATCTGACCGGCCGGCGACCGGTGCGGCTGGCGGGTGGCCGCCAGGCCAGCGCGCTCGACATCCAGCGCGAGTACTACGCCCGCGCGGTCGAGCATCTGCGCAATCGCGAGCGCGATCCGCAGGTGGACGCCGTGGTGGACCTGTGGGGGCGCACGCTCGACGCGGTCGAGGCGCAGGATTTCGCGAAGGTCGACACCGAGATCGACTGGGTGATCAAGCGCAAGCTGTTCCAGCGCTACCAGGACCGGTACTCGATGGAGTTGTCGGATCCGAAGATCGCCCAGCTGGATCTGGCCTATCACGACATCAAGCGCGGTCGCGGGGTGTTCGATCTGCTGCAGCGCAAGGGTCTGGTCAAGCGGATCACCGAGGACGAGGCGGTCGATGCCGCGGTGACGACCCCGCCGCAGACGACGCGGGCCAAACTGCGCGGTGATTTCATCACCGCCGCGCAGGAGGCGGGTCGCGATTTCACCGTCGACTGGGTGCATCTGAAGCTGAACGATCAGGCGCAGCGCACGGTCTTGTGCAAGGACCCCTTCCGGTCCGTGGACGAGCGCGTGGATCGGTTGATCGCCTCGATGTGAGGTGTCGGCCCGCGGTGGTCCGCGGGGCCGGTCGATCCGGATTCCGGCAGCGATATCCCGGCGCGGATCGGTGCGGTGGTGCACCGTCGTTCCGGGAGTCCGATTACTCTGTGTCGGGTGGCGATTTCCAAGGTCGAGCGGCTGATGAATCTGGTGATCGCGCTGCTGTCGACCCGGCAGTTCCTGACCGCGGAGCGCATTCGCGACAGCGTTGCCGGCTACGAGGAGTCGGCCAGCGACGAGGCGTTCAGCCGGATGTTCGAGCGCGACAAGAACGAACTGCGGGATCTGGGGATCCCGCTCGAGGTCGGCCCGGTGGGCCGGTTCTCCGGGCAGGAGGGCTATCGCATCAATCGCGATGCCTACGAACTGCCCGATATCGATCTGACCAGCGCGGAAGCGGCGGCGGTCGCGGTGGCGGTGCAGTTGTGGGAGTCCCCGGAGTTGGCCAGTGCCGCGGAGAGCGCCGTGCTCAAGTTGCGGGCCGCCGGCGTGCACGTCGACGCGGACGCGGCCTCGGCGTCGGTGCCCGCGGTACCGGCGCGCACTCGCGGGTCGGAGGCCGCGCTGGGCAAACTGCTGGCGGCCATCGATGCGGGGCGGGCGGTGCGATTCGAGCATCGGGTCACCCACAACGCGCCCTACACCACGCGCGATGTGGAGCCGTGGGGTGTGGTGACCCGGCACGGGCGATGGTATCTGGTCGGCCACGACCGCGACCGGGATGCGGTGCGAACCTTCCGGCTGTCGCGGATCGGGGTGGAGGTGGAGGTGTACGGGCCCGAGAATGCGGTGCACAAACCGGCGGATGTGGATCTGCGCCGGATCGTGGCGCAGGTGACGGGTGCGGCGCCGGTGAGCGGATCGGCGACGGTGTGGGTGGCGCAGGGCCGCGGCCAGGAGATCCGCCGGCTGGGGGTGGTGATCGCCGAGGAGACGGTCGCCGGGCGCCCGGGTTCGGTGGTGGAGGTGCCGGTGCGGTCGCGGGACTGGCTGGCGCGGCTGATCACCGGTCTCGGCCCGGATGCGCTGGTACTGGCCCCGGAGGATCTGCGGGCCGATGTGATCGCGCGGCTGCGGTCGGTACTGGAACGGACGGAGGTGTCGGCATGAGACGCGCGAGCGTCGCGACGGCCCGGGCGGGGGTGCGGCGATGAGCAGCAGATTGTCGACGCGGCTGTCCCGGCTGCTGAATATGGTCCCGTACTTCCTCGCGAATCCGGGGATCAGTGCGCCCGAGGCGGCCGCGGAACTCGGTGTCAGCACCAAACAGCTGATGAGCGACCTCAATCAGCTCTGGATGTGCGGACTGCCCGGCTACGGTCCCGGTGATCTGATCGATCTGTCGTTCTCCGAGGAGAGCATCGAGGTCACCTTCTCCGCCGGTATCGAGCGGCCGCTGCGGCTGACCTCGATCGAGGCGACGGCGCTGCTGGTGGCCCTGCGGTCGATCGCGGATCTGCCGGGCATGGTCGATCCCACGGCCGCCCGGTCGGCCACCGCCAAGATCGAATCCGCCATCTCCGGCGAGGCGGGGCATCGCAGCGAACCCGACACCGCGGAACCGGCCGAGGCGCCGGCGGTGACCACCGTGCGGTCCGCGCTGGCCGACGGGCGCGCGCTGCGGCTGGTGTACTACTCGGCGAGCCGGGATGTGGTGTCCGAACGCGTCGTCGATCCGATCCGAATCGTGCTGGTGGACAACAACTCCTACCTACAGGCCTGGTGCCGGCAGGCCGAGGGGGTACGGCTGTTTCGGTTCGACCGGATCGAGGAGGCCACCGAACTCGAGGAGGCGGCGAACCCGCCCAGTCACGCCACCGAGGAGTCCGCGGGTCTCGACCTGTTCTCCGACGATCCGGCAGTTGCGTTGGCGCGCTTGCGGATTCGTGCCGACTACGGGTGGGTGCTGGACCAGTATCCGATGCATCCGGTGGTGGTGCACCCCGACGGCAGCGTCGAGGCCACCATGCGGTTCGCCACGCTCGGCTGGATCGCGCGACTGCTGCTCGGCTTCGGTTCGGGTGTCACCGTGCTGGGACCGCCCGAGCTGGTGAGCGCGGTGCGGGAACGTTCGGCCGCGGCGCTGGCCGCCTACGACCACGTCGGCGATCTCGGATACGACCGCAACATGGTCGAGGAGGTCGGGCCCGCGTGACGTTCCGGGTGACGGTGCTCGGCGCCGGAAGCATCGGTCTGTTCGTCGGTGGCAAGCTCGCCGCCGCCGGTGCCGAGGTGAGTTTCGTCGGCCGCCCGCGGCTGCTGGACGAGATCGGCACCCACGGATTGCGGCTGACCGATCTGGACGGCGGCGACGACCGCGTCGCGGCGAGCGGTTTCCGCACCGAGACCGAACCGGACAGCGCGGCCACCGCCGATCTGGTGCTGGTCACCGTGAAATCGGCGCAGACCGCCCAGGCGGCGGCGCAGCTGCGCGATCGGGTGCGCGCGGACACGGCGGTGATCAGCCTGCAGAACGGCATCGGCAACGATGCGGCGATCCGGGAGGTGCTGCCCGCGGCGGTGGTCTCGGCGGGCATGGTGATGTTCAACGTCGTCCACAGCGGCCCCGGCCATTTCCATCGCGGGACCGACGGCACCGTGGCGGTGTCCGACGATCCGGCGCTGTCTCGATTCGCGCCGCTGTTCGAGCGGGCCGGGTTGCCCCTGGACCGCCATTCCGATCTGCGCCCGGTGCAATGGGCCAAGCTGTTGCTCAACCTCAACAACGCGATCAACGCGCTGTCGGGCCGGCCGCTGCGCGAGGAACTGGCCACCCGCGACTACCGGCGCTGCCTGGCGCTGGCCCAGAATGAGGCACTCGCGGTGATGCGGCGGGCCCGGATCCGTCCCGCGCGGTTGACCGTCCTGCCGCCGCGCGTGATGGCCCGCCTGCTGACCGTTCCCGATGCCGTCTTCGAGCGGGTGGCCGGACGGGTGCTCGCGGTGGACCCGATGGCGCGCTCGTCGATGGCCGACGATCTGGCCCTGGGCCGGCGCACCGAAATAGATTGGCTCTGTGGGGAGATCGTCGAGCTGGGCCGGATGGTGGCCGTGCCTACCCCGGTGAACGCGCGGCTGGTCGCCTTGATCCGGACCGCCGAGAGCGGCGACGAACGACGCTGGACCGGCCCGGACCTGCTCGCGGAGCTGCGCTGGGCCGCGACCGCGGCGGCACCGGGACCGGTATCGCGCTGAACCCGCGCCGGTATCCGGCCGTTCCACGGGTGACGACGCGCGCAGTCGTCGGATCGGGGTCCGGTAGCATCGGACATACCACAGTCTTGGGAGGTTTTCGATGGGTTCATTGAGCCCGACGCACTGGCTCATCATTGCGTTGGTGATCCTGCTGCTGTTCGGCGCCAAGCGGCTGCCCGACGCCGCCCGGGGTCTCGGACGGTCCTTGCGCATCTTCAAGAGCGAGATGAGCGAGATGCATTCCGAGGGCTCGGCGAACGCGGGTTCTGCGAATACGGGGTCGGCGAACGCGTCCGGCACCGCGCAGCAGTCGGCGCCCGCGGCGGAACTGCCGCCTGCCCAGCCGGTGAATCCGGCCCCGCAGGCCGACAAGGATCGTCACACGGCCTGATCCGGTCCGTCCCGAGGCCGTCACCCCGGCAACGCCCGCGGGGTGGCGGTGCGATGGCGGTTGGGCGTTTCATCCGGATCCGGCCAGGTGATCAGCGAGGCAGTCACATCCATGCGCATTCCGTTCGACCCCCGCCGTAGCCGGCGCAGGACGAATCCCGACGGCACCATGTCGTTGGTCGAACATCTGCAAGAGTTGCGTTCGCGACTGTTGAAGTCGTTGCTGGCGGTGGCGCTGACCACAATCCTCGGATTCCTCTGGTACTCGCACTCCTTCCTGGGTATCGAGAGCCTGGGTGATCTGCTGCGCGGCCCGTACTGTTCGCTGCCGCCGGAACATCGTGCGCAACTGACCACCGACGGCGCCTGCCGGCTGCTGGCCACCGCACCGTTCGAACAGTTCATGCTGCGGTTCAAGGTCGCCTTCACCGCGGGTGTGGTGATGGCCTGCCCGATCTGGCTGTACCAGCTGTGGGCGTTCGTCACGCCCGGCCTCTACGCCAAGGAGCGCAAGTACGCGATCAGCTTCGTCGCCTCCGGCGTGGTGCTGTTCGTCACCGGCGCGGTGCTCGCGTACTGGGTGGTGGCGCACGCGCTGAGCTTCCTGATGGGAATCGGCAGCAATGTGCAGATCACCGCGCTGAGCGGTAGTCAGTACTTCGGATTCATCATCAAGCTGCTGATCATCTTCGGCGTCAGCTTCGAGACACCGCTGCTGATCATCGGGCTGAACATGGTGGGCGTGCTGACCTACGAGCGGCTCAAGAAGTGGCGCCGCGGCATGATCTTCGGGCTGTTCGTCTTCGCCGCGATCGTCACCCCGCAGGATCCCTTCTCGATGCTGGCGCTGGCCGCCGCGCTCACGGTGTTGTTCGAGGTGGCCGTGCAGATCGCGCGGCTCAACGACCGACGCCGCGCGCGCCGGGGCGACAACTGGGGCGCGCTGTCCGACGACGAGGCCTCCCCGCTGGTCGGACCCGACGACCTGGACGGGGTGAGCCCGGTGGAGCCGGCCCGTCCTGTGACGGCGAGCGGACCGGTCTCGGCCGAGCCCGCGCCGAAAACTCCGCGCCCGGTGTCGGACTACTCCGATACCCTCTGAGCGTGGGACAACCGTCGCTGACTGGCGAACTCGCGGCATTCGCCGCCGACCTGAAATTCTCCCTGGACCCGTTCCAACAGCAGGCCTGCGTGGCGCTGGAGAACGGGCACAGTGTGCTGGTGTGCGCGCCGACCGGCGCCGGTAAGACCGTCGTCGGGGAATTCGCCGTGCACCTGGCCCGCGCGGCCGGTGGCAAGTGCTTCTACACCACTCCGATCAAGGCGCTGTCGAATCAGAAGTACGCCGATCTGGTGGATCGCTACGGCCGCGACGCGGTCGGACTGCTGACCGGTGACCAGTCGATCAATCCGGACGCCCCGGTCGTGGTCATGACCACCGAAGTGCTGCGCAACATGCTCTACGCGGGTTCGGACGCGCTGCACGCGCTGTCGTTCGTCGTCATGGACGAGGTGCACTATCTGGCCGACCGCTTCCGCGGCGCGGTGTGGGAGGAGGTCATCCTGCATCTGCCGCCGGAGGTGCGGCTGGTGAGCCTGTCGGCGACGGTCAGCAACGCCGAGGAGTTCGGCGCGTGGATGGAGACCGTGCGGGGCGATACCGCGGTCATCGTCGACGAGACGCGGCCGGTGCCGCTGTGGCAGCACGTCATGGTCGGGCGGCGGCTGTTCGATCTGTTCGATACGAAGTCCAGCGATCAGAAAATTCTCGTCGACGAGGATCTGGTTCGCTACATCAAACATCGCGAGGCCGCCGACCGAATGAACGGCTGGTCCGGTCCGCGCCACCGCGGCGGTCCGCGCCGGGACTTCCGGCCGCTGCCGCGCCCGGAGATGCTCGCCCGCCTCGACGAGGAAGGGCTGTTGCCGGCGATCACATTCATCTTCAGCCGGGCCGGCTGCGACGGCGCCCTCGCCCAGTGCCTGCGCTCGCGCCTGGATCTGAGCCGTCCCGAGGAGGCGGCGGAGATCGAGGCGGTGATCGAACGCCATACCGGCGATCTGCCGCGCGCCGACCTCGATGTGCTCGGCTACTGGGAATGGCGGGAGGCGCTCTTCCGCGGGCTGGCCGCCCATCACGCCGGCATGCTGCCCGCCTTCCGGCATACCGTGGAGGAACTGTTCGTCCGCGGGTTGGTACGGGCCGTATTCGCCACGGAGACACTGGCTCTCGGCATCAATATGCCGGCACGCACGGTGGTGCTGGAACGGCTGGTGAAGTTCAACGGCGAAACCCATGCCGAGCTGACTCCCGGCGAGTACACGCAGCTGACCGGCCGAGCCGGGCGGCGCGGCATCGACATCGAGGGTCACGCGGTGGTGATGTGGCACCCCGATGTCGACACCAGCGCCGTCGCGGGCCTGGCCTCGACCCGCACCTATCCGCTGCGCAGCTCCTTCCGGCCCGGTTACAACATGTCGATCAACCTGATCGACCGGATGGGCGCCGCGCAGTCGCGAGAGCTGCTGGAGCGCTCGTTCGCGCAGTTTCAGGCCGACCGCTCGGTGGTGGGCCTGGTCCGCGGTATCGAGCGCAACGAGGCGCAGGTGCGCAAGCTGCGCTCGCAGATCGGCGACGACGGATTCCTCGAATATCTGTCGCTGCGGGAGCGGATCAAACAGCGTGAACGCGAACTGGAACGCCAGGGCCGCGCCGACCGGCGCGGGGCGGCGGTCGAGTCGCTGACCTCGCTGCGGCGCGGTGACGTGGTAGCCATTCCGACCGGGCGCCGCCAGGGTCTCGCGGTGATCCTGGAACCGGACGCGAGTCCGGGCGATCCACGGCCGCTGGTGCTGACCGCCGACACCTGGGCCGGCCGCGTCTCGGCCGCCGACTTCCCGACCCCCGCTCAGCCGTTGGGCCGGATGCGGCTGCCCCGCCACGTCGACCACCGCACCGCGCGGGCGCGCCGCGATCTGGCCTCGGCGTTGCGCAGCACCGGAATCGCCGTACCCGGGCGGGGCCGGCGCGGTGGTCGTGCCCGCGCGGCCGACGACCGGGAACTGGCGACATTGCGGCGGGCGCTGCGGGCTCATCCCGCCCACTCCCGGCCCGACCGAGAGCAGCTGGCCCGGCTGGGGGAGCGCTACAACCGGCTCGAGCGCGAGACCGAGTCGATGCGCCAGAAGGTCGCTGCGACAACGAATTCGCTCGCGCGCACCTTCGATCGGATCGTCGCGCTCCTGAGTGAGCGTGGCTATGTCGACGGCGGGGAGGTCACCGCCGACGGCCGGCGGCTCGCCCGGATCTACACCGAGGCGGATCTCGTTGTGGCCGAATGCCTTCGGCAGGGGCTCTGGCGCGGGCTCGGTGCCGCCGAGCTCGCGGGCGTGGTGTCGGTGCTGGTCTTCGAGTCGCGGCAGGAGGGCGGCTACCTCGGGCCGTCCGGGCCGACCGAGCCGGTGCGGCGCGCGGTCGGCGCTACCATCGGCGTGTGGAGCCAGCTGCGCACCGACGAGGCCAAGCACAAACTGCCGCCGACCCGGGAACCGGATCTGGGCTTCGTCACCGGCATCTACAAATGGGCCCGCGGCGACGGATTGGCCGAATCGTTGCTGGCCAGTGGTGATCAGGGCAGTGCGTTGTCGGCGGGCGACTTCGTGCGCTGGTGCCGGCAGGTGATCGATCTGCTCGACCAGATCCACCAGACCGCCGACGACACCGAAATCGCCGCCACCGCCGCCAAGTCGGTGCGTGCCATCCGGCGTGGCGTTGTGGCGGTGGACGCCGCGTAGCGTGCCGGGCTGTGATTGGATGACTACCGGTACCGACCGTGGTGAGGGCCTGATCACCTCACGCGGGGGGATGTGAGACGACGAGTGCGAGTGGAGGCAGGCACATGAGCGGCCCGTACGGACCGAACGAGACCCCTGGCCCAGGGGAGGGCCACAGCAGCGATCCGACCCAGCAGTGGTCGGGGCAGCCGCAGCCCGGCCAGTCCGGACCGCCGCCGCAGTGGGGTGGCCAGCAGCCGCAGCAGCCCCAGTGGGCCCAACCCGCACCGTCGCAGCAGCAGTGGGCCCCGCAACAGCAGCAGCCGCAGCAGCCGCAGCAGCCGCAGTGGGGTGGCCAGAGCCAGCCGTCCTGGCCCCAGCAGCAACCGGCCCAGGCGCAGCCGTGGGAGCCGACCCAGCAGCAGTGGGGACAGCCGCCGCAGCCGTCGCAGCAGCAGTGGGCGCAGCAGCCCACTCAGCAGGGATGGGCGCAGCAGCCCGACCAGTCGCAGCAGTGGGGGATGCAGGAACCGCAGCTGAGCACCACGCCCGCCAAGAAGTCGAAGAAGGGCCTGCTCTTCGGCGGTATCGGCGTACTGGTCGTGGTGGTCGTCGCCGTGGTCCTCGCCTTCGTCTTCCTCGGCAGCGACAAACTGGACAACAAGGCCGTGCAGGACGGTGTGCAGAAGGTTCTCAAGGATTCCTACGGCATCGACGACGTCCAGAACGTCAGCTGCCCCTCGGGGCAGAAGGTCGAGGTCGGTGGCACCTTCGACTGCACCCTGAAGGTCGGGGGCGAGCAGAAGAAGGTCACGGTCAAGATCACCAAGGACGACGGAACCTACGAGGTCGGCCGCCCCAACTGAGCGGCGCGAGCGTGAGACCGACCGACGGCCGTGCGAATGCCATCGTGTTCGACGGCCGCCGGGCCTTCACTGTCACGAGAGCTGGTGACCGTCAATGCTTTTCGCGACGGTGACGAACAGCGGGCGTCAGGCTTTCGCCGCGAGGGCGGCGGTCAGTCGCTTGACGGGGCTTTCGGCGTTGTAGGCGGTGGCGAGCGCGCGCAGGCCGTCCGGGTCGGCCGGTTCGGCGGGGAGTAGGTCGGGGCCGGACAGTTCGACCTCGGCATCGCGGACGACCCGCACCACGGGCGCTGCCGCTTTCAGATAGTCTTCGGCCGCAGCGAGTTTCGCGCGCACGCCGCGCGCCAGATCGGAGGCGGGGTCGGCGACGGCGGCCACGAGCGCTTCGAGCGAGCCGTACCGCGAGATCAGTGTGGCGGCGGATTTGTCGCCGATCCCCGCGACGCCGGGCAGGCCGTCGGACGCATCGCCGCGCAGGGTCGCCATATCGGCATAGGCAGGACCCGCATTCTCTTGCGGCACACCGTATTTCGCGGCCACCTCGGCAGGGCCCCAGAGCTCGGCCTTGGCCAGCCCGCGGCCCACGTAGAAGACGTGGACGGGTGGTGCGTCGGCGCGCACCACCTGCAGCAGATCGCGGTCACCGCTGACCACGATCACCTCGTTGTCGCGTTCGCGGGTGGCGAGGGTGCCGATCACGTCGTCGGCCTCCAGGCCGGCCGCACCGGCGGTCGCGATTCCGGCCGCCTCCAGCACCTCGGCGATCATGTCGACCTGTGGAGTGAGGGTGTCGGGCACCTCCTCGGCGCCGGGCTGGGCGTCGGCGCCGGTGTCGAGCCGGTGGGCCTTGTAGGAGGGCACGAGCTCGACGCGGAAGGCCGGGCGCCAATCGAGGTCGAGGCACACCACCAGGCGGCCCGGATTGTGCCGGGTGATCAGCGCGGCGACCATATCGGTGAAACCGCGCAGTGCGTTCACCGGCCGGCCGTCGGGCGCGGTGATCTTCTCCGGGATGGCGTAGAACGCCCGGAACCACAGGCTGGCGCCGTCGAGCAGCAGCAGTGGCCGGTCACTCGCACTGGAGGTGAGCATGGCGCAGACGCTACCGGGCCGCACCGACAATCGGGCCACGACCCGGTCGCGAACGTCGTGATAGCCCGACCGCGTCCGGCGTGGCGGGTAACGTCGTATCGCATGAGCGCGCATACGGAGTCACGATTCGGTGCCGAGATCTACGGCAAGCGGCTGGAACGGGCGGCGGAGCTGACCCGCGCGGCGCATCTGGACGCGCTGCTGATCACGCCCGGACCGGATCTGCGATATCTGCTGGGGTCGGCCGCGCAATCCTTCGAGCGGCTCACCTGTCTGGTCGTCCCGGCCAGCGGTGAAACCCCGTCGGTGGTGGTGCCGAAGCTGGAGCTGGCCGCGCTGGACGGCTCGGCCGCCGGTGAGCTCGGATTGCACATGGCGTCGTGGGTGGACGGCGTGGACCCGTACGGGGTCGTGAAATCGACGCTGAACGCGGGCGCGCGAGTCGCGGTCGACGATGCCATGCCCGCCCTGCATCTGCTTCCGATCGCGGATGCGCTGACGGCACTGCCGGTGTCGGCGACCCCGATCATCCGCGAGTTGCGGATGATCAAGGATGCCGCCGAGATCGACGCTCTGCGCCGCGCGGGTGCGGCCATCGACCGGGTCCATGCCCGGATGGGTGAGTGGTTGCAGCCGGGCCGCACCGAGGCCGAGGTCGCCGCCGACATCACCGCCGCGATCGTCGAGGAGGGACACGACCGCGCCGATTTCGTCATCGTCGGCAGCGGACCCAATGGCGCCAACCCGCACCACAGCCATTCCGACCGGATCATCGAAGCAGGTGACGTGGTGGTCATCGATATCGGCGGGCCCGTCGAGCCCGGATATTTCTCCGATTCCACCCGCACCTACGTCCTGGGCGAGCCCGATCCGGAGATCGCCGAACGCTACGCCGCACTCGAACGTGCGCAGGCCGCCGCCGTGGCCGCGGTGCGACCGGGCGTCACCGCCGAATCCGTCGACGCCGCGGCGCGAAACCTGTTGTCCGAGGCGGGTTTCGGCGAGGCGTTCATTCACCGCACCGGCCACGGCATCGGGCTGTCGGTGCACGAGGAGCCCTACATCGTGGCGGGCAACGAGACCGTGCTGCGGCAGGGGATGGCGTTCAGCATCGAGCCGGGCATCTACTTCGGCGGCGAATGGGGCGCCCGGATCGAGGACATCGTGCTGGTCACCGAAGACGGCGGCGAATCGGTGAACCGGCGCCCGCACAGTTTGACCGTGCTGTAAGGCCTGCCGGCTCGGGTCGCGGCGGACGTGCCGGAAGCGATGGACGCCGTCGGACGATAGATCCGGCACGGTCCGCGGAGACCGGCATGGTGCGGCGGCCTCGCGTGTGACCGTGCCCCGTGCGGCTGACCGGCGTCGCTCAGCCGCGCAATGTGCTGCTCGACAACACTCGCGCGACACGCACAGCGATGACCACGCGCTGCGGGTTCTCCCGCGGGGTGCGGTATCGCTCGGCGTAGCGAGCTTCGGCCTCGGCGACCCGATCGCGTTCGGTCCAGACCTCGGCCGGGCCCTCGAGGGTGAGCCAGCGCGGGCCGTCGACCTGGCTCAGCGCGGCGTATCCGCGCCGGTCCGCGTTGCGCGCCTTGGTGCTGGGACCACTGGTGATCACCCGGGCGATGCCGGCCTCGGGATCCCAGGTGAAGCCGACCGCGACCACGTGCGGTGTACCGTCCGCACGCAGCGTGGTGAGCGTGGCCAGATGCCGTTCGGTCACGAATTCCAGCGCGCTGGGAGACAGGTCGATGCGTGCGGCCGCGGTACTCGTCATGGCTGCGACGCTAGCAACCGGCGCCGATGGCAGACTATGCGCCATGGGTGTGCGTGAGGTCGACGACGGGGTGATCGTGCTGTTCGGCGGGCGCAGCGAGATGGGACTCGAGGTCGTCCGCAGGATCTGCGCGGACCGCGAGGTTGTGCTCGCGGCGCGCCGCAGCGATCGGCTGAACGAGGAGACCGCGATGCTGCGCGCGGCGGGTGCCCGGGCGGTCCATCCGGTCGAGTTCGACGCCGACGACCTGTCCGGCCATCAGCCGCTGCTGGAGAAACTGGCCGCCGACCACGGCCGGATCGGGGTGGCGATCCTGGCGTTCGGGATATTGGGCGATCAGGCCCGCGCCGAACAGGATCCGGCCGCCGCCGTCGCGGTACTGCATACCGACTTCGTCGCGCAGGTGAGCCTGCTGACCGTGCTGGCGAATCTGCTGCGCGCCCAGGGCGGCGGCCAGCTGGTGGTGTTCAGTTCGATCGCGGGGGCGCGGGTGCGGCGCGCCAACTACGTTTACGGCTCGAGTAAGGCGGGACTGGACGGATTCGCCTCCGGACTGTCGGATGCATTGCACGGCAGCGGAGTCCATGTGTTGCTGGTGCGTCCCGGTTTCGTCATCGGCCGGATGACCGCGGGGATGAGCCCGGCGCCGCTGTCGAGTACGCCCGATCAGGTGGCGGAAGCGGCAGTCGCCGCTCTACGCCGCCGCGCCACCAGCGTCTGGGTACCGCGAGCGTTGGGACCCGCCGCTGCCGTAGCCCGATTGGTGCCTCGGGCCGTCTGGCGCCGGATGCCCCGGTGATGCGCGCGCCCACACCGTCTGCCCGGCAGAGCCGCTGCGCCGAAAGCACGGCAGTGCCGCTGCGTGCCTGCACGGCGAGGACGCTGCCCGTCGGCGCGGGTGGAGCGTCGTCCGTCGTCGCGGGTGGAGCGTTGTCTATCGCCGCGGGGCGAGCGTTGTCTGTAGGCGCGGCAGAAGCGGTAGGCGCGGCGGAAGCGCTGCCTGTCTGCGCGGCAGCGTCGCGACCGCGGCCGGTGACAGTATGACAGGCGAAACACCTAGTCTCGCAACCGGAGACGCGCCGGACGCGCCGGAGAACGATCGCGTGATCGCGGTGGTGGGCATCGGCGCCGACGGCTGGCCGGGGTTGAGCCCGCGCGTGTGCGCCGAGATCGCCTCGGCCCAGGTACTTTTCGGATCGCGCCGCCAGCTGGACCTGGTCCCGGCCGACGCGACCACAGCCGATCGCCGAGCCTGGCCGTCACCGCTGTGGCCCGCGCTGCCGGAACTGTTTGCCGCGCATCGTGGTTCGCGTATCTGCGTACTGGCCAGCGGAGACCCCATGTTCTACGGCATCGGCGTCACGCTGGCGACAATGCTGGGGCCGCAGGCTATCCGGGTCTACCCCCAGCCGTCGTCGGCCACGCTGGCCTGTGCACGACTGGGGTGGGCGAGTGCACACACACCGGTGGTGAGCATCGTCGGCCGCCCCCTCGAAACGGTTCTGCCGGAACTCGCCGACGCCCGGCGGCTGCTGGTGCTCAGCGCGGACGAGCATTCTCCGGCGCGGGTGGCGGAACTGTTGCGGTGCAACGGTTTCGGCGCATCGCGGCTCACCGTACTGGAGCAACTCGGTGGCCCCGGGGAACGGATCGTCGCATCGACGGCAGCGCGGTGGTCGCGGCCGCCCGGTGATCCGTTGAACATCGTCGCCGTCGAGGCCGTTCGCGATCCGGCCGCCCCCCGGCTCACCCGTCTGCCGGGTCTGCCGGATGCCTCGTACGGCGGCGACGGACAGCTGACGAAGGCGGAGGTCCGCACCCTGTCGATCGCCGCGCTCGCCCCGACTCCCGGCGAACTGCTGTGGGATGTGGGCGGCGGGTCGGGCACCATCGCGATCGAATGGTGCCGCACCCATCCCGACTGCCGCGCAATCACATTCGAGCGCAGTGCCGCGCGGCGCGACCAGATCGCGGCCAACGCCGCGGCGCTCGGAGTGCCCGCGATCGTCGTGCGCGGCGAGGCGCCCGCCGAATTGCCCGCGGCCGGTGATCCGGCGCCGGACGCGATCTTCCTCGGCGGCGGCCTCACTCAGGACGGACTGTTCGCGACATGCTGGGACCGGCTGCGGCCGGGTGGACGGCTGGTCGCCAACGCCGTGACCGCGGAATCCGAGGCGCTGTTGCTGCGCTGGGCCGCGACGCACGGCGGCGAGCTGCGGAAATTCCAGATCTACCGGGGTGAGCCGCTCGGCGGATTCACGGCCTGGCGCCCGCATCTACCGGTCGCGCAGTGGATCGCAGTCAAGCCGACCGGACGGTCCGTATCGCCTGAATAGCGAAACGCGAGCGGCCGGTCAGCGTTCGGAGCCTGCCTGTATCGGTGCGTCGGCGGAGAGGGTGCGCAAGTCGTGGAAGGCGCGGCAGAGATGCGCGTCCAGACCGTCGGCGGGGTCGTCGATCCAGGCGTGAACCGCGTATTGATAAGTGGCCCAGCCGGTTCGGGCGGCCAGGTCGGCCGGACCGGCGTCGATGCCACGGTGTCGCAGCGCCTCCGCCACGGCCTCGGTGAGCCACGCGTGTTTGGCCAGCTCGCGCTCGCGCAGCGCTGGGGTCGCCCCGATCACTTGCCATCGAGGATCGGAGAACGGGCGGTTGCGTTCGAGATTCCGGGCGGATTTCCGGAAGGCGCACAGCAGTACCTCGAACGGGCTCAGGTCCTGAGGTGCTTCGGCGATCGCCTGCGTCAGGCTGGTGCGTAGGTCGGCTTCGCCGTCGAAGAGCACCTCACGCTTGTCGGGGAAGTGCCGGAAGAAGGTGCGCTCGTTGACCCCGGCCCGCGCGGCGATCTCTGCCGCTGTGGTCTGGTCGAACCCTCGTTCCCGGTACAGTTCGAGGGCTGCCTGCTGCAGGCGGCGACGCACCTCTGCTCCGCTTCGTGGCATTCTCCGAGCCTACCGCGATGTGTCAGTGACTGGCGTCACGTTGTGTCAGTGACTGGCGCTACGCGTAGAGTCAGTGACTGGCGATAAGTAGCGCCAGTGAATGGCATAAAAATGGAGGGTTCCATGCATGTCTTCGTCACCGGTGGCACCGGTCAGACCGGGCCCGCAGTCGTCACCGAACTCATCGCGGCCGGCCACACCGTGACCGGTCTGGCCCGCTCGAAGGCAGCCGCCGCGCGGCTCGAATCATTGGGTGCCACACCGCATCCCGGTTCCCTGGACGACCTCGACAGTCTGCGGAGTGGCGCGGCAGCCGCCGACGGTGTCCTGCACATGGCCTACGGGGGCGACTACGCAGATCCGGCTGACCTCATTCGCCGCGACTGCGGCGCGATCGAGGCACTCGGGCAGGCACTGGCCGGCTCCGGCAAGCCCCTTGTCAGCACCTCGGGCACTTTGGTTACCAAGGCCGGCCAGGTCAGCACCGAGCTCGAGGCGCCGGACCCCGATTCGGTCGCCGCATTTCGCATTGCCGGCGAGCAGACCTGTCTGAGTTTCGCCGAGTCCGGGGTGCGAGCCGGCGTGGTACGACTCGCGCCGACCGTGCACGGACCCGGCGACTACGGGTTCATTCCGGCTCTCATCGCGGCCGCGCGCAGGTCAGGAGTCTCGGCCTACATCGGCGAGGGCGCCAATCGGTGGCCGGCGGTCCACCGCGCCGACGCCGCGGTCTTGTTCCGGTTGGCCCTCGAGAAGGCTCCCGCCGGCAGCGTGCTCCACGGCGTCGGCGAAAGCGCTGTCACGATCAGAAGTATCGCGGAGCAGATCGCGCACATGCTCGACATCCCCACCGCTTCGCTGACCCTCGACCAGGCCGCCGCGCATCTCGGGAACCCCTTCCTGGCCCGATTCTTCTCCCTCGACGTCCCGGTCTCCAGCTACCACACCCGAGCGCTGCTCGGGTGGAAGCCTCACCACGCGACATTGCTCGACGACCTGCGGACCGGCGACTACTTCACCCCGGAGGCGAGCATCCGGGCCGAACGTGTGTGGCTGCCGCACGGTTCGCACGAGCACAGCTGACCTGTCTGTGCGAACCGGGGAGAGCCGAGGCCATCCTCATCCCAAGGTTTCCGACAACGGGGTTCGAGCCTCGGCAAGTTTGCGGTAGTCCTCGAGGATGCGGCGGATAGAAGGAGTCACGCGCAGGTCGCTGCCCAGTGGCGCCCAGGTGTAGGCGCTGTGCACGGACAGGCGGATGGGGTACGTGGCGGCCACGTCGACGGCGAAATGCAGGCGGCGGACCGGTTTTCCGCCGGGCGAAAGATAGTCGAAAGAGCCTACGTGGCAACGGATTCGGGTGACGATCAGCCCGGTCTCGGTGGCAACGCCGCGGGCCACGGCCGCGTCCAGCGGCTCGCCGGGTTCGACGGTGGTGCCGGGAAGTTTGAGGGTGGCCTTGATGGGGCCGCTGTCGTCACGTTCCAGCAGCAGAACCTCCCCGCCGCGATCGATGATCGTGCCGATTCGTAGTGCGACACCGTCCTTTTCCGCGCTTTCGTACAGTTCGTCGAGCATAGATGTAGAGATCATCCGACTCACCAACCCTCGATCGGTGCACCACACGGGCAGTACAAGACGACCCATTATTACGGTAGACCGGAAGCGGTGCGCGAAGGGCGGATTCGGTCGTCTTGGTGTGTCACGGCCGAACCGTTCGCGTGGTCGGAGCCGTCGGCGCGCTCGGGTTCCCGTCCGACGGCCACGGGGGCGGTCTCGACCGGGGGACAAGCCGTTCGGAAGGACGGCTTCGATGAACCATCGGTATTGCTCCGGGCGTGCGTCGCTCGTCGTAGAGTTCGAGCGGACGCTGGAACTCGCGCGCGTGGTGTGACCGGTCGAGCGAAATCAGGAGTGCAGGTGAATTTCGAGGAGTACCGCCGACACGACGCCACCGGCCTCGCGGAACTGGTCGCGAAGAAGGAGGTCACGGCCGCCGAGCTGCTGGCATCAGCCCGGGAACGCGCCGCCGAGGTGAACCCGCGGATCAACGCGATCATCGCCGACGTCCCGTGCTCGGCCGACGCGGAGCGCACGGGAGCCTTCGCCGGTGTCCCGTTCCTCATCAAGGATCTCGGAATGGACTATGCCGGGCTCCCGTCCTCGCAGGGATCGCGGTCGTTGCGCACGACTCCGGCGACCGAGCACGCGACGATCGTTCAGCGGTGGCTCGACGCCGGCCTGATGATCTTCGGCAAGACCAACATGCCCGAGTTCGGCGCCAAGGCGATCACCGAGCCCGAGCTCTGGGGACCGACCCGAAATCCGTGGGACCTGTCGCGAACGCCGGGTGGGTCGTCGGGCGGTTCCGCGGCGGCGGTCGCGGCGGGCATCGTTCCCGCCGCCGGTGCGAACGACGGCGGCGGTTCGATCCGGATTCCGGCCGGTTGCTGCGGGCTCGTGGGTCTGAAACCGGGACGCGGGGTGACCCCCATGGGGCCGGGGATCGGAGAACTCATGCACGGCGCCGCTGTTCAAGGGGTCGTCACGCGCTCGGTCCGCGACACCGCCGGGATGCTCGATGTCATCGCCGGCGGGGAATCGTGGGGTCCGTTTCAGCCGGCGGTGGCCGGGCCCTACCGCGACGCGGTAGGCCAGGATCCCGGCCGGCTTCGGATCGGCGTGCGGATCCCGACAGCCATTACGCCCGAACCCGACCCCGAGGCCTACGCGGCGGTCGAGGCGGCAACGCGAGTGCTGACCGACCTGGGTCACCAGGTGGAAATCCTGGAAGAGGCACCGTTCGACGACGCGGCCCTGGCCGGCGAGTTCTTGCTCACCTGGTTCGTCTACATCGCCTACGAGGTCGCCGACGCGCGCCGGATCTCCGGCTGCGGCAACGAGGGGTTCGAACGCGACACCCTGGTCATGGCGGCGTTGGGCAATGCGACCCGAGGCCCGGAGTACGTCGCCGCCGTCGAGGCCCGGCACGGCCATGCGCGTCGACTGACCGAGTACTTCCGGACCCACGATCTGCTGCTGACGCCCACGATGGCCACCCCGCCGCCCAAGATCGGGGAGTTCGAATTGCCGAAGTCGCTCCAACGCGTGACCGACGCGATTCTCAAGATCCGTACCGCCGGCCTGCTCAAGCACACCTCGATCGTCGACGACTTGATCAACAATAATCTCGGCTGGGTGCCCTACACCCAGCTCGCCAATATCACCGGCAGACCCGCGATCTCCCTGCCGCTGCACTGGACCGCCGACGGACTTCCCCTGGGGGTCCAACTCGTGGCCCCATTGGGCGGAGAATCGACACTGATCAAGATCGCCGCCCAGGTCGAGCAGGCGGCGCCGTGGTTCGACAAGGTCGCCGAACGGAGCCTGCTCCAGAGCTGAAACCGGCGCGCAGCGGTCGCCTTCTATCCGATGTGATCGATACCGGCCCACAGGTCGCAGTGGTGCTGTGCGGCGAAGGTGCCGGCGGGTCCGATGCGGTCGCTGCCGAGTTCGAGGGTGGTGTCGGCGGCGGCATGGGGCCACGGGGTCAGGGCCGGTGTTTCGGGATTTCCGGTGTGGGCGAATTGCGCCCAGCTGTCCTGAATATCGCGCGAAAGCCGGTCGGCTGCGGGCGGCAACGGAATGGGCAGGCCCATGAGCGAGGAGAAGACGTAGGGGACCTCGGCGCCGTGGAACGCGCCCGGCAGTAGCGGATTGGGTGGCAGGGGTGCGTCGTTGAACTGGTACCGCCACACCTGCGCGCCGCCGCGGCGGGCGGTCTCGGCGGTGAATTGTGCCGGGCAGGCGAAGAATCCGTCCGTGAGCACGCGTTCCTTGGCGGCCGCGGGTATGGGATACGCCGAGATCGGGTAGCGCTGGAGCACGCGATCGGCGTTGTCGCCGAACAGTTCTCGGGTCCACTGCGTGTAATCGGTTGCCGAGGGCGTGGTTCCGTGTCCGTAGTCGAGCAGTGCGATGAAGGTCGCGCCTTCGTCGGCATTGCTGCCCACAATCAGAGGGATGTCACGCGCCGCGCCGCCCGCCAGGGAGTTCTCGGGCGTGTCGGTCAGCACGACCCCGTCGCGGATGGGTGTCCACGTGACGGCCATGGTGTTCAGTTGCGTCGTCGGAGAGGCGAGGAGCCGATCGACGGGCAATGTGCGCAGGCAGGCCAACCGGGTGGCGGGGTCGGCGCAGCCCAGGCTGGATGCGTAGTCGCCGGATCGCTGATAGGCAACTTGTGGGGTGGGTGGTGCGAGGGGACTTCGTGCGCACGAACCGCTTTCGACGATGGCTTTGGCGTAGAGGCCGCGCGCTGTCGGGGAGGCGAGTTGGGTGCAGACGCTCATCCCGCCGGCGGATTCACCGAACAGGGTGACGTTGCCGGGATCTCCGCCGAAGGCTGTCGCATTGTCGTGGATCCAGCGCAGCGCGGCCTGCTGATCGAGGGTGCCGTATGTGCCTGTCGCGCCGCCGTTTTCGGCGGCCAGTTCGGGCAGAGCCAGGAAGCCGAAGGGCCCGACGCGATAGTTCGGGACCGCCACGATGACCTGTCCGTCGCGGACCAGGCGGGCGGGGGAGTCGTATTGGGCATTGGATCCGAGGACGAACGCGCCGCCGTAGAGCCACACCATCACCGGCAGCGCGGTGCCGGCCGGGTGTTCGGGCACGTAGAGGTCGATACTGAGGCAGTCTTCGCTCGACGGCTGCAACACCACTCCGGGCACGGGAGACGACTGCGGGCATTGCGGTCCGTGGGCGACCGCCGGACGGACACCCGGCCAGGGCGGTGCGGGCTGCGGCGCCGCGAACCGGGCGGCCTGCGCGAACGGCACCCCGAGATATCGAACGACACCGTCGGCGCGTATGCCGCGAATCTGCCCGCCGGTGACACCGACAACCGGCTCCGAACCGGCGTCCGGTGCGGCGTGGGCGGCCGGGGTGACAGCCGCCACCGCTGCCGCGACGACGCTGATCAGTATCGAGGACAGCCACCGCGCACGGGTGCGAGGGGCAGTGCGGATCGACATGTGAAGCTCCCTGACTCCATTTAATTTTGCAGCAAAAGTACTGTAGGCGGGCACGTTCGCCGCGCGCAACGCTTTCGCGAAAAGCCGGGATTGTCGCGCAAGTAGTCGTTTCCGGTTGCGGGGCAGCGATATTCGTAGATACTTTTGTGGCAAAAGTAAACATGTCGAAGGGGACGCGATGACAGGCCTGGGCGGCCTTCTGGGGCACCGATTCGTCTACACCTACGCCAACGGCTGGCGTTACGAGATGTATGTCAAGAACGCCCACACCATCGACTACCGCATCCATTCGGGCATGGTCGGGGGGCGCTGGGTCAAGGATCAGAACGTCGACATCGTGCGGCTGACGGAGGGGCACTTCAAGGTTTCCTGGACCGAGCCGACGGGGACGTCGGTGGCTGTCGACATCCTGCCCGGCCTACGGCGGTTGCACGGCGTGATCTTCTTTCCGCGCTGGGTCGAGGAGAACCCGCAGCGTACCGTCCTTTTTCAGAACGACCACCTCGAGCGGATGGCCGGCTATCGGGAGGCGGGGCCCACCTATCCGATCCACGTCGTGAGCGAGTTCGCCACCATCACCTGGGCCGAGCTGGTCGGCGAGAACGACGAAACCGTGATTGCCTGTGCCCCTTCGGAATTGCCCGCAGGCTTCGCCGATCGGACCAACTGAACGACGGTATCGATGGGGCGGCGGCGCCGGCGGCGCACGTCCCCGCCGGTCCGTACCGGTCGTGCGGGCAGAATATGGGGGTGGAACCCTCGGCCTCACGAACGGATCCGGTCTCGCGAGTGCCGGTGGACGCCCAACTCAGCGCCCTGCTCGGACCGCTGCGCCGGGCGGTCCTGCGTCGCACGCGAGCCGCCGAAGACCTGCCGGACCTCCCGGAAGCGCAGATCGAACTGCTCCGGCTCCTGGTGGCGACGGGCGGAGTCGCGCCGAGCCGGGCGGCCGCCGAATTGAACGTGGCACAGTCCACCATCAGCAATCTGCTGCGCACCATGACCGCGGACGATCTCGTCGAGCGGCTGCCGACACCGGGGGACGGGCGTGGGGCGATGCTCATCGCGTCGGCGCGGGCGCGCGAGCTGCTGGATCGGTACGACCGCGCGAGCGCGGCGATGCTGCGCGAAACGCTGGCCCGGCTGTCCGCCGCCGATCGCCGGGCGGTGGAATCGGCGGTCCCCGCATTGTGGCGGCTGCTCGCGGAGCTCAGCGGTCAGCCGGGGTCACGGTGACGGTGTCGCCGCACGGAGATTCCGTCAGAAGGCGCTTTCGACGAGGCCACCGTCGACGCGAATGGTTGCGTCACCGACGTCGAATTATGACGGTTTGCTTACCGGTGGCGCCGCGTCCCCGCATCGCGCCGCGACCGTGGCCAGAATCTCGGTATGCGGATTCTGCTGACCGGAGCGGCCGGGTTTATCGGATCTCATGTGTGGCGCGCGCTGACCGATGCGGGGCACGAGGTGGTGGCGGTCGATGCGATGCTCAGTGCGGCGCACGGCGTCGAGGCCAGGCCGCCGGAGGGGCTGCATCGCGTCGACGTGCGCGACCAGGACGCGCTCGACCGTGTGCTGCCGGGAATCGATGTGGTCTGCCATCAGGCCGCGGTGGTGGGTGCGGGGGTGACCGTTCAGGATGCGCCCGCCTACGCCAGTCACAACGATCTGGGAACGGCGGTACTGCTGGCAGCGATGGATCGGGCCGGTTGCCGCCGGCTGGTGCTGGCATCGTCGATGGTGGTGTACGGCGAAGGGCGTTATCGCACAGCCGATTCCGTGGCGGTGACGCCGTTGCCACGTCGGCGCGCGGACCTCGAGCGCGGCGTATTCGACCATCGCCATCCCGACACCGGTGTGCCACTGCGCTGGGCGCCGGTGCCGGAGGATGCGGCGCTGGACCCGCGCAGCCTGTATGCCGCCAGCAAACTCGCGCAGGAGAACTATGCCGCGGCGTGGGCCACGGCCACCGGCTCGACGGTGACCGCACTGCGCTATCACAACGTCTACGGACCCGAGATGCCCAGGGATACACCGTATTCCGGTGTGGCCGCGATCTTCCGGTCGGCGCTCGAGGCGGGGGCGGCGCCGCGCGTATTCGAGGACGGCGCCCAGATGCGCGACTTCGTGCACGTGACCGATATCGCCGACGCCAACCGGCGGGCCGTGGAACAGCCGTTGGACCGGTTCACGGCGCTGAATATCGCATCGGGACATCCGATCAGCATCGGCGCGGTGGCGGCGATTCTCGCCCGTGCCCAGGGCGGTCCCGAGCCGGTGGTGACCGGCGAGTTCCGGCCGGGCGATGTGCGGCATATCGTCGCGGGACCGGATCGGGCCCGCGAACTGCTGGGCTTCACCGCGGCGATCGATCCCACGCAGGGGCTCACCGACTTCGCCACCGCTCCGTTGCGGGCCGCCGCCGGTGCGGGGGCGCCGCAGTGGCGGCACTGACGAGGTCGGCGACACTCAGGACGACGAGATCGACAACCCGCGCTCGTGAGGGGGCGGCGACACCGCGGCAGGGTCGGCACCGTCGAGCAGTGGTAGCCGAATGTCGAAACGAGCGCCTCGTTCCCGGTTCGTCGCGCTGATTTCGCCGTGGTGGACCGACACCAGACCGGCGGCGATCGCCAGGCCCATACCGCTACCTCCGCCCTCGGCCGCGGGCGAGCGCGCGGCGGTGCCGCGATAGCCGGCCTCGAAGATGCGGGGGAGATCCGCCTCGGCGATGCCGGGACCGGTGTCGTCGACGCGCACCCAGGCGCCGGCGTGTGCGGCCCCGGCCGAGATGTCGATACATCCGCCCGGCGGGGTGTGCGCGATCGCATTGGCCAGGAGGTTGGTCAGCACCCGGGTCAGCGCCTGGTCGCTGCCGGCCACGGTGATCGCCGAATCCGGTTGCCGGGCAGACAGTTTCACTCCCGCACGCCCGGCGGCCGGC
Source organism: Nocardia elegans NBRC 108235 (assembly GCF_001612845.1). Classification (GTDB taxonomy): domain Bacteria; phylum Actinomycetota; class Actinomycetes; order Mycobacteriales; family Mycobacteriaceae; genus Nocardia; species Nocardia nova. Next base: position 118,439 of record NZ_BDBF01000012.1, on the reverse strand, counting down.
TCGGTGGCGGCGACCACCTCGTCGATGAGTTCGCGCAGATCCAGTGGTTCCAGATGCAGGCGCAGGGCTCCGGCGTTGATCTTCGACATCTCGAACAGGTCGTCGACCATGCCCGACAATCGCGTGGTTTCGCGCACGACCTGCCTGCCGTAGCGCTCGACATCTCCGGTCTGCGCGACCACGCCGTCGGCGAGCGCCTCGCCCATCGCCCGGATCCCGGCCAGCGGCGTGCGCAGATCGTGGCTGACCCAGGCCACCAGTTCGCGCCGCGACGCCTCGGCGGCGCGCTCCTGATCGAGCATCTGTTTCTCCCAGACCAGCTGCCGTGCCTGCGCCCGGCCCAAGACGATGGCCGCGGGCACCGTCACCGCCGTGACCACGACGAGGACCACCGACATCTTGGCCAGCGCGTCGCTGAACATCAGACCGCTGACCGCGATGAAACCGCTGAGGGTGGCCAGCGTCGGGATCAACACCAGAATCACCATCGACAGCCCCAGGGCCCGATTGCGAAAGACACGCAGCAGCACCGCTCCGAGCGCGACGACCGGCACCGACCCGGCCAGTGCCCATCCGACCAGTCCCGCAACATCATTCGGCACGATCGACTCCTGTCCCGGTGCCCCAGGCGTAGCCCCGCCCCCACACCGTCTCGATCCGGTGGGTATCGCCGAGTTTGGCACGCAGGCGTTTGACGTGCACCGTCACCGTCGACTGGTCGCCGAAATCCCAGCCCCACACCTGCGCGAGCAGTTCCGTCCGGCTGAACACGCGCCGCTGATTGGCCAGCAGGAAAGACAACAGGTCGAATTCGCGTGCCGTCAGCGATACCGGCCGACCGGCGATATCCACCGTCCGGGCCGCCGGGCGCAGGCGGATCTCGCCGCTGCGCAGCACACCGGCCGTCGGTGCCGGGCCGTGGGTGCGGCGCAGCACCGACGCCACCCGCAGCGCCAGCTCGCGCGGACTGAACGGCTTCGTCAGGTAGTCGTCGGCGCCCGCTGTCAGTCCGAGCACGCGATCCTCCTCCTCGCCGAGGGCGGTGAGCATGATGATCGGTGTCTCGGGACGCTCACCCTCGCGCACCGACCGGCACAACTCGATGCCGTCGGGCGCGGGCATCATCACATCGAGAACGGCCAGATCGATGTCACCGCCGTCGAGTGCGCGTTCCGCCTGTACGCCGTCGGTGGCCTCGGTGACCGCCAGGCCGTCGCGTTCGAGATAGCGACGGACCACCTCACGCACGACGGGATCGTCATCGGCGATCAGGATGCGCACCGCGCTCACCAATTCGTGAGAACGAGGTGGGCGAGCACCAGGGTGCCGACGGCCTGGACGGTCAGCCAGGCGCGCGCGGTGTGCGCCGGCAGGAAGGCGGTTCCGCCGATCACCCAGATGTCGAACGGCAGCCAAATCCGCTCGGTCTCGGCCTTGCTCAGGCCGCTGAGATCGGCGAGCAGAAGACCGGTCAGCGCGGCCAGAGCCAGCAGCGCCGCCGGGTCCGCGCGGGCGCGCCAGCGTGCGAACGCCGCCGCGGGCGCGGCGCGGATCTGCGCGGGTGCGGGAAGGTGCAGAGCGCCCGGAAGCCGGTGCAGCGCCGCGGCAGACGCCAATCCGATCGCACACACCGTCGCCGCCAGATTTCCCCAGATCCAGTAGGACACGGGTCGCGTCGTCGCGATGCCCTGGTAGTAGCGCTGCACCACCAGGTGATAACCCTCCAGCCACCAGAAGCCGGACAGCGTGAAGGCGGCGACGACGGCCAGCACGCCCAGCGCCGCGGGCCACACCGCTCGCACACCGCGCAGCAGCGCCACCGCCGCGGCCGGAACGGCCATCAGAACCAGGCCGTAGTTGAGATAGATGCCGAATCCGAACAGCACTCCGGAGACGAACAGGATCAGCGGACGTGGCCGCGCGCCGCCGAGTCCTACCGCGAGCGCGGCTACCGCCCAGGCGACCACTCCGGCGAAGAACGCGTCCGCCGAGACCGCCAGCCAGATCGCCGCGGGCGCGAGGGCGAGATACGGTGCGGCCGCCCGCGCCCTGCTTTCCGCGCCCAATGCCCGCATCGCCACCAGCACGGCCATCGACGCGCTGCAGCCGACCAGTACGCACAGCGTGGAAGCCCATGCGCCGCCGCCCAACCCGATCCGGTCCATCCAGACGAACACCAGCAGTGCGCCCGGTGGATGACCGGACACGTGCGTGGTCCACGAATCGGGCTGATAGTCCAGGATCCGGCCGGAGAATCCGCGCAGCATCGCCGGAATGTCGTGCACTCCGCCGACCTCGTGCAGATACTCGTGCATCGTCGTGAGCCGGCCGGCGAATCCGCGCTGCCACCCGTCGACCATGGCGAGGGAAAACGCCCACGCGAGTGCGGTCACCCAGGTGGCCGGCAGCAGCCGTCGCCAGGTGAGCGTGGCGGCGAGCCGAGGGCCGTAGAGCACCACGGCGACGGCGATCACGATCGCGGGGCCCGTACCCCATCCGATATGTGGAAGCCAGGAGCCGAAGATCGGTGCCGCGGCGGCGTAGAGCGATTTGCGATAGTGCGGTGTGCTGATCCTCGGCACGAGGAAGGCGGCGGCCACCAGGATCGTCGCTGCTGCCGCGCAGGCGATATCGGCGCGCACGCCCGATACTCGCCGTGTCTGCGATGCGGTGCTGCTGCGGGTATCGCTCACTGGTTCACCGTAGGTCCCGTCGGCGCGACGCGACGCCCACGCGATCGTGCCGTCATACTTTCGTCACCTGTGTCACCAGCTGTTTTTCGTCCGATCGGCCTTACGGTCGACACGTGACCCCAGTCGAAGCCAGTCGAGAGCTGACCGTGGTGATTCCCTGCCGGAACGAGGCCGACGCGCTACCGGGCGTTCTGGCGGCGGTCCCGGCGGAGTATCGGGTCGTCGTCGTGGACAACGGTTCGACCGATGACACCGCCGCGGTAGCGCGTGCCGCGGGCGCGACGGTGGTCGTCGAATCCGTTCCGGGCTACGGCAGCGCGGTCCACGCCGGGATCGCGGCCGCGACAACCGAACTGGTGGCGGTGCTCGACGGCGACGGTTCGATGGCGCCCGACGAATTACCGCTGCTGGTGGCCGAATTGGGCCCCGATGTGACCATGGTGGCCGGGCGCCGCCGCCCGGTCCGGGGCGCCTGGCCGTGGCATGCGCGCCTGGGCAATTGGCTGCTGGCGCACTGGTTGCGGCGCCATTACGGGCTGCCGGTGCACGATCTGGCCGCGATGCGCGTGATCCGCCGATCCGAGCTGGTGGCACTGGGCCCGCTGCATCCGCGGTCGGGATATCCGCTGGCTCTGCTGGCCGGGGCGGCGCGGGCCGGGTGGAAGGTGGTCGAACGGGATGTCACCTATCGGCCGCGCACCCACGGTGTGTCGAAAGTGTCCGGTTCGGTAATCGGGACGGTACGTGCCGCCCGCGACTTCTGGAGTGTGCGATGACTGTTCTGCCATTGACGCTGCTGGTGGTGGCGAAGGCGCCGGTCGCCGGATTCGCCAAGACCCGGCTGACCCCGCCGCTGGCTCCGGCCGAGGCGGCGGATCTGGCCGCCGCCGCGCTCCTGGACACCCTGGCCGCGGTGCGTGACTGCGGCCCGGCGCGAGGCGTGGTCGCGTGGACCGGCGACCTGGAGCGAGCGTGCCGCGCACGCGAAATAGGTTCGGCCCTGCGCGATTTCGATGTGGTCCCGCAGCGTGGCGACGGTTTCGGTGTGCGCCTGGCGAATGCGCACGCCGACGCGGCTCGATTCGGGCTGCCCGTTCTGCAGATCGGGATGGACACCCCGCAGGCCGGGCCGGCGCTGCTGGCCGAATGTGGGGCTCGGCTGCTGGCCGGCCCGGATGCGGTGCTGGGGCCGGCGGCCGACGGCGGCTGGTGGGCGCTGGGGCTGTGTGACGTGCGCCCGGCGCGAGCCCTCGCGGAGGTGCCGATGTCCACCGATCGAACCGGTGCGCTCACCCGGGAGGCATTGCTGCGCAACGGTTGTCGCGTCGAGATGCTGCGGGAACTCAACGATGTCGATCTGTACTCCGATATCGCCGAGGTCGCAGCGGGCTGCCAGGGCCTGTTCGCGGCGGCGGCCGGATCGCTGACGGCGGCTCCGGGCACATGAGCGCCGAGCGCGGCCGAGGTCATTTGCCGTATACGGCATGGACCTGTTCGCACGCGGTGATGATTCGCCCGATCTGCTCGGCGGTGAGTGCGGCGTGCAGCGACAGCCGGATCAGCGACCTGCCCGCAGGGGTGGCGGGCGGACAGAACGGCGCGCCGAGGACACCGTGTGCTTCCAGGATCGTGCGCACCGCGCGACCGTCGGCTTCGGTTCCGGCGGGAACCGCGATGATGTGGCTGTCGACTCCCGCCGTGTCGAAACCTGTGCGGGCGAGCGCTTTTCGGACGGTATGGGCGATCTCGCACAGCCGGGCGCGGCGTCCGTCCTCGGCTCGGATCACCTCGAGGGTCGCGGACAGCCCGGCGATGTCGTGGGATCGCAGGCCCGAGGAGAAGATCGCAGGGTAGGACACCGACTCGAAATAGGGTGCGAACTCGGGGTCGAGCGCGGTCACCAGCCCGGCCCGGCCGACGAACGCCTTGGCCAGGCTGGCGGTGCGAAACGGCACGCGCCGGGTGAGCCCGAGCGCGACGACGGCACCCGCACCGTGCGGGCCGACGACGCCCAGAGAGTGCGATTCGTCGACCACGAGCAGAGAACCGGTCTCGTCGGCGACGTCGCACAGTGCGGCCAGGGGGCTCGGGGTGCCGGTGGTGTTGTCGATCGCGTCGACGGCGATGATGCCGGGGCCGTGGGCGCGGATCTGCGCCGCCAGCCGGGCGGGGTCGTTGTGCCCGAAGGTGTGCAGTGGCGCGGCCGCGGCCAGGGCCGCCTGTCGCCAGGACATGTGCGTGTTCTCCCCGACATGTATCGGAACGCCCGGCGCCGCAATGGCCTGCAACAACCCGAAATTGGCTGCCCAGCCGGATTGGCACACCACCGCCGTAGCGCTGTGTGTGTAGTCGGCCAGGCGGCGCGCCAGAGGACCCGGTTCGGGCTCGATCGGGGTGAGCAGCGCCTCGCTCATGGCGGCTGTGATCCGCCTGTCGCCGGACAGCGCCAGGTAGTCGCTCGTCGACAGTCCGATGTCGGTGGCGGCCGTGCCGGGGCCGCGAAGAAACATCCGGGCTTCTCGCATCTCCGCCGCGTGGCCGCGGCCGATATGTTGCTGCACGCGTTCGGCGACTGTTGCCACCTCGGTCTCCTCGGTAGGTCACGCTCGTCGGTGTGATTCGCCCTGCCTGGTCGGTGCCCGCCGCCACAGCCTGATGAGCAGGCGCCCCGAAGATCATCGCGCACTCGGAGGGGGAGGTGCCCCGCGATGCGATGACGAAACAATGACGTCATGATCTCGTCTCGTCGGGCCGGGGTAGTAGTCGAATCCGTGCCTGCCGGTCACGGCGGAAAATGGTTCGAAGGCTGTGATGTATGTGATTTAGCATCGCCCGGTGGCGGATACGGTGAACCGGCAGTGGATTCTGCGGAGGCGGCCCGAGGGGGAGTTGCGGGAGGGTGATTTCGAGCTCGGAACCGCTCCGATTCCGGTGCCGGGGCCTGGGGAGGCCTTGGTCAGGGTGCATCGACTGGGTATCGATCCCACCCAGCGTGGGTGGCTCAACGATTCGGACAACTACATCGATGCGGTCCCGGTCGGCACGGTGATGCGGGGGAGCGGGGTGGGACAGGTGGTGCGCTCGAACACCGCGAGCTATCCGGAGGGCAGCTGGGTCGCCGGTATGGTCGGCTGGCAGGATTACGTCGTCGCGTCCGACGGGGGTTTGTTCGGGCTGAACGTGGTGCCCGACGGCGTCGCCCCGACGCTGATGCTGAGCCTGTTCGGAGCGCCCGGTTTGACCGCGTACTTCGGTATGACGGATATCGGCCGGCCCGAGCCGGGCCGGACGGTGCTGGTGTCGGCTGCGGCCGGTGTGACCGGATCGATTGCCGGACAGATAGCGAAAGCCTTGGGCTGCACTGTCATCGGCATCGCGGGCGGTCCGGCCAAGTGCACCTGGATCACCGACCGCGCGGGCCTGCATGCCGCCATCGATTACAAGAACGACGACGTCTCGGCCGGTTTGTCCCGCCTGGCCCCGGACGGTGTCGACGTCTTCTTCGACGGTGTCGGCGGCCGCGTTCTCGAGCATGGTCTGGCGCACCTGGCGCACGGCGCTCGTGTCGTTCTGGCCGGTGCGATCTCTTCCGGGTACAGCGGCGCGGACCCGCAGTACGGGCCGCGGAACTACATGCAGCTGGCCATGCGCCGGGCACGCATGGAAGGTTTCATTTTCCTCGACTATCTCGACCGCTTTCCCGAGGCGTTCGCGGCGCTGCGCGACTGGCACGAGCGGGGCGAACTCACCATCGCCGAAACCGTGAGTATCGGCTTGGAATCCGCTCCCGGTGCACTGCGCGCTGTCTTCGAGGGCGGCAATCTCGGTAAGCAGTTGGTCGACATCGTGGAGTCCTGACCAATCGACCGCCGAGGACCGCGAGGCTGCTCCGGAAGGGGCCCTACGTCAGGCCACGCACTGTTCGAAGGCCATCGGGCCGAGACCCATCCGCAAGATGGAACTCGGCCCGGCGACAGCGCGCGCAGTCTCTATGCGGTGTGCATGGCCGCGGTGATCTTGCGGATCATTTCGGAGGTCACGGGGCTGGGGCGGCCGTGAGCCGCAGCGGCCTCGAGCGCCATCTCGACGGTGGTGCGGAAGTCGTCGGCCTGGGCGGGATCCTGCTGGGCGAGCACCGTCACCGCGGTGGTCAGCGCGGGCAGTACCTGGTCGGCGAGTTCGGCGATGGACTTTCCGCGCAACGTGATGTCCTTGGACTTCGCAGCCAGCAGATGCCCGACGGGACCGGTCGCCGACATCAGCGCCACCGAGCCCGCTGTGGCGGCCTTGTGGGGCTTGTCGGAGGTAGCGGCGAGCAGAGAGACGGCGCCGTAGGCGGCGGTGCGCACGGTGAGCTGGTGCTGCTTGGTCGCAACGAGGGCGGTGGACATGGCGTACTCCTTCGAAAGATGTTGTGGCGGTTGCCCTACCGGTCTCGGTGGGGCTCGCCTGTTCGATGGACTTACTGTGTCCGGTGCCGCTGACAGGGCCCTGATGCCGTTCTGACACCGACGCTGACACCGGATGTGTGGGCTAATCATCCCCGCGGGACCGGGCGCAGGACCGAACGCATCGTCGCGCCAGCGGAAGATCAACCCGCCGAAACTGTTTCGCGTCGACCTGCCCGCCTCCGACGCAGTGTGCTCTCCGCTTTCCTGCGCGCCACATCCGAGCCGGCACGGCGTTGACTCCGCTGTGCATCTAGTTCGACACAGAACCGATGCGGGCGACGTATTTGCCCGCACCCTGTCCGGACGCCAGCAGGTCGTGTCCGGCAATTACCTCGTCCAGCGATGCCAGTTCGGTGACCGGGAGTGAGAGTGTGCCCTCGGCGAGGTAGTCCAGCACTCGGCGGGTAGCGGCGGCGACCTTCGACGGTGCACCGGCGACGAGGCCGCGGTGGCTGAAACCGGTCAGGGTGAGGTTGCCGCCCAGCAGGCGACCGAACGGCGGGAGCGGGGCGGGTGCGCCGCCACCTGCGTTGCCGAACAAGACGATTCGGCCGGTGGGGCGGGTGACCTCGAGATCCAGATCCAGTGCCTCGGTGCCGAGCGGGTCGAGCACGAGGTCCACTCCGCGGCCATCGGTCACCGCGCGGATCTCCTCGGCCAGGCCGTCACCACGGATGAGGACGGTGTCGTAGCCGGGCACCGACCGGCCGGCGCGGCTCACCGTCCCCAGGAGGCGGCCACCACCGAGCAGCGGTACCAGCTGTGCCACCGCGCCGCCGATACCACCGGCGGCGGAGTGCACCAGAACCGTGTCCCCGGCGGTGAAGCGGCCGGCCTCGGTGAGCAGTAGCAGAGCGGTCGCCAGGCCGAGTGGGGTGGCGGCGGCCGAGCTCAACGGGACGGCGTCCGGTACCGGCACGGTGAGTTCCGCTCGCGCCGTGGCGATCTCGGCGAAACCTCCGCCGCCGAGCGCGACGGCCGCCACCCGTTCACCGACGGCCAGTCCGGTGACCTCGGCACCCAATTCGCGCACAGTGCCCGCGATTTCCAATCCGGGGCGGTAGGGCCACGAGGAGGCGTAGCCCGCATCGCCTCGGCGAGCCATCACGTCCATGAAGTTCACGCCGGCGTAGGCAACGTCGATGGTCACCTCGCCCGCAGCGGGCCGCGGCGCTTGTTCCTCGCGGATCTCCGACTTCTCCGCACCGCCGGGGGCGGTCATCACCAGGGCTCGCATCGTCACTCCCAACACTTCGCTGCCATCGATCGATGGGGATCAACCCCACGACGCGGAGGCACATTCCTGGCGACCGAGTCGCCGAGCGCGGCCACCCACGCCACGAAGATTGTCCATTCCCGCGGAAGGCCTGCCTTCCCACCGGTAGAGGTGCACCGGCCCGAGAACTTCTGTTGAATCTGAATCGGGTTGCTGCAGCGGTAGTTGGCGGGACCGGAAGTCAGCTTGACGCCAGGTCCATGCGAAGGAACTCGGTGATCCGCATCAGCCGCGGCGGGCGCGCCGCGTCGGGGAGATACTGGAACGCCTCGGATTCACCGATCAGGCGCGGGTTTTCGAGTTCCATAGCCTCTCCGTTGATTTCCAGCTGTGCGCGACCGGACGCCAGCGCATTGCGCACCCAGTCGGCGCCGGATCCGTACACCGGCACGAACAGGTAGCCGCCGTCGACGGGATACGCATCGAGCGGTGTGCGGTAGCTCTTGCCGGATGTGCGGCCGACGTGAGTCAGCACCGGCCACTTGCCGTTCGCGATCGCGCGCGGGTTGAACACCCGCTTGTTGACATGCCCCCACCACTTCGGCATCGGCATCGCAATCTCCTATATCCGCTGTCTCCATTGCCCTGAGATCGTTTCTGCAGGCGGACGCACGATGGCGTGATGATCCCGAATCATGCTGCACCGCACCAGTACTCGAGAGTCGTGACGATCCCGCGTGAGGTTTCGGGTGTGGGACTCGACAGCGTGCCCGACGCGTGAGTCCCCGGCTCCTGCGCGAGGGAGAACGAGAAGGGCATCGCTGGAGGATAGCTGCAGCATAACAAGTTTCGTTGTCGAGGCGGATGGCCTGCGCCGTCCGGTGAAGTGGCTGTCGTCCGCCGAGTAGATCGTCGGATGTGCACGCCGCGCTGAGAGTAACGGCGCCGGGTGCTCACCCGATAGTCATCCGGATCGGCTTAGTCACGCGCTTTATCGGCGTGTTCGCTGGTCCCAAGCATCGATTCGCGCTGTGTGAACCGCCGGTCACCTCGAGAGAGGTTGCGGAACCGACCGGACACCTGCAAAGAAGGCGTAGTGGCTGCAGCCGCATTCGTGACCCGGCGGGTGAGAAAAACCTTTCGGCATCGGATTCATTGAATTTGTCGAAACGAACCCGAATTGTGTCGGTCAATGCGTGAACGAGAGTGCGGATTGGCGAGTGGTAAGCGCGAGAGGTGCAGGGATCGGGCAGTTTCTTCCTTCGCGCGTCTTTCTTCAGGCGCTTTCACGTGAGTTTTGATCTGCAATGTCATTGTGTAATGTTTCGGATCGGGCCCAGATAGCCGATTCAATTCGGCAAAGGCAACGATGTTCTCGAAGGGAGGTGATTGCTTGTGATTCTGACTTTCGTTGTGAACCTGCTGCACTCGCTGCTCGGCATTGTCGGGCTGTGAGTGCGAGCCGGCCGACCTACCTCCCCAATTTTCGGCCGGTATTTCTTCTCGGCTCGTAAATTCCGCTGTTGCTCTCCTCTGCTGTGGGGGGCGCGCGGTGGCGGGTCGAATCAGGGGTGCACCACAGACCCCTGAGCACCGCGAATAGTTGATTCGCAGGAATTGGGTGCGGTGATAGAATCCGGCGATTTACCAACACCGCATTCGGTTCTGTCTATGCCCGGATTTCCTTATCGGTGTGAACAGTCTCCGTCGGGTAATTCGGTCGCTGCTGGGATCTTATCCACGAGATACCCAATAATGTCGGACGCGGGTGGCACCTTGGCATGCCGCCCGCGTCCGCATATTCCGGCGCTTGTCACCGATGCTTGCTCTGGTGCTGAAGTGGGATCACGGTGGACCGCAACGTTTTGCGCCCGACTCCGCCGAGAAGTAGCCGTTTCTCGAGGCATCGGGGTTCGAGTTCGGGCCCCATCGGCCACCAGTCGTCCAGTTCGACGAGTCCGGGCGCGAGAACCTCCAGATCACCGAAGAACGAGGCGATCTCGTCGCGGGTGCGGTACCAGCCGGACCCCAATCCCGACGTCATGAACCGGTGCTGGAGTCGAACAGCCATGTCGTGTGCCGCGGATCCGTCGGCGGGATCCCAGAAGTGGGTGATCGCAACATAGGATCCGACCGGTATCGCGTCGATGTATCGGCGCATGACTCCGGCGGGGTCGGCATCGTCGTCGATGTGGTGAAGGACGCCGCACAGAATCAGAGCGAGAGGACGGCTCGGATCGAGCTGTGCGGCAATCTCGGGACAGGTCAGCAAGGCATGCGGCTCGGTCAGGTCGGCCGATGCGAAGTGGGTGTGTTCGTTGCGTTCGAGTAGGGCTCGGCCGTGGAGAGCGCACAGCGGATCGTTGTCGACGTATACCACCTGTGCGGTGGGATTGTGCTGTTGTGCGATCTCGTGGGTATTGCAGACGGTCGGTAGTCCGGCACCGAGATCGAGAAACTGGTCGATGCCGACGCAGCCGGCGAGGTATCGGACCACCCGATGCAGCCATCGACGGTTCATCCAGGCCACATCGCTTTGGCGCGGCGCGATTTCAGCGACCGTATCGCGAACGACACGATCGACTTCGTAGTTGTCCTTGCCGCCGAGCGTCGCGTCGTAAACGCGAGCGATGCTTGCCCGCGAAGTGTCCAACCCGACAGGTGTGCGCCCATGGTCCGCAGCGATGGTTTCGGACGGGTCCGGCATGAAGACCTCTCTGGACTACGAAGTCGATGGCGAAGTGGGAGTGTTTGCCGCAATTCCTTAGTGTGACAGCAGATTCATTGACGTGATGCGGGTTTCCGGCCGCGCTCCTCAGATCGTGGCGACCGACGTCGCCGCAGATACGAAGTCGGCAGTATTCGGGGCAGCCCCGTCGTCGTGTGGTCGAGGCAGAGCGCATTCGGCGCGGGGGCACTCCGGTCGGAACGGAGAGCCGCCGATGATGCGGGCGATGGCCTTCGCTTGCGAGTAATAGCGGTACAGCGGTGCCGTGTGTTCGGAGCCGATGCCGTTGAGCTGGTAGCACTTCCGCACGGCCTCCGGCAGCGCCGTGGCGACCCGGTAAGCCAGCGTCTCGAGGGCAGTGTCGATGCGCTTTCGATGTTCGGCGCTGTCGTCCTCCTGCGCAAGCGCCCGATTCGCCGACAGTGTGATCGAGTGCACCGCACGAGAGGCGACGTAGATATCGTGGATGTTCCGGGATGCCGCCCGGAACTGTATGGGGGACAATCCGAGCCGAGCCTGGGCCTGCACTTGTTCGACGGTCCGTCGCAGCACTCCGTGCAGCAGGCCATCCGCTACCGATCCGATCGTAGCCAGCGCCAACCGCTTCAGTGGCGGGACACCATCGGGCAGCAACTGCTCCGCTGGTATGGACACGTTGTCCAATCGCAGCGTGAATTCGGGCACTCCGGTCGGAGATGCGTTCGGGACACGGCTGATACCGGGCGCTTTCGCATCCACGACGGCGAGTCCGGAATCGGTCGGCACCAGGATCCAGCTTGCCCGGCTCGCATACTGCACAACGACCTTGTGGCCGCTTATTCTCACCGTGGTGCCGTCGGTGATCGCAGTGGTCGAGGGTTTCGAGGAGAACGGTGCCCCGGGTTCGTTGAGCGCCGCCGTGACAATCGCTCCCTCGGCGACAGCTGGGAAAACTCGTTCCATCACGTCATCCGTCGCGGCTCGTAGCAAGGGAAGTACCCCGAATCCGAGGGTCGACAGGACCGGAACCTCGACGGCGTCGGTTGCCAGCTCCTTCAGTATCGCCGATACCTCCAAGAGGCCCAGGCCCTCTCCGCCGTAGCGTTGCGGCAGGGGCGCCGAGAGCAGGCCGCTGCCGAGGAGGGCGGGCCATAGGTCGATATTCCGTGCGCTCACGCGCTCCAGCAGGCTTACGACAATTTCGGCAACTGCGTCCTGGCTCTCATCCATGGTGACGTTCAATACAAAGCTCCCGGTCGACGTAGATTCGTGTGCGGCTTCGATGGATAACTCGATAAGCGGACCACGTGAACTGTTCTGTTTTATTCGAGAAGGTGCGGGCTTGCGCGTGCGAAATCCGTTCCGGCAGAGCTGAATTCGGCCGGCTGTCGCAGTCTGCCCGTTCCGGGAAAATTTCGCGGAACGGGCAGGATATGTTTTACCCGGTGGGGAGGGATGAAGAAGTGGTGCTGCGGCGCGTCGCTTCCGGCGCTGATTCGCGCTGATCCACCGTAATCTCGGCGTCGTCTCCCGGCTCGGGAGTGGTGATATTTTCCGGTAGCGTGTGAACGACTTCTTCGCTTGCGGAATCCTCTCGAGGGGACTCCGCAGCGGCGTGCGCCCGGCGCAAGCGAGTACGTATTGCGGTCGCAGCTCCGGAAACAATGACGAAACCCATCAGGACCAGCAGCAAATTGAGTCGCGTGTCCGTCCGATCGGTCTCGCTGAGAATCGGGGCGGTGCCGGTCCGGGTATTCGGTGTAGTCGCAGTCGGGGCAGGGAGTACGGCTGGTGACGAGGGCGCCGCGGGCGGAACCGTGACCGGTGGACTCGCGGGCAGCGCCGGAGGCGAGGTGGTCGGTGCCGAGACCGGGGGGCCGGGCGTTTCGCTCGATCCTTCGCTGGGCGGGGGGAGCCGGTGGCCGGCCAGGTCGCGGGCTACGGCCGTGAACCACTCGGTGAGCATTTCGGTGCTGGAGCGGACGCCGACGCCGGCGGTGGCATACGCGCCGTGCTGGCGGACGGTATCGACATAACGGAGCCAGATGTGTGGATCCAGCAGTTCGGCGTTGTCGGCTCCTAGCTCGCCGAGGGCGTCGAATATCTGAGTCAATAGCCGAGACGCTTGCGTTGGTGGCGGCGGGTGGTGCGACGCGGAGGCGATTTCCTGGGCGAGAATTGCGATCCCCGCGAGTGGGTTGATCGCCGCTGTGCCGGCGATTTCGGAAAACTCCGAGGTGGACAACACGGTCCCGGTGATCGCGAGGAGGGTGTTGAATGCGGCAGCGGCAAGCTTCAGCAGTGCCTCGTGCGCCTCCGGGCCGACAGGCACGCGCGGGTCGGCAGCTTCCGCGAGCCGGATACTGAGTGTCTTCTGCGGGGTCAGCGACAGTGTTCCCAGCGAATCACCGTGCAGGTCGTCGGTTACCACCGCTGTCAGCGTTTTGGCGATCGTCGCCTGGAGGGTGGCCGCGATGGAGGACAAGGTCAGCAACAGGTCGTCGGGGTCGAATTCGATCTGGCCCGCGATGGTCGCGACCATGTGGATCAGCGGCGAATCGGCGGGTGCGTCGCAAGCCAGATCGCCGGGCCGACACAGCGACGCCACCCGCCCGGTGAGCGCACCGAAATCGTCGATGATGTCTCGCACCGGGCCGATCCCGCCGCCAGGCGGCGTCGCAAGTGGAAACTGCGGCAACTCGGCGACCTCTGTGCCGGTGGTGTCGGGCGCCGGATCCGGCCGGTCTTTACCGGGGGCTCCCGGGAATACGGGTGCAGCACGGCCGCGAGTCGGGTCCGCGAGTAGTGCCACCGCCGCAACCCGATCCGCCGGCACCGCACCTCCGCCGGCCCCGACCTCCCGCGCGAACATCGAAACGACGTGCGCCCCTTGTGAATACCCGATCAACCCCAGCTCGGTATGAGGGCATCGGCCGACGACCTCGCGCGCCATCGACCGCAGACTGTCGAGCCCCTCGGCCGCTGAGTACGAATACGGCGTCAGACCGCCGGGGACCATCCCGCCGAACGAGGCCTGGTAAGGGACATACGCATGCCCGGCCTGCCGCGGCCCCACCCTCGACAGCAGCGGGACCAGCACAGCCGAAAGCATGCCGTCATCGACGGAAGCCGGTGCGTCGGGCGACGATTCGCCGGTCCCTTGCACCCCTAGGACATACAGGGGTGGGCAACGCTGCAAGTCCGGAGACGGCCCGTCTTCGGGTTGCGCCTGTGCTGAGCCGACGGAAGTGACGACGGCTACAACGAATACAGTCGACATCCCCCGCAACAACGCCGAGCGTATCGGTCGTGCGTGCACATTCGAAGTCAATAGACGCATCTCCCGGATGGAATTCTGTGCGTGCAGCCGCGGACCACCCGGCAGCCCCGACAGTGCAACGTGCGGTGACGGGGAGGCAGGGAACAGTGCTGCTGACCGGAACCTCGGTTTCGAGGAAGTAGCAACGTAGTGCCGTGTCGAGCCGGCAAGCCGTCAAGGCTCCGGCTGGATCCGGCATCCGAACTTCTTGGCCCGCCTACGGTTCCAGCTCGGCTGGATCGAGACGCTCGGCCGCGGAATCCGACTCACACGGCCCTTCTGCCCCTTCGGGATCCCCACCCACCAGCGGCATCGACAGCTATTCGAAGCCGCAGGGATCTTGGATCGGAACATTTTTCGCTGTCTCGGTGACCGCCGTTTGCACCGTATGGCCGACATGAGCGGTTCGCCCGATTAGCGGTTTGAGTGTTCATCCGCATACTTTGGTACTGCCGGATCGACGATTGCCGACTTCTCGCCTCAGGACGGGCGTGGATGCTTCGCCCCATCCACGTGTGGTACCGCCTCGAAGAACATGCAATTCGCACCCTCTTCTCCTGCCCGGAGATCGACACACCGGGGAGGGGATCCGACGGTGTCGCAACTCATCGGCCATCCGCCGGAGCGCTCGCCGCTCCACGCACGGTGTGATCGCACACCGGTTGCGGACACCGATACACGCACGAGCATTACCTATCCGCACAATGCGAGCATTCAGCGAGGTGAAATGAGCACCAATCCCTTCGATGACGACAACGGCCGATTCTCGGTTCTGATCAACCACGAAGAGCAATACTCCCTCTGGCCGGTCTTTGCCGAGGTCCCCGATGGATGGAGCGTCGTCTTCGGTGAAGACAGCCGGGACGCCTGCATCGAGTACATCGAAAAGAACTGGACAGATATGCGACCGAAGAGTCTGCGCGATGCGATGGCCGCCGACGACGCGCCCCGCAAAACCGGCAAACCCAAATCATCCACCCGTCGTAGCAAATAACACCCGACCGGCTCCATCGGCGTTATGCACTGCCGGAGCCGATCGACGCTTACGGCAGGCCACCTCTGTTCGGGTATCGAGCATCTCTTTTCCGATGAAAGGTGATCTATGGGCAAGGGCAAGCACAGGGCTCGCGACACGCAGCGAAAAGTGGTGACTTCGGCGATCGGGACAGGGGTCGCCCTTTCGATGACTTTCACGCTGGCGGGCGCCGGACTCGCGAAAGCCGAAACCGTGCGGACCGTCCCGGCGGCCGGGTCCAGCCGGTCGGAGGTTGCGCAACCGGCGCAGTGGCCCGCGGCCGAGCCTCCGAACGTCCATCCGTACGAGGGGCTGGAAATTCCGCACGATACGTTGAGCTCGCTGCAGTGGGCACGGCCGATGCCCGAGAAAAACTATTTGGCACCGGTGGGCGTGCTCCACCCGCCGGTCCCGGTCGCTCCTGTACCGCCGATAGCACCGCCGGCCGGAAAGTTGCGCTTCGGGGACGTGCAAGTCGACGCGCCGCAGTGGCTCTACCGGGAGCAGGCCATCCAGGTCAACGACGGCGCTGCAGTCGCGGAAGCCGATATGGCCACCTTTCTCGATTCCGTGGGGATGGAGCGCAGCAGGTCCGACCGCATCGCAGGCGAGACTCTGGGCGGCGCCGCGATCGGTGCGGCGGCGGGCGCTGCGGTAGCGAGCCCGTTCGCACTGATAGGAGCCGTCGTGGGTGGCGGAATCGGACTGGCCGTCGGTGTGCCGTTCGCGCCGATCGGCCTGGCCGCGGGGCCGATAGGCGCCGCATACGGTGCCGCCCTCATGGCTGTCCCGTTGACGGCCATCGGTGCGGCGGCCGGCGGAACCCTCGGTGCGGTGCATGCTCTCACCGCGCCGCCGCGGACTGTCGAAGACCGATGAAATTCCTTCGGCGATAACTTCATCCGATTCCGAGCAAACCACGGTTCAGCGGTGTGGTGTGTGCGGCGAGCTCGAATATGCCGCACATACGTATCCGTCCTCTTCTTTTCGGATCGGCAATCGCATTTTCGGCAGCACCGAGGTGTGCGGATGAAGGCTCGATCGCTGATCGGGCGAACCGCTCATGTCGTCTATACGGCGCAAACGGCAATCACCGAGACAGCGAAAAATGTTCCGATCCAAGATCCCTGCGGCTTCGAATAGCTGTCGATGCCGCTGGTGGGTGGGGATCCCGAAGGGGCAGAAGGGCCGTGTGAGTCGGATTCCGCGGCCGAGCGTCTCGATCCAGCATGCGTACCACTGCTGTCTGCAGAGAATTCGCCCGTTTCGGGGGCGGGTGCATCGAGCTGAGCCGTGCACCGCAGTCGGTCGGCGTATTCGAATGCAGTCGTAGTTCGGGTTCGATCTCGAATAGGCATGAATACACATTTCGGATAGTGGTACGGCGTGGTTCCGTTGTGCCGCAATGCCCGCGAGTCTGAGCGAGGGATTACACGATGAATCTGAAGTCAACCGGAACCGCCGACGACGAACTGGATCTGATTCCGCTCTCGAGGGCGCAGCACGGTATGTGGTTCGCGGACAGCATGCCGGGCGGACCGGCCGTCAACATCGCGCAGTACGTCGATCTCGAAGGCCCGATAGATGCCGACGTGTTCGCTCTGGCGGTCAACCGCGCCGCGCTCGAGATCGAGTCTCCGGTGGTGCGGGTGGTCGAATCCGATGGTCGCCCATACCAATTCGTCGACCGCAGCATCGTCTACGACGAGCCCGTACTGGATTTCAGTGCCGAGGACGATCCGTTCGAAGCGGCGATGGAGTGGATGCGCCGCGACTACAACACCAAGGTCGCCGACCTGAGCCGTGATCGGCTGGCGGTGACACGGCTCATCCGGATCTCCGAGGACCGGCACCTGTGGTATGCGCGTGCTCATCATCTGGTGATCGACGGTTACGGTGCGTTCAATCTCATCACCCGAGTAGCCGAACATTACAACGCAATACTCGAGAACAGGCCGCCCAAGAAGTTGGTGGCAGCCAAGTTGCGGGAGATCATCGAGACGGAGCAGACCTACCGCGCCAGCTCTCGGTTCGAGACGGACAAGTCGTATTGGCTCGACAAGGTCGCGGATCTTCCGACGCCGGCAAGCCTGTCGGGCCGCACCGCACGCTGGAGCAAGGACGACCGCGTAGTCGGCCGGCAGCTCCCCTCGCAGTTGTCCGACCGGCTCGACCGTTTCGCCGACGATCTGAAAGCCTCCGCCGCCCAAGTGGTGATCGCCGCATTCGCGGCGTTCCTCGCCCGCATGACACGGACCGACGATGTGGTGCTGTCGATGCCGGTGAGCGGGCGCGTGACGATGAAACTGCGCAATGCCGCCGCCATGTTGGCGAACATGGTGCCGATCCGATTCAGTGTGAACGCGACAACTACCGTCGAGGAGCTGGTCGGCGCCTCGGTGTCCGAACTCGTCTCGGCGATGCGGCATCAGCTCTACCGATTCGAGGACCTGCGCCGAGACTCGAATGCGCTGGACGCGGCGGCGAGTTCGTTCGGGCCGATCGTCAATGTTCTCTTCTTCGACTCCGAGATTCGCCTCGGGTCAGCGGAGGGCCGCTACCGTGCCTTGACGTCCGGGGTGCTCGACGACCTGCAGCTGAACCTGTATCGGCCCGGCGCCGAGGCGCCGCTGCTGATCGAATTGCACGGCAACGCGAACCTGTACGACCAGGATGAACTCGAACTGCATGCGCACCGATTCATCGCATTCCTGCACCGGATGATCGAGTCGCCGGCGGGCACCGCCATTATCGACGTCCCGCTCGTCGACCCCGGCGAGAAGCTGCGAATCGTAGAGGAACTCGCCGGCCGCCACGGAGAATCGCCCGGCGAGACTCTGGTGGACCTCCTGGCCCGGCAGGCTGCCGCCAGTCCGTCCGCGGTGGCTGTCAGTTACGGCGCGACAGCGCTCACCTACCGCGAACTGGACGAGTCGTCCACACGGTTCGCGCGCAGGCTCATCGCCCTCGGCGCAGGGCCGGAGACTCTCGTGGCCATCGCCATGCCGCGGAATGTCGATCTGATCGTCGTCGTCCTGGCCGTACTGAAGTCGGGCGCCGGATACCTGCCGTTGGACGTAGCTCACCCGACCGAGCGGCTCGAATACGTGTTGAACGACGCCGACCCGATCGTCATCGTGACGAATCAGGGTATGCGCGAGCATATTCCGGGTGACCCCGGACGCGTGGTTCTCTTCGACGACGATACCTGTGTAGAACCCGGCGACCGCTCGGCTCCGATCAGCGATGCCGAGCGCACCGGCGCACTGCGTTCCGACCACGTCGCCTACGTCATCTACACATCCGGATCGACCGGCCGGCCGAAGGGAGTCTCGATATCCCATCGCGCCGTCTCCACCTACCTTATGAATACGTGTGCCGAGATCGGAGTGGGCGCCGAGGACGTCTGGACGTTCTTCCACTCGTTCGCGTTCGACTACTCGGTGTGGGAAATATTCGGCGCCCTGGTCACCGGAGGCCGAGTCGTCATCGTCGACAGCCTGACCACGCGTTCGCCCGACGATGTCGTGCGGCTCGCGGTCCGTGAGAAGGTGACCGTTTTCAACCAGACGCCTTCGGCGTTCCTCCAGTTCGCAGCCGCCCGGCAGCGCTACGCCACCGCAGGGGAGCCGGACGGTGCGCTATCGCTTCGATTGGTCATCCTCTCGGGCGAGGCGCTGGATCCGGCGGGTTTGGCCGACTGGTACGAGCACAACCCGAACTCGCCTGTGCTGGCCAACAGTTACGGGATCACCGAAACCACGGTCTTCGTCACCTACCTCGGGCTCACACGCGACATCGCCGCGCCGGGCGCGCCGAGCGCGATCGGGCCGGCGTTGCCGGGTCTGCGAACATTCGTCCTGGACGAACGCCTTCGCCCGGTCCCGCTCGGCGCGTGGGGCGAGATCTACGTCGCGGGCGCTCAACTCGCGCGCGGTTACCTGAACCGCCCTGCGTTGACCGCCGGACGCTTCGTCGCGAATCCGTTCGGGAAGCCGGGCGAGCGCCTGTACCGCAGCGGTGACGTGGCACGACGAAACCACAACGGCGAGTTGGAATATCGTGGCCGAGCCGACCAGCAGGTGCAACTGCGCGGGTTCCGGATCGAGCTGGACGAAATTCGTAACTCACTGTTGAGTCACAGTGCGGTGTCGGCGGCCGTCGTCGTCGTACACCGCCCGGGCACGGAGGCGGCCCGGCTGGTCGCCTATGTCGTGCCGGCCGACGATGCCATCTGCGAAACCGAATCCCTTCGCGCACATGTCGGTGCGCGGCTGCCGGAATACATGGTCCCCGCGGGCATCGTCGTATTGGCGGCTTTGCCGCTCACGGTCAACGGCAAGGTGGACCACCGTGCGCTGCCGGATCCGGTATTCGATTCGGCCGCAGCGTACGTCGCGCCGCGCACCGCTGTCGAAGAGTCGATCGCAGACGTCTTCGCCGAGGTTCTCGACCTGGAGCGGGTTGGCGTGTCGGACAGTTTCTTCGAACTCGGCGGCAATTCGCTCACCGCGACCAGCGCGGCCGTGCGCATCGCTGAGGTGACCCGACGCGATGTGTCGGTCCGCGACCTGTTCGGTAAACCGACGGTCGCCGAACTCGCCGCGCATATCGAGGCCGGCCACCACGCTCGCCGGCCGGTGCTGAGCCCGGCGCGGCGGTCCGGGCCGGTTCCGCTGGCACCCGCGCAGAACAGAATGTGGCTGGTCAACCAAGCCGATCCGGCTTCTGCCGCATACAACATTCCGTTGGTGATGCAGCTGACCGGACGTCTCGACACCGCGGCACTGCGTGCCTCCCTGACCGACGTGATCGACCGGCACGAGTCACTGCGCACTTTCTACCCGGCCGTGGACGGTACCGGGACACAGGTCGTTCTGCCGGCCGAGGAAGTCGTCGCGGAACTCGATCTGACGCCGAAGCCCACCGACCCCGACGAGATCGAGAACCGGATTCGAGAGCTGGCCTCGGCCGGGACCGATGTGCGGCTCGGTCCGCCGATCAGGGGCGCGCTGCTTGCGACCGGCGACCGGCGGTGCCACGTCCTTGTTCTTGTGCTGCACCATATTTGCTGCGACGGCTCATCTCTGCGACCGCTCGCCGCCGATGTGGCAGCCGCGTACAGCGCGAGGTCGGAGGAGAAGACTCCGGACTGGCAGCCGTTGACGGTGCAGTACGCCGATTACAGCGTCTGGCACCGGGAACTGCTCGGCGACGAGAACGATCCGAACTCGGTGGCGGCGCAGCAATTGGGTTACTGGACACAGCGACTGGCGGGCATGCCGCCGGTGCTGGAACTCCCCGCCGATCGCCCGCGCCCCAGCCGCCGATCCCTGCGCGGCGACGTCGCGCACACGGTGATCCCGGCTCAGACCTTCGGCGAGATCGAGCGGTTGGCGCGCACCGCGAATGTCACGACCTTCATGGTCGTTCATGCCGCACTGGCCGTGCTGCTCGCCCGACTGTCCGGTTCCTCGGACATCACCATCGGAACACCGGTCGCGGGCCGAGGTGAACGCGCGCTCGAGCAGCTCATCGGAATGTTCGTCAATACGGTGCCGCTGCGCACCGAGGTGCGCGACGACGAATCACTCACCGCATTCCTGGCGCGCGTCAAAGATATCGACGTCGACGCCTTCGCCTACCGGGATCTGCCGTTCGAACGCATCGTGGAGAAGCTCGATCCGGCACATTCGTCGGCGTATGCCCCGTTATGTCAGGTCTATCTGGCCTTCGAGAACATGGACCGGCCGAGACTGGAGCTTCCTGAACTCACCGTCGAGATCCTGGATCCGGGGCCCCAGCCGGCAAAGGTGGACCTCATCGTCACGGTGGCCGAGAACTCGGCTGCGGGCGGCGACGTCGCACTGCGAATCAATTACGCGACAGACCTGTTCGACCGGGGCACGATCGAGGAGCTCGCCGCGCGGCTGAACCGTATTCTCGAGGCCTTCGTATCGAACCCGGGGGCGCAGGTCGGTGACGTGGAGTTGTTGTCGGGGCTCGAGCGGATGCAGCTGGTGCCCGCGTCGGGTGGCGCCGGCGTAGAACCGTCGGTGCTGGCGAACTTGCTGGGCGGAGATCCCGATGCGCCTGCGATTGTGTCCGGTGCGTACTCGGTGTCCTACGGCCGATTGGACGAGTGGTCGAATCGTCTTGCGCGAGTGTTGATCCAGGAGGGCGTGGGCCCGGGCGAGCACGTCGCGTTGATGATGGCTCGGTCGGTGGAATTCGTGGTCGGACTGTGGGCGACGACCAAGGCGGGTGCCGCGTTCGTTCCGGTCGATCCTCGCAACCCGGCAGAACGTGTTGCACATATGATCGCGGACTCCGGCGTGCGGATCGCGATCACCATCGACAATTCGCGCAACCTGCTCCCGACCGCGGTTCGAGCGCTGGTTCTCGACGATCCGGACACGCAGGCGTCGCTCGCGACACGATCGGCCGCCACCGTCACGGACGCGGACCGGATACGCCCCTGCCGAGCCGCGGATACGGCATACGTGATCTACACCTCGGGATCGACAGGCACACCGAAGGGCGTGGCGGTCACCCACGCGGGCCTGGCGAACTTCGCGGCCGAACAGCGTGAGCGCTACCGGGCCGATTCGAGATCGCGCGTGCTGCAGGTGGCCGCGCCCGGTTTCGACGCGGTGATGCTGGAGCTGTTGATGGCGCACACCAACGGCGCCCTGCTGGTGATCTCGCCCCCGGATGTGTTCGCCGGCCGTGAGCTGGCGGAACTGATTCGGACACACCAGGTTTCCCACGCGTTCCTGACACCGAGCGTGCTGGCGACGATGTCGCCCGCCGGACTGGATTCGCTGCAGGTGCTGGTGGCCGGTGGAGAGGCCGTGTCCTCGGAAACCGTGGCGGTATGGGCGCCGGGACGACAGCTGTTCAACGGGTACGGACCGACCGAGACCACGATCATGGTCGCGATCAGTGATCCGTTGTGTGTCGGAGACCTCGTGACGATCGGTGGTCCGATCCGTGGAGTAGAGGCTGTGGTGCTGGACGCGTCATTGCGGCCGGTGCCGGTCGGGGTGACCGGAGAGTTGTACGTCGCCGGCATCCAGCTGGCTCGCGGATATCTCAATCGGCCCGCCCGGACGGCCGCGTCGTTCGTCGCGAATCCGTTCGGTGCGCCGGGCACACGCATGTACCGCGTCGGCGATCTCGCCCGCTGGACACCGGAGCACACGCTGGAATATGTCGGGCGCACCGATTTCCAGGTCAAGATCCGCGGCCAGCGGATCGAACTCGGTGAAATCGAATCCGTTCTGTCCGGACATCCCCACGTCGCGGCAGCAGTCGCCGTAGGAGTCGCGACCGACGGCGGCACTCGACTGGCCGGCTACGTGGTTCCCGCCGGAGCCGATATCGACACAGCGGAACTGTTGAACCATGTCGCGCAGCGCTTGCCCTCCCACATGGTGCCCGAGACGGTGATGGTGCTCGACACGCTGCCGCTGTCGTCGGTGGGCAAAGTCGATCGAGCGGCACTGCCGGAACCGGTCTTCGCCGCGACGACCACCGAGTTCGTCGCACCTCGCAACGCGGCCGAGCAGAGCGTCGCGGATGTCTTCGCGGAAGTTCTGGGCATCGAGCAAGTCGGTGTCTTGGACAGCTTCTTCGATCTCGGCGGCAATTCGCTGTCGGCTACCCGTGCCGCGGCCCGCTTGAGCAGCGCGTTCGGCGTCGACGTACCCCTGCGCGCCCTGTTCGAGGCGGACACCGTCATGGCGTTGGCGGAGCGCCTCCGCACCGCCGACGCGGGCGGACGAGCACCGCTCGAGCCACAGCAGCGTCCGGACCGAATCCCACTGTCACCCGCCCAGACCCGCATGTGGTTCCTCAACCGATTCGACACCGGCTCTGCGGTATACAACGTTCCGCTGGTCGTGCGCATGTCGGGAGCCCTGGACGTGAGCGCCATGCACGCCGCGATCGCGGATGTGCTCGACCGGCACGAGTCCCTTCGTACCGTCTACCCGGACAGCGAAAGCGGCCCGCACCAGGTGATCGTCCCGGTGGATGCCGTTCTGCCGACGCTGGCCCCGGTGCCCGTCGCGGCGGATGAAGTTGAGGCACGGATCGCCGCCGAAGTCGCGGCCGGGTTCGACGTCACCTCCGCCGTGCCATGCCGAATCACGCTGCTGCGCACTGCGACCGACGAGCACACCTTGGTTCTCGTGGTTCATCACATCAGTATCGACGGTTCATCGCTCGCCCCCCTCGCCGCCGACTTGACGACCGCCTACCGAGCTCGCACTCGGCAGCAGGCTCCGCAATGGGCGCCGTTGCCCGTGCAGTACGCGGATTACGCCTTGTGGCAACGTCAGCTGCTGGGTACCGAAGACAACCCACACAGTGCCACCGTGGCCCAGATCGCGTACTGGCAGGCAACTCTCGCCGATCTGCCCGAGGTGCTCGACCTGCCCACCGACCGTCCGCGACCGGTACAGCAATCGTTCCGCGGGGCGACGGTGTCGACGACTGTGCCGGCCGACCTGCATCGCGACCTGGCCGGGCTGGCCCGCCGCCACGACACCACGGTGTTCATGGTGACGCACGCCGCGTTCGCGGCGCTGCTGGCGCGACTGTCGGGAAGCGATGACATCGCAGTGGGTACGCCCATCGCAGGTCGTGGAGAGCCGGGACTCGACGGTCTGATCGGTATGTTCGTCAACACACTGGTGCTGCGGACGCGCATCGAGCCCGATGCGTCCTTCACCCGGATTCTGGAACAGGTCCGGGCCACCGATCTGGCCGCCTTCGAGAATGCCGATATCCCGTTCGAACGCCTCGTGGAGGTGCTGAACCCGCAGCGCACAACGGCCCACGCTCCGTTGACCCAGATCGGATTCTCGTTCCAGAACATCGACATCCCCACGGTGACGTTCGACGGCCTGACGGTTTCAGCTCACATGCCCGACCCGAGCGTGGCCAAATACGACCTGCATCTGAACCTCGTCGACACTCTCGGACCCGCTGGCGAACCGGGCGAGATGACAGTCGAGTTCGGGTACGCCACAGACCTGTTCGACGAGACGACGATCGCCACGATGTTCGAGCGCTACCTGTCGCTCCTGCGCGCGGTCGTCGCCGATCCTGCCCGGGCCGTCGGCGACATCGATCTGCTGTCGGCACACGAGGCACGCGTACTCACCGCACGCTCGACGGGGGAGACCATCCGCCGTACGAGCTCGACGATTGCGCAGATGTTCGCGGCGCAGGCGGCGGCGACGCCGGCGCACACGGCGGTTCTGGCCGCCGAGACCGGGGATCGACTCACCTACGGTGAGTTCGCTGCGCGAGTGAATTCACTCGCCCGCGCGCTGATCGCACGCGGGATCGGCCCGGAAACCGTTGTGGCGGTGGCGATGCGGCGCTCCGTCGAGATGCTGACCACCCTGTATGCGATCCACGCGGCCGGCGCGGCCTACTTGCCCCTGGATCCGGATCATCCGATCGACCGCCTGCGGGCCGTGCTCACCGCCGCACGGCCGAGCGCGGTCCTCACCCGTCGCGCCGACACGGTGACTCTGCCCGACGACGTTGCGGTGTGGACGCTCGACGAGCTCGAGACCGCCCACATTCACGGCGCGCCGGTGACCGACGCCGACCGGATTCGGCCGTTGCGTGCGGACGATCTGGCCTATGTCATCTACACATCCGGGTCGACGGGTGTGCCGAAGGGGGTCGCCATTCCGCACGCCGCGGTCGTGAACCAACTGCGGTGGATGCGCGATCACTACCGGCTGGGCGGCGACGACGTCATGCTGCTGCGGACGCCCTTCACGTTCGATCTGTCGATCTGGGAGCTCTTCTCGGCGTTGACGTGCGGCGCGTCGCTGGTTGTCGCGGGTCCCGACGCGCACGCCGACCCCGCTGCCGTGGCCCGGGTGATGGCGGAGCACCGGGTGACGACCGTGGACTTCGTCCCCTCGTTGCTCTCGGCCTTCGTCGACGTGGCCACTCCCGGCGCGTTCCCCGACCTGCGCCGTGTGCTGTGCATCGGCGAGGCGCTCCCGGCCGACACCGTCCGCCGATTCCGCGATCTCAGCGACGCGCGCATCGACAACCTGTACGGGCCGACCGAGGCCGCGGTGAGCGTGACCGCCCACCGGATCGAGGATTTCGATGCCGTCGCGGTGCCGATCGGAGCTCCCGAAGCCAACGTGGTCGTCCACGTGCTGGATTCGCGGCTGCGTCCGGTTCCCCCCGGGGTGACCGGCGAGTTGTACCTGGGCGGAATCCAATTGGCGCGTGGCTATCACCGGCGGCCGGGTCCGACGGCGGCGACATTCGTCGCCGATCCTTTCGCCGGTGCCGCCGGCGGTCGCCTGTATCGCACCGGCGACCTGGTCCGCTGGGACGAGGGCGGAGATATCCGGTACGTCGGTCGCGGGGACTCTCAGGTCAAGATTCGCGGGCTGCGGATCGAACTCGGTGACGTCGAAGCGGCGTTGCTCGCCCACGAGCAGGTGCACGGGGCCGTCGCGCAGGTACGCGCCGACGGCGGCGAGCAGCGGTTGGTCGCCTACGTGGTGGCCGAACCCGCGCTCGACGTCAGGCAGGTGCGAAGTTTCCTGCTGCAGCGATTGCCCGCCTACATGGTGCCGGCGCCGGTGGTACGGGTCGACTCGATCCCGCTCACGGCGAATGGCAAGGTCGATTTCAGGGCGTTGCCGGTACCGGAAGCGGGCACCCATCCGTCCGAGTACCGGGAGCCGAAAGGTCTTGTCCAACAGGCCATCGCCGGGGTCTTCGGCGAGCTTCTCGAGCTGCCGGTGGTCGGCGCCGACGACAGCTTCTTCGACCTGGGCGGCAATTCGCTGCTCGCGACGCGCGCATTGAGCCGCATCGGCCATATTCTCGACGTATCCATACCGGTGCACGTGATCTTCGCGGCATCGACTGTGGCCGACCTCGCCGAGCGTATCGGGCATTTGCGTGCGGTACCGGGCCTTCCTGCGCCGACCCGGCGCTCCCGGCCGGATCGCCTTCCGCTGTCGCAAGCGCAGAATCGGATGTGGTTGCTCAACCAATTCGATCCCGAATCGGCGGGATACGTTGTGCCGCTGGCGATTCGGCTCGAAGGCGTCCTCGATATCGATGCGCTGGCAGCGGCCGTGGGCGACGTCATCGAGCGGCACGAGAGCTTGCGTACGGTATACCCGGCAGTCGACGGTACTGCGGCTCAAGTTGTGCTGGATGCGGCCGACGTGCTCGCCACGTGCGATCTCACGCCTCAGCCGATCGGCGAGCGCGAGCTGGCGCAGCGGCTGACCGAATTCTCGAGCATCGGATTCGATGTTTCACAGCGAGTGCCGTTGCGCGTCGCGCTGTTTCAGCTGTCGGACACCACCTGGACGATCGCGATGGCTGTCCATCACATCAGTTGCGACGGCTATTCGGTGGCGCCCCTGGCCACCGATATCGTCACCGCCTACCGGGCGCGGTCCAGTGGCACCGCGCCGGAATGGGCGCCGTTGCCCCTCCAATTCGCCGATTACGCGCTGTGGCAGCGCGAGGTGCTCGGCTCGGTGGACGATCCGGACTCCTACGTCGCCCGCGACATCGCCTACTGGCGAACTCGATTGGCGGGTATCCCCGAGCTGCTGGAGCTGCCCACCGATCGGCCGCGGCCGATCGAGCAGACTCAACGCGGAGCGGTGACCCACGTCGCGATCTCCGCTGAACTGCACGGGCGGGTGGAGTCGCTGGCGCGCAGAGCCGGGGCCACGACGTTCATGGTGGTGCACACCGCGCTGGCCATCGTGCTGTCGAAACTGTCCGGCAGCGACGACGTCACCATCGGTGTGCCCCACGCCGGCCGCGGCGACCGGTCGTTGGACGATCTGGTCGGGATGTTCGTCAATACGTTGGTCATGCGCACCCGCATCACGCCCGATCAGACATTCATGAGCCTGCTCCACGATGTGCGGCGCACCGATATCGAGGCATACGACCATGCCGATGTTCCGTTCGAGCAGCTCGTCGATGCGCTGAATCCGCCACGATCGACGGCGCACACCCCGTTGTTCCAGGTGATGCTCGCTTACCAGAACATGGCGCGGGCACGGGTCGAGCTTCCCGGTCTCACTGCCGAGAGCGTCGACCCCGGCGACAGCGCCGCGATCTACGACTTGCTGCTCATGATGACCGAGGAACACGGCACACACAACGAGCCGGCCGGCATGCGATTGCGCATGACATACGCCACAGATCTTTTCGACGAAGACTCCGTGCGACGCTTCGCCGAGCAGTTCGTGCACGTTCTCGATGTCGCGGCATCCGATGCCGGCACGGCCGTCGATCGGATCGATCTGCTCGGTTCCGACGACCGGAAGCTACTGGAACGGTGGAACGACACCGGCGGCGCCGTCGTGACGGGCCGAACCCTTGTCGATGCCTTCGACGAACAGGTAGCGCGCACGCCCGACGCTCCGGCGATCGTCGGCCCGGACGGTGACGTGTTGACCTACCGGGATTTCGACGCCCGCGTCAATCGTCTGGCCGGATGGCTCATCGCCCGTGGCGCGGAGCCCGAAACCGTTGTGGCAGTGGCCGTGCGCCGCTCCGCCGATCTCATGACGGCTCTGTACGCCGTGGTGAAGTCCGGCGCCGCGTTCCTTCCGATCGATCCGGATCATCCGAGTGCGCGTCTCGCGCGTGTGCTGGACGCGGCACAGCCGCTGGTGGTGCTCACCACCACGTCCGACGGCGCCGAACTGCCGGATGAATTCGACTCCGTGCGGATCGATCGACTGGACCTGACGGGTATGCCCGACAGCCCGATCACCGACGCCCAGCGGCGCGCGCCGCTCGAGGCGGGACACTGTGCCTACGTCTTGTTCACCTCCGGCTCCACCGGTGTACCGAAGGGAGTCGCCCTCACTCACGCAGCGACTGTGAGTCAGCTGGCGTGGGCACAGCAGCAGTGGCCGCACAGCACGGCGGACGTGGTGCTGCACAAAACTCCGATCACGTTCGATATCGCGGTCTGGGAATTGTTCTGGCCGTTGCAGACCGGCGCGCGGATCGTGATCGCCGCGCCGGACGGACACCGCGATCCGGCGTACATCGCCGATGTCATCGCGCGCCATCAGGTCGGCACGGTGCACTTCGTCCCGTCGATGCTCGACGTGCTTCTCGAATCCACGAGCTCCCCGCAGATGTCGTCCGTGCGGCGGGTATTCGTCGCGGGAGAGGCGCTGGCACAGCGCACAGTCGACGCCGCGGCGCAGGTGTTCGTGAACGCGGATCTGGTGAACTGGTACGGCCCCGCAGAGGCAGAGGTCGTCACCTCCCGGCGGTGCCTGCCCGGCGTGACGCCCCGCGCGACGGTTCCGATCGGTACACCCGTCGCCGGTATGCGGGTTCATGTGCTCGATGCGCGGCTGCGGCAGGTGCCCATCGGGGTGGTCGGCGATCTGTACGTCTCGGGTGTACAGCTGGCGCGGGGTTATCACGCTCGTTCCGCTCTTACGTGCGCGGCCTTCGTCGCGAACCCGTTCGGTGACCCGGGGGAGCGGCTGTACCGCACCGGCGATCTGGTCCGGTGGACGAAGGCCGGCGAGCTGGAATTCCTGGGCCGCAGCGACTTCCAGGTGAAGGTCCGCGGACAGAGGGTCGAACCCGGCGACATCGAAGCCGCGCTGTCCGCACTGCCGGAGGTGGCTCGTGCGGTTGTTGTCGCCACCTCGGATCGGATCGTCGGATACGTGACGCCGGCACCGGGCGCGACAACCAACGGTCGCGCGATTCGCGACCAGCTCACTCGCTCGCTGCCGCCGTACCTGGTTCCGGCCGCGGTGGAAGTGCTCGACTCGATGCCGCTCACCGCGAACGGCAAGCTCGATCGAGCCGCGTTGCCGCAGCCGACGTTCGACGATGGCGAGGAATTCGTGCCACCTCGAACCGATCGCGAAACGGTACTCGCGAATATCGTCGCGCAGGTCACGGGAGCCGATCGCGTGAGCGTGACGGCGAACTTGTTCGAGATCGGTGTCAACTCGCTCTCGGCCGCGCGGATAGCGGCGCGGGCCCAGGCAGCCCTCGGTGTCGAGGCCGGCATCCGTGACATCTTCGACGAGCCGACGATCGCACGACTCGCCGAGCACCTCGCCCGGCGCACCGACTCCACGACGATTCCCCTCGCACCGCGGACACGGCCGGCGACCGTGCCGCTGGCGGCGGCCCAGCGACGGATGTGGTTCCTCAATCAGTTCGACACCGTGTCGGCGGCGTACAACATCTGTTTCGCGGCGCGGTTGACCGGTGCCCTGGACGTCGCTGCGCTGCAGGCGGCGCTGCTCGACGTGGTGGCCCGGCACGAGCCGCTGCGGACGACATATCCCGCCGTCGACGGCGAGCCGTGCCAAGTGGTGCACGACGTGTCCGCCATGGCGGCGGAACTGGCGCTTGTTCCCGAAACGGTCGCCGGCGAGCTCGAGCTGACCGACCGGATCCGCCAGGCCTCCGGCGCGGGTTTCGACATCGCGCATTCGGCGCCCGTGCGTGCACGGCTGTACCGCATCGGCGCCGAAGAGCACGTGATCGTGCTCGTGGCTCATCACATCGCCGCCGACGGCTCCTCGATGGCGCCGCTGGCCGGCGACATCTTCGCCGCCTACGAAGCACGTGTGAACGGGCTTGTGCCGCAATGGGAACCGCTGAAAGTGCAGTACGCCGACTATGCGCTGTGGCAGCGCGACATGCTGGGTGCCGAGGACGATCCGGCGTCGCTGTCGGCGCGGCAGATCGCCTACTGGAGCGATGTTCTCGATGACGCCCCGGAAATGCTCGACCTTCCGACCGATCGGCCCCGGCCGGCCACTGTCTCGACGGCCGGCGGCAGCATCGACGTCGCGGTGCCGCCGCGGCTGCACGACGCTGTGGTGCGGCTGGCACACCGCGAAGGCGTCACCGTGTTCGTCGTGCTCCATGCGGCGCTGGCGATCCTGCTGGCTCGCACCGCCCACAGCGAAGACATTTGTGTCGGCACCCCGGTTGCCGGGCGCGGCGACCAGGCGCTGGACGATCTGGTCGGCATGTTCGTCAACACCGTCGTGTTGCGCACGCGGGTACGTGAGGACCGGTCGTTCCGCGAATTTCTGTCGGAGGTGCGCCACACCGATGTGGAGGCGCTCGCGCACGCCGACGTGCCCTATGAACGACTGGTCGACGCCCTGGAGCGCCCCCGGTCGACCGCGTATACACCGTTGTTCCAGGTGATGTTCGGGCTGCAGAACATGCGCCCGGCCCGGTTCGAGTTGTCCGGTGTCGAGGTCGAACTCCTCGATCCCGGCGTGGCACAGGCCAAAACCGACCTCACCGTGCTGGCGACCGAACGCGTCGAGGATGAGCGTCCCGCCGGTATCGACGTCGAGATCGTCTACGCCACAGATCTTTTCGTGGAGTCGACCGTGGCATCGTTCGCGGAGCGGTTCGTTCGCGTACTCGACGCGGTCACGGCCGATCCGACCCGGCCGGTGGGCGACATCGGATTGCTGAGTGCCGAGGAGGCGCAACGCCTGCTTCCCGCACGTGGCGCCGGCACGACCTCGCCGTGCCTGCTTCCCGTGCTGCTCGCGTCGGCCGCGGTCGCGAACCCCTTCGCGATCGCGCTGATCGGAGACGGCGAGACCCTCACTTACGGGGAGCTCGACCGTCGGTCGAACCGGCTCGCCGCTCATCTGCTGGCCCAGGACGTCGGACCGGGTGTATTCGTCGCGCTCGCCGTGCCACGGTCGGTCGACTATCACATCGCCATGTGGGCGATCGCGAAGACCGGCGCCGCGTTCGTGCCGGTGGATCTGCGGTATCCCGCCGAGCGCATCGGGCATATGGTCAACGATTCCGGTGTCGAGATCGGGATCACGATCGAGGCAGCACGCACGTCATTGCCGGACGGTGTCCGCTGGCTGATGCTCGATGACCCGCGTTCGGCCGCCGATATCGCCTCGTGTCCACAGCGCGCCGTCATGGACGCGGATCGCCCGCGGGCCTTGCAGATTCGAGACGCGGCATATGTGGTCTACACCTCCGGGTCGACGGGAAAGCCGAAGGGCGTTGTCGTCACACACGAAGGACTGGCGGGCTTCGCGGCCGAGCAGCGCGATCGGTACCGGGTGGACAGCACCTCGCGGGTGCTGCAAGTGGCCGCGCCTGCCTTCGACGCGGTCCTGCTCGAGGCGTTGATGGCGCACGCCGCCGGTGCGGCGTTGGTCGTATCGCCACCGGAGGTGTTCGGCGGTTCGGAGCTGGCCGAGCTGATCAGGACGCACCGGGTATCGCATGCGTTCCTGACACCGAGTGTGCTGGCGACGATGTCGCCCGCCGGCCTCGATTGCGTGCGGATGCTGGCGGTCGGCGGGGAGATGGTGGCGACCGATGTGGTCGCCGCCTGGGCACCGGGCCGGCGTTTGCACAACATCTACGGGCCGACGGAAACAACGATCGTGATCACGATGAGCGATCCGGTGCAGCCCGGGGACGTGATCACCATCGGCGGGCCCATCCGGGGTGCGCAGGCCGTGGTCCTGGACGCGCGGTTGCGGCCGGTGCCGGTCGGAGTGGAAGGGGAGCTCTACCTTTCGGGCGCTCAATTGGCGCGCGGCTACCTGAATCGGTCCGTGGCGACGGCGGCTGCGTTCGTGGCGAATCCTTATGGGGAACCGGGCTCGCGGATGTACCGAACCGGTGACACGGTCCGCTGGACCGCGCGCGGTGCGCTGGAATACGTCGGCCGCATCGACTTCCAGGTCAAGATTCGCGGCCAGCGCATCGAACTCGGCGAAATCGACGCCGCGCTGCTCGCGCACCCCGAGGTGGTCTCCGCGGTGACCGTGCACCGAACCGGTCCCGGTGGGCAACCGATTCTCGCCGCCTATATCGTGACCGACCCTGCGGCGGACCTCGAATCGACTGCGGTGCTCGACCATGTCGCTGCCGCCTTGCCTGCGCACATGGTGCCGGCGGTCGTCACGGTGCTCGACCGCATGCCGCTCGCCTCGACCGGCAAGGTGGACCGGAAAGCGCTGCCGGAGCCCGTCTTCGAGTTGGAGGAAGACGATGTGCCGGCATTGGCGACCGACCTGGAACGTACTATCGCGGCTGCCTTCGCCGACGTTCTCGGCATCGCGTCGGTCGGCGCGGGAACATCGTTCTTCGCGCTCGGCGGTGACTCCATCATGTCGATCCAGCTGGCATCGCGGCTCAAGTCCGCAGGTGTCGTCGTGACCGCCCGGGACATCTTCGAGCGCAAGACCGTTCGCGGACTGGCGCAGGTTGCGGCGGCTTCCGAACGGACATCGCTCGCGGAGCTGCCCGAGGGCGGAGTGGGAGAGGTCCCCTTCACGCCGATCGTGTCGTGGTTCGTCGACCGACTCGGGGCACCGGATCGGTTCGCGCAATCGATGGTGGTGCGGTTGCCCGGTGACGTGCGAGTCGACGACGTGACCGCGACCGTGCAGGCGGTTCTTCAACGGCACGACATGCTGCGCTCGCGGTTGCGCGAACGACGGCTGGAGGTGCTACCGGAGTCCGCCGCTGACGCCGCGGGGTCGGTTCTGACCCGCACATTCCGTGCCGGCGAGGCGCCGGGCAGCGACGGTTTCACGGCCGTGGTGGAAGCGGCGCTGGCTGCCGCGTCCGACGGTCTGGATCCGGCCACGGGCCGGATGCTGCAGGTCGTGTGCCTGGTTCCCGAACCGGGTGTCGATGCCGAGGCCCGGGCCCTCATCGTGATTCACCACCTGGCGGTCGACGGGGTGTCGTGGCGCATCCTGATCCCCGACTTCGTGGCCGCCTGGCAACAGGTCACACACGGGCAACCGGTGGAGCTGCCGACGCAGGGCACGTCCATGCGCCGGTGGGCGTACGCGCTGGGTGCTGCCGCTGAGGATCGCGCCGGTGAATTCGAACTGTGGCATCGGATGAGTGCGGCCGCCGATCCGCTGCTCGGCCGTGCGGCATTGGATCCCGCAGTCGATACTCAGTCGACCGTGCGGCATCTGGCAGTGTCCATTCCGGCAGCGTGCACCTCGGTGTTGCTCGATGCGGTGCCCGGTGCCGTTCGCGGCGGCATCGACGATGCTCTGCTCGCCGCACTGGCCGTGGCGGTGACACGCTGGCGCAAGCGGCGCGGTGTCACCCACGAGGGCGTGAAAGTCTTGTTGGAGGGCCACGGACGTGAAGAGCAGATCGCTGCGGGCGCCGACGTCTCACGCACCGTGGGGTGGTTCACCAACGCGTACCCGGTTGCGCTCGACCTGAGTGGAATCGCACTCGCGGATCCGCGCGCGGCGGTCAAGTCCGTAAAGGATCAGTTGCGCGCGATCCCGGACAAGGGCATCGGATACGGTCTGTTGCGCTATTCGAACGCCGACACCGCCGACCGGCTCGCAGTCTCGCCGGAGCCACAGATCAGCTACAACAATCTCGGCCGCGCCGGCGTCGATCTCACGTCCTTGTCGGACCTGGCATGGGTGCCGACCGATGAACAGTTCGACCGGCGGGCCGCATTCGATCCGGATATGCCCGCCGCGGCCGTGCTGACGATCGACGTCAATATCGCGGACACTACGGCCGGACCCGAGCTGTCGGCACACATCGGCTACGCCTCGCGGTTGCTCGAACACGACGACGTCGCCGAACTCGTCGGCGAATGGGTCGACGCCGTGACCGCGATCGCCGAGGCGGCCTGCGCGAACCCCGATTGGGGTCTCTCCCGCGCCGACGTCCCGCTCGTCGACCTCACCCAGCCCGACCTGGACGCATTCGCCGACCGGTACGGTGCGCTGACCGACGTATGGTCGCTGGCGCCGCTGCAGGCGGGGTTGCTGTTCCACGCCGAACTCGCCACCGGCCGGCTCGACGTCTACACAGCTCAATCGGTGCTCGCCCTGGCCGGCATCGTCGATGAGAACCGGCTCGAGCGTTCTGCGAACGCCCTGCTCGAGCGGTACCCCAACCTGCGAGCCGCTTTCACCCGCACGGCCGACGGCGTGCCCGCGCAGATCGTGCCCGCCCACACCACCGCCGGCTGGCGCAGAATCGAGTTGACCACCGGCGCAGAGCAATTGGATGACCTGCTCGCAGCCGAGCGGACGGCCACATTCGAGCCGGCCGACCCACCGCTGCTGCGATTCTTGTTCATCGTCGTCGGGCCGCAGGACTTCCGGCTGGTGTTGACGGCGCATCACCTCCTGGTGGACGGTTGGTCCTTGCCGCTGTTGTGGCGTGAGCTGATCGGCCTGTATGCGGTGGACACCCGGGCGGAACTGTTGCCCGACGTCGCGTCGTACCGCGACTACCTGGACTGGCTGGACCGGCGCGAGTGGTCGACCAGTATCGCGGCGTGGCGAGATGCGCTGTCCGACATCGGTGAGCCCACACTGGTCGCCGATCCACACTCGGCGGCGACCACCGACATCCCGATCGATCTGGCGATCGTGCTCGATCACGCCGTCACGGCGGAGTTGGTGGAATTCGCCCGGGCCCGAGCGGTGACGATGGCGACGATCGTGCAGTTCGCCTGGGCGCTGGTACTCGGCAATCTGCTCGGCGTCGAACGCGTCGTATTCGGCAGCACTGTTTCCGGCCGGCCGGCCGACCTGCCGGGCGTCGAGTCGATGATCGGCCTGTTCATCAATACAATCCCGGTCGTCGCCGACGTGAGCCGGAACCTGACCGTCGAGGACGCGCTGAATCGGTTGCAGGCCGAGAACACCGGTCTCCTCGAACACCACTACGTAGAACTGTCGCAGATCATGGCGGCCGCGGGCGGCACTCAACTGTTCGACACACTGGTCGTCTTCGAGTCCTATCCGGTCGACAGCAGCGGCATGGGTGACGCCGACATCGACGGGATGCGGGTGGTCTCGGCGGAAGGCAGCGACGCCACGCACTACCCGATCACGGTGCAAGCGCATCACACCGACGAACTGCATGTCCGAGTCCGGTACCAGCGGTCGCGTATCGACGACGTCATGGCGGCCGGTCTTGCCGCACGTGTCGAGGCGGTGCTGCGCGCGGTCACGACCCATCCGCGTACACCGCTCGGCGCGATCGACCTGTTGTCCGCGCGCGAGCGTCGCGAGCTGGTACCCGCTTCGGGTGGCAGCGCCGAAGCGCCGCGCTTGACGGCGGAGCTGCTCGCAGTGGGCCCGACCACCGAACCCGCTGCCGCAGCGATGATTTCGGGCGAACGCACGGTGTCCTATCGTGAGCTGGACGCCTGGTCGAACCGGATGGCGCGACACTTGATCGGCTGGGGTGTAGGCCCTGGAGATCAGGTCGCGCTGGTGATGCCGCGGTCGGTGGAGTTCGTCGTCGCGTTGTGGGCGGTGGCCAAAGCGGGTGCGGCTTTCGTGCCGGTCGATACTCGGAATCCGGCCGAGCGAGTCGGGCACATGATCGCAGACTCCGGTGTGCGAGTGGCGATTACGGACTCGGCATCGCGGCAGTTGCTTCCCGACGCGGTGCGCGTGCTGGTTCTCGACCACCCGGACACCGCGGAAACCATCGCCTCGCACCCGGCGTCCGTCGTGACCACGGCAGAACGCACACGCACCCCCCATATCCGGGATGCGGCATACGTGATCTACACCTCGGGCTCGACGGGGACACCGAAGGGGGTCGCGGTCACCCATGAGGGACTGGCGAATTTCGCAGCGGTACAACGTGATCGCTTCGGTGCCGACAGCGGGTCGCGGGTGCTGCTCGGCGCCGCACCCGGCTTCGACGTGATGGTGCTCGAGGTGCTGCTGGCACACAGCAACGCCGCGACGCTGGTGGTGCCGCCGCCGGAGCTGTTCGCCGGCGAGGCGCTGCGGGAACTCATGGCGGCGCAGCGAGTTTCGCATGCCTTCCTGACCCCGAGTGTGCTGGCGACGATGTCGCCCACCGGACTCGACTCGTTGCGGGTGCTGGCCGCCGGCGGCGAGGCGGTCACGGCCGAGACCGTGGCGGTGTGGGCGCCCGGACGGCGGTTGCTGAACGGATACGGACCCACCGAAACCACGATCCTGGCCGCGATCGGCGAGTTGTATCCCGGTGACGTGGTGACGATCGGGGCCCCGATGCGCGGTGTCGAGGCCGTCGTGCTGGACGAGTGGTTGCGGCCGGTGCCGGTCGGGGTGGTGGGGGAGTTGTACCTGGCCGGTGTACAGCTGGCTCGTGGCTACGTGAACCGGCCCGCGGCGACCGCCGCCGCGTTCGTGGCCGATCCGTTCGCTGCGGCAGGTTCACGCATGTACCGCACCGGCGACCTGGCCCGCTGGACACCGCAGCACACGCTCGAATATCTCGGCCGCCGCGATTTCCAGGTCAAGATTCGCGGGCAGCGCATCGAACTCGGCGAGATCGAGTCCGTCCTGGCCGGCTGTCCCGGGATCGAGCGTGCGGGTGTCGCGCTGCGAAAGGACGAACGCGGCATCGGCCGGCTCGTCGGTTATCTCGTCGCCGCCGACAAGGTGGACCCGGACGATGTGCGGGCCGCCGCGCGGTTGCGGCTGCCCGCGCACATGGTGCCCGACGTGTTCGTGACGCTCGCCGAATTGCCCCTCACCACCACCGGCAAACTCGACCGCCGGGCGCTTCCCATGCCGGCATTCACGGGTATCAAGGAGTGGGTCGCCCCACGCACCGACGCCGAGCGTCGCGTCGCGGAGGTGTTCGGGGAGGTGTTGAACGTCGACCGCGTAGGGGCAGTGGACAATTTCTTCGACCTCGGTGGAGATTCGCTGTCGGCGACGCGAGTGACTGCGCGGTTGAGCGCGGCCCTCGGGGTGCGCATCGGTGTCCGGGATCTGTTCGAAGCGGCGACGGTTGCCGATCTCGCGGCTCGCACGGCGACCTACGACCGGCACGTTCGGAGGCCGCTGAGTCCGCGACCTCGGCCGGCATTCGTGCCGCTGTCACCGGCGCAGCAACGGATGTGGTTCCTCAACCAGTTCGACACCTCGGTCGGCGCGTACAACATCCCACTGGTGGTCCGGTTGCGGGGAGAACTCGATCTCGACGCACTGCGGCGCGCGTGCGGATTGGTCGTCGACCGGCACGAGTCGCTGCGGACCAAGTTCCCGGTGGCCGACGACATGCCGCACCAGGTCGCCGTCGCCGGAGACGAGGTCGTACCCGCCCTGACGCCCGTCCGGATCGATGAACCGCATCTGATGGAACGCGTGGTCGCGGCCGTATCGAGCGGTTTCGATGTGCGACAGGCGCCACCCGTGCGCATCGAACTGTTCGCTGTCGACGACCGTGACCATGTACTGGTCGTCTGTGTGCACCACATCTGTGCCGATGGGCAATCGATGATGCCGCTGGCGCGGGATGTCGCTGTGGCGTACGAGGCGACTCGGCAGGGGACGGAGCCGACATGGCCGGCCCTGTCGGTCCAGTACGCGGACTACGCGCTGTGGCAACGTGAATTGCTCGGCGATGAGAACGATCCGGACTCGGTCGCGTCCCAGCAGTTGCGGTTCTGGAAGCAGACCCTCGACGGGCTGCCCGACCTGCTCGAGTTGCCGACCGATCTGCCACGGCCGCCGGTGGCGTCGATGCGAGGCCGCGCAATCGATTTCGAGCTGCCCGTCGCATTGCACACCCGCATCGATGCCGTCGCACGCGCGTCGAACGCGACGGCCTTCATGGTGCTGCACGCCGCGTTGACCGTCCTGCTGTCCAGGCTGGCGGGGGTGGACGATATCGCGATAGGCACCCCGGTCGCCGGGCGCGGGGAGCGCGAGCTCGACGATCTGATCGGGATGTTCGTCAACACCCTCGTGTTGCGATCGCGGGTGTCGCCGAATCAACCGTTCGCCGAATTGCTGGCCGTGACGCGTGATACGGATCTTGCCGCCTTCGCGCACGCCGAGGTGCCCTTCGAGCACGTCGTGGAGATGCTGAATCCGCCCCGGTCGACCGCGCATCTGCCGCTCTACCAGGTCACGCTCGATGTGCAGAACCTCAGCAGGGCCGCACTGGAACTGCCGGGGCTCACCATCGAGCCGGTGGAGGGCGGCTTCGATCAGGCACAGGCGGACCTGGCCGTGAAGCTGGTCGAGCAGGTGGACGAGGCGGGGCGTCCCGCCGGCATGGTGGGTCGATTGACCTTCGCCACCGATCTTTTCGTCGAGGAGACGATGACTCGGTTCGCGCAGGCGTTCGTGCGGACGCTGGAGGAGGCGACCACGAATCCGGCGGTGCCGGTGGGCGATATCGACATCATCGGTCCGGTGCAGAGGCGCGAATTGCTCAGCGCGGCGGGCCAGCCGGGCGTCCCGGTCGCGGACACGACGCTGGCGGAGCTGTTCGTCGAGCGGGTCGCGGCGCAGCCGGACGCGGTCGCCGTGACCGACGGCGTCACACAGCTGACCTATGCGGAGCTCGATCGGCGTGCCGGTGAAGTGGCCGCGCGGTTGGCCGAGCAGGGGGTGGGACCGGAATCGCTGGTGGCAGTGGCGCTGCCGCGCTCTGTCGAACTGGTCGTCGGCCTGCTCGCGGTGGTGCGGGCGGGTGCCGGCTACCTGCCGTTGGATGTGGCATACCCGCCCGAACGATTGCGGTTCATACTGGACGACGCCGCTCCGGCGGCGGTGCTGATCTCGGCGGATATGGCGGCGGCGATTCCGGAATACCCCGCACCGCTGATAATTGCCGAGGATTGTGTGGGGGCGATCGCGGCCTGTCACGATGCGGCGTTGCCGAAGCCGCGGCCGGACAATCTCGCCTACGTGATCTATACGTCGGGGTCCACGGGCCGTCCCAAGGGAGTGGCGGTCAGCCATCGTGACGCGGTCACCTTGTTCACCCATGCGGCCGAGCGATTCGACATCGGTCCCGAGGATGTGTGGACGCTGTTCCATTCGTATGCCTTCGATTTCGCGGTGTGGGAAATGTGGGGTGCGCTGCTTTCCGGTGGCAGGGTGGTGGTTGTCGACTACGACACGTCCCGGTCCCCGCAGGAGATGGTCGATCTCGTGGTACGGGAGCGCGTGACGGTCCTGAGCCAGACTCCGTCGGCGTTCTACGGGTTCGCCGATGCGGAGCGCTCCTACCGCGAATCCGGTTGCGGGGCGGGTGATCTCGCCCTGCGGTACGTCGTATTCGGCGGTGAGGAATTGGATACGTCACGGTTGGCGGGCTGGTTCCTGGCTCATTCCCCGGAATCGCCGCGATTGGTCAACATGTACGGAATCACCGAGACGACTGTGCATGTGACGTCGACCGAAATCGACGGGGCGGGTCGGGCCGGAATCGGAGCACCGCTGCCGGGCTTGAAGGTGTACGTACTCGACTCCCGGTTGCAGCCGGTGCCGATCGGTGTCGCCGGGGAGATCTACGTAGCCGGTGAGCAACTCGCGCGCGGCTACCTGAGGGCTCCGGCGCTGACCGCAGGCCGATTCGTGGCGAACCCGTTCGATCCGAGTGGCGCCCGGTTGTACCGATCCGGAGATGTCGGCCGGTGGCAGAAGTCTGCGAGCGGTCTGGAGTTGACGTATGCCGGCCGTGCCGACGCACAAGTACAGCTGCGCGGTTATCGGATCGAACCGGGTGAGGTGGAGGCGGCGCTGCTGCGGCATCCGTGCGTGACACGGGCCGCCGTGGCAGTCCATCGCCACGAGCGCGGCGTGGATCAGCTGATCGGTTACGTCGTGGGCGTCGACGGGCAGCCGATCGAACCGGGCGAAGTCCGGGAGGTCGCTGCGCAGGTCCTGACCGGCTACATGGTGCCGTCGGCGGTCATGGTTCTGCCGGATCTGCCGTTGACGGTCAACGGCAAGCTCGATCGAAAGGCGTTGCCCGCCCCTGATTTCGACGTGTCCGGCGACGAATTCGTGGCACCGCGTACGCGCACGGAGAAGCTGATCAGTGACGTCTATTCGAAAGTGCTGGGAGTACAGCGGGTCGGCGTATCGGATGGGTTCTTCGATCTGGGCGGCAATTCGCTGCTGGCCACGATGGTGGTCACCGAGCTGCGGGCGCGTGGTGTAACGATCGCATTGCCGTGGATGTTCGACGACGCGACGCCGAAGGTACTGGCGCGCAGGGCCGACGAGGCGACGGGCGGTGGCTCGGGCCTGGACGTGTTGCTTCCACTGCGCGCGCACGGAACGAAACCCGCGCTGTTCGCTGTGCACCCCGCCGGCGGGCTGGCGTGGTTCTACGGTGGCCTGCTCGAACATCTCGACAGTGATCGACCGGTCTACGGATTGCAGGACCCCCACGTAGTGGCGAGCGAACCACCGGCCGAGTCGGTGGAAGAACTGGCCGACCGCTATGTGGCCGAGATTCGTCGTGTTCAGCCGAACGGGCCGTACCACCTGCTCGGTTGGTCATTGGGTGGGCAAATCGCACATGCCATGGCGGCGCGACTTCGGTGCGACGGTGAACCGGTCGGAATGCTGGCCGTACTGGACAGCGCCCTCGCCACACCGGAGGAGCCGATTGCTTCGCCCGCAGTGGTGGAAGAACCGGCGCCGGGGCAGCTGATGGCAGACCTGCTCGGCGGCTGGCGAGAGTTGTTCGGCCTCGGAGACGAAGCGCAAGCCGACACCTACGAACAAGCATGGGCCGTCATCCGCGATCAGGTGACCGGCACCGGGCTCTTCACCGCCGAACAGGTCGATCGGGTGATGGCGAGCTTCGAGACCGCGAGTCACATCGCCGATGATTACCGGCCCGACGTTTTCGACGGAGATCTGATCTTCTTCACCGCGGGAAAGGATCACTCCGACCACGATGAACTCGCGAAGCAGTGGCGTGTCTATGTCACCGGTGAGGTTTACAACAAGGTGGTCGATGCGCGTCATCTCGAGTTGAGTCATCCTCACGCACTCTCCGAGGTCGGTCCGGTGATCGAAAGGGTGATGGACGAGTGGTGACGACCCGGCCCGCGACCGGACTTCGACCGGAATGGAAGGGCTCGATGAAACCGCAGTACCTGTATCGGTGGGTCAACAATCACGGGGTGATCCTCCTGTTCAAGAAGGTGCAGCTCCGTCGCGGTGATCTATTCGCGCAATTGATCGGCAGCGCGGAGGGGATAGAAAACCCGTACGCCCTGATCGAGAAGATGCGCGGAAAGGGTGGATTGATCCGGGCGCACCCGGTGTGGATCACCTTCGATCACGATATGGCCCGAGAAATACTGCGTGACAAGCGTTTCGGCGTGGGCGTACCGACGATGCTCGCGCCGCGCCTCGGACGGCGCCTGCTGCACCGCCGGCCCGTCCCGCCGAACCCGGTGGATCCGCCGTCGATGCTGGTGATCGACCAGCCCGAACACACGCGGATGCGCAAACCGGTGACTGCGGCCTTCACACCCCGTGCCATCGCCCGGCTGCGCGAGCGAATCGAGACCGTCACAGCGGAACTGCTCGCAATGCTCCCCGACGACGGGCCCGCCGATCTGGTGGCGCAGTATGCCGCGCAGGTGCCCATCGCCATCATCTCCGAAATACTCGGCTTCCCGGATGCCGACCGCGAGATGTTCCTGCGCTGGGGCGACGACATCAGTCCGTTGCTCGACCTGGGGATCTCCTGGCACACACATCAGCGGGCGATGGAATCCTCGGAGCGAGTGCACCGATATCTCATGGAGCACATCGACCGCCTTCGCGCCGAACCCGGCGACGATGTCCTCAGCAACCTTGTCACCGGAAGCGATCTGTCCACCCACGAACTGTGCGCCTCGGCGACCCTGCTGATGGCTGCGGGCTTCGAAACAACGGTCAACGTGATCGGCAAGGGCATCACCTGGCTGCTGCGTCACCCCGATCAGTTGAGTCGATTGCGCGCCGAACCGGAGCTGTGGCCCAACGCGGTCGAGGAAATCCTGCGGATCGATCCGCCGGTGCAAACCACCGCCCGCACCACCCGGACAACGCTGGAGATCGGCGGTATCCGACTTCGTGCGGGTTCGACCGTGGTGCTCTCATTGGCCGGCGCGAACCGCGACCCCGCTGTGTTCACCGAGCCGGCCCGTTTCGACATCACCAGGAACAATGCCAACAACCACCTGTCGTTCAGCAGCGGTATCCATGTGTGCCTGGGCGCCGGTCTGGCACGGATGGAAGCGGTGCATGCCCTGCGAGCTCTTTTCGAGACCTTCCCTGACCTGCGATCGACCGACGCGCCTACCCGTCGCCCGCTCTTCACGCTGCACGGATACGAACGCCTTCCCGTGCACACCGGTCCACGCCTCCGCAGCCACCAGCCTGTCGGCTGATGGCTGCGGTTTCGTCGCGATGCAATTCCTGTGGAGGATGGCGCGAGGCGGGTGAGACCACCTCTTCAGCTCTCGGCACCGCGAGGTAGTCTCACCCGAAACGATGAGGGGGCGGTGGTGTGAGAGATCCGCAGGCACACCCGGAGTCGTTTGCGCCACATGGTGCGACCGCCATCACCGCAGCCATCACAGCGCTGGTAGCAGGACTGCTCACCGGCATCGCCGGAATCCTGTGGGTTCTCTACACGATCGCCGGAATCGAGGATCAGGCCCGCGAAGCGCCGACCGAGATCAGCCGATCCACGGACCTGGTGGTCGTGGGCATCGTCGCCGCTGTCATCGGACCGGCCTGGGTTGTCGGAGGATTCCTGCTGCTGACGTACATGCAGACGGGCCGAGTCCTGTTGATCCTCGCGTCGGGGGCGGCGCTGGTCGGGAGCGTGGTGCAACTTGTCAACAGAGGCTTCGCCTTCTTGTACATACCGATCGCTGTGAGCCTGCTGATTTTCATCCTGTGCGCGGTTCCGGCAACCGGTCGCTGGATCGTGTCCGAACAACTGGAGCCGAATCCCGATGTGGGACATGACGCGTGATCGGTCGAACGGCCGGCGTCAGCCTGGACGAAGCGACTTCTGTTCGCGCTCGCCGCGCAGCCAGTGGGTCAATGCTTCATAGACTGCCTCGTGGTTGAGTAGCGTGAAATGATTCGCGCCGGGTAGGTGCAGGCCGTTGTCGTCGTCGAAACCTATGCGGCGGGCGCGATTCCGGCCCGAACCGCTCGTGGTCAGCACCAGACCGTCCCCGATCAAGCGGCCCAGGGGATTTTGCGGGCTGCGGGTTATGGTCGCGGTGACGAAGTAGTGATCGGCGCCTTCGAGGAGGGGTATCTCGCGGATCGCTCTGCGGCGCAGCGCATCCGCGTCCACACGGTCCCAGTTTTGATCGACGAGTGAACCATGGCGCAGATCGCGGATGCCCGCACTGCGGCGGCGTAGTAGCCGTCCGAAGGGGCGGGTCTCCGGGACGCGG
This sequence comes from Nocardia elegans NBRC 108235, assembly GCF_001612845.1. Classification (GTDB taxonomy): domain Bacteria; phylum Actinomycetota; class Actinomycetes; order Mycobacteriales; family Mycobacteriaceae; genus Nocardia; species Nocardia nova. The sequence goes on along the minus strand of NZ_BDBF01000012.1, from coordinate 74,759 downwards.
ACCAGTGCTGCGGAGAGGTAATGGACGATTTGCTCGAGTGGTGCTCCCAGGTGGGGTGACCCGAGGCAGACCAGCTGGCGCACGTACTGTACCCAGGAACGTCGCTCCTCGGCGGCGTGGAAACACGCGCTGCGGGCTATGAGTCCACCCATCGAATGGCCGACCAGCGACAACTGTTCGATCTCGACCGGCCAGTGCTCGGCGAGGCGCTGTAACAAATCGTTCAGTTGCTGGGCGTTCTCGGAAATGTGCAGACCGCTGTTGTATCGCACCTGAAGGGATGTGCAGCCGAGATCGGCCTCGAGTCGTTCGGCGTAGGTCGGTCTGCCGCCGAGACGCCACGCGTGTTCGGTTTCCGCCAAACCGTGCAGGAAGATCACGACTCGACCGCTCGGGTTCGTGATGTGCTTCGCGAGCCGTTCCGGCGCCACCGGTTCGCCGTCGGACCGAAATGCCATGGGCTCGGCCAGAATCGGCCGCTGCTGGGCGAGAGTGTCACCGATCAAACCTTGCAGGGCCGCGAGGAAGCCGGAGCCGAAAACCGTGCGCGACGGGGTGGGGACCCCGGAGAACGTCGCGGCATGTCCGGCCAGCATGCCCGCCGCCACCGCGGAATCGCCGACGATCCGGTACACGTTGTCGGCGATGGTGTCGTGTACCACCTGCGCCGGCCGTGCGGCCGGGCCGACACCCAGCCGCACGGCAGCGAAAACGTGATCGGAGACGGCGCGATGTACCGCGGCGATCCCATCGACGGCACCGCCTAGTTCATCGCCGGCCAACCGGGCGAGCGCCTCGATCTCCTCCTGCCGATCGCTCACCCATTCAGTGTATGACTGTCCACTGAAATTGGTCAGCTGCCACGATTGCTACCGCCCCGCGTGCACGGCCGGACGGCGGTCCGCCCACGGCATGGCGCGCTCGAGGTCCCCGGCCAGCGCCAGCAGCGTGGCCTCGTCGCCGTGGCGGCCGGCGAACTGGATTCCGATCGGCAACCCCGTCGCGGATTCGGCCAGCGGCAGCGAGATGGCGGGCATACCGGTGACGTTGAACAGCGCGGTGAAGCTGCCGTAGTCGAAGATGCGGTCGTACCACTCGCGGGCGCTCAGCGAGGCGTCGTCGGCGTCGAGGTGACCCAGCGGGATCGGTGGCGCGCTGGTCGTGGGTGTCAGCAGCACGTCGTAGCGGGTGAGGAAGCCGGCGACCGCGCGGGTGGTCTGGTTGAACACCCGGTCGGCGGCGTAGATGTCGAAGGCGGACAGCGTCTTTCCGTATTCGACGCACGCCAGCGTGGTCGCCTCCAGGTGCTCCCGGCTCGCCTGCACGCCCAGCTGCGCCGAGGCACCCAGGACGGCGTCGGCGAGGAAACTGCACCACGCGTCGAGGTTGGCCTGGTCGAAGGCCGCCACATCGAGTTCGGGTGCGGCCTCCTCGACGATGTGCCCCATCTCGGCCAACCGCTCGGCCACGTGGTTCACCGCGGCCACGCATTCCGGGTCGACGGCGCGACCGGCGTCCATCGGGGTCGCGGTGACGGCGATTCGCAGTGGCCGGGAACCCGGCGGCGGCGTGCTCGGCGAAGCTGCGCACCGGGCCGGGCAGCAGGTAGCGGTCGCCGGGCTCGGCGCCGTGCACCGCGTCGAGCAGCCGCGCGCTGTCGCGCACGGTGCGGGTGACGGCGAATTCGATGCCGAGCCCCAGCAGCGGGTCGGCGAAGTCAGGGCCGGGTGTGGTCCGCCCTCGGCTCGGCTTGAGGCCGACCACACCGCACGCGGCGGCGGGGATGCGGATCGAGCCGCCGCCGTCGTTGGCGTGCGCCATCGGCAGCGCGCCGCCGGCGACCAGCGCCGCCGAGGCGCCGCTGGAACCGCCGGGGCTGCGGTCGGTGGCCCAGGGGTTGCGGCTCGGTCCGCCGTAGGCGAGAGCTTCGGTGGTGGCATTGAATCCGAACTCCGGGCTCCGGGTGATCGCGCCGATCGCCAGGCCCGCGCGGCGGAACCGCGCCACCAGATGGGTGTCCTCCGGGTGGGCGACACCCGCACCGAACAGCCTGCTGCCGCTGCGGCTCGGCACCCCGCCCGCGTGCGCGATGAGGTCCTTGAGCGCGAACGGCACACCGGCGAACGGACCGGACTCGTCGTAGTCGAGCGGTTCGTCGAAGCGCTCGCCCGCCACGGCGGCCAGTTCGGGCTCGACCGCGTCCAGGGCGGTCGCTGCGGCCGTCCAGACCTCGGCCGCGCTGACCTGTCCGTCGCGGATCAGCTCCGCCAGACCGGTGGCGTCGTGTGCGGCGTATTCGGCGACATCCATGCGATTTTCTCCTCGTGCTTCGCGGGCAGGATGGGCGAAGGGTAGGAGCGAACATCACGGCGCGTATCGGCAGAATTGCGGAGGCGCAATCGCGGACAAGTCGCTAGCCGCGCACCTACCATGACCGCATGAGCGAGTCGGCGGTGCGTGCGCGTCTCGCCGCCGCGCTCGAACTCCGGGACACGGCGGCCGGATCACCCGGGGGCGAACCCCTCAAACAGCAGGCCGGCCGTCTGCTGTTCGCGCTGCGCCGAGTGGTGCCCTACGACCATGCCGCGCTGTCGACCCCGGACCCGGTGACCGGCGAGCACACCACCTACACCAATTTCGGCTACAGCACCCCGACGCTGGACCTGATCAACGACGCCATGCCGGCCATGGAGCTGTACGACGAACTGCGCGAGACCAGGCTCCCGGTACTGCTGCACGACGTGGACGGGCGGCGGCGGCGCGGCGTCGTCTTCGACGTCATCCGGCGCAACGGCTTTCGCGACGGGCTCAGCCACTGCCTCTACTCGCCGCACGGCCGCTACCTCGGCTTGCTGAACCTGAGTACCTACACCCCGCTCGACGAGCACACCCTGCCGCTGACCACCCTGGTCTCCGACGCGCTCGCCGCCGCGGTCGATCCGCTGCGCCCGACGGACGGCGGAGCCATCGCGATCGGCGCGGGGGAGGAGGCTCTGCTCATCGATCGTGACGGCACCCCACGCCCCTTGACCGCCGGCGCCCGCATGGACCTGGCCGCCGCCCTGATCGGTCGTGACCGGGCTGCGGCGGTGACGGTGATCCACGGCGCGCAAGTGCACGAGGTCCGCCTGGACGCGGTGCGCGGTGGCACCCTCGTCCGGCACCGCCCCGTGCCGCCGCCCGCGGGACTGACGCTGCGGGAACTCGAAGTGCTGGAACTGCTTTCGCACGGTGCGGCCAACACCGAGATCGCCCGCACCTTGCGGATCGGCGCATCGACGGTCGCCACCCACGTGGAGGCGATCCTGCGCCGCACGGCATCGTCCAACCGGACCGCCGCGGCCGTCTACGCGACGCGCCTCGGGCTGTGCCGTACCGCGTGACCATTAACAGGCAATTTGCCTCCGGCCCATTCCGTGACCCCACTTCGAGCCCGCTCGCTTGCAGGAATGTGGTAGTCGTGCGAACCTGTTCATCCGTGGGGATCGGACAGCGGATTCGCTGGCAGACACCGGAAGCAGAGCCGCAATCGAACAAGTCTGCGCCGGAGACGGACGCGCCTGTGGCATGGCAGGACGTGATCGTCGCCCTCGACCGCCTCGCGCCTGAAATCGCGGCAACCTGCCGCGCGCGGCAGGTCCCGTCCCTCGAGCGATCACTGCTGACCGGACGAGGGTGGCTCCTCGACTTCTATCCCGGTGCGCGCCTGCAGTTGCGGATCGATTGGACCGGCGGCTGGGTATTCATGCACCGCCCCGTCCCTCAACCCGGCGCATACCGGGCCCTTCCCGGGCACGGAGCGAAGAGGATCTCGAAGAACGATGCTCGTCTCCATTGGGAGAGCCGAGTCGCCAGAGATCCCGCCGCCCGTTCGGAATTCACAGAAGCTGCCCTTCGGGAAAGCTTCCGGAACCAGATCGCGCGCCTGTCGCCGGCGAGAACGCACTGAGTAGCTCGCCGGCGAGCCATCCCACCGCGGATGGATGGCGTGCAGCCGGTCGAGGTGCACGCCCCCGATGAGGACCAGGCTGCGAGTGTCGACCTCGGGTTCACCGCCGGCTGGACCACGGTCTCTTCATCGCAGCTCTTCGAAGGTTCGCGCGAACGCCAGTGCCCCGTGCCCATCGGCGACCTGGCGGTCGATCAGATTCTTGACCGGCGCGACCATGTCGAGGGCGACACCGGCATCGCGGCTGGCGCGCACGATCGCGTCCAGCGCCGCCTTCTGGAAGGCCAAATGTTGCCGATCGGTGGTGTAATCCCCGGATTCGATGATCCGTCCGTACTCGGGCAGGGATTGCGACATGGCACTGGCCCATGCGGCGGCCCGATCGGAGAACGCCGCGACCGACTGCCCGGCCGAGGCGACCATGGCCGCACCATGCAGGAATCCGGTGAACATCGTGTACATCCCGGCCAGCAGGGCGAAGTCGTACAGCGAGGCGAGACCGGCGTCCGCGCCGAAATACTCTGCGGTGCCGAGCAATTCGAGAGCTGCGCGATTCGCGTCGAATACCGAGCGGGATCCGCTGTAGAGAACCGACGAGCCCGGCCCGCCGATCATCTGCGGGACCGCCATGATGCCGCCGTCGAGATAGTCGATGCCGTGGTCGGCGGCCCAGCGGGCCAGCTCCCGAGCCTCCTCGGGTGAGGTACTGGTGAGATTGATCAGCTGCCGCCCCCGTAGCTGTCCGGCAACCGGGTCCAGCGTGGCATGGACGGAGGCGTGGTCGAGCAACACGGTCACGATGACATCGCTCGCCCGCACCGCGTCGACGATCGAGGATGCGCGGGTGGCGCCGGAGGCGATCAGGTCGGCATCCTTGCCCGCGGTCCGGTTCCACACCGTTGTCGGGTGGCCGCCTCGCACGAACGCCGCGGCCAGTGCGCGGCCCATCGCGCCGAGCCCGAGGACCGTCACTGTGGTCTGTTCCGCCATTGCGGATCAACTCCTTGGAAACTGGGAAACGTTGTGGTCAGCGCGCTGGAATCAACCCTGCGGCAAGGCCGTTCATTCGACAAGTACCTACTATTCGGTCGGGTACTTACCAGCAGGTGTGTGAACAGATAGCGAGGGTGCCGATGGGCGCGAAGAGATCCGGACCATACTTCTGCGGCATCGACGCCGCCATGGACGTGCTCGGCGGCAAGTGGAAACCGCTCATCCTCTGGGAGTTGGAAGCACACGGCGTCCGCCGATTCGGGGAACTCCGCCGTGGGCTGCCCGGTGTCTCGGAGAAGATGCTCATCCAGCATCTGCGCGAACTCGAGGAAGACGACATCATCACCCGCAACGTCTTCCCGGAGGTTCCGCCGCGCGTGGAATACGAACTCACCGAACTGGGTTCGGCACTGAATGCCGCCCTGGAACCGCTCGGAGCGTGGGGGCGCGTCCGCATCGACCGGATCGGCGCATCGCGAGTCCACGGCTGAACCGGACGCTGGGCGGTGACGAACGAGCCGTGGCGTAAGGCCGGTCGCCGTGGCGGCGGTCGGACCGTGGGTGGCGTCGATCCCGCTACCTGCGCGTCGTGGTGTCCGGCGGGGGATAGGGGTCGGGCGTACATGTGGCCGTCGCGGACGCCGAACTCGATGCGGCAAGGGAAGATGGGGACTTCGTCGTCGGCGCGGTGGTGGTGGGTGACGAGCATGGTCATCGCCCAGTCGCGCAGCGGTACGGGCAGTGCGATCGTGGTGCCGTCGTTTAGTCGCAGGTGGGGTTCGCCGCGGCCGAGGGGGTCGGCGATGGTGATGCTGACGACGTCGAGGATCAGGCCGGTGTCGGTCGCGGAGGCGACCACGGGTGGGTCGAGCGCGAGAGCCATATCGGCAACTTGGTCGCGACACCTGTCGCCCTCCCGCACAACCGGGGCGTGACGCTGCCCGGCCTGGACCACGGCTCACCCGCCGATCCCAGCCAGACCAACAGCGGCGGCAACCCCACCGCCGTCGCCCCCTCCCTCCGCGAGTTCTTCGCCCAGCCATGACAACCGGTCCCCACATCCTCGGAAGCGCAACGGACCGAGAACCTTTCGGCTCGCAGAGCGCCACTTCATCGGGAGATCGGGGGAGTGTGGGATTGCCGGTTCTGCCTCACTTCGCCGGTGAGGTCGCCTCGATCCGGTTTCGGCCGGTCGGTGCGCTCAGTAGGGCGAAAACCGCGTCGAGCTGGTCGCGGGCTCGGTCGATTTCGGCTGCCCGGCCGGCGATGTGGTGCAGCAGTGTGCGCTGAAAGATCCCGTCGATGGTGACGTAGACGGTGGCGGGCGTCAGCGCCGGTTCCGTGCCGGAAAGTTCGCAGTAGCGTGAGACGACCCGCCAGATCATCTCCTCCCGGCGGGCCTCGATGTCGAGGACGTCGGCGCGGAACGAGTCGTCGAACAGGCTCTGGTTGCGCAGGTCGTACCAGAGCCGGTGTATCGCCGCGTCGGCCTGGAGGGTTCCGAAGAAGGTCGCGGCGAACTCGGTACGAAGCTGCTCGGCGCTCTCCGCCGCCGCGCAGACCTCGTCGTAGCGGGTGACGCAGACCGCCTCGTATTGGCGTACGGCGTGGGCGATCAGGTCGAGTTTGTCGGTGAAGTAGTAGTGCAGTACGCCGTGCGAGTACTCGGAGTTCTGTGCGATCTCGCGCAGGCTCGTGCGCGCGTAACCGAGTTCGGCCAACGTGTGCAGAGTGGCCCTGGCCAGCTCGTTGCGCCGCGCCTGGAACTTGTCGCGGGCGCGTTCTTCCACGCGGGCTTTGGGGTCGGCGACCTGCGTCACGTTGAGTCCTGTCCGGGTCACGTCATGTCTGTCCTTTGAGTGTAGCGGTGCCCGTGCGGCGTCCTTTGACGAGTGTCCAAGGAAGTCTTGACGTCTGTCAAGAAAAGTCTTGACGAGTGTCAAGATTCCCGCTTACTGTGGCCTGCGACACATCGACTGATGACTGTCTCCCACATCACGCTCGCAAGTTCGCGACGCTTGCGGATTTCGACGAAGAGGTATCGATATGACGAGCTACAACCTGGCCGGACGCACCGCACTGGTGACCGGTGGGGCACAGGGCCTGGGGGCCGGCATGGCTCGAGCGCTCGCGGCGGCGGGCGCCTCGGTGGCGATCGGCGACATCGACGTCGAGGGCGGCCGGCAAGCCGCCGAGGCGCTGCGGAAGGCGGGGGCGAAAGCCGAATTCATCGCGTTCGACGTCACCGACGACGCCGCATGGGAGGCCGCGACCACCACCACGGTGCAGGCGCTGGGCGGGCTGGACATCGTCGTGAACAACGCGGGTGTCGAGGTCACGAACCTGCTGGTCGATCTCGACCCCGTAGCGACATCGAAGATGATGGAGATCAACCTGTTGGGCACCGCGCTCGGTATCAAGCATGCGTTCCGCGCCATGCGTCCCGGCGGTGCGGCCGGCAACGGGGGAGCGGTGGTCAACATCGCGTCCGTGGCGGCGACGATCGCGTTCCCGGGCATCAGCATGTACTCGGCGACCAAATCCGGCATCGACCGGCTCACCAGGGTCGCCGCGGCAGAATCCGGCAAACTCGGCTACGGCGTGCGGGTCAACTGCATCTACCCGGCGCTGACCCCGACCGCCATGGGCAACAAGCTCGCCGTCGACTGCGCCGAACTCGGGCTCTTCCCCTCTCCCGAGGCCGCCGCGCAAGCCGTCGCCGAGCTCACGCCGCTCGGCCGCCTCGGCCAGGTCGACGATATGGCCGACGCCGTCGTATTCCTCGTCTCGGACGCGGCGAAATTCATCACCGGAGCGGGCCTCCCGGTCGACGGAGGCATGGGGATGTAGCCCGGATCTTCGACCGTCGCAACAGCTTTCACCGACACCCCAACCTTCAGAGGAGTCCAGCCATGCCCACCGACAAGCGCGTCGTCGTCTACGGTGCCTCCGGTTACACCGGTCGTCTTATCTGTGAGTACTTGCGCGAGTACACCATTCCGTTCCTCGCCGCCGGTCGCGACCACGGTCGCGTCAAAGCCGCAGTCGATGCCGTGCCGGGCATCGACACCGTCGACCACGAGATCGTCGAGGTCGAACACACCACCGCCGCACTGGCCGAGGCATTCCGAGGCGCGGATGTCGTGCTCAACACCGTCGGTCCCTTCGCTCGCTACGGCCACGAAGTAGTGCAAGCCTGCCTGGAGATCGGCGCCCACTACACCGATACCAACGGTGAGCAGAACTGGATGATCGACGCGCAGGCCCGGTACAGCGCCGACTTCGCCTCGCGCGGACTGCTTCTCACGCCCGGCCTTGCTCAGATGTACTCGATCGGTGAGATCGCCGCGAACATCTGCCTGGAGAATCCCGGCCTCGACACCCTCGACATCCAGGTGTTCTGGAAGGGCCATCCCACCGTGGCCTCGACCAACACCATCCTCACCAACGCGGCCTTCGCCAAGGCGTACTACCTGGAACAGAACGAGTACGTCGAATGGCCTCCCGAGGAGGGGCTCTACACCGTCAGCGTGCCGGGACAGCACGAACTCGGCCTGGCGCTGCCCTGGGGCGGCACCTCACACCCGGTGTGGTTCAAGAACGATCCACGCGTCGCCAACGCCCGCGCGCTGGGTGGCGTGTTCAATCGTCCACTGATGCAGGGTGTTCCGGTGTTGGTGGCCGCGGCGTTGCAGCAGATGGAAGGCAAGTCGGAGGAGGAGAAGTACCGGATCATCGACGAGCAGTCGGCAGCGATTCGCAGCGAGATGCCGCCGCGGGAGAACCCCCGGATCAACACCTCGCTGGACTCGGTGTACGCCTCCGGTCCGCTCGGGCGCGCGCACTGCGTGATCCACGGCAACTGCAACTACAAGCAGACGGCCCTGCTCAACGCGCACGCCGCCGCCGAACTGCTGCAGGGCCCACCACGACGCGTCGGATTCGCCTCCAGCTGCCAGGCTTTCGGGCATCGGGAACTGCTCGGGACGCTGCGCGCGTTCGGGCTCGTGCTCGATCCCATCGTCAGTGTGCACCGCTGAGGTCCACGATGCGTCTCGCAGATTATCTCGACAAGGGTGCGTCGCTCGGTCGTGAGGAACCCTGCCTCACGACCGGCGGCGTGACCGCCAGCTACGGCGAAGTCCAGGATCGATCCGTCCGCATCGCGGGTGCGCTGCAGCACACCGGTATCGAGGCGGGCGACCGGGTGGCGGTGCTGTCGGCCAACGACCCCCTCGCACTCACCTGCGTATTCGGCATCTCGCGGGCGGGGGCGGTGTGGTGCCCGGTCAACCCCCGCAACGAGGCCGACGAGAACCGGCAGCTGTTCGACCTGTTCGGATGCCGGCTGCTGTTCTTCCAGGAGAAGTTCGCCGGGCTCGTCGACCGGATCCGCGGCGACCTGCCCCGCCTGGAATGGCTCGTCTGTCTCGACGGCGAATTCGAGTGGGCGATGCGCTACGACGACTGGCTCGCCGAGCATCTCGCGCAACCCGACGAGACGCGCCGGCCGGAGGGCGGCCTGTGCATGCTGGCCGGCACCGGTGGCACCACCGGGCGGCCGAAAGGTGTGCGGCTCACCGAGGACAACATGATGACCTCGACGGCGCTGACGTTGATGAGCTACCCGTTCGGCGACCGGCCGCGCTACCTCGCGCTCGCGCCGTTGACGCATTCCGCGGGCGTGCTGACCTTTCCGATCCTCAGCCTCGGCGGCGAAGTCGTGATCATGCCGGCGCCCGACATCGGCGAGTTCCTCGCGTCGATCGAGCGGCACCGCATAACCCACGCCTTCCTCCCGCCCACCGTTGTCTACGGCGTCCTCGACCATCCCGACCTCGACAGCCGCGACCTCGGATCACTGCGCTGTCTGTGGTACGGCGCGGCTCCCATGTCGCCGACCCGGCTCGAGGAGGCCCTGCACCGGATCGGACCCGTTCTCGGTCAGCTGTTCGGGCAGACCGAGGCCCCGAACATGATCGCCACGCTGGCACCGGCCGACCACTTCCGCCCGGACGGATCGGTGGCGACCGAGCGCCTCACGTCGGCGGGCCGGCCGACGCCATTGACCACCGTCGCCATCATGGACGCGGCGGGCACACTGCTTCCGCGCGGAGAGCGCGGCGAGATCGTCGTCCGCGGACCGCTGGTGATGGACGGATATCACGAAAACCCCACGGCGACAGCGGAGGTCAGCGCCTTCGGATGGCATCACACGGGTGATATCGGTTATCTGGACGACGACGGCTTCCTGTTCGTGGTCGACCGTGCGAAGGACATGATCATCACCGGCGGGTTCAACGTCTATTCGGCGGAAGTGGAGCAGGCCCTGTCGGCACATCCCGCGGTCAAGGATGCGGCGGTGGTCGGCCTCCCCGATGCCAAGTGGGGCGAACGCGTCACCGCCGCAATCGAACTCCGCGCCGGCCACGACACCGCCGGCGAGGACATCATCGCCTTCGTCAAGCAACGGATCGGAAGTGTCAAGGCGCCCAAGGACATCGAGATCTGGAACGAACTGCCTCGCTCGAAGGTGGGCAAGATCCTCAAGAACGAGGTCCGGGCGGCGATGCTGGACATGCGGACGACGTGAGCCCCAGTGCCGGATCCAAATCATCATGCGGCCGGAGTTAGCCGAGTCGATTGCCCGGCAACCGACCCTGTCGTGCAGGTCGACGCCCCCGAACACGGTGTTGTCGCCGTCGAAGACGCCGTAGCGGAAAGATCCGGTGTGGTCCCGGGCTCATCGTCTGCTGTCTGCGGCAGCGGATTCTTACGAGAACAACTTCGGCGCAGTGGGGCTGTCGCCTCATGTGGAGATTCCGTGGTGCACAGTGGGGGCGCTACCGTCTTGCGGTACTGCTGGGGGCAGGCGAGGAAAGGTGGATTGTATGGGCGGGCTGCGGGATCTGCTGTATGCGGCGAAACGCCGGATGTATCGGGGTGACCGGCCGGGGATGTCGGCCCGGGTATTGAATCGGGCCTCGGAGTGGATGTATTCGGCGGGTGTGTTGTCTCCTGGCTATGCCATGACTTTGGAAGTGTCCGGTTGGCGTACCGGGCGCCCGGTCCGGCTGCCGATCGTGGTCGCCGAGTACGAGGGGCAGCGGTACCTGGTGTCGATGCTGGGCGCGAAGGCAGGGTGGGTGCGCAATGTGCGCGCGGCGCAGGGGCGCGCGTTCCTGCTCCGGCGGGGGCGTGAGGCGGTCCGGCTCACCGAGGTGGAGGTGGGGGAGCGGGCGCCGATTCTGCGCCGTTACCTTGCTGTGGCTCCCGGTGCGCGTCCGCACTTTCCGATCGATCGCACCGCCCCGCTCGGTGAGTTCGCGCGGATCGCGGACCGGTACCCGGTCTTCCGGATCGAACCCGCAAGCTAGCCGACGGGTTTCCTCGGTCGGCGAAGATGCGGCAATGGTCCCTGGGCGGAGAGGTCGAACGCGCCCGGAAGGGGGCAGCATTTCCTTCCCGATGAACGGAATCCGGCGCTCGTTCGATCCTCGGCGGGTCCTAGCGTGGCGGTGCCGTGGCAGTCGCGACGCCGTCGTTCGTATCAGGAGGTGAAAGTTGTTCTCGGAGCGGGCCTTTTTCTCGTTCATCGAATTGACCGATTCAGATCGGCATCGGGAATACAACGAATGGCATCAGTTGGACCATCGTCTGTGCACACCGCCGATGTCACCGACGTGGCCGCGGTGAACGCGCTGCCCGCGGCTGTCATCGCAGAGCATGGGCAGGTCGATGGGCTGATCAACGTTGCGGGCGTGATCCACCGGTTCGTTCCGGTCGCCGACTTGGAACGCAGCGAGATCGAGCGAGTCGTGCAGATCAATTTCTGGGGCACGGTCAACATGTGCCTGGCGTTTCTACCCGAGCTGCGGCAGCGGCCTCAGGCCGCACTGGTCAATGTGGCGAGTTTGGCGGGCCTGCTGCCCTTCGCGGGGCAGACGATCTACAGCGCGACAAAAGGTGCGGTCAAACAATTCAGCGAGGGGCTGTACCAAGAGCTTGCCGACACGGACGTCACTGTCACCACCGTCTTCCCGGGCAACATCAGTACCGACCTCAGCCGCAATTCCGGAGTCACGATGATCGACCCGGGGAGTCGAAAGGTCCCGACCACGACTCCCGAGCACACCGCCCGGCGCATCGTCGGAGGCATGGAGAAGGGCAAGTTCCGCGTCGTGATCGGCCAGGACGCCAATCTTCTGGACAGGCTGGTACGGCTTGCGCCGCGGCGGACAACAGATCTGATTTCCCGGCAAATGAAGAGCGTGCTGTGAGTCGACGTATCCTTCTCGCCGACTTCTTCGCAACCTCCGTCGTGGAGAACGCGGAGAGAATAAGACGGCCAACCGCATAGGTGTAGGTCCCGGAGGTCGGCACGATCGGTTTCGTCTCCGACCGACGCGTCGCCCGGTCGGACGGTCTGAGCAGATGCGCAGCCTTCACGGCCGGCGCGCCCTTGTGCAAGGGGATGGGCTGGGCGACGATGGAGCGATGGAACTATCTGCTGTGCGGATAGAGAAGCCGGATGATCAGAACGTGATCATCGGTCAGGCTCACTTCATCAAGACGGTCGAGGACCTGCACGAGGTACTCATAGGAACCGGTCCTTATCTGAAATTCGGGCTTGCTTTCTGTGAAGCGTCCGGGCCGCGGTTGATACGCCGATCGGGCAACGACGACGCGCTGATCGAGCTGGCAGCGAAAAACGCGCAAACCATCGGTGCCGGCCACTCGTTCATCGTGTTCCTGCGCGAGGGCTTCCCGGTCAACGTGCTGAACGCGATCCGTCGTGTGCCGGAGGTGTGCGGCATCTTCTGCGCCACTGCCAATCCTGTCGACGTGATCGTCGCCGAGACGGCGCTGGGGCGTGGCATCATCGGGGTGGTCGACGGCCCGGTACCGCTCGGGGTGGAAGGCGAGGCGGATCTCGCTGCCCGAACGCGGTTACTCCGCGACATCGGTTACAAATTCTGATACGAATGTCGGAGTGCCGGCCGAAGACTCGTGATTACGCCTGCGCCCCGGCGCTTCTTCGCCGTGCCGCGGCCGAGCTCGCCGGGTAGCCGAGAACTTCGCCTGGATGCAAACCTCCACGCCGACACGATCATTCACGCGGTGACGCAGTGACCGTTTCCCAAGATCGATCTTTCGACCCCTGGTTGTGGTGCCAACGCAGCGGCGGCGATCAGAAATCCTCCGCCACGTCGTCAGCTCTGGTAGCCCCTCGCACCAGTGGAAGGATTGATGACCATGACCGACGCCAGAGCGCTGGGCGCCGATGAGGCCACGTTCATCGCGGCGGCCCGCTCGGGCGACACGGCGCGGTTCGCGGACATCACCGAGCGCCACCGGCGTGAGCTGCAGGTGCACTGCTACCGGATGCTCGCGAACTACGAGGACGCCCGGGACTTGACGCAGGAGACGTTTCTGCGAGCGTGGAACAAGCGGGAGTCGTTCCAGGGCCATGCCACGCTGCGGACCTGGTTGTACCGGATCGCGACCAACGCCTGCCTCGACTTCCTGGAGAAGCGCAACGACCGGACACCCGTGCCGTATGGGCTGTCGGACCCCGGCTCCGAGGTGCCGCACCTGCAGCCGTACCCCGACCGGATGCTCCCCGACGACCCGCAGGAATCGGTCGTGGCGCGGGAGACGATCGAGCTGGCGTTCATCGTCGCCGTCCAGCACCTGCCGCCGCGGCAGCGGGCGGTGTTCATCCTGCGTGACGTCCTCGGCTTGCCGGCGCCGAAGGCCGCCGAAGCCCTCGAGCTGACCGTCGCATCGGTCACCAGTGCCCTGCAGCGGGCGCGTGTGACGATGCGTGCGCAGCTGCCCGGCCGTCGCCTCGACTGGCGAAGCCCGGCCACGCACGAGCTGTCGGATGACGAGCGCGGCGTGGTGAAGTCCTACATCGACGCCCATGAGCGCAACGACCTCGCCGGATTGATGTCTCTGCTGCGCGACGACCTGCGCTTCGCGATGCTGCCTGATCCGGGCACCGTCATCGTCGGAGCTCAGGACGCGGTGGACGGCTGGGTCTCCGGTGGGCTTTTCCAGCGCGGCTACGACGACTGGCGCTGTATCGCCACGACAGTCAATCGGATGCCTGCCGCCGTCCTTTACCTCCGCACCCCCGACGACCCGGAGTACCGGTTGTTGAACATCGCGGTTTTGCACATCGCCGACGGGAAGATCGCCGAGCTCACCGGATTCGACGCCACCGACAAACCATGGCTGGGCCTTCCCCCGACACTGTGATCTCGAGGTCGCGCTCGTCGACGAGTCCAGCGCACGGAGCGGGCGTCACCGAAATCACTGTGGGGACGCCCCGACTGACAGAACCCAACGCGACGACGAGAACACCGTCGCCCCGCCGGCGTTGCCGACGGGGCGTCTTGATGCCCTGAAGAATTGTCACGATCGACGACTCGTCGTCCGCATCTCCAGCGAGTCGGTCAATACCTCACTCTGGCCCGTACTCATCGCCTCGTCTCGTATCGGGTCAGCACCGCGCCGCCGGGAAACGTCCGCGTTTCCACCAGATTCAGGTTCACCCAGCGGTCCAGCGCCGGGAAGAACGGTGTGCCGCCACCCACCAGGACCGGATGGGTGACGATCGCGTACTCGTCGATCAGCCCGGCTCGCATGGCGGCCCCGGCGAGCGTCGCGCCGCCGATGCTCATCGTGCCGCCCCCCTCGGCCTCGAGCCGGGTGATTTCGGCGACCGCGTCGCCGGTGACCAGGCGGGTGTTCCAGTCGACGTTGTCGATCGTCGAGGAGAACACCACCTTCGGCGTGTCCCGCCAGTTTCGCGCGAACTCGATCTGCGCCGGGGTGGCGTCGGGCTGCTGGTCGCCGGTCGGCCAGTAGGAGCTCATGTTCTCCCACAGCTTGCGCCCGTACAGCGACATGTCGTTCGCCTGCTCCTGGCCGAGCCACCACTGGAACAGTTCGTCGCTCGGCGCGCTCCAGCCGATGTCGTCGCCAGGCGCGGCGATGTAGCCGTCCAGGGTCACGTTCATGCCGAAGACTATTTTCCGCATTGTTGCCAGCCTCTCGTGAGTCGATCTCACATGTACAGACGGGCGCGCCGCGAAAACCTGATCTGTGTCGATCAAGGGGATCAAGTAGCAGGAACCGATTCTTCCCGCCCCGGCGGTCCTGGCCGTCGTGGCACACGTTCGCCGATCGCGAAGCACGTATCGTGGGCGCATGGCGGGATATTCCGGCGCCCCGTTGGCCCGCAAGCTCGGCATCCGGTCCGGCAGCCGCGTGCTGCTCGCCCACGCCCCGAGTGGATTCGCGCTCGAACCTCTGCCTGAGCAGGTCTGCCTGCAGCGGCGCGCCGGGCGCGGGCAGTATGACGTGGTCGTCGGCTTCTGCCTCGACTACCGGTCCCTGGACCGAGGATTCGGCACGTGGCGCGCCCGCCTCGCGCAGGCGGGTGGCCTCTGGGTCGCCTGGCCCAAGAAGTCCAGCGGGGTAGCTACCGATCTCAGCGATACCGTCGTGCGCGAATTCGGCTTGGCCGCAGGACTTGTCGACAACAAGACGTGCGCGATCGATGAGACGTGGTCGGGTCTGCGCTTCGTTGTCCGGCTGGCCGATCGGCACTGAATTGCGCGACGCTCCACCAGGGTGCCGGCAGTGATCGCGCGGAAACACCGACGATGGCTTGACCCGCAACGATGCTGCGGCCGTTACCGAGCGCTGGTGAGTTCAGCCTGACTCGTGCACAGCGCCGGCCTTGTCTTCGAGCAGAACATCGACGATCCTGCGATCGGGTCATTTGGGGGATCGTCGATAGCCGCACGCCACTCCATCGACAGGCGCGGGCTCGGGCGCAAAGCCGTCGGCAACTCCCAACGGATGGAGTACCTGAATCCCCAAAGTGACGGTAAAGTAACGATTCTGGCTCGATTCCTGCAGTCGGCAACCGCCTGACCTGCGGAAATGTTTCGGGGCAGCGCAATCCGATCGTTATGTCGGGTGATCGATCCGATGGGAAATAGATGAGATTCACCAATATTGTCGGCACCTCGCTGATCGCCATCGCGGCGACGAGCATCGCCTACGGTACCGCTTACGCCGAGCCCGCCGCGCCCGCGCCGGCGCCGAGCCAGGTGCAGACCCAGCAGAGCCCGGCCGTGCAAGGCACGGACCAGGGTGTCGGCTACACCACCGAACTCGCCGACATGGGCAACAAGATCGTCACCACGGTGACGGGCGGCAAGTTCGCCCTCACCTCGGACAAGTCGGCGGTCACCCTGACCAACGACAAGGGCGCCGTGGTGATGAGCTACCCGCTTTCGGCCAAGGGCCCCAACGGCACCTCCGTCGCCGCCGCGGTGAACGAGGACGGCACCAGCCTGACGCTGACCCCGCAGGGGCAGCCGATCTCGTCGGTGAAGAACATTTCCGGTCAGGACTGGTTCTTCTCCGAGTTGCAGCACGCCTCGCTGGGTGCCGCGGTGGGCGCGGTGATCGGCTTCCTGGTCGGCCTGCTGTTCATCGGCATCGGCTCGATCCCGGGTGCGGTGCTGGGTGGTGTGATCGGCCTGCTGGTCGCGGGTGGTCAGCCGCTGATCGACTCCGCCTTCGCCTACTTCAGCGGCAACTGACACCGGAAGTGCTGCGACACTGAAGGTTCTGATTCTCGGCGGCACCCGGGAGGCCCGGCGGCTGGCCGAAATCGTCTCCGGCGAGCGAGGATTCGACATCGTCTCCTCGCTCGCCGGACGCGTGCGTGAACCGGTGCTGCCCGCCGGTGCGGTGCGCATCGGCGGCTTCGGCGGCGTCGAGGGGCTGCGGAACTGGCTGTCCGACAATGCGATCGACGTGGTCGTCGACGCCACTCATCCCTTCGCGGGCACCATCTCCACGCATGCGGCCGCCGCGGCGCGAGCGGGTGGGGTGCCGATCGTGCATCTGCGCCGGCCGGGCTGGTCCGAAGAACCCGGTGACCGGTGGTCGCGGGTGCCGGATCTGGCCGCCGCCGCCCGCGCCGCGGCCGAATTCGACCGCGTCTTCCTCACGATCGGCCGCCAGGGCGTGGCCGCCTTCGCCGAGCTCGATGAGCCGTGGTTTCTCATCCGCGCCATCGACCCGCCCGCCGGACCTGTTCCGCCGCGGCATCTTCTGCTTCTCGCCCGTGGCCCGTTCACCGTGGCGGAGGAAATCGATCTGCTGCGCGAACACCGCATCTCCGCGATGGTGACCAAGGACAGCGGTGGCGACCTTACCGCAGCCAAGCTGACGGCCGCTCGTACGTGCGGCATTCCGGTCATAGTCGTCGACCGTCCGCCTGTGCCCGAGGGCGTCGAGTGCGCGGAATCCGTTGCAGCGGCGTGGGATTGGTTGAACGGGCGCCGAAGCTGAGGCTCGCGCCGCCAAGCGGTGTTCCACCGCCACGGTGTACCGTAGCAGCGAGACCGCGTCGGCCCGTGTGGCCTTACCGGTCGGCCGCGACCGTCGCCGCGTTGTCCTGCGCGGCATGCCCGTACCGCCTCGAGGTGAATACCCGCGTTCCGTGCGGGGTCTCGACCGTGGCGGTGGTGGACGCGCCGATGATGAGCAGCGTGCGCATATCGACCTCGTCCGGATTCAGCTCGGCGAGGGTCGTCACACGCACCGATTCGGTCGGACCGCCCACATCGCGCCCCAGAACCACCGGGGTGTCCGGGCCGCGATGCTCGAGGACGAGTTCACGCAGGGCGCCCACCTGCCATCGCCGCTGGGTGGAGGCCGGATTGTAGATCGCGATCGCCATATCGGCCGCGGCGACCGCCGAAATCCGTTGTGCGACAGTCTCCCACGGCTTGAGACGGTCCGAGAGCGAGATCATCGCGAAGTCGTGGCCGAGCGGCGCGCCGATGCGGGCGGCCACGGCACTGGCCGCAGTGACCCCGGGCAGCACCCGCACCGGCACGTCACGCCACTGTGGATCCGCGGATTCCTCGACGACCGCGGCGGCCATCGCGAACACCCCGGGATCGCCGGAGGACACGACCACCACCCGCGCTCCGGATTTCGCCAGATCCAAGGCCATGGCGGCGCGTTCGGATTCGACCCGGTTGTCGCTGAGATGGCGGCGCTGCCCGGGGCGGACCGGCACCCGATTCACGTACGTGGTGTAGCCGACGATATCGGTCGCCGCCGCGAGGGCGCGGGTGACCTCGGGCGTGGTCCACTGCGCGGAGCCGGGACCCAGTCCCACGACGACGACCTCACCGACCTCGGGAGCATCCGATGCGGTCGAATCGTCCTGAGCCGCAGCGGTTTCGGTAGTTGTGAAGGGTATCTCGGTGGTCGGTGCGGGTCCGGGCACGACGGTGATGGCGAAATACGGCACATCGGCGTCGGAGACGTCGGCGGCGCGCAGGATCCGCTGCCGCCCGGTGCTGGCTCGTTCCACGTAGTAAGCGTCATCGAGCCGCCCGGCCTTCGACAGTGCTTGCCGCACACCGGGATAGGTGCGGCCGAGCTTCATGATCGCCGCGGCGTCGGCGTCGGAGAGGCGTTCGGCCAGCTGGTCCGGCGGCATGGTCCCGGGCAGCACCGTCAGCACCTGCTCACCCTCCACCAGGGGTGTGCCGAGCGCGGCGGAGGCGGCACTGACCGAGGTGATGCCCGGGATGATCTCCGCGGGGAACCGGTCGGCCAGACGCCGGTGCATATGCATGTACGAGCTGTAGAACAGCGGATCGCCGGCCGCCAGCAGCGCGACGGTGCGGCCCGCGGCCAGATGTCCGGCCAGCAGCTCGGCGGCACGTTCGTAGAACTCGTCGATCGCGCCCTGATAGCCGCCCGGATGGTCGGTGGTCTCGGTGGTCACCGGATAGACCAGATGTTCCTCCAGCTGCCCCGGCCGCATGTACGGCGCCGCGATCGAGCGGGAGATGCTGCGACCGTGGCGGGCGCTGTGGAAGGCGATGACGTCGGCGGATTCGATGACGCGAGCCGCCTTCACCGTCACCAGCTCCGGATCCCCGGGCCCGAGTCCCACGCCCCACAACTTCCCGGGAGCCACGTCCTGAGCACTCATTCCTGCTCACTCGCGATCGCGTTCAGGGCGGCGGCGGTGATGGCGCTGCCGCCGCGCCGGCCGTGCACGGTGAGGTATTCGATGTCGCCGTATTCGGCCAGGGCCTGCTTGGATTCGGCGGCGCCGACGAAGCCCACCGGAATACCCAGCACCGCGGCGGGGTGGGGTGCGCCGGCGTCGAGCATGTCCAGCAGATGGAACAGCGCGGTCGGGGCATTGCCGATCGCGACCACGGCGCCGTCGAGGCGATCACGCCACAATTCCAGTGCCGCAGCCGATCTCGTATTGCCCATCTCCCGCGCCAGCTGCGGCACCCGCGGATCGGCGAGCAGGCACAGCACCTCGTTGTCGGCGGGCAGCCGTTTGCGGGTGACGCCGGAGGCGACCATGGTGGCATCGCACAGGATCGGCGCGCCGCTACGCAGCGCGGCGCGGGCCGCCGCCACGACCTGCGGGGTGTGCGAGATGTCGGTGGTCAGATCGACCTGTCCGCACGCGTGGATCATGCGCACCACCACCTGCGCGACATCGGCCGGGAACCGCGCCAGATCGGCTTCGGCCCGGATCGTCGCGAACGAGCGCCGATAGATCTCGGCCCCGTCGGTGAGGTAGCTGGTACGCACATCGGACATGGGCATCACCCTAGCGGTGAGAATCCGGGCCCCGAGCGGCAGCGTGGGCGAGGCGCCGCCCGGCCCGCGACGTCGAGCGGCCCCCGCGACATCAGAACGGCAACCGCGCCCGCCACGGCGATTCGGCCGGATCGTGCAGGGGATTGGCGAAGACGAGATAGCGGAACAGGGCCAGCGCTCCGGTGAGCAGCAGCACCGCGAGCGGGACTTCGGCGAGCACGGCCGTCGCGATCGACACCCGGATGTCGTCGGGACCGGCGGTGGTCGTGTCGAACCAGGCGTCGGCGAGCAGCAGCACCCCGGTGCCGGAGGCTGGCAGGATCACCAGCGCTCGCCGTCGCCAGCCGAGGTAAGCGGTGGTCGCCATCATGACCACCAGCAGGATGTCGAAGCCGATCCACACCAGCGCCCAATGATTCGCGTCGTAGTCCTGCGGCAGTGTGAACCCGAGGTAGACCAGCCACGGGATCATCGCGACCGAACCGCCGACCATCAGCGACAGCCGCAGTCCGCGGGCCACGCGCACTCGGCGCGGATGCGGCCGCACCCGGTCGGGCCGCAGCCGCGCGACCAGTTCGAGCCGCTGAGGGAGCGAGAGCTGTGCGATCTGCGCATCGGAGAGCAGATCGGCGGTGGACGGCGACTGATCCGCGGACGAGTCCATCGATCCAGTGTGCGCGAAGTACGGCGTTGTCGGGGACGTGCCGGCAGGAGCCGTCGGCCACGACCATCCGATCGGCGGCGACGCGGAACGGAACAGCGTCGCGGCGAGGTGCCTCAGCGAGCCGCGCCCGCCGGTGAGGTGACAGCGAAGTCAGTCGCCCGCGCGAGGTCCGGTGATGCGATAGCCGCCGGATTCGGCGACCACCTCGGTCACCGGCCCGGCCGGACGCCCGCATTGCCGATCGCAGCCGGACCAGTGCTGCCGGCCGGCGACGACCACCTGATCGGCCGCGACGCCCGGCAGGTCCGGCGCCGGGGCGCCGACCGGGAGCACGCGGCCGGACATGACGGCGTCGGCCGCGTCGGCCCGCACGTCCGTCAGCGATTTCGCGCAACCAGGTCGCCCGGCGCACGCTGTCACCGCGAGCCACGGTGAGTTCGCGTCGAAGATCAAGCCCATCGGCGCCAGCACCCGCACCACCTGCTCGGCCGTCCACTCGTCCATATCGGCCAGGACGAGGCTGCGCCAGGGGGTGATCAGAATCGGATGCTCCACCGCCGCAACGAATTCCGCGGTCCGGGCGGGCAGGGCGCCCAGCGGCACCGCCGCCCCGAGCGCGACCCGGTCGTCGGCCTGGGTGAGCCAGCCGATCGGAATATCTCGGCGAGCAACGAGATCCATCGGTTCGGCGGTCGGTTCCAGAGCCAATTCGGCCAGGATCCGGGCCGGGCCGTCGGCGACCTCGCGTAGCCGCCACTGCTCGCCGCGCATCCGCTGGAAACCGTGGGCCGCCGCCAGCATCATGTCCACCGCCCGGTCGGCGCCGATCCGCGCGCCCGAATCGCGCCCGGCCAGGACCAGCGCGAACTCGGCCTCGTTGGTGGCGTGCACGCCGATATCGCCGCCGAGACCGCTGATGTCGCCGCGGCCGTCGTCGAGGGTGAACAGCACGCGCCCGGGCAGTGCGGCCAACTCCGGCGCCTGCCGCAGCTCCGCATCGAGTCGCGCGGCCAGCGGGTGCACATCGCTCCAGCCGCCCACCCGGCCCGACAGCGGCGAGGCCACGATGTTGCGCACCCGCTCGTGGGTGGGCGCGGGCAGCAGTTCGGCCTGTTCGAGCCGCTCGGCCAGGGCCGCCGCATCGTGCATCTGCCGCAATTGCACATTGCCGCGGGAGGTCAGTTCGATACTGCCGTTGCCGAGCTCGTCGGCCGCCGCGGCCAGCACCCGCAGTTGATCGGGGGTGATCGCGCCGCCGGGCAGCCGGATCCGGGCCAGCGGACCGTCGGCGGCCTGATGCAGGCGCAGGACACCGGGGCAGGAGTCGGGGGCGGAGCGCGTCATGATGCCACCAGCCTACGAGCCGGGCGCACGGCGAACGCGGGCGAGGCCGGGGCGCGTCCGCGGTTCACGGTGTCAGTGACCGCGCCTCAGGCGCAGGCGGCGTCGCGGATCGTGCGCCGTGCGGGACGGTTCGAGCGGGGCGGCCGGCCAGGAAGTGTCGAACAGCAGGCTGGGGCCTGCGTGGTGGGTGACTCGGTCGTGATGGGCGGTCGCGCCGAACAGGCTCATCCCGCCGAGGAAGGCGGTGGCGCAGATCGCGCCGGCGACGAGAGCCCAGCCGCGATGGCCGCTCGCGGCCGCGGTGAGTCCCATCGCCAGGCTGCCGAATCCGATCAGAACGCAGAAGTAGCTGGTCCAGGCGACCATACGGTTGCGCCGCACCCAAGGCGGGGTGGCGGGCATCGGCTCACCGGTCCTTCTGGCTGCTCTCGTCCCGGGCGCGGATCACGGCCTGCCACAGCTGGTCGTCGACGTAACTGTCCGACAATAGATGTGGTGTGTCGTGGCGTTCGACGTGGTCGCGGCGGACCGTGGACTCGAAGACCAGCAGCCCGAAGATCGCGACCGCCGCACAGGCGCCGGCGGCGACGAGCAACAGCCCGCCGTGACCCCCGGCCGCAGCGGCCAAAGCCATTGCCAGCAATGCGACAGCAACCATCATGCATGTAATTCCTGACCAGGCGGCAAAGCGGTTCCGCCTGCTCCATCCCGGTGAGTTCGGCATATTCACAGCGTACGCCGCGGAATCGGATCGGGAAATACCGGTCACAGCAGTGCGATAGCATCCGGGGGCTCGCCGATACGAGGAAAACCGGTGCAATTCCGGTGCGGTCGCGCCACTGTGACAGTCAGACCCTCCGGGCGGGCGGCCGTATCCGCTATGGGCGCGTCACCCGAGGAGAACCGTGATCCTGCTGCTGTCCACGTCCGACACCGATCTGCTGTCCGCGCGCGCGAGCGGCGCCGACTATCGGCTCGCCAACCCGGCCCGGCTGCTGGTCGAGGATCTGCCGGGACTGCTCGGGGGCGCCGATCTGGTCGTGGTGCGCATCCTGGGCGGTCGCCGCGCCTGGGAGGAAGGGCTGGACGCGGTCCGTGCCACGGGGATCCCGCTGGTGGCCCTGGGCGGCGAGATGGCGCCCGATGCCGAACTGATGGAGTGCTCGACGGTCCCGGGTGGCGTGGCCGCGGACGCGCACAACTATCTGGCCGCGGGCGGGCCCGGCAATCTGCGGCAGCTGCACAACTTCCTGTCCGACACCGTGCTGCTGACCGGTCACGGATTCGAGCCGCCGGTCCAGCTGCCCTCCTGGGGTGAACTCGACCGCACCCCGAAGGAGTTGTCCGGCAACGATTCCCGGCTCGCCGACGCGCCGACGGTGGCCGTGTTGTACTACCGCGCCCAGCACTTGGCCGGCAATACGGCCTACGTCGAGGCGCTGTGCGGCGCGCTGGAACAGGTCGGCGCCCGCCCGCTGCCGCTGTACTGCGCGTCGCTGCGCAACGCCGAACCGGATCTGCTCGACACGCTGCGCCGCGCGGACGCGCTGGTGGTGACCGTGCTGGCCGCGGGCGGCACCAAACCCGCGACCGCGGCCGCCGGTGGTGACGACGAGGCCTGGGATGTCGGTGCGCTCGCCGACCTGGATGTGCCGATCCTGCAGGGGCTGTGCCTGACCAGCGGCCGGGACCAGTGGGCGGACAACGACGACGGCCTCTCGCCGCTGGATGTCGCCACCCAGGTCGCGGTGCCGGAATTCGACGGTCGGATCATCACGGTGCCGTTCTCGTTCAAGGAGTTCGACGCCGACGGCCTGTCGACCTATGTGCCCGACCCGGAGCGGGCGGCGCGGGTCGCGGGCATCGCGGTGCGCCACGCGCGACTGCGGCATCTGCCCGTGGCGCAGCGCCGGATCGCGCTGATGCTGTCGGCGTATCCGACCAAACACGCCCGCATCGGCAATGCCGTCGGGCTGGACACCCCCGCGAGCGCGATCCGGCTGCTGACCGAGATGCGCACGGCCGGTTACGATCTCGGCACGCCGGGCGAGGTTCCGGGGCTCGAGGAGCGCGACGGCGATGCGTTGATCCACGCGTTGATCGCCGCCGGTGGCCAGGATCCGGACTGGCTGAGCGCGGAACAGTTGGAGGGCAATCCGATTCGCATCGGCGCCCGGCAGTACTCGGCCTGGTTCGCCACCCTGCCCGAGGAATTGCGCACCGCGGTCGTCGAGGCGTGGGGGCCGCCACCGGGCGAACTGTTCGTCGACCGCTCCGCCGATCCGGACGGCGAAATCGTCATCGCCGCACTGCGTTTCGGCAATATCGTGCTGCTGGTGCAGCCGCCGCGCGGCTTCGGTGAGAATCCGGTCGCGATCTACCACGATCCGGATCTGCCGCCCAGCCACCACTATCTGGCGGTGTACCGGTGGTTGTCCGCGGCGGCCGAGGAGGGCGGATTCGGCGCCGACGCGATGGTGCATCTGGGCAAACACGGCAATCTGGAATGGTTGCCCGGCAAGACGCTGGGGATGTCGGCGGCTTGCGGCACCGACGCCGCCCTCGGCGATCTGCCGCTGATCTATCCGTTCCTGGTCAACGATCCCGGCGAGGGTACCCAGGCCAAACGCCGCGCTCACGCCACGCTGGTCGACCACCTCATCCCGCCGATGGCCCGCGCGGAGACCTACGGCGATATCGCTCGCCTGGAACAGTTGCTCGACGAGCACGCCAACATCTCGGCGCTGGATCCGGCCAAGCTGCCCGCGATCCGCCAGCAGATCTGGACCCTGATGCGGGCCGCGAAGATGGACCACGACCTGGGGCTCGCGGAGCGGCCGGACGAGGACACCTTCGACGACATGCTGCTGCACGTCGACGGCTGGCTGTGCGAGATCAAGGACGTGCAGATCCGCGACGGCCTGCACATCCTGGGCCAGGCCCCGGCCGGCGAGGGAGAACTGGATCTGGTGCTGGCCATGTTGCGCGCCCGCCAGCTGTGGGGTGGGGAAGTCGCGGTGCCGGGGCTGCGCGAGGCGCTGGGGCTCGACGAATCCGGGGAGGAATCACGCGAGCGCATCGATGTCGTCGAGCAGCGCGCCCGGACACTGCTGGCCGCGCTGCAGGCCGCGGAGTGGTCGCCGGCGGCGGTGGAGGAGCTGGTGGCTCGCCACGAACCCGCCGCCCCGGACACCCTCGCGGCCGTATTGCGCTTCGCCGCAACCGAAGTCGTGCCCCGATTGCGGCAGACCGGAGTCGAGATCGAGCGGATCCTGCACGCCCTGGACGGTGGATTCATCCCGGCCGGGCCGAGCGGTTCGCCGCTGCGCGGTCTGATCAACGTGCTGCCGACCGGGCGGAACTTCTATTCCGTGGATCCGAAGGCGGTGCCGTCGCGGCTGGCCTGGGAGACCGGGCAGGCGATGGCGGATTCGCTGCTCGAGCGCTATCGCGCCGATCACGGCGACTACCCGCGCTCGGTCGGGCTCTCGGTGTGGGGCACCTCGGCCATGCGGACCGCCGGTGACGATATCGCCGAGGTGTTCGCGCTGCTGGGTGTGCGGCCGGTGTGGGACGAGGCGAGCCGCCGGGTCACCCGCCTGGAGGTAATCGACCTGGCCGAGCTGGGCCGCCCGCGCATCGACGTCACCGTGCGAATCTCCGGATTCTTCCGCGACGCGTTCCCGCACGTGCTGGCGCTGCTCGACGACGCGGTCCGGCTGGTCGCCGAGCTGGACGAACCGGCGGAATCGAATTACGTTCGCGCGCACACCGATTCCGATCTGGCCGAACACGGTGACCGGCGCCGCGCCACCACCCGGATCTTCGGTTCCAAACCCGGTACCTACGGTGCCGGTCTGTTGCAGCTGATCGACTCCAAGAGCTGGCGCACCGACGACGATCTGGCCCAGGTGTACACCACCTGGGGCGGCTACGCCTACGGCCGTGGCCTGGACGGCGCGCCGGCCGCCGACGATATGCGCGCGGCCTACCGGCGCATCGCGGTCGCGGCCAAGAACACCGATACCCGTGAGCACGACATCGCCGATTCCGACGACTACTTCCAGTACCACGGGGGAATGGTCGCCGCCGTCCGCGCGCTGACCGGCAAGAATCCCGAGGCCTACATCGGCGATTCGACGCGTCCCGACGCGGTGCGCACCCGCACCCTCTCCGAGGAGACCACCCGGGTGTTCCGCTCCCGCGTGGTGAATCCGCGCTGGCTCGAGGCGATGCGCCGCCACGGCTACAAGGGGGCGTTCGAGATGGCCGCGACGGTCGACTACCTGTTCGGTTACGACGCCACCACCAATGTCGTCGCCGACTGGATGTACGAAAAGCTCTCGGAGAGCTACGTTTTCGACGACGTGAACCGCAAGTTCATGACCGAGTCGAATCCGTGGGCACTGCACGGCATCGCCGAACGCCTGCTCGAGGCGGCCGAACGCAAACTGTGGGAGGCCCCGCAGCCGGAAACACTGGACCGGCTGCGGCAGATCTACCTCGAAACCGAGGGCGAACTCGAGTAGTGCGGACCGGTGCGGCCGCTACGTCGGCGGGCGCACCGGATCCTGCGCCGCGCGGCGGATGCGCGGGCGCGGGTTCGGCCCCTACCGTGGGGATATGACCTGGAACGAACTCGCACAGCAGAAGTACGTCCTGCTCACCACCTACAAGAAGGACGGCACGCCGGTCGGGGTCCCGGTCTGGGTGGCTCCCGACGGCGACCGGCTGGTGGTCTGGACCAATCCGAAGAGCTGGAAGGTGAAACGGCTGCACCGCAACGCCGCGGTGACGGTTCAGGCCTGCGACGCCCGCGGCCGCACGTCCGGATCGCCGGTGAGCGCCGGGACGGCGCGCGTCCTCGATGGCGACGGGACCGAACGGGTCCGCGATCTCATCGCCCACAAATACGGCGTGATCGGCACCCTGCTGATCCGCGGCCACAAGTTGATCTTCGGCAAGGATCGCTCGGTCGGGCTGGCGATCACCGCCCAACCGGCGGGGGAGTGACCACCGCCGATCGAGTGAGATCGTCGCGGATCAGGCTGGGGCAGCGGCGATTTCGATGCCGATCGTACCCTTGCGGCCGCGCCGCAGCACGCTGCCGGTGACGATCAGCCAGCCCATGAGCGAGTACTTGCGCTTGATCAGCTGCCGGGTCCGGTCGCTGCCCTCCTCGTCGAGCACCCGGGCGGTGCCGCGCACGATCTCCCCGTGCGGCTTACCCGACACGCTGCAGGGCTGCAGGGTGACCTCCGGATTGCGCCGCACCCGCTTGACCTTCCAGGCCGCGGTCTCGGTCCAGACGTACAACTTCGCATCGTCGAGCGCCGCCCACACCGGGGTCGCGACCGGTGTGCCGTCCTTCTTGTAGGTGGTGAGCAGAACGTAGTTCGCGGTACCGGCGGGGCCGAAAGGATTGTCCACGACTGCCGAGCCTAATCGGTCGAGCCCGGAGGCGGCGGCGGAGCGTCACCACCTCCGTTGCCCGATCGGGCTGCGAACGACCCTTCCTGATCGGCAGGGGACAGGGTGAATCATGCCGTGTGCGTGAGGATTCGGGGGCCCGCGTCGGTGATGGCGACCGTATGTTCGGAATGTGCGGTGCGCGAGCCGTCGGCGGAACGGATCGTCCATCCGTCCGGATCGGTGATGATGCGATCGGTGGTGCGGGCGAACCAGGGCTCGATCGCGATGGTCAGGCCGGGCACGAGCCGCATGCCGCGCCCGGCGCGCCCGGCGTTGGGGATGTGCGGATCCTCGTGCATGGTGCGGCCGAGCCCGTGGCCGCCGAATTCGGTGTTGACGGGGTAGCCGTGCCGCCGCGCGACCGCCGCGATGGCCGCGGAGATGTCCCCGAGCCGCCCACCTGGCCGGGCGGCCTCGACGGCGGCGGCCAAGGCCTCTTCGGTCGCGGCCACCAGCCGGGCGTCCTCGGGATCGGCGGTGCCGACGATGGTGCTGACGGCGGCGTCGGCGACCCAGCCGTCGACCGAGACCGCCAGATCCATGGTCAGCACGTCACCGTCGCGTAACCGGTAGTCGTAGGGCAGTCCGTGCAGAACCGCGTCGTTGACCGACAGGCAGACGGTGTTGCGGAACGGGCCGCGACCGAACGAGGGCGCGTAGTCCCAGTAGCACGACACCGCCCCTCGTTCCCGGATGCGCTGCCGCACATGCTTTTCCAGATCGAGCAGATTCACCCCGACCTCGGCCTTTTCCCTCAGCTCCGCGAGCACCTCGGCGACGAAGCGTCCGGCCACGCCCATCCGCTCGATCTCGGCGGCTGTCTTCAGTTCGACCACGAAACCTCCCTGGTATCGGTATTTATATACCGACTGTAACCGTAGCGGTATTTGAATACCAGCTCTATGCTGGGGGCATGGTTCGACTTCCGCTGACCCCGGCCCAGGTGGAGGCCGGTCGCCGCCTGGGCGCGCATCTGCGTGCGGTCCGGGGCGATCGGGACCCCGCGGAGATCGCCCGCGCGGCTGGCATCTCACCGGAAACGCTGCGCAAGATCGAATCCGGCCGGCTGCCCAGCCCGGCATTCGGCACCGTCGTCGGCCTCTCCGGGGCGCTCGGAATCCCGCTGCAGGAGTTGGCCGAGGTGTGGCAGTCCGCACGCCTCAGCGCCTCGGCCTGACGGGCGTCCGGTCAGTTCCGCTCGGTAGCCCGGCACGCTTTCCGGTTTACCGCGGCCAATCCACTGCGACCACCGAATAGGGCGTGGTCGGCCCCGGAGGCGTGTCGTACCGCGCGTTGGGCAGATACAGGCGACGACCGAAGCATGCGACCGTTGTCGGGACGTCGAAGCGTGGGTCGGTGATCCGCCGCTCGACCCTGCCGGTCGTGCCCGTGCGATCGAGCGTGATAACGGCGACGGCATCGAGCCGGTTCTGGACCACGAGCAGGGTGGTGTCGCGCAGAAGAAGACCGTCCCCGGCCGGCACTGCATCGCCCCCGAGATCGACCCGTCGCGTGACACCGGTCGCCGGGTCGACGCGGAACAGCTGTCCGGTCGCCGACTGCACGATGACCAATCCCGCGCCGTCGGGGGTGGGCACGATTCCGTTCGCGTTGATCGCGTCGGGCACATAGGTGATATCGCCGATCAGCGGCAGCCGGACCACCGCCTCGGACGGGGGCAGCGCGCCGTCGGGGCCGAGGGGCAGGTGATACAGCACGGGTTTGCGGGAGTCGGTGAACCAGGCACCCGTGGGCGTGAACACCGCATCGTTGACGAAGGTGCCCGGCGCGGTGCCGACCCGGTAGCTCGCGAGCACCGCACCGGTGCGCACATCGATGACACGAATATCGCCGCCGGTGCCGCCCGCGACGAACAACCGGTCGTGCGAGTCGAGCCGGAGACCGAGCGACGGCGTGCCTCGACCGGGAGTCAGTATCGTCCCCCGCCCGGATATCAGGTCGGCTCGATAGATGGAGCCGTCGGAGGCCGACCCGATATACGCGACCGGGAGCGTCCCGATCTCGATACCTTCGGGCCGGAAGCCGGCGGGCAGGTCGATCGTGGCGGGAAACAGCGCCGGCTGGGCCTGCGCAGGTGCGGGTGCGGCGACACCCAACCATAGGAGTATCAGCGGGATTACGAAGGGCCGCTTCATTTTCCGCGTTCCTCCCGCAACCAGTCCTCGAGGCGCAACAGCTGGGGGAATCGCCCGCGCAGTGCGGGGATGTCGACGCGATAGCCGTACGTGTCGAGCCAGTCGAACATCGTCGCTACGTCTCCGGCCTCCGCACGCACTGCGTCGATCGGTGGTCGTTCGAACCGGGTGGGGATGCCGTCGACATCGGTGAACACCTCGGCGATCCGGCGCACGGTCAACTCGTCACCGGCGATGTCGAGCTTCCGGCCGAGATATTCGGGCCGTTGATCGAACACGTCCGCGGCGATCCGGCCGATATCGCTCAGCGCGATCATCTGGAGGGTGGTATCCGGGCCCAGCGGCAGTGCGCCGATTCGCCGGCCGCCGACGGCCGCCGGAATCAGATACCGCCAGTTCTCCATGAAGAACACCGGTCGCAAAACCGTCGCAGGCACACCGAGGGCATCGATGTATGCCTCGATGTCCGCCTTGGCCTCGAAGTGCGCCACCCCGGAACCGCGATGCGCGGCGACGGAACTGTAGACCAGATGGTCGACGCCCTCGGCTTCGGCCGCGGCGGCAACGTTCTTGCCCTGTCGCACTTCGATTTCCGGCCGCGGGTCGGTCATATCGGCCGGCTGCACACTGAAGACGCCTGATGCACCGCGCGCCCCCGCCCGCAACACGTGGAGATCGCCGAGATCGCCCACGACGATTTCCGCCCCGAGCGCTGCGAGCGCCGCCGCTTGCGGCTTCGTCGGATCACGCACCAGGGCGCGCACCGCGAAGCCGCGGGCGAGCAGAGTGCGGGCGACCGCGCCGCCTTGGCCGCCGGTCGCGCCCGTGACCAGGACCGCCTGTCCATTCGTCCTCGTCATCGCCGTACTCCTCCCAGGACGGGCGCGGGGCGGGCCGGTGCCGGAAGCTGGCCCGCGACGATGGCGGCGAGCGAGAGTGCGAACCCCATCAGTTGAATCGGCCCCAGCGTCTGGGCCAGGAGAACAGCGCCGAGAACGGCGGCGACCAGCGGCGAGAGCAGCACGAGTACCGCGGTGGAGGCGACGGGCAGGGTGGTGATACCGCGGAACCACAGCACATAGGCGATCAGACCGCCGGCCAGGCCGAGCCACAGATAGCCGAATGCCGCCGCCGAATCGATCGCGGGTGGACGTCCCTCGACGAGAACGGTGAGTGGCAGCAGGAATGCGCCGCCCGCGGTCAACTGCCAGCCGGCGAAGGTGACCGGGCCGACGCCGACGGGACGTCCCCAGCGCTTGGTGAGCGTGAGTCCCAGCGCCATCGAGCCGGCGCTCGCCAGACCCGCCGCCACCCCGACCGCGTCCAGCGCCGCGGACGGTCCGATCACCACGAGACCGACGCCCGCCACGCCGATCACACCCCAGATCAGGCGCCAGATCGACGCTCGCTCGTGCAGGACGGCCACCGCCAGGAGAGCGACGATCAACGGTTGTGCCGCGACCAGCGTCGCCGCCACCCCGCCCGGCAACCGCTCGGCGGCGATGAACAGCAGCGCGTTCAGCAAACCGATATTCAGCACACCGAGCACCGCGGCCTTCCACCACCATTGCCCATGCGGCATCGTCCGGGTGACAGCCAGGACGATCAGCCCGGCGGGCAATGCCCGCAGCGTCGCAGCGAACAGAGGGTGCCCGGGCGGCAGCAGTTCGGTGGTGGTGATGTAGGTCGTGCCCCAGACCGCCGGGGCGAAGGCCGTGAGTGCGGTCCGGGACAGATCGCCCCGTGCCGCACCGCCAACTCTGTCGGAAATCCTCAGTGCTCCTGCGCTTTTCATATCGGATATCTCACCCGCGTGAGATCTATGAGTCCAACACATGTTTGTCACAGGATCGATCGCAAATCATGATTGATGCATGGAACTCCAGCAGATGCGCTATGTCGTCGCGGTCGCGGAGACGAACAGCTTCACACGCGCGGCCGAACGGTGTCTGGTCGTTCAGTCCGCACTCAGTCACCAAATCGCCCGCCTGGAAAGGGAACTCGGCGCGAAACTCTTCGAGCGCACCAGCCGCCGTGTGCGTTTGACACCGGCGGGCGTGGCATTCCTGCCCGCGGCACGGCAATGTCTGGACGCGGCAGAACGTGCAGCCGCTGAGGTCGCCGCGGCCGTCGGCGAGATTCGTGGCCGCCTGGCCGTGGGCTTGATTCCGACGGTCGCCGCGGTCGACGTGCCGGATGCGTTGCGTGAGTTCCGGCGCCGCTACCCGCACGTGCGGATCAGTTTGCGCGTCGGCGCCAGCGAGGACCTGGCCGAACAGGTACGCGACGGCGCGCTCGACATCGCCTTCCTCGGTCTGCCGACCACCGCGACACCGCAGGGGGTCGCGGTCCGGGAGTTGGCTCGCGACCGGCTGGTCGCCGTCGTCGCGCCGGACCATCCGCTCGCCGCAGAACCCGCGGTCGACCTGCGTAGGCTCTCCGCCGAGGTATTCGTCGATCTTCCCGCCGGAACCGCCGGGCGGATCCAATCCGACCAGGCGTTCGCCGCCGCCGGACTCGATCGCGAGGTCGCCTTCGAGGTGACCACCGCTGATTACATCGGCCGTCTCGTCAGGCCGGGGCTTGCCGTCGCCATGCTGCCCGCAGCCTACGCACCGCAGCTCACCGGAGTCGCCACGGTTGACGTCTCCGATGCACCGGCACGAGTCGAGTACGTCGTCTGGAACCGCACTACCGGCACACCGGCCGCCGCCGCATTCCTCGGCATCATCTCCACCGCCGCCACGCAAGGGCGGTGATCAGCCTGAAACCGTCGGCCGTGACCCTTCTGCCGAGGAGGCGGCAACGGCTCGGACCGCCCTCACCGGACGCCGGACCGGGTCGGCGCGTCACGGTGACCGCTACGCCGAATCGAGAATCAACCTGGAAACACTCCGCGGAACAGGGGAAGGGTCGCGTCGGCGATCGCCTCCGGGGAGGGGAGTGCGGCCCGTGCTTCCGGAGGGCTCATCCGCGACTGGAGTGCTCGCTGGTGGGCCGCGCCCACGAGTAGTAATGCGGCGGTGCGTGGTTCGGTGACGATGTGGTGGCGGGCCGACAGATGTCCGATCACCACATCCAGGGCGCGATGCGGGCCAAGGTCGAAGTCGCGGCTGCGTTCGGAGTAGACCGCGCGCAATTCGGCGTCGGAGTCGATCGCCGCCATGACAGGTAGTGCGGCACGGAAGAAGTCCTCCAACACGGTCACCAGGTGCACGAGATCGCTTCGCAGATCGGCGGATTCGGCCGCGTCCACGGAATGGGACGGATCGGCGAGCATATCCTTCAGCGGCCGCAGGTGATGCTGGATCACCGCTTGGAGCAGGCCGGTGCGATCGCCGAAGTGATAGAAGATGCTCGATTCGGCGACGCGAATGGCGACTTCCTTGGTGGTGAGCCGCGCGACCCCGGAACCGGTGAGGACTTCCTGTGCGGCCGCGATGACGGCCTCCCGCACTCCGCTGCGCGGCCGCCCCCGAGTGCGTGCGGGCGGTTCGGTGTTCTGGGCGTGCTGGCGGGGCACCGCGTATTCCTTCCGATCGGTCGTGCTCTTGCAGTATGCCGCAACCCGTCGTATTTTCTGAGTAGGCACTCGAAAATACTGATCGGAGCTGTCGACATGTCCACTCCCAGCACACCCCCATCGGCCGGCACCGCGGCGAGCGAATCGGCGGGCCGGGGCCGGTTGCGTATGCAAACGGCGGTCGACGCCGGCATGCGCGCCCTGTTGCGGTCGCCGCTGCATCGGCTGCTCAGCGCGAAATTGATGATCGTCACCGTGGTCGGTCGCAAAACCGGCCGCGTCTACGCGAATCCGGTCGGCTACGCCGAATCGGACGGCGCACTGCTGGTCGGCACCGCGGCGGGCTGGCGGCGTAATCTGCGGCCGGGCGAACCGGTGCGGATCACCTGGCGCGGCCGGGAGCGGCTCGCGGACTGGGAGGTGATCTCCGGCGAAGACGAGATCGCCGAGCCCTACCGCATCATCCTCACCCAGAACCCGACGCACGGCCGCTTCGCCGGCGTCAGCCTCGATGCCGACGGCAATGTCGACCGGGAACAGCTGCGTGCCGCCCTCGGCCGCGGCACGGTGGTCGTGCGGCTGCGGCCGCGATCTATGCGCTGAGTGCGGGTGACCGCGCTCAGGTGGCCTGGCTGACCGAGGACATGTGGAAGTCGGGGATCCGCATCGGCGGCATGGCCGTGCGGGTGAACCAGTCCTTCCATTCGCGCGGCAGCGTGATCTCGGTGGCGCCGACCTCGGTGGCACGCCGCAGCAGATCCAGCGGGCTCTCGTTGAAGCGGAAGTTGTTGACCGCGGCGGTGACCGCGCCGTCCTCCACCAGGTACACCCCGTCGCGAGTCAGGCCGGTCTGCAACAGCGTGGCCGGATCGACCTCGCGGATGTACCACAGGCAGGTCAGCAACAGGCCGCGCTCGGTAGTCGCGATCATCTGCTCGAGAGTGGTATCCGTCCCGCCGCTCAGCAGCAGATTCTCACCGGCCACCGTGACCGGAGCGTCGTACTGGGCGGCCACGGCGCGCGGATATATGAGCGACTCGATCACTCCCTCGCGCAACCAGTCGGCGCGACCGGCCGAGAGTCCGTTGTCGAAGACCGAGGAGGTCTCCGACGAAGCGGCGGTCGCGACGAACGGCCGGTACTCCAAACCCGCGGCAGTCGGATCCGAGTACAACGTCAGTGGCAGGTCGGTGAGCCGCTCCCCGATGCGGGTGCCGCCGGCCCGGGCGAATGCGGTGTGCCCCTCGTGGGCGCCGCGTCCGTCCATCGACCACAGCATCGGAATCAGCAGGTCGGCGACCGCCGAGGGCGGCAGCAGGGTGGGATAGCGACCGGCCGGCAACTCGACCCGGCGGGCACACCAGTCCAGGCGCCGGCTCAGCTCGGCCAGTAGTGCGGTGACGCCGATATCGGTGAAATCGGCGGTCGGCGCGCCCACCCAGGCGCTCGCTGGATCGCCGTCTCCGCCGCGCTTGCCGTTGATCTCGATGGATCCGGTGGGCTCGGTCCACCGGCGGCGGATGCCGGTGGACGTGCCCAGCCAGGTGGTGTGCAGTTGATGATGGGCGAAACCGTAGATCCGGTCGGCGCCGGCGAACCCGACCGCGAGCTCACCGGCGAGTCCGGTGAACACCTCGATGCCGGTCTCGCGCACGGGGCCCGACCACTCCGAATCCTGGTGTGCGCCGGCGGTTTCCGGGTCCAGCAGCGGCATCGCGTCCGCGGCGGGCTCGGCGGTGCGAGCCGCCTCCTCGGCGCTGCGCACCACGGCCTCGATCTCGGCGGGATCCACGCTTGTGGAACCGACACTGCCCACCCGCGCCGAGCGCGGGCCCTCGCGCAGGATCGACACCACCGCCCAGGATCGTGACACCGACGACCCGTTGGTGGTCATGGAATTGCCGGCCCAGCGCAGCGAGGCCTCGGAGGCGTCGGTGACGATGACGATCGTCTCGTCCGCGCGCGCGAGGGCCAGCGCCCGCTCCACGACCTCCGCGCCGTGCATCATCGTCACCGACCGGCCTCCCGCGTTGTGTGCCAATTCCGAATCGTGACCATTACCCCGCCTCCTGGCGGGTGTTGAGGATGTTCACCCCGCGCACCAGCACCGACGGACATCCGTGCGATACCGCCGCGACCTGGCCGGGCTGGGCCTTACCGCAGTTGAACGCCCCGCCGAGGACCCAGGTCGACGGGCCGCCGACGGCTTCCATCGCGCCCCAGAAGTCGGTGGTGGTGGCCTGGTAGGCGACGTCGCGCAGCTGGCCGGCCAACTGCCCGTTGCGAATCCGGAAGAAGCGCTGCCCGGTGAACTGGAAGTTGTAGCGCTGCATGTCGATCGACCAGGACCGGTCGCCCACGATGTAGATCCCGTCCTCGACCCGAGAGATCAGCTCGGCGGTGCTGGTATCGGATTCCGGATCGGGTTGCAGCGATACGTTGGCCATGCGCTGGATGGGCACGTGATGGGCGGAATCGGCGTAGGAGCACCCGTTGGACCGGGGCACCCCGAGACGAGGCGCGAAGACCCGGTCGAGCTGATAGCCGATCAGGATGCCGTCGCGCACCAGATCCCAGCGCTGCCCGGCCACCCCCTCGTCGTCGTAGCCGACCGTCGCCAGTCCGTACTCCTGAGTCCGATCACCGGTGACGTGCATGATCGGGGTGCCGTAGCGCAGCGTTCCGAGCTGGTCGGGAGTGGCGAAGGAAGTTCCGGCGTAGGCCGATTCATAGCCGATCGCGCGATCGTATTCGGTGGCGTGACCGATGGATTCGTGAATCGTCAGCCACAGATTGGTCGGGTCGATCACCAGGTCGGTGGGACCCGGCGTCACCGACGGCGCGGCGACCTTCTCGGCCAGCCACTGCGGCATCCGTGCCAGTTCCTCGTTCCAGTCCCAGACGCCGTCGGCGCCGGTGACGTACTCCCAGCCGCGCCCGGCCGGGGCGGCGAGGGTCCGCATGGTCTCGAAACCCCCCGTCGCAACGTCGACGGTGATGGCCTCGAGTTGCGGATGCAGCCGCACCCGCTGCTGGGTGATCGTGGAACCCGCGGTGTCGGCGTAGTAGGTCTGCTCCTTGACCTGCAGCACCGATGCCGTCACGTGATCGATGCCCGCGGCCGAGGACAGGCGCTGCGAATAGTCCTGCAGCAGCACGACCTTCTCCGGCGTGGGCACGGTGAACGGGTCCACCTCGTAGGGCGAGACCCAAGTCGCGTCGCGGTAGACCGGTTCGCCGGCGAGTTCGACCCGCTCGCGGTTGAGCGCCCGCAGCGTCGCCGCGACAGTGACCGCGCGCTGGGCCACCGCCACGGCGGTCGCGGGCGTCAGTTCGCAGTGCGAGGCGAAACCCCACGTACCGTCGACGATCACGCGGACCGCGAAGCCCAGGTCGTCGGCATTGTCGATGGATTCGACGCGGGCGTCGCGCAACCGGATCGATTGCGTCAGCAGCCGATGCACCCGCAGATCGGCGTAGTCGGCGCCGGCCGCGCGCGCCGCCGTCAACGCCGCATCGGTCAGGGCGGCCAGCGGCAGCGCGCGGAACTGCTCGTCCACGGCCGCAGATGCGATGCTCACCCGGCCTACGCTAATTGCTGAACGCCGGCCGGGCCACCGGATTGGCCGACGGGTGCGGCGAAACACTTTGGGACCCAACGCGACACGCCGTGCATGGTTGCAGTCGATGCAAACATGCACGAAATGCGGTGTAGCACGGACTGAAACGCGCGCGAAACGCGCAGCCTGCCGCAGGTTGCGGCGCCGATGGCGTACTGTCTGCCCGCGTGCCGCCATCCGCACTCCGTGACCGTAAGCGGGAACGCACCCGCCGCGCCCTCCTCGAGGCTGCCGCCGATCTGTTCGAATCCCGCGGCTACGAGGCGACCACCGTCGCCGATATCGCCGCGACCGCCGAGGTGGGTACGAGGACGTTCTTCAACTACTTCGAGAGCAAAGAGGAACTGCTCTTCCCCGAACCCGATGAACGCGTCACCGCGGCGGTGGCCGCGATCGCGAGCCGTCGTGCCGACGAACGGCCCGTCGAGGTGCTGCTGCGCGCGCTGCGGGCGGCCGGGGACAATCCCGGTGATCACCTCGGCGACGATCTGGCGGCCCGCATCGCCGTGTTGCGCGCCCAGGTCTCGCGCACCGTCCCCGCCGTCAGCGGCCGGGCCGCGCACGCCCAGCTGGCCGCGCAGCAGGAGATCGCGCGGCGGCTGCGCGACGCCTTCCCCGACGAATTGGACGAGGTCGGCGCGGCCGCGCTGGTCGGCGCGGTCGTCGGGGCGGTGTCGGGTGCGCTGACCGTGCTGTTCTCCGGACGCCACGCGATCGAGGACGGGGAACGGCTGCATCGCACCATTCGCGAGACCACCTCGCGGGTGCTGGCGCCCTGGCTCTCGGCCGGCCGGCATCTGACCGCCGAGGCGCGCTGCTGAGCGCCGCTCAGCCGAACTGCTGCCAGCCCAGGCGCACCACCATCGCGGTCACCACGATCAGCAGCACCGCGCGCACGAACCCGGCCCCGCGCGCGATCGCCATCCGCGACCCCACCACGGACCCCGCGATATTCGCCACCGCCATGCCCAGGCCCACCGACCAGATGATGTGCCCGGTGGCGGCGAGCAGGATCAGCGCGCCGAGATTGGATCCGCAGTTGATCACCTTCGCCACGGCCGCGGCGCGCACGAACTCGGTACCGAGCAGGGTGGCGAAGGAGATGATCAGGAAGGTGCCGGTACCGGGGCCGACCAGCCCGTCGTAGCCGCCGATCAGCCCCGCCGACAGGCCCACCACCAGGATCGTGCGGCGCCGGGTCGGCGGGTGGGTCGCCATCGTCACCCCGATCGAGGGCCGCGTCGCCACCACGATCGCGACACCGATCAGCACCGTCATCACGATCGGGATGAAATAGCGCCGGTCGATCAGGGCCACCGCGGCCGAACCGGCGGCCGCCGCGCACGCCGCGATCGCCGCACCCGACAGCATGAGCGGCCATCGCATCGGCACCCGGCGCGCGAAAGTCAGCGCGGCGGCACTGGTTCCGGCGAATGCGGCGATCTTGTTCGTGCCCAGCGCGGTCTGCGGGGGCAACGTCGGCGCGACCAGCAGCAGGGTCGGCAAAATGATCAAACCGCCACCGCCCACCACCGCGTCCACCCATCCGGCGGCCGTGGCCGCGGGCAGCAGCACCGCCCACTCGGCCATACCCACGGCGGCGACCCAATCAGAGTCGGCGACGTGCGGCAAATCGTGGCGCGCGGTGTCGAGGTGGCGGCCACCTAGGCTGAGCGGGTGCGCCGATTCAGTCTGTGGCTCCGTGGCAAACCCATGGTCGCCGATTCCATCCTCGCGGCCGCACTGGTGCTGTTGGATCTGCTCACGCTCGGCGGCAAGGATCATGCGATCGTCTATCTGATCCTCGGGCTGCTGGTTCCGGTGCCGGTGATCTGGCGGCGCAGCTATCCGCGGGCCAGTGCGGTCGCCCTGCTGGTGCTGTCGATCACCACCAGCGCGGTGAGCGTGGTCCTGCACGAGGATCTGCAGCCGCCGGCGCTGCTGGCGGTCGGCGTCGCGCTCTACACCCTCGTCGCGTACGTGGGCCGGCGCGAGGGTTTGCTGTATCTGGTCGGCCTCGCCGTGGACGGGGCGTTCTCGCTGGCCGTGGTCGACCAGTCGGTGCCGATCGTCATCGGCTTCCTGATCATGTTCTACGCGCTGTGCTGGACCCTCGCGGAATTCCTCGGCGCCCGCCACGCCTACGACGCCGAGGTCGCGGCCCGGCTCGCCGTCGCCGACTACGACCGCGAACGCAGCGCCCACGACGCGGTCTCGGCCGAACGCACCCGCATCGCCCGCGAACTCCACGATGTGGTCGCCCACGCGGTCAGCGTCATCATCGTGCAGGCAGACGGGGCGAAATACGCGCTGCGCCGCGACCCCGGGGTCGCCGAACAAGCGCTGGCCACCATCGCCGGCACCGGCCGCGAGGCGCTGCGGGAACTGCGCCGTACGGTGGAACTGCTGCGCACCGAACACGCCCCGGAGCAGCTGCCGCAACACGGCACCGCCGGACTGGCGAAGGTGGTGGAGATGATGCGCAGCGCCGGGCTGGCCGTGGAACTGGAACTCACCGGAGAACTCGACGATGTCGCCCCCGAGGTGAGTCTCGGCATGCACCGCATCGTGCAGGAATCGCTGACCAACACCTTCCGCCACGCCGGCCCCGACCCGCAGGCCTGGGTACGGGTGCGGCGGCGCGACGCGGACGTGCTGGTCGAGGTCCTCGACCGCGGCGACGCCGGGCCGTCCGCGACCGGGTCTACCGTGGCCACGCAGCCTCCCGTCGTGGACGACACCGCGCTGCGTAACGGCATCGCCGGCAGCGGACTGGGACTGGTCGGGATGCGGGAGCGGATCGCGGTACTCGGCGGCACCCTCGAGGTGGGACGACGTCCCGAGGGCGGCTGGCGCGTCTGCGCCACCATTCCCCTGCAGCGTGAACTACCCGACTGACCGGGCGAGGAGTCCCGGTTAGATTGGTGCGGTGCCGATCACCGTACTCGTCGTCGACGATCAGGAACTCATGCGTGCCGGACTCAAGATGGTGCTGGGCGCGCACCCGGACGTCGACGTCGTCGCCGAGGCCGACAACGGCGCGACCGCCGTGCGCCTGGCCGGTGAGCTGGCCCCCGACGTGGTGCTGATGGATGTGCGGATGCCGGTGGTCGACGGCGTCGCCGCCACCGCTCAGATCCTCGAATCCGGGTGTGGCAGCCGGGTTCTGGTGATGACCACCTTCGATCTCGACGAACACGCACTCGGCGCCCTGCGGGCCGGCGCCAGTGGTTTCCTGCTCAAGGACACCCCGCCCGAGGATCTGATCTCCGCCATCCGCAGCGTCGCGGCCGGTGACGCCGTGGTCTCGCCGAAGGTGACCAAACGGCTGCTGAACCGGCTGATCGCCGCCGACCCCGCCCGCGTGCGCGACCCATCGGTGCTCGACGTGCTCACCGCGCGCGAACGCGAGGTGCTCGAACAGATCGCCGCCGGGCGCTCCAACGCCGAGATCGCCGCCGAGCTGTATCTGTCGGAAGCCACGGTCAAGACTCACGTCGGCCGAGTGCTGACCAAACTGGGACTGCGCGACCGGGTGCAGGCGGTCGTGCTGGCTTATGAAACCGGGCTGGTCACGCCGGGTACCTGACCGGGTGAGCGGCGATATGCCCGAATCGGGAGAAAATCGGGGTCGTCGCGCGTTGGGCAGGGTAGATCGTGGAAAGGATCGCCGATGCCCGCCCTGTTGTTCGCCCTCTATCTCGTCGTCGAGATCGCGGCGCTGGTCGTGGTCGGCCACCTCATCGGTGCCGTGCCGACCATTCTGCTGCTCATCGCCGGGTCCGCGCTCGGGCTGATCCTGGTGCGTTCCCAGGGCCGCCGGGTCTTCCAGCAGTTCCGTCGTGCCCGCCGCGGCGAGATCGCCCCGGGAACCGCCGTCGCCGACGGCGCGCTGGTCGGGGTGGGCGCGCTGCTGATGTTCGTTCCCGGCCTGGTCACCTCGGTGTTCGGACTGCTACTACTTCTTCCGACCCGCGCGCTGCTGCGACCGCTGGTCTCGGCCGCGGCGCTGCGGCGCATCGACCGGCTGACCATGGCCACCGGCTATCGCGGCGTGGTGGTGGAACCCTCCGGGGAGGTCGTGGACGGGGTGGTCGT
The DNA here is from genome assembly GCF_001612845.1 of Nocardia elegans NBRC 108235. Lineage (GTDB taxonomy): Bacteria > Actinomycetota > Actinomycetes > Mycobacteriales > Mycobacteriaceae > Nocardia > Nocardia nova. The sequence goes on along the minus strand of NZ_BDBF01000012.1, from coordinate 34,258 downwards.
CGAGCAGTTCTACGACGACGGTCAGGGTCACGCGCGGCGCATGATCGACCCCCGCTGACCGACCCGCACTGATCGCGGGCCGCCGGCCGTGCGGCACACTGGTCACCCGTGAGTACCCAGTTGCTGGTCGGCGGCCGAATCTACAGTTCCAGTTCCCCCGATGCCACCACGATGGCGGTCACCGACGGCACCGTGGTCTGGCTGGGGGCCGAACGCCCCGGCCGCGCTTTGCACCCCGACGCCGAAATCGTCGATCTGGACGGCGCTTTCGTCGCCCCGGCCTTCGTCGATTCGCACGTGCACGTCACCGCGCTCGGCCTGCAACTGACGGGTTTGGACCTGTCCCAAGCGAATTCGCTCGCGCGATGCCTGGAGCTGGTGCGCGAGTACGCCGGCACCCATACCGGAACGATCATCGGCGACGGCTGGGACGAAACCCGCTGGCCCGAGGGCCGCCCGCCCACCGTCGAGGAGATCGATGCCGCCGCCGGGCCCGGCCGCCCGGCCTATCTGGCCCGCGTGGACGCCCATTCCGCGGTCGCCTCGACCGCGCTGCTCGACACGATGAGCGGCGTTCGCGCGGCCGCGGGTTACACTGCCGGCGCGCCGCTTCGCGCCGACGCGCATCACCTCGTTCGCGAGGCCGCACTCGATGGTCTCGACCGCGCTCAGCGCGACCGGGCTCGGGCCGCCGCACTCGATTACGCGGCCGCGCACGGTGTGGTCGCCGTCCACGAATGTGCGGGCCCGCAGATCGCAGGGCGCACCGATGTGCGCGAGTTGCTGGAATTCGAGCACGGTGTGCAGGTGCGCGCGTACTGGGGTGAGGCCGTCACCTCGGCCGACGAGGCGCGGGCGCTGCTCGGCGAACTCGGTGTACACGGGCTGGCCGGCGACCTGTTCGTCGACGGCTCGTTCGGCTCCCACACCGCCTGGCTGCGCGAACCCTATGCCGACCGCGACACCACCGGTGTCTCCTACCTCGACGCCGCGGCGATCGCCGCCCATGTCCGGGCCTGCACCGAGGCCGGGATTCAGGCCGGATTCCACGCCATCGGCGACGCCGCCATCGATGCGGTGGTCGAGGGCTTCGCCCGGGTCGCCGGCGAACTCGGCGCACCGGCGGTGGCCACCCGCGGCCACCGGCTCGAACATGCCGAACTGCTCGATGCCGGGCAGATCGCGAAACTGGCCGAATTCGGCGTGATCGCCAGTGTGCAACCGGGATTCGACGCCGCGTGGGGTGGCGCCGAGGGGATGTACGCCACCCGGCTGGGCGCCGAACGCGCCGCGGCCACCAACCCGTTCGCGGCGATGGCCGCCGCCGGTATCTCGCTGGCGATCAGCTCCGATGCCCCGGTGACGGCGCTGAACCCGTGGGAGGCCATCCGCGCGGCCGCGAACCACCGCACCCCGGGGCACCACATCTCCCCGCGCGCCGCCTTCGCCGCCGCCACCCGCGGCGCATGGCGGGCCGGCGGTGTGCGTGACGGTGTCGCCGGAACCCTGGTGCCGGGCGCTCCCGCCAACTATGCGGTGTGGGACGCCGCGGAACTCGTCGTCGCCGCGGCATCGGACACGGTCCAGCGCTGGTCCACCGATCCGCGCTCCCGCGTCCCCGGCCTTCCGTCCTTGGAAGAGGGCGTCGAACTCCCGCGCTGCCTGCGCACCGTCCGCGACGGAGTGACCATCTATACAGCCTGAGGAAATAACGCGACGAAGACCGACCGCGCTTTCGTCGAAAGTGTCACCGCCGCCGCGGAGCCCCGGCCGGCGGGAACCGCGCACTATCCCAGTAGGCTGGCGCGGTGCTGGGCGTGACGTGGCGGGTATGGGGGAGGATCGGGGCCGCTGTCGTCGCCGGGCTGTTGGTGTTCGCGAGCTTTCCGCCGCGTACCTGCTGGTATCTCGCGCCGATCGGGATCGCGGTCCTGACCCTGACGGTGCGGGACGCGGCGAGGTTGCGCGGCGGCTTCGGCTACGGACTGCTGGCGGGGCTCGCGTTCTTCCTGCCGTTGCTGCCGTGGACGGGCATCTACGTCGGCCCGGTGCCGTGGCTGGCGCTCTCGACAGCGTGCGCGGTGTATGTCGGCTTGTTCGGGCTGCTGTCGCGGCTGGTGTGCCCCCTGCCGGGCTGGCCGGTGTGGGTCGCGCTGATGTGGACTCTGACCGAATGGGGACGCTCCAGCTTTCCGTTCGGTGGATTTCCGTGGGGCCGACTCGCTTTCGCGCAGGCCGACGGCTGGTACCTGCCGCTGGCCTGGCTCGGTGGCGCGCCGGTGGTGAGCTTCGCGGTGGCCCTGACCGGAACAGTTCTGGCGGCGCTTCTGCTTCGGTTGCGCCCGCAGGCACACCAACGGCGTGCGGTCGTAATTATCACTCTCGCAACGGTTGTGGCTATTATCCCGATTACCGGAGTGATCCTCCGGACCGCGCTGCCCGCCCCGGACGACGGAGACCGGTCGATCACGGTCGCCGCTATCCAGGGCAGCGTGCCGCGGCTGGGCCTGGACTTCAACGCCCAGCGCCGGGCCGTGCTGGACAATCACATTCGCCGTACCGAGGAGCTGGCCCGCGCGATCGCCGCCGGGACCGCCGCCCAGCCGGATGTGGTGATCTGGCCGGAGAATTCCTCCGATATCGACCCGCTGCGCAATTCCGACGCCTACGACGAGATCACCGCCGCCTCCCGCGACATCCACGCCCCGATCCTGGTGGGCGCCGTCCTCGTCAACGACGACCGCACCACCACCAATTCGGTGATCGTGTGGGACGCCGACGGGCCGGGGGAGCGCCACGACAAGAAGATCATCCAGCCTTTCGGCGAATACCTGCCCTATCGCGGCTTCTTCCGACACTTCTCCGACTACGCCGACCGCGCCGGCTACTTCGTCCCGGGCCACGGCGACGGGGTCGTGCACGCCCGCCCGGCCGGCGGTGGGCCGATGGTCGCGATCGGCGTGGCGACCTGCTATGAGGTCGCCTTCGACCGGGCGTTCGAGGATTCGCTGCGCGCCGGCGCGCAGTTGCTCACCGTGCCGACGAACAACGCCACCTTCGGCGACAGCGATATGACCTATCAGCAGCTGGCCATGTCGCGGGTGCGGGCAGTCGAACACGGCCGGGCGCTCGTGGTCGCCGCGACCACCGGTGTCAGCGCGGTCGTCACCGCCGACGGCGTGGTGCGGCAGCACACCGAGAAATTCGTGCCCGCCGCACTCGAGGCGACGTTGCCGTTGCGCAGTGAAACGACACCCGCGACCGCGATGGGACCCCTTCCGGAACGGATGTTGTGTATTCTTGCTGCGGCCGTCGCCCTGGTCGCGGCTACTCGGTGGCGAACGACGCGTTCGATTCGTCGTGCCGATGAGGACGTCACCGGCGATCCGGCATTCGATTGACGGCCGCCGCAGCTGTTCCGGACAATCACACAACGCGGGTACCCGCGAATCGGCATTTCTCACAACCTCGATTCCGTGGGCCGTCCAATCGCATTCGCCGGCCGGTTGCGTCACCGGAAACGACGCGCCGTCGCTCCTGCCGTTGACGGGCGCGCTGAGCTGCTAGGCCGTTGTTTGCGGTGAAATAGCTGTCTAATTGCTTTATCTGCCTGTGGTGTTCGCGGCCGAAGATCACGACATCGGTATGTCTGCCGGGGCATTCCGGGCGCATCGGACATCACTGGAGTGCACGCCAAAGCCTATTGACCAGTAGTTTTGGTTCGAAAGCGGGTCACGGGGGCGCACGGGAGTTCGTGTCAGCGCACGGGAGAAAATCACGATGAAAATGACAGCGCAGTAGTAGTTATTCGCGGCTGTCTCCGGTCTTGCCTCACTGCTGGTTGGGCATGGGTAATCCGCTTGTTGTCGGAATCGAAAGGCTCCGTGTGGTAGTTGAAAGATCGACGGTCGGCGTGTCGCAACGCGACACGCCGACTAGTTTTACAATCCAGCAACTGATTGGCAATTGCAGTGCGATGGCCGATCTGGACGGCCGCCGTCGCGTGGGCTTGGGTGACACTGCCGTCCTTCGGTGACCTGCCGGCCGGATTCGTACGCACGCTGTTGTCCCGCCGCAGCCTCGACGATCTCGCTGATATCGCCTACTACTGTGCTTTCACCCCGCCACCGTGACCCGCGAGCAGGTCGTGGCCGTGGCTGGGGCCAGGCGGGCGGTCGAGGAATGCTTCCAAGCCGCCAAGAGACCTCCGATGGTTTTAGGAGTCAAGCCGCAGCGCGTGTCGGGTGAGGGACCGAAAGCCTTTATCGGATCGAAGGATTGGCTGGTTGGGAGGCAGTGGTGCAACTGGCCGAGCATCTTGTTGAACAAGTGCCGCAGCGCGGCCGCGTGGCGGTCGCCGTGTGCCCGCCGGCGCAGATAGTGATTGCGGGCCGCGCCTTCGTTGGCAATCGCGGCGAAGGCCCAGACCCATCCGGCCGCGGCGAGACGGTCGTTCTTGATGCGTCGATGGGTGATGGAGATCGTCTTCCGGAGGCCCTGGTGGCGGGTGCGGATCCGGCGTAGGCCTTCAACGCTCGGTCGTTGGTGAATCGTGTGCGGTCGTCACCGATCTCGGCCAGGACGCGGGCGCCGGTGAGGTCGGCGAGTCCGGGAAAGCTGGTGACGACCGCGTAGTCAGGGTGCTTGCGAAACTCCTCCGCGGTGGCGTGCTCCAGGTCGTGAGCGCCGGTGCAGGCCGCCTCGAGAGTCGCCAGCAGGGCGAGGGCCTGGTGGCCCATCGCCTGCCCAACCGGCGCAGGCTGGTGCAGCTGCGGTTCGCGCAAACCGTGCAGGATCTCGACGGCCAGTGCGTCGATTCCGCGTTGACGGCCGGCCCGACGCAGCGCTGCGGCGACACGGGTTTTCGTGAGTCTGGCCGCGTGGGTGGGTGTCGGTGCGAGGGCCAGGACTGCGCGGGCCGCGGGGCGGGCCAGGTTGGTGGCCGACCGTCCGGCGAAGGTGGACAGGAAGGCCGGGTAGTACTCGCGCAGCAGCGAGCGCAGTTCGTTGCTGGCCTTGGTGCGCCGCCAGACCGCGTCCTGCTGGGCCCGCGCGAGCACCGCGATGGCTTGGACGAACTCGCTGTCGACGGGCATCCGCCGGTGGAACTCGCTATCGACTCGGATGATGTTCGCCAGGGTCATGGCATCGACGTGGTCGGACTTCGCGCGCGTCATGGAGTGGCGTTCGCGGTAACGGGCAACGGCCATGGGATTGATCGCGTAGACGGGTCGGCTGGTGACACGCAGGGCGGCGACCAGGAGCCCGCGCGGGGTCTCGATCGCAACCGGGATCGGGTCCTCGGCGGTGTCGCCGGCCTCGGTCAGCAGAGCGGTGAGTTCGGCGAACCCGGTGGGTGGGGTCGTCCCCGATTCCCTTCTTGGACAAGAGTTTTCCGTCGCGGTCGATGATCGCGATGTCGTGATGGCCTTCGGCCCAGTCGATTCCGCAATATCGGTGCATAACGACGTCCCTCGTGTCGGGTGTCTTCGCAGGTCCAAGACCTCGGCGAGAACGCGCAGCGCCCTACTTACGAGCCTCGATGGGCTTGCCTCCGATGAGCTGTTCGCGATCCCAGCGCACCCACACGGCACCGGTCTCTCCAAGAACTCGCAGCTCTCGAAAAGTGAGGTAACTGATCGTGTGAGCAGGCTCGAACCACGAGCAATTCGGTTCGACACGCACAGCCGGACGGGTCCGACGCACTACGTCGTCTTCCCCGGCCAGCTGCACCGACTGCCGAGCGCCCGCGGTCTCTTGTTGCCCCGAACGAGGAGAGGGTCGATCACGGCAGGTCGCATTCCGCTGCTGGTGCCCCGCTCTTTCTGGAGGGCTTCATTGCCCCGGGGGGCAATGAAGATGTCGCCTCAGCGGCAAGCAAATACGGTTCGGCCGTGGCGCTCGCGGCCTTTCTCCAGGTCTTACACGGACCAAGTGTGGCTGTGGAGTCGACACGGCCGAATCGCCGAACGGTCAGTCTCACCACACCAGCGCGCTGCCAATCGGGAGACCTTCACAGGCCAGGAGCTCTACAGGCGTCTGGCTGCCGATCAACCAACCGTTACCAAATAAGTAGGAGCTCTAAGGCGGCATCCGATGGACGGATACCGCCGGGCGAATTCAGATGGTGGCCGTGGTCATGGTCGTTACCTCCACCGGACCTGTCCACCCGCAGGGTAGGGAGCAGCGTCCGATGGGTTCGCGGGTGGTCGAGCTGTCGGCATAGACATTGATCATCATTGCCGCTTGCGCTGCGTAGCCACAACATGGGCAGTTGCCGAAGTAATTGAGTATCTCAACGGCGTGCCTCCTGATCACAGTCCCACGAGAATCTGTCGACGTCGCGGGTAGTGCATCGGGAATGTCGGATTCGACGATCGGCGGGTTTACGTCTCGTTGCTTCATTGCGATACCGGTCATGATTTTCGTTCACCTTGCAGATGGAATGAGCTGAGGTGTTGCCGATGTTTCATCGGGTTCGAGGGTTCCTGACGGCCTCGGCAGGAATTTGCTCGCACCGTTCACCGCGAGCGCGCACAAGGCCATGGTGCACAACGTTGCTGCCCACACGATCGCACTCGAAAAATGAGCGGCGTCGAGGTGCAGGGCGATGATGAGCGGCGCGCCCAACCCGAAATTCGCACCGAACATGGTCATCGGGAAGACCATCAAAAGGCCGAACAGACCCCAAGGAGATGTGACGCGCCGCCAGAGTTGCACCGCGAGAACTGTGAACAGTACTACTTGTGTACCTTCGAGCACTCCGATTACCAGCGGATAATGCCAGATGCGCAACTCGAAGGGGCCGTAATATGTATAGACGTTGGTGCCGGTTCCGATCATCTCGAAAACGCACGAGGTGACGATTTCGGCGATCCACACTGTAAACAATCCCTTGCGGGTGAGTCGGCCTTCGTACATGCGTCGGCCCACGTATATGCATGCGCTCGAGTAGAGAATGACGTAGCCGCTGTGGGTCCAGTTGGGCTGCACGACGCCAAAGGCGGTGAAATGCGAATACATCGCTCCTGGACGCCCGTTGTGGACATCGTAGAACCATAGATCGAAGGCGACGTCGTAGAGAGGTTCGGCAAACGCTGCGACGCCGGCGGAAATGCATGCTAATAGATAGAATGGCGTTCGTTGCTTCCTGCCCATTTGCGCGGCGAAGATGAGCATGATCGCAACGATTCCCCAGCTGGCCCAGGTGAATACATTCTGCCAGACGATACTGAGTTCATATTGCATTACCGCTGATGGCATTCGGCCCATCGTGACTCCTTCTGGGAAGGCCTGAGAAAGAAGGGTACTCGGTGTAAAAATTCGAGTGATGACAGTCACAATAATTGGCTGCAGCGGTGTCCTGCATCCCTCGTGGGGGTGATGAGTGTCGTACGTTGGATAGAAAAGGAAATCTGCTCTGAACGGTATTATTGCGAATTTCTGCGCGCGATCGATCCCATGGCTTACGTGCACGGGTTTGCCGATCCGAAAATTTCGATTCTCGTGGCACAGACTGCCGAACGGTGGCTGGTCGTGCGAACTCGCCTCACGCAGGGGGCGACGATTCCTGCCTTCCCTGGAGTCAGGATCAGGCGTTGGAGGCGCGGATGGCTTCGAACACGTTGGGGTCGACCAGGGTGGAGGTGTCGCCGAGTTCGCGGCCCTCGGCAACGTCGCGCAGCAGGCGGCGCATGATCTTGCCGGAGCGGGTCTTGGGCAGTTCGGGCACGATGTGGATCTCGCGGGGGCGTGCGATGGGGCTGATCTCGCGGGAGACCTCGGCCTTGAGCTCGTCCACCAGTTGTTGTCCGGAGTTGTTCGAGCCGCCGGTGAGGATGACGAAGGCGACGATGCCCTGTCCGGTGGTGGCGTCGCTGGCGCCGACGACCGCGGCCTCGGCGACGCTGTGGTGGCCGACGAGCGCGGATTCGACTTCGGCGGTGGAGATGCGGTGGCCGGAGACGTTCATGACGTCGTCGACGCGGCCCAGGACCCACAGCGCGCCGTCGGCATCGATCTTGGCGCCGTCGCCGGCGAAGTACCAGCCCTGGGCGGCGAAGCGTTCCCAGTAGGTGGCCTTGTAGCGTTCGTCGTCGCCCCAGATGCCGCGCAGCATCGACGGCCACGGCTGGTCCAGCACGAGGTATCCGACGACCGCGGAGCTTGCGGAGCGGTCCGAAGATTCGGCTTCGGTTCGATTGTTTTCGACCGAATTGCCTTCCTCGTCCACGACTTTCGCGGTGATGCCGGGCAGCGGGGCCATGGCGGCGCCGGGTTTGGCGGGGGTGATGCCGGGCAGCGGGGAGATCATGATGGCGCCGGTTTCGGTCTGCCACCAGGTGTCCACGATGGGTGCGCTGCCCGCGCCGATGACTTCGCGGTACCAGCGCCAGGCTTCGGGGTTGATCGGTTCGCCGACCGAGCCGAGCACGCGCAGCGAGGACAGATCGTGGGCGTCGGGGATCTCGCGGCCCCACTTCATGAAGGTGCGGATCAGCGTGGGTGCGGTGTAATAGATTGTGACACCGTACTTCTCGATGATCTGCCAGTGCCGGTGCTCGTCGGGGAAGTTGGGGGTGCCCTCGTAGACGACCTGGGTGGCGCGGTTGGCCAGCGGGCCGTACACGATGTAGGAGTGCCCGGTGACCCAGCCGATGTCTGCGGTGCACCAGTACACGTCGGCGCCGGGTTTGTGGTCGAAGACGTAGTGGTGGGTGTAGGCGACCTGGGTCAGGTAGCCGCCGGAGGTGTGCAGGATGCCCTTGGGTTTTCCGGTGGTGCCGGAGGTGTAGAGGATGTAGAGCGGGTGCTCGGCATCGAAAGGCTGGGCCTCGTGCTCGGGACTGGCCTGGGCGACGGTTTCGTGCCACCACAGGTCGCGGCCCTCGGTCCACGGGATCTCGATATTCGTGCGGCGCACCACCAGTACGTGTTCCACGCTGTGCGGCACGTCGCCGTGGGCGTAGAGCGCCTCGTCGACGGCTTCCTTCAGCGGTGCGGCCTTACCGCGGCGCCACTGTCCGTCGGTGGTGATCACCAGGCGGGCCTCGGCGTCGTCGACGCGCTGGCGCAGGGCGCTGGGGGAGAAGCCGGCGAAGACCACCGAATGGGTCAGGCCCAGCCGCGCGCAGGCCAGCATCGAGACGATGGCCTCGGGAACCATCGGCATGTAGATCGCGACCCGATCGCCGGCGACGAGGCCGAGTTCGGTGAAGTAGTTGGCGGCCTGGCTCACCTCGGCCTGCAGTTGGGCGTAGGTGATCGAGCGGGAATCGCCGGGCTCACCTTCCCAGTGGATGGCGACCTGGTCGCCGTAGCCGTCGGCGACGTGGCGGTCCACGCAGTTGTAGGCGACGTTGAGCTTGCCGCCGGTGAACCAGCGCGCGAACGGCGCGTCGTCCCAGTCCAGCACCCGATCCCATGGTTGATGCCAGTGCAGCCGCTGCGCCTGCTCGGCCCAGAACCCGTCGCGATCCGCCGTCGCCCGCTCGTAGATGGACGCATCGGCATTGGCCGCCGCGGCGAATTCGGCGGTAGGCGGGTACACGTCTCGGTGCTCAGCGGTGGTGTCGGTCATCTCGCCTCGTTCAGTAGGACTTCGGAAGCCCAAGCCTGTGCTGGGCAACGTAATTGAGGATCATCTCCCGGCTGACCGGCGCGATCTGCAGCAACCGCGCCAGCCCCCACTGCGGTAAGAGGCCGTACTCGGTACTGATGCCGTTTCCGCCGTGGATCTGAATCGTGTGGTCGACGGCCGCGACCGCGGCCTCGGCGGCGGCGTACTTCGCGATGTTGGCCGCCTCGCCGGCCGGCATGCCCCGCTCGTACAGCCATGCGGCCTTGGCGGTCATCATCGCCGCGAGATCGACCTCGATCTCGGCCTTCGCCAGCGGATGCGCGATCCCTTGATAGCCGCCGATGGGCGAGCCCCACACCGACCGGGTACGGGCATAGGCCGCACCGCGCTCGACGGCGAAGCGGCCTATCCCGACACAGACCGCGGCCCCGGTGATTCGCTCGGGATTGAGCCCGTCGAAGACGTGGCGGAACCCGTCGCCTTCGACGCCAATGAGGCTGGAGGCGGGCAGCCGGACATTGTCGAAGTGCAGCGTGAACTGCTTTTCCGGCACGCTGATTCCGACCGGCAGCCGGTGTTTGACGAGGCCGGGAGTGTCGGTCAGGACCAGGAACAACGACATCCGCGCCGCGCCGCTGGATTCGTCGATCCCGGTGCGGGCGACGACGATCAATGCGGCCGCCTCATCGACACCGGAGATGTAGTACTTGGTTCCGGTCAGCAGATAGTCGCTGCCCGACCGCTGGGCAGTCGTGGATATCCGATGACTGTTGGATCCAGCGTCGGGTTCGGTGATCGCGAATACGACCTTCGTGCCGGATGCCATGCGCGGCAACCACTCCCGTCGCTGCGCGTCGGTGCCGTATTTCGTCAGCAGCTCACCGGAAATCGCGCTGGACACGAGCAACAGAAGTTGCGGGCAGCCGTGCGCGGCGGTCTCTTCGCACACCATCGCCAGTTCGGTCATTCCGGCGCCGCCGCCGCCGTACTGCTCGGGCAGATTGATTCCGATGAAACCGTGATCGGCGAGATCCTGCCAGAGTTCGGTGGTCGGCTCATGAGCCACGGCGCGTTCGGCATAGTAGGCGGGGCCGTACTTGTCGGTGATCGCGCCGATCGCGCGGCGAAGGTCGCGGTGCTCGGTGGATTCGGTGAAGTCCATCAGGAATCTCCCGCGAGTTTGTCCGGAATGTCGGTGTACGTCGCACGCAGGAATTCACCGAGTCCCTTGGCCTGTGGATCGGTCCGAGTGCACGATGCGACACCGTCACCGAGAAATCCGACGACGACGAAGTTCAACGCGCGCAGGTTGGGGAATTCGTATCGCCGGATTTCGAAACCCGCCGCGTCGGGTACCAATTCGGTGAATCGTTCGACGGTCAGATGTGAGCGCAGCCAATGCCATCGCTCGACGGTGTCCGTCCACACTCCGACATTCGCCTTGCCCCCCTTGTCGCCCGATCGGGCCGCGACCACCGAACCGAGCGGCCGCCGGGTCGTCGGCCCGAAATCGACTGTGCCGGACGTGCCGTCGTGGCCGGGGATAACGCCGGTACAGCGGTCGTCGGTCTGTGGGGTGTGCGGGATCGTTTCGCGCGAGCCGTCGGCGTGCACCACGATCTGCTCGATCTCGGAGGCAGGAATCACGGTCGGCCAGTAGACGCCGAATTCGGAGGCCGACGACGGCGGGGTCGTGGTGTGAAATCCGGCGTACCCGCCGACGGCGAGCTCGAGCACCGCGTTGGAGAAGGACCGGTCCACCTTCGCCCGCTCGCGGTCTTTGACGGTAACCCGCAAATGCGCCGTCGACTCGCTCAGCCGCGTCGGCTCCGCTCGGTCGTACCGCAACAGCTGGACATCGACGTCGTCGAATCGGTCTCGCCCACCCAGGATTTCGAACAGCTGGTCGGTGGCCCATCGCGCCTTCTCCTCGATGTCGAGGCCGGTCAGCACGAGGGTCATCGTGTTGCGGTACCCGCCGATGAAGTTCATCGCGACCTTCAGCGTCGACGGCGGGGGTGAACCGGTGGCGCCACTGACACGCACACGGTCCAAACCTTCCAGGGTCAGCTGCAGAGTGTCGAAATGTGCTACGACGTCCGGATTGAGATAGACGGGCGAGTCGACTTCGTAGAGCAACTGCGCGGTAACCGTTCCGGGCGACACCAACCCGCCGGTGCCCTCGTGCTTGGTGATGACGAAGCTGCCGTCGTGCGCCAATTCTGCGATCGGCGAACCGGGATAGCGCCGGTCGGTGATCTCGTTGATCTGTGAGTAGTTGCCGCCGGTGGCCTGTGGTCCGCATTCGACGATGTGGCCCGCGGCCACCGCACCCGCAAGCGCGTCGAAATCGGTGCGTTTCCAGTCGTGCCACCACGCTCCGACGCCCACCACGAGCGCCGCATCGGTGACCCGCGGCGTGATCACCACGTCGGCGCCACGCGCCAGCGCCGCCGCGATACCCCAGCCGCCGAGATAGGCGTTGGCCGAAATCGGCTGGGCGCCGGACTCGGCGAGTGTGATTCCCGTGTCGAGATGACGCAACGTGTGGCCGGCGGCCTGCAGTTGCGGCAGGCGCTCGACGATATCGTCACCCTCGATGTGGGCGACCGAAAGTTCGAGCCCTGCTTCGTGCACGACCGACCTGACCCGAGAGGCCAGACGGGCCGGCTCGAGCCCGCCGGCATTGACCACGATTTTGATGCCGCGCTCCGCGCAGGACCGCGCGACTCGCTCGAACTGGCTCAGAAACGTTTTGGCATAACCGGTTTCGGGATCCTTCTGCTTGGCTTTCCACAGAATCAGCATCGTCAGCTCGGCCAGGTAATCACCGGTGACCACGTCGACCGGCCCACCCTCGACCATCGCCTCAAAGGCGGCGAAGCGGTCGCCATAGAAGCCCGACGCATTGCCGATACGCACCGGCCTGCGCGGCGTTGTTCGATTCATCAGTCGAATTCCCTTCAGCGAGCGCTGGTTCGGCTCGGTCGGCCGGTTCCGGGAGCCCCGGCATACGCCTGCGCGATTGCCATCCACCTCGATGCGACAGGCCCGGTGATGGTCAGCTTCGTGTCGTCGCAGTGGCGACGCTGCGTGACCGCCAGGACGAAATCTTCGGCGGGGCCGGTCACCCGATCCGCCGCGTCGGCCGGTCCCCAGGTCCACACCTCGTCGGAGTCGGGCGCATCCAGTTCCACCCGTACGGGTTGGGTCGGCACGGCCAGATGGTGCAGCTGATGAGCGAACGCGAACGTGCTGACACCCAGATGCGCGATGCTGCGCAGCCCGGAGCTCAGCGGATGACTGGCCCCCAGTGCGTCGTAGATGTCCTGACCATGCGCCCAGGTTTCCATCAGCCGCGCGGTCACCGAGGAGGCCACGCTCATATCCGGCCCGAACCAGGGCAGGCGGCGGCGGGGATCATCGGTGCTGAACGCGGTCAGCAGCCGGGCGCGGGATTCCTCGAACCACGTCAGCAGATCGCCGGATGGAAGGTGGCGATTGGCCTCGGCCACGCGGTCGGGGAAGTCCGGTCCGAGCGCTGTCAGCCGGGCCGCCTCGGTATGGAACCGCTCGGCATCGGTGAGGGCCAGATGCGCGCAGTCGTCGAAGTAGGCCAGGTGTGATACCTGGTCACGGATGGTCCAGCCCGGTGCGGGAGTGGCTGATTCCCAGGCCAGTTCGGACGAGCTCGAAAGGCAGTCGATCAGCCGTTTGGTCTCCTGCTCGAGTTCGCGCAGCAGCGCGGGATAGTCGAGGGCCATTACTTTCCCTGCCATCGGGGGGCGCGCTTCTCGGCGAAGGACAGCATGCCCTCCTGCGCGTCCTCGCTCGAATACACTGGTGCCCAGATCTTTTCGGCACGATCGAAGGCATCGCGCAATGGGTATTCCGCGGTCAGTGCCATGGTTTGCTTACCGGCCAGGACCGACAACGGAGCGTTCGCGACGATCTGCTGGGCGAGCGCCTGTGCGCGCTCGCGCAGTTGATCGGGCTCTGCCAGTTGATTGACGAATCCGATCTGGTAGGCGCGCTCCGCCGTTATCGGGGCGCCGGTCAAGACGATCTCCATGGCCACCCGCCGGGGGATCATCTGGGGAAGCGGGGCCGCCCAGGGCGAACCGCGGCCTACCTTGACCTCCGAAATGGCGAACGTCGCCGTGGTGGAGGCGATACACAGGTCGCAGGTCTGCGCGAGCAGGAAGCCACCGGCGAAGGCCGCGCCGTTGACCGCGGCGATGGTCGGTTTGAGAACCTCGATATTCCGGCCGAACTGCGGGACGTAGTCGACAGGCGGAATCGTCAGCTTCTCTTCCGACATCTCCTTGAGATCACCGCCGGCGCAGAATGCCTTGTCTCCGGCGCCGGTAAGTACCAGGACCTTCGCACCGTCGTCGGCGTTGAAGCGGCGTACACCCTCGAAAAGGCCGTGACGCACGGCCTTGCTGAGGCTGTTGCGAGCATGCGGCCGATTGATCGTCAGCCACGCGACACCGTCGTCGATCTCGTAGTGGACTTCGTCCCGCATCAGTCCTCACCGTCCTGCACGACCGCCAGCACCTGGCCCGAATCGACTTGTGCAGCCACCGCGACGGGGATCTTCACGACGATGCCGTCCGAAGGAGTCCGAATGGTGTGCTGCATCTTCATAGCCTCGAGCACCACGACCGCGTCCCCCGCCGAAACCGATTGTCCTTCAGCCACTTCGACGCTCACGACCGTCCCAGGCATGGGGGCCAGCAGGGATCCGGCTTCCTGGATGTCGCTCGGGTCGGGGAAGCGTTCGACCTCGTGCAGTTCGGTTGCGCCGAGGGCACTGTCGACGAAATGCGTTGCACCGCTGCGGATGATGCGATATCGGCGTCTGACGCCGTCGATGGCGATGTCGACGAGTTCGGCGGTCGCGGCCTCGAGTTCGAGACTTTCCGGCCGCCAGTCGCCTACTCGCGCGCTCAGGCGGGCCCGGTCGAAGCGGTATTCGACGTCGATCACCTTGTCGCCTGCCTGGAAGGACACCGATTGGGGTGCGCTGGGCAGAGTGCGGAAGCCGGACGGCAGGCCGGGCAGCACTGGGGAGTTCGCGCGGCGATCGGCTTGCGCGGCGAGGGCGGCGACCAGGGCGTGGGTTGGCCCTGCCGAATCGTTGCCGTTGCGGTGATCCATCAGATCAGCCGGATCGTGTCGTTCGAGATATCCGGTATCGATGGCGCCGGAGCGGAATTCGGGTTCGCGCAGGATGCCGATCAGCAGGTCCCGGTTGGTCGTCACTCCGTGGATGCGGGTCTCCTGGAGAGCGCGTGCTACTCGATCGCAGGCCGCGTCGCGGTCGGGGCCGTATCCGATCACCTTCGCGAGCATCGGATCGTAGTAGGTGCTCACCTGGGAGCCGGAGGCGAACCCGGCGTCGACGCGAACACCGGGAAGGTTCGCGAACTCCAGCGTCGTCAATGTTCCCGATACCGGAATGAAGCCTGCCGCAACGTCTTCGGCGTAGAGACGGACCTCCATCGCGTGGCCCTGCGGGGTGACATCGAGCATTTCCTCGGGCAGCGGTGCGCCTGCGGCGACCAGCAGCTGGCCGCGGACCAGATCGATGCCGGTGACGAGTTCGGTCACGGGATGTTCGACCTGCAGGCGGGTATTGACCTCGAGGAAGTAGAACGAGCCGTCCTGCGCCATCACGAATTCCACCGTGCCGGCACCCTCGTAGGACAGCGCCTTACCGGCGGCTACCGCGGCGCGTCCGAGTTCGTCGCGCAGTGCGTCGTCGACCGCGGTGGACGGCGACTCCTCGATGATCTTCTGGTATCGCCGCTGGATCGAGCATTCGCGTTCACCGAGATGGACGACCGTGCCGAAGCTGTCGCCGAAGATCTGTACTTCGATATGCCGTGGAGACTGCACGAACTTCTCCAGGAATACCG
The DNA here is from genome assembly GCF_001612845.1 of Nocardia elegans NBRC 108235. GTDB lineage: Bacteria > Actinomycetota > Actinomycetes > Mycobacteriales > Mycobacteriaceae > Nocardia > Nocardia nova. The sequence continues at coordinate 18,754 of NZ_BDBF01000012.1, read as the reverse complement.
TGCCGTTCCCGAACGCCGAGGCGGCCTCGCGCCGGGCGCTGCCGACCGCCTCGATCAACTCGCTCTGATCGGACACGATGCGCATACCGCGCCCGCCGCCACCGAATGCCGCCTTCACCAGGATGGGAAAGCCGATCTCCGCGGCGGCCGCGCGCAGCCGTTCCGGGTCCTCGTCGGACTCGTTCTCGACGGTGGCGCCGGGCAGTACCGGCACCCCCGCGGCGGCCATCATGCGCTTCGCCTCGATTTTCGAGCCCATCGCGGCGATCGCCTCGGGACTGGGGCCGACGAAGATCACGCCTGCCGCCCCGCAGTCGCGGGCGAATTGCTCGTTCTCGGAAAGGAATCCGTAGCCCGGGTGGATCGCGGTGGCGCCGGTGCGGCGGGCCGCGTCGAGCACGAGGTCGGCGCGCAGATAGGTGTCGGCGGGTGTCGTGCCGGGCAGGTGCACCGACTCGTCGGCCTGGAGCACGTACGGTGCGTCGATATCGGCGTCGGAGTACAGCGCCACGGTGGCGATGTCCATCTGCCGTGCGGTGCGGATGACCCGGGACGCGATCTCGCCGCGATTGGCGATGAGGAGTTTGGTGATCGCGGGCCGGTTGTTCGGGGCTGTCGAAGGCATCGGATTTCTCACATCCTGAAGACGCCGAAGCCGCGCCGACCGGCGACCTCGGCGGAATGGGCTGCGGACAGGGACATCCCGAGCACGGAGCGGGTGTCGCGCGGGTCGATCACGCCGTCGTCGTAGAGGCGCGCGGAGATGAAGAACGGATGGGATTCGTCTTCGATCTGCTTCTCGATGGCCGCGGTGCGTTTCGCGTCCGCCTCGGTGTCGAACTCCCGGCCCGCCGAGGCGGCCGCCGCCTTGCCGACGATGGACATCACACCGGCGAGCTGCTGGGCGCCCATGACGGCCAGCCGGGCGTTCGCCCAGGTGAACATGAAACGCGGATCGTATGCGCGCCCGGACATTCCGTAGTTGCCGGCCCCGAACGAGCCACCCATGTTGATGCTGATGTGCGGCACGTCGCTGTTGGTGACCGCGTTGATCATCTTGGCGCCGTCCTTGATGATCCCGCCCTGCTCGTATTCGGTGCCGACCATGAACCCGGTGACGTTGTGCAGGAAGATCAGCGGGGTGTCTGTTTGGTTGGCCAGCAGGATGAACTCGGTTGCCTTCTTGGCCTCGTCGCTGAACAGGACGCCGCGAGTGTTGGCGAGGATGCCGACCGGGAAGCCGTGGATCGAGGCCCAGCCGGTCGCGATGCTGGTGCCCCAGCGGGGCTTGTACTCCGAGAAGCGGGATCCGTCGACGATCCGGGCTATGACCTCGCGCGGATCAAAGGGGATACGGGGGTTTCCGGAGGCGATGCCGAGCAGTTCTTCGGCGTCGTACAGGGGTTCGTCGGCGGGCTGGCTCGGCCCGGGACCCAGCTTGCGCCAGTTGAGGTGGGCGACGATATCGCGCCCGATGCGGATGGCGTCGGTCTCGTCGACCGCGAAGTAGTCCGCCAGGCCCGACACTCGCGAATGCATATCCGCACCGCCGAGTTCCTCGTCGTCGGCGTCCTCGCCGGTAGCCATCTTCACCAGCGGCGGGCCGCCGAGGAAGACCTTCGCCGCGTTGTCGACCAGGACCGCGTAATCGCACATGCCCGGCACATAGGCACCCCCGGCGGTCGAGTTGCCGAACACCAGCGCGACGGTGGGAATGCCCATCGATGACATCTCGGTCAGTTCGTGGAAGATCCGGCCCGCGTGTACGAACAGCTCCGCCTGGGTGGGCAGATCGGCGCCGCCGGATTCCACGAGATACACCACGGGCAGCCGGTTGATGCGGGCAATCTCCAACGCGCGCAAGTTCTTTCGCAGTGTGTAGGGATTCATCGTGCCGCCGCGCACGGTGGGGTCGTGCGCGATGATCATGCACTCGATCCCTGACACCACGCCGACGCCGGTGACGATCGCGGCGCCGACGTTGAACTCGGTGCCCCAGGCCGCTAGCGCGGACAGCTCCAGGAACGGGGCATCGCGGTCGATCAGCAGTTCGATGCGTTCTCGTACGAGCAGTTTGCCGCGGTCGTGATGACGTTTGGCATAGCGCTCACCGCCGCCGGCCGCGACCAGCGCCAGCTGTTCGTTCAGGGCGGCCACGGCCGCCGACTGGGTGTCGTGATTCTCCAGATACGTCGACGACGCGGTGTCGACCTCGGATTTGAGTACGGGCATCCGTACGCCTTTCGATTCGAATGTCGCTGTCACAGTCGGGGCGGTGTACTCAGCGCAGGCGACTTAGTGAATAGCAATACACTAACTCAAGACTAGCAATCAGGGAAGATCTGACAATGATCCCGGTTTGCCTGCGAATTTTTCTCGGTCTTCCATTCGGGGATGTCGATGTTTAGTGATTGGTAAGTATCTAACTAGTGATCGGATGGGCATCCCGGCGATGCTGCCGGAGCCTCGGTCATCGGCTGGGTGAACCGGTGACGACCGATTCGGCGGGACCGTCGGCGGTGTGGTCTCTCACGGGGCCGCGGCCGGGCGAACCCGGGCCGGTGAGCGTCGACAACAGCGTCGTCCGTGCGTGGTCGTATTGCTCGGCGATCGTCCGGATCAGCTCGGCCACCGAGGTGACGGCATCGACTCCGGCCACGCTGTGCCCCGCACTCCAGGCGGTGCGGTTGCGCAACAGCCGGTCCTGTTCGAAGCCGTTCGAGTCCCGCGTTCCCGGATCGGACGTGTCCTCGCGGGCGAGCCAGCTCGCGAGCAGGCTGGCCGGTATGCCGCCGACCCGGGTGGACAGCGTGACATCGTCGAGTGTCGACTCGATCAGTGCGGCGCGGTAGTCGTCCTCGGCGAGGCTTTCGGTCGTCGCGATGAACCGCGTCCCCAGATAGGCCAGATCGACGCCCAGCGCCTGTGCGGCGAGGATGGATGTTCCGTCGGTGATACCACCGGCGAGCACGATCGGCCCGTCGAAGTGTGCGCGGACGGCGCGCGTGAACGCGAACGGATTGGCCCAGCCGGTCTGACCTCCGGCGCCCGCGGTCAGCAGCACGAGACCATCGGCGCCGGCCTCGAGCGCGCGCTCCACGTGCGCCATGCTCGAGACATCCGCGAACACCTGGCAGCCGATGTCGTGGAGCGGGGCGATGACCGGCTTCGGTGATCCCACGCTGGTGATCACGAGTTCGACACCGTGGCGGACCAGGCAGTCCAGGTCGGCCCGCAGGCGCGCGTTCGTCCGATGTACCACGAGGTTCGGTGCCACGGGGGCGGTCGGCCCGCTGTGCCCGCCGACCGCGGCGGAGATCCGGTCGAGCCAGCCATCGAGCTCCTCGGTGGTGGCGGCGTTGTGCGTCGGGAAGGAGCCGACCACGCCATTACGGCAGGCGGCGATGACCAGATCCGGGCCGGACACGCTCGTCATGGGCGCGGCGATAGCGGGAATCGTCAGCCGATTCGTCAGGGATTCGGGCAATGCCATGGTGCTAGTAAATCACGAATCACTTAGCTTGCGAGACTGAGTCCCGCTCGTCGCTGATCGACGCTTCAAACGTCTGACGACGCGGCATTTCGCACCAGGTCCTGCGATAGCGGTCGCTTGACATGGTGACCTGCATCACGGACTATGTAGCCGTAAGTAAATCGCGCAACACATTGTTAACGTGGCGCGAGGTGTGGAACCCCGGGAGTTGGGCCAAGGGCGCGACGAGGCACCCGGAACGTGGGCTGCGTGGATTCCGGCCTGCGTCAGTAGAAGCTCGAGGGACGATGAGGGCACCGGCAGCAGTACCGCAGCACACTTTCGCCGGGCTTGTGTCCCGGATTTCGGATCTGAACACCCGGGTCGGTCGACTGGCCGAACATGCCGCCGGGGGCGGTGCCAACCGGCCCTACCTGCAACTGCTGGGCGTGACTCTGGAACGCACGAACCGTCGGCTGGCCTCCGTCCAGGGCGGTTCGGTCGAGGTGACCGATCTGGCCGAGCTACTGACCGATGTGAGCGCGGTGCAGTCGACACTGAGGAAACAAACCCTGACGCAGCCCAGCTTCGCTCCGGGGCGAATCTTCGAGGCGCTGGCACGATTGCGCAGGAAGACCACCGCCGACGAGGTCTTCGAAGCCGCCGCGGCCGAACTGTGTGCGGCGGCGGGCTTCGACCGGGCCATGGTCTCGCTGGTGCGCGGTTCGGTCTGGGCGCCATCGCTGCTGTTTCTGTCGGATGGCAACGACAGTGGCTTCAACCGCGAACTGACCGATTACATCGCCGAACTCGAGATCCCGCTGGCCTCACCGATGGTCGAGGCGGAGATCGTGCGGCGACGGCTGCCGGCTCTGGTCACCGACGCGCAGAACGAGCCTCGGACCTTCCGTCCGCTGATGGACGCCTCGCATACTCGCGAATACGTGGTCGCCCCCTTGATCGCGGGCGGTTCGGTATTCGGGTTGCTCCATGCCGACACCTATTTGTCGGGACGCCCGCTCACCGTCGCCGACCGTGACAGTCTGCGTACCTTCGCGGAGGGGATCGGCGTGATCTACGAGCGCACCGTGCTCGAGTTACGCCTGGCCCGTCAGCGTGAACGATTGTCCGAAGTGTTCCGCTCGGCCGAGCAGATACTCGAGCCCCCCGAGAAGTTGTCGGTGCGGCTTCCAGACCCGGCGGTGCGCACAGCGATGGCCGTCGAACCGGAAGCGCTTGCCGCGCGGGCGGACTCCGGACGGGTCGAGCTCGGTGGTCTGGCGAGGCTGACCGCTCGCGAACGGGAGGTATTGAGATTGCTGGCCGGTGGCCTCACCAATGCGCAGGTGGCCGACCGGCTCACGGTCGCCGAGAGCACGGTGAAATCCCATGTCAAGCACATACTGCACAAGATCGGCGCACCGAATCGTGCCAGTGCCATCGCGCAATACATTCGCGCCACGAACAATGAACGGCGGGTGTGACGATGGCAGTGGCCATGGCGAGTGATTACACCGGCGTCGGCCCGACCGGCCGTGTGCGTCAGGGATGGCGTCGTCGAGAGGGAGAGATTGCCGCCCGGCTCGCGGTGCTGCGCGATGCGGTCTTCGATGCCGTCGGCGCCGACGCCGCGCTGCCGCGGGTGGAATGGGACGGCCCGTGGCGTTCGGCCGAGGTGGTATCCACCCTCATTCATTTCTGTATCGCGCATTTGCGCACCATCCGCAGTGCCGATACGGGGTCCGCCGAGCGAATGTGCGGTTTGATACTCGAGCTGCAGCAGCTCGCGTTGGACCTCTATCTTCACGACACCGGCGAACGCAGTCAGCGGCTGGCGGAATGCGCCGCCGGATTGAGCCGCTTGCGTTCCATTCGCGACACCACGGCGCTACTGGATGTGGCCTGCGAGGAAATCGTGCTGCGCTGCGGATTCCAGCGGGTGGTCCTCTCGCGAGTGGAGGGACGTTCGTGGCGTCCGTCGCTGGCGCATTTCGCCGGCGAACGCGAATCGGAATCGTGGTTCGTGGACTGGATCAATCAGAGCATTCCGCTCGATTCCCGGGCGCCGGAGGCACAGCTGCTCGCCAAACGGCGTCCGTCGCTGGTGTACGACACCGCGAACGCTCCGGTCTACCGGCCGATCATCGTCGATGCGGGGCGGTCGCGATCGTATGTGGTGGCCCCGATCGTCCACGGCGACGATGTGGTCGGATTCGTTCATGCCGACCACCACCCGCTGACTCGCCGCGCCGACGAAGGTGACCGGGATGTGTTGTGGGCCTTCACCGATGGATTCAGTCATATCTACGAACGCACCGCGTTACTGGAACAGCTGCGCGAACAGCGCGATCAGGTACGGGATTTGATCGTTTCCGCGGTGAATCGCATGGATGATCTGTGTGAGGCCGACATCTCGATGGCCGGTTCGGGTAACACCGAGGATCCCGAATCCCCCTCGATCGTCTCCGGGCGCGCCTACGGGAACATGGCCGATCTCACCGAGCGGGAGGCCGATGTATTCCGCCTGATGCTGGCGGGCGCGACGAACCGCGCCATCGCCGAGCGCCTGATCATTACCGAAGGCACCGTGAAATCACACGTCAAACATATTCTGCGGAAATTCGGTGCGGCCAACCGGGCGCAGGCCATCGCCTGGTCGCTCCGGTCCGAGTAGTCCTCGCGTGCGACCGTCCGGCTGATCTCGCCCTGACGAACTCGGCGCCCCCGGGAATTCCCGGGGGCGCCGCCGCACTTCCCGCTCAGTTGATCCGGCGAGCGTGCATACCGGACATCACGCGGCTGATCCGGACGGTCTCGCCGGGCTGTGGCGCGTGGATCATCTGATTGTTGCCCAGATAGATCGCGACGTGGCCTGGGCCGTCGGGGCCCCAGTTGCCGAACAGGAGATCACCCGGTGCCGCGTCGCGCAGGGAAACCTCGGTGCCCGTGCGCCATTGGCCCTCTGAGGTGCGCGGCAGGGTGACCGTCCCGCCGGTGGCCGTGTGGACGGCGAACGAGGTGAGCCCGGAGCAGTCGAAGCCGCCCATGGACGGCCCGTTACTACCGCCGCCACCCCAGACATAGGGAATGCCGAGGTATTTCATCGCCTGCTCGACAATCCTGGAGCCGACGTCGCTGGCCGGGCGTAGGAGATCGGGTACCCGCTCGAGCCAGCCGTATTCCTTCTCCGTGGCGCGGATGCGAGCAACGTAGGGTTTGGTTTGCTGCTCGTAATCCGGACTGCCGGAAGGCATTCCGCCGGAGCGCAGTACCGCGCCCGCACCGGCGTTGTAGGCGGCGAGGGTCAGATCGAGCGTATCCCCGGCGACTCGCCCGTCGGCCTTCCACGATTCGATTTGTCGATAGCTGTCGCACAGCAGATGTCCCGACGCCATGACCGAATCACCGATATCGAAGACATCGGGAGTGCCCGTGCCGTGCACGTCCTTGCCGTACACCGCCCAGGTGCCGGGCATGAACTGTCCGGGGCCGAGTGCGCCGGTCGGCGATACGGGTGCGTCGGGTCCGTAGCGGAAGCCGTTCTCGGCCGCGTACAGGGCCGCCAAGGTGGGTGCTTTGATACCCGGGCACAGGGAGCCGGCCTTCTGGAACCACGGCACGAACGCCGCGATCCGGCCGGTGGTGACCGGCGGCACCGCCGAGGCATCGGGCACCGGGATCGAAACCGGCCGGGAGGGCGCGACCGCGTACTCGGCGCTGCTCGGCCCCGCGCCGGCGGTGGCGGTGTGCTGTGGTCCAGTGGTGTCGGTGGGCTGCGGTCCGGCGGCGTCGTCGCCCGCGCCGGGAGCGGTCTCGCTCGGCTCCGGTGCCTGATCCGTATCGGGTTGTCCTGCAGGAGCATTCGGCGGCGGCACAATCGCCGCGAGCTGATCGGCGGCGGCGTCGACAGCGTTACGCGCGGTCTGCTGTGCCGGTTCCGGCAGCTGCGCGACCGCGCGGTCGAGCTGAACGCTGAACGACGTGGCCGCGTCGCCGCCGGATTCGACCACCGCGTGCGCGGATGCCTGTGCGGCACTGGGCAGATTGGCATTGTCGATCGCACCTGTCGCGGACATGACGATGGTGGCGATCACGGAAATCGGATCCGACATCGCGGCTCACCCTTCTGGATCGGTTTTCTGGGAGCTCGGCAGATATTGCTGCTGTTTCGATACCCCCGGAACCATCCTGATGAGTGGGCGGTTTCGCCGAATCCTCCTCTGATAGGCGATGTCCCCTCCGATAGGGGGGTACCGCGACGCGCACAGCGGGCGCTCCGGCCGATCGGTGGATATGCGTGGTGCGAATCGGCGTGATAATCGCCGGAAAATCCGACGTCGCAGACCTGTGTGCGGACTCGCAGGCCACGGCCGTCTCTCCCGATCGGGTGGTGGGCTTCCCCCCGGGGGATATCGCGGGTGAGGTGATTCCCGTCATACGTTGGGGACGTTCTCGATGAGCATCCCATTTCGACAGCGGGCCACCGATTTCGGGGCGGTCCAGTCCACAAATGATGAGGAGGAAAGCCGATGACCGGTTCGCCGGAAACCGGCTCGAGCACACCGGCAGCGGTGGTGCGCCGGACGGCCAGGGTGTCGAAATCGGCCGATACCGCTCTGCGGGGGGTCGGTGCATTCTTCGAAATGTGCGCCGCGACATTTCGTGCCATGGTGAAACCACCGTTCCAATGGCGGGAATTCGTGCTCCAGTCCTGGTTCATCGTCCGGGTGTCGATGGTCCCGACCCTGATGGTCGCGGTGCCGTTCACCGTGCTGGTCGTATTCACCCTGAATGTTCTTCTGGTGGAATTCGGTGCGGCGGATCTGTCCGGCGCCGGCGCCGCGCTCGGCGCGGTGACCCAGATCGGACCGCTGGTCACCGTCCTGGTGGTCGCCGGTGCGGGCGCGACTGCGATCTGCGCCGACCTGGGTGCACGCACCATCCGCGAGGAAATCGACGCGATGCGCGTGCTGGGCATCGACCCGATTCAGCGGCTGGTGGTGCCCCGGGTGCTGGCCTCCACGGTGATCGCGTTGCTGCTGAACGGCCTGGTCATCACCATCGGAATTGTGGGCGGGTTCATATTCTCGGTCTTCTTCCAGAATGTCACCCCGGGTGCCTATGTATCGTCACTGACCTTTGTCACCGGAACACCCGAGGTTGTCATTTCCGAATGCAAGGGATGCATCTTCGGCCTGATCGCCGGATTGGTGGCCTGCTATCGCGGACTCACGGTGAAGGGTGGCGCGAAGAGTGTCGGGGACGCGGTGAACGAAACCGTCGTCTACGCGTTCATGGCGCTGTTCGCCGTGAATGTGATCGCCACCGCCGTCGGCGTCAAATACGGAACGGGAAAATAGTCATGGCCATAATATCGACAGTGGTCGCCGCGCCGCGCAGGACGCTGGAGTCGCTGGGTGATCAAGCGCTGTTCTACTGGAAGACCGCACGCTACTCGCCGCACGCGTTGCGCTCCTACAACCGGGAGACACTGCGTCTCATCGCCGAAATCGGCATGGGCACCGGAACTCTCGCGGTCATCGGCGGCACCGTGGTGATCGTCGGCTTCATGACCTTCGCCGGTGGCACCCTCGCGGCGATCCAGGGCTTCAACTCGCTGGGAAATATCGGCGTCGACGCCCTCACCGGATTTTTCGCCGCGTTCTGCAACGTGCGGATCATGGCTCCGATCACGGCCGGTATCGCGTTGTCGGCGACGATCGGCGCGGGCTCGACCGCGCAGCTGGGGGCCATGCGGATCAGTGAGGAGATCGACGCACTCGAGGTAGCCGGAATCCGATCCATGTCGTATCTGGTATCGACCAGGGTCATCGCGGGTGTGGTGGCGATCATTCCCATCTATTCCGTGGCCGTCATCATGTCGTTCCTCGCCGCGCGGGTGATCACCGTCGACGTCTACGGGCAGTCCTCGGGCATCTACGACCACTACTTTTTCACCTTCCTGCGCCCGAGCGACCTGTTCTGGTCCTTTCTGCAGGCGCTGCTCATGGCCAATGTCGTGATGTTGATCCATTGCTATTACGGATATCGAGCGGCGGGCGGACCGGCCGGAGTAGGCGAAGCCGTCGGCCGTGCCGTGCGCACCTCATTGGCCGTGGTCGTGATGGTGGTCCTGTTCGCCTCATTGGCCATCTACGGTGTCTCCGGCAAATTCGACCTCGCGGGATAGGTGCGATATGAGCACAGGTAGGAAGAACCATTACAAGAAGCCGCCGCTGATCAGAGCCGGACTGGCTCTCACCGCGGGTCTGGTCGCCGCAATCGTGTTCTGCACCTTGTCATTCCATGGAGATCTGAAGCGTACGGTGCCGATCACGGTGATCGCCGATCGGTCCGGTCTGGTGATGGAGGACGGCGCCAAGGTCAAACTGAACGGTGTTGTGATCGGTCATGTGCGCAATGTGTCGCAGGCCGATGGGCGAGCGCGGCTGAATCTCGACATCGATGCGTCGCGTTTCACGTTGCTGTCCGCCGACACCAGCGCCGAGATCAAGGCGACCACCGCATTCGGATCGAAATATGTCGCGCTGAACAGCTCGGCGAATTCCGGGCGTCGCCTGGCCTCCGGTGCGCAGGTGCGTTCGACCAATGTCACCACCGAGGTCAACACGGTGTTCGAAAACCTGGAATCCGTGATGCAGCACGTCGATCCGGCGAAGCTCAATTCGGCGTTGTCCGCGGTGTCCGACGGAATGCGCGGTCGCGGACAGCAACTCGGTGACACCCTGGCGAAGACCGATGAGACGCTCGCGCGACTGCATCCGGCGATGCCGCAGCTACAGCGCGACCTGCACGACGCCGCGACCGTGACCAATATCTACGCCGACGTCGCGCCGCGACTGTTGGATATGCTCGGCTACGCCTCGACCACCGCGGATTCAGTTGTCGCACAACAGGCTCAGCTGACCTCGATTCTGCAGGCCGCGGTGACCTTCGGAAAGGAAGGGGCCGGGCTGACGAACGATCTCGAACACGGTCTGGTCGATTCGATGCGGCTGCTGGTTCCGACCGCCGGACTGCTCGCCAAATACAGTCCGGAGCTGACCTGCCTGCTGCACCAGAGCGTGGACACCCGTGACGCCCAGCTGAAATCCTTCGGCGGCAATACCGGATACTCGGCCGATCTCGATATCGGATTCCTGGGCGGTGCGGACCCGTACCGGTATCCGGAGAATCTGCCGAAGGTGGCGGCCACCGGCGGCCCCGGCGGGCAGCCCGGTTGCTACCCGATGATCACCCGCCAGATGTATCCGGCGCCGGTGCTCGTCACCGATACCGGCGCGAATATCGTCGATTCGACCGCCCCCCGGCTCGGTTCGCCGTACTTCGCCGACTATCTGTTCGGAAACATCCTAGGAGGGCCGGCCCCCCGATGAAGATATCCGGAACACTATTCAAGTTGTCGATTTTCGCTGTGGTCATGGTCTTCTTCACCGCCGCGGTGATCATCGTGTTCTCCCAGATGCGTTTCGGTTCGGAGCGGACCTACCGCGCCGAATTCACCGATGCCTCCGGACTGAAATCCGCGGAGTTCGTCCGGGTCGCGGGCGTCGAAGTCGGCAAGGTGAAGTCCGTGCACGTGACCGGAAAGGGAACCGCCCTGGTCGAATTCGGGCTCACGCACGCCGTGCCGTTCACCCAGTCGACCAAACTGGCTGTGCGGTACGAGAATCTGGTGGGCGAACACTATCTGGAGTTGCTCGACGCACCGGGCTCGACGACCCCACAGTCCGCATCGGCCACGATTCCGGTGAGCCGCACCGTGCCGGCCTTGGATCTGGACGCGTTGATCAACGGCTTCCGCCCGTTGTTCAAGGCATTACAGCCCGACCAGGTGAACCGGTTGTCGAACTCGCTGCTGACCGTTCTGCAGGGTCAGGGCGGCACGATTTCGGATCTGCTGCGGGAGGCCGGTCAGCTGACCTCCACGCTGGCCGATCGTGATCAGCTCATCGGATCGGTGATCAAGAACCTCAATACCGTTCTGGGCACCGTGGACAAGCGCAATGCCCAGTTCGACGAGGGCATCGACAAATTGCAGCAACTGATCAGCGGCCTGTCGGCCCAGTCCGGTCCGATCGGTGATGCCCTGGTGCACGTGAACAACGCCTCCCGGTCGGTGGCGGATCTGCTGACCAACGCCAGACCGACGATCAAGAACGATATCGCGGAGGCGGGCCGGCTCGCCGGAGCGATCAACAGCGGTAAGGACTATGCCGACTGGGCACTGGGCAGTTTGCCCGATGCCTACAACCGGCTGTCGCGGCTGGGCCTCTACGGCGACTTCTTCACCTTCTACCTCTGCGATGTGCAGATCAAGGTGAACGGTCCCGACGGCAATCCGGTCTACATCCCGATTATCGGGCAGCGGGCAGGAAGGTGCACACCCTGATGACAAGCCGCAAGAGCAACGAAAAGAAGTCACACACCGTCCGGACCGGGCTGATCGGCATTCTCGTCGTGGTCGCCCTCGTGGTGGTGGCGGTCGGCTTCGACACCATCAGCTCCTGGTTCTCCTCGGCCCGGACATACTCGGCGTATTTCGGCGACACCGGCGGAATCGTGCAGGGAGACAAGGTATTTCTCGCCGGTGTCCAGGTGGGGAATGTGAAGCACATCGAGATCGAGGGCGATAAGGTCCTGATGAAATTCGATGTCGACGGACCCGAGCTGGGCAACGACAGTCAGGTCGCGATCAAAACGCTGACCGTGCTCGGCCGCAAGTCCCTGCAGATCAATTCCCGCGGCGCGAAGAAACTCTCGCCGAATCACCCGATCCCGATCGAGCACACCACCACGCCCTATCTGCTCACCGACGCGCTGGGTGATCTGTCGACGACGGTGAGCGATCTCGACCTGGGGCAGGTGACCGACGCGCTGGGCACCCTCAGCCGGACGTTGGACCAAACCGCGCCCAATCTAGGTGCCGCACTCGACGGCGTCGGTCGCCTGTCGAATTCGGTGGCCTCGCGCGACAAGATGGTGCAGGACCTGTTCCACAACGCCGAGTCGCTGACCAAGGTGCTCGGTGGCCGCAGCGAGCAGATCAACAAGCTGCTACTCGACAGCAACACCCTGTTCGAGGCGCTGAACCAGCGTCGCCAGGCCGTCCAGACGCTGCTGACCAATCTGTCCTCGGTCACATCGAATATCGCGGGGTTGATCGATGACAACCAGCAGCAACTGCGCCCGGTTCTGCAGCAGCTCAACAGCGTGACCGATCTACTGAACCGGCGTAAGGACGATCTGGCCAAGGCCATCCTTCCGGCCAGTCAGTACATCACCTCGCTCGGTGAGTCGGTCGCCTCCGGCCCGTTCTTCAAGGCATACATCATGAATCTGCTGCCGGGGCAATACCTTCAGCCCTTCATCGACGCCGCGTTCAAGGACGCGGGTCTCGATCTCACCGCCTTGGGTGGGCCACCCCCGCCACCCGCGCCGGGGGCAGCCGCCGCACCCGTCCCGGCATCCCCGCCCGCCCCGGCACCGGCACTGCCCGGACTGCCGCCGCTGCCGGGACTGCCGCCGCTGCCTGGATTGGGAGGCTGACGATGTCGCGAACAGGACTGACCAAGCGCATTCTTCGCAGCAAACTCGTCATCGGGGGCGTGGCCGTCGTCGTGCTTGCCGCGCTGTCGGGAATCGGCTGGCACTTCTACTACCGGGAGACAACGAAAACCGCGGTGGCCTACTTCGACAACACCAACGGGTTGTTCGCCGGGGACCGGGTGAAGATCCTCGGTGTCGACGTCGGCACGATCGACGCGATCGACCCGGCCGGCGACCGGATGCGGGTGAAATTCCACTACAGCGCCCACTACCGGCTGCCCACGCAGGCCAAGGCGGTGATCCTGTCGCAGAGCCTGATCTCCTCGCGCGCCATCCAGTTGACGCCGGCGTACACCGGTGGCCCGGAGCTGGCCGACGGTGCCACGATTCCACTGGAACGCACCGCGGTACCGGTGGAATGGGACGACCTGCGCAAGCAGTTGCAATCGCTCGCCGACAACATCAACCCGACCGAGCAGAACAAGGCGGGCGCACTCGGTGACTTCGTCAACTCCGCCGCGAACGCGCTGGGCGGCAAGGGTAATCAGATCAACGACACCCTCACCAAACTGTCCAATGCGATGACCACGCTGTCCGACGGGCGCGATGACCTGTTCGCCACGGTGCGAAACCTGCAGGCATTCATGACCGCGTTGTCGGCCAGCGACAGCGAGATCGTGCGGCTCAACCAGAACGTGGCCTCGGTGTCGGGCGCGCTCGACGGCACCGATCAGGAGCTCGCGATCGCGCTGCAGGGGGTCGACGCGATGTCGAGCAGGCTCGAGCAGTTCGTCAAGGACAATCGGGACCCCGCGGCGAAATCCATCGCCGATCTCGCGGCAGTAAGCAAGTCGCTCAACGATATTCGCCCGAACATCGAGCAGCTGCTGCATGTGGCGCCGACGGCTATCCAGAACTTCTACAACATCTACAACCCGGCGCAGGGGTCGTTCACCGGCGCACTGGCCGTCACGCAGCTGGACAACCCGGTGCAATTCATCTGCGGTGCGATCCAATCGGCGAGTCAGCTGGGTGCGGCCGACGCGGCGAAGCTGTGTGCGCAACAGCTGGCGCCGGTGCTGAAACTGCTGCAGATGAACTATCCGCCGGTCGGTGTGAATCCGGTATCGGGTCTGTCGGTGCGCCCGGACCAGATCGACTACAGCGAGCCGTGGTTGCGCGGCACCGCGCCCGCGCCCGCCGCCACCGAGTCGGTGGATCCGTCGCGCGGTCTGGCCGGTCTGCTCGGAATCCAGAATCCCGCGACCACAGGAGGTGGCCGGTAATGCGGTATAAGAAACGCCTCGCGGCGATGGCAATGATCGGCGGGGTCACGCTGGTCGCGTCCGGATGTCAATGGGAGGGGCCGAACTCGCTGCCACTGCCCGGTACGGCCGGTGGTGGCTCCGGCTCCTACACGGTCAAGATCGAGATGCCGAATGTGATGTCCATCCAGCGCAATTCGCGCGTCCGAGTCAACGATGTGACGGTCGGCAACGTCGCCGACGTGCAGTTGGCGGGATGGCACGCGGTGGTCACGGTGACGCTGAATCATGACGTGCACCTGCCGGCCAATGTCACCGCCAAGATCGGCCAGACCAGTCTGCTGGGTTCGCTGCACATCGAGTTGGCGAATCCGCTGAGCGAGCCGCCGGTCGGAGAGTTGAAGAACGGCAGCGTGATTCCGATGGACCACGCCAGTACCTATCCGACCACGGAACAGACGCTGGCCTCGTTGTCGACGGTGCTCAACGGCGGCGGCCTGGCCCGGATCCAGGAGATCAGCAACCAGACCAACGCGGCGCTGTCCGGTCACGAGAAGGAGGTCCGCGACCTGCTCGCGCAGACCAGGACCTTCAGCAGTGACCTCAACGCGCAGAGCGACGACATCATCACCGCCGCAACGGGTCTGGATCGGCTGGCCGATACGGTCGGTAAACAGAACGACGTGCTGGCCGGGGCGCTCGACCGCATTCCGGGCGCACTGTCGGTCCTGGCCGAGCAGCGCCAGCAGCTCACCGACACCGTCGAGGCACTGGGCGGGTTCGCCGACTCCGCGGACCGGGTGGTCACGGCCAGTTCCGAGGATGTGCAGCAGAATCTGCGCGATATCGAGCCGGTCATGCGTGAACTCGCCAACGCGGGACCGGATCTCACCGGCGCCCTCGGCTTGCTGCCCACCTATCCGTGGCCACTGGCGAATATCCCCAAGTTCTTCCGCGGTGACGCAGGAAACCTCAGCGGCACAGTGGATCTCACGCTGGGCAGGCTCGGGCGCGGGCTGCTGCAGGGCACACCGCTCGAGGGGGTGCTCGAGAACGCGGAGACCTCGCTCGGGCGCACCGTCGACCGGATACCGGCCCTGTCCACGAAGAACCCGCTGACCGCGGGGCTCGATTCGGTTGTCGAACGAGGTGGGAAATGATTCTGTCCAGATTCGTCCGCATCCAGTTGATCATCTTCGCGGTGGTGACCGTGGTTGCCCTAGTGGTCATGGGGCTGGTCTACATACGACTGCCCTCGCTGGCCGGGGTGGGACGCTACACCGTGACGGTGCAGCTGCCCACCAGCGGCGGCCTCTACGACAGTGCCAACGTGACCTATCGCGGCAAAACCGTGGGCATCGTGACCGGTGTGACGCCGACCAGGACCGGTGCGGTGGTCACGCTCAGTGTGGACAGTTCGGTGCGAATCCCGGTGTCGTCCACCGCGAATGTGCACAGTCGCTCCGCGATCGGTGAGCTGTACCTGGACTTCGTGCCGACCACCCAGAGCGGGCCGTATCTGAAGAACGGCGACGTGGTCCCGCCCGCGCGGACCACGGTGCCGCAGGATATCGCCCCGTTGATCGACACCCTCAACACCAGTCTCACCTCGATTCCGAAGGACAAGCTCACCACGGTGATCGACGAGACGCAGAACGCGTTCGGAGGCTCAGGTGACGCGTTGCAGCGGCTGCTCAACGGGACCGACCGAGTCCTCGACCAGGCACACACCGACACCGATGCGGTGACCACCCTGATCGACGATTCGGCCCCGTTCCTGGACTCACAACAGGTCAGCAGTCCGGCCATCCGTGAATGGGTCGCCCACCTGTCGAATTCGGTGCGGCAGGCCCAGGCGAGCGATCAGCAGATCCGCGATGTGTTGAAGACGGGGCCGGGAGCGGCACGTGAGGCGAGCGAACTGTTCGGGAAATTGCATCTGACCGCGCCGCTGCTGGTCGCCAACCTCAGCAGTCTGGGACAGGTGGCGGTGACCTACAACCCTTCGATCGAGCAGCTGCTCGTCCTGCTGCCGGCGAGTGTGAGCGCGCTGAAGACGATCAACCTCCCGGACTCCGGCGGTACCAACCGGGCATTCCTCGACTTCAAACTGAATCTCAACGCCCCGCCGCCGTGCACGACCGGCTTCCTGCCGCCGGAGCAGCGCCGAGACGGTACGCCGACCGACGCCCCGGTCCGTACCCCCGACCCGATCTACTGTGCGATTCCACAGGACGCCCCTAATGCCGTTCGCGGCGCCCGCAATCTGCCCTGTATGGGCAATCCGGGTAAGCGAGCGCCCACGGTCGAGGAATGCGACAGCGATCGGCCATACGTCCCGAAGGGCACCAACCAGTGGCGGGAGAACCCGACGCCGACGGTCGACAACCCGCAGGCACCGGCCGACCAGCCCGTCCCCGCCACACCGCCGCGGGTGGGCACCGCCAGCTACGACCCGGCCACGGGCGGATATGTCGGCGGTGACGGCACCGTGCACACGCAGCGGGGACTCGTTCCGGGCACCGGACAGGTCGCGCCGACACTGCAGACCCTGCTCACAGGAGGTCACTGATGACTCACCGAATCGCCGACTCCACGCCTACCGAACCTCCGCCCACCGAGGAGGACGTCGGTCGAGAACGAGCGCCGGCCGCCAGTGGAAACGCGGGCCGTGTTTGCGAGGGAAGCGAAATCGACAGCGACGACCCGGACCGCGCCGATCCGGATGCCGGAGAGGTGGTCTGTGGTCACTCCGATGACGGCGACCCGACCGGCGATGGCCCGGACGGTGACGACGTGGATTCCGAAGAAGCCTCGGACACAGTCGATTCCGAGACGTCCGGCCGAAGTGCCGGGAAGGGGTCCGCGGTACGCGGGCTCAGGCGCCCCGGTGCGGCCGCGATCGGCGCCGCGCTGATCGTCGTGGTGCTGGCGGGGCTGTCCGCGGCGGCGATCGCGCTGGGAATCGCACATCGCGACAGCGACCGCGCCGGTGAACACGATCTGGCCGTGCTGGGCGCTGCTCGGCAGGGAGTGGTGAATCTGATCTCCCCGAGCGACAAGGATCCCGTGGGCAGTGCGAACCGGATCGCCGCGGACGCGACCGGGCAGTGGCTCACCGAATTCCGCGCGGTCAAGGACAAATTCGTCGGTGCGATCGGCGATTCGAAGACCGATTCCGCCGGCGAAATCCTCGGCGCCGGAATCGAACACCACAATCCGGACGGTAGTACGACCGTCCTGGTCACGGCGGTGTCCAAGGTGTCGAATGCGGCGGGAGCCAAGGACGACCCGCGAACCTGGCGGCTGCGGGTGGATGTGGTCGAGGAGGCGACGGGCTACAAACTGTCGAAGGTCGAGGTCGTGCCGTGATCGCGCGCACGTGGTATCGAGCCGCTGGGTTCCTCGGTAGCCGGGTCGTCGGATGGCGGTCGCGGCTCGGCTCGCCCTCGCCGCGGCAACGCAGGCTGCGTCTCGGTGTGCTCGCCCTGCTGGCCGTGGCGGCGACCGCGTTCGCCGCGGTCGGTTACTTCCACTACACGGTGGCCGACCGCCGAACGAGTGACGTGCGCCGCGATGTCGCCGAACAGGCCGCCAAGCTGACCGCGGGCGTGCTCACCTACAAGGCCGATACCGTCGACGCGGATGTGCGGCAGGCCAAGGGGCATCTCACCGGGCAGTTCCTGGACTCCTACACCAAGCTGACGACCGACACGCTCGTTCCGCAGGCCAAGCAGTCCCATATCGACGCCCGGT
Organism: Nocardia elegans NBRC 108235; assembly: GCF_001612845.1. Lineage (GTDB taxonomy): Bacteria > Actinomycetota > Actinomycetes > Mycobacteriales > Mycobacteriaceae > Nocardia > Nocardia nova. The sequence goes on along the minus strand of NZ_BDBF01000012.1, from coordinate 691 downwards.
GGGAGGTCAGCGGGGCCTCGCTGATCTCGGCGGAGCCGGACACGGCCAGCGTGCTGGTATTTCTGCGCGGACTGACCACCAACAGCACCAAGCCGGATCCGACCTACCTGGTCAGCAGCGTGCGGGTGCGGGTGGTCCGGCCGCACGGCCAATGGCTGATCGACCGGATGGAGCCGCTGTGAGCACCGTGGACATCTCGACCGGCGAGGCGCCGGAGATCACCGAACCGGACGAGCCGGCACCGGATACGCCGCGGCGCCCGACCGGGTTCGCGCGTGTCGCGATCCGCGTCGTGATCGCACTGCTCGTGGTCGTCGTGGTGGCCGGTGGTGCGGTGGGCGGATGGTCGATGGTCCGCCATCACACCGCAGTCCGCGACGCCGACCGCGATACACAATTGCTCGATTTCTCCAAGGACGCGGTGGCGCAACTGGTTTCGACCGACTCCGCCGATCCGCGCGGCTACGTGGACCGGGTGCTGGCGAATTCGACCGGCCGGTGGCACGACGAATTCGACGCGCGCAAGCGCTCGGTCATCGACACCATGCAGGCGTCGGGCGGTGTGACCAGCGGCCACGGCGTCGCCGCGGGTATCGAGCGGCGCAACGACGACGGCAGCGTGAGCGTGCTGGTCGTCGTCACCTCGCAGACGTCGGTGCCACTGCCGCAGTCGGCCCCCGCACAGGGCGCG
>NZ_BDBF01000011.1 GCF_001612845.1 Nocardia elegans NBRC 108235 | reverse complement strand
AGCGGGGCGGGCCGCGGATGGGTCGGCCGCACCGGCTCTGCCCTGCGGCCGGGCATCGGTAGCGGAACCGCGGCCGAGATCGGAGGCGGCACGTCCGTCGGTGCCCGCCTTGGCGTCGGGCGTGCGCACCTCGCCGGTCCGGGGCGCCTCGGCAGCGCCGGACGCGGGTCCGCGAGCGTCGACCGGCGACGCTCCGGATGCGGCCGTGGAGCCCGTCGACGCACCGGCTGTCGTGCTCGAACCGGTCGACGCTCCAGGGCCCGTCGCGCTCGATCCCGACGACGCGCTCGGCCCCGACGAAGCGCTCGATCCCGACGTACTCGGCCCCGACGAAGCGCTCGGGCCGGACGATGCGGCCGGTCCCGAGGCGGCGGCGGAACTCGCCGACTCGGCCGGTCCGGACGATGCGGCAGGACCGGCGGCCGTGCCCGCTTCGCTGCCGGCAGGTGCGGCCCCCGACGCATGGGACGCAGATTCGGAGGCGGGAGCCGTTGTCGGCGTGACGTTTTCGTGCGTACCGCCGCTCGGCGGCGCGGCGGTGCCCGCGGTCGTGGAATCGTGCGTGCCGCCCGGCACCTCGCTGCGAGCCGGCGGAGTCGGCGACGAGTCGGATACCGATCCGGTGGATGTCGCGGATTCGGACGGCGAACTCGAGCCCTCCGACCCGGAACGCTCCGCCGGCGGAGTCGACGGTGTGGTCTCGGAGGTATCCGAACGATCTTGTGGCGCAGTCTGTTCCGGCGTACCACCGGCATCCGATGCCGTGCGCTCGTGAGTGCCGGCCGTCGTAGTCGGCGCACCCGCGTGGCTGTCGTGACCGTTGGTCACCGGCCCGCCGCGCACGGACCCGGAGGATCCCGGCTCGCCGTTCGCGCCGGTAGTCGAATCACCGTGCGGCACAGATCCATTGCTGTTGGACAGGTCGACATGGGCGTTCGGCACGGTGCCGTCGTGGGTGGAGCCGTGCAGATCACCGATATTGCCCAGATCCGGCCGCGGCGCGTTCAGCTTCCAGAACGGCGAGTTCTCGAAATGGCTGTGCGCCATATTGTGATTCACCGCCGACGCCCCGCCGGTGATCGCTCCGGCGCTGAACATGCGCCAATCGACGTGCGTATTCTTCAAATTCTTCAGCGCGGTGTCCAGATCACCGTGCGCCAGATCGGAGGCGAACTGCCAGCCGACCGAGCCCCCGAAGGCCGCCACCGAGTTGACCAGGCCCGATCCGGCGCCGATCCCGGCGCGGGTGAGATTGACGCCCCACTTCGAGGTGACGTCGCCGGCCTCGTTGCGGAAGGCGTTGCCGAACTTCTTGCCCATCGCCTCACCGAAGGCGCCGCCGGCCGCGCCACCGACACCCGCGGCGAAGGTGGTGACCTCGAGCTGCTGCCAGTCGATGCTCTTGCGGTGCCCCTCCCACACCTGCCACTGCTGCACCGCGAAATCCTGGATCGCGCCGAGGGCCGCATTCAGCAGCACATGGCGGAACATGAAGCGCACCAACGCGTTCTCGGCCAACCGGCCCGCCCAACCGGCCATCGCGTCGAGTACCCGGCGCATCATCATCCGCACCGCGACACGGGTCGCGACGATGATGCCCGCTTCCTCCGCGGGAGCCGTCGGCGGGAAGATCCACACCGCGGCGATATCGGCGGCGGTGATCACCAGCGTCGAATAGAACATCAGCTTGGTGTATTCGATCTGCGTACCGCCGCCGTAGACCGAATCTCCGACCTGATCGAAGTACCCCGCCAGCGCCTCCAGCGAATCCTTGCCGTGGCGCATGCTGTCGAAGGTGTCGATCATCTGCTGCTGGCCGTCGCCGGACGGGTACGCGGCCAGTGTCGCGGACTTGGCATCGTCCATGAGGCTCAGGATGTCGCGCAGTTCGCCGGCGGCGGTGTGCCAGTCGCCTGCCAGCGACCACATATCGTCTTCGTTGCCGTGCGGCCACTCCATCCCGATGGCCGCACCCAGCCACTCGAGCCAGCTGGGAAACTCGATCATGCGCTGTTACCCCGGGTCACCAACTGGAGTCGGTGACCCGGCGTTCCGGTTCGACCGGATAGGTCTCCGCATCCGCGAACCGGAGCTCGTCCTCGCCGTAGGCGGCGGTTCGATCCGGTGAATCCGGCGGCGCCAGTGAGGGTTCCGGTGCGGTCGGCAGGCGCATATCGGGCATGCCCTCGATCAGATCGGTGAGTTTGGGCAACCGGGCCCGGCGTTCCTGCAGCGGCGCCATCAGTTCCCGATGCCGCTGCGCCAGATTCTTCGACGCCTGCTGGGCAGCCTCGGTCACCGCCCGAGCGATCTCGGAATAACTGAGATCCTCGATTCCGGCGCCGAACTTGGTCTCGATGACGGTACCGTCGGCATTCACGCTGACCGTCACCCGGTTCTTGCGCACCGACGCGGTGCCGGTCAATTCCGCACGGTCACGCTGGATTTCGGCGATGACACGCAGTTGCTGTTTGGCCTCGCCGATGATTCCCGCCAGCTCGGCCTTCATATGCTCGTTCGTCATGGGCGCTCGATCCGCGGCTGTTCGATCACTTGAAGCCGTAGGTGTTGCCGTGCTCCATGGTCTCCAGATAGGTGGCACTATCGTTCTGGCCGTCGGAGAACTTCTCGAAGGCGGTGGAGAAGTTGCGCGCGCCGGTGACCATGTTGTCGTGTGCGGCGAGGTAGCCGTCGCCGCTGCCGGTGCCGGCGAACTGCTTGCCCAGACTGTCGTCCCCCCAGCAGTTTCCGTAGCCGGTGGTCTTACCCTGCAATTTCGTCAGCACCTGCTCGATGTGGTCACGCACATCCTGCGTCTTCCCGGCGGCCGTGCGGAGTTTCGCCACCTCGACCTCGATCTCGTCCGCCATCGTCCGTCCCTCCATCGCACTGCCGGCCGGCGCCCGTCGACGCTGGTCTTCGACGATGGCAGTCGCGGGAGAATCATCAGTGGCGCCGACGTGAACTCCGGGTGGCCGGTCCCGAAAGCCACCGCGAAACCCACCGCGGTGGCCGGTATCCGATGATGGGGGCATGCGAATCCTGGTACAGCGCGTCAGCTCGGCCCGGGTCACGGTCGACGACGAGGTGGTGGGCGAGATCGACCCGCCCGCGATGGGAGTGCCGCACGGCCTGCTCGCCCTGGTGGGCGTCACCGGCACCGATACCGCCGCGCTCGCGAAGACGCTGGCGGACAAGTTGTTTCGCCTGCGCATTCTGGAGGGCGAGCGTTCGGCCGCCGACCTGGGCGCGCCGATCCTGGTGGTCAGCCAGTTCACCCTCTACGCCGATACCGCGAAGGGCCGGCGGCCCTCCTGGTCGGCCGCGGCACCCGGATCGATCGCCGAACCCCTGGTCGACGAATTCGCCGCCGCACTACGCGATCTCGGCGCCACCGTCGCGACCGGCCGCTTCGGCGCGCACATGCAGGTGTCACTGGTGAACGACGGGCCGGTCACGCTCCTGCTCGAGGCGTGAGCGGCGCGCTCACTCGTCCACCTCCTGATAGTCGTTCATTCGCTGCACGATGTGCTCGGCCTCGGTGTCGATCCAGTCGGCCAGTCCCGCCGAGCCCATCCCGACGGCCACCGGCGCCGGTTCCTCCAGGGGAATCACATAGCGACCGTCGTCGGGCAGATCGCGCCACAGCCGGGCCACCGAGATGCGGCCGCGGGGACCGAATTTCGATCTGCCCTGGGTCAATCGAACGGTGCCGGTGTGGGTCGCGGGAATGTCGAAGAAGGCCGCACTGGTGAGCCCGCGGTAGTCGTCATCGTCGTCGGCGACCATCGAACCGCCACCGGAGGACCGGCCGGTTCTCTCGCCGATCTCGATCTCGATCGGTCCACGCCGACCCGGTCCGGCCGCCGGCAGCAGTCCGACGACCGTCTCACCGAGCGCCCGCGGATCGCAGGCGGTGATGGTGAAACCTTCGGCGTGTCTGAGGGTTTCGCCCGGCAACTGCACCACGACGAACCCGCGGGAGCCGAGCCGCCCGGCATAGAAGCGCACCCGCTTGTTCGGATTGTCGAAATCCGAATCCTCCCATGCCTCGCCGCCGACCAGCACCTCCGGCAGCACCATGGTGTCCACGATCGCCTCGAAGGCGCTGTCACCGCGGTTCTCCAACTCCGCTCGGATGCGACGCCATTCGCGCTCGTAGTCGTCCAGATACGGGATGCGGCTGGTGATGCTGAACATCGACGGCACCAGACCGAAGAATCGGGTGTCGCACAACACCTTGAATTCCAGGTCCGTCAGGGTCCACCTGTTCACATTTCCTCGTTCATGGTTCGATCACCGGCTTGACCCGGAACGGGGTGTCGCCCATCGCGTCGTCGAGCCAGTCCGTCGACGTCAGGTATTTCGGCCGCCGGTGCTGACCCTGCGGTCCGGAATTGCCCGCGCTCGACGCCGGGGTACCCGCCATACCGGGCTGACCGGGTTGTCCGGGCTGACCGGCCTGCTGATCGTACGAATCGTGGTGTCCGGCACCGTAGGTGGAGACGTCCGCCGGTAGCGATGCGCGCGGGAACTTGTCCGGTTGCCGCGGTTGATCGAGCTGCTGGGGCGGTGTCGCATCGTCGGGCCCGACACCGCCACCGGCTCCACCACCGTCACCGGCCCCGCCACCGGCATCGGCGCCTCCCCCGCCGGCGCTGTCGCCGCCGGGGTCCAGTTGTGCCGCGATATCCGACAGCCCCTCCATACCCGGGGTGTGGCTGAGGTCCCGCAGCCGTTCCGCCAGCGAGTGCAGCGGATCGGTGTCGCCCGTACCGGACAACAGTTGATCCAGGCCGGGAATCCCGGAAAGCAGGTGGCTCAGATCCGGATTGCCGGAGAGCAGTTGGTCCATCCCGGTCGATCCCGAGACCAACTGGTCCAGACCGGGGATACCGGACAGGAGATGACGCAGATCCGGATTGCTCGCCAGCAACTGGTCGAACCCAGGAATGCCGGAGAGCAGTTGCCCCAAGCCGGACAGGCTGTCGTGGGCCGTCTGCCCGAGCTGGTTCAGTGCCTGTTCGCCGCCCGAGAGCAGCGATTCGAGCGGATTGGAGCCACCTACGCTCCCCCCGAGCAGCGACGCGAGCGGGTTCGAGGTGCCCGTCCCGCCGGACAGCAGCGATTCCAGCGGATTCGCACTTCCCGTCGTCGCCGAATTACCGAAGGACGGCACCGTCTGACCGGCGCTGTCGCCGGTGGTGCCGGTTCCGGCCTCCGTATTCTGTTGTCCCGCAAGGCCGGACAGGAGATCGTCGAGTGACGGCAGCTGCTGTTGACCGTTCTTGGCCGCGCCCGCCCCGGACTGCTGGGTCTTGCCGAGACTCGACGGAATCGACGACGAACCCGTCCCCGAGGTGGATCCGGTGCCGGTCGACGAGCCGGTGCCACTGCCGGTCGGACCGGAGTACGGCGTGCTGCTGGGACCGGAACTGCCGCCGGAGGATCCGCCGGTGTCGCCGAGTCCGGCGGAATTGAGCAGGTCGCTCAGATTCGGGAGTTGCTGGTTGGACTCGCCGCTGCCCGGCATGCTGTCGTAGTTGCTCGGCATCGGCGAGCTCTTGCCGGTGCGACCCGAACCCGAGCTCGCCCCGGATCCACCTCCGTAACCGCCGCCCGTACCACCTCCGTAACCGCCGCCCGTGCCACCTCCGTAGCCCGAGCCGTAGTCGGAACCACTGCCGTAGCCCTCGCCGCTGCCATAGCCTTGGCCGCTGCCATAGCCCTGGCCACTCCCGTAGCCGTCGCCACTGCCGTACCCGGATCCGCCGCCGTAACCGGAACCACTGTCGTAGCCCGAACCACTGTCGTAACCGCCTCCGTAGCCGGAGCCACTGCCGGAACCCGAACTGTGCGAACCCTCTTCGTATCCGGCCTCGTAGCCCTGCTGGTAGGCCTCCTGCAGCTGCTGCGATGTGGCGCCACTACCCGACCCACTGCCGTACCCGGATCCACTGCCGTAGCCCGAACCACTGCCGTACCCCGAGCCGCTGCCGGAGCCGGAGCCGTAACCCGAACCGCTGTCATATCCCGAGCCGCTGCCATAGCCGGATCCGCTGCCGTGACCCGAGCCGCTGCCGTAACCCGAGCCACTCCCATAGCCCGAACCACTGCCGTAGCCCGAACCACTGCCGTAGCCCGAACCACTGCCGTAGCCCGAACCCGAACCACTGCCGGAACCCGAACCGCTCCCATAGCCCGAACCACTGCCGGAACCCGAGCCCGAGCCGCTGCCCGAGCCGGATCCACTACCCGACGTGCTACCACCGCTCGCCTGGCCCGGAATGGCGATCGTCGGAATCGTCGAGATCGTCGATTTCATCGGTTCCGCGTAGTACTTCTTGTAATTCGCGCGGTATTCGTCGGTGTGGTGATGTTTGCAGCCCGTCTTCTCCGGCTGTCCGGGAGTGGGCATCGACTTGCGCGTGGCCTCGAGCCAGTCGCTGGTGTACCGCAGACTGGCGCCGGTCACCTTGATGGCGTCGATCAGATCCTGCGTACTGTCCTTGTAATTGCGCACGGCGGTCACCGCCGCGGCCGACGCGGTACCGGTCCAGCTGGCCTGCAACTTCGCGATCTGGTCCGCGTAGGTGGCCATATTGCTGGAGAGCAGCTTCGACATCGAATCCCAGAATCCGGACAAATCCATCGGCGGCTGGGCGTGAATCGTCTGCCCCAGCTGGATCATCTGGTCCCAGTCCAGACTGTCCGGGTTCTCGATATTGATGGTGACCGAATCGGTCTTACCGCCGTAACCCTGGATCGCCTCCGGGAAGCTCGGCATCGACCAGCTGTCGTCGACGAGATCCTGATTGAGGTCGGCGACCAGACTCCCACCGTTCGAGGAGAGTTTCGGCGGCGTCACATTGCTGGTGACGTCCTTGGGTTTGGCAAGCGTGTCGAAATTGAACGTCGAACTGTGCTCGTGCGCCGCGAAGGTCTTCCCCGCGGCGACGAAGGTGTCGAACTGATCGCGGACCACATTCGCATGGGTCATCAGCGAGTTGTACAGTGCCGCACCGTGATTGCTGTAGACACCGGCCAGATCGCGGCTGGACTGCAGAATACTGAAGGCGCCGACCTCGTGCGCGCGGGTGTCGTGGACCGATTGCGCCAGTGCTTCCAGATTGGCGATCAGCTGCGCCGCGGCATCCGTGGCGGCCTTGATGTCCTTCGTATCGAACTGCAGCACACCGGAATTCGCCGCACCCAGAATCTGGGTCCATTCGGTGGTATCCGCATTCGGCAACGTCATGATCAGCCTCCGAGGCCTTGGGTCGAACCTTGTTCGGCGGCTCTGAACTGGTCGGCGGCCGACCGCTCACCCTCGGCGAACTGGAACAGGGCATCGGCCATGCTGTAGCCGCCGTCGACCATATTGGCCCGCGTCGCCTTGTATCCCTTGTCGCCGTCGGCGAACTTCTTGCCGGACTTGTCGTTACCCCACGGCTGGTTGGTGGAGTCGTTCTCGATTCCGGCCAGCGTGCTGTGCAGGGTATCGATCACGCCCCGAACCTTGTGTGAGACGTCCTCGGGCAGGTCGGCGGCTCTGGTCAGCGCGTCGACATCCACCTCGATCTTCTCCGCCATTGTCAGTCCCTACCTGTGTGCCTACATCTGGAACGGCTTGTCGACATTCGGGTCGCCCCCACCCGGGTCGCTCGCGCCCGGATCGTCCGAGGCCGCCGCGCGCGGCGCGGGTGGAGGATCGGCCGCGTCCAGCCACGCTTCCTCGCCCGGTGCGTCCGGGGCGTCGTAGTGCGCCGGCATCGGACCGATGTCCGGCACCTTCTTCGGCCGCGACTTCGCGCGATAATCCTTGCCCGGCCCCAACGGCCTCCCCGGATCCTTCGGCTCCTCCGGGTCAGCGGGCGGCGGCGGAGCCGGCGCCGGACGCGACGGGGTCATGTAATTCGGATCCGACGGATCCCGGAAACCACCACCCTGCCCACCATTCACCGGCGGCTGCGGCGCCGGACGCGACGGCGTCATATAGTTCGGGTCCGACGGATCCCGGAAACCACCGCCTTGCCCACCGTTGACCGGCGGCGCAGGAGCCGGACGCGACGGCACCATATAATTCGGATCCGCCGGATCCCGGAAACCACCACCCTGCCCACCATTCACCGGCGGCTGCGGCGCCGGACGCGACGGCGTCATATAGTTCGGATCCGACGGATCCCGGAAACCACCACCACCCTGCCCACCATTCACCGGCGGCTGCGGCGCCGGACGCGACGGGGTCATGTAATTCGGGTCCGACGGATCCCGGAAACCACCGCCCTGCCCTCCGGTGGAGGGATTCGACACCGGGGCAGTCGGCGGGCCTTGCTGTGTGAACGGTCTGGAAAAGTTCGGCGGGCCACTCGGATTGCCCGTCGAATTCCCCACCGGCGCAGCGTGAACCGGCGCCGACGACGAGCTCACCGGCCCGCCCCCCGACGCACCCGGCTGCGTGAACGGCCGGGAGAAGTTCGGCGGATTGCTCGAATTCCCCACCGGCGCAGCATTGATGGCAGGCGCCGGGCGAGAGCCGGGGGCCGCGCCCGCGGAATTCCCGATCGGATGCGGCACCGATCCGTCACCACCGCCCACCGGCGGGGCGGGGGCCGGGCGCGACGGCACCATGTAGTTCGGATCCGAGGGCGAACGGAACCCGCCACCACCCTGCCCACCATTCACCGGCGGCTGCGGCGCCGGACGCGACGGCGTCATATAGTTCGGATCCGACGGATCCCGGAAACCACCACCCTGCCCACCATTCACCGGCGGCTGCGGCGCCGGACGCGACGGCGTCATGTAATTCGGATCCGACGGATCCCGGAAACCACCACCCGCCGTGGACGTCGACTGATGCTGTCCACCGAAACCCGCTGGGCCCGAATGCGTTCCGCCCGTACCCGATTGTCCGCCCGCCCCCGCTGCGTGCGTCGGCGGGGCGGGGGCCGGGCGCGACGGCACCATGTAGTTCGGATCCGAGGGCGAGCGGAAACCACCACCCCCCTGTCCGCCGTTCACCGGCGGCTGCGGCGCCGGACGCGACGGCGTCATGTAATTCGGATCCGACGGATCACGGAAACCACCACCCTGCTGGTGGTTTCCGCCGTTCGTCGTCGCGGTATTCGTCGTCGACGCCGCCTCGGTCTGTCCCGGCACCGGTCGCGGCGTCAGCGGATTGTTCGTGGGTGGCGTCTTCGGCGGGGCCCAGGGCGCCTTCGCATTCATCCAGAGGTTGAATCTCGGGTCGCCCTCGGTATTGGTAGTCGTCTTCGTTCCCAGACCGCGCATACCGCCGACCATTCCGCCGCGGGCCGCACTACCTACCCAGCCTTCCGGTCCCGCGAACGCGCCCGCGATATCACCGGTCACCGCACCCGCGCCGATATTGCCGAATATATTGCCGAAGACGCCGGCCGTGGCACCGATCGTCGCTCCTTGCAGAAACATCCCCGACCGGAACGGCATATTGGTGATCGCACCGCCGAATTTCTTGTCGAGATTGCCGATCCCGAAGCCCATGTACCGGCCGAGTTCGCGACTGGGAATGGTGCTCAACGCCGAGGCCGCCCAGGAGGCGCCGAATTCCTTCCAGTTGAATCCGTGCCGCTTACCGTCCGCGATCTGCGCACCCTGCACGATCGCATTGGTCACCGGAGCCCAGAGCGCGCCCTCACCGAATTTCAGCGTATAGACGCCCATGCCCTTGGCCGTGGGCAGAATCGTCTTGGCCTTGTACCTCCAGGTCTGACCCTTCATCCCCTTCCAGGTATCGGCGGAGAGGATGTGCTTGAACCAGTACCGCGAGGCGCCGTTGAGTTCGCCGCGGGTGGCGAATCCCAGTTTCGCCCAAGCACGTTCGAGCGCATTCTGCAGTGCGTCGGCGATGAATTTCACGATCGATCGGGTGGTGCCGATCGCGGCGGCCTCTACCGCCGGCGCGGTCGGCGGGAACAGCCACGCCCACGCGATCTCGACCAGCAGAATGCACAGCGAAACGATGATGTTGATCTTCGCCGACTGCAGTTCGGTGCCGACGTCGAAGGTCGAATCGCTGATGGTTTTGAACGATTCGGCCAGCGTCGCGAGCGACTGGTCACCCTGCAGAAAGGCATCGAACAACTTGCCGATCTGATCAGCGGCATCCCCGGCCGGAAATGCCGCCATCGCCGCCGTTTTCGCGCTCTCGATACCGGGAACCTGCGCTGCTAGATCCTTGGACGCCTGCTCCCAGGCCCGCGAAACCGCCCACATCTTGTCTTCGTCACCGTCGGGCCAGCTGGCGCCGGCAACCCAGGCGATCGGACGTACGGGCGGGGGCAGGTACAGGCTCACCGGATATCAGTCCTCGTCGGACACCATCGAGCGGTGCGCGCTGCCGTCCACCGGATGCGCGGGCGGAACGTCGCGATGATCCTCGATCCGGGTCGGCGCCGGTGGCGCGGTCGGCATCATCTGCCCGAGATCCGGTGCGCCCTCGACGAATTCCGACAATTTCGGCAATTGCAGCTTCCGCTCGCGCAGCGGCTGCATGAGTTCGGCGCCGAGTCGCAGCACCTCCGCCGCGGCCTGCTGCACCGCCGCGGTCATCCCCGCGGCGATCTCGTCATAGGTCAGATCCTCGATATCGTCGGCGAACTTCGTGTCGATGAGCAGTCCGTCGGCATTGACAGTCACCTGGATTCGCTGCTCACAGGTGCTCGCCGTGGCAGTCAGCCGGGAGCGTCGCAACTGGATCTCGGCTATGCCGCGCAATTGTTCGTCGAGCCCCTCGAGCACCGTCATCATGTCGGCATGGAGCCGTTCGTTGACCACTGCCACCTCCACCGTCGACGCGCGCAGTAGCAACAACAGCACACCAGATTGAATATCCGGTGGCGCCCAAGGAAATTCAGTGTCGGCTACCGCCGTGCACCCGAGTCGGACGGGCGACGGGTAGCTGTGGCACACCCGCAGCGCCTCGCCGCACCGCTTGTGAGATGTCCAATGCGCAACCCGGAACGGAACGATCGGACCGGCCCGCGAGTTAGGTTCTCGACCAGCAGATATTCATCACCACGTGCGGTCTCGACGCCGTACGCCGACTGTGAGGAGGGCCCGTGACCGAACGCAGTATCGCCATGAACCCCGGAATGCACGAGGTTCTCGACTACTTCGGCAAATGTCCCGAATGCGGTTATCCCGCACGGGCTTCCGCTGATTTCGCCGGGGCGCCCACCGTCGTCGCCAGTTGCGACCGCCCGTGCGGCTGGACCGGCGTGGTTCCGCTCACCACCATGACGGGACGCACGGCGTAACAAGCCGCAGACAGCACGACGCACCCGCGCCGACGAGGCCACGGGTGCGTCGCGAAACGAATTATTCGGGTCGAACGGTCAGGATCCGCGGACCGTCCTCGGTGACCGCTACCGTGTGCTCCCAGTGCGCGGCGCGACTGCCGTCGGTGGTGACGACGGTCCAATCATCGTCCAGCACAGTCGTTTCCGTGGTGCCGAGAGTCAACATCGGCTCGATCGCCAGCACCGAACCGACCACGAGTTTCGGGCCCCGTCCGGGCGCGCCCTCGTTGGCGAGGAACGGATCCATATGCATCTGGCGGCCGATGCCGTGTCCGCCGTACCCGTCCACGATGCCGTAGGCGCGGCCGTGCTCCTTCTCCGCGGCGCGCGTCCCCAGCTCGATCGCGTGCGAGACGTCGGTCAGGCGATTGCCCGGCAGCATGGCCGCGATACCGGCGTCCATCGACAGCCGGGTGGCCTCGCTGAGCAGCCGATCGGCCTCGATGACCTCGCCGATGCCGAACGTCCACGCCGAATCGCCGTGCCAGCCGTCGAGAATCGCGCCGCAGTCGATGGAGACCAGATCACCCTCGGCGAGCACCTCGTCCTTGGCCGGGATGCCGTGCACCACCCGGTCGTTCACCGAGGAGCAGATCGATCCCGGGAAACCGTGATAGCCCTTGAAGGACGGGACGGCGCCCGCTTCGCGAATGGTCTGCTCGGCGACCTCGTCCAATTCCCAGGTCGACACGCCGGGCTTGGCGGCCGCGCGCACGGCCACCAGCGCGCGGCCGACGATCGCGCCGGCCGCGGCCATGGCATCGAGCTCACCGGCGGTGCGGAACGGCACCACCTTCTTCTGCTTGAGGCCGAAAACCATTCGCCTCAGCGACCCAGAACGTGGAGCACGCGGGCGTTGACCTCGTCGACCTCGCCCACGCCGTCGATCGAGACGACCAGGCCGTCGTAGTGCTGCAGCAGCGGTTCGGTCTCGTCGCGGTACACCTGCATCCGGTTGCGGATGACTTCCTCGGTGTCGTCGGCGCGGCCGCGGCCGAGCATCCGCTCGACCACCACATCGGTGGCCACCTCGAAGCTGATCACGGCGTCCAGCGCGTGACCGGACTCCTTGAGCATCCTCTCCAGTGCCTCGGCCTGGTCGACGGTGCGCGGGTAGCCGTCGAGCACGAATCCGTTGACGGCGTCGGGCTCGGCGATCCGGGACTCCACCATGCGGTTGGTCACATCACTGGGCACCAGGTTGCCGGCGTCGAGGTACTTCTGCGCCTCGCGGCCCAGCGGGGTCTGCTGGGAGATGTTCGCACGGAACAAATTCCCCGTGGAGATGTGCGGAACACCCAGCTTGTCCGACAGCAGTTCGGCCTGTGTCCCTTTACCGGCACCCGGCGGTCCGAGCAGTACGAGTCTCACTTGAGGAACCCTTCGTAATTTCTGTTCATCAGTTGGCTCTCGATCTGTTTGACCGTATCGAGGCCGACGCTCACGACGATCAGCACCGACGTGCCTCCGAACGGCAGGAAGTTCGAACCGCCACCGCCGGCACCGATGTGCAACAGCAGGTTGGGCAGTACGGCAACAGCACCGAGGTAGATCGAACCGGGGAGGGTGATTCGGCTCAGTACATAGTTCAGATAGTCGGCGGTCGGCTTACCCGGACGGTAACCGGGAATGAAGCCACCGAACTTCTTCATCTCGTCCGCGCGTTCCTCCGGGTTGAAGGTGATCGCGACGTAGAAGTAGGTGAAGAACACGATCAACGCGAAGTAGATCAGGACGTACACCGGGTTACCCGGGTTCACCAGATACTTCTGGATGATCTTCTGCCACCAGCTGTCGGAGTTGGAGGACTGGGTCAGCTGGGCGACCAGATTCGGCAGATACAGCAGCGAGGACGCGAAGATCACCGGGATCACACCGGCCTGGTTGACCTTCAACGGTAGATAGGTCGACGACCCGCCGTACATCTTGCGGCCGACCACGCGCTTGGCATACTGCACCGGTATTCGGCGCTGGCCCTGCTCGACGAAGATCACGCCGACGATCACCACGAAGGCGGCGACACACACCAGCCCGAAGATCAGGCCGCCCTTGCTGTCGAGGATCTGCTTACCCTCGCTCGGGATGCGGGCGGCGATACCGGCGAAGATCAGCAGCGACATACCGTTGCCGATACCGCGTTCGGTGATCTGCTCGCCGAACCACATCACCAGCGCCGCGCCGGCGGTCATCACCAGCACGATGATGATCAAGCCGAAGATGCTGGTGTCGGCCAGGATCTCGTCCGGGCAGCCGCGCAGCAGCTGACCGCGCGAGGCGAGCGCCACCAGACCGGTGGCCTGCAGAATCGCCAACGCGATGGAGAGATACCGCGTGTACTGCGTCATCTTGTTCTGGCCGGACTGGCCTTCTTTTCGCAATTCCTCGAACCGCGGAATGACCACCGTCAGCAGCTGGATGATGATGCTCGCGGTGATGTAGGGCATGATCCCGATCGCGAACACCGACAGCTGCAGCAGCGCACCACCGGAGAACAGATTGATCAGCTGGTAGATGCCGGCATTGTCACCGCCGGAGACGACGTCGATGCAATGGCGGATCGCCTTGTAGTCGACGCCGGGCGACGGTAGCGAGGCGCCGACGCGGTACAGCGCGATCAGGCCCAGCGTGAAGAGAATCTTCCGCCGCAAGTCCGGGGTCCGGAAGGCCGACACGAAGGCGGAAAGCACAGATCCTCCTGGCTGACGACACGGGGGTCACGCCCACTTCCGTCACCTCGGCACATACCGGTGCCCTACAGGGCAGGGCCGGTCCTGTGCCACGACAACGGGGCAGACTGGTTGGCAGACAACACTTGAACTCTAACAGCGACGCCGGACGGGCTCTCACCCGTCCGGCGCCCCGACTGTATTACCAGTAACTGTCAGCCCAGTTCGGTGGCGGTACCACCGGCGGCGGTGATCTTCTCCTTGGCGGAGCCGGAGAACTTGTCGGCGCTGACCTGAACGGCCACACCGATTTCACCCTCGCCGAGCACCTTCACCAACTGGTTCTTGCGCACGGCACCGGCAGCGACGAGCTCGTCCTTGCCGATGGTGCCGCCCTGCGGGAACAGCCGCGCGATATCGCCGACGTTCACGACCTGGTACTCGACGCGGAACGGGTTGGTGAACCCCTTCAGCTTCGGCAGGCGCATGTGGATCGGCATCTGGCCGCCCTCGAAACGGGCCGGCACGTTCTTGCGAGCCTTCGTACCCTTGGTACCGCGACCGGCGGTCTTACCCTTGGAGCCTTCACCGCGACCCACACGGATCTTCTCGGTCTTGGCGCCCGGGGCGGGCCGCAGGTGGTGGAGCTTGATGGGGGTCATGCGGTTTCCTCCTCAACGGAAACGAGGTGGCGCACGACGTTGATCAGCCCGCGGTTCTGGGCGTTGTCCTCGCGGACCACGGTCTGGCGGATACCGCGCAGGCCGAGGGTGCGAAGCGACTCCCGCTGATTCTTCTTGGCGCCGATCGTGGACTTGATCTGGGTCACCTTGAGCTGTGCCATGTCAGACTCCCTGTCCGGCACGCGCACGCAGCATGCCCGCCGGGGCAACGTCCTCGATCGGCAGACCGCGGCGAGCGGCCACCTCCTCCGGACGCTGCAGCATCTTCAGAGCCGCCACCGTGGCGTGCACGACGTTGATGGCGTTGTCGCTACCGAGCGACTTGGCCAGGATGTCGTGGATACCGGCGCACTCCAGCACGGCACGCGCCGCACCACCGGCGATCACACCGGTACCGGGCGAGGCCGGACGCAGCATGACGACACCGGCGGCAGCCTCACCCTGCACCGGGTGCGTGATGGTGCTGCCGATCATCGGGACGCGGAAGAAGCCCTTGCGAGCCTCCTCGACACCCTTCTGGATGGCCGCGGGAACTTCCTTGGCCTTGCCGTATCCGACACCGACCAGGCCGTTGCCGTCGCCCACGATCACCAGGGCGGTGAAGCTGAAGCGACGACCACCCTTCACGACCTTGGAGACGCGGTTGATCGCGACGACACGCTCGAGCTGGTTCTTCTCGGCGGCATTGTCGCGACGGTCACCGCCGCCGCGACGGTCGCGGCCACCGCCGCGCTGATCGCGCTCGTTGCTGTTCTGTCCGGCGGGTCCGCTGCCGCCGTCACGCCGCTGACGTCCCGGCATCAGACGTTCCTTCCGTTCAGGGTCATTCGGTCCATGAGTTGAATCTGCATCAGAACTTCAACCCACCTTCGCGCGCGGCATCCGCGAGCGCGGCGATGCGGCCGTGGTAGTCGTGGCCACCGCGGTCGAACACCACGGCCTCCACACCGGCGGCCTTCGCGCGGGCGGCCAGCAGCTCGCCGACCTTCTTGCCCTTCGCGGACTTGTCACCGTCGAGCGCGCGCACATCGGCCTCGATCGAGGACGCCGAGGCGACGGTCTTGCCGACGGAGTCGTCGATCACCTGGGCGTGCAGGTGCCGCGAGGAGCGGAACACGACCAGACGCGGACGCTCGGCGGTGCCGAGGACCTTCTTGCGCAGACGGAAGTGCCGACGGGTCTTCGACACCCGGCGACGAGTCGACGCATCCTTGCCGACCGGCTTGCGGGCGGCTTTCTGAGCTTCAGTTTGTGCCATGGCTTACTTACCCGTCTTTCCGACCTTGCGGCGAACGACCTCACCGGCGTAGCGGATGCCCTTGCCCTTGTACGGGTCGGGCTTGCGCAGGCCGTGGATCACTGCGGCGATCTGGCCGACCTTCTGCTTGTCGATGCCGGACACCGAGAACTTGGTGGGGGCCTCGACCTGGAAGGTGATGCCCTCGGGGGCCTCGACCGGAACCGGGTGGCTGTAGCCGAGGGCGAACTCGAGGTTCGAACCCTTCTGCTGCACGCGGTAACCGACGCCGAAGATTTCCATCTTCTTCTCGTAGCCCTGGGTCACGCCGACGATCATGTTGTTGATCAGGGTGCGGCTCAGGCCGTGCAGCGAGCGGTTGCGGCGCTCGTCGTCCGGACGGCCCACCTCCAGCTCACCGTTCTCGGCCTTGGTGACGGTGATCGGCTCGGCGACGGTGTGCGAGAGGGTGCCCTTCGGACCCTTCACCGACACCTGCTGGCCGTCGATGGTCACCTCGACGCCGGCGGGAACCGAGATCGGCTTCTTACCGATACGCGACATTGTTCCTACCTCCCTTACCAGACGTAGGCGAGGACTTCCCCGCCCACACCCTGCTGCTTGGCCTGACGGTCGGTGAGCAGGCCCTTCGACGTGGAGATAATTGCCACGCCCAGACCGCCCAGCACCTTGGGCAGGTTGGTGGATTTCGCGTACACCCGCAGACCCGGCTTCGAGACGCGGCGCACACCCTGCAGGCTGCGCTCCCGGCTCTGGCCGTACTTCAGGTCGACGATCAGGGTCTGGCCGACGGGCGCATCCTCGGTGCGGTAGTCGGCGATGTAGCCCTCGCGCTTGAGGATCTCGGCGATGTTCGCCTTGAGCTTCGAGTGCGGAGCCTTCACCTGATCGTGGTACGCCGAGTTGGCGTTGCGCAGACGGGTCAGAAAGTCTGCGATCGGATCAGTCATGGTCATGTGTTGACCGTTACCTTTCTCGCCGCGGTTCCCATACAGCACCGTCACGCGGGGCGGTCGTGGGCCTACGACAATTTCGGCTGGTCCGGCCGACACCTTTGCCGACCGGATTCGGAATGCTGTCACCCGGAGCAATGCGCACGCATATGGGCACGAGGGTGCCCGAGCAACCGGTCTAGTGTAGGCGGGCGGTATGAGCGGGCAAAATCGGGGGTGCGTCGATGCCGATGACCGACCCCGCCCCCGCCGATGTCGCTGGCGACACCTACGGGAGATGTCATGTGATGCTCATCACAGTCGGCGAATTACATTGAGATTCACTATGTTCGGATCGTCGCGGGCGGATTTCACAGCTTTTTCTGAGGAGTAGCCGGTACGTTTTTCCTATCAGCTCAGGACAGACAGACAACTCGGGGAACTGTATGCCTGCAATTGATCTAACCAACCCTCACCGTGCGTGGGTCCTCGCTTACGGATCACTGCTCGCGACAGTCGCGGGCTTCGTCAATGCCGTGGCCATCCTGACCCTGGCCCTCCCGGTCGGCAACGTGACCGCGGCGACGATGCAACTGGGGATGGACACCGCCAACCCGTGGCTGTTCGAAAGCAGCCTGCTCGCCATCATCCTCTTCGGATTCTTGATGGGAGCCACGTCCGCCGGCGCGATACTGGCGCCCGCGAAGACAGTGGCGGGAGTCCGGCACAGCGTCATCATGAGTGGCGAGGCATTGCTGCTCATTCTGGCCTTCGTCTGCCCGGTGGATACGCTGTCGGTCTTCCTCGCGGCCGTTGCCTGCGGACTGCAGAACGGGACCACCTCCAGCTTGCGGACGATGCAGATCCGCACCACCCATTTCACCGGCACCGTCACCGATCTCGGCCTGCTCATGGGGCGTGCGCGCCGGCACGGTATCGACAAATGGCGCGCCGCCGTGCTGTCGGCCACGGTCATCACGTTCATCACCGGGGGCATCGCGGGCACCCTCCTGGGCAGCCGGATCGGCGAAGCGGCACTGCTGCTGCCCGCCGCGGTCTGCGTCGTCATCGCCATAGCCGGAATCGCCTACGTCCGCCGTCGCCCCCTCTCGACATCGTCGGGCGAATCCGAACCACGAGACGCCGCGGGCCGCGGCGGGTCTGCCCTCCGGCAGTCCCCAGTTCGAGACGGCCACCCGGTCGTACACGCATGATCCGTCGATGACGGACCGCGCGGCCGCGACTACACCTCCAGATCCTCTTCGATGCCCTTGAGGCGGTGGCGGGCCAGCGCGAGGTTGGCGCGGCCACGGTCTAGGGCGAGATAGAGGAACAGGCCCTTGGCCGATCGGCCGGTCATCGGCCGGATGATGTGGTACTGACTGGACAGGGAGATGAGAATGTCCTCGATGTCCTCGTTGAGGCCGAGCTGTTCGATCGTGCGCAGTTTGGCACGCACCACCTCGGTGTTGCCGGCCCCGGCGATCTGCAGGTCCAGGGCTTTCGAACTGCCGAGCATGCCCAGCGACATGCCGCTGTTGTAGTCGACTACGGAGGCTCCCAGGGCGCCGTCGATCGCCATCATTTCCTTCAGCGCCAAATCCAGATTGGACATATTCTTTCCTTTCAATCGGTATTACTTGTTCGGTCTTTGCTGTGCTTGCCGGCGGGGGTGACGGTGAGATGGTCGGCGATCGCGCGGGCGGCCGGGCGCGATTCCAGATGCAGCCGGCCGACATTCACGTCGGGCTCGGCCAGGACCGTCAGCGAGGTCCAATCGACGCCGTAGACCACGACGTGGCCGCCGGTGCCGCGCACCACCACCTCGTGGAATCCGCCGCCGACCGCGGTGGTCGCCAGTCGATGCGAAAGCGCCAGCTGGGAGGCCGACAGTGCGGCCATCCCGGCGGGTTCGATATGCGCCGGTAGGTCGTGCTCGATGAGCAGTCCGTCACTGGATGCCACCAGCGCACCGATGAGCCCGGGGACGCGGTCGCGCAACGCCTTCAACTCCGCGAGGACCGCCGCATTCGGCTCGGGGCCCGACAGTGTCACCTTGCTGAACCTTCCCATCAGATCGCCGAGCAGCCTCTTGCGCGCGGTCACTAGAGTTCCTCCAACGCCGCCCGCAGGCGGACGAGCACGTCGAGATCCACCGGGGATTCCCAATGCTCCAGTGGTGCAACGGATGTCGCGCACCGGCGGCGACGCACCAACGGCGGCGCGCCCGCGGCCTCCGTCCGCGCCGGAGGCACCGACATCGTCGGGAAGGTGGTCATATCCGCCGGTTGGATCAGCTCCGCAAGCGTGAGGTCGCGTACCGCCACGAGGCAGCCGTAACTCGTGCGCCCCAGCTCGCGAGCGATATCGGCCACGGTGCGGCGCCCGTCGGCGGCGGCCAGGATCTCCGTCTGCCCGCCGGTGAGCGCGATCCGACGCCGCCGTACCCGCCGGACGGGCACGACCGGCGCGCGGTCCACGGCCTCGGCCGGCCAGGGTCCCGCTTCCGGATCGCCGCGGCGAGCACACTCGTTCACCAGCAAGCCCGGGTTGATATGACAGACCGGCGCGAGCCAATGCTCGGGTGCGGGCTCGAATTCGGGGACCCCCGCGGATGCGAGCAGAAAATAGGCCGCGTCGAAAACCGAAAGCAGCGCAAGGGTTTCCAGTTGTGGTTGCGCCAGCACATGTCCCGGATCCCCGGATCCGGCGCGCCGCCAATCCTCGGCGGTGGCCACGCCTGCCTCCACCACGAGCCGGTCCAGGCCGGTCGTGCGCCGGCAATCGGCGGAAACGATTGCCCCCCTGGTGAGATGAAACGATCCGTCCCCCGCGCGTAGTACCCCTGTACTCCCCTCTTCCTCCAGCCTGCGCAGCGCTACCGCCAGTTCAATTCCCATGACTCCCCTCGGTCAATTCGGAAAGAATCCCCCGCAACCGAAACCTCGCCAAGGCCAGGTTTCCGGATTCCTCGTCGAAGAGAACGTGTACGAACAACCTGCCGTCGAAATCGCCGTCGATCAGATTCAGCAGGTGATAGCCGCGAGTCCCGCACACGATGATCTCGCCGACGTCGTCGTCGCCGTGCTCGGTGGCCAACGCGGGACACGCGAGCACCGCACGCACCACATCCGTTGTGGCAGCGGCATCTTCGTGCTCATCGATCGCATCGTGCCGACCGACCGCGGCGATCGCGAGCCCACTGGCCCCGTCCGCCAGTGTCACCCCGCGCGCCCCCGGAATCTCCATGATCCGCCGCAGGCATTCGTCGATACTGATCACACGCCCCCGCTCGCCGAGTTCGGGCTATCTGAAACGCCGACGCTACACATTGCCCGCCGGACCCGCATCTCGAACAGAGATAATGCCTGGCAAATTTGCTGCGGCACAAGATCATTGGCGGATTATGGACGCGCCGGCCCGCGGCGTCGGAGAGGACGGCCCGGAGCGACCACGTCGCCAAGTCCGGAACACGGGCAATCGATCAGCGCTCGAGCGCGATCACGTGGGCGTCGGCACCGACGTAGCGGTCGATCGGCGAGTACGGCGCCGGAACGCCCCGCGCGCGTCGATACGGGCGCGACCCGGCAACCGAGCCGACGCACACGGCAACCGGGCCTGCATACGCGATCGATCGGCGCCAGGCGGTCGCCGTTCCCGTGCGCGAATCACGTTTGAATGCAACATGTTCCACTTCTGGCGAGCACATTTTTCACAGATTGTTCTGAGACAAGTCCAGTACGATTTGTCCCGTTCGCCCACGACAGACAACAACTCGGGGAGCTGTATGCCTGCCATGAGCCTTACCAACCCTCACCGCGCACTCGTTCTCGGTTACGGATCACTGCTCGCGACCGTCGCGGGCTACGTCAATGCCGTAGCCATCCTCACCCTGGCCATCCCGGTCGGCAATCTGACCGCGACGACAACTCGGCTGGGGATGGACACCGCGAACCCCTGGCTGTTCGAAAGCAGCCTGCTCGTCCTCATCCTCATCGGATTCCTGCTGGGAGCGGCGGTCGCGGGCGCGACACTGTCGCCCACGAGAACACATGCGGGAGTCCGCCACAGCGCGATCATGATCGGTGAAGCGTCACTGTTCGTGCTGACCTTCGCCCTGACGGAGAACAGGCTGTCGGTTCTGCTCGCGGCCGTCGCCTGCGGGCTGCAGAACGGCACGACCTCCAGCCTGCGGACGATGCAGATCCGCACCACGCATTTCACCGGCACCGTCACCGATCTCGGCCTGCTCATCGGACGGTCCGGCCGCCACGGAATCGACAAGTGGCGGGCCGCGGTCCTGTCGGCCACCATGGTCACGTTCATCACCGGCGCCATCGCGGGCACCCTCCTCGGCACCCGGATCGGCAAGGCTGCACTGCTGTTGCCTGCCGCGGTGTGTGTCCTGATCGCCGTGGCCGGACTCGTCTACGATCGCCGCAGCTCCGCTCCGGCGTCGGCGACCGTCTTAGCACTACGCGGCGCCGCCGACCGCGACGAACCGGAACACGGCCACGACTCGATGCCGATGTATCGGGTCGGCTGACACGCATTCCAGCCGCACGCGCCCTCTCCCGCTCACCGGAGCGCGGTCACGGCGGTCGTCACCTCCGACAGCAGCGGCAGCGAGCGCACACCGAAACGAACGTCTTCTTCGGCTCGTCGGGAAAATCTGATTTCGCAACTCCCGATTTCCTCGTCACCCGATGTCTGCCGAACCCCTACCAGGATGTCCGGGCCGCCGATGTCCTTCTGGTCGGCGAGGTGCTGTCACCGTCGAACTCTCAGACCGACATGGACGACAAGCGGGCCCGGTGCGCGAGCGGGAAGAAGAGCGCGATTGCCATGATCCGAACTTTCGCCCTCGAAAAGACCCACGGCGCTCTTCCCGCCGGCGTGCACCCCTTGCATCCGGCCAACTACCTCCTGACCGGTAAATGGACGCCCAAAGATTCGACCGCGATAAGCATGAATTGCCGTTCCCCATCCACATCCCGTGGCCGGACCTCGAATTCTGAACGGCCGCATCGGAGGTCAGGGCAGCCGACTCGCACCGGGGCTTCGTCTCGCCAGATAGTTGAGCGCGGCCGCGTTCGGTGCGAAACCGGCGCGCCGGATCCGAAAGCCGGGCGTCAGCACCGAATCGACCACATATATGTCACAATACACATATGCCACTCAAACGCACGATGGTCTACGCCGACGCCGACGATCTTGCCGTCATCAAGGAGGCTGCCGCCCAGAGCAATGTCAGCGAGGCCGAGATCATCCGCAACGCCATACATCTGGCCGCTAAAAGGGTGCGGCGGCGGACGGAGCCCCTGCGGCTGCGACGGTTCGCGAGTGGTGACCCCACCCTGGCCGAGCGGGTCGATGACATTCTCACAGAAGACTTCGGCGGCGATTCGCAGGATCGCTGATGGGTCGACTCGACGGCCCCGGCATAGTCATCGCGGATACGTCAGGGCTGATCGCCGCATTCGATACCTCCTCGCCGGACAGCGATCGGGCCTTCCACGTTCTCGAAAGTGCCGGCCTCGTCGTTCTGTCGCCGCTCGTTCTCGCGGAAATCGACCATGTCGCGCGTCGGGAACTCGGCAGACACGTCTCCACGCAGATGATCGAGGACCTGACAGCTCAGGCACGCACCGATCACTTCGAAGTCGCCCGCGTCAGCGCAGATGTTCTGGATCAAGCCAATGCCGTCCGAAGGCTCTATCCGGATCTGCGCCTCGATCTTGCCGACGCCGTCTCCGTGGCACTCGCGGCCGATTACGAAACCGATGAAGTCCTCACCTTGGATCGGCGAGATTTCAGAGCCGTCACTCCGTTGACCGACCACAAAGCATTCCGGGTGCTGCCGGACGACCTGGCACCCGCATAGGCCCCCCACGCAAGAAAGGGTACGGACTCGGATGGGTCCGTACCCTTTCTCGATTCGATTGTCGCGCTCAGCGCGGGCGCTGCGTCAGCAGCGCCGGCTCACCAGGAGCTCTTGTGCACGCCCGGCAGCTCGCCGCGGTGCGCCATCTCACGGACGCAGACGCGGCACAGGCCGAACTTGCGGTAGACCGCGCGGGGGCGGCCGCAGCGCTGGCAGCGGGTGTAGCCACGCACGGCGAACTTCGGCTTCGCGGCGGCCTTGTTGACGAGAGCTTTCTTAGCCATGTGCTCAGTTCTCCTTGAACGGGAAGCCGAGGTGCTTGAGCAGGGCGCGGCCCTCCTCATCGTTGGTCGCGGTAGTGACGACCGTGATGTCCATACCGCGCGGACGGTCGATGGAGTCCACGTCGATCTCGTGGAACATCGACTGCTCGCTCAGGCCGAACGTGTAGTTGCCGTTGCCGTCGAACTGCTTCGGCGACAGGCCGCGGAAGTCGCGGATACGGGGCAGCGCGATGGACACCAGGCGGTCCAGGAACTCCCACATGCGGTCGCCGCGCAGCGTGACGCGCGCACCGATCGGCATACCCTCACGCAGCTTGAACTGCGCGATGGACTTGCGGGCCTTGCGGATCTCCGGCTTCTGACCGGTGATCAGGGCCAGGTCGTTGACGGCGCCGTTGATCAGCTTGGCGTCGCGGGCGGCGTCACCGACACCCATGTTGACGACGACCTTCACCACGCCCGGGATCTGCATCACGTTGGCGTAGTTGAACTCGTTGTTCAGCGCGTCCTTGATCTCCGCGCGGTAGCGCAGCTTCAGGCGGGGCTGAATCTTTTCAGACGTGGTCATGCTCAGATGTCCTTCCCGTTGCGACGGGAGATGCGCACCCGCTTGCCGTTCTCGTCGGTGCGGTAACCCACCCGGGTCGGCTTGCCGTCGGAGTCGACAACCATCACGTTGGACACGTGGATGGGCGCCTCCTGGGTCACGATGCCGCCGGAGCTGGCGCCGCGCTGGTTCGCGGAGTTCGCGACGTGCTTCTTGATCCGGTTCACGCCCTCGACCAGGACCTTGTCGGTCGCCGGGTAGGCCTGGATGACCTTGCCCTTGGCGCCCTTGTCCTTACCCGAGACGACGATCACGGTGTCGCCCTTGTGCACCTTCATGTCAGAGCACCTCCGGGGCCAGCGAAACGATCTTCATGAACCGCTTGTCACGCAGCTCGCGGCCGACGGGGCCGAAGATGCGGGTGCCACGCGGATCGTTGTCCGCCTTGATCAGCACCGCGGCGTTCTCGTCGAACTTGATGTACGAGCCGTCCGGACGACGACGCTCCTTGACGGTGCGCACGACGACCGCCTTGACGACGTCACCCTTCTTGACGTTGCCGCCGGGGATGGCGTCCTTGACGGTGGCGACGATGACGTCGCCGATACCGGCATAGCGACGCGACGACCCGCCGAGCACGCGGATGCACAGAATCTCCTTGGCACCCGTGTTGTCGGCGACGCGCAGTCGCGACTCCTGCTGAATCACTTCAGCTCCTCCTAGACCTGGACGTAATGCACGCCGGATTGCCGACCCGACGGGCATGGTCAGTTGCCCTTCGACGGACCTTGACGGCCCGCTCCCGCAAGCTCAGCGGGGCAGCGCCTGCCAGCGGTTTTGCATGATCGGAAGGATCAACCACTGTGGGTTCGCGGCCGAAGTGCGGGCACAATACCCGCAGGCAACCCGACAAGTGTAGCGAAGCCGCAGGTCGCGCCCAAATCAGGGTCGAACGGGGTCCGGTACGGCCACCCCACGGGTGGCGGCCGAACTCAGCCGAGTCTCAGCAGGTTCGGTTAGCCTCTCACGGACGCAACCGGCCCGGCCTCCGCGTGGAGCCGCAGTGACGGTCGTCGCGCAGGTGCACGATGAGTCGGGGAGAGGATTTTCTGTGACATCGTCCGGTCGCCAGGTCCGCCTGGGTCGCCGCTCGTTCCTGATCGCCCTCGGCGCGGTGCCGGTGGCCACCGCCCTGGTGGCGTGCAACAGCGACGACGCGAAGCCGAAACCCCTCACCGGCCCCGATCTGTCGGGCGTCGATCCCGCGGTGCGGCCGCAGGACGATCTGTACCGCAATATCAACGGCGCCTGGCTGCGTACCTACCAGCTGCCGCCGGACAAGGTCTCCTACGGCACCTTCGCCGAGGTGTCCGATCGGGTCGAAGGGCAGCTGCGCGAGGTCATCGACGGAATCCACGATCCGAAGGACGGGTCGGAGGGCCAGCAGATCCGCGACCTCTACGACGCGCGGATGGATCTCGACACACTCGAGAAGCTCGGCACCACCCCGCTGCAGCCGCTGTTCGCGCGGATCGACGGGGCGCAGACCAAGGCCGATCTCGCGAAGGTCATGGGCGCGCTGCCGCTGGGCGGCCTGATCGGGCTCGGTGTGAGTATCGACCGCAAGAATTCGAATGCCTACATTCCGTCCGTGGGCCAGTCCGGTCTCGGAATGAGCGAGCAGTACTACCGGAAACCCGAATTCGCGCAATATCTTTCGGCGTACCAGACACTGCTGCACAAACTGGCGACCGGCGCCGGCCTGCCCGACCCGGACGGCGCGGCCGAACGCACACTGGATCTCGAGAAGCGCATCGCCGCCGGTTACTGGGACAACGTGCGCACCCGCGACTCCGATGCCACCTACAACCTCATGGCGTGGAACGAGATGACCACGCTGGCACCGGGTTTCGATTGGGAGCCGTGGCTGGCCGGCAGCACCGACCGGCCCAAGGAGCTGTTCGGGAAGATGGTCGTCGGCGAACCGTCGTTCGTCACCGCGGCCGGGCAGCTGTGGACCGAGGTGGACATCAACGCCTGGCGGGAATGGCTGAAGCTCAGCCTGCTGCGCAAATACGCCAAGTACATGAACAAGGATCTGTCGGACGCGAATTTCGATTTCCTGAAGGCCACCAGCGGGATCGAGCAGCGCCCGGAGCTGTGGAAGTCGGCGGTCGCGGTGGTCGACGCCAATCTCGGTGAGCAGCTGGGCAAGTTGTACGCGGCGAAATACTTTCCGCCGCAGGCGAAGACGCGCGCCAAGGAGCTGGTCGACAATCTGCTGGCCGCCTATCGCGACAACTTCCGCAACTCGTCGTGGATGTCGCCGCGGACCCGCAAGGCCGCGATCGCGAAACTGGACAAGATCACGGTCAAGATCGGCTACCCCGACAAGTGGGTGGACTATTCGAAGCTGACGGTCACCCGCGGCCGACTGGTCGAATCCCTGCTCGCCATCGAGGCTTTCGAGGCGAAGCGTTCGATGGACAAGCTGGGGACGCCGGTGGACAAGGCCGAATGGGGTATGTCGCCGCAGACCGTCAACGCCTACTACGAGGCAACCTCCAATTCCATCAACTTCCCGGCCGCGATCCTGCAGGCCCCGTTCTTCGACACCGACGCCGAACCGGCGGTGAACTACGGCGCTATCGGCGCGACCATCGGCCACGAGATCGGGCACGGCTTCGACGACCAGGGCTCGAAGTACAACGGCGACGGCAATCGCGAGGACTGGTGGACCCCGGAGGACCGGACCGCCTTCGAGGCCAAGACGAAGCAGCTGATCGATCAGTACAACGCCCTGGTGCCCGAGGGACTGCCGCCCAGCGATCACGTCAACGGCCGGCTGACCGTCGGCGAGAACCTCGCCGACCTGCGCGGGCTGATGATCGCGCTCGCCGCCTTCCGCATCGAGGAAGCCAAGAACGGCCGCAACACGCCCGACTACACCCCGATGTTCCAGTCCTGGGGCCGCAATTGGCGGGAGAAGCAGACCCAGCAGTCGCTCGAACAGCAGGTTGCCACGGATCCGCACTCCCCCGGCGAATTCCGCTGCAACCAGGTGGTGCGCAATCTGCCGGAGTTCTACGCGACCTTCGGCGTCCAGCCCTCGGACAAGCTCTTCCTGCCCGAGGACCAGCGCGTCAGCCTGTGAGGTCAGTGGGTGATCAGCCGCCAATCCTCGGGCAGGTTGGTGGCGATCACCTGCTCACCGTCCACTGCCAGATCCACGGCCGTCCCGCCGAGGCGCAGATCGGTGAGCTCTACCCTGCCCCAGCGCGCGGGGACGTGCGGCAGGACGGTCACCGTCCGGTGCGGCACATCGGGTTCGAGCCCCAGGAACGAACGGACCAGCAACAGCGGCGCGGCGCTGGCCCAGGCTTGCGGGGAACACGAGGTCGGATACGGCACCGGCGCCGAGAAACGGGAGCGCTGAAAGCCACAGAACAACTCGGGCAGCCGGCCGCCGAAAGCGGTTGCGGCGTCGAGTAATCCGTTGGACAACCGGGTGGCCAGCCCGACCGCGCCCGGGATGTGGCGGTAACGCAGCAGACCGGCGACCGCGATGGCGGTGTCGTGCGGCCAGACCGAACCGTTGTGATAGCTCATCGGATTGAACGCGCCCATCCCGGAAGACAGTGTGCGCAAACCGAATCCGGAGTCCATCTCCGCGGTCGCCAGATGGTGCACCAGTTGTTCGGCGTGGTCGTCGGTCACGATGCCCGACCACAGGCAATGGCCGACATTGCTGGTGAGCGCATCGACGCGGCGCTTGTTACCGTCCAAAGCGACCGCATACCAGCCCTTTTCGGGAATCCAGAAGGCTTCGGCGAATTTCGTGCGCAATTCGGCGGCATGTTCGCGCAGCTTCTCGGCCTTGTCCGACTGCCCGAATTCCTCGGCCAGTTCGGCCCGGGCCAGGATCGCCGCGTAGACGTAGCCCTGCACCTCACACAGCGCGATCGGCGCCTGGGCGAGATGTC
This sequence comes from Nocardia elegans NBRC 108235, assembly GCF_001612845.1. GTDB lineage: Bacteria > Actinomycetota > Actinomycetes > Mycobacteriales > Mycobacteriaceae > Nocardia > Nocardia nova. The sequence goes on along the minus strand of NZ_BDBF01000011.1, from coordinate 165,139 downwards.
CGGCCGCGTCGTTGATGCCGTCGAAGCTGTCCTTCCAGCCCTGGTTGATCAGGCCGCGGTCGGTCGCGCGCTGATATTCGACGAAGCCGTCACCGTCGCGATCGCCGAAGTGTGAGATCCAGTCGAGGGCCGCGTCCGCCGCCGGCAGCAGCGTCTGCACCGCCTCCGGCGACGCACCCCAGCGCCGGGTCTCGGCCAGCAGCATCACGAAAAGTGGTGTGGCGTCGACGGTTCCGTAGTACACCTCCCCGCCCAGGGCCAGTCCGCCCGCCGGGCCGCGGCGGATCTCGTGCATGATCCGGCCCGGCTCCTCCTCGGTCAGCGCGTCGACCTGCTGGCCCTGCATTTCGGCCAGCTGCTGCATGGTGCCGAGTGCGAGCGAGGAGTCCAGCGGCAGCGCCATCCACGCGGTGAGCAGCGAGTCGCGGCCGAACAGCGTCATGAACCACGGTGCGCCGGCCGCGACGAAGGTGCGATGCCGGCGTTCCTCGCGAATCTGCAGTGCGCCCAAATCGCTTTCGGTGCGCTGCAGAATCGCGGTGAGCTGCGGATCACCGGTGGTGAGTTTGGTGGCGGTGTCACGCCAGGCGGCCATCTTGCGGCCCGGTTCGCTGCTGCGATAGTGCTCGCCGGGGCGCAGCGCGACATGCACCCGCTGATTGGCCACGGTCGGCTGCGCGAGGATCTCGGTCTGCCAGCGGCCGGTGGCGGGCACGACGATGCGCCAGGTCAGCGAGCCGGGCAGCACGGTCGGGAGTTCCGAGGAGGACACCGCCAGGCCGCGTGCGCGATCGGAGCGGTCGTTGAGCAGCAGTTCGTTATCGGTGACCAGTATTTCGGCGCGTCCGTGCCCGGCCCGGCCCTCCTTGACGGCGAACAGATCCACGAAGTCGGCGTCGGCGCGCAGCTCGAGCACCACGGCCGTGGGTTCGCGGCCGAGATTCTCCAGGATGACCGTTTCTCTCATCCCGTCGGCGACCAGTCGTTCGCGCACCACCAGGAGACTGGAATCGGCGGCGCCGGACCGCGGCGGCCGCCGCAGGATGAAGCGCGCGGTGAATGCCTCGGGGCTGAGCACCGACAGCGGTTCGAGCCGCTGCCCGTCCACCCGCAGCTCCCAGCGCGACACCACCCGGGCGTCGCGATAGAACAGGCCCTGCGAGGTTCCCGATTCCACATCGCCGACCCGGTCGGACAGGCAGAAGGTACTGCCCTCGACCAGCGTCACCGAACCGTTCAGCAAGGCGGGTTCGCCGCCGTTGAGAGGTGAGGGCCCGGTCATCGCGCAGCACCCCCTCGGGGGTGTCGCGGCGCCGCGGCGGGCACGGTAGATCGTTTCGTCGACTCGAACATCACCATCGCGAACGGCTCCTCCCTGATCACCGGCGACAACCGATCCGGCTCGAGGTTTGCGTGGGCCTATCCGACAACGTTCGCACGAGAACGTCTCGATCATCGAGAGTAACCGCTGGACGGTGCTCGGCACGGCCAATCCCTAGACCAGGTCGCAAATCCGCGGGGCGGCACAGCACGGCCAATCGCGGCCGGCACTCAGCGCGCGCGATCGCCGGCTCCTTCGACAGGCCGTTTGCGCGACGGTTTGACGTTGACCAGGCTGCGGTCACCTCCGTAGTGGGCCAGCACCCGAGGATCGATCACCGCCCGCCACAGCGGCGGCACCGCTGCCAGCAGGACCATCCCGGCATAGCCCATCGGAAGCTGTGGCGCCTGCTCGACGCTGCGCAAGGTCTGGTAGCGGCGCCCCGGATTCGCGTGGTGGTCGCTGTGGCGCTGGAGATGGAACAGGAAGATGTTGGTGACCAGACTGTCGCTGTTCCAGCTGTCGCGCGGCGAGCAGCGCCCGAACGTGCCGTCGGCGCGCCGCACGCGCAGCAGGCCGTAATGCTCGACATAGTTCACCGTCTCGAGCAGAAGGGCGCCGATCAACGCCTGCAAGGCCAGCCACGGGATCACACGCGGGCCGAAGTACAGGATCATGCCGCCGAACAGCACGACACTCATCGACCAGGCCTGCAGCAGATGATTCTCGTAGCTGAACCACCGCTTGCCCCTGCGCGCCAGCCGGTCCCGTTCGAGCCGGAACGCCGAGCGGAGGCCGCCGAACATGCTGCGCGGCAGAAACACCCACAGCGACTCGCCGAAGCGGGCGCTGGCCGGGTCGTCCGGGGTCGCGACGCGGGCGTGGTGGCCGCGGTTGTGCTCGACGAAGAAGTGCCCGTACGCGGACTGCGCGAGCGCGATCTTCGACAGCCACCGTTCCAGATGCTCGGACCGGTGGCCGAGTTCGTGGGCGGCGTTGATGCCGATGCCGGACACCACCCCGAGAGTGACGGTGAGACCGAGTTTGTCCGCGAAGGACAGGACGGTGTCCGCCCACAGATAACCCGCGACGAACAGGCCGAAGAATTGCATCGGCAGGAACAGGTAAGTGCACCAACGGTAGTAGCGGTCGTTGGAGAGCGCTTCGTAGTCCTCGTCGTGCGGATTACTGCCGTCGTTCCCGATCGCCCAGTCCAGCAACGGGATGGCCACGAAAACGATGATCGGCCCGATCCACCAGAACACCGGCGATCCGGTGAGGACCACCAGTGGCCCGGGGAGCAGGGCGCAAGCCGGTGCGATCAACCCCAGCATCCATAGGTAGCGCTTGGGGTCGCGGGCTCGGGATTGTTCGAAGATCGCCATGTACTTCTCGCTATCCAGAAGTGACACCAGATCGAGAATGCGGCCGCGCGAAGCGGCGCCGGCCTGAAACATGAAGCGGCATAGGCCTGAAACATTCAGAGTAGCCGTTCGTGCCAGGCTGTCCAGAGATCAGCGAAAAAGACCTACGGACGTGCAGATACCCCGAAATCGCCAAGATATGACAGCAATTTTCGTGGCGTGTTTCCGATCCGAGACGACGCGACGCCGCCCACCCCGGTCGGCGGGCGGCGTCTGTCGGGCTCGCTACGGCAGGGCGGCGCAATTACTCGGCGCGGGCAGCCCGGCGAGCCGATCGGTCATCCATGAATGCGCGGTCGCCAGCGATGGGAAATAGGCCAGGTCGTGGGTGCCCACGACGCCGGTGATCGCGGGCAGCTGCGGATTCGCGTCCAGCTGAACCGGAGTGCCACCGCCGCACCAACCGGCGGCCACGGCACGAACCGGCGCATACGGCGTGCCCTCGTCGTTCGCGGCCGAGGCGATGAGTACCGGCATCGAGGGCGCGATGGTTCCGATGCGCTGCTCGTCGAATGCCGCTTTGAGCGCGGGAGACCGGTCGATGACCGCGGTGAGAGGTTCTCCGCTATTGGTGATTTGGGCTATTCGTCGTATTTGAATGTCCAATGACGCCGCAATGGCGCACTTGCCCAGAGCGTCGTTCATCAGTCCTTTACCGGCGTCGTTGATTTCGGCATCGAGAATCGGACGCGTTTCGGGATAGTCGGCGGCGATGCCGTTGAGGGTGAACGGCGCGGAGGATCCGACACCGGGTTGGCCGTAGTTGTAACCGATGAAACTCTCCGGGTCGACGATCGGCCCGCCGATGTAGGCCCCGCGCACGTTCAGTTCGGGCGCGTAGCTGGATTGCAGTTCGGCGGCACCGGCCGAGGCCATGCCCCCCTGAGAGTAGCCGAACAGAATGACCGGAGAGTGTGGATTCAGCCCGGTCCCAGGTAGCTGCAATGCGGCACGCGCGGAGTCGAGTACCGCATACGCCTGCGCTTTCCGGTTAAGGAAATCGTGCACCTCGGGTGTGCCCAGCCCGTGATAATCGGTCAGCACCACGGCCATACCGCGCGCGAGCAACGACGTCAGCGCGATGACGTCGTATTCGGCGATGACGTCGTACGGCGGCTGGAACTGGGCCAGCTGCGGCAGCACCTTCGACGGCGCGCACTGATCGCCTTGGCCCTGCGAGCCGACTCCGTAGGCGACCAGCGGACGTTCACCCGGGCCGGTCCATGGCAGTGTCGGCTGCAGATACGTCGCCACCACCGCGGTCGGGGCATCGTGAGTATCGCTGCTGATGTACATCATTCGCGTCGACGCCGCCGGCACGACACCCGGTTGGCCGGGTGCCGACATCACCAGCGCTGCCGGTTGAGCACGAAGGATCGCGCCCGGCGGCATCGGCGGTACCGGCGGCGGTACGTAGAAATCATCGGCGGCGACCTGCGTAGCCGGTTGCGGCGACGCGGGTGGCGCCGATATCGCCGCGCCCGCGATGACGACGAGCGAGCCGAACAGAACTGCGTTCCATCTGTGGATCAAGCCCCTCACGATCGATCCTTCCCTGCGTTTTCAGCGGATATACATCGAGCGTCGAGCGATCGAACATCGGTGGCCCGGGTGGGCCTCTGCGGCCCCTCCGGGCACGGCGGCCGCTACGGCAACGCGGCGCAATTGCTCGCCGCGGGTGCCGCCGCGAGCCGATCGGTCAGCCACATCTGCGAGGCCGCCAAGGACGGGAAGAAGGCGAGATCGTGGGTGCCGACGACGCCGGAAATCGGCGGAAGCTGGGAGTTCGCGTCGATCTGCACCGGGACGCCGCGACTGCACCACGCGGCGGCCACATCTCGGATGGGCGCGTACGGCGCGCCCTCGTCGTTCTTCGCCGAGGCGATGAGCACCGGCGCCGCCGGCGTGCCGCCACCGATGCGCTGATCGGCGAAGGCCTGGCTCAACGCCGGGGACCGGTCGATCACCGTGGTGAGTGGCTGTCCACTGGAGGTGAACTGGGCCGTCTGCCGCTGCGGATTGTCGATCGATACCGCGATGGCACATTTATTCGCGGCATCGCTCAGCAGCGCCTTGCCGGCGTCGTTGAGTTCGGCGTCGAGTTCCGGGCGCGTCTCGGGATAGTCCGCCGCGATGCCGTTGAGTGTGAATCCCACCGCGCCGGAAAGGCTCGGCTGGCCCTCGTTGAAGCCGATGAAGTATTCGGGATCGACCACCGGCCCGCCGATGTAGGCGCCGCGCATATTCAGCTCGGGCGCATAGCTCGGTTGCAGTTCGGCCGCACCGGCCGAGGCCATACCCCCTTGGGAGTAGCCGTACACGATGACCGGCGGCCGCGGCCCCAGGCCGTTGTTCGGCAACTGCTCCGCGGCCCGCGCCGAATCGAGTACCGCATAGGATTGCGCTCTCCGATTCAGGAAGTCGTGCATTTCCGGTGTGCCCAGCCCATGGTAATCGGTGACCACGACGGCCATACCGCGTGACAGCAGCGAATACAGCGCCAACACATCGTATTCGGCGATGACGTCGAACGGCGGCTGGTATCGGACGAGTTGCGGGAGCAATTTCGAGGGCGCGCATTGGTCGCCCTGCCCCTGCGTGCCGACCGCGTACGCGACCAATGGGCGGTCACCGGGACCGGTCCACGGCAGCATCGGCTGCAGATACGTTCCCGTCACCGCGGTCGGCGCGTCGTGCGTGTCGTTGCTGAGATACATCATGCGTGTCGAGATCGCCGGGACGACGCCGGGCTGTCCCGGCGCCGAGAACATCAGCGATGCGGGCTGAGCTCGCATGATGGCTCCCGGAGGAGCAGGGGGCAGGGGCGCCGGCGGAACGTAGAAATCCTCATCGGCGGCGGCCTGCGCCGGAGGCTGCGTCCAGGCATGCGGCGCGGAAACCATTCCGCCCGCAACGGCGATGAGAGCTCCGAACAAGACAGCGGTACAACTGCGTATCCGGCTCCGCACGATTCGTCCTTTCCTGAGCCTCGGGATGCCTATCGGAACGAACAAACGGATCTCGACAGTACCGAAAAAGGCGGATCGATCTTCGGTGAATCAGAATGACACTCGGCGTGTCTCGCTAATGACGGGCTAATGGCTTGTCGGGAGGCGGAAGACGGGTCAACTCTGGGCGGCGCGACGGTAACCGCGAATGGCCACGGCGCCGAAAACCACCATCAGACCCACCGACCACGCCACGGTCTGCAATACCGGAACCAGCAGCGGACCACCTAGAGTGAAGTCGCGCATCGCCTCGATGGCGCAGCTCATCGGCTGAGCCCGCACGATCGGTTGCAGCCGGCCCGGATAGTTCTGCACCGGCACGAATCCGGAATTGAAGAACATGCCGACCAACACCACGATCGCGAACAGCTGCACCACCTTGTCACCGGCGCTGCTCACCCCGACCGCGATGACCAGCGGGGTGAATCCGGCGATCACGATCACCGGTACCAGCAGGACGCCGATCGCACCGCCCCAGCCCTGCTGGAACCGCAGGCCCAGCGCCATGCCCACGGCGACGACCACGACCGTCGCCGCGAGCGCGCGGGCGCATTCGGCGGCCAGCCGGCCGGACAGTCCGGCCCAGCGATGCATCGGAAGCACCCAGAATCGGCGCAGCAGACCGCTTTCCCGCTCGGCGTACAACGACATGCCGGTACCCATCGCGCCGTACATCGCCCCGGCGACGGCGATCATCGGCACGAACCCGTAGATCGGGTCGGCCCCGCCGGCGGCGCCGAGGGATTTGTCGAGCACCAGGTCGTACATGAGCAGCAGCAGAATCGGCAACACCAGCGTGCTGGTGATCACCTCCGGCTGCCGTGACCAGCGCCGCAGCAGGCGACCGGTCTCGATCAGGGTCTGCGACCACAGATCACCGATCCGGGTGCCGAGCACAGGAGAATTGTCCATAACGGTCGCACTCATCGCCGGTGCCCTTCCGCTCGCACTGCCAGGACCACGGCGACCACCAGCAGCACCGCGATCCAGATCGCGGCCACGCCGAGCTCGGCGGGGTACTTCCCCGCCGCCAGTCCACGCAGCGCGTCGGTGATCTGCGAGACCGGCTGATTGCGTACATACGGCTGGATCCAGCCCGGAAAACCCTGCACCGGAACGAACCCGGTGGAGGTCATCACCAGCAGCAGTTGCGGGCCGAACAGGACGGTGCCGCTGAGTTCGCTGTTACGCGTGATGGTGCCGAGCGCGTCGGTGGCGATCACGAGCGTGGCGCCGAACGCCAGGACCACCAGCACGAAGACCAGCGCGGAATCCGCGCCGTGGAATCGGAATCCGACGATCGTGCCGATGATCAGCGCCCCGGCGAAGGCGGCGACGGCGCGCACCAGATTCGCCGACATCCGAGCGGTCACCGGAACCCACGGCGGCACCGGCATCGCCCGCAGCCGGGTGGCCATGCCGCCCACGACCTCTCGCGCCGCCCGGTCACCGGCGAACATGGAGGTGAAGAACATGGCGAAGACCGCGATCAAGGGCAGCAGGTACTGCGCGTAGTCGATACCACCGGCCTCCATCGAATGCCGCAGCGGCACGTAGAAGCAGACGAAGAACACCACCGGCGCGGCGAAGGCCAGCACCAGATCGCCCTCGCGCAGCGCGGTGCGAATCATGCGGCCGCTCAATGCCGTCCATTGCAGCCCGGCCGGAACCCGGAACAGTTCGGGGGTTTCGGTGCTCGCCGCGGTCATGCCGGAATCTCTTCGGCCGGTTTGGTCAGCTGGATGAAGACCTCGTCGAGGGAGGGACGGCGCAAGGCGATGTCGATCAATTCGATTCCCGCGCTGTTGATCCGGTCCAGCGCATCCGACAGCGTCACCGCGCCACCGGGCGCGGGCACCGACACCCGGTCCTGCGATTCGGCGATCGTGACCTCCCCCAGGCTCGCCAGCGCGGCGGCCACGGCCGGCACATCGCCGGCATCGACCGGGACGACCTCGCAGTAGCTGTCGCCGGAGCGGGCCTTGAGCTGATCGGCGGTGCCCTCGGCGATCACGGTGCCCTTGTCGACGACAATGATGTTGTCGCTCAACGCATCCGCTTCCTCGAGGTACTGCGTGGTGAGCAGAATCGTGACGCCCTGTTCCTTGAGCGAGCGCACCAGCGCCCACAGGCTCTGGCGGCTGACGGGGTCCAGACCGGTGGTGGGTTCGTCGAGGAAGACCACGCGCGGCGGCCGGACCAATCCGCAGGCGATATCGATGCGCCGGCGCATACCGCCGGAGTACTGGCCGACCCGTCGTCCCGCGGCCTCGGTGAGCGCGAACTGCTCCAGCAGTTCCTCGGCGCGCTGCGCGGCGGCCTTGCGCCGCAAGCCCATCAGACGGGCGAAGAGCACCAGATTCTCCCGGCCGGTGAGCATTTCGTCGAGCGCCGCGTACTGGCCGGTCAGCATGATCGAGGAGCGGACCTGCGCGGCCTGGGTGACGACGTCGAAGCCGGCTACCCGCGCACTACCGGCGTCGGGACGGATCAGCGTCGACAACACCGACACCGTGGTGGTCTTACCCGCGCCGTTGGGCCCGAGCACACCCAGCACACTGCCCGCGGGGGCGCTGAAGCTGATACCTCGCAACGCGCGCACCGCGCCGAAGGTCTTCTCGACACCGTCGACGACGATCGCGTTGTCCGTATCCGCCGGACTACCCATTGAATTCGACACCATGCTCTCCGTCCGAGCGCCCGCCCATTTACTTTGGTAAGGCTAACTTGATAATTCGATGGACTCCACCGCCTCGGCCTCAGCCGAGCAGCGCCACCACCTCGTCGAGGGAGGCGCCGCCGAGAATGGCGGTGACCGGGAGATCCCGCCGCAATTCGGCCTCGACCCGCTTGCGGAGGTCGAGTGCCTGCAGCGAATCCAGGCCCAGCGCCACCAGCGGGACCGATCCGTCGACGGCCTCGCTCGGTTCCAACCCCATCACCACCCGCAGGGCATCGCGCACGGTGTCGGCGGTGCCGCGCGGCGCGGCGGCCGTGTCGGCGGCGGGCTCGGGTTCGGCCACCGGTTCGGCAACCGTGGCCGCCTCCGGCTCCGGTTCGTCGTCGGGCAGTTCGGCGAACAGCGGCGCGAAACCGAAGACCGAGAAGAGATCTCGGATGCGACCCCACTGGGCGGCGGCGACCAGCACAGTGGCCGCACGCGGCGCGAAGCCGGCGGCGACCGCCACCGCCGGGTCCATCGGCAGCAATCCGGTGCCGCTGATGCGAGCCAGCGCTTCGGCATGGTCGGCGCCGACCGCCCGCCACAGGCCCCACTGCACCGACGAGCATCGGATGCCTTCGGCCCGGTAGTGCGCGGCCTGCGCGTCCAGCATCCGGTTGATCGCGGAGTAGACCATATGCCCGCGCCCGCCCAGTGTGGCCGACAGCGACGAGCACACCACGATGCGACCGTCGTCGGTGCGCGGGAAGATACGCGTGAGGTTGTGCAGCACGACGGATTTGGCGTTGGCGGCCGCGCGAATGGCCGCCGGATCCGGATCGGCGGCCGCGGCGTCGTAATCCACGGCGGCATGCACGACGAGGGTCGCCGGGCTCGCGGCGTAGTCCGCCGCGAGGTCGGCGAGTGCGTCTGCGTCACCGGCGTCGCAGCGGCGCACCACGATCTCGGAATCGTGCCGGGCGCCGATCTCGGCGATGCGCGCGGCAGCGGCGGCCGAACCGCCGGACCGGCTGATCACCGTGATCCGGCCCGCGCCCGCGGCGGCGAACTGCTCGCAGAGGTCGAGCCCCACCTTGCCGGTGCCGCCGACGATGACGACCTCGCGCAGTTCCTCCCCGTGCGGCGGAATATCACCCTCGGTGTCGTCGAGGATCAGCCGTTTCGCGTAGTAGCCGCCGTCGCGCACGGCCAATTCCGGCTCCCCCGCGATATGGATCGCGCCGAGCAGCGCCTTCGCCGCCGCAGCGGCATCGGTCCCGGCGCCGAGATCGGCGTGCCGGAAGGCGACGCCGACGTGTTCGGCTGCCAGACAACGGAATCCGGCCTGTGCGGCGGCATGGAACGGATCCGGCAGATCTGAGTCGACGACCTGTTCGCCGCCGCTGGTCACCAGCCAGATATCGCCGATGCCGTCGAGTTCGGCCAACCAGCCGCGGTCCCCGAGGAATTCGGACACATCGTGCACCGGACCGTCCGGCGACGCGGGCGGGGCCAGCACCACCAGGGTGTCCGGCCGCGCGCCGGTACCCGCCTCGATCACCGTGGCGCCCTGGCGGGGCGCGGCCGCGCGGACGGCGGCCGCGAGTTCGGCGTGAGCGCCGCTCGGATCGACCACCGCGAGGGTCCGCGGCGGCACCATCGTGCGCCGCCGCAATCTGGTCCAGGTCTCGAGCACCCGCTGCGGGGCGACGGTGGAATCGTCGGAATCACTTCCGGCGGGGCTCTTTTCGGCAGTGCGAGCGTAGTCGAACGACGCCCACAGCGATTTGGCGCTCATCTGCGTGTTGGGGAAATCGAGCAGCGGCAGCGCGGGCACGCCACCGGCGCCCGGTTCGCGCAGCGCCTCCCACCGATAGTTCGCGTCGTGCACCGCGACGGTCGCCAGATTGCGGGTGAACTCTCGCAGATCCTCGGCGGTGCGGCGCGAGGTGCCCAACGTCCGAAATTCCCGCTGCCCCGGAACTTCCGACAGATTCTCCTGAATCGCGAGCATCAGCGTCGGATGTTCGGAGATCTCGATGAAGGTGCTCGCCCCGGCCTCCACGGCTTTCCGGATCGCCAGGTCGAAGCGCACCCGGTTACGCAGGTTCAGATACCAGTAGTCGACGATGGACAGACCCGGATGGAGGCGGTCGCCCATGGTGGCGCCGATACAGTCGATCTCGGTGTCGATGAAGGCGTGGTTGTCCATTTCCGGACCGACCGTGGCAGCCAGCAATTCGCGCCCGGCACTCACATAGGAGGTGTGCGCCGGATATTGGACGCGAATCTCTTTGGCGAATTTTCCTGCGGCATTGAGCGATTCGACGATGGCGACGACGGCGTCGCGTTCTCCGGAGATCGCGATGATGTGGCGGGAGTTGATCACCGACAACTCCACGAAATCGGCCTGGCGTGCGATCAGGTCCTCGCACTCGTCGCGGTCGATGCCCAGCACCGCCATGGAATACCCGCTGAGCTGACGGTCGTCGACGATCCGCGCCCGGGTGGTGACGATCCGGACCGCGTCCCGCAGGGTCTGCGCCCCGCTGACGTAGGCGGCGGCGATCTCACCCTGCGAATGCCCGACGGTCACACCCGGGCCGACCCCGGCGGCCTGCCACATCGCCGCCACACCGACCATCTGCACGAACAGCGCCGGTTGCACGGTCAGCGCCTTGTCGTCGGCCTCCTGCCCGGCCTCGAGCAGATAGGCGCGCGGCGACCAGCCGTAGAGATCGTGAAAGACCTTGTCGCACTCGTCGACAGCATCGCGATAGGCCGATGAGTGCTCGTAGAGCATCGCGCCCATACCGGGGCGCTGGCTGCCCTGGCCGGGAAAGACGTAGGCCACGCGCTGCGCGGTCGCGGCGCGCTCCGATCGCACCACCGCCGGATGCGGGCGGCCGTCGGCGACGGCACGCAGCGCGGCGATCACATCGGTCTGCGCATCCGCCATGATCACAGCGCGATGGCGGCGCGGCGAGCGGGTGCGAAACAGCATGTCGGCCAGGCGGTCCGGAGTCACCTCGGGATGGTCGGCGAGGTAGTCCGCGACGGCGGCCGCCTCCCGTCCCAGCAGGTCCGGGTTGTCGCTGGACAGCAGGATCGGGACGCTGCCGTCGGGCAGGCGGTAGCTAGACATGACTCTCCTATTCGGCCGGAATGGCCAGCAGCGCATGGGCATTCGTGCCCGACACCCCGAACGACGACACCGCCCCGTAGCGCACGCCGTCGTGCGGCTGCCAGTCCTCGAGTTTCGCCGCCAGCCGCAAGCCGGTCGCGTCCCAATCCACCTTGCCGGTCGGATTGTCGGCGAAGCGGGTCGGCGCGATCTGTCCGCGCAGACCGCTGAGCAGCACCTTGATCAGCCCGAGCATGCCCGCCGCCGCCTGTGCGTGGCCCAGATTCGATTTCACCGAGCCCAGGCGCGCGGAGCCCGATCCGTAGACGCGGTCCAGCGCCTCGAGTTCCAGCGGATCGCCGACCGCCGTCGCGGTGCCGTGGCCTTCGATCATGCCGACGACCTCGGGTGAAATTCCCGCCGCCGCAACCGTCGCGCGGATCAGTCGCTCCTGCGCGCGGCTGCTCGGCACGGCGATCGGCGCTCCGGCGCCGTTGTGGTTGACCCGGGTGGCGAGCAACCGGCCGTAGATCCGGCGACCGGCCGCGCGGGCCCGCGATTCGCGTTCCAGCACGACCACCCCCGCGCCCTCACCCCAGAGCGTGCCGTCGGCGGCATCCGAATACGGTTTGCACTGCCCGTCCGCGGCCAGCGCGTTGTTCTTGGAAAATTCGAAGAACGCGGCGGGCGAACCCATCACACAGACCGCACCGGCCAGCGCCCACTCACATTCCCCGGCGCGGATCGCCGCCGCCGCCATATGCAGCGCAGACAGCGACGAGGCACAGGCGGTGTCGACCACGATCGACGGACCGCCGAGGCCGAGGCAGTTGGAGATTCGCCCGGCCACCGCTCCCAGCGCCGCGCCGGCCACACGATAGCCGGAATAGTCGTTGACCTCGGCGCCGTGCGGACCGTATTCGGTCGGCGAGGCGCCCATATAACAGCCCACCTCGTCACCGTCGATGGCCGCGGGATTGAGCCCGGCGTTCTCGAGCGCCCGCCAGGCCACCCGCAGCGCCACCCGCTGCTGCGGATCCATCGCGACCGCCTCGCGTGGTGTGATGCCGAAGAACATCGGATCGAATTCCGCTGCGCGATCGAGGAATCCGCCCGCGTCGCGGACCGCGGCCCAGCCCTCGTGGCGCGACAGGTTCAGCAGTTCGGCGAGTGGCCAGCCGCGGTCGCGCGGGAACGGCCCGGTCAGATCGCGGGCCTGCGACAGCGCCGCCCAGTACTGGCCGGGGGTCTCGATGCCGCCGGGCGCCTCGACGGCGAGGCCGCTGACGACGATGGGATCCGCATCACTCATGCTGTGGTCACCTGCGGGCATTCCCGGCTCCCTCCGTGGTTACGCACGCTGCCGCCTCCGGTCGCGTCGCTCATGCTGTGGTCTCCATCTCGGCGACGAGCAGCTCCGCGATGCCCTCCACGTGGTCGTGCAAATAGAAGTGGCCACCGTCGAATATCGATACCGACAGCTGCGATTCGGTGTGCTGCTGCCAGCCGTAGAGGTCGCCCATGGTGACGTACTCGTCGTCGCTGCCGCCCATCGCCTGGACGGGAGCCTGTACCCGCACGTCCGGCGGGCAGGTGTAGCGGTCGAAGGCGGCGTAGTCGGCCTTCAGCGCGGGCAGCGCCATCCGCATCAGGTCACGATTACCTAGTAGATCCGAGCCGGTGCCCTCCAGCCCGGCCATATGGTCGAGCAACTGTTCGTCCTCGGTCGGATGGTTGGGCATCTCGGCTACCCGCGACGGGGGAACCGCACCCGAGACGGCCAGCAATCGCACCGGCACGCCTTCGGATTCGGCGATGCGGACGAATTCGAAGGCCACGATCGACCCCATACTGTGGCCGAGCACCGTGATCGGCTCGTCGCGGTTCCACGGTGAGAGCGCGAACTCGTCGAAGGCACCCTCGGCGATCTCCGGCAGCGTCCGCAGCGCGGCCTCGCGAGCGCGGTCCTGCCGGCCGGGGTACTGCAGCACACCGACGTCGAAATGGTCGCGCAACTGCTTCGAGAAGGGCCGATAGGTCGATGCGCCGCCGCCCGCGTGCGGGCAGATGATCAACGGTGCGCTCGCCCCGCGCGGTGCGTGGAACTGCCGGATCCAACCGGGTGCTGCTGCCATGCTCGTCCGACTCCTCATATCTGTCACTGCCACATCCGCCGCATCACCAGCAGGCCCTGATCCTCGTCGTCGAGCACGGTGGTGTCGGCGACGGCGCGGTCGGGCTGTTCGACGATGGCGCGCAACGTATTCCGGAACGCGGTCTCGATGATCCGGGCGTCGTCGGCTTCGAAACTGTCCTCGGCGTAGAACACCACTGCCTGCACGGCGTCGCCGGGCAGCAGGGAATTGGCCGGGAAGATCATCAGCAGCAGCGCGTTGTCGGTGGCGCCGCCGCCCTCGAACGACACCAGCTCCAAACCGCCCTCGCGCAACGAGGTTTCCAGTTCGTCGCGGCCCGGCGGATAGGACTGGAAGACGAACATGCTGTCGAACAGCTTGCGCGCCGCCGGGCCCGACCGTCCCGCCGCCCGCATCGCCGAGGTGAGCCGGTACTGGTGATACTCCATGAGATCCACCCGGTGCCGCTGCATTTCGGCGAGATGGTCGCGCCAGGTCCGGTCGCCGGCCAGGTCGATCGCGACCGGAATGGTGTTGGCGAAACAGCCGACCGCATGGTCGACGCCGTCGAGGTCGGCGGGCCGGCCCGACACCACCTCGCCGAAAACCGTTGCCTGGTCGCCGGTGACGTATCGCAGCGCGTTGGCCCAGGCGAGCTGGCAGACCAGACTGAAGGTGGCGCCTTGCTCGGCGGCCAGTTCGGTGGCACGCGCGACCGTGTCGTCGTCGAGAACGAACGTGCGCCCCTCCGGTACGCCGCCGCTGTCGGGCGTGCGGGCCGGGGCGACGAGGCACGGTCGCACATCCTCGAGGTAGTTCCGCCAGGCCGCCTCGGTGGCCTCCTCCCGGTCCCGGGTGAGGCGCAGGAACCGCGCGAAGGTGTCCGGATCGCCGAGTGGCTCGCCCCCGCGTCCAGCGTATTCGGCGAAGATCTCCCGCGGCAGCAGCTGCCCGGACCAGCCGTCGGTCAGCAGATGATGCGAGGTCAGCACGACCGTGTGCCGGTTGCCGGGCAGATGCACCACGGTGACCCGCAGCAGCGGGCCCTGGGTGAGGTCGAAATGTTCCGCCTGGTCGGCGCGGAAGAAGTCGTGCAGCCGCTCCTGCGCGTCGGGCAGGTCCACGAAGTCGATCTCGCGCACCGGGATGCTCATGTGGTCGGCGACCACCGCATAGGGCTGTCCCGCATGCGACACCGAAATCGACACGCGCAGATTGGGATAGCGGTTGAGCACGGTGTCGAAGGCCGCGGACAGCCGCGGCAGGTCGAGTTCGCCACGGACCCCGATGAGCGTCTGCACGTTGTAGACGTCGTTGCCCGCGGAGCCGAGCGCGGTGAAGTACAGACCGGCCTGCAGCGGGGCCAGCGGGTAGATGTCCACGCATCCGCGATACAGCGCCTGCCAGCGATCCAGATCCGGCTGGGTCACCTCGTCGGCGACCACGTCGCTGGGCGTGAGGCGGCGAATTGGGTTGTCGCGCACCGTCTTCACGAGTTCGCCCAGGCCCTCGGTCCACAGCTGGGCCAGTTCGCCGGCTTCGTCCACGGACAGCGGGCCAGCCGGGAACCGGAAGGAGGCGTGCAACCGCACACTGTCGCCGTCGGCAAGTGCCACGGTGTTGACGTCCAGCAGCGCCGGGGCCGGCATGGCCGGATCCGCATGGCCACCCAGATAGCCGAATTCCGGTGCGGCATCCCAGGTTCGGACCGAGTCGCGGTCCGCGGCGGACTCGGCGAATCGGCCCATGTAATTGAAACTCACCTGCGGCGAGCGTGAACCGGCCAGCTCGGCGCGGGTCTCCGGGTTGAGCCGGCTCAGCAGTCCCCAGCCGATCCCCGATTCGGGCACCGCGAGCAGTTGCTCCTTGACCGCCTTCACCGCGGATTCGACCTGCTCGCCCGCATCCGGAATGCGCAGCGAGACCGGGTAGGTGGTGGTGAACCAGCCGACGGTGTTCGCGAGATCCACTCCGCTGAACAGGGTTTCGACCCGGCCGTGTCGTTCCATCGTCACCGCGACCGCATCCGCGTCCCGGTCGCGGCGGCGGCGGAAGCGATGGATCGCGACCGCGAGCGAGGCGACCTGGATGTCGAGAAAATCGCAGCCGAAAGCCGTTGTAGCCGTGCTCATCAGGAACGCGGTGTCGTCCGCGTCGAGGGTGGCGGTGACCTCGCGCACGGCCGCGACGGTGTCGACGGCCGGGTCCAGGGCGCGACTGCCGAGCGGCGGATCCACCGCTTCGGCGGCCGCGCGCCAGTACGGCAGTGTCGCGAGGACGGCGTCGCTGTCGGCCACCTGCACCAGGCCGGTGTTCCAGGTCTTGACCGAGGTCCCCGGCTGCGGTTCGACCGTCGTGGCCGCGACACCCCACAGTCCACGCAGATCGTCATGCAGCACACGCCAGGACACACCGTCGACCACCAAGTGGTGGACGACCAGCAGCAGCCGCCCCTGCGTTCCGTCGGCGGAGTGCACCCAGGCGGCGGCGAGCATGCGCCCCGCGTCGGGGTCCAGCTGCGCGCTCAGCTCGACCAACTGCGCATTCAGCTGCGCACCCGCGGTGCGGTCCCAGTTCTCGTCATCGATCACGACCTCGGCGAGGGTGGGCGGGGCGGTCGGCTCGTCCGGTTCCGGGACGTAATAAGCCGTGGCGCCGAGGGGACCGGTGCCGAGCCGGGCACGCAGCATCGGATGGCGTGCGGCCAGCGCCGAGACGACCTCGGCGATCTGCTCGCGAGTGCTGTGCGCGGGCGCCACGACCGCGGTGGCCTGGGTATAGGAGCGGTAGTCGTCGGATTGTTCGGTGAGCAGGGCAGCGATGGGATTGAGCGGGATCCAGCCGGCCGGGCTCTCCGCCTCGACCAGGGCCGGGCCGCTGCTTTCGGCGATCGGCTCGCACGCCGCGGCGATGCGGGCGATCGTGCGCGCGTCGAACAGCGCGCTGGTGGTGATCAGCAATCCGTACTTCTTCAACGCCGACGCCATCCGGATCGCGCTGATGGAATCGCCGCCCAGGGCCAGGAAATCGTCGTCGGCCGCCAGCGCGGTGGTATCGCCGAGGTGCAGCACCGCGCGCACCACCTCCGCGACCGCGGCTTCGGCGCCTTCGCGCAGTTCCCGCCCGTGCCCGGTGCTGCCACCCAGATCCGGCTGCGGCAGGGCCCGGCGGTCGAGTTTGCCGTTGGCGGTCAGCGGCAGTGCCGCCAGTTTCACGAGTGCCGTGGGGATCATGTATTCCGGCAGGCGTTGCGCCAGTGCGGCTTTGATGCGCTCGGTGTTCTCGGCGTCGCCGGCGGTGGCGAACTCCGAGTTCGCCTCGGGCACATAGTAGGCCACCAGCGCCAGGTCGTGGCTCGGCTCGCCCTGCGGCACGGTGATCGCGACGGCGGAGGCGATACCGGGCACGCGGCGCAGCACGGTGCCGATCTCACCCAGCTCGATGCGATGTCCGCGCACCTTGACCTGATCGTCGACCCGGCCCAGATATTCCATGCGGCCCTGCGAATTCCAGCGCACGATATCGCCGGTGCGATACATCCGGGCCCCGGGCTCACCGGCGAACGGGCATGCCACGAAGGCCCCGGCGGTCAGATCGGGGCGGCGATGGTAGCCCTGGGCCAGCTGCACGCCGCCGAGGTAGAGCTCACCGATCACACCGGGCGGCACCTGCCGCAACCGCTCGTCCAGCACGTACACCGACGAATTCCATTCGGGCAGGCCGATGAGCGCCGGTTCGAGCGCGGTACCGGCCGCCTCCTCGGTGTTCGTCCGCCCGGCGAAGTCCTCGTGCATGAGGTCCATCGACCCCTCGGTGGGGCCGTAGAGACCGAGCACCGTACCGCCGAAGAAGCGGCTCGATTCCTCGACCAGCGCCGGCGGCACCGCCTCGCCGCCCAGATACACATAGCGCATGGATTGCAGCCGCGCCGGGTCCGGCCCCGCATCGATGAAGGCGCGAACCACACTGGGCACCAGCGAGATCTGCGTGATGCGGTGCCGGTGGATGATATCGGCGAGCGCCTCCACATCGGCCTGCCACCACCGCGGCGGCGGCAGCACCGTCGCCGATCCGGTGCACAGCGCGTTCACCAGCTCGAAGACCGAGACGTCGAAGCCGATCGGCGCCTTCTGCAGGATGCGCTCCTCGCCGAAGCCGAGGTAGTCGCGCATCCACTGCACATGGTTGGCGATTCCGCGGTGGTGGATCACGACACCTTTCGGGCGGCCGGTGGTGCCGGAGGTATAGAGCAGATAGGCGGGGTCGAGCGGATGCAGGGGCCGCGGCAGCTCGCCCGGCGACAGCTCCGAGCCGTCCAGCGCGGACAGCCGTTCGATCACCGACTTGTCGCTGAGATCGATTGCCGCGACATGGCTTTCGAGGGCAAGTTCCCTGTCGGCCGACATCAGCAGCAGCGCCGGCTCGGCATCGCCGAGCATGTACTCGATGCGGTCGAGCGGATAGCTGGGGTCGATCGGGAAATACACCGCGCCGACGCGCAGCACCGCCGCGAACGCGATCGGCAGCCGCTCACTGCGTTCGGCGTAGACGCCGACTCGATCGCCGGGCCGCACGCCCTCCGCGAGCAGCAGGCGCGCGAGCCGGTTCACCCGGGTGTCGAATTCGCGGTAGGTCAGTTCGATATCGCCGAACACCACGGCCGTACGGTCCGGGTAGGTGCGCGCGGAGGCGCGGATCATCGCGTCGGCGGTCTGCGCCTCGATCGGCACCGCGGCGCCGTGCGACCACTGCGCCAGCGCCTTACGATCGGTCGGCGACAACGTGGCGAGCTCCGATACCTTTCGGTCGGCGGTCGCGGCGGCGAGCACGAGGTCGATGTATTCGTGCAGGCGATCGATCGTGACGGGATCGAAAAGATCGGTGCGATAGGTGATCTGGACGTCGGTCCGATCACCGTGCATGAAGGTCTCCACCACCAGCGGCAGCAGGGCCGCGCCGTTGTCCATCAACTCCCAGCTGGTGGTGGCGCCCGGAAGCTGGGGGCCGTCGATTTTCTGGTGCAGGAACAGCACCATCGTGTCGAACAGCTGGGAGCCGACGTTGCCGGTCGCGGCGTTCACCGCGCGGACGATGCCTTCCTGCGGAAAATGCTTGTGCCCGAACGCGTCGGTGATCACGCCGCGCACGTGCTCGACCAGCTCGGCGAAGCGCTGATCGTCGCGGCCGGCGATGCGCAGCGGGAGCATATTGCCGAGATTGCCGATCAGCAGTTCCATCCCGGACTCTTCGCGGTTGGCCACGGTGGTGCCGATGACCATGTCGGTGCGCCCGGTCATCTCGCGCAGCGCGACGTAATAGGCGGCGAGGAACACCGAGAACGGGGTGGTGCGCAGGTCGGCGGTGAGGCGGCGCAGCGTCGCGTCGGCGGCCGCGCTCAGCGGGCGATCGCAGCGGGCTCCGCGTTCGGTGGCCGCGACCGGGCGGCGATCGTAGGGCAGCTGCAGTTCCGGCAGTTCACCGTCGAAGCTGTTGCGCCAGAAGCGAATATCCTCGGCATGGTCGTCGGCGGCGAACCGGTCGGCCTCCCATTCGGCGAAATCGGCGACCTGTAACCGCAGCGGCTCCACCGTGACCGGGCCGGTCAGTGCCTGCCGGTAGAAGTTCTCCACATCCCGCGAGAGCGCGGGCAGTGTCATACCGTCCCACGCGATGTGCTGAATGACCACCACCGCGACCAGTTCACCGGCGGATATGCGAACGAAGGTCACCCGCAGCGAGGACTCCGATGTCAGATCGAAGGTTTCCCGGGCCGCGGCCTCGGTCAGCTCACGCAACCGCTGCCGGGCCTGCTCCTCGGCGAGACCGGACAGATCCTCCTCCACCAGCCGGGGCGGCAGGTCGGAATGGATCCGCTGATAGGGCTCACCGTCCTCATCGGTGTGATAGGTGGTGCGCAGCACCTCGTGCCGCTCGACGAGCGCGGCGAAGGCCGTGCGCAGGGCGCCCACATCGATCGGCTCGGCGTCCGCCGCGCCCTCGAAGGTCAACGCCAGGCACAGGTTGTAGGCGGAGCTGCCGGGCGAAATCTGCTGATGCGCCCACACGTAACGCTGGCCGAACGACAACGGCGCCCGTTCCGGATTCCGGCGCACCGGCACAGCCGCGGCGGTGGCCAAACCCTCCTCGGCGAGCCGAGCGGCCATCGCTACCTGCAGGTCTTCCAGCGAACGCATCTGACGAACCAATCTGTCTACAACGAAAACTCGGGGCCTGTGCTGCGGTGGCTCAGTTCCCCGCCGAGGCGAGAGCCGAATCGGCCTGTGCCGAATGAGGCTGGGGCACCGGCACTTCGGCCAGCTCCAGCAGGATTCGCGAGACCTGCGCCAAGCGACCCGGGATGGTTTCGTCGGCCTGCAACTGCGCGGCGATGCGGCGCACCGTCCGGCCGGCGAATACCGCGGTGACACCGAATTTCTCGACCGCGAGCAGTCCGCGCACCTGGGCGGTCAGCGTGGTGGCCAGAATCGAATTGCCGCCGATCTCGAAGAAATCGGTTTCCACACCGAGGGTGTCGACACCGAGAATCTGCGCCGCGATATAGGCCAGCGCCGCCTCGACCTCGTTCGCCGGCGGCACCGCGGATGCGCCGGCGTCGGGCGCGCCCGCCTCCATCAGCCGCCGGATCGCCGCCCGGTCCAATTTCCCGTTGGGAGTCAGCGGAATCTCGGACACGGTTTCGATCAGGTCCGGAATCATGTGGGCGGGAAGCAGATCCCGCAGCGCGGCCCGCAGTTCGTCGGCGGTGACCACCGCGCCGGCCCGCACCGCGGCCGCCAACCGGCCGGAACCGGTCACCAGCGCGACGGCCTGCTGCACGGACGGCAGTGTGGTCAGGGCGGTTTCGACCTCGCCGAGTTCCACGCGGTAGCCGCGGATCTTCACCTGATGGTCGGCGCGACCGAGGAAGTCGACGGTGCCGTCGGGCAGATAGCGGGCCAGATCGCCGGTGCGGTACCACCGCAGGCCGCCGTACTCGACGAAACGCTGCGCGGTGCGTTCCGGATCGCCGCGATAGCCGTCGGCCACACTGGTTCCGCCGATCCACAATTCGCCGACGACCCAGTCGGGGCAGTCCTCGCCGCGCTCGTTCACCACGCGCATCGCCACATTGGCCAGCGGCGTGCCGTAGGGCACCGCGGTGCGGTCGGCCGGGAAGTCCTCGGTCACTTCGCAGACGGTCGAATGAATCGCGGCCTCGGTGGCTCCGCCCAGACCGGCGAAACGCAGGCCGGGCACCAGGGCGCGCAGGCGACGGGCGAGTTCGGCGTCGACCCGGTCGCCGCCGGTGACGACCACCCGGAGGGTGCGCAGGTCCTGCGCGTCGGCGGAGTCCAGCAACATCCCGATCAAGCCGGGCGCGCAATTGAGCACGCTCACTTCGTGTTCGGCGATCAGCCGGGCCCACGCCCGGGCGTCCCGCTCGATCTCGGCGTCCACACACACCAGCGCACCGCCCAGCGCGAGCGGGGCGAAGATGTCGAAGACCGACAGATCGAATTCCAGCGACGACAGGCCCAGCAGGCGAGCGTGCGCGTCCAGGCCGAAATACGCCGCGAGGGCGTCGACGGTGTTGGCGGCGGCCCGATGGCTGACCTCCACACCCTTGGGCTCACCGGTGGATCCGGAGGTGAACAGCACGTAGGCGACGGCATCCGGATCGCTGGCGTAGGCGCGATCGAGGCGACGACCCGCCAGCGCGGTGCTCAGTGCGATCGGGGTGACATCGGCCGGCAGCTCGAGCGCCGCATCGGTGAGCGCGACCCGGGCGCCCGCGCGGGCCAGAATGCGGTCGCGCCGCGCCGACGGCTGACCGGTGCCGATCGGCACGTAGGCCGCGCCCGCGGCCAGCACACCGAGTACGGCCGGAATCTGCCGATGCCCCTTGGGAACGATCACCGCGACGGTATCGCCCGGCCGCACGCCCGCATCGGTGAGCGCTGCGGCCACCGCGAGCGCCTGATCGGCCAGGTCGCCGTAGTCGCAGGCACCGCCGCGCCGGCGCAGGGCCTCGGCTTCCGGCTTGCGCCGGGCCCGGGCGAAGAACTCACCGTGCAGGGTGCGCGCCTGCCAGTCGGTGAAGGTGTCGTTCACCCGCTCGCGCACCGCGCGCTGCCGCACCGGCAGGTCGATCGACAGCGGTGCGTTCCAGTCCGCGCCCGGCTCGGCGAGGGTCAGCAGCAGGCGGCGGAATTCGGCGAACATCGCCGCGACCACTCCCTCGGGCATGGCGTCGCGGCGCACATCCCAGTTGACCAGCAGTCCGCCGCCCAGTTCGGCGACCTGCGCGTCCAGATCGACCTGCGGGCCCTGCGACAGAATCCACACCGGCTCGCCGAACAGCGCGGTGACCCGATCGGAGAAGAGCTCACCCAGGTCCAGTCCCGAGGTGAACACCACCGACGGCGTCACCGGACCACCACGCGACCGGCCGAGATCACGCAGCACATCCAGGCCCTCGTATACGGAATGCACGGCGCAGGTGTGCAATTCGCGCTGCAGGCGCTTGGCGCGGGCGACCATCGATTCCGGCTCGCGGGCATCGACGTCGACCAGCACCGAGTTCGTGAAATCACCCACTACGCGGTCGATGTCGTCGTGCAGCGGCTCCCGGTCGAACAGCGGGACGTTCAGCAGGAAGCGCTGCCGCGCGGACCAGCGCGCGATGGTCTCGGCGAACACCGTGGCCAGCGCGACCGCCGGGGTGACACCGTGACTGTGGGCGAGTGTGTCGAATCCGGCCTTGGCCTCGGGTTCGAACCAGTGGTGCAGCCGGATGCTGCGGCTGGGATCGGTGCGCTCGTCCTCGGCCAGGACCGGCAACGACGGGATATCGGGCAGGTCGGCGAGCCGCCGCTCCCACCAGGCCTTGGCGGCCGAATTGTCCGGCGCGTGGCGCGCTCTGGCGTCGAGATATTCGCGGAAGGTGTAGCCGACGGTGTCGGCCGGATCGGCGTCGCCGTCGTACAGCGCGGCCAGATCGTCGAGAATGCGCCGGTAGCTCAACGCGTCCGCGGCGAGCATGTCCACATCGACGTGCACGCGGTGCGCGCCGCCGGGCAGCAGAGTGACGGTGATGTCGACGACCTGACCGGATTCGACATCCATCCGCTGATGACTCTTGGCCTGGCGCAGGCGTTCCAGTTCCGCGTCCGGGTCGGCGGACGTGCGCAGGTCCTCCACCCGGAACACCGGGAGCAGCGGCTCGGGCAGCACGCGCTGCGTGCCGGCGTCGGTGAACTGCGCCCGCAACTGCGGATGGCGGCGTACCAGGCGGTCGACCGCGCGGCCCATCCGATCGGCATCCAGGCCGCGGCCGTCGAATTCGACGTAGAGATGGGCGGCGACACCGCCGAGCTGCTGGTCCTGGCGGCGACCGACCCAGTAGGCGTGTTGCATGGTGGCGAGGGCGAATTCCTCGCCCTCGGTGAATGTCGCACCGTCGGTGGCAGAGTCGGCACCGCTGTCGGCGGGGGCCGGTTCGGGGGTGGCGCCGAGCAGCTCGGCCCATGCCGAGATCGTGGGTGAGAGCGCGAGTTCGGAACTGCGGACCTCGTGGCCCTGTTTGCGCCAGCGACCTGCCAGGCGCATCAGTTTCATCGAATGCATGCCCAGGCCGACCAGATCGTCGTCGTATCCGATCGATTCGGGTTGGATCCCCAGCTCCGCCGCCACGAGGTCACGAACGTCAGCCTTGCCGAGCATCAGACAAACTCCTCACCGGCCGGAAATCGGGCCTCACCACCTACTTCAAAGGCTAGGCTTGCCTAACCTGCAAGCATAGTAGCCCACCGGCCCCAACTGCCGTAGGGGTGTGGTTTGGCTAACCTAACCCAGCTACCCTAACCCCATGGGCAAAGGCATCAACGGCGTCATCCTCAAGGCACTGCGCGCGGACGACTACCGGCTGACCGTCACCTCGGTGCGGCAGATCGGCGACAAGTACCTGCGGCTCGGCTTCACCGGCGGCGGGCTGCTGACCGACCATCCCGTCCATCCCACGCAGTGGATCCGCATCTGGTTCCCCGACGACAACGGCAACCTGCAACAGCGCGGATACACCCTCGTGGATCCCGATCCCGGCAACGACGCATTCGATATCGAATTCGCGCTGCACGGCGGCCCGGCCTCACAGTGGGCTGCGCGGGCCACGGTCGGTGACGAGATCGACGCCACCGTCATGGGCTCGAAATTCGCGGTGCCCGAACCGGTTCCGTCGGAATTCCTGATCTTCGGCGACAGCGCCTCACTGCCGGCGATCAACTCGCTGCTGGACGCGATCGGCGAGACGCCGGCCCGGGTATGGCTGGAATGGCAGGAGGAGTCCGAGCAGTCGCTGCCGGTGCGCACCGGACCGAAGACCGAGGTGACCTGGGTACAGCGAGTCAACTACGGTCAGCTGCTGCGGCAGGCGGCCGACTCGGTCACCTGCTCCCCCGACGCCTTCGGCTGGGCCGCCTGCGATGCCGCCACCACGCGCGCGATCACCAAATCGCTGAAAGCCAAACTGCCGAAGCACAATATCGCCGCCCGCGGCTACTGGCGGTGACCCGCACGCTGCCACCGGGCGTCACCACGCACCGGGCGGCGGTCACGGCATAGGTGCGTGACCGCCGCCCGTTCGGCGCCGAAACCTCAGGCCGACACCAGATGCCAGCCGTTCGCCCGGGACCGCTCCGACCAGAATCCGGCATAACGGCCGCCGAGTTCGAGAAGTTCGGCGTGCGTGCCCCGTTCGACGATCCGGCCCGCCTCCACGAACAGAATCTGGTCGGCGTGGGCGATGGTGTCGAGCCGATGCGCCACCACGACGACGGTCTTGTCCCGCGTCAGTTCGTGAATGCCGCGCACCACCGCCGCCTCGCTGTGCGGGTCGAGGGCGCTGGTCGCCTCGTCGAGCAGCACGATCGGCGCGTCCTTGAGCAGCGCGCGGGCGATCGAAACCCGTTGGCGCTCACCGCCGGACAATGCCGCACCGCCCTCCCCCACCGCCGAATCCCAGCCGTCGGGCAGCCGGTCGACGATCTCGTCCACCCGGGCGATCTCCGCGGCCCGGCGCACCTGCTCGGTCGTGGCGTCCGGATTGCCGATGCGGATGTTGTCGGAGATGGTCTCGTTGAACAGATAGACGTCCTGGAAGACCAGCGACACCTGGCGCAACAGGGTTTCCGAGGGCTGCCGGCGCACATCGTGACCGCCGACGGTGATGCTGCCGGAACCGACGTCGTAGAACCGGGAGGCCAGCTTCAGCAGCGTGGTCTTCCCGCCCCCGGACGGGCCCACGATGGCCGTGGTGGTGCCGCTCGGCACGGTGAAAGATACGCCGTCGATGACCTTCTCACCCTCGCGGTAGCCGAAGTCGACATCGTCGAAGACGATCTCCGGCGCACCCGGCGTCACGGGGTCGGCAGCCTCGGCCAGATCGCGCTCGGCGAGGAAGTTCGTGATCCGGTCGGCGGCGTCGGCGGCGCTGCGGATCGCGGTGCTCAGCTGTGCGGCCCGGTTGATCGGTTCGATGAACCGGGAGGTCACCGCGATCAGCGCGATCGTGGCCGGGATCGAGAGGTCGCCGCCGGTCCCGCGCGCGACCACCACCGACACCACGATCAGGAAGACGATCTGCACGCACAGCGCGAACACCATCAGCCCCGGCACACTGGCGACGATCATGCGCTTGGCGGCCGCCTCCTGTTCGCGCAGTGCCCGGGTGAGTGCCCGGTTGCCCGCGCCCACCGCACCGAAGGCCCGCAGCACGGGCTGCGCCTGCGCGAACTCCACGACCCGCGAATTGGCTTCGGCCGCAGCGGCATCGAGCCTGCGGTCGGCGCGGGTGTAGCTGGTGCCGGCCCAGCGGCTGACCAGCAGCAGCACCGGCAGGCTGATCAGCATCACCAACGCGATCCGCCAGTCGATGAAGGCGACCCCGATGGCGACACCCACCGGAACCAGTACCGCGGTCAGCACGGGTGCGAGCAGATAGTTGACCACACTGAGGATTTCGCGCACGCCGGCGACGACCATCCGCGAGAGGGATCCGGCGTTGGCGGTGGCGAACCAGCCCAGCGGCAGCGTGCTCAGATGATCGCCCAACCGGGTCTGCACGCCGCGCAGCATGCCCACGCCGATCCGCAGGCCCACCAGCAGCTGCTGATACGAGCACACCGAGGCGACGAGCACCGCGAGCGCCAGCCAGGCGGTCCAGCGCCACGCGCGGCCGAAATCGCCGTCGAACAGCGCCTGCAACACCGGAATCAGCAGCAGATAGGCCGCGATCTGTCCCAGCGCGCCCGCGCCGATGAGCGCCACATGGCGCGGCACGTAGCGGCGCAGTTCCGGCGGAACGAGGGCGAAGATCTTCCTGATCACCGCAGTTCTCCTTCGGAGTCGGAACCGGTCGCCGCGGCATCGGCGCCGGGCCGGGTCAGGGCGCCCACCGATGCCTGATTCTGTTCCCAGAGGCGCTGATAGAGCCCGCCGGCGACCGACAGCGTGGCGTGGTCGCCCGTTTCGGCGAGTTCGCCGTTGTCCAGCACCAGGATTCGGTCGACTCCGGTGATGGTGTGCAGCCGGTGCGCGATCACCAGCACGGTGCGGCCGGCGACCAGGACGGCGAGCGCGTCCTGAACCGCGGCCTCGGATTCCGGGTCGGCGAAGGCCGTGGCCTCGTCGAGCACCAGCACCGGCGTGTCGGCCAGCAGAGTGCGGGCGATCGACAGGCGCTGCGCCTCACCACCGGACAGCACCGCGTCGACGCCGATTTCGGAGTCGTAGCCGCGCGGCAGTTCCAGGATCCGATCGTGGATCTGGGCGGCGCGCGCGGCGCACTCGACGGCGGCCGCATCCGCCTCGGGCCGGGCCAGCGCGATGTTGTCGCGGATCGTCCCGCGAATCATCCGCACGTCCTGCAGGACGAAACCCACGGTGCGGTAGAGCTCGGCGGTGGAGTACTCGCGGACGTCCTTGCCGCCGATCGTGATTCGCCCCGCGGTCACGTCGTAGAAGCGCGGCAGCAGCCGGGCCAGGGTCGACTTGCCGGAACCGCTCGGGCCGACCAGTGCGGTGATGGAACCGGGAGCGAGTTCGAAGTCGACCTCACGCAGCACGGTTCGATCGGCGCGATAGCCGAAGCTCACCTGCTCGAACCGGACCGCGAGTCCCGTCGCGATGCCGTTGCCGGCCACATCCGCAGCCTCGGCGTCGCCGTCGGCCCGCACCTCGAGTTCGGGTGTCTGCTGCAATTGGTGCAGGCGCAACGCCGCGGCACCGCCCTCACGCAGCGCCTGCCCGCCGAAGCCGATGCCCAGCAGCGCGCCGCCCAGCCCGATGCCGAGCAGCAGGAACGGCAGGATGTCGACCGGATCGGTCCAGCCCAGATCGGCGAAGCCCACACCGGCCACCACCACGACCAGCATGAGCAGCACCGGGGTCAGCAGGATCTCGGCGGCCGACTGCAGTTTGGTCATCGGCGTCTTCCAGGCCAGCAGGCTCTCGGCGGTGTTGTCGACCGCGCGCTGGAAGGTGCTGTGCGCCTTGCGAGCCCGGCCGAACGCCCGCACCACCTGAATGCCGTCGACGAATTCGATGACGGACTGTTCGATGGCGCGTTCGTTGGCGTCGAAGACGGCGAAACGCTCCTGATGCGCCTTACCCATCATGGCCGCCAGGCCGCGCGTGTAGAGCACCAGCGGAATCAGCAGGATCAGGGTCAGCCGCCAGTCGACGGTGAACAGGTAGATCAGCGCCACCACCTGCACCGTCACCGCGCCGACGAATTCGAGCCGGGCGTGCGCGACCAGATAGTGCAGGGCCTCCACATCGTCCTGCAGGAACTTCTTCACCTCACCGGAACTGCGGTCGGTGAACCAGCCCAGCGGCACCCGGGTCAGCTTGGCCGCCAGCAGTTGTCGCAGCGTGAGCTGGAACTTCGCGTCGACCATATGGGTCCAGACCAGCGCCGCGGCCTGCAACAGTCCGCGCAGCACCAGCACCACGACCGCGGCGATCACCAGCGTCCACACCCGATCCGTGTCGATCGGAGCGGACAGCAGTTCGCGGCACGCCTCGACGATCAGGATGAACGGCACCACCGCGCAGATCGAGGAGGCCACGACGACCAGGCTCGCCAGCGACAACGCACCGTTCACCGGCGCCAGCACCTGTTTGCGGGCCAGGCCGTCGGCGCGGCGCTGCTGTTCGATCGCGACCCGGTCCGGTTCCAGCGGTGCGTCGGGCGTGGTGGGCGGCACCGGCCGCGCTGCCTCCGGCTCGGCCGGATCCACGGTCTGAACCGTCATCAGTCCTTCCCTCCCATAGCTGTCACCCTGCCTGTCGCTGGGCGCCGAATTCGGACATTCCGGCGGCGAAATCACACAGTATGGTGCGCCAGCGCTCGGCGCGCGCGTCGGCCCCGGCCTCGTCCAGCACCGCGGAGTTCACGTCGATATGCGCGACCAGAACCGGGCGCGAATCCTTCGGAACCACCGCGGTGTTGAGGTCGATCGTGAAGCGCAGCGGCAGATCCGGATGTCCGGCCGCACCGAATTCGGCGGTGAGGTCCGGCAGCGGCACCGGCGTCCACGGGCCGCTGCCGAACTGCAGCACATCGAAGCGGCCCAGGTGGTTGAGGCGAATCTGCCCGCGCGCATCCAGGGTTCGAACGTGGACCGGCGCACGGCCGGCCGCCGGAGTCCAGGTCTCGAGTTCGGCCGCCGGCACCACTGCCGTCTCCTCGACGGTGAACCAGCCGACGCGGCGGGTGTCGTCGCCGGGGTCGCGGCCGTGCGATTCCCGGGTGACCGCGATGCGACCGGTGGCGTCGGCGGTGTCGGCGACCAGCCGGGCGCAGGCGGCGAGCAACAGATCATCCAGGGGCACCTCGCTTTCCGCGCACCGGGTGAGCAGGGCCTCGGTGTCGTCGGGGCCGAGTTCCACGATCCGCCGGATCGCCTTGCCCGCCCGGTCGCGGCGTGGATCGGTGTAGCGGCCGCCGAGCGGTGTGCCCAGCGTCGGTGGAGCGTCGGACCGCGTCGGGATCGGATCCGATTCCGGCCGATCCTCGTTCATCGGTTGCTCGCCCTGTTCCAGTCGGCGCAGGTCGTCGACCAGGATGAGCCAGGACACCACATCCACGGCGAGGTGATGGATGGACAGGACGAGTCGCGGTTGCTCTCCGCGTAGCAGCGTGGCCGATATCATCCGTCCGGCGCCGGGGTCCAGGCGCTGCACAGTATCAGCGAGATAGTTTGCCGCACTGAGTCTTTCGGTTCCGTCGGCGACGGTGAGCAGTTCGGCGGCGCTGGATTGCTCCTGCGCGACGAGCACAGCGCGGCCGTCGTCGCCGGTGACCAGCCGCGAGCGCAGCGTGGGATGGGCGACCGCCAGGGCCTCCAGCCGTTGGACGACCGACTCGGGAGTGACCGCCGGATCGAGCGAGAAGACCTGGGACTGGGCGAGATAGCGGTAATCGCCGTGTCCGAGGATCTCCTGGGCCAACACGGTGAGCGGCAGCACCGTGCCCGCCGGCGTCACCTCGGCATTCCCGGGAGTGTCCCCGGACGGATCGTCCAGACGCTCGGCGAGATCGCGAAGATCGGCCGCGGCCAGCACTTCTCGCGCCGAGATGCGGTAACCGGCGCCGCGCAGCCGCGACACCAGATCGATGACGCAGATGCTGTCGATACCCAGATCCACCAGGCTGTCCAGGATGCCGATCCGCGTCCCCGCGCCGGCGCTCATCGCCTCGATCAGCGCCAGCAGGGTGCGTTCGGTCTCGGTTCGCGGTTCGGCGCGGGCGGCGGTGTCGGCCGGGCGGGTCAGCAGTTCGGTCGCCGCGTGCACATCGAGTTTGTCGTTGCGGTTCAACGGAATCTCATCGACGAACACGATGCGGGTGGGGACCAGGAATTGCGGCAGCCGGCGGGCCAGATCCGAGCGCAATCGTGCGACGGTGCCCTCGCCGACCACCAGCGCACCCAGCCGGGTCCGCCCGTTCTCGGTGAAGGCCAGCGCCGCGGCGTGGCGTACGCCGTCGAGTTCGCGCAGCACCACGCTGACCTCGTCGGGTTCGACGCGGTATCCGTTGATCTTGACCTGCCGGTCGACACGGCCTTCGTAGGCGACGGTGCCGTCGTCGGACCGGCGCACGAGATCGCCGGTGCGATAACGCCTTTCACCCGCCTCGCCCGCGACGAAGGCGGCCGCGGTGGTGGCGGGCCGCCCCAGATACCCGAGCGCGAGTTGCGGCCCGGAAAGATAGAGCTCGCCCTGCCCACCCGGCGGCACCGGCCGTAGCCGATGGTCGAGCACCTCGGCGGTCATCCCGTCGAACGGGCGGCCGATGGTCGGCGCGGCGTGATCGTGCACGTCGGCCATCAGCGCCTCGACGGTCGCCTCGGTCGGACCGTAGAAGTTGATGACACGGGTGGTCGCCAATCCCTGCAGGCGCCGCCAGGTGTCCGGACCGATCGCCTCACCGCCCAGCGCGAGGACGGCCAGCGGACAGCGCTCGGCGCCGGTCTCGGGATCGGTGCGGAACAGTCCGGCGGCGATCAGCCGGTTCAGCATCGACGGCGACGTGTCGAAGATGTCGATCCCGAATTCGCCGATGGCGCCGACGATGCGCTCGGCATCGGTGCGCACCTCGTCACCCAGCAGGACCACGGTGTGGCCGCTCAGCAGCGCGACCGTGGGCTGCCAGGCAGCGTCGAATCCGGTGGACCAGCCGTGGCCGATCCGCAGCGTCCGCCCGGTGGCGGCGGCGATGGGCGCGAAGATCCGCCGCTCGTGATTGCCCCAGTGGTTGAGCAGTGCGCGATGCGATACCGCGACCCCCTTGGGCCTGCCGGTCGTGCCGGAGGTGAACACCACGTAGAACTGGGCGTCCGAATGGTGCTGCGGCGCAACGTCTGTCGCGTGGACCGACTCGCCGTTCCGTTCCGCCGCCGGTACCCCCGGCACTGTGACCGGCATCGTCACTCGCGGCACACCATGGTCGCCCGCCGAAACCGCAGCGATGCCCGGGAATTGGAGCCGGCCGTCGCTGTCCGTGATCCCGTGGCGGCATTCCGCCCCTTGGGCGCGGACCTCGGCCAGCACCTCGGCGCGATCCGCATCGGCGAGGACGATCCGCGCGCCGCTGGTGCTCAGCAGATAGGCCACGCGATCGGCGGGGGTGGCCGGATCGATGTGGACACACGTGGCACCGGCGAGACCGATGGCGAAGGGAGCGTGCAGGACTCGGCGGTCACGGGGCAGCATGACCGCCACCGCGTGACCGGTGCCGACTCCGGCCGCCCGGAGCTCGTCGGCCAAGGCGCGGACCGCGGAACCGAATTCGGTGAAATTGTGCTCGCCCGCCGCGTCGACGACGGCGATCCGATCGGCGGCCGCACGCGCAGCGTTGAGCAACGCTTCCGGGACCGTCGCGGCAGGACTCGGCGCACCGCCCGGCACCGCCCGCACGGATGCGGGGGGACCCGATTCGCCGACGGACGAGCCGACCGTCTCCTTCGCCGTATCGGAAAACTTTGCACCACAGTCGTGTTCAGCTATCAGCGCGCCAGGCTCGTCGTCGAGCAGCACGTCGACCGCACTACACTGCCGCGCGCCCACGATCCGGGTGGCGACGGCGAGGAGCCGGCGCGCCATCCGGTCGGGGTCGAAGGTGGTGAGCAGGTCGGGGCGGGTTTCGACGCGGCAGATCAGCTCGCCCTGCTCCAGCACCGGGACGACGGCGATCGGATAGTGGCTCGGGGAGTCGACGCGGCGGGCGGTCATGGTGGCGCCGCCGCCCATCGGCATGCGCGGTGCGACCGCGCCGACCGGGGAGTTCTCGAAGACCAGCAGGCTGTCGAACAACTGCCCGGCGCCGGCGTGCCGCGTGATCTCCGCGATGCCCAGATACTCGTGCGCCCGCAGCTGCGCCACCGAGCGCTGCAGTTCGGCGCCGATCCGCGCCGGCGTGCGCTCGTCGATCCGGACCCGCACCGGAATGGTGGTGACCAGCGCGCCGACGAGGCGTTCCGCATTCGGCAGCGAGGCATCACGGCCGGAGGTGGTCTGGCCGAACACCACGTCGTCGCGGCCGGTGAGCCCGGAAAGAATTCGGGCCCAGGCCATTTGGAGCACGGTGTTCAGTGTCAGGCCGTTGGCGCGCGCCCAGCCGACGAGCCGGTCGGTGCCGGCGGGGTCGAGGCGCGCCTCGCCCACCACGGGCAGGTCGAGATCCGCCGGGGCCGGTGGCCCGAGCATCGGCATCGGCGCCAGACCGTCGAGCGCCCCGGCCCACGCCCGTACCGAGGCCGCGGTATCGCGGCTCGCCAGCCATGCCGCGTGCTCGCGCAGCGGCGGAGCCGGCGGCAGCGCCGCGCCCTCCCCCCGATGCAGCGCGATCAGATCGGAGAACAACAGTGGAATCGACCAGCCGTCGACGACGATATGGTGTGCGGTGCACACCACTTCGTAATCGCGCTCGCCGATGCGCGCCGCGACCACCCGGAACAGCGGGCCGCGATCCAGATCGAGCCGCCGGCGCGCCTCCTGCCAGTAGAGATCGCGCGCCGCCGCCTCGGGATCGCGAGCGGAGCGCAGATCCACCTCGCGCCAGCCGATTCGCCCCTCCGAGGTGATGACCAGCACCGGATGCGGCACATCCTCGGCGAGTACGGCCGCGCCCAGATGCGGATAGCGTCGCAGGACGCCGTCGAAGGCCGCACGCAACGCCGCCGGATCGGCCAGATTCTCCACTCGCACCGCGAAGGTGACGAGGTAGGGATCGATGCCCTGTGCCATCGAACTGACCGAATACAGCCCGCGCTGCAGCGGTGACAGCGCGACGACGTCGAGAATCTCCACCTCGCTCACCGCGCGGCGAACTTCTTGCCGAGTGCCGCCAGCGCGGCCGAGTCCAGTCCGGAGGCGCTCATCGGCGCGACGGGTGCGCTCTGTTCGGCGGCCGGGGCAGCCGCGGCCTCGGTCAGTTGTGCTGCCATCTCGTGCACGGCCGGGAATTCGAACACCTTCTGCACGTCGAGCACGTAACCGCGCTCACCGAGCAGGGTGACCATGCGCAGCGCGGCGATGCTGTCACCGCCGAGGGAGAAGAAGGTGTCGGCGCGGCCCACCTCGTCGTCCGCGTCGAGTTCGAGCACCTCGCGAATGGTGTCGGCGATCAGCCGTTCGGCATCGGTGCTGGGCTGTCCGCCGAGCCCGGTGCCGCCCGGGTAGGCCGCGGTGCGTTCGAACACCGTCGGAAGCTCGCCATCGGGCAGCGCGGTCTCCGGCTCCGCGAGATTCAGCAGCCACCGCTCGAGACCGCTTGCGAGCGCATCGATTTCGTGCCGCCCGGCCAGTGCGACCGGAAATTCGAGAATCACCGTTACCTCTTCGCCTCCGGTGACGACATCGGCGACGATATCGACCCCGTGCGGCCGCGCCACCCGCCGGGCGATCTCGCGCGCGTTCGCACCGATCACCTCGGTTCGGAGGGTGACCAGTGCTTGGAACGGCGCACCGGCGGCGACGGCGACGGCGCCACGCAGCTGATGCGTGATCCGCTCGATCCGGGCCGCGGCGTGGGCGCGGGCGGCGACGGCCAGCTCCGTGACCTGCTCCAGCAGTGCCCGTGCGGTGGGCGCCGAGCCGGTATCGATCCGCAGCACCAGATGGTTCGCGTACGCACCGAGCGCCGAATCAGCTTGTGCCTCAGACCGTCCCGCATCGACGATGGCGACCGGCACATCACCACCGAGACCCGCCGTGCCCAGCACTGCGGCCAGCGCGGCGACCACGGACAGCTCGGCGTCGCGGTCGCCGAAGGCAGCGGCCGGAATCCGCAGTGTGCGGGTCGCGGACGCGGCGGTGGCCGGATCCGATTCCGCGCCGGGATTTCCGGCCACGACCAGGGTTGCCCGTTCCGGCAGATCGGCGAGCCGGTCCAGCCAGTACCCCAGGTCGGGATCGGCGGCGGCATCGGCGACCAGCGACTTCATCTGCGCCATCGCGTAGCCGCGGTACTGCGTCACCTGCTCGGCTGTCGTTTCCCCGAACAGTTCCGCCGCCAGCAGCTCGAGACTGCGGTCGTCGGCGGCTACCGGATGAGCGGTGAGGGACAGGACGTCCCGATCGGGCGTGCGGTGCAGTCTGATTCGGATCGGCAGCTCGCGCACCGGGTCGATGGGGTGTGCGGCATCCGAGCGCAGCGCGGCGTCGAGTTCCGACGACAGGGTCTCGACCGTTTCGACCACCGTCTCGGGTGCGTCGACGACGCGCTGGTACGGAATCCGGCGATCGTCCGGATAGACCGTGCGCAGAATCTCGTGCCGGCTCACCGCGGCTACCGCGGCGCGGTCGAGGGCGGCCGGTTCGAGGTCGCCGGTGATCTCCAGGGCGACAAACAGATTCGTCGCCGCGACGCCGCGCAGTCGTTCCGGCAGCAGCGCGGCCTGCTGGGCCGGGGACAACGGGATGCCACGCCCGCCCGTTCGCGACCCCGCCGCGGCCGCAGCGTTGTTCGGAGCAGTCGTGGCCGGCGCGGTCGTGTTCGGCACGGGCGAATCAGACATGGGTCATCAGTCCTTACTTGCCGACGGTGGCGAGCGTCGGTTCGAGCTTGTCGAGCAGATACGGCACCGACAGTGCGGTCGGCTGGTTGATGGCGTTGATCGTGATCATGTCGACGAACGAGATTCCGCCCTGGCGCACCGACGGCAGATCCGCGTAACCGGGCAGCTGGGTGAACTTCTCCTGCAGGCCCGGCGCCGCGCCGCACACCAGCAGATCGGAGGTCAGATCTCCGAGCCGTTCCGGCGACAGCGCCAGCCGTCCACCGGAGGGGGCCTCGGCGACGAGTTTCGCCGGCATGGTCATCCCGAGCCGCGTGAACACCTGGGCGGAACCGTCTTTCGGATCCGCCAGCACCATCAGCTGGGTGGGCGTGGTGAGCATGCAGGTGAGGAAGCTCTTGCCCTTCAGGCCCGGATGCTTCGCGGCGACCGCGTCGATCCTGCCGTGCACATCGGCGACGACCTTGCCGGCCTGGTCCTGCTTGTGCAGCGCCTTACCGAGCGCCTGGACCTGGTCCTCCCATGGATCGATCTGGGCCGAAGTCAGCGGGCCGATGGTCGGGGCCAGCTTGGACAGCTTGTCGTACATGGCCTTGTCCATCAGGTAGCCCGGCGCCACGATGAGATCGGGCTCGAGTGCCGCGATCTGCTCGACGACGTCGCCGCCCATGTTCAGCGCCTTGGACTGCTGCGGCAGCGACTGCGGCAACCACGGCACGGTCATCCCCGCCCCGGCGCCGGGCACCAGATAGCCGACGGGGGTGACCCCGAGGGATACAGCCGCGTCCAGCCAGGCCGGGCCGAGGGTCACCACGCGCTTGGGCGTGCTATCGACGGTGGTTTCGCCCATACTGTGCTTGATCGTCACGGCCGCACCGGAATCGGTGTCCTCCGCGCCGGATCCACAGGCGGCCACGGCCGTCACCAGCCCCAGGATCAGCGCCAGCAACGTGGTTCGCAGCACCGCGGCGCGTGCGCGCACTCCGCGACGCGCGGATGTTCGACCTGGTTTCATTGCACAGCTCCTTGCACTTCGCTCCGGGCTACTCGCGATCCCGGCCCTCTCGGAATCGTAGCTTAGGCTAAGCTAACACTGACCGTCGATGCCTCGACCCGGGCCGCCAATCCGGCCACCGTCGGAGTGTCGAACAGCGCTCGCACACCGATCCGCACGCCGAATTCGGCTCGGATCCAGGCCAGTAGCCGCACCGCCAGCAGGGAATGACCGCCGAGTTCGAAGAACGAATCCTCGGCGCCGATCCGCTCGCGGCCGAACATCCGCCCGAACAATTCCGCGATCCGGGTCTCCACCGCCGTATTCGGCTCCCGATACGGCTCCACCGGCGACCGCTGTGGCA
This sequence comes from Nocardia elegans NBRC 108235, assembly GCF_001612845.1. Taxonomy (GTDB): domain Bacteria; phylum Actinomycetota; class Actinomycetes; order Mycobacteriales; family Mycobacteriaceae; genus Nocardia; species Nocardia nova. Next base: position 129,528 of record NZ_BDBF01000011.1, on the reverse strand, counting down.
CCGGCAGGGCACGGCGGTCGAGTTTTCCGTGTTCGGTCAGCGGAATCTCGTCGATGATCGCGAAGGCGCCCGGCACCATGTACGGCGGCAGCACCGCCGCCGCATGTGCTCGTACCGATTCCGGATCCACTGCAACACTGTCGTTTTCGCGGCGTGCGGGCACGAGGTAGGCAGCGAGTACGGTGCCGAGCACCTCGTCGGTCACCGCGGCGGCCACGCAGTGCGCGACATCCGGATGGGCGCCGACGGCGGCCTGCACCTCCGCGAGTTCGATGCGGTGGCCGCGCACCGTGACCTGTTCGTCGGCGCGGCCGAGAAATTCGAGCTCACCGTTTCCGTTGCGGCGCGCGAGATCTCCGGTCCGATAGAGCCGCTGTCCGGGGGCGAACGGGTCGGCCACGAAGCGTTCGGCGGTTGCGGCGGCGCGGCCGAGATAGCCGCGCGCCAATTGGGCACCGCCGAGGTAGATTTCGCCTGCCACGCCGGTGGGCACCAGTTGCAGCCGCTCGTCCAGCAGATACAGGGCGACGTTGCGGTTGGGCCGGCCGATGGGCACGATCCGGGTTCCCTGCGGGCCCTCCACGGTGTGATGGGTTGCCGAGACGACCGCCTCGGTGGGCCCGTAATGGTTGCGCAGTTCGGCCTCGAAGATGCCGGCGAAGCGGTCGGCGACCTCACCGTAGAGGGCCTCGCCGCCGACCGGCACATGGCGCAGCGCGCGCCACCGGCTCACCTCCGGCAGCATCAGCAAGGTGCTGAGCATGGACGGCACCATATGCAGCACGGTCACGCCGCACCGCGAAATCAGTTCCGCCACATACGGTATGTCGTCGAAGGCGTTCACCTTCGGAATCACCAGGCCGGCGCCGAGCGTGAGGGGTACGAAGATGTCGAGCAGCGAGGCGTCGAAGCTGATCGACGAGGATTGCAGCAGCCGATCCTCGGCACCCACCCCCCACTGCGCACAGAACCCCACGAGATGTTCGGCGATCGCCGCGTGGGATACCGCGACGCCCTTCGGCATTCCGGTCGAGCCGGAGGTGTAGATGACGTAGGCGAGATCGGCGGGCCGCAGCGGACGCACCCGATCGCTGTCGCGCGGATCGTGCTGCGGCGATGTGCGCGCGGCCCGTTCCGCGGCCCGCAGATCCTCGGCATCCAGGACCAGCGCGGGCCGCGCATCGGCGATCAGGAATTCCACCCGATCGGCCGGATAGGCCGGATCGATCGGCAGATAGGCCGCACCGGCCTTCAGCACCGCGACGACGGCGACCACGAAATCCACCGAGGTACTCAGCCGCAGCGCTACCACGTCCTCGGTGCCGATACCCTGCCGAATCAGCTGGTGCGCCAGGCAATTCGCGCGCCGGTTCAGGTGGTCGTAGCTCAGCTCGCGATCCCCGTCGCGGGCATCGACGAGTGCGACCGCTCCGGGATTCGACGCCACCCGCCGCTCGAACAGATCGACCAGCGTGGTGGGTGCGACGGGGACGAGTTCACCGTGGGACTGCTCCAGAATGTCCGCGCGGTCGCGGACTCCGAAAATGTCCAGCTCGCCGATGCGACGCTCGGGTTCGGCCGTCGCCACGGTGAGCACGCGTACATAGTGGGTAAGGAACTGCTCGAGGATACGGGCGTCGAATTCGTCCGCCTGATAGACGATTTCGACGCGCTCGGGCACGTCGCCGGCGGTGATGACGGTGAGCGACAGCGGCATCCGGGTCGTCGGGCTGCCGACATCGACAGCCGTGGCCGCGATGCCGTCCAGGGCGAGCGACACGGTCCGGCGGATCCCGAATTCGACGCGGGCCACCTGCTCCAGCCCGTCGCGACCACTGCCGCGCTCGGGGTTGAGGTCGGCGATCACCTGATCGATCGGCGTGCCGCGGTGCTCGAAAGCCGTTGCCGCACGGTCGTTCACCGCACGCAGACATTCGAGGAAGCTGTCCGCGGGGTCGACCGTCGTACGCAGCAGCAGCGTATTGCCGAAGTATCCGATACCGGTGTCGTCGGCGTTCCGCACGGTGGCCGGTGCGCAGACCAGGAAATCCGTTGCGGCGGTATAGCGGTGGATCAGCGCGTCGAAGGCGGCGAGGAGCACCGTGAACGGTGTGGCGCCCTCCCGTCGGGCGAACTCCGGCACCCGCGCGGCCACGTCGGCCGGCAATTCGGCGCGGATCCGGGCGGTGCGCAGCGAGGGCAGGGTCGCGACGACGCGGCCCGGCAATTCCAACGGCTGCGGCAGGGGCGAGAGCGCGTTTCGCCAATAGCTGCGAGCGACCTCGGTCGCCGGCGCGGGGGCGCCACCGCCTTCGGCATCACGAAGGCTGCGCACACGGTCGTCTCCGAGACTCGCCGGTGCGGCCGGGACCGTCGCCGCGTCGTAGCGCGCACGGACCTCGTCGAAGAAGATCTGCCAGGAGTCGTCGTCCCACGCGATCGTATGCACCACGAGAGTGAGGAGGTACCGCCGCTCGCCCGTGCGAATCAGCAAGCAGCGCAACGGTGTTTCGGACGACGGATCGAACGGTCGCCCCGCCTCGCGGCGGATCAGCACCTCGGCCCGGCGCTCGCGACTGGCATCGGCGAGGTCGCGAAGATCCACCTCCTGCCAGGACGGCGTCGCGTCGGATCGCACCACCGCCCGCGGCTCGTCGTCCTCGCCGACGGTGTAGATCGTGCGCAGAATATCCTGCCGCGCAATGGTTCCGGCAATCGCCGAGCGCAACCGATCCGCTTCCACGGCACCGTCGAGCCGGTAGACCGCACAGCAGTTGAGTGTGGTGTCCTCCGGATCACGGGTCTGCAGGAACCAGATCCGGCGCTGCCCCGCCGACAACTTCCCCGCGGCCGGCTCCTGCGCCGACAGCACGGTCATCGCGGGGCGTCGGTGAGATAACCACCGCGAGCGAAGAATGCGGCGCCGTCGTGTTCCATGCCGTCGGCGGTGCGCACCCGGGTCACGAGCAGACCCAGATTGCCGCCGCGATGTGCGTCCGGCCCGCAGATCACCACGCCACCGCCCTCCTGCACGACGACTCGGCCGGGGGTTCCGCCGTAGCGGGCCTGCGACAGGGCGGCGGCGGTGATCTCCACCTTCTCGCCCCGATAGTAGGAGAACGCCCGCGGGTACGGCTCGGACAGCGCGCGCACGAACCGCTCCAGATCCACTGCGTCCCAATGCCAGTCGATGCGGCTGTCACGCTCGGAACGCTTGTGGAAATAGGTGCGCTCGGCCTTGTCCTGCGGCCGCCAGACCGCGGTGCCGGATTCGATCGCGCTCAGCGCCTCCCGCAGCGCTCCCGGAATCAATTCCATTCCGGCGAGGACGAGTTCGGTTCCGGTGGCGGTCGGGCCGATCGGCAGCGAACGCTGCACGATGATGTCGCCGGTGTCGAGCTGTTCGTCCATCCGGTGCACGGTCAGGCCGAATTCGGATTCGCCGCTGATCAGCGCCCACAGCACGGGCGAGAAACCGGTGAACTTCGGCAGCAGCGAATCGTGCAGATTCAGCGTGCCGTGCGGCGGCATCAGATACAGCTCCGGCGGCATCCAGGTGTACCAGCTGTTGACCACGATGATGTCGGGCTCGGCACGCTTGACCAGATCGATGGTCTCCGCATCGGCCCGCTCGGTGAGGTGGACCGGAATGCCGTGCTCGCGGGCGAGCTCCTCGACCGAATCGGACCAGATGCCCTTGTAGGCATGTTCACTCGCGGGATGGGTGATCGCGAGCACCACCTCGTGTTCCGAGTCGATCAGAGCCTGCAGCGTGGTACGACCCCAGGTCTGATAACCGAACGACACGATACGCATGAACCGAACCTCTTCCCTCGAACTAAGGGTAGCCTAGCCTACTGTTTGCTCGGTGATCATTCCGGGCGCCGACCGGCCGCGACCCGGGCCGCCACGACGGCCGCGCGCGTCGGCACCTCACCCAGCACGCGATCCGAAAGCTCGCCCAGGCAACTGAGATTCGGAAATCCCGGCCCCTGCGCCATCCCTGCGAGATTCGGCAGATAGAGCTTGGCGTCGAGGCCGGACACCGCCAGATCGTGGCCGATCGCCGCCTCCAGCCGGGTATGGGTGATAGGCCCGCCCACCGCCAGTTCCACCAGATCCGAGGTATCGGAATCGAACAGATCCAGGAACCACAGCGGCTGGCCGCCGGTGGCGTCGACCACCAGATCGAAGGCGTGCATCTGGTCGGGGCGCAATTCGTTGCGCAGCGTGAGCGCCACTCCCTCGCCGCGCTCGGCGACCCGGACCACGCGGCCCTGGAGATGATGAACGCGATTGTCCGCCAGCACGTTCTCCTGCACACGCACCGAGAACACGCCACGATCGGTGCGGCGGATGACGTCGCGGCGCTCCTGCAGGCTCAGCGCCCGCCACTTCGCCGGATCACTGAACAGCGCATTCTCGAAATAACTTTCACCGCGGGTGTAGATGGTGGCCGCGGGCGAGATCACCGAGACCGTGAGGACGTCGTGGCGGACCAGTTCGTCCACCGCCGAGCCCGCGGTCTCACCGCCGCCGATCACCGCCGCCCGCGAGGAGACCGGCAGCCGGCGCTTACCCGCGAGATCCCAGAAGTCCGCGATACTCAGCACCTTCGGATGTTCGGCCAGCGCGCGGCGGCTGTCGCCCGGTCCGGTGATCATCAGTCCGTCGCAGTCGATTTCGGTCTCCACGCCGGAACCGTCGGCCACCGAGACCAGCCAGCCGTCGGCAGCGGGGCGGATCCGGCGCACCGCGCCCACGACCATCTCGACCTCGGCCTTGCGCGCGACCCACTGCAGATAGTTGGCCCAGACGTGGTGGTGCGGATTGGGCCGGCCCCGGTCGACCCATTCGGCATAGGTGCCGTTCTCGACCAGGAAGGAATTCCAGCTGTAGGCGATCATCGACCGGTCGATCGCGCGGTTGTGGCCGCGCGCCCAGGTGGAGTGGTATGGGAAGCCGACGTCCTTCTCGGGGCTGGTGCCGAGCCGGTGCTGGCCGTCGGTCCATCCGCCGCTGGGCAGCCAATTGCCTCCCACCGCATGCGGTTCCACCACCACCACGCGCGGAGCGGGTAGCCCCAGGTCCCGCAGCACCCTGGCCTTCGCCGCCACTGCCATCGCTTTCGGCCCGGCTCCGACCACGAGAAGCGTCTTCACTGGTACTCCCGTTCTGTGATTCCAGCCACCGCTCAGCCGGGCGCCGGGGCGTTCAGCTGGGCAGATCCGACATATCAGGAAGAGCGGATCCGCCCGAAGTCGACTGAGTACTACCTACCTTTGCATAGGCTTACCTTATATTGCTTAGTGGTGCCAGCCCCTGCGGAACGATTGCGAGGCACGGCACTCCTGTCCCACAACTGATCGGATACGACCATGATCAAGATCAAATCCCGTGCCGTTGCGGCGTTTTCGCTGGCCGCCGTGGTCTTCGCCGGCGGCGTCGCCTCCGTGACCCCGGCCGTCGCCGCGCCGATCGCCGCCCCCGTCCACGCCGCCGCCCCGGGCGTCGGCGAGCTGCAGAGCAAGCTCGAACTGGTGCTCGACCCGAACGGTTCGCGGTCCGCCCGCGCCAACGAACTGGAGGCCGGCGAGGCCGGGCTGGGCCTGGTCGACCAGGTCGGCGGTGTGATGGCCACGGTGCCCGGATTCCAGTGGCAGGCCGTCGCGCCCGTGAACGTCCAGGGCGACACCCTCACCCACAACCTGCAGATCAACGTCCCCGGCTTCGATGCCATGTACATCGAGCTGAAGTGGAGGGACATCGACGGCACCTGGAAGCTGACCCGCGAATCCGAGTGCACGATCGCCTATTACGCGAACCTGCCCTGCACCGTCTAGTGCACGAGCGGTCCCGGGCGCACCGCCGTCCTGCCCGGGACCGCCGCCGCGGGCGGCTAGGGAGATTCGCCGGACAGCTCCGCTCGTTCCCGCCGCGCGCGCTCCAGATCCTCCGGCGTCGCGGTTGATCCGTATCTGCGCAGGCCGACGTCCAGCACGCGCAGCGCCGCCGCGTCATCGTTCTTGAAATCGCGCAGTATGCGCACATTATCGAGCACCCGAGCGAGACCTTCGAGTTCCTTGGACCCGCCGTACTCCAGCTCTCGTGGCTCGTCGCGCTGGATCACCAGCACGTGATTGCCCGCCGGATCGACCATCGTGAATCGAGTCTGCCCGGGCTTGAACCGTGTGATTCTCGGTATTCCCTTGGCCGGCACCTTGCCGAGCCGCGCCCGCAGTGCGGCGGTGAATTCGCGGTGATACGCGGCGACGTCATCGACGAGAACCAAGCAGCTGAGTTCCGCATCGACGCCCTCGGGCCGGTCGACGAAGTGCAGTTGATACTCGCTGCGCGCCACCGCGCCGTACACGTAGGGGCGGGTCTGCTCATGCGTGACCTCGAAACCGAGCCCGCGGTAGAAGTCGAGCAATCCGGACAGCTGAGCCTTGCGGCTCCACAACAACGGCACCGCACTCTCGGGCATCCCCGCCCCTCCTGTCGGTAATCAAATTTGACTAGCGAAGGTTATCATCACCCGGTGTCCACAGTGCGATTACTCGTCCTCGGTGTGATCCGATTGCGGCAGCCGACCTACGGCTACGCGGTTCGGCGCGAACTGCTGTCCTGGCGCGCCGACACGTGGACCAACGTGAAGCCGGGCTCGATCTATCACGCCCTCAAACAGCTCACCCACGAGGGCAAACTGCACGCGACCGGCACCGAAGCCAGCAGTACCGGCCCCGGCCGCACCCTGTTCGAAATGACCGAGACGGGTGACGCCGAGTTCCGTACGCTCCTGGATGCCGCGCTGGTCAGCATCGATATGGAGGAGCTCGGCGCCGGAATCGCGTTCATGGATACTTTGCCGCGATCGCACGTCATCGGGCTGCTGCGACGGCAACGCGAACGCAGCGCGGAGGTGCGCGACGAACTGCTCGCCATGAAGGCCGACTACCCTCCTAGGTACGAGGCCCCGCACTCCGCCGACCTGCTCGAACTGTGGAGCGGCACATTCGGCAATCTGTCGCGCTGGACGGCCGGCGTGCTGCAGCGACTCGAGAACGGCCACTACCGAATGGCAGACGACCGACCGGCTGCACGAGACGGCGACCTCTAGTCCGGGCCTTGCGCGGCTGTCGTTAGGGTCGATATGTGCGACGCCGGCAACAGCCGCCGCTGCCCAAGCGCCACGGACTAGATCCGGCGCGGCTGCGGTTACCCGAAGACGGAACCTGGGCGACCGTCCGCGACCATCTGGTCCATCGGCTCCCCCGGGTCCCCGCCGCGCGCATCGACGAAATGCTCGCCGATGGCGACATCGTCGATCTCGACGGACCGATCGGGCCGGACGCACCCTATGTGCCCGGGGGCGCGGTGTGGTTCCACCGCGATCTTCCCGACGAGACACCGGTGCCGTTCGACGTCACCGTGGTGCATCGCGACGACCACCTGCTCGTCGTCGACAAACCGCACTTCCTGTCCACGATTCCACGCGGTCAGCACATCCTCGAGACCGCACTCGTCCGGTTGCGGCGCGATCTGGACCTTCCGGATCTGGTGCCCGCGCACCGGCTGGACCGGACCACGGCCGGACTGATCCTGTTCGTCGTCGATCCGGCGCGGCGCGGGGCGTATCAGACCCTGTTTCACAAGCGCCGGGTACACAAACAGTACGAGGCGATCGCACCCTACGATCCCCAACTCACCCTCCCCCGCACGGTGCGCAGCCGGATCGTCAAGGAGCGCACCGTGCTTCGCGCCTTCGAGGTCGAGGGCGAGCCCAACGCGGAAACGCTGGTCGAGCTGATCGAGCACCGCGACGGCCTCGGCCGCTACCGGCTGAGCCCGCACACCGGCCGCACCCATCAGCTGCGGCTGCACATGAACGGGCTCGGAATCCCGATCCTCGGGGACGACTTCTATCCCGACCTCACCGATCGCCCCGTGGACGATTTCACCCGGCCGCTGCAACTGCTGGCCGCACGGCTCGCCTTCACCGACCCGATCAGCGGGGCCGAGCGGGTATTCGACACCACGCGGACGCTGCAGGCGTGGACGGATTACGCGGGCTGGTGCGGCGGAGGGACCGGATAGCGGCGATTCGTTCCGCCCGCGAGCCGCAACCGGCGGCGCGGAGATCGTGACCCGCCGAACACGGCACACCCGCCCGGATGAACGTAGACTGGCGACGATGTCTCGAAACGATAACGGGGTTGCGCAGTCCTCGGCCCCGATCGGCCCGGGGCGCCGGTTACACGCCTACCTCGACGTCGCCGTCGTGGTGGCGGTGCTCGCCGGGACGAATCTCATCGCGCATTTCACCTCGCAATGGGCGAATATCGCGACCGTTCCCGCGGCCGCGGTGATTCTCGTGCTGTTGATGCGACAACGCGGGCTCGGCTGGGCGGAATTGGGACTTTCACCGCGGCAGTGGCGCCGCGGAACGCTCTATGCGCTCGGCGCGGTCGCGATTGTCGTGGGAGCCGTGGTGATCGGCGCACTACTGCCGATTACGCGGCCGTTCTTTCTCGCGAATCGATATGCGACCTTGTCCGGGGCATTGATCGCCTCGATGATCGTGATTCCGCTGCAAACGGTGATTCCGGAGGAACTCGCCTTCCGCGGCGTACTGCACGGGACACTGGATCGGGCGGCCGGCGCGCGCGGCGTATTCATCGTCGGCTCATTGCTTTTCGGCTGCTGGCATATCGCCTCGTCGCTCGGCTTGACCAGCGGGAATCGCGGGTTGAGCACACTGTTCGGCGGCGGTGTCGGCGGCCAGATCGCCGGAATCGCCTCGGCCGTCCTGGCGACCGCGGCCGCCGGTGTGATCTTCACCTGGTTGCGCCGGCGCAGCGGAAGTCTGCTGGCGCCGATCGCACTGCACTGGTCCCTCAACGGCGCGGGCGCACTCGCGGCGGCCATTGTCTGGCACACCGCGGTGCACTGAAATTCCGCTGTCCCAGCCGAATTCGCCAATCGCCGAGCCGAACAGCCCATTTGCATATTCACCCGAACTGATGTTCGGTGAAAGCGTTGACCGCGCCGATGGTCGGCGATTACTCTCTCATCTCGATCACACATATGTTCGAGTACTCGGGTAATCGACCTCGGTAGCGCGGCCGCTGCCGGGAAAGGCACGCCATGCTCGACGAGCAGTCGACCACCACGACCGCCGTCCCTCCGGCGGATTCCGCGCACCTTCCGCTCCGCGACACGGAACGGACCGGCGCAGACGCACGCTTCGGGGAGATCTCCGTGGAGGAACCATCGAAGGGCGCGGCCCGGCGCCGGGGCACCCCTGAGCACTCCCCGCAGGCGGAGCTGAACGCGTTGGCGCGGCGGGTGGCGACCGCGCGGGGCAAGCTGCCCCTGCAAGCGGACCCGGCGCTGTTCGCCGAACTGTCCGATCGGGAGATCGCCGCCGAACGCGATCTCGCCGAATGGATTCGCACACAGCGCCGCCGGCAACGCAAACGCGCGGTGACGGCGCAGCTGTCGGCAGAGAGGCGTGATCGCCGCGTCGCCCTGGCACTGCGCCGGGCCGACGACGCGGACGCCCGCTGGCACCGGCGCGCCCGGGCGGCCCGCATGCGGGTGTCGAATCCCGATGCGCGCCTGGCACAACTGTTCCGCCGCGCCGAATGGTCCTCGCGGGCGCTGATCGGCGTCGTCGTGCTCGGCATGGTCTGGGCGGGAGTGAACGTCCAGCACAACCTCGTCCCCAGCGGCGACATGTCGGATCCGCTGTATTGGCTCAGTTACGGCTTCGAGGCGATGATCTCGATCCCGATCATCACGATCATGGTCGTCGCCACGACCGCTGCCCGATGGGGTCGCGACATCGACCGCGGCAAGGTCGTATTCCTGGAAACCGCACTGCTCGGCGTCACCATCGCGCTCAACGCCGGCCCACATCTGGTCGCGGGCGAACCGGCACGCGCAGCCGAGGCCGCCGTCGCCCCGGTCATGGTCGGCGTCGTGATCTGGTTGCACGCCTGGGTTTCCGCGCGCTACGCGCAGCTCATCGACGACATCCCGATGGAGGACATCGACTCCGATCTCCCGCCCACCGGCTATCGCCCGAGCTACCGCCCGGACGATCTTCCGGAGTGGGCGGAGGCACGTCCGCTGCCCGACAACGCGGGGTCCGTGGAATTCCCCAGCTATCCCCAGCTTCCGTCGACCACTGCACCGCAACCGGTTTCGGTGGCGGGATGGGATGCCGCGCTGCGGCTCGCGGACGCGGTGGAGAACGGCCGGCCGCCGACTGCGACCGTGGCCGCTGCCGCCGCCGTGCCCCCAGCGAAGACACCGTCGACCACGCAGGCCGTGGCCCCCGTCGAACCTGCCGCGGCATATGAGGTCGTCGCCGAGGCAACAGCGATCGACGACTCTTCCGGCGCGGCACCGGCAAAGACCACGGCACCAACGGAATTCGAGGAGGCCGAGGCGCCCGCGCGATCCGATGAGCGATCGGGATCGCACGGCGCCGGGCTGCGGATCGTCTCCGACGAGCCGCACAAGACGCGCACGCGGCGGGCCGTGGACGATGCCGTGCAGTTGGTGCTGGGTGAGCCGGTCGCCGAAGCACCGCGACCGGCCGCGGCCGACGTCGACCCCACGACAACACCGGACGAATCCACCGACCTTCCCGGCGTCGCGGAGGTGGCCGAGGTGGACGAGGCCGAATTCGCCGATGTCGAATCCATCGCCGTCGATTCCGCCGCTATCGATGCCGCGGAGGAAGAGACCGGCGAGGTCGCCATCCGGTCGGTCGCGCACGAGATCCGCCGTCGCGGCCTGTCCAAGCTGTCGGTCGACCAGCTCGCCGAAATCCTGACCCTCACCGACGAATCGTGGACCCCCGCCGCGATCGGTGCCGCCATCGGCCTGCCGGGCTCCCGGATCCTGGGAATTCTGGAGGCGGCGCGCCGCATCACCATGCCGGTGGCAGTCGGCGGCTGAACGCCGATTCGCACCGCCGCCACCAGGCGGTTCAGGCGCCTCGAAGGGGCTGATAAGGAACCTCACAGGCTCGGTCGTAATCATGGAGTGCGACGACCGACTCGAGGAAGCAGATGATCGAGACCTTTCCGCGAGCGCATTCGTCGGCGACCTTGCTGCGCGACGGACGGTGCTCCTGCCCACGGATCACGGCACGATGAGTACGGCGACTGTGACATCGGTCCGCGGTAAGCCCACCACCGTCACGACCGAATCGGGAGCGGCCGCGCAGCCTCAGCCGTCGCGGCCCTACCTGCATCAGGTCAACCTGTTCCGGATCCTGACCTTCGCCTGTGTGATCGCCGTCCACGTGATCGACAGATCCAGTGACCCGAACAATGTGTCGGCGAACGGGGCCATGGTGCTGCTGCACTTTCCCCGCGAGGCCTTCTTCACGCTGACCGGATTCGTGCTGATCTACCAGTACGCCGACCGGTCCTTCGACGCGCCGCACTTCTGGCGCCGGCGCTTCGCGCTGGTCGGCATCCCCTACATCATCTGGTCGGTGTTCTACTGGGGCTATTCGGTGGTCGCCGGCATTCATCAGGAGTCCGTGGCGGGCGCGATACGCCGGTTGGCGGTCGAACTGGCGACCGGTGAAGCCTGGTATCAGTTGTACTTCCTGCTGGTGTCGATGCAGATCTACCTGCTGTTCCCGCTGTTGCTCCGATTCGTGCGCTGGACGGCCGGCCACCACAGGTGGGTGCTGGGGACGAGCGCGCTCGTGCAACTGGGCATGCTGTGGGCGCTGACGCATCCGCCGACACTCACCGGAATGCCGGCGCAACTGTGGAACCACCTCTACGTGACGGTACTGCCGTACCAGTTCTACATTCTGTTCGGCGCGGTCGCCGCATGGCATATCGGCACCGTCGACCGTGCCGTGCGCCGCTTCGGCCCGCTGCTGATCACCGCCACCCTCCTCGGGGCGGCGGGCGCCGAGTGGTTTTATCAGCGCGCGGTCGCGGGCGGCACCACACCGTGGCAGGCCGACAATGTCTTCAACCCCTACATGGCCGTCTATTTCCTCGCGCTGATCGTCGGTCTCTACACCGTGAGCACCTGGTGGTCCTGGCTGCGCCCGAAGTACCGCATCGTCGGCCGTATATCCCGCTACGGCGCCGATCGCTCCTTCGCGGTCTTCCTGATGCATCCGATCGTGCTGGAACTGCTGATCCCCCTCTATCCCCGGCTGCACGACGCGGTCGGCGCCGCGGGCGCGACGGTGCTGTTGTTCGTCGCGGTCCTGGCGGTCACCCTCGCGTTCGTCGGCGTGGTGCGCCATGCACCCGGCAGTATCTACCTCACCGGCCGGGCACGGATCGAAGGCCCAATCCCGCTCGTTCGCCGATTGCGGTCCATCGGCCCGGCATCGCCGCAGCGTGTGACCGCCCTCGACACCGGTCACGCACTCTCGGGGTCGTACGGACGGCAGTCGTCCGCCGAGGCGCCGGCGGCGTAACGCGCGGCGACGTCCGGGACGGCGGGGGCAGAGCCACTGGTGTGGCGGTACGCATCGGCCAGGGCGGCGAGTTCGGCGGCGGTGAGAACATCCTCGATCCGATCGAAGCCGTTCGGCGCCCGCTGCGCCACGGCGTGCAGGACGCGGTCCATCGGCATGTCCCGGTTCGCCAGCACGATGGTGTTCACCGCCTCCCGCCGGACCTGTTCGTATCGCGCGAGTCCGGCGATCGGGTCGGCGGCCGCGGCCAGCTCGCAAGCCACGGCGCGGGCGTCGAGAATCGCTTGCGACCCGCCGTTGGAACCGACCGGATACATCGGATGCGCGGCGTCACCCATCAGCGTCACGCGTCCGGAACCCCAGCGCGGCAACGGGTTCCGGTCGACCATCGGATATTCGAGCACTTCGGCACTGGCGCGCAGCAGTGCCGGAACATCGACACCGGCCAGGTGCCAACCTTCGTAGTGCGGCAGCACATCCGCCAACCGCCCGGCGCGATTCCAGTCGGGGTTCTGTACCCCGGCATCGTGGACGCGCACCTCGGCGACCCAGTTCACCAGCGCACGCCCACGCCGGTGCGCACCACCCGAGATCGGGTACATCACGAATTTCGCGGCGCGATTGGAACCCGCGAGCACCATCGTCCGCCCGTCCAGGAACGGACGAATCTCGCTGACTCCGCGCCACATTCGAATGCCGTTCCACAACGGCCGCCCCTCCTCCGGATGCAACTGCGCGCGGACCGTGGAATGCAGGCCGTCGGCGCCGATCAGCACGTCCGCGGTCTCTTCGACGACGGTGCCGGCGGCTCGGTCGAGGAAGCGGCAACGCACGCCGTCGGTATCCTCGGCGAACGATTGCAGCACCATTCCTTCGCGCACGGCATCGGACCCGAGTCGACGGCGCACCAGATCCAGGAGCAGGCCCTGCAATTCGCCGCGGTGCACCGAGTATTGGGGCCACGGGTGCCCCGCGGCGAGACCGCGCGGCTCACTCCAGATGTGATTTCCGAACCGGTCGAGATGCACCGCGGTGGAGGTGGCGATCGCGCAATCGTCCAGTGCCGCACCGAGTTCCAGTTCGTGCAGCTCCCGCACCGCATGCGGGAGCAGATTGATTCCGACGCCGAGCGGGCGAAGCTCACCCACCGCGTCCAGCACGACGGCCTCGATCCCCACCCGATGCAAGCATGCCGCCGCGGTCAGTCCGGCGATTCCGGCGCCTGCGATCAGAACCCGCATCACCGCACCCCCGGCTCGTCGACGGCCGGCGCCCCACCCACGATTCCGCTCCTCCCGACGACCCGAATCTACCGATTCGCGGTACGCGATGCAGAGCGGTCGTTCACCGGGGGTGGAAATGCCGCGCACTCGACACCACTGTTTCTCGACCCATTCGAGGTATTCGATATCGGTATCGCCGCTACCCGCGCGGTGGCAGCAGATGCCCGGTGAACCCGGCTGCCACCAGCCGGTCGTATGCGGCGCGAACCTTCTCCGGAACGTCCTGCTCGATCGCCCAGCCCTCGGCCGCGTATCGCCACACGCGTTGCGTATCCCCCACCAGCATCGTGACCACCCGCTCCACGTCACCGATCCGCTCCACATAATCGTCGAGCGATTCGGGCAGCGAACCACACACCACCTCGACCTCCGGCCACCGCTTCCGGCAGGTCGCATAACTGCGCCGCTGTTGATACGGCCGGCAGATCAGCAGAACGGATGTCACGACACGGCCGCTCTCGCGCAGCAACGCACGCGAAAAGTCGATGTTCTCAGCGGTATTCGTGGCCCGTGGCTCGACCAGCACGACGTCGTCCGGGATCCCCAGCGCGACAGCGTGATCGCGGTAGTGGACCGCTTCCCCCGCCGGGAACTCGGCGACCGTCGTGGGCGCGTTCGCGCCGCTGAACACGATCGTCGAAAAGATCCCCCGCCGAAACAGCTCGGCCGCATACGTCGCCACCCCGATGTCATGGCTCCCCAGCCCGATCCCGACATCCACCGGCTGCACATCATGACCCATGAGGTTGTACTCCCACAGGGTGCGTACATCGGCCCGGATGGAGTCGGGAATCCAACGCATGCACCGATCTTACGAACGTGCGCATTCACCTGCCGGTGTGTGTGCCGGTCCTGGCGAACCCGAAGGCAGGGCGCTCGAGGGCTCCGAAACACACGAAGGCCCGCTTCCCAACCGGGAAGCGGGCCTTCGCGATTCGACTACACAGCCGAGGCGGAGAAGAGTCTTACTTCGCCTTCTCCAGGACCTCCACCAGCCGCCACCGCTTGGTGGCCGACAGCGGACGGGTCTCCATCAGCTGCACGCGGTCGCCGACACCGGCGATCTCGTTCTCGTCGTGCGCCTTCACCTTCGAGGTGGTGCGGATGATCTTGCCGTAAAGCGGGTGCTTCACACGATCTTCCAGCTCGACCACGATGGTCTTGTTCATCTTGTCGGAGACGACGTAGCCGATGCGCACCTTGCGCGAGCCACGCTCCTCCTGCTTGGCCGGCGTCTTGGCCGGGCCCTTGGCGTCACTCATGCCGCGTCTCCCTTGCCTTCAGGACCGGAGGCCAGGCCGAGCTCGCGCTCACGCATGACCGTGTAGATGCGCGCGATCTCGTGACGAACCACACGCAGGCGCCGGTTGTTCTGCAACTGGCCGGTCGCCATCTGGAAGCGCAGGTTGAACAGCTCTTCCTTCGATTCACGCAGGCGGGCGACGAGCTCGTCCTCGTTGAGCTCGCGCAGGTCTGCGGCCGGAGTTCCGGTAGCCATCAGAACTGCTCCTCCCTGGTCACGATCCTGCACTTCATCGGGAGCTTGTGCATCGCGCGGCGCAGCGCCTCACGAGCGGTCTCCTCGTTCGGGTAAGACATCTCGAACATCACGCGACCCGGCTTGACGTTCGCGACCCACCACTCCGGCGAACCCTTACCGGAACCCATGCGGGTTTCGGCCGGCTTCTTGGTCAGCGGGCGGTCCGGGTAGATGTTGATCCAGATCTTGCCGCCACGACGGATGTGGCGGGTCATCGCGATACGCGCCGACTCGATCTGCCGGTTGGTGACGTACGCCGGCTCCAGAGCCTGGATGCCGAAGTCACCGAACGCCACCGAGGTGCCGCCCTTGGCCATACCGGTACGACGGGGGTGATGCTGCTTGCGGTGCTTGACCTTGCGGGGCATCAACATTGGTCAGCCCTCCTGATTCTCTGCCGGAGCCTCCGCCACCGCGGTGGCGGCCCGTCCGGCCTCAGTGCTGGTCGCGGTGGTACCGGCCGAACCGGACCGCCGCGGACGGCTCGGCCGCTCCCGACGCTCGCGACGCTCGGGCTGCGCGGCGGCGGCGGTGACCTCACGCTTGCCGCCGACGATGTCGCCCTTGTAGATCCACACCTTCACGCCGATGCGGCCGAAGGTGGTGCGAGCCTCGTACAGGCCGTAATCGATGTCGGCGCGCAGCGTGTGCAACGGCACCCGACCCTCACGGTAGAACTCCGAGCGCGACATTTCGGCGCCGCCGAGGCGGCCCGAGCACTGCACTCGAATGCCCTTGACGTTCGGCGAACGCATGGCCGACTGGATGGCCTTGCGCATCGCGCGACGGAACGCCACACGGTTGGACAGCTGCTCGGCCACACCCTGGGCAACCAGCTGCGCATCCGACTCGGGGTTCTTGACCTCGAGGATGTTCAGCTGAACCTGCTTGCCGGTGAGCTTCTCCAGCTCGGCGCGGATGCGGTCGGCCTCGGCGCCGCGACGGCCGATCACGATGCCCGGACGCGCGGTGTGGATGTCCACCCGGACGCGGTCACGAGTGCGCTCGATCTCGACCTTCGAGATGCCGGCCCGCTCCATACCCGTGCTCAGCAGCTTGCGGATGGCTACGTCTTCCTTGACGTATTCCTTGTACTGCTTGTCGGCGTACCAGCGGGACTTCCAATCGGTGGTGATACCGAGGCGGAAGCCGTGGGGATTGATTTTCTGTCCCATTTACTTAGCCCCTCCCTTCCGGCGGCTACGAGCCGGGGCGGCGCTGGCGACGCTCTCGACCTCGATCGTGATGTGGCTGGTGCGCTTGCGGATCCGGAACGCGCGGCCCTGGGCGCGCGGCTGGAAACGCTTCATGGTCGCGCCCTCGTCGACATACGCCGTCGAGATGACCAGGGTGTCGGGGTTCAGGCCGAAGTTGTTCTCGGCGTTCGCCGCGGCGCTGGCCACGACCTTGGCGACGGGTTCGCTGGCGGCCTGCGGTGCGAAGCGCAGGATGTTCAGCGCGTCCTCGACCCGCTTGCCGCGGACCAGGTCCACGACGCGGCGAGCCTTCATCGGAGTGACGCGAACGTGCTTCGCGGTCGCGCGCGCGGTCGGGTTCTGAAGCGTGGTGTCTTGTTCGCTCATCGCCGCTTGCTCTTCCGATCTTCCTTGACGTGGCTCCGGAACGTCCTGGTCGGCGCGAACTCACCGAGCTTGTGCCCGACCATGTTCTCCGAGACGAACACCGGCACGTGCTTGCGGCCGTCGTGGACCGAGAACGTGTGGCCGATGAAATCGGGGATGATGGTCGAACGACGCGACCAGGTCTTGATGACCTGCTTGGTGCCCTTCTCGTTCTGGACGTCCACCTTCTTGAGGAGGTGTTCGTCGACGAACGGGCCCTTCTTGAGGCTGCGTGGCATCTTTAACCTCCTCCTTAACGCTTCTTGCCGCGGCGGCGGACGATGAGCTTGTCGCTCGGACGGTTGGGCTTACGAGTACGGCCTTCGGGCTTACCCCAGGGCGAGACCGGGTGGCGACCACCGGAGGTCTTGCCCTCACCACCACCGTGCGGGTGGTCGACAGGGTTCATGACGACACCACGGACCGTGGGGCGGCGACCCTTCCAGCGCATACGGCCGGCCTTACCCCAGTTGATGTTCGACTGCTCGGCGTTGCCGACCTCTCCGACGGTGGCGCGGCAGCGCACGTCGACGCGGCGGATTTCGCCGGAGGGCATACGCAGGACGGCGTAGGCGCCTTCCTTACCCAGCAGCTGGATGCTCATACCGGCGGCACGAGCCAGTTTGGCGCCACCGCCCGGACGCAGCTCCACCGCGTGGATGGTGGTACCGGTCGGGATCGAGCGCAGCGGCAGGTTGTTGCCGGGCTTGATGTCGGCGCCGGCGCCGGACTCGATCCGCGTGCCCTGGGCGATGCCCTTGGGCGCGATGATGTAGCGCTTCTCGCCGTCCGCGTAGTGCAGCAGGGCGATGTTGGCGGTCCGGTTCGGGTCGTACTCGATGTGAGCGACCTTGGCCGGGATGCCGTCCTTGTCCAACCGGCGGAAGTCGATCAGACGGTAGGCCCGCTTGTGACCGCCACCGCGATGACGGGTGGTGATCCGGCCGTGCGCGTTACGACCACCGGACTTGGTGAGCGGGCGCAGCAGCGACTTCTCGGGAGTGGACCGGGTGATCTCGGCGAAGTCCGAAACGGACGACCCGCGCCTACCCGGCGTAGTCGGCTTGTACTTACGGATTGCCATGAGTTCTTCTCTGCTTTCTGAAGATCCGACCGCTTACGCGACCGGGCCTCCGAAGATCTCGATGGGCTTGCTGTCGGCCGAGATGGTCACGAGCGCGCGCTTGGTGCTCTTGCGCTGGCCGTAACCGAAGCGGGTCCGCTTGCGCTTGCCCTGACGGTTGGCAGTGTTGACGCTGGTGACCTTGACGCCGAAAACCTTCTCGACGGCGATCTTGATCTGCGTCTTGTTCGAGTCCGGGTGCACCAGGAAGGTGTAGGTGCCCTCTTCGATCAGCCCGTAGGACTTCTCGGAGATCACCGGCGCGAGCAGAATGTCGCGGGGGTCGGCGATGGTGGTCACTTGCTTTCCTCCTGTGCAGACTCGGCCGGGCCGTGCACGAACGCGTTGAGCGCCTCGACGCTGAACACGACGTCGTCGCTGAGCAGCACGTCGTAGGTGTTCAGCTGGTCCGGCGCGATCGGGTGCACACCCTGCAGGTTCGCCACGCTCTTCCACGCGGTGACATCTTCGCGGCCCACCACGACCAGAACCTTCTTGCGGTCCGACAGCTCGGCCAGGAAGTTCTTGGCGGCCTTGGTGGACGGCGTCTGGCCGGCGACCAGTTCGGTGATGACGTGGATGCGCTCGTTGCGGGCCCGGTCCGACAGGGCGCCACGCAGGGCGGCGGCCTTCATCTTCTTGGGCAGACGCTGCGAGTAGTCGCGCGGCTGCGGGCCGTGCACGGTGCCACCGCCGGTGAACTGCGGCGCGCGGGTCGAACCCTGGCGGGCGCGGCCGGTGCCCTTCTGGCGGTACGGCTTCTTACCACCGCCGCGGACGTCGCCGCGGGTCTTGGTGGCGTGCGTGCCCTGGCGAGCCGCGGCCTGCTGGGCCACGACGACCTGGTGCATCAGCGCGATGTTGGCGGTCGCGTCGAAGATCTCCGCGGGGAGCTCGACGGTGCCGTTGGTCTTGCCGCCCGGCTCTTTCACCGGAAGCGTCAGGTTGGTCTTAGTGTCGGTGCTCATGCCCGGGCACCACCCTTCGCAGCA
Organism: Nocardia elegans NBRC 108235; assembly: GCF_001612845.1. Taxonomy (GTDB): domain Bacteria; phylum Actinomycetota; class Actinomycetes; order Mycobacteriales; family Mycobacteriaceae; genus Nocardia; species Nocardia nova. The sequence goes on along the minus strand of NZ_BDBF01000011.1, from coordinate 110,496 downwards.
CTCTTGACGATCACGATGCCGCCCTTGCGGCCCGGGATCGCGCCCTTGATCAGCAGCAGGCCGTTCTCGGCGTCCACCTTGTGGACCGAGAGGTTCTGCGTGGTCACGCGGTCGTTACCCATCCGGCCGGCCATCCGCATGCCCTTGAACACGCGGCCCGGGGTGGAGCAACCACCGATGGAGCCCGGCCGGCGGTGCACGGCCTGCGCACCGTGGGCGGCGCCCTGGCCACGGAAGCCGTGGCGCTTCATGACACCGGCGTAGCCCTTGCCCTTGCTGGTGCCGGTCACGTCGACGTAGGTGCCCTCTTCGAAGACATCCGCCGACAGTTCCTGGCCCACCTCGAACGCGGCGGCGTCGGCGACGCGGATCTCGGCGACGTGGCGACGCGGGGTGACACCGGCCTTGGTGAACTGCCCGGCGACGGGCTTGGTCACCTTGCGCGGGTCGATCGCGCCGAAGGCGAGCTGAACGGCGGAGTAGCCGTCGCGCTCCTCGGTGCGGATCTGGGTCACGACGTTCGGTCCGGCCTTGACGACGGTCACCGGAACGACGCGGTTCTTCTCGTCGAACACCTGGGTCATGCCGAGCTTGGTGCCCAGGATGCCGGCCGCCGGCCTGTTCTTGTTGTCAGTCATATCTGCAATCCCCGTCACTGAATGTTGACGTCGACGCTGGCCGGCAGATCGATGCGCATGAGCGCGTCGACCGTCTTCGGCGTCGGGTCGAGGATGTCGATCAGCCGCTTGTGCGTGCGCATCTCGAAGTGCTCGCGCGAGTCCTTGTACTTGTGCGGCGAGCGGATGACGCAATACACGTTCTTCTCGGTCGGCAACGGCACCGGCCCGACGACGCGGGCACCGGTGCGGGTCACCGTCTCGACGATCTTGCGTGCAGACGCATCGATCGCCTCATGGTCGTAGGCCTTGAGCCTGATGCGGATCTTCTGTCCCGCCACGCTGAGTGTCCTTTTCTCCGCTTACGTTGTGACCCAGGAGCTTTCGCTCCCGAACCACCCTCATTTGCACAGCCCGAACACACGAAGACGCATCAGCCACCAACACGACCGGGGCGCACCCGATCCATCGCCGCTGTTCATCTGTCATGGTTCTTCCGGTCCACGCGGTCGGGCGTGTCGCCTCTCCGCTCATTCTTCGACCCCGGGCATATCTCACCTGTTGGGTCTCGGAACTTCGTCCCGGACGTACCCGCGCCGGACTCGACGCCGATACTCAGTGGGTCCTGCTCACCTACCGGCGATGGACACACACCACCGCTGCAGGCAACCCGAACAGTATGCCCGAGGCCCCCCACCCACTCCAAATCGGGGGTCGTCCGCCCCGGCGGACGCGCCGCGGCCCTGGTCGGACGGTACCGGACCGTGCGGCGACGCGTCGAACTTACTCCAGAGTAAGGTGTTGCCATGACCACAGAGACCGCTACCTACCGCGGCTGGAAGAAGCTCCCCGACAACCGCCTCGGACATGCCCTGTTCTCGGTCGGCATGATCGCCCGCGTCCCCTACTTCGGCACGGTCGTGCCGAACGTCGTGCGGCTGGAACCGGGATTGTGCGAGGTCACCGCGCCCAAGTGGTTCGGGATCCACAATCACCTGGGCACCTTCCACGCGATCGCGGCCTGCAATCTGGCCGAGGTCGCGATGGGCATGCTGAGCGAGGCGACGGTTCCGACCACCCACCGCTGGATCCCCAAGGCGATGAACGTGCAATACCTGGCCAAGGCGGAATCCGGCCTGCGCGCGGTCGCGAAGCTCGACCGGATTCCGGACTTCCCGGCCCTCACCGAAGGGACGGAAGTGGTCGTCCCGGTGTCGATCTACGACAAACACGGCGTCGAGGTGGTGCACGCCGACATCACCACCTGGGTGACGCCGAAGTAGCCGATCGGCCCGGCTCAGCAGGGCGGAGGCGGCGGCGCGCCGGCGACCGCGGCCGTGATCTCGGCGATCGCGCGCGGATTCGACAGCAGTTCGTTGTGGCTGACCGCCAGCCCCGGGCACCCGTCCTGGATCCAGATATTGCGGTTGTCGCCCTGCGGATCGGCCAGCAATGCGGTCTCCGCCGGGGTGATCACCTCGTCGGTGCGGCTCGCGATCGCGGTGTAGCGGATCCCGGGCTCGGTTTCGCCGTGGGCGTTGAGCCGGGTCAATGTCGGCGTGCCCGGAACCTGCTCGGCGCCTGCGGGACCGAAGACCTGGGCCGCGGTCTGCTCGCCGTCCATGCCGATGGCCCCGTAGAACGGGAACATTTTCGGCAGGCCGTCGAAGGTCGAACCCCGGTAGGGCGTGCCGACTGTGACCACGCTGTCCACCACGCCGGGATGGCGGCGCACATACTCCCGAATCTCGGTGCCGCCGGTCGAATGCCCCACCATCTCGACCTTCGACGCGCCGGTCACCCCGCGCACCATGGCGACGAACGCGGCCAGTTGCACCGCTTGCGAGCCGATATCGGCCACGCCGTAGACGACGTTGCCCTGCACGGCCGCGGCGACCGGGCCCAATCCGGGCCAGCCGGCATCGGAGACACCGTTCAGGCCGAACGTCGGCAGCGGTACCCGTCCCACATCGGCGGCGAAGACGCAGTAGCCCTGGCTGCGCAGCGCCGGGGCCAGCGCGCCGAAGCTGCGCTGGGCGTCGGTCGCCGCACCGTGCGCCAGGATCACCGGATATGGCTTGTCACGGGTCGGGCGACAGGAGAAATCGTTCGCCCCGGCCAGCGGCGGAACGTCCATCGCGAAGGCGTGCGCTCGCGGCGCGCGGCCGGCCGCGACGGCGATCAGCGCGCACAGGAGCACGGAGATCGTGGCGAACCGCACCGCACTCATGGCAGCCCAGGGTAGCGGAAGGATTGCTCGCCGCCGTCCGGCCACACCTGGGCGCCCGGTGACGAATCAGCGCCCTCAGCAGGGCGGGGGCGGCGTGCCCGCGACGGCGGCGGTGATTTCGGCGAGCGCGCGCGGATCCGACAGCATCGCGTCGTGGGCGACGACGAGGGCGGGGCATCCGTCCTGCAGCCAGATGTTTCGGTTGCCGCCCTGCGGATCGCTCAACAGGGCCGTCTCGGGCGGGGTGATGACCGTATCGTCGCGGCTGGCGATGGCGGTGTAGCGGATTCCCGGATGGGTCTCACCGTCGGCGTTCAACCGATTCAGGGTCGGCGTTCCCGGCGCCTGTTCGGCTCCGGCGGGTCCGAAGACCTGCGCCGCGACCGCCGGTCCGTCCATGCCCAGCGCGCCGTAGAAGGGGAACATCGCCGGCAGGCCGGCGAAGGTCGATCCGCGATACGGCGTGCCGACGGTGACCACGCTCGCCACCTGCTCGGGGCGGTGGCGCACGAATTCACGAATATCCGTGCCACCGGTGGAATGGCCGACCATGACGACCTTCGCCGCTCCGGTCGCATCCAGGACCCGTGCGACGAAGGCGCCCAATTCCGTTGCCTGCGTGGCGATATCGGCCACGCCGTAGATGCCGTTGCCCTCCACCGCCGCGGCCGCGGGACCCAAGCCCGCCCATTTCGGATCGGGCACACCGTTGGCGCCCAGATTCGACAACGGCAGTCGTCCCACATCGGCGGCGAAAACACAGAAGCCGAGCCGGTGCAATTGCGGTGCGAGTACGGCGAAACTGCGCCCGGCGTCGGTGGCTGCGCCGTGGGCCAGAATCACCGGATAGGGCTTGTCCGCGGTGGTCCGGCAGCCGAAATCGTTGGCGCCCGGCAAATACGGCACTTCGGCCGGGAAGGCCGCGGCCTGGGGCGCACGGGCGCCGGCCCAGACGATCAACGCCCCCAGGACCAGCGCGAGTATCGCGCGCGCAGTGGGATTGCGATCGCCGCGCATCGATTACAGTCCCAGGCCCGAGGCCAGCACCGGCCACGATTTCTTGAGGTCGTCCTGCCAGTAACCCCAGGAGTGCGTGCCGGTCGGCCGGAAGTCATAGGTGGCGGGGATGTTCAGCGAGTCCAGCCGTGCCTGCATGTTGTGGGCGCAGTAGTTCGTCGCCGATTCGATGATGCCGCCGAGCACGAGCTGATTGGCGTAACCCCATTCCCCGGGCAGCGAGTATTCGCCGTTCAAGGTGTCGTAGGGCCCGGGCAGTCCGCTGCCGTTCGCGATGTAGATGGCCTTGCCGCGCAGGCCCTCCGCGTGTACGTAGGGATCGTTGCCGACCCAGTCCGGATCGCCGGGCGGTCCCCACATGTTCTCGGCATTGCCCCATCCCCACGTCTCGACCGTGAGCCGGACGAATTCCTGTCCGACCGGATCGGAGGTCTGCGCGCATCCGCTGTAGGAGCCGACCGCGGAGAACAGGTCCCCGGCGGTCGCTGCGAGCGCCAAGGTCGTGGTGGCCGACATCGAATAGCCGGCAATTCCGTTGCGGCCGTTGGCATCCAGATACGTGTTCAGAAGCGGCGGCAGTTCCTGCGTCAGGAAAGTGCGCCACTTGTTGCGACCCAGGTGCGGATCGTCGCGCTGCCAGTCGGCGTAATAGCTGAACATGCCACCGATCGGCGTCACCACGTTGACGTTCTTGTCGGCGAGGAATTTCAGCGCATCGGTTTTCGTCGCCCAGGTCGAGCCGTCGAGACCGCCGCCGGCGCCGAGCAACAGATACAGCACCGGACGCGGAGCGCTCGTATCGGCGGCCCGCTGCACCTGCACTTCGATGTCCTGCCCCATCGCCGCGGAGTGCACGAACAACGACTGATGGCGCGGATCGTCGGCGCGGACCCGGACGATCGCCGAGTCCGAGCCGGTCGGACCGGGCGCCGGCGGGGGATCGGCCGCACCGTTCCCCTGGCACATCAGCAGAGCGGCGGCGGCCACCACCGCCGTACTCATCATCCGCGGCATTGATCTGTGCCGCGGAGCCCGCCCCGTGTCTCGAAACCTTCGCATATCGTTCTCCCTGGCCACCAGCAATCGGCGAGCACGCCCGACGGCGCCCGTGGTCTCAGGTTATGAACTGCCCCAACGCATTTCACGACGCGAATTGCTACGCCACGAGTTTTCGGGGCGTAACATCCACGGCCCCCGCAGCGATGCGGGGCCGGACTGGGAGAATGCGGCCATGAGTGCGCAGCATGTCCGTCGAGCCGATCTGTGCGTGGTCGGGCTCGGGCCGACCGGCCGTGCCGTCGCGCACCGCGCGATGCGGGCGGGGCTCGAGGTGGTGGCGGTGGACCCGCGGCCCGAGCGGCTGTGGCCGCCGACCTTCTCCTGCTGGGTCGACGAACTGCCCGCGTGGCTGCCACACAGCGCGATCGCCCAGCGCATCGAGGCGCCCACCGTCTGGACGCAGACGCCGCATCGAATCGAAAGGCCGTACTGCGTACTCTCCAAGCCCGGGCTACGCGATGCGCTACCTCTAGACGATGCCACCGTGCTGGCCGGTCGCGCTACCTCTGTCGATGCTCATCGCGTCGACCTGCAGGACGGCAGCACGATCACGGCCGCCACGGTGGTGGACACCCGCGGGCTGGCGTCGCCGGGGGCGCGGCGCACCGCCAGCGCGCACGGCATCTTCGTCGACGCCGAACGGGCGGCGCCGATGGTCGGCGACGGCGAAGGGCTGCTGCTGGATTGGCGCGACGAGAACGGCGCGGGTCCGGACGAGCCGCCCTCGTTCCTGTACGCCGTCCCGCTCGGCGACGGCACGGTGATCTTCGAGGAGACCAGTCTCGGCCTGCGCGGCGGCATGCCGCAGCACGAACTGCGCCGGCGCACCCTGCATCGACTCGCCTCGCACGGCATCCGGCTGCGCGGTGACGAGCCGTCCGAGGCCGCGCACTATCCGCTGGATCAGCCACCCCCGCCGATGCGTGGTTCGGTGCGCGGAAACGACCCGGTTCCGTTCGGCTCCCGCGGCGGAATGATGCATCCGTGCACCGGCTACAGCGTCGCCGATTCGTTCGCCCTGGTCGACACGCTGGTCGATGCGGTGCGCACCGGTTCCGATCCGGTCGCGGCGCTGTGGCCGTGGCAGGCCCGGCTGGTGTACTGGATGCGGATGCGCGGCCTCTACGGCTTGGGGCGGTTGACGACCGCGCAGTCGATCTCGATGTTCGAGGCCTTCTTCACCGCCTCCCCGCGCCAGCAGCGGGCACTGCTGTCGGCGCACGACGACTACGCGGCACTGGGCGTGGTGCTGTTCATGACGGTGTCGCGAACCTGGCCGTTCCGCTGGCGATACGACCTGGTCGGCTGGGCGAACCGCAACCGCTGGGTGGGCTACGACTATCCGGCGGCGACGCCGGACCAGATGCTCGACGCGGCGCTTCCGGAGGACGGGAGCGTGGGAGGCTAGCCACCCGGGCAGCGACGGCGACGAGTCGCGCTCGGTGGCCGAGTAGGTGGCCGCCTCCGGCCCGAACATCTCCCCGCCGGCTACTTCGGCCGCCGAAACACGCTGCGGCGCAGCGCTCACCGCGGCCGCTGGTTCGGCTTGGGCGTCCTAGTGCGCGAACACCGCTTTGCGCTTGCCCAGCATCGCCGCGGCGCCCTCGGCGAAATCGGGTCCGCGCAGCAACTCGGCCTGCCCGGCCTTCTCGGCGGCGAGCGCCTCGTCCAGCGAGGCCAGCGCGGCGCGGTTGAGGGTGCGCTTGGTGAGTTCGAGGGCGCGGCGCGGGCCGTGGGCGAGTTTGGCGGCCACAGCTTCGACCTTCGCATCGAGTTCGTCGGCGGGCAGGACCCCGGCCAGCAGCCCGCGCCGGTACGCCTCGGTGACCGGCAGCCGCTCCCCGAGCAGCGCCAGCTCCGCCGCCAGCGCCCGCCCGGATGCCGCGGCCACCAGCGCGGCGGCGCCACCGTCGGGCATCAGGCCGATGTTGATGAAGGCCTGCAGCAGATAGGCCTCCTCGCTCGCATAGGTGAAATCGGCGGAAAGCGCCAGCGCCACACCGATTCCCGCGGCGGCGCCACGCACCCGCGCGATGACCGGCACCGGCGCGTCGATGATCGAGCGGACCATGCGGTTCGCGCCGTCCATGGTCATCTCCGGTGTGATGCCCCGCTCCTTCTCGGCGGCCGCCGCGGCCAGATCGGCGCCGGTGCAGAAGTCACCGCCCGCCCCGGTCAGCACGACCACGCGGATCGACGAATCCTGCGCCACGTTGCTCAGCGTGTCACCGAGAGCGATCATCGCGTCGTAGCTGAGAGCGTTCTTGCGACCGGGATTGTCGATGGTCACCCGCAAAACGCGATCGTCCCGCACGATGGTGAGGCCGGGGGTGTGGTCGTGATCGCTCATGGTTACTCCCAGGTGGGCCGCCGCCGGTGGCGACGAGACGAGAATGATGGTTAACTTTGCGAATTGTGGTTAACTTATGTTGACTTGTCCGGCGCTGTCAACCAGTCGGCGCCGTCGACGAGCCGAAACGCAGAAGGAGAGGTGTATGGTCGCGGATCGCAGCGAGGCCGGGCTCGCATCCGCGCGACCGGGTACCACCACGACGCCCCGGCGTCGGCCGAAGAATCGCAAGGCACAGATCGTGCGGGTCGCCGCCCGCGCCTTCAGTGAACGTGGCTATCACCCGGTGGGCGTCGACGAGATCGCCGCCGAGGTGGGCATCTCGGGACCGGCGCTGTACCGCCACTTCGCCAACAAGTACGCACTGCTGGTGGCCGCCGCCGAGGCCGGCGCCCAGCAACTGCTCGACGCCGCCAAGGCCGCCGACGAACCCGGGCTCGATCCGAAATCGCGCCTCACCGCGCTGATCCGCGCTCTGGCCGAGCACACCATCGATGTCCGCCGCGAGGGCGGGCTGTACCGCTGGGAGCGCCGCTACCTCGAGCGGGAGGACCGCGCCCGCATCCGGGTGATCTACGACGAACTACAGGATCTGATCGAATCCGCGGTCGCCGCGCTGCGACCGGATGCGCCGCCCGCCGATGTCGAACTGCTGGCGACCGGCATGCTGGGCGTGATCGGCAGTATCACCGCCCATCGCACCGCCCTGTCCAACGCGCGCCTCACCGATCTGATCCTCGATATGTGCTGGTCGCTCCTGCACACCGAACTGCCGCCGCTGCCGGATCCGGCGGCCACCGGGGCGCCGGTGCGCGGGTTGCCGCTGAGTTCCAAACGCGAACAGCTGCTCACCGAGGCGATCCGCATCTTCGGCCGCCAGGGCTATCACGAGGCCAGTATCGAGGAGATCGGCGCCGCGGTCGGGATCAACGCGTCCAGCGTCTACCGCTACTTCGCGAGTAAGTCCGATCTGCTGGCCGCCGCATTTCACCGCACCGGCGAACGCGTCGCGATCGCGAATTCCGAGGCGCTGGCGGAGGCGACCAGCCGCTCCGATGCCGCGCTGCGCATCGCGGCCCGGTTCGCGCGGCTGACCTTCTCGACGCCGGAGATCCTGCCGGTCTACTTCGCCGAATTCTCGAATCTGCCCGCGGCCGAACAGCAGAAACTGCGTTCGGTGCAGCGGCAGAACGTGCTCGAGTGGGCGCATCTGCTCGACGACGACCCGGCCGAGGCGCGCTGCCGCGTCCATGCCGCCATCGCGCAGGTGGTCGATGTCGGACGGCGGGTGCGCTTCGAGAATCGGCCGGAACATGTCGCCCGGGTGTGCGCGCTGATGGAAGCGGTTCTGCTGGGCTGGAATTCGCCGCCCGAGACGGCCCAGGGCGAACAGGTCCAGGCCTAGCGGTCCAGGCGTAGCGGTCCAGGCGGGGCGGCCGTGGCTAGAAGCGGCTGTGGCGAATCCGGAAGATCGCCCGCGTCAGCCGCAAATGGCGCGGGTGCCGGTCGAAACTCGACAGATCCACCGGCGCCCGATAGCGCTTCTCCGCGATCGCCAGCGTCCGGCTGAATTCGCGCAACCCGGCCTCGCCGTGCGTATGTCCCTGCCCGTACTCGCCGACACCGCCGAAGGGCAGGGCCGGATTGGCGGCGTAGGCCATGGTCGAATTCACCGTCACCACACCGGTTCTGATGCGTTCGGCGAAGTCGGCGACGCCCCGCACGTCGCGGGTGAACACCGAGACCGCCAGTCCCTGATCCGCGACGTTGATGCGGTCGATGGCCTCGTCGATATTCGCCACCCGATTCACGATCAGCACCGGCCCGACCGCCTCCGCGGTGATCGCCTGGCTGTCCTCGGGCACGTCGGTGAGCACGATCGGCTCGATATACGGTTCGCGAATCGATTCCAGACCGCCCACCACGGCCCGGCCGCCGCGCGCGATCGCGTCCTTGACCTGACGGCGGACCACGTCGACCTGGGCATCCATGATCATCGGCCCGTAGGAGGCCTTGCGGTCGCCGCCGGGACGCAGCGAACGCGCCCGGGCGACGACCCGTTCCAGGAACGGTTCGTAGACCGAGTCCGCGACGTAGGCCCGCTGGATACCGGCCGGGCTCTGCCCCGCGTTGGACATGGCGCCGAACACCGCCGCCTCGGCCGCGGTGTCGAGTTTGGCGTCGACGTGCACGATCATCGTGCCCTTGCCGGCCTTCTCGACCACGACGGGCGTCAGGGTGGGTGCGCACAGTTCGATCACCTCGCGCGCACCGGCCTCCGAGCCGGCGTAGGCGATCTTGTCGACCCGAGCGCGGCACAGTTCGGCACTGGTGGCGCTGGTTCCCGTGATCGCCTGCAGGACGGGTTTGTTCGGCGCCAGTGCCGCCCAGCTGTCGGCCAGCCACACGCCGACACCCGGGGTGAGCTCACTGGGTTTGAACACCACCGCGTTGCCGGCGGCCATCGCATAGGCGATCGAGCCCATCGGCGTGAAGACCGGATTGTTCGGGGAGCCGAGCACCCCGACCACGCCCAGCGGCAGATAGCCCACCGACGCGCGCTGATTGCGGGTGAGCCACGTCGAGGCGAGTTTGCTTCGCCCCAAAAGCTTTTCGGCATTGCGCGCGGCCCAGTTCAGATGTTCCACGGCGAGCATGATCTCGATCGCGGCATCGACGCGCGGCTTACCCGACTCGGTGCAGATCAATTCGGCCAGTTCGCCGGCATTGCGGGCGATACTGCGCTTCCATTCCAGCAACCAGCGCTTGCGCCCGGCGAATCCTATTGCCGCCCACCAGGTCTCGGCCGACCGGGCGGCGCGCACGACGTCGGTGACCGCGGCCGCGTCCAGGATCGGATATTCCCCGATGAGCTCGCCGGTGCGTGGATCGTGGGACTTCAGCATCTCGGCCATTGGCCACCCTCTCGCCGGCGGAGACCTCGGCAGTCGTTCGACGTGTGCACCAGCAGCGGGCGGGCGACGATGCCGCAGGAGGGTGCGGACGAATCGGATACCGCTCCCCTGGTCGTCAGACTATGGTGCCCTCCGGGCGGGCGACAACAACCGTGAACATCCTACGAACCATCCGGTCCGCGTCCGGACCAGCGACAATGGTGATCGGAGCCGATTGGGCACCGGAAGTGTGACCAACGCCACAGATTACGGAGCCTGCCACATTTCGAATACGCCACGTTTCAGATCGCGGTAGAACCTATCGCGATGGAAAAATTCGGGACCGCGAGCGGCATCCCGAGGTCGCGGCACCGACAGCCGCGCAGCCGGACGAAGTAACATCGCGCCCGGTGGAAGGTATCCATCAACCGGGACAAAGATCAGCGTTCCGGACAATCCGGTCGCGGCCCGGCCGATAGTGGAGAGTTGATGCCGAGTTTGGACAACGCAGGATCGCACACACCGCGTGAGGATTCGGGCGCTACCGACGCGGCAGCGTCTCAGGCCGGTGCCGACGCGGCAGCGTCTCGGGCAGGTACCGGCGCGGCAGCGACGCGGGCCGGTTCCGACGCCGCCGGCGGTGCCGATACCGCGGTGCGCGTATCGGGTACCGATCCGGCCGTCGTGGTCGACGATGTGCGCAAATCCTTCGGCGAGGTGCAGGCCCTGCAGGGCATCAGCTTCACCGCCGCCCGCGCCTCGGTGCTGGGCATCCTCGGACCCAACGGCGCCGGCAAGACCACCATGGTCAAGATCCTGTCCACGCTGCTGCGACCCGATTCGGGCAGCGCCTCGGTGGCCGGGCACGACGTGGTCGCCGATGCGGCCGGGGTGCGGCGCTCGATCATGATGACCGGGCAGTACGCGGCGCTGGACGAGAATCTCTCCGGCCGCGAGAACCTCGAACTGTTCGGCCGGCTGATGGGCCTGCCCAAGAAGGACGCCCGCCGCCGCGCCGACACGCTGCTCGAGGAATTCGACCTGGTCGGCGCCGGTAAGCGCGCGGTCCGGCACTACTCCGGCGGTATGCGCCGCCGCGTCGACATCGCCTGCGGGCTCGTGGTGCGCCCGGAGGTGGTCTTCCTCGACGAGCCGACCACCGGCCTCGATCCACGCAGCCGCCAGGGGGTGTGGGATCTGGTCAACGCGCTCAAGGAGCAGGGCATCACGGTGCTGCTGACCACGCAATATCTGGAAGAGGCAGACGTCCTCAGCGACAACATCATCGTCATCGACAAGGGCACGGTGATCGCCGAGGGCACCGCCGACGAACTCAAGGAGAAGACCGGCGGCAGCTACTGCGAGGTGGTCCCACTGGATCCGACGCAGCTGCGCAAGGCGGTGACCGCCCTCGGGGAGCTGGTACCCGAGGCCCTGCGGCACGAATTCGCCGGCGACCGGATCTCCATTCCGGCGCCGGACGGGGCGAGCACCCTCGCCGAGGCGGTACGCCGCCTCGACGCGGCGGGCCTCGAACTGGCCGATATCGCGCTGCGGCGGCCTTCGCTCGACGACGTGTTCCTGTCCATCACCGGTCATTCCGGCGGACATCAATGAGCGCGCCGGTGGCCGCCGAGGCCCGCCTCTTCGCGCAGATGCCCGAGGCGCGGATCTCCAGCTTCGCCCAGTGGCGGGCGCTGACCGGGCGGATCGTACGCACGATGGCGACCAAGGGTGAACTGGTCGTCGCGGTGATCACGCCGCTGGTGTTCACCCTCGGGTTCTATCTGCCGCTGCGTTATGTGATGCAGTTCCGCGGCATCGACTACGCGCAGTTCGTGATGCCGATCATCGTGCTGCAGACCATGTCGTTCACCATGATGTCGAATGCGCAGATCGCGGCCTTCGAATCGATGACCGGTCTGCACACCCGCATGCAGACCATGCCGATCGGGCCGATGGTTCCGCTGGTCTCCCGCATCTGCGCGGGCCTGGTGCGTTCGGTGACCTCACTGATCGCGGCCTTGATCTTCGGATACATGATCGGTTTCCGGTTCACCGCCGGACTCGGCCAGGCCGTGCTGTTCTGCGCGTTCTCGCTGGCCGTCGGGACCGTGCTGGCGATCGGCGCGGACGCGCTGGGCAGTTTCACCAAGAGTCCGGAGGCGCTGAGTCAGGCGCTGACGCTGCCGACGCTGATCCTCGGCATGCTGTCGTGCGGCTTCGTGCCGGAATCCGGATTCCCGGCGTGGATTAGGCCGTTCGCCCGCAATCAGCCGGTCTCCCAGTTCTCCTTCGCCCTGCGGGATATGGCCGCGGGCGGAGTGAGCTGGCATGTGCTGTGGGTGCCGCTGGTGTGGTTGATCAGTCTGGCGGCGGCCTTCGTTCCGCTGGCGGTGTGGGCGAGTGTGAGGCGATCGTGAGCAGTTTGACCATCGATGCCACCGAGGCGTCTCCGGAAACTCTCGGCTGGAAGACGCCGCTGCCCAGGGTCGCGGCTCGGTCGGAGCGGTCGGTCGCGACCTGGGCACGGCACAGCCTGATTCAGTGCAAGCGGTTGCTGATGGTGTGGGCGCGCGACCCCGCGACCACCATTCAGACGCTGATCTACCCGGCGCTGACCCTGCTGATGTTCCGGATCGTGCTCGGTGATTCGATCACCGCGGCCACCGGCATGCCCAGCGTCTACGGCACGGTCCCCCTGATCACCCTGGTGGCGGCGATGTCCGGAGCGGTGGTCAGTGCGCTGGGCTTCAAGACCGAGAAGTACACCGGCCTGCTCGGCCGCTTCTGGACGATGCCGATCCACCGGGCCGCGGGACTCACCGGGCGACTGCTCGCCGAGGCGTTGCGCGTCCTGGTGACCACGCTGTTCGTGATCGCGGTCGGCGTCTGCATCGGCTTCCGCTTCTGGAACGGTCCGCTGGCCTCCCTGGCCATGATCGGCATCCCGGTGCTGTTCGGCGTGGGCTTCGCGGTGATGGTCACCGCCCTGGCCACCGTCTCCGAGGGCGTGATGCTGGTCAACATCGTCAGCATCATCAACACCCTCCTGATGTTCTTCAACTCCGGCTTCGTCCCGGTCTTCGCCTACCCCACGTGGTTGCAGAAGGTCGTCGAGAACCAGCCCATGAGCACCGCCATCGACGCGATGCGCGGACTCTGCTGGGACGGCCCCGTCGCCGAACCCCTGTGGAAGACCGTCGCCTGGGTTCTCGGCATGATCGTGGTCTTCGGCTACCCGGCCGTGCGCGGCTACCGCCGCGCAGCAGAGACGGGCGCCTGATCGGACCAAACGTCTACTCATTTGACTTGTAATTGTCCAATGAGTAGACAACACTGGTGATCAGCGAACAGCCGACCCGGACGATCCTCCAGGAACTCATCCGTTCGGGATGGAGCCGTAAGCGCCAGGGCAAGGGCAGTCACAGTCTGTGGCAGTGTCCGACCGGGCAGCATTCGGTGACTGTTCCGGATGGGCATACGACGATCCGAGCTGGCGTGTTGCGGAACATCCGGAAAGCGGTCGACGGCTGCAGTTGCTGAGAGGAGACGGCGATGAAATACGAGGCACACGTGACCGGACGCGAGGGCCGGTGGTGGGCGGTGACCATTCCCGCGCTCGGCGAGGACGCACAGACCCAGGCACGCAGGCTCGACGACGTCGCGGACGAGGCGCGGGACTATGTCACCGTGGCCCTCGATGTGGCCCCTTCGACCATCGACATCGAGGTGGTGATCGATGACCTCGGTGGCGTCCGCAACATCAACGAACGCGCCGCCCGGATCCGCGCCGGGCGTGCCGAAATCGAGCGCATCGAGCGCGAGAATCAGGCTGAGGCCCAGGCGTTGGCCGTCGAACTCGCCGCGCAGGGAATTCCCTTGCGAGACATCGCAAGTCTCACCGGGTACACCTTCCAGCGAATCGGGCAGATGACGGCATCCAAGACTCGTGAGCAGGCGCAGGCGAGCTGAGCCCCGCCGATGCGGCCGGATGGCGGCTTCGTCAGGCCGGACGGGCGCAGCCGCGTAGTTCGCCGATGTAGGTGGTCATGGCGTCGCGGTTGCGGGTGAGCAGATCGATGCGCTGGGTCAGGCGGTCGCGCTGATGTTCGAGGGTGGCGATGATTTCCGGTGTGGCGTCGGCGAAATGGATGTCGCGCGGATCGTCCAGGCAGGGCAGGATCTGCTTGATGATCCGCGTGGGCAGGCCCGCGTCCAATAGTCCGCGGATGTGCAGGATCTGATCGACCAGGCGCTCGTCGTAGTCGCGATAGCCGTTGGCACAGCGGCGCACCCGGATCAGTCCCTGCTCCTCGTAGTAGCGCAGCAGCCGCCGGGAGGTATCGGTCCGCTCCGCCAACTCACCGATTCGCATATGCTCTACCTCACAACGACTTTCGGTTGACCTTCACATCTATGTCAAGGTCCGACGATACCGGCATGAGCACGGACATCACACTGTACGACTACTCCCCGATCACCGAGCGCGAGCCGATCCACTGGCCCGATGGTAAGCGAGTCGCGTTCTACGTCGGCCTCAATATCGAACATTTCTACGTCGACCTGCCGGGTACCGCGACCTACGAGGGCACCACCGCACTGACGCCGGACGCGCTGAACTACGGCTGGCGCGACTACGGCCCGCGGGTGGGCATCTGGCGCCAGATCCAGCTGCTCGACAAATACGGGATTCGCGCCAGCGCACTGCTGAATTCCGATGTGGGCGAACGGTATCCGCAGATCATCGCGGCCGGGAAGGAACGCGGCTGGGATTGGCTCGCGCACGGCAGCAGCAACAGCCACCTGCACACCGGACTGTCGCTCGAGGAGGAGCGCCGCGTTCTGACCGACATCGTCTCGACCATCGAGAAGACCACCGGCCGCCGGCCGCGGGGCTGGATGGGTCCCGGACTCACCGAAACCTTCCACACGCCCGGGCTCCTGGCCGAATTGGGGCTGGAATACGTCCTCGACTGGACCAACGACGATCAGCCCTATCGGCTGAATGTGCCGGGGATGCTGAGCGTTCCGTATTCGGTGGAACTGAACGACATCGGCATCTTCGTCAGCAAGGGGCTCACCGGACCCGATTTCGTCCGCATGGTCCGCGACCAACTCGACCAGCTCTACGCCGACTCCGCCGACAGCGGCCGGGTGCTGGCGCTGGCCCTGCACCCGTTCGTCACCGGTCAGGCGTTCCGGCACCGCTATCTGGACGAGGCGCTCGAGTACGTGGTGAACCATCCGGGCGTGTGGGTGACCACCAGCGACGAGATCGCCGCGCACTATCGACGGACGACGTCAGCTAGCGACCGGCCACGGTCAGATAGATCAGCAGCAGGTTCAGCGCGCTGATTACGGCGGCGATCAGCCACGCGGCCGCGGTGGTCGCCCGTTGATTGGCGTCCGCGCCCATCAGGCTGCGATCACCGGTGAACCGCACCAGCGGGATCAGCGCGAACGGGATGCCGAAGGACAACACCACCTGCGAGACGATCAGCGCGCGGGTCGGGTCGACGCCGGCGGCGAGGATGAGCAGAGCGGGAATCAGGGTGACCACGCGGCGCAGCAGCAGCGGCACCTTGCGGCGCAGCAGCCCGTCCATGATCATCGCGCCGGCGTAGGCGCCCACCGAGGTGGAGGCCAGCCCGGAGGCCAGCAGGGCCACGGCCAGCAGCAGCGCGGCCCAGGGGCCGAGAACCTCCCGGACTGCGGCGTGGGCGGATTCGATCGAGTCGACATCGCGGCCGCCGAGCGTGGCGGCGGCCATCAGCAGCATCGCGAGATTGACCGCGCCGGCGATGATCATGGCCAGGCCGACATCCATCCGGGTCGCGCGCAACAGGCGACTGCGGCGCGGGCCCGGCTCGGTGCGGCCGTGCCGGTCGCGGGTCAGGCCGGAGTGCAGATAGATGGCGTGCGGCATGACCGTGGCGCCGATCATGGCGGCGGCGAGCAGGACGCTCTGCGCCCCGTCGAAACGCGGCACCAGCCCGCCGGCCACCCCGGAGGGCGAGGGCGGCGAGATCACCACACCGGCCAGGAACCCGATCGCGATCACCGCCAGCAGGCCGATGATCACGCGCTCGAACGGTTGTTGTCCGCGGCGGTTCTGCACGGCCAGCAGGGCCATCGACACCCCGCCGGTGATCACGCCGCCGAGCAGCAGCGGCAGGCCGAACAGCAGGTTCAAGGCGATCGCGCCACCGACGACCTCGGCGAGATCGGTTGCCATCGCGGTCAATTCGGCCTGACCCCAATAGGCCAGCCGGACCGGGCGCCCGGCTCGTTCGCGCACGATCTGCGGTAGCGAGCGGCCGGTCACCACCCCCAGTTTCGCCGACAGGTACTGCACCAGCGCGGCCATCACATTCGCCATGACGACCACCCACACCAGCAGGTAGCCGTACTGCGCGCCGGCGCTGATATTGGAGGCCACATTCCCGGGATCGACATAGGCGATCGCCGCCACGAAAGCCGGGCCCAGCAGCACCACGAGCGAACGCAGCCGATTCCGGCGTGTGGGCCCGGCCTCGACGGTGATCGCATTCATGAAAAATAGTTTACGGCCAACCGAACTTTTTAGTGAGCCAGCCCCCGGAAAATGGCGAATCCGCCCCGATCGCGACGGCGATCGAGGCGGATTCGGTGGTTCGTTCAGGCCGGTCAGATGCCCAGACCGCGGGCCAGCACGGGCCACGAGTCGAGGAAGTCGTCGTGCCAGTAGCCCCACGAATGGGTGCCGGAGTTACGGAAGTTGTAGGTCGCCGGAATGTTCAGCGAGTCCAGCTTCGTCTGCAGGTTGTGGCTGCAGTAGTTGGTCGCGGCCTCGATCACGCCGCCGATGACGAGCTGGTTGCCCAGACCGTAGGCGCCGGGCAGGGCGTAGGGGCCGTTGAGGGTGTCCCACTGGCCGGGCAGGCCGTTACCCGAGGAGATGTACAGGTTCGCGCCGCGCAGCTGATCGGCGTGCAGCAGCGGGTCGTTGTCCTGCCAGGCCGGGTTGTCGTCGTCGCCGTACATGTTGCGCACGTCGCCGCCACCCCAGGTGTTGACGGTGAGCTTCACCGCTTCGCGGCCGACCTCGGTGCTGCTCTCCGCGCAGCCGGAGTAGGCGGCCACCGACTTGTACAGACCCGGCTTGCCGATCGCCAGGTTCAGCACCGAGGTGCCCGAAGTCGACAGGCCCGCAATGGCATTGACGCCGTTGGTGCCCAGCGCGCCGTCGATCAGCGGAGGCAGCTCCTCGGTGAAGAAGGTCTTCCACTTGTTGCGGCCCAGGTTCGGGTCGTCCTTCAGCCAGTCGGTGTAGTAGCTCCACTTACCGCCGATGGGCTGCACGACGTTGACGTTCTTGTCGGACAGGAAGCCGTTGACGATGTCGGTCTTCTTCTGCCACGACGCGTCGTCCTCGCCGCCGCCCGCGCCGTTGAGCAGATACAGGGTCGGGCGCGGCACCGACGCGTCGGCGGGGCGCTGCACATCGACCGGGAAGGTGCGGTTCATCGCCGCCGAGTGGACGTACAGCCGGATGCTGCGGTCGTCCTTGTAGGTGGCCTTCTCGATACGCGATCCGTCGGGCGACTGCGGGTCGGCCAACAGGGACTTCGAGGCGATGACCGGATCATCCGCCGAGGCGGACGTTGCGCCGACTCCGGCCACGACGCCTGTGAGGACCCCGGTGGCCGCGAGCACGGCAGCAGCTCTCAGGCCACTACGCCGGAAGTGTCGACGAATCAATGTTCACACCTTCGCTATCTGCTCGAATTCGGTTTCAGCTCTTCCGTGGGGCGCCCGGCGAGGCGCCACCCCGGACGGTCGAGAACTCGCCCGACCCTACGGCCTATCTAGTCGTCTGACCAGACCGGTCCGTTACGTATGCGCCGCCCCATCATGCCGGAGACGACCCGTCCGGGCGAGGACCGCCCCCGCGCGCCAGTACCTGTGCCAGCACCGGACCGAGTTCGGCCAGCGCCGGCGGCGAGGTCATCTGGTCGTGCGAGACGCCGACCGGATGATCGGCGATCTCGCCCTCGACGTAGGGCCGCCAATTCTGCGCCGCCGTTTCGTGACCGGCCGCACTGAAATAGTCCAGGCGGCCACGGTATACGTCCGGCCGATGTTCGGCGATCAACTCCGCCGACCGCACCGCGCTGCGGTAGATGCGACGTACCCGGTCCGGCGTCAGCACGGCCATATCCGGCGGGATGGTGGCGTGCAGTGCGGCCACCGCCTCCTCGCTGAGGTCGTGGATGTCGCCGTTGCCGACCAGGGCCTCGGCGCCGATCCCGATCTCCGCCAGCGCTTCTCGGATCGCGGTCCGGAAATCGGCGACGTCGATCTCGGCGTGGCTGTCGAGCATGCTCACCGAGCCGACCTGCTCACCCGCCGCCTGCAGGGTGGTCGCGACGGCATGGGCCAGCACACCGCCCAGCGACCAGCCGAGCAGGTGGTACGGACCGTGCGGCTGCACCGCGCGAATCTCGGCGACGTAGCGATCGGCCATCTCCTGCAACGATTCCGGCAGGTAGCCGTCCTCCGACAGCGCCGGCGACTGCACACCCAGAATCGGCCGGTCCGCGACGTACCGGGTCAGACCCGCGTAGCACCAGGACAATCCGTACATCGGGTGGATGCAGAACAGTGTCTCGCCCTCGCCCTGCGCCCGGATCGGCAGCAGCACACCCAGAGCCGCATCCGATTCCAGGTCGTAGTCGTGCTCGTCGCTCATCGCCGCGACGATGCGCTGCGCGAGTGCGGCGACGGTCGACCCGAGGAAGAACCACTGCACCCGGACCTCGACACCGGTGAGCGCGCGCAAGCGGCTCACCGCACGGGTCGCGACCAGGGAATTGCCGCCCAGATCGAAGAAGTCGTCGTCAAGGCCGACCCGGTCGGCGCCCAGCACCTCGGCGAAGACGCCGGCGATCGCCTCCTCCAGCGATGTCGACGGCGCCCGGTAGGGGCGTCCGGAGAACTGCGGCACCGGTAGCGCCTTGCGATCGAGTTTGCCGCTGGCGTTGAGCGGGAGCGCGTCGAGTACCACCACGGCCGCCGGAATCATGTACGCCGGCAACGATTCCCGCGCGTAGGCCAGCAGTTCTGCCTCGTCGATCGTGCCCGCGTCGGGCACCACGTAGGCGACCAGGCGATCACCCGACGAGCTGCGCACCAGCGACACCACGGCGTGGCGCACCGGCGCGAAGCCGGCCAGCACCGCCTCGATCTCCCCGAGCTCGATGCGCTGACCACGCAGCTTGATCTGGAAATCGCTGCGGCCCAGGTATTCCAGTGCCGCACCGGCGCCGGTTTCGCGCCAGCGCACGATATCGCCGGTGCGGTAGAGCCGCTGCCCGTCCTCGTGGGCGACGAACCGTTCGGCGGTCAGCGCCGGTGCGCCGAGATATCCGCGGGCCAGCTGCACACCGGCCACGTAGAGTTCACCGGGCGAGCCCGGCGGCACCGGCCGCAGCTGCCGATCCAGCACGTACACCCGGGTGTTGGCGACCGGTGTGCCGATCGGGACCGCGACGCCGTCGCTGTCCCCGGCGGGCCAGGCCGTGACCACGGTGGCCTCGGCCGGGCCGTACCAGTTCACCAGCTCCGTGTCCCCGAGTGTGGCGCGGAATCGCTGCGCGGTCTCCCCCGACAGCGCCTCACCGGCGGCGAAGACCCGTCGCAGCGACGGATAACCGCGCGTCACCGCCGCATTCGCGGCCGGATCCAGGAACGCGTCCAGCATCGAGGGCACGAAGTGCACGGTGCTGACCGAGCGCTGTTCGATCACCTGCGACAGATACGCCGGATCGCGGTGGCCGTCCGGCTCGGCGATCACGATCGCCGCACCGGTCTGCAACGGCCAGAACAACTCCCACGTCGAGATGTCGAAGGTGATCGGTGTCTTGTGCAGGACGACGTCGCCGGTGTCGTGCGGATAGGTCCGCTGCGCCCACCGGAACTGGTTGGTCATCTGCCGGTGCGTGATCACCACGCCCTTCGGCCGGCCGGTCGAGCCGGAGGTGTGGATGACATAGGCCACCGCGTCCGGATGGACGTACGGGAACCGCAGTGCCGCAACCGATTCCGGCTCGCCGTCCAATCCGGAGATATCGACGACCGGGACTCCGCTGTCGGTGGCGAAGCCGTCGCGGCCCGTGGTCAGCACGCACACCGGACGGGCGTTGGCCAGCACGAATTCGTTGCGTTCGGCCGGGTGATCCGGGTCGACGGGGACATAACCCGCACCCGTCCGCAGCACCGCGTAGATGCCGACCACCAGGTCGATCGAACGCCGCATGGCCACGGCCACCAGCGAATTCGGTTCCACTCCCCGGCCGAGCAGTTCGGCGGCGAGGGCACGCGACCGCAGATCCAGCTCGCGGTAGCTCAGCGTCACGTCGCCGAAGTGCAGCGCCGGCGCCTGCGGGGTGCGGGCCACCTGCTCGTCGAACAGGCTCAGCAGGGTCGCCTGATCGCGCAGCTGCGGCACATCGGTGGCGTTGCGGGTCTCCAGTGCGGCGCGCTCGCCGTCCAGCAGCGCATCGACATCGGCGACCCGAGCCTGTGGTGTATCGGTGAAGCGGCCGATGAGCGCCGCGAGCCGCTGCGACAGCGCCTGCGCCGCCGCTTCGTCGAAGACGTCGCGCAGATACTTCAGGCTGATCCGGAGCTGGTTGTCCAGCACCACGATCACCGTCACCGGATAGTGCGTGCCGTTGACCGCGCCGATGCCGGTGACGTGCATACCGTCGATCGAGCCGACCCGGTCGAGTCCGTCGCGATCGACCGGGAAGGATTCGAACACGACCAGCGAATCGAACAGCCCTTCCACTCCGACGGCCTGCTGGATATCGCTCAGGCCCAGGTAGTGGAAGTCCAGCAGCGCCGCCTGTTCGGCCTGCAACTGGCTCAGCAGTCCGGCCAGCGTGTCGGTGGCGCCCAGACGCACCCGCACCGGAATGGCGTTGAGGAACAATCCGACCATCGTCTCCACACCCGGCAGCGCGGGCGGGCGCCCGGATACCGTGGCGCCGAAGACGACGTCGTCGCGATCGATGCTGCGGCCGATGAGCAGACCCCACGCCGCCTGCACCACGGTGTTGACCGTGACACCGAGCCGGGCGGCGAGGCGGGTCAGCTCGGTGGTGTCGGCGACCGACAGCTCGAAGCCGATTTCGCCCACACCCGCGGAGATCTCCCGGCTCGGGTCGACCGGCGCCAGCGGTGTCGGCTCGGTGATCCCGTCCAGCGCCCGCTGCCACTGCGCCCGCGCGGCGGCCGGATCCTGCGCGGTCAGCCAGCGCAGATAGTCACCGTAGGATCCGGCCGGCGGCAGCTGCCGCGACCGCGCGCCCACCGCGTACAGCGTGAGCAGATCCTGCATGAGCAGCGGCGTCGACCAGCCGTCGATGAGGATGTGGTGGCTGGTGACGAGCAGCCGGTAGGCGTCGGCGCCGAGCCGGAACAGGGTGAACCGCAGCAGCGGCGCCCGGTCCATCGCGAACCGCCGGCCGTAGTCGAGTTCACACATCCGGACCGCTTCGGCCTCGGCGGCCTCGGGTGCCAGATCGGTGAGATCGATACTGCGCCACGGGACGTCGACGTGATCGAGCACCACCTGCACCGGATTCCCGGCGGCATCGGCGGCGAAGGCGACCCGTAGGTTGTCGTGCCGGTCCAGCACTGCCTGTGCGGCCGCGCGCAGCCGCCGCTCGTCCACGGCACCGCCCAGATCCAGGGTGAACTGGGTGATGTAGACGTCGGTCGAGGTGTCGGCCAGCAGGGCGTGGAACAGCATGCCCGACTGCAGCGGCGTCACCGGCCAGACATCGGCCAGATTCGGGTAGTCCTGCGACAACTTCGCGATATCGGCGGTTTCCAGGCGGACCAGTTCGAAGTCGGACACGGTGAAACCGCCGGCGTCGGCGTGGGTTCCGTGCTCGGCGAGGCCGCCCAGCGCACGCACCCACAGTCCGGCGAACTCCTTCACCTGGTCGACGGTGAAAACGGCTGCCGCGTAATCGAATCGCGCGAGCAGTCCGTCCTCGGTGGCGTCGACGGTGATGTCGAGCAGCAGATCGGCCGCGGGCAGGTGCGGATACGGCCGGGCCGGACGCAGATCGCGGTAGCGGAACGCGGTGCGGCCCTGCGGGGCCGCGGCCAGCGCGGGCGCGGTGTCGGCGTTGAGATACCGCAGCAGACCGTAGCCGACACCCGAATCGGGCACCCCGCGCCGCAGTTCCTTGATCTGCGCGATGGCGTCGCCCGCGGCGCGGTTACCGAGCAGCGCCTGCTCGACATCGATATCGGTGAGGCCGACCAGCAGCGGATAGGTCGAGGTGAAACCACCGACCGTACCGGCGGATTCGGCGCCGGCGACCGCACGGCCGTCGGCCGCCAGCCGCACCACGGTGCCGATCAGATCACCGGCATCGGCACGGGCGCCCCGTTCCTGCGCCAGCGCGAACGCGGTGAGCAGCACATCCTCGATGGTGGCGTGATAGGCGTGCGCGACCGCGTCCACGGCGGCCGCGCCCTCGGCGGTGATGACCAGCGAGACCCGGCCGCGCGCAGCCAGATCGATGCCCTCGACCGGAGCGTCGGCGGGCGCGTCGGCGAGATGACTCTGCCACCAGTCGAGTTGCGCCACGGTCTCGGCCGCGACGGCACTCGCCGCGAGCGCGCGACCCACGCCCAGCGGACCGGCATCGACGGCTGCGGGCGCGGAATGTCCGCCCGCCCACGACTCCGACAGTTCGTCGACGACGATGCGCCACGAGGTGTCGTCCACCACCAGACCGTTGGCGGCCACGACCAGACTCGTTGCGGCGCCCGCGGATTCCCCCGGGTCGGGGGGCGCGATCAGCGCGAAGGCGATGGTGCGCCCGTCGGCCGGATCGAGCTCCTGTGCCAGCGATCGCACCGCCAGGTCGACGGCGTCGGGCCCGGGCACGAACTGCCGCAGGATCGCTGGGACGGGAGTTTCCGGAATCACCAGGGCGCCGGCCTCCACATCCAGGCGAGCCGACAGGACGGCATGCCGGTCGAGCACCCCGGTCACCGCCGCACGAATCCGCTCGGGATCGCAGTCGGCCGGAATATCGAGGGCGATCGCCCGGAGCTCGCGACCGGAGGGGTCGAGTTCCAGCGCGCGAATCGCGGCCGGCGGCAACGGCATCGGTCCGGACTGCTCGGCGGCGGCCGGCGCCTCGACGGTGGCCGCGCGGGCCAGCGCCTCGACCGTGCGCGCGGTGAACACGTCGCGCGGGGTGAAGTGCACGCCGCGCGCCCGCGCCCGGGACACGACCTGGATGGAGACGATGCTGTCGCCACCGAGGGCGAAGAAGTCGTCGTCCACGCCGACGCGATCGACGCCCAGCACCTCACCGATCACCTCGGCGACCACCTGTTCGGTGGCGGTCTGCGGTGCGCGGTAGCGCTTGGCCTCCAGGACCGGTTCCGGCAGGGCCTTGCGATCGAGTTTGCCGACCGGGGTCAGCGGAATCTCGTCCAGGACCACGATCGCGGTCGGAACCATGTACTCCGGCAGCCGCGCGGCGAGTTCGGCGGTCAGCGTCTCGGTATCCAGCGGTAGACCGGCGGTCGAACGCACATAGGAGACGAGAATCGTCGTGCCCGTGGCGGTGCGATGCCCCACGGTGACCGCGAAATCGACGCCCGGCTGATCGATCAGCGCACTGTCGATCTCGCCCAGTTCGATGCGCAGGCCGCGGATCTTGACCTGGAAGTCGTTGCGGCCCACATATTCCACCACCGGCTCGCCGCGACGCCAGCGCACCACGTCGCCGGTGCGGTAGAGCCGCTGCCCGGGCGGGCCGTACGGATCGGCGACGAACCGGGCGGCGGTGAGACCGGGCCGGTCGTGGTAGCCGCGGGCCAACTGGATGCCGCCCAGATACAGTTCGCCGGCGACGCCTTCGGGCACCAGCCGCAGCCGCGAGTCGAGGATCAGCGCCCGCATGCCGCGGATCGGCCCGCCGATGGTCACCACGTCACCGGGCGAGAGCGGATCGCTGATGTTGGTCATGATCGTGGTCTCGGTGGGGCCGTACCCGTTGTGGAACCGGCGGCCCGAACCATCCGGCGCGCCACCCCATTTGGCGACCAGATCGGCCGGCACGGCCTCACCACCGGCGACGATGACCTGCATCGAGGCCAGCGCATCCGAATCCAGCGAGGCCAGGACCGACGGAGTGAGGAAGGCGTGCGTGACCCGCTGACCGCGGATCACCTCGGCCAGTTCCTCACCGCCGAAAGTGCGTGGCGGCACGATCACCAGCGCCCCGCACGCACCGATGGCCAGCAGCAACTCCAGCATCGAGGCGTCGAAGGACGGCGACGCGAACGCCAGCGCCCGCGAATCGCGATCCAGCCGGTAGCGCTCCCGCTGTTCGGCGCTGAAGTTCGCCAGACCCGCATGGGTGACCACGACGCCCTTGGGCAGACCGGTGGAACCCGAGGTGTAGATGAGGTAGGCGGTGTTGTCCGGGCGCAGCGGGGCCAGGCGTTCGGCATCGGAAACCGGTGCGCCGGACAGGGAATCGACCTCGTAGGCGAAGTTGGGATCATCGAGCACGATCCAGCCGCCGGCGGTATCCGGCAGGTCCGCGACCTCGGCCCGCACGGTGACTCCGAGGTCCGCGCGGCAGTCGGCGACCATGTGCGCGATGCGGTCGTACGGATAGGTCGGGTCGATCGGCACGAACGCCGCACCCGACTTGGCGACCGACCACAGCGCCACCACACCCTCGAGCGAGCGCGGAATGGCCACCGCCACATGCTTGTCCGGCCCGGCACCCAGTTCGATGAGCCGGCGGGCCAGTTTGGTCGAGGCCAGATCCAGCTGGGCATAGGTGAACGCGCGCCCGCCCACGACCACCGCCGGACCGTCCGGATTCGCCGCGACCGCGGCCGCCATCAGATCCGGCAGCGTGGCGGGCGCCACCGCGGGAAGTCCGGTGCGAGCGGCGAGATCCTCGGCTTCGGATCCGACCAGGATGTCGAGATCGCCGACCGCGATATCGGCGTCGCGCGCGACCGCGGCGAGGATCCGGCCCAGCCGCCGGCCGAAGTCGACGACCGTGTCCCGGTCGAAAAGATCGGTGGCATAGGTGAACTCGCCGAAGATGCCGGCCTCGCCGCCGGATCCGGTGCGCTGTTCGCGCAGCGTCAGCAGCAGATCGAATTTCGCGGTGTCGGCGGCCGGATCCAGGGCGGTGAAGCTCAGGCCCGGCAGTTCGAAACTGGTTCCGGCCAGATTCTCGAACGACAGCGCCACCTGGAACAGCGGATGCCGGGCGGTGGAGCGCTCCGGGTCCAGCGCCTCGACCAGCCGCTCGAACGGCACGTCGGCGTGGGCGAAGGCGCGCAGATCGGTTTCCCGGTTGTCGGCCAGCAGTTCGGCGAAGCTGCGGCCCGGCGTCACCCGGCTGCGCAGTACCAGCGTGTTGACGAACATGCCGATCAAATCGTCGAGTTCGGCCTCACCGCGGCCCGCGATCGGCGCACCGATGGCGATGTCCTCGGTACCCGACATGCGGGCCAGGAAGACCGCCAGGGCGGTGTGCACCACCATGAACACCGTGGAATTGTGCCGCTGCGCCAGCGCGGTGAGGCCGGCGTGCACCTGCGAATCGACGGCGAAATCGACCTTGGCGCCGGCGAAGCTCTGCACCGCGGGCCGCGGCCGGTCCGCGGGCAACCGCAGCTCGTCAGGCAGGTCGGCCAGTTCCTGTGTCCAGTACGACAATTGGGCGCTGACCAGGGATTCCGGATCGTCCTCGGCGCCCAGTGCGGCGCGCTGCCACAGCGCGTAATCGGCGTACTGGATCGGCAGCGGCGCCCACGAGGGCGCCTGTCCGGCGGCCCGGGCCACATAGGCGGTCATCAGATCCCGGGTCAGCGGGCCCATCGACCAGCCGTCGGCCGCGATGTGGTGGGCGACGAAGACGAGGACGAACTCGCTCGCCGAGAGCTGGAACAACCGGATTCGGAACGGGATCTCGGTGGTCACGTCGAATCCGCTCGCGACCTGACGCCCCACCTCGTGGGCCACCCGCTCCTCACCGATCTGCACCGGCTCCAGATCGATGCTCACCGCGCCCGGCGCCAGCACCTGCTGCACCGCGCCGCCGGACTCGGATTCCGGATAGATGGTCCGCAGCACCTCGTGCCGGGCCACCAGATCCGCGACGGCCTGCCGCAGCGCGGCCACGTCCAGCGCACCGGACAGCCGGATGGCGACCGGGATGTTGTACACCGTTGCGGCGGTGTCGAATTGGTTGAGGAACCACATCCGCTGCTGGGCGTAGGACAGCGGAACGGCGTCCGGACGCGGACCGGCGACCAGCGGCAGCCGCGGCCGTTCGGTTCCGGTGCGCTCCACCCGGGCGGCCAGTGCGCCCACGGTCGCCGCCTCGAACAGCGCGCGCACCGGCACGCGCACCTCGAGCGCGGCGCCGATCCGCGCGGCCACCTGAGTGGCCAGCAGCGAGTTACCGCCGAGGGCGAAGAAGTCGTCGTCCAGGCCCACCCGGTCGATCCCCAGCACCTCGGCGAAGGTGCCGGCCACGATCTCCTCCACCGGAGTCGAGGGCGCACGGAAGGCGGTGGTCTCGAATTCCGGCTCCGGCAGGGCCTTCCGGTCGAGTTTGCCGTTCACGGTGAGCGGCAGCGCGTCGAGGACCACGAAGGCCGCGGGCACCATGTAGTTCGGCAGCGCCGAGGCGAGTGCCGACTTCACCTGTGCCACATCGAGTTCCCGGTCCGCGGAGACCAGATACGCGACGAGCCGATCGCCGGTGCGCGGGTCGGACTTCGCCACCACGACCGCCTGGGCGAGCTGCGGCAGACGCAGCAGCGCCGCCTCGATCTCCCCCAGTTCGATGCGGAAACCGCGCACCTTGACCTGGAAGTCGGTGCGGCCGCGATACTCCAGCTCACCGTTCGCCGTCCAGGCCACCAGGTCGCCGGTGCGGTACATGCGCGTACCGCTGCCGAACGGGTCGGCCACGAAGCGCTCCGCGGTCAGATCGGCCCGGCCGAAATAGCCGCGCGCCAGCTGCGCACCGGCCAGATAGAGCTCACCGGAGACGCCCACCGGCACCGGGTGCAGGCGCGAATCCAGCACGTAGACACTGCTGTTCCACTCGGGTGCGCCGATCGGCACCGACAGTTCGCCGGCCGCGCCGACGCGGTGCGCGGTGATCGAGACCGCGGCCTCGGTCGGACCGTACAGGTTGTAGAGCTCGACCTCGGAATGGGCGGAGGCGAACCGCTGCGCCAGCGCCGCGGGCAGCGCCTCACCGATGGCGAGGACTCGCCGCAGCGGGCTCGTCGCCTCGGGTGCGTTATTCGTCCGAGCCTCGGTGAGCAGGGCGTCCAGCATCGACGGCACCACATGCAGCGTGGTGACGCCGGCGCGCCGGATCAGATCGTTCAGGTAGGCCGGATCGCGATGTCCGTCGGGCGCGGCGATCACCAGCCGTCCGCCCGACACCGCCGCGGACCAGAACTCCCAGACCGACAGGTCGAAGGTCGCGGCGGTCTTCAGCAGTACCGCGTCATCGGCTCCGAGCCCGAATTCGGCCGTCTTCCACACCAATTGGTTGACGATCGCGCCGTGCGGCACCGCCACGCCCTTGGGGCGTCCGGTCGAACCGGAGGTGAAGATCACGTAGGCCGTGTGCTGCGGCAGCAGCGGTGCGATCCGGTCGGCGTCGGTGACCGGCCGCGCCGACAGGCCCGACAGATCCAGCTCGTCGAGGCGCACGACGTCCTCGCGCGCCGCGGACCGGCCGGAACCGGCCAGCGCGGGCATGGACTGCGAGCGACCGCGCCAATCCCGGGTCGCCGCGGCGGCTGCCGAGGGTGCGGTACGTCCGGGCAGGTTCGGAATATCCGAGGTGGTCAGCACGCACACCGGGTCGGCGGAATCGAGGATGTAGCCGACGCGTTCGGCGGGCTGATCCGGATCGAGCGGCACATACGCGCCACCGGCCACCGAGACGGCGTACATCGCGACCACCAGATCGACGCCGCGCCGCAGGGCCAGCGCGACCCGCGATTCGGGGCCGACGCCGAGCGAGATCAGATGCCGGGCGAGGCGGTGGACGCGCTCGCCGAGTTCGCCGTAGGTGAGCTCGGCGGGTGTACCGCCGAACTGCTCGTCGGCATCGGCCGTCAGGGCCACTGCGTGCGGCCGTGCGGCGATCGTCGCCGCCAGCAGTTCCGGCAGCGTCGCGGCAGCGACCGGATGCGACGCGCCGGTCGCGGCACGCTCCAGCGCGGCCCGCTCGGCCGAGGTCAGGATGTCGAGATCGCCGACCGCAGTGGCGGCCTCGGCGACCACACCGGCCAGCAGCAGCGACAGCCGCTCGACGATCGATTCGGCGGTCGCGGCGTCGAACAGATCCGTGGCGTAGGTGAGGAAACCACCGATGCCGTCCGGATTTCCGTCCGCGTCGTACGCGTCGGCCACGATCAGATGCAGGTCGAACTGCGAGACGTCCAGATCGGCGTCCACACCGGCGACGCTCAATCCGGGCAGTTCCAGTTCGGTGCGCGCCAGGTTCTGGAACGACAGGCCCACCTGGAACAGCGGGTGGTGCGCGGTGGAACGCGGCGGGTTCAGCACCTCGACCAGCCGCTCGAACGGAATGTCGGCGTGGGCGAAGGCCTGCAGATCGGTTTCGCGCTGGCGGGCGAGCAGCTCGGTGAACGGCTCGCCGCGCTCGACACGGGTCCGGAAGACGACGGTGTTGACGAACATGCCGATCAGATCGTCGAGTTCGGCCTCACCGCGACCGGCGACCGGGCTGCCGACGGCGATGTCGTCGCTACCCGACAACCGGGCCAGCAGCAGCGCGAACGCCGAATGCACGACCATGAACAGCGTGGCGCCGTGGGCGCGGGCCAGCTCGACCAGGCCCGCGTGCACCTCGGGTGCGATCCGCACGTCCACGCGCGCACCGGCCAGCGTCGCCACCGGCGGACGCGGGCGATCGGTGGGCAGCTCCAGCACGTCCGGCAGGCCGGCCAGCTCGCGCTGCCAGTACGAAATCTGCTGGGCGGCAATGGAATCCGACTGCGACTCCGAGCCCAGGACGGCACGCTGCCACAGCGCGTAATCGGCGTACTGCACGCGCAGCGGCGCCCAGTCCGGCGCGGCGCCGCAGGTGCGGGCGGCGTAGGCGGTCATCACGTCGCGCACCAGCGGGCCCATCGAGGACGCGTCGGCGGCGATGTGGTGCACCACCACGGCGAGCACGTATTCGCGTCGCGAACCAGGGGCGAGATCGGAGATCTCCAGTAGCCGCACCCGCAGCGGAACCTCGGAGGTGACATCGAAAGGCGTTGCGGCCAGGGCATATACCGCATCGGCGATCGCGGCGGCGGCGGTGCGTTCCGGCCGCAGGCCCAGCCGGGTGTCGGCCGGCAGGATCACCTGCACGGGACCCTCGGGAGTCTCCGGGTAGACCGTGCGCAACACCTCGTGCCGCGCGACCACGTCGTCGAGGGCCGCGCCCAGCGCCTCCACATCCAGGCTGCCGGTCAGCCGCAGCGCGAAGGGCAGGTTGTAGGCCGCCGAACCGGAATGCACCGCCTCCTCGGCGGTTTCGGCCTGGTCGAAGCGGTTGAGGAACCACATGCGCTGCTGCGCGAGCGAGAGCGGCAGTTGTTCCGGGCGCTCGATCGAGCCCAGTTCCACACCGCGCCGGATGTGGGTCTGGGAATCGAGGGTGGCGGCCAGTCCGGCCACCGTGGGCGTCTCGAACAGCGACCGCACCGGCACGCGGCCGCCGACCGCCGCACCGAGGCGGGCCACCACCTGCGTGGCGATCAGCGAATTGCCGCCGAGGGCGAAGAAGTCGTCGTCGGCGCCGACCCGTTCCAGGCCTAGCACGGAGCCGAAGACCTCCGCGACGATCTCCTCCACCGGAGTACTCGGCGCCCGGAATTCGCGGCTGCTGAAGGTGGGTTCGGGCAGCGCCTTGCGGTCGAGTTTGCCGCTCGGATTGAGCGGGAAGGCGTCGAGAACCACGACGACCGCCGGAACCATATAGGCCGGAAGCGAATCCTTCACGCCGTTGCGCAGGCGCTCGGGATCGAGGGTGGTGCGCGGCTGGGCGACGACATAGGCGACCAGCTGATCGCCCAGTGCCGAGCCCATCACCAGCGCGACCGCCTGGCTCACGCCCGGCAGCGCCAGTAGCGCGGTCTCGATCTCGCCCAGCTCGATGCGCTGGCCGCGGAACTTCACCTGGAAGTCGGTGCGGCCGATGTAGTCGAGCCGGGCGGGCCGGGTCTCGTCGGCGTCACGCCACAGCACCAGATCGCCGGTGCGGTACATCCGCTCGCCGTGGCCGAACGGGTTGGCCACGAACCGGTCCGCGGTCAGGTCGGGGCGGCGCACATAGCCGCGGGCCAGCTGGTCTCCCGCGAGATACAGCTCACCGGGCACGCCCACCGGCACCGGACGCAGACGGCCGTCGAGCACGTAGACGCGAGTGTTCCACTGCGGCAGGCCGATCGGCACGGTCGGCCGGTCGTCCTCACCGACCGGCCAATACGTGACCGACACCGCGGCCTCGGTGGGCCCGTACAGGTTGTGGATGCGCGCATCGCACACCGCGTGCACGGCATCGGCGGTCTCCGGCGGCAGCGCCTCGCCGATCACGAAGATGTCCTGCAGGCTCGGGCAGCTGCCCGCCGCGATGTGCGCGGCGAAGACGGTGAGCATCGACGGGACGAAGTCGGTGACCGTAACTCCGTGCGCGGCAATGGTTTCCGCGACGTACAGCGGATCGCGATGGCCGTCGTGGGTGGCCACGACCAGCTCCGCACCCGCCCGCAGCGGCATGAAATAGCCCCACAGCGAGACGTCGAAGGTGGTCGCCGTCTTCTGCAGATAGACGTCGCCGCTGCCCAGCGGGTAGGCGGCCAGCATCCACTCGATCTGGTTGTTGATCGCGGCATGCGAGACCGCGACGCCCTTGGGTCGGCCGGTGGAGCCGGAGGTGAAGATGACGTAGGCCGGATGGTCCGGCCGCACCGGCGCGAGCAGTTCGCCGGGCCGGATCGGGCTCGGATCGAAGCCGCCGAGATCCATGGTGTCCAGCCGCAGCACCGGAAGCCGCGCGGGCACCGCGACGGTATCGGCGACGGTGGTCACGACGCAGACGGGCTGGGCGGTATCGAGGATGTGCGCGATGCGGTCCGCCGGATGATCGGGATCCAGCGGCACGTACGCACCACCGGCCGCCACGATCGCGTACATGCCGACCACCAGATCCAGCGATCGGCGGATCGCCAGGCCGACCAGGGCATCCGGGCCGACACCGCGCGAAATCAGCAGGCGCGCCAGCTGATTGACCTGCGCGTCGAATTCGGCGTAGGTCAGCTGCGCACCCTCGTAGGTGACCGCCACCGCGTCCGGATTGCGCAGCGCCGTGCGCCGATAGCCGTCGAGCAGCAGCTCCGGTTCGACCCGGTGGGCCGTGTCGTTCCAGTCCTGCAGGATGCGCAGGCGCTCGGCCGGATCGAGCAGCTCGATATCGCCCACGGCAGCCGCCGGATCGGCGACGATGCCCTCCAGCACCCGCACCAGCCGGTCGGCGTAGGTGGCGACGGTCGGCTCGTCGAACAGATCCAGCGCGTAGGTGAACATGGCCGATACGCCGGCCGGGGCACCCGCGTCCGATCGCGGCACGGCGGTGAGCTGCAGATCGAATTTCGCCACCGCGCCGTCGAATTCGACCGTTTCGGCGACCAGTCCGGGCAGCCGCAGCTGCGGCTTCTGCATGTTCTGGAAGAACAGCGCGGCCTGGAACAGCGGATGATGCGCCTGCGACCGCACCGGGTCGAGCACCTCGACCAGGCGCTCGAACGGCAGCTCGGCGTGCGAGAAGGCCCCCAGATCGGTGTCCTTCACCGCCGCCAGCAGTTGCTCGACCGTCGTCGCGGCGTCGATGCGGGTGCGCAGCACCAGGGTGTTGACGAACATGCCGACCAGAGCGTCGAGTTCGGCCTCACCGCGCCCGGCCACCGGGGTGCCGATGGTGATGTCGTCGGTGCCGCTGGAGCGGGCCAGCAGGATCGCGAACGCCGCATGCACCACCATGAACAGCGAGGTGCCGGTGCGCTGGGCGAGCTCCTCGAGCCGGGCGTGCAGCTCGGGCGCGATGTCGAAGGTGTATTCCGCGCCGCGCCCCGAGGCGATCTGCGGGCGCGGCCGATCCGC
The DNA here is from genome assembly GCF_001612845.1 of Nocardia elegans NBRC 108235. Taxonomy (GTDB): domain Bacteria; phylum Actinomycetota; class Actinomycetes; order Mycobacteriales; family Mycobacteriaceae; genus Nocardia; species Nocardia nova. The sequence goes on along the minus strand of NZ_BDBF01000011.1, from coordinate 78,065 downwards.
GGGCAGATCCAGCCGGTCCGGGATGCCGGCCAGGGTGGTGCGCCAGTAGTCGATCTGCTGGGCCGCAAGGGAATCGGGATCGTGTTCGTCGCCGAGCAGCGCCCGCTGCCACAGCGCGTAGTCGGCGTACTGCACCGGCAACGGCTGCCAGCTCGGCCGGGCGCGGTTGCGCCGGGCGAGGAAGGCGGCCAGCAGATCGCGCATGAACGGCGCCACCGAGGCGCCGTCGGCGGCGATGTGGTGGACCACGACCGCCACGACGTGATCGTCGGGCGCCAGTTCGGCCACCGCGATGCGCAGCGGCACCTCGGCGGCCACATCGAATCCGGCGAGCAGATAGCCGGCCAGCCACTGCGGCAGTTCGTCCTCGGTCACCGGCTTCGGCGCCAGATCCGGAACCGATTGCGACGCGGGCAGAATCACCTGGTGTCCGGCGCCGTCCGCGGACGGGTAGACGGTGCGCAGGGTTTCGTGGCGCTCGACGACGTCGGCGACGGCCGCCTGCAGCGCCTCCACGTTCAGCGCGCCGGTGAGCCGGATCGCGAACGGAATGTTGTTGGCAGCAGATTCCGGATCGAACTGGTTGAGGAACCACATCCGCTGCTGGGCCAGCGAGAGCGGAATGCGTTCCGGACGCGGCATCGGCGCCAGCGCCAGTCGACCGCCCGCACCCTTCAGCGGTTCCAGCCGCTGTGCCAATTCGGCGACCGTGGCCGCCTCGAACAGCAGCCGGGCCGGTACCCGCGCCGAGATCTGGGCGCCGAGGCGGCCCGCGACCTGAGTGGCGATCAGCGAGTTTCCGCCCAGTTCGAAGAAGTCGTCGTCGGCGCCGACCGGCCCGGGCGGGTCGAGCAGATCGGCGAAGACGGCCGCCACCATCTCCTCGAGCGCACCCGAGGGCGCGCGGAATTCGCGGGCGGCCAGGACGGGTTCCGGCAGCGCCGCCCGGTCCAGTTTGCCGACCGGGGTCAGCGGAATCGCGTCCAGGACCATGATCGTCGTCGGCACCATGTGGGCCGGAAGACTCTGTCCCGCATGCTCGCTCAGCTCGTCGGTGTCGACCTTCGCACCATCGGCGGCGTGCACGTACGAGACGAGAATCGTGGCGCCGCTGTGCAGGGTGTGGCCGACGGTGACCGCGAAGTCGACCGAATCGTGGGCGGCCAGTACCGCGTCGATCTCGCCGAGCTCGATCCGGAAGCCACGGATCTTGACCTGGAAGTCGTTGCGGCCCAAATACTCCAGTTCGCCGGCGGCGGTCCAGCGCACCAGGTCACCGGTGCGGTACAGCCGCGAACCGTTGGCGTCGAAGGGGTTGGCGACGAAGCGCGCCGCGGTCAGGCCGGGGCGCAGGTGGTATCCGCGCGCCAATTGCGCACCGGTGATGTACAACTCGCCGACCGCACCGCGCGGCACCCGCGCCAGCTGTTCGTCGAGCACGTATTCGGTGATGTTGCGCACCGGCGCGCCGATGGTGACCGTCTCCCCCGGCACCAGCGGCGCGCTGATGTTGGTCATGATCGTGGTCTCGGTCGGGCCGTACCCGTTGTAGAACTCGCGGGTGCCGCCCTCGATCGCGATCGCCCAGCGCCGCACCAATTCCGGCGGGCAGGCCTCACCACCGGCGACCACGACGCGCAGGTCGTCCAGTCCGGCCGGATCCACCGAGGCCAGGGCCGCGGGCGTGACGAAGGCGTGGGTGACCCGTTCGCGCCGCAGCAGATTCGCCAGCTCGTCGCCGCCGAGTACCGACGGCGAGGCCACCACCATGGCGGCCGCACCGCCGATGGCCAGCAGCAATTCCAGCACCGAGGCGTCGAACGAGGGCGATGCGAAATGCAGGGTGCGCGAGTCGTTTCCGACCCGGTACCGCTCGCGCTGTTCGTCACAGAAACTCGACAGCCCGGCCTGGGTGACTACGACACCCTTCGGCTTGCCGGTCGAGCCGGAGGTGTAGATCACGTAGGCCGGATGTTCGGCCCGCAACGGCCGCAACCGATCGGCATAGGTGACCGGATCGCCGGAGAACTCCTCGAGCCGCGCGGCGAAATCAGCGGTATCGACGGTCAGCCACTCCACCGAGTCGGGCAGGTCCTCCCGCACCGGCGACACCGTGAGACCCAGTTTCGCACCGGAGTCGGAGACCATGTGCGCGACGCGATCGGCCGGATAGTTCGGATCCACCGGCACGAATCCGGCGCCGGTCTTGGCCACCGCCCAGACCGCGACCACCGATTCCACCGACCGGGGAATACCGACGGCGACCAGATCCTCCGGGCCGATGCCGCGGGCGATGAGCAGCCGGGCCAGCCGGGTCGAACGCTCGTCGAGCTCGGCGTAGCTGAGTTCGGCCAGCGTGGTGGTGGCATCGGCGAACACCAGGGCCGTACCGGTCGGATCCGCCTCGACCGCGGTGGCCATGAGCTGGGGCAGGGTGGTGACGCGTGGCCGGCGAGTGCGTGTCGGCCGAACCCGAGCGGGGCGCGTCATGCCGTCACTTCCAGCGCGTACTGTCCGCTGACCACCCGTACCACCTATCTCATCCTGCCTGTCGTCGCCGCATGCGCCTGCACGCAGGCCACCCTTGTCCATCGATTCCGGCCGCGGCGGGCGTTACTTTCCCGCGATCGTGCCACCGGTTGCTCAGCGAAGCACATTGTCCGGCAGCAGTACCAGCTCGGCGGAACCGAAGGCCGCCGGCGCCGGCCCGTCCTCGAGTACCACGGCCCGCAGGTCTTCCAGCGGTTCCGGATCCAGCCGGTCCAGACCGGCGCGATCGGTGAACAGGTGGGTGACCCATTCGTCGGCGAGCCCGTCGGTGCCGACCTCGGCCGGCAACACCATCGACGCACCGGTCGTCCCCGCGCCGACCACCTCGAGCAGTGCGGCGACACCGTCGGCCCGGCCCTGGCGGAAGGTGCGAGATTCGAAGTCCAGCTCGGTGCGGGCCCGCAACCGGTCGACCGCGGCGGCCAGCGCGTCGTAACTGTGCGTGCCCTCCGCGCCGACGAAGGCCGGATCGGCGCCACGCAGCGCCCGGGTGCGGTTGGCGTAGGTCACCGGCCGCGCCGACTCACCCGCGATCTCGGCGGCGACCGCCGCATCGTCGAGGACCAGCCAGTCGATACCGTTCGGCCCCGCCTTCGGCCGGGCCGCGGCCACGGTGACTCCGGTCTTGATCTCCAGCTCCGACGGCAGTTCGCCGCCGTCGACGACCGGAACCAGTGCGGCACCGGCCTTGAGCACCGCCCAGGCCGCGACCGCCGACTCGATACCGCGCTCGAGCCGCACCGCGACCCCGCGACCGGGACCGCAGCCGCGACCGATGAGGGCCCGGGCCAGCCGGGAGGAGCGGGCGTCGAGCTCCTGATACGAGACCGCCTCCTCGCCCCAGGCCAGCGCCGGCCCCTCGGGGTCGTCCTCGACGGCGGCGGCCAGCGCCTGCGCCAGCGCGGTGCCGACGGTGGAGCCGGTCTCGGCCGGTTCGGTGCGGGCCGCCTCGACCACAACCTCCGACTCGTCGTGCAGGTCGATCGCGCCGAGCAGGATCTGCGGGTCGGCGGCCACCGCCGCGAGGATGCGCTCGAATCGATCACCCAGGGTGCGCATCGTCGCGGGATCGAACAGTTCCCGCGCGTAGGTGAAGACCGTGACCAGTTCCGCCGGTGAGCCGTCGGATTCGTGGCGCGGCTCGACCGTGACCTGCAGATCGAACTTCGCGGCCACCGCATCGGTGTCGAGTGCGGCGATGGTCAGGCCCGGCAGTTCCAGCGTCGGCTGCTGCGTGTTCTGGAACGACAGCACCACCGTGAACAGGCTCTGCGCACCACCGCGTCCCGGAGCCACCACCTCGGCGACCCGTTCGAACGGGATGTCGGAGTTCGCGAAGGCCGCCAGATCGGTGTCGCGGGCGGTTTCCACCAGCGCGTCGAAGGTGTCGGTGGTGTCGACACCGGTGCGCAGCGTCAGCGTGTTGACGAACATGCCGACCAGATCGTCGAGCGCGCGCTCGCCGCGGCCCGCGATCGGCGTGCCGACCACCACGTCGGCGGTACCGGACTGCCGGGCCAGCAGCACCGCGAGCGCGGCGTGCACCACCATGAACAGCGACGAATTGTGTTCGCGCGCAATCCGGACCAGGCCCTCGTGCACCGTGGCCGGGATCGCGAAACCGATCGATTCGCCGCGCATCGACGGCACGGCCGGACGCGGATGATCGGGAGCCAGCAGCGGCGAACCGGACACCCCGGCGAGCCGGTCCCGCCAGTAGGCGAGCTGCTTCGCCGCCACCGAATCCGGATCGTCGTCGGTGCCGATGGCCCGGCGCTGCCAGATCGCGAAATCGGCGTACTGGACTTCCAGTGGCGCCCAGCCCGGTTCGCGGCCGCCGGTGCGGGCCACATAGGCGGTCATCAGATCGCGGGCCAGCGGGGCCATCGAGGAACCGTCGCCGGCGATGTGGTGGATCACCAGCGCCAGCGCCTGGTCGGACCCGTTGCGCAGCAGCAGGGCGCGCACCGGAACCTGTTGGGTCACATCGAATCCGGTCGCCATGAGCGCGGCGATCCGGTCGATCGGCTCGGCGGTGTCCTCGACCGGCAGGCCCTCCGGCAGCGCCTCGCGGACCGAGAGGATCTCCTGATACGGCAGCCCGCCCGGACCGCCGGCGGGGTAGCGGGTGCGCAGCACCTCGTGCCGCTCCACCACATCGGCGACGGCCTGGCGCAACGCGTCCACATCGAGATCGCCGGTGAGCCGGATCGCCAGCGGAATGTTGTAGGCCGGCGATTGCGGATCGAGCTGGTTGATCACCCACATCCGCTGCTGGGCCGGCGACAGCGGAATCCGCTCGCCGCGCGCGGCGGGCTCGAGGCGCGGGCGCACCGCACCGGCGGCCGCACCGGGCACGATCCGCGCCGCGAGCGCTGCCACACTCGAGGCCTCGAACAGCTCCCGGACCACGAGGTTCGCGTCGAGCGCCTCGTTGATGCGAGCCACCGCACGGGTCGCGAGCAGCGAATTGCCGCCGAGGGCGAAGAAGTCGTCGTCGAGGCCGACACCGGTCGTCTCCGCACCGGCGACACCGAGCAGATCGGCGAACACGTCGGCGACGGCCTGTTCGATCGGCGTACTCGGCGCCCGGAAGGCGGCCGCGCTGACGACCGCCGGTTCGGGCAGGGCGCGACGATCGAGTTTGCCGTTCGGCGTCAGCGGCAGCGCGTCGAGCACGACCACCACGTCGGGCACCATGTAGCCGGTCAGGAAGGCGCCGACCTCGGCGCGCAGCGCGAGCGGATCGAGCGACGAACCAGCCTCGGGCACAACGTAACCCACCAGCCGCTCACCGGAGTGCTCTGCGGTGCGTACCATCGCCACCGCCTGCGCGACACCGGTGCAGCGCAGCAGCGCGGCCTCGATTTCGCCGAGTTCGATGCGGAAGCCGCGCAGCTGCACCTGCTGATCGCTGCGTCCGGCGTATTCCAGCGCGGCCTCGCCGTCGAAGCCGGCCCAGCGGCCGATATCGCCGGAGCGGTACATCCGGGAGCCGGGCGCACCGTACGGATTGGCCACGAACCGCGCCGCGGTCAAGCCCGGACGGCCGAGATAGCCGCGCGACAGTTGTTGTCCGGCAATGTACATCTCACCGGCCACGCCGACCGGCGACGGATGCAGCCGGTCGTCGAGCACATAGGTCTCGAGGCCCGGCAGCGCCCGGCCGATGACGCTGGCCGGATGGTCGGCCAGACCCTCGTCCAGCGCCAGGAACGACACGTGCACGGTCGTCTCGGTGATGCCGTACATGTTCACCAGCTGCGGGGTGGTGGAGCCGTGCCGCTCGTACCAGCGCGCGAGCTGGCGCAGATCCAGCGCCTCACCGCCGAAGACGATGTAGCGCAACGCGAATTTGGCCGCGACCGTCACCGCGGCGTCACCGGTGTGGCTGTGCGCCGCGCGGTCGGCCTCGGCGAGCTGATAGAACGCCGAGGGCGTCTGGTTCAGCACGGTGACCTGCTCGCGAATCAGCAACTCGCGGAACAGCTCCGGCGATCGCGAGGTGAGGTGGTCGACCACCACGACCGCACCGCCGTTGGCCAGCGAACACCACAGTTCCCAGACCGAGAAGTCGAAGGCGAAGGAGTGGAACAGCGTCCACACGTCGGTTTCGTCGAAGTCGAACAGCAGCTGGGTGTTGGCGAACAGTTCCAGCACGTTGCGGTGGGTGACGCCCACCCCCTTGGGCACACCGGTGGAGCCCGAGGTGTAGATGACGTAGGCCAGATCGGCCGGTCGCAGCGGGGCGAGCCGCTCGGCGTCGGTGATCGGACCGCCGGCGAAGTTGCCGGTCTCCTCCAGCAGCACCGTCGCCAGGCCGGCGGCGGGCACCGCTTCCCGCAACTCGGCGGTCGTGAGTACACATGCCGGCGCGGCGTCGCCGAGCATGAATTCCAGTCGCTGCACCGGATAACCGGTGTCGATGGGCAGATAGGCGGCACCGGCGAGCAGCACGCCGAGCAGCGCGACCGGCAGTTGCTCGGTGCGCGGCACCGCCACGGCCACCAGCGATTCCGGCCCGACGCCCTGGGCGATCAGCGCCCGGGCCACCTGGCTCGCGCGCTGGTGCAGATCGCCGAAGGTGAGCGTGGTGTCACCGAAGCGGACCGCGACCGCGCCCGGCCGGCGCCGGACCTGCGCGGTGATCAGATCGACCAGGGTCACCGGCGGCACCGGCGCGCCGGGCGAATTCCATTCGTGCAGAACGAGTTCGCGCTCGCCGGGGGCCAGCACATCGATATCGCCCACCACGGCCGCGGCGTCGGCGGCGACGGCATTCAGGATGCGCGTGAACCGATCGGTGAAATCGCGCACCGTCGCCTCGTCGAACAGGTCGGTGGCGTAGCTGAAGGCGGCCGAAATACCCTGCGGCACACCATGTGCGTCGATCCGCTCGGCCATCGCCAGCTGCAGATCGAACTTGGCCAGCTCGATGTCGAGGTCGACACCGGAAACCGCCAGCCCGGGCAGCTCCAATTCGGTGCGGGCCAGGTTCTGGAAGGTCAGCATCACCTGGAACAGCGGATGCCGCCCGGCCGAACGCGCCGGATCCAGGATCTCGACCAGCCGCTCGAACGGCACATCGGCGTGGCCGAATGCCGCCACGTCGGTGCCGCGGACGTCGGCCAGTACCTGCTCGAAACTGCGCGCCGGGTCGATCTCGGTGCGCAGCACCAGGGTGTTGACGAACATGCCGATCAACTCGTCCAGCGCTGCCTCACCGCGCCCGGCGACCGGGGTGCCGATCGCGATGTCGCGGGTACCCGACAGCCGGGCGAGCAGCACCGCGAGCGCCGCGTGCACCACCATGAACAACGTCGAATGATGTTGGTGCGCAAGGCGGTTCAGCGCCGCGTGCACATCCGGGGCGATCTCGAAGTCGAGCGTGGCGCCGCGATAGGACGCGACCGCCGGACGCGGCCGATCGGCCGGCAGGTCCAGCTGTTCGGGCAGCGCGGCGAGTTCGCGGCGCCAGAAGTCGATCTGCGCGGCGAGCACCGACTCCGGATCGTCCTCGCTACCGAGCGTTTCCCGTTGCCACAGGGCGTAATCGGCGTACTGGACGGCGAGCGGCGTCCATTCCGGATGACCGCCGCGCACGCGATCGAGGTAGGCGGTCATCAGATCGCGGGTCAGCGGGCCCATCGAGAAGCCGTCACCGGCGATGTGGTGCACCACGCACACCAGGACGTGTTCGGTCTCGCTCGAGCGCAGCACCCGCAGGCGCACCGGCGGCGCGGCCGTCACATCGAAGCCGCCCGAGACGGTTTCGGCGACCAGGGCGGCCACCTCGTCCTCGCGCGCTTCGACCAGGGGAATCTCGGGGATCGCCCGGGGATCCGAGACGGGCAGCACCCGCTGGTAGCCCTCGCCGTCGAGTTCCGGATAGATGGTGCGCAGTACTTCGTGGCGCTCCACCAGATCGCGCACCGCGGACCGCAGCGCGTCCACGTCGAGGCGTCCGCTCAGCCGCACCGCGACCGGGATGTTGTTGACCGCGCCCGCCGGGTCGAAGCGGTTGAGGAACCACATCCGCTGCTGCGCATAGGACAGCGGGATGCGTTCGGGCCGCGGCATCGGCCGCAACCGCTCGCCGGTGTCGGTTCCGGCGTGCCGTTCCACCTGTTCGGCCAGTGCGGCAACGGTCGATGCCTCGAACAACAGCTGCACCGGCACCCGGGCACCCAGGGCCGAGCCGATCCGGGCCGCCGCCTGCGCGGCCAGCAGGGAGTTGCCGCCGAGTTCGAAGAAGTCGTCGTCGGCGCCGACCCGGCCGGGATTGTCGCCCTCGCCGGGAACGAGCAGAGCCGCGAACACCTCGGCGACGATCTCCTCCACCGGGGTGGCGGGAGCGCGGAATTCGCGTGCGGCGAAGGTCGGTTCCGGCAGCCGGGCGCGATCGAGTTTGCCGACCGGGGTCAGCGGAATCTCGTCCAGCGGCATGATCGCGGCGGGAATCATGTAGGCGGGCAACGAGGCCGCCAGGAAATCGTCGAGGGTCGCGAAATCGAGCGCCGCACCGGGACGCGGCAATACGTACGACACCAGCGCCGTCGCGCCGGAGGGCAGCGTGCGGCCGATGGTGGCGGCGAAATCGATATCCGGATGCGCGGTCAGCGCGTTGTCGATCTCGCCCAGTTCGATGCGGAAGCCGCGAATCTTGACCTGGAAATCGGAGCGTCCCAGATATTCGATGGTGCCGTCGGACTCGTTGCGGCGCACCAGGTCACCGGTGCGATACAGCCGGGCCCCGGACCTGCCGGTTTCGGCGCCGAAGGGACTGGCCACGAACCGTTCCGCGGTGAGCCCCGGGCGGCCCAGATATCCTTGTGCCAGCGCCGGACCCGCCAGATACAGCTCGCCGACCACCCCGGCGGGCACCGGTCGCAGCCGCGAATCCAGCACGAACGCGCCGACGCCGGCGATCGGGGTGCCGATCGTGATCGGCTCGCCGGCAATCATTTCCGCGCTGGAGGTGGCGAGGATCGTCGCCTCGGTCGGGCCGTATCCGTTGTAGAAGCGCCGCCCGTCGCGCGCCCAGCGGCCCACCAGCTCCGGGCCGAACTTGTCGCCGGCCACGACGACGGCCTCGAGGTCGGGCAGTCCGGCCGGATCGACCGACTCCAGCGCGCCGGGGGTGATCAGCATGTGCGAAACCTGTTCGCGGCGCAGCAGATCGGCCAGCTCGAAACCGCCGAACACCTCCGGCGGCGAGACCACCAGGGTGGCACCCGACGAGAAGGTCAGCAGCAGTTCCAGGACGGAGACGTCGAAATTCGGCGAACAGACGTGCAGGACACGGGAATCCTCGGTCACGCCGTAGTGCTCGCGCTCGGCGGCGACCAGACCGCCGAGTCCGGCATGGGTCACCACGACGCCCTTGGGACGGCCCGTGGAGCCCGAGGTGTAGATCACGTAGGCCGGGTGATCCTCGGTGAGCGGGCGGACCCGGTCGGTGTAGGAGATCGGATGGGCAGGGCGCGCGCCGATTCGCTCCGAGACGACCGGATCGTCGAGTTCGAGCCAGTACACACCCGTCCCCAGCGCCCGGCGATGGGCTTCGGTGGTCAGGCCGAGTGACGCGCCGGAGTCGGCGACGATATGCGCGATGCGTTCGGGCGGATAGGCCGGGTCGACCGGAACGTAGGCCGCGCCCGCCTTGGCGACCGCCCAGACCGCGAGGACGGATTCGATCGAGCGGGCGATGCCGATAGCCACCACGTCGCCGGCGCCGATGCCGCGGGAGATGAGTTCTCGGGCCAGGCGCGACGATCCCTCGTCGAGCTCTCGATAGGTCAGCTGCCGAGCGTCGGCCGGATCATCGGTCGGCGCGAACCGGATCGCCACCGCATCGGCGGCGGACTCGACCGCAGCGGTCAGCAGCTGGCCGAAAAGGGGGCTGCCCGACCTGCGGCGACGACCTCCACGAGCGGAACGGCGGGCAGTATCCATTCGAGTGTCTTCACCTCTCGCGTCCAGCAGGTCCGCACGGTCGAACACCCCCTCGCGCGGTCCGAGCAATCATATAAGGATGGCGAGCACGGCGTGGTGCGCCGGATCGAACTGGTGACCCGCCGGTACTCCTAGTACTCATCGCTGCCAGGGTGCCTCGATGTTGCGCTTCGTGTCGACTTCCGTGGCGCTGGTCACAGTAGGTCCCCAGCTTGTCACAGCCAGCCGCGGCGGATCGCCTGCACGCCCGCCTGGAACCGGGTGCTGGCACCCAGTCGCTCCAGCAGGCTCGCGGTCCGCCGCACCACCGTGCGCCGGGACATGCCCAGCCGCCGGGCGATGGTGTCGTCCGTCGCGCCCAGGCCCATCAGGGTCAGAATGGCCCGGTCGCGTTCGTCCAGCGGCTGGTCCGGATTCACCGAGATCGGCGCGGCCAGTGACCACAACACCTCGAAGGTGTGCACGATCGCGTCCAGCGTCGGGCAGGCCGCGATGCGCAGCCCCATCGGATCGCCGCGGCGTTCGTCGTGGTGCAGCATCAGCGCCGCGCGGTCGTCGTCGGCGATGATCACCTTGAAGGGCGGATCGGGCAACGTGCGCGCCTGCGCCCCTGCGGTATTGGCCTGTAGCGCGAAGCGCAGCCGATCGGGATCCTGATAGATGGTGTCCTGATAGAGCGTCTGGTAGCGCACGCCCGCCGACATCCGCGCCGAGCGCAGATCGAACAGCCGCGCGGCGCGTTCGCCCTCGCACAGATACGGTCCCCGGTCGATCATCCGGATCCGGCTGCGCGCGGCACGCTGCAGATCCTCGAATTCGGCGACCACCTCGCGCGCCTCGTACATCGGCACGACGGTGCCGTCGCCGCGGGTGGTGCGGCGCACCGAGCGGAAGGTCTCGCCCAGCCGGGCCGCGGCCTCGTGCATGCGCGCGGTTTCGGCCTGGCGGCGGCGGGATTCGGCTTCCGACAGGGCCTCGGGGGCATGCGCGTCCCAGCGGACGGAGTCACCGATTTCGACGCGGACTACGGCCTGCATCTCACAGAGTTCGTCCAGGGCCGCCGCGACGGACTCGCGGGAACACTCCAGATATTGCGCCAGCTCCGACAGGCTGGACCGCGGATGCTGCACCAGAGCCGTATAGGTGCGGCCGTGCACGGATCCGGAGTCGAACAGCTCGTACAAACCAGTCAATGCATCAACCCCCCGCGGCCGGCCGAGCCGGGCGGCCGACGACAGCGCGGGCGCTATTCGCCCGCCCCCCACGACTGCTGGGACAGGACGACGCCCTTGCTCGCCAGATAGGGAGCGGGATCGATCTTGACGTCGCTGGGATCCCAGATCTCCAGATGCAGGTGCGGGCCGGTGGAGTTGCCGCGGTTGCCGACGGTGGCGATCACGTCGCCGGCGTTCACCCGCTGGCCGACGTGGGTGAGGATGTCGTTGACGTGGCCGTACACCGCGGTGGTGCCGTCGTCCTGCTTCACCCGGACCCACAGCCCGAAGCCCGAGGCGGGACCGGCATCGATCACCGTGCCGTTCTCCACCGAATGAATAGGAGTACCGATCGCGTCGGCGAAGTCGACACCGTAGTGCATGGCGCCCCAGCGGGATCCGAAGCCGGAACTGACGACCCCGGCCACCGGGCGCACCGCCTGGGCCGGTGCGAGCTGCTGCTGAATGCCCTTCAGCACCTCTTCGGCGTGCGAGAGCGGACCGGCGACCTCCGGCGGCAGATTCTGCAGACCGAACGGCGCGGGCGCGGGGGCGGCCACCGGCTGGGCCTGCGGCGCGGCCGGCGTCTCGGCGACGACCGGGGCGGCGACGGAGGCGGCCTGCTGTTCGGCCTCGTGCGCGGGTTCGGAGGCCGACTTCAGTGCGACCGGCTCGGGAGTGTCGTTGTGGCCCCCGGGCAGCAGCGGCGCGGCGTGCGCGAACTGAGTGGCGGTGCCGATCAGCGCGCCGGTCGCGACGGCGGCGCTGGCGGCGAGCTTCACCCGGTCACCCGTGCGCGGCTGGGCGCGGTGGCGGGTGGGACGCTCGGCAGCGCCGTCACCGGCGTAGATGTCACCGAGGAGGTCCTGAACGGATACGGAACTGGATGTCTCACGGTGCTGCGGCAAGGCTCGTCCTAGCGTCGATCAACTCGGTGGCGACGCCGGGTCGAAACCTCACATTCGGTAACGATTCGGCATCTGTTGTGACGGAAACTGTACTCCGTCGTGACCTTTTCGCAACCTCCTCGGAGGAATTCGCAGGTGGAAGGCTGATCTTGGTGCCGTGGGCGCCGTTATCGAGGACCACGGACGGGTTCAGACTGTGGAGGTGATCCTCGACAACGTGCGCACCCCGATCGTGCTGGCGCCGATGGCCGGCGGCCCGTCCACCCCGGAACTCGCCGCCGCTGTCGGCGATGCGGGCGGCCTGGGATTCCTCGCCGCCGGATATCTGAGTGCCGCCGATACCGCCGCGCGCATCGCGGCGCTGCGCGAGCTCACCGAGAGGCCCTTCGGCGTGAACCTGTTCGTTCCGGGCGCGCCCACGCCGCCGGAACACTTCGCGGCCTACCTCGACCGGCTGAGCCGCCGCTTCTCGCTCGGCGAGGCACGTTTCGACGCCGACGCCTGGGATGAGAAGCTCGACCTGCTCACCGCCGAGCCGGTGGCGGTGGTCTCGTGCACCTTCGGCTGCCCCTCGGAGGCCGAGATCGAGCGCCTGCATCGCGCCGGATCCGAGGTGTGGGTCACGGTGACCTCGGTGCCGGAGGCCCGGGTCGCCGCCGAGACGGGCGCCGATGTCCTCATCGCCCAGGGCGCGGAGGGCGGCGGACATCGGGGCGGTTTCGCCGACCGGCCCGAGGAGGACGGCGCCGATCCGCTCACCACCCTGGCACTGGTGCAGCTGGTGCGCGCAGCGGTCGAGACGCCGGTGGTCGCGGCGGGCGGCATCGCCACCGGCGCGGGCATCGCCGCGGTCCTCGCCGCCGGCGCCGCGGCCGCACAGCTGGGCACGGCCTTCCTCCGCTGTCCGGAGGCGGGCACCTCGGCACTGCACCGCGATGCGCTGGAGATCGAGACCCCGACCATGCTGACCCGCGCCTTCAGCGGCCGCCGAGCCCGCGGCCTGCGCAACCAATTCATGCTCGACAACCCCGACGCGCCCGCGGCCTACCCCGAAATCCATTACGCCACCGGACCGTTGCGAGCCGAGGCCCGCGCCGCCGACAACCCCGACGCGGTGAATCTGTGGGCCGGGCAGGCACATACCCTCGCGGAGGCCGTTCCTGCCGCCGACCTGGTACGCAAGCTCACCGAGGAGACGAAAGCCGCTCTGCAATCGGCACTTTCGCGGGCATTCCCGTCTTGTTGACAACGTTTTTCGTTTAGACTCGTGGGACATCACCCGCCATCCCACGAGGAGAGCGTCATGTCATTGGATGTCCCAGCCGCACTGCTCGAACGCGCCGAAAGCGGTCCGGTCAGCGACGAGGAATTCGTCGAATGCGTTCGCACCTCACTGCCGTACGCCTACGAGGTCGTCAGCCGAGTGGCCGCCGACTTGCGTTCCGGCACAGCAGAATTCGCGGACAACCAGGTACCCCCGCCGGACGAGACCGCCCGCGGCCAACTGCTGCGCGCGATGGCGTCGGATTCGATTCGCGGCAGCCTGGAGCGGCATTTCGGCATCAAGCTGGCCTTCCAGAACTGCCATCGGGTGGCGGCCTTCCCGCTGTCCGCCGTCGGCGGCGACACCTACTCGACCTTCATCTCCACCCGCGCTCAACTGCTCAATCAGAGCCCGGAACTGCGTAACTGCTGACCGGTAGGGTTCCGGCGCCGGTGCGTCCGGCGCCGGAACCGGCGTTACGCTTCGCCGCCTGCTCCCCATTCCCGCAGCCGGCGCTTGAGGACCTTTCCGGTGGGGTTGCGTGGCAGCTCGTCGATGAAAACCACCTCGCGAGGCACCTTGTAGCGCGCCAGGTTCGACTTCACATGCGCTTTGATCTCCTCCGCGCCGAGGGTTTCGGTGGTGCGGACGACGAAAGCGACCAGCCGGGCGCCGTATTCGTCGTCGGGCACCCCGATGACCGCGGCCTCCCGCACGTCCGGATGCGCGTCGAGCAATTCCTCGACCTCGGCCGGGAACACGTTCTCCCCGCCCGAGACGATCATGTCGTCGTCGCGGCCGTCGATGAAAAGCCTTCCGGCGGAATCGAAATGACCGACATCGCCGGTGGACATCAGCCCGCGGATCTGTTCCTTGCCGCCGCCACCGGTATAGCCGTCGAACGGAATCGCGTTGCGGACGAAGATCCGCCCCGTGGTCCCCGGCGGCACCGGCTCGCCCTGCTCGTCGAGGATCTCGACCACCGCGCCCGCCACCGGTGAGCCCACACATCCCGGTTCCTCCGCCAGATCCTCCGGCGTGGCGACGGTGGCGTAGGCCACCTCGGTGGATCCGTACAGGTTGTAGACGACCGGCCCGAAGGTGGCGGTCACCCGTCGGCACAGCTCGGCGCCCAACTGCGATCCGGCGACGAAAACGATGCGCAGCGCCGACAGATCCCGCTCGCTCACCGCCTCCGGCCCCAGTTCGACCATGCGCGCGAGCATCACCGGCACCACGATCAGCGCGGTCGCGTGATGTTCGGCCATGCTGTCGATCACCCGCTGCGGATCGAATCGCCGCCGGATCACCAGTGTCGAGCCGAAACCGATGGCCAGCAACGACATCGCGAAGCCGAGGGTGTGGAACAGCGGCGCCGGGCATTCGGTCACCTCGCGGGTCCGGAACGGCACCTTGCTGAGAATCGCGCCCAGCGGTTCCAGCGAACGCGGCTCCGACCGCGGCGCGCCCTTGGGTGTGCCGGTGGTGCCGCTGGTCAGCAGGATGATCTTGGCTCCGGAGCGCGAGAACGGCGGCGTGGCGGGCGAGCCGGCGGTGATCAGCGATTCCAGGCTGGAGGTGTGCCCGGTCTCCGACCAGGCCCGATACGCTCCCCGCTCGGGGCTCAGATCGCCGAGGATGGATTCGTACTCCTCGTCGTACACCAGCAGATCCGCCCCCTCCCGGGCGGTCACATCGCGTAGTTGCGGCCCGGCGAAGTCGGTGTTCAGCAGGATGATCCGGGCCCCGCATTTGGCCGCGGCGAAGACCGCGTCGAGCAGCCCGCGGTGATTGCGGGCCAGAATCGCCACGCCCTCGCCGGTGCGCAGTCCGCGCTTGCGCCATTCGTTGGCCAGCCGGTTGGAGCGGTCGTCGAGTTCCCGATAGCTCAGCGCGCCGAGGTCGTCGATCACGGCGGCGCGATCGCCGTAGCGGGCGGCGGCCAGCCGCAGCAGCGCGGCCAGCGCACCGTGACGCAGTAGCGCGTCGCCCGCGGACAGCAACGTCAACGGCGAGTCGATGCCGACCACGCCACTGCCGACCGCCAGCCGCAGATATTCCAGCTCGGACCACGCCCGTGCGATCACCGTGCGTAACAGATTCACCGTCATGCTCGAATCCCCCTGCCGCGCCGACTGTCTCGCATCGGATGGCGGTGCACGCCCATGACCCCGGACCTCTCTGTCCCCGCCCGGTGGAGCCGGGGGTCCGCGAGGAGGCTACGGCTGCGTGGCCACGCGGGCTCCCCTGTCGGGCGCATACAACACCGCCCCTTCGACGGTACGCGCCCTCACCGTAACCCCGCCGCGCACGATCGGTCGACCGCAGCCGTGCGGGCGGGGTCGCTCCTGCCGGACTTCCTACTTTCCGTGCGCGCGCAACTGGTAGAGCCCGCGGGTCTCGGCGACCACCACGCCGTCGGCGTCGGTCACCGTGGCCTCGAGGGTGAAATCGGCCTTACCGTTGGCCTCGGCGGCGGCGATCACCCGCGCGATCTCCTCCTCCGACAGCGAAGCCTCGGCGCGCACATCGGTTTTCGCCGGCTTGCGGAAGAAGATCTGCAGGTCCTTCACCAGCGGGTAGTACTTGGCGTTGTCGAAGGTGGCGATCGGAATCGCACCGCCGAGAATCTCCGCGACGGTGAACAGCACGCCGGCGTACATGACGCCGAAGTGGTTGCCGTTGCCCTCGATCGGCACGGTGGTGGCCGCGAATCCGGGCCGCACCTCGAGTGCCTTTACACCCATCTTGTGCGCGATCGGGATGGTGAACTCCAGCGCGCCGTTCACCACATCCGCGAACGCGGGGGTGTCGTTGTTCGTCTCGGCGCTGCTCGTCTCGGTCATCGCCAACCCTTTCTGCACGTGATCGGACGCCCACCGGACGTCGGTGCTCAGCCTACGACACCTTGTTGACATAGCGCCAACAGGTTCGGTGATCCCCCGCCGACCGGCACAGGCGGGCACCAGCGGCCCCCGCTCACGCCGCAGCCGCGGCCGGATGTTCCGGCCGCGGCTGCGGGAACGTTCACAGCGTCGGGACGCTCTATGTCACAGCGTCGTGACGCTCAATTCGCCGTCGGCGTAGCGCGCCCGCAACCGCTTCTTGTCGAATTTTCCGACGCTCGTCTTGGGCACCTCGTCGATGAAGGTCCAGTGCTCGGGCAGCTGCCACTTGGCGAATTTGTCCGCCAGGAAATCACGCAGCTCGGCCGGTTCGGCGCTCGCGCCCTCCTTGAGGACGATGGCGACCAGCGGCCGCTCGTCCCACTTCTCGTCCGGCACCCCGATCACCGAGGCCTCCGCGACGGCCGGATGACCCATGATCGCGTTCTCCAGATCCACCGAGGAGATCCATTCGCCGCCGGACTTGATCACATCCTTGGACCGGTCCACCAGCGTGAGATAGCCGTTGGGCGTGATCTTGCCGACGTCGCCGGTGCGCAGCCAGCCGTCGTCGAATTTGTCGGGGTCGACGGACGCACCCTCCGGGGAGTAATAGGCCCCGGCGATCCACGGGCCGCGGACCTCGAGTTCGCCCACGGCCTCGCCGTCGTTGGGCAGCACCGAGCCGTCGTCGCCGACCAGGCGCGCCTGGACCAGGGCCGGGAACCGGCCTTGCGTGTAGCGGTACTCCCATTCGTCCTCGCCCGTCACACCCTTCGGCGGGTGCGCGACGCTGCCCAGCGGCGAGGTCTCGGTCATTCCCCAGGCGTGCAGCAGTCGCACCCCGTGCTTTTCCTGGAAGGCCCGCATCATCGACGGCGGCAGCGCGGACCCGCCGACGACCACCTCGCGCAGATGCCTGATGTCCTGCGGCTTTGCGTCCAACTGCGCCAGCACGCCACCCCAGATGGTCGGCACCGCGGCGGCGAAGGTCGGCTGCACCGCGGCCATCATCTCCAGCAGCGGCGCCGGCTGCAGGAAGCGATCGGGCATCAGCACGCTCGCCCCCGACAGCATCGCGGCGTACGGCAGACCCCAGGCGTTGGCGTGGAACAGCGGCACGATGGCCAGCACGGTGTCGGAGGAGGTGAATCCCATACTCGCGTTGGTCAGCACCTGCATGGCGTGCAGGACATTGGACCGGTGCGAGTACACCACGCCCTTGGGGTCGCCGGTGGTGCCGGAGGTGTAGCACATGCCGGCCGCGGAGCGTTCGTCGACGACCGGGAAATCGTAGGTATCGGGTTGTCCCGCAAGCAGTTCCGCGTAGGAGTGCACCTGCACGCCCTCGGGCGCGGTCAGATCCGCGGCATTACCGTTGGCCACGATGACGTGGCGGACGGTCTTCAGCGTCGGCAGATAGTTGGCGAACATCGGCAGCAGCGAGCCGTCGACGATCACGACCTGATCCTCGGCGTGATTGGCCACGTAGGTGACCTGCTCGGGGAACAGCCGCAGGTTCAGCGCGTGCAGCACGGCGCCCATCGCGGGCACGGCGGCGTAGGCGACCATATGTTCGTTGTTGTTCCACATGAACGTGGCGACGCGGTCGCCCACGTCGATCCCCAGCCCGCGCAGCGCGTTGGCCAGCCGCGCCGATTCCGCACCCAATTCCCGATAGGTCATGGTCCGCACCCCGTCGCCCGTCCAGGTCGACACCGTGGCATCGCCGTGGAACGTGGACGCATATCGCAGCAGCGTGGCCAGCGACAGTTGCTCGTCCTGCATCGTGCTCAACATCAGTAACCGCACTCCTTCACCGGTGAACGACGTCACACCTGCCGCGAGGATAGCCGAAACCGGACGTAGCGATTTTCGGGCCGACCAGATGGTCCACTTTTCCCGCGACACGCGGCGCGAACAGCGCGGGCATGGGGATGAATCGGCTGCCCGTGGCGAACCCCTGATCGCCACGGGCAGCCGTCCCTGCCGTATCCGGGCGCACCCGGATACGGCAGATCCGTCCCGAATGGCCGCCGGACGCGCGACGACACCCCCTGCAGCGCCGTCGAAACGCCAAATACCCACCGGGACAGGCTTTTTGAAGAGGAACTGGTATAGATAGTAGGTTCGGCGAACCGGAACTGTCCAGCGGAGTCACATGTCCGGTCCGACGCCGCAGCCGCGGCGTGGCCGGAAATGTTGATTCATTGGCCGCTGATCTCTCGGAACCGACCGCCCGGCGCTCTACTCTTCGACTATGACTGCCACGCCGTCCATCGTGATCATCGGCGCCGGATTCGCCGGCCTCGGCATGGCGCTGGAATTACAGCGCGCCGGTATCGACAACTTCACCATCGTCGAAAAGGCCGCCGATCTGGGCGGCGTCTGGCGCGAGAACACCTACCCGGGCGCGGCCTGCGATGTGCCCTCGCCGCTGTACTCGTGGTCGTTCGAACCCAAATCCGATTGGCCCCGACGGTTTTCGCAGCAGCGCGACATCCACGCGTATATGCGCGCGGTCGCCGAGAAGCACGATCTGCCGCGCAAGATCCGCTTCGGCATCGAGGTCACCGACGCGGAATTCGATCCGGCCCGCGGCGTCTGGCAGGTGCGCACCGCGGACGGTGAGACCCTCACCGCCGACGTGCTGATTCCCGCGGTGGGCCAGCTCTCGCGGCCGGCGATGCCGAATATCCCCGGCATCGACACCTTCACCGGTCCCGCCTTCCACTCCGCCGAATGGGACCACAGCGTCGATCTCACGGGCAAGCGGGTGGCGTGCATCGGCACCGGAGCCAGTGCGATCCAATACATTCCGGCCATTCAGCCGACGGTTGGGCATCTCACCCTGTTCCAGCGCTCCGCCGCCTGGGTGCTGCCGAAATTCGACACCGAATACACCGGCCTGCATCACGCGCTGTTCAAGTACTTTCCGCCCAGCCGGTGGGCCGAACGCTTCGCCATCTGGACCTTCTTCGAGGTGATGGCGCTGGCGTTGACCGACGTGCCGTGGATCAAACACCCGGTGGTCGCGATCGCCGACCGGCATCGCGCCAACGCCGTGCCCGATGAACAATTGCGCGCCAAGCTCACTCCGGACTACGCCGCCGGCTGTAAGCGCGGCCTGTTCTCCAACGAGTATTTTCCCGCACTCGCCCAGCCCAATGTCAGCGTGGAGACCACCGCGATCGAGGCGGTCACGGCGAATGGAATCCGCACCGCCGACGGCGTCGAGCATCCGGTGGACGTGATCATCTACGGCACCGGATTCAAGGGCACCGAATTCCTCGCGCCGATGAACATCTACGGCCTCGGCGGTCGCAAACTGTCCGACGAATGGGCGCCGGAGGGTGCGCGGGCATTCCTGGGCATGTCGGTGCCGGGCTTCCCGAATCTGTTCATGATGTACGGGCCCAACACCAATGTGGGGTCCGGCTCCATCATCTACATGCTGGAATCACAGGCCCGCTACATCCGGCAGGTGGTGGAGTATCTGTCCGCCAAACCCGGACATTTCCTCGCCGCACAGCCCGCTGCCGAACAGGCCTGGGACGACTGGCTGCGCAAGCGCCTGGCCGATACGCCGTGGAACTTCTGCTCCAGCTGGTATCGCAACGCCTCGGGCCGCATCACCAACAACTGGCCCGGCGCCACGCTGCTCTTCCGATGGAAGACACGGCGTTTCGACCCGGCCGACTATGCCGAAGGCGTCGCCGGAGCCTGATTCACCGGCGCGGTGTTCACAACCGGAGGGTGGTGAACACCGCGACCGTACTGTCCTGGCGGTAGTAGATGTCAGCCGGTGCGTCGGCGAGATGAGCATCGGGCAGTCGGCTGTAATCGACCGCCCGGAGAGTGAGCGGTCCGGCCGGCGCCGTGACTTGGATGTCGACCCCTTCGGCGGGCGGCGCGTAGAACCGGACCCCCTGGGCGGGCACCGGCGTGATGTCGCGTCCCGCGACCGTGAGTGCGCGGACCGGCCCGGTATACCGCAGCGCGACGGAGGTGGCCCCACGGGTAGATCGCAGCCGCAGCCGCACGGTGCGCAGATCCGCCTCGGTGCGGTCGGAGAGGACTTCGGCGACAGGACCGGGGAGATCGTGCGCCGGGGCGGCGCCGGCGGATGCCGCGTCGGTCCACAACTGCGCGAATGCCCCGGGCGGCGAGCCGGATTCGACGAAACCGCGCGTCCATCGATCCGGGGCTTCGGCGGAAATCCACTGCGCCTCGCGGCTGTTCGCATCGAGCGCATAGGACAGTTGCGACATCAGCGGATGCCGCGCGTCGAACCGGTCGACGACCGTCCCGGCCGCCGCGAGCGCCACCGTGAGGACCACCGCCGCCGCGGGGATAAGGATGCCCCGACGGCTCGGCCACGCGTGGGTCAGGGTGAGTGTGAACAAGCCGCCGAGTATGAGCACCACGGGCGCGGTGAGATACGCGGCGGCGGCGAGTCCGGTCTGCAGCGCCGCGTACGCGGTGCCGCCGGCGAAGACCGCCGCCGGGACGAGGAACAGGGTGAGCACCGGCAACCGCAGGCGGTCGGGCACCGCGAAGGTCAGCGCGACGCCGACGACGGCGGCGAGGCCCGGAACCACCACCATCACACCCGCGGCCGGCGCCGCAGCCGTGACCACCGCACCGATCGCCGTCACCGCGCACAGCACGCCCACGGCGGTCGCGGAGGGCCCGAACAGCCGACGCGACAGCGCATACCAGGCGGCGAGTACCGCCACACACGCCATCACCACGGCCGCGCCGTAGAACTGCGGCCGGTACGGATCGACGAACAGGGCGCGATACTCCGGGCGGATCGCGGTGATCGCTTTCCACAACCCGTAGACGACGCCCATTCCGATCGGAACCGCCACCAGAGCGGTTGCCGCCGCGCCCAGAGTCCGGCCGATCGTCGCCTCACCGGTCCGGCGGATCCGCCACACCACCCAGGCCGCGAGCAGCACCGAAGCCACCGCCGCCACGACCACCATCCACAGCGGCAGCACCACCAGCTCACCGAACGGCAGCGGAAAGTACGCGCGATTCGGCTGATCGGCCGCGGCCCGCAGATCCCGCGCCGCGAATTCGCGCGCCGCGGCGGTGGTGTTGTCGCCGAATTGCTGCACGGTGGCGAGGTCGACGTGGTCCGGGTCGTCGAACGGATTGTGGTAGTAGGCGTTCCGGCCGGCGAAGGCCCAGTCGAGCACCCGGAAGCCGTGGGAGTCCAGCGCCGCGAAATCGGTATTGCTCCCGGTCTGATCCCCGCCCAGGGTCGTGGACAGCGAATCGGTGTTCGGATGCGGTACTCCGGTGACCACACTGATCAGCCCCGCATCGGGGTGACTGATCCGCCACAGCATCGGCGGACCACCGGCGCCGCGCGCCTCGTGATTGATCACCACTCCGCCGCGCGGGTCGGCGCCGCCGGAGGTCGCGAAGGCCTCGGCGCCGAGCAGACCCACCTCTTCGGCGTCGGTGAGAAGCACAACGAGATCGTTGCGCGGCTGCAGTCCGCTCGCCCGCAGCGCACGCACCGCTTCCAGCACGGTGGCGACACCGACCCCATCGTCGTTCGCACCGGGACCGGACGGCACCGAATCATAATGCGCGACAAGGTAAATAGTTCCCGTAGCGGCGCGTCCCGGCCAGCGGGCGACGATATTTCCGGTCTCCCCGAGCACCGCTACCGCACGATGCGGATCCACCGGATACTTACCCACGCCGTAGCGAACATCGGTGTCCAGCCCGAGTTCTCGCAGCTTGCCTACCAGATGCTCGCGCACCCGGTCGTGTTCGGCGGTGCCGACGGGGTGTGGCCGCGAGGCGATCTCCCGGATCGTCGCCAGCGCACGCGCGGCACCGAATTCCGTGGCAGGGGCCGCGGCGTCGCGATATCCGTGCGGTTGTTGCTCCCAGGCCGTCGCGATCGCGATCAGGACCAGAACAGCGAAGGCCAGCACACCCGATACTCGACGCCCCATCGTGCGATGGTAACCCGGCAAAAATTGCAAAAATCGGATAGGCCGAGCGCCCGAGACGCGCAAAGGGCAGCACCGCAACGGTTTCGATCCGTCCGAGCACAAGGGTGGGATCGCCCGATGTGCGCACTAGCCTCGATCCGATGAGTCTTTCAGTTCCGATCGGGGTTTCGGTCTGGCCGCGGCCCGATGCGGCCAACGACGTCGACGAGGTCCTCCGGCTCGCCACGCAGGCGCAGCGCACGGGTGTGCGTTCGGTGTGGTTCGGACAGAAATTCGATCTCGATGCGCTGACCCTCGCGGCGGTGGTCGGGCTCGCCGTACCGGAGATCGGGGTGGGCACCTCCGTGGTGCCGATCAATCCGCGCCATCCGCTGGTCGTCGCGTCGCAGGCCCAGACCGCACAGGCCGCGTCGGGCGGCCGCTTCCGCCTGGGCATCGGATTGGGCGCTCCGCCACTGGAATCGGCGGCGTTCGGCATCCGCGAGGACAAGCCGGTGCGGCGGCTGCGCGAATATCTGATCGCGCTGCGCCAGGCCATCGAGGACGGCACCGTCGATGTACAGGGCGAGCGGGTGTACGCCCGCCCGCCGATACCGACGACAGTGCACGGCGGCAGCGATATCCCCCTGCTCGTGGCAGCCATGGGGCCGCAAGCATTGCGGGCCACGGGCGAATCGGCCGACGGCGTATTGCCGTACCTCGCCGGGCCGCGCACGCTGGAATCGCATATCGTGCCGACCTTGCAGCAGGCCCGCCCGGCGAATCCGGTGCGGCCGCTACAGGTGGTCGCCGGTGTGGTCGCGATCGTCACCGATCGCGCCGAGCAGGTGCGCGAGACCGCGGCGCACGCGCTGGCGTTCTACGAACAATTCGATTCCTACCGCGCGGTTCTCGACCGCGAGGGCGTCGCCCACGCGGTCGATGTGGCGCTGATCGGCGACGAGGACCATGTCACCCGCGGCCTCCAGACGTATGTCGATGCCGGTGCCACCGAATTGCTGATCCACCAGACCGATCTCGCCGGCGAGGACGATCAGCTGCGCACCTGGAAGTTGCTGGCCGAGCTCACCGCCTGATCATTCGCTCCGGGGCCGGGCGATGATGATCGGGCATTCGACGCTGTGCATCAGCGCCTGGCTGGTGGAGCCCAACGTCATTCCGGGAAATCCACCCTTACCGTGACTGCCGACCACGATGAGCTGTGCCGCGGCGGATTCGTGGAGGAGGCGCCGCACCGGCCGATCCTCGACGACGACCCGGCGCACCGCAATCGGTTCGTCCGGATCCTCGTGCGCGACCAGGGCGGCGTCGAGGAGCTGATTCCCCTCCTCTTCGAGGGCCGCCGGGGACGGGTAGTCGCCGAACCGCTGCCAGGTGTGCACGACCACCAGATCGGTCTGCCGCCGCCGCGCCTCGTCGACGGCGATCGCGAGAGCCTGTGCGCTGCACGGGGAATCGTCGTAACCGACGAGCACCGGCCGCTCGGACCCGAGCAGCGGATCCGCCGGCACCACGGCGACCGGGCCGCGAGCGTGCCGCACCAGTGCGGTGCTGACCGAACCGAGCAGGCTGCGCTGATAGGCCCCGAGCCCGCGCGCGCCGACCACCACCAGACGGGCCTCGTCGGCTTGGGACAGCAGCGCGGGAATGATCGGCGCATCGATGACGGCGGTGTCGATATCGATCTTCGGGGCGATATCGGCCGCGGCCCGAGCGGCCGCCGCAACGGCGCGCTGGGCCTGCTCGCGGGTGCGCTCGTGGTAGGCGCACACGCCCTCGTCGCCGGTGCGGTCCTCCGGAACCGGCGGCACCGCCGAAACCACTTCCAGCGGAACCCGGTGCAGCGCCGCATCATTGGCGGCCCAGCGCGCGGCCCGCAGCGCATCGTCGGAACTGTCGACTCCCACCACCACGGGCGCCTTCGAGGCCATGCGTCCCACCTTCCCAGCGGTTCACGAACGTTCCAGGGCGAAGACACCCCCACCCTACCGGCCGGGATGGCGACAACTGCGATACTGGCGATACTCCGACGAATGCACCCGACGAAATATCGCTCTGGGAGGCATCATGCAGCACGTTCCCGACCGCTCGACGATCGTCGCGGCCCTGCAGTTGGCCGCCCGCGCCCCGTCCGTGCACAACACCCAGCCCTGGCGCTGGGATTTCGACGGCACCCGGCTGCACCTGTTCAGTGATTCCACCCGGCAACTGAAGGTGGCCGATCCGAGCGGGCGCCAGGAGCTGATCAGCTGCGGCGCCAACCTGCACCACGCCCGGATCGCCTTCGCCGAGCAGGGGCATCCCATCGCGGTGTCCTATATGCCCGAGGAAGGGCTGCACGACCTGCTGGCCGTCGCCGAATTCGAGCCGCCCCGCGCGCCTTCGGATCGCGAACGCGCCCTCGCCGCCGCGATCCGCGCGCGCCGCACCGACCGGCTCCCGATGTCCGCGCCGGACCGGCCGGAGCTGGTGCAACAGTTGCGTGAGGTGTCCGAGGTGGACGGTGTGCACCTGAACGCCGTCGACGATTCGGTGCGGCCCCGGCTCGCCGCCGCTTCCGAGCAGACCGCCGCCCTGCAACAGTTCGACACCCCTTACCAGAACGAATTACGCTGGTGGACAGGAAATTTCGATCTTCCTGAAGGGATACCGTCCTACGCTCTGCCCACCGCCCGCGAGGCGGCACTGGTCGACGTCGGCCGCGACTTTCCCGTCGCGCCCGGAGACCCGCACCGCACCGGTGAACCCGATCACGCCACCCTGGTGGTGCTCAGCACCGCCGAGAACACTCCGCACGAATGGCTGGCGACCGGCGAAACCCTGTCCGCCGCCCTGCTGTCGGCCACAGCGGCCGGACTGGCGACCTGCCCCCTCACCCACATCACCGAAATCCCGGCCGCCGTCCGCGCGATCCGCACGCTCCTCCCCGACCCGGATCGGATCCCCCAGGTACTCATCCGCCTGGGCACCGCACCCCACGACACCTTTGTCCCGCCCACCCCGCGCCGCCCGGTCGAGGATTTCCTGTCCTTGCCGCATTGAGGCGCCGGAGACCGGTCGGCCCATGGCGGGGTGGCCACCGGCCCGCCACACGCTAGACTGACCACGCCTGATCGTCACCCCCGGGAGGCACAGGCATCGTGGACCACTGCGAGGCAGGTGCGAATTCCGTTGCGAAACGGGGTTTTCCACATTTCCGCGCACGGTCCGCGCCCTCGTAGCTCAGGGGATAGAGCACCGCTCTCCTAAAGCGGGTGTCGCAGGTTCGAATCCTGCCGAGGGCACACATAGGTTCGGCCTGTTCAGGTCTGCCGCTGCCCTGGAAACCGAAATATTTGCGGACCCGCCAACCCTGCCGAATGCGGCGGCTGGACATTGCAAAAGGGTTGATTCGGCAACTTTCTGACACACGGCGGAAACGCGTAGAATTCCACCAGGTCGGGACAGCTATCTGGAGCCCATCATGATCAAGAAAAGGAATTCACACTCGAAATTCGCCCGGTTGGCAGCAGCAGCCGGAATAGCCGCAGTCGCTGCGGTTCCGGTCGTCGCAGCCGCGACGCAAGCGTCTGCCACCGAAACGGCGACGCCCACGTCCGCCACCCAACCCGTCGACAGCCCTGGCTGGGGTCACGGCAACGGCTGGGGTCACGGCGGCGGCTGGGGTAACGGCGGCGGTTGGGGTAACGGCGGCGGTTGGGGTAACGGCGGCGGTTGGGGTAACGGCGGTTGGGGTAACGGCGGTTGGGGCAATGGCGGCTGGGGTAACGGCGGCTGGGGCAGCAACTGGTGGAACCCATTCGGCGGCGGCTGGGGAAGCTTCTAGTGCCGACGACCGAGCCCGGACACGCACAGCGTGCCGGGCTCGGCCGCATCCGATACCGATCATGTGATGCCGGGATAGACCGACCGGGCCGGAACTGGTGACCGAATGAAAATCGTATGTGTCGGTGGCGGGCCGGCCGGACTGTACTTCGCCATTTCGATGAAGCGGCGCGACCCGGGCCATGCCGTCACGGTGATCGACCGAGATCCTCCCGGGTCCACCTACGGCTGGGGCGTCGTGTACTGGGACGACCTGCTCGACATCCTGTATCGGAACGACCCCGACAGCGCACAGACGGTGCGGGCCGGATCGGTGCTCTGGCGGGAACAGGCGATCCACGTCGGCGACGACGGGACCGCATATTTCCCGGGCTACGGATTCAGCATGGGGCGAGCGGCATTGCTCGATGTGCTGTCGCAGCGGGCCACCGACCTCGGCGTCGATGTCCAGCACGGCCGGGAAATTCACGATCTGTCCGGCTTCGACGACGCCGATCTCGTCATCGCTGCCGACGGCGCGAACAGCCGGGTGCGGCAGCTGGAGGATCATCGCTTCGGAACGTCGGTGAATCTCGGCGAGAATCGATATATCTGGCTCGGCACCGACAAGGTCTTCGACCGATTCACCTTCGCTTTCGAACACACACCGGCCGGTTGGATCTGGTTCCACGCGTACCCGTCGATCGCCGGAAAGATCAGCACCTGCATCGTGGAATGCCAACCGCGGACGTGGCGCGAATCGGGATTCGATTCCCTGGACGGCGCCGCGAATGTGCGTCTTCTGGAAAAGATATTCGCGCGCGTTCTCGACGGTCACTCGTTGATCAGCAAGACACGAGGCGAATTCGCAAGGTGGAGTTGCTTTCCCGAAGTGACCAACAAATCCTGGTATCACGACAATGTGGTGCTGGTCGGCGATGCGGCGCACACGACGCACTTCACCATCGGTTCGGGCACCAGGTTGGCGATCATCGACGCCATCGTGCTCGCCCAGAGCCTGTACGAGCACGGCGAGATCGCCGATGCGCTGGAGAATTACGATGCGCAGCGGCGCGCGGCGATGCGCCCGATCCAGGCCGCCGCCCGTGCCAGCATGACCTGGTTCGAACACGCCGACCGGTATCTCGACCGCGACGC
The DNA here is from genome assembly GCF_001612845.1 of Nocardia elegans NBRC 108235. GTDB lineage: Bacteria > Actinomycetota > Actinomycetes > Mycobacteriales > Mycobacteriaceae > Nocardia > Nocardia nova. The sequence continues at coordinate 50,846 of NZ_BDBF01000011.1, read as the reverse complement.
CGTGCAGTTCGCCTATGCGATGGCGGTTCGGCACGGGCTGCAAATGCCGTGGCGATACCAGATGCACCTGCTCACACAGGTTCCCGCTGTGCGCACGATGCGCAGGGGTATCGATTCCGGGCAGCGGTGGTGGCGGGCGGCGCGGCGGGGCGAACTCGCGATGCCCCGGCGCTGATCTATTCGGCGGCGCGACCGCTCTCGTCGCGATGCAGCACCCAGGTGCCGCGGCCGGCTGCCTTGGCCCGGTACAGGCCCACGTCGGCATCGTTCAGCAGTTTCTCGGCATTCGCGCCCGCCACCGGGGCGACGACGGCGCCGATGCTGGCCGACATCGCCAGCAGATCGGTGGGACCGACCGGAACCGGTTCCCGCAGGGTCGCGAGCATGGTCTCGGCGGCGGCGTGCGCCGCCTCTTCGTCGCAGGGCGGTGCGAGCAGCGCGACGAACTCGTCTCCGCCGATGCGGGTGACCGTGACCGCCGGTGAGGTCATCGTCGCGTCCAGCCGGCGACCGACCTCGGCCAGCACGCTGTCGCCCGCGCGGTGGCCGTACCGGTCGTTGATCAGCTTGAACTCGTCGAGGTCGAGGAAACACAAACCGATGTGGTCGGCGGGACCGGCCGTCGCGACGATGGCCTCCAACTGCTCGAGCAGGCAGTGTCGGTTGGGCAGACCCGTCAACGGGTCGTGGCGCGCCTGCCACCACAGTTTCCGCTCCATCGCGCGCCGCTCGGTGATGTCCTCTCCGACGGCGAGCAGCCGCAGATCGCGCCCACCCGCTCCGCGCACCAGCGTCATCGTCCAGGCACCCCAGCAGACGGTGCCGTCGGGACGGCAGAAGCGGCCTTCGAAGTGCACGGTGCCACACCGGCGCTGGTACAGATCGACGACAACCCGCTGAAGTTTGTCTCGATCCTCGGGATGCATCAGATCCAGACCTGCCACGCCCGGCAGTTCCTCCGGCTTCATCCCGACCATCCGGGCCGTGGTCCGGTTGGCTTCCAGCGTGATGCCGTTGCTGTCGTAGAGGGCGATCGCCACCGCCGCGTTGTCGAACACCACGCGGAAGCGCTGGTCGGCAATCTCGCGGCTGTCCGCGTGGACCTTCAACAGCTCGGCGCTGTAGCCGCGGCCGAGTTCGCCCAGGAGCGCGCCGAACCGCCGCGTGCGATCCGGCCGCTGCGACCGTTCCAGTAAACCGGCCAGCACCGTCGCGGACGGGGTCATCAATGCGGGGTCGGTCAGCTTCCACCGCACCATCTCGACCCCGACGCGGTATGCGGGCGACGGATCGAACGGCTCGGCCGCCATGGCAGCGTCCAGTTCGACGATCCACGCGGTCAACTGCTGGACGCGCGGCAGAGATGCCGGCACGCCACCGCATTCGACCAGGGCCGCCGACCACTCCCGCGCCATGTCGGCAACCTCGCGCCCGTCCATCCGCGAGGACCTTCCTCCATCGCCGGACCCGCGAGGCCCGGCACCGACAACCCTCCCCATTAGCTACCAACGAGCATACGAAACAACCGCTCTGCCGTGTGGGTGACGCACGAACCGGCCGCACTACCGGCGCCCCCGGTCGAGCCGGCATCCCCTGCATACGGGATGCCCGCACGACGACGCGAGGCAGCTGTCCGATCCACTCGGGAACTACCCCCGATCGCGCGCGAGTAACGCCCCCGGTTCCGCGTCGAGATGTCCGGTATGCACCGTTCGCGCACGGCTCGACCGCCGTAACCCGGTGGCGTGGCCGGTGGCCGAAACCCTCGATGGCGCTCACCGACGCCGCCGCTCGGGACGTGCGTGCGAGAGCTCGAGCCGAGGGCGCCCTGGCGACCGATCGCACCGCATCGAAAAGTGCAGCACGGCAATTATTTTCGAGGGTAAGTCGCGAATACCCTTGACGGGCTGTGGCATACGGCGCAGAATAGCGGGCGGGGACGGGGGGCAGGTCGCCGGGCGATATCGGGGAGGATTCGCAACAGGCCCGAAAATCCTTGCGGGATAGCGACTTACATCCGGAACGACATGTTCGTTCGGACCGGCAGCACGGGGGGACTGATCAAGTGCGTCGAATTTCCGGCGCGATCCGCTTTCCTCGAATCCACGACTCCATCAATTCTCGGTTGCACACATCCGAGTCGAACAGAACGACTCGGAATGAGGCCGCCTCCAAGGGGAGTGCGAGGAAAGGAAGGAAAGTGAAGATGGAGAACACGGCAGACAGATCGGACAAGAAGATCTACGAGAAGCCGGTGATCGCCAAATGCGGCGATTTCCGGAAACTCACCGGGGGCGTTTTCACCACGGAATCCGACCTGCTGGTCGGACGCCGCGGAATGATCTGAGCCGTCACCACCGAGCTCGAATCATAGGGGGTTAGAGGATGACTGGCGATGCTCGGACAGGATTTGTCGTTCTGCCCGACAACGTGGCGGGAGTGAGCATCGCCAGGCGTCTCCTCCCATGGGCGCGGGTGTTGGCAGAGCACCGTTCGGGACGTCCGATGGTCGTCGGACATTGCCCGGACCGGCCGGTCGTTCACACGAACGGCCGTGCGGCGCAGGTGGTGATACTCGGCCACGCTCTGATCAGCGAGCAGGCCGTCCTCGACTATGCGATGTCGACAGGTTCACCGGCTCGATGGCGAGTGATTCTGGACGCGATCGACGGATCGTTTCACTCGATCGTCGAGGTGAACGGCGACATCCACCTGAACGGTGCCGCATACGGATCCCGGGGCCTGTATCGCGCCCGCGTGGACGGCATCGACATCGCTGCCGATACCGTGCACGCCCTGCGGCACCTCGTCAGCGGCAAACTCGACGCCGGTGTCCTCGCCGCGCATCTGCTCGAACCCGTTCCGCATCACCTCGCACAACGTCCGCTGCTCACGGGAATCGAACCGCTCGCCCGCGGTACCGGGTTGGTGATCACACCGACCGGCACATCCCGGATGGTCCGGAGCGCGAGTGAAAGGGCCGTCGTCCGGGGCCTCGAGGAGGGCGCACACGAGGTACGGAACCGGCTCGAGGCGGCGGTACGGGCTCGGACCGCGGCGGGTGGCACGGTTACCTCAGAACTTTCCGGCGGCTACGACTCGACGTCGATCAGTTTCCTCGCCGCTCGCGGACCAGCGGAAATCACGCTGCTGACGGCACGCGGACGCGATTCCGCCAATGAAGACCTCGAATGGGCCCTCCTCGCCGCCCGGCACCTGCCGCACGTGCGGCATACGATCCTTCCCGATTCCGAACTGCCTTTCACCTACGCCGGCCTGGAGGACGGGCCGACCTGGCTGAACGAGCCCTCACCGCTCATCGCCGGCAGAAGCCGGGTAGGTGCGCTCGCGGCACTGGCGGCAACCTTCGGTCCCACCGTGCACCTGACCGGCCACGGGGGCGATCACCTCTTCACCGGACTGCCGACGCTCTACCGCGATCTACTGTGGCGTCGCCCGCTCACGGCATGGCGGGGACTGCGCAGTTTCGGCGCCCTCGGCGGTTGGCGATCACGAGATCTCGTGCGCGGCGCGGTCGAGCCCGCGGATTTCCGGGCGTGGTGGAAAAGGAATTCTGTACCGATCGCCGGCGTGCCGGAACGGCGCAAACCGATGCTGGGCTGGGCCCTTGTTCCGTCCATTCCGGTGTGGGCCACCGCAGCGGCGAAAGATGCTGTGCACGAGGGAATCTCGTGGATGGCCGCCAATGCCGAACCGCTGGCGCCCGCTCGTGGGCGCCACGTCGAACTGGAGTCGATTGTCGAGGGGGCCCGGACGGTGGCCGTGTTGAACCGCATGTCACTGGCATCCGGCGGGCCGCCCCTGTCCGCACCCTATTTCGATGACCGAGTGATTTCCGCTGCCCTGTCGGTGGCGGTTCCGGATCGGGTCAGCGCCTGGACGTACAAGCCTCTGCTCAGGGCCGCGGTCAGCGGAATCGTGCCCGACGAGGTACTGCGCCGGCAGACCAAGGACAGCGGATCACACGACGTCGAAGTGGGCTTGCGCAAGCATCGCGACGAACTGGTGGCTCTGTGGGAGAGCTCGCGGCTCGGCGCCATGGGCCTGATCGACTCGAAGCGCCTGAAGCATTTGTGCGCCGGCCCCAGTTCGTTCGAACTGGAAGACGGAACGATGTTCAGCACCATCGCCTGCGAACTCTGGCTGCGCGATCTGGAACGGAATTTTCTCGATCCGCGGGACAGTAACGCGCGGAAAGCCTGAGGAATGGGAGGGACCATGGATACCGCGACACCGAGGCCCGGCTTGTCTTTCGTGCGAACGGAATACGGGGGCGTCGTTCTCGATCTGAAACAGGGCGAGTATTGGCGGCTCAATCCGGTCGGAGCGGAAGTGTTCGCCTCGCTCCTCGCCGGCGACGCCGCCGATCCCGTTGCGGCAGTGCTCGATCAATTCGACGTCGATGCCGTTACCGCGCAGCGAGACGTCGCCGAACTGGTGAGCCACCTCCGAGCAGTGGGGCTGGTGCCGTCGTGAGCCACCAGATGGCGCTCGGGACCGAATTCGAGGCGGACGGACGCAGGGGTGAGCGCTCGGCCGCGGCCTGGGCCGTTCGCGCCGCGAGGGTCATCGTCAGGTTGCCACCGCGACGGATCGAATGGATCCTGAAGCAGTTACACCGAGGAAGTCGTCCGGCCCCGTTCGACGATGCCGAGCGATGGCGACGCCGGGTCGTCGAGGTGAGTCCCGACGCCGCCGGAAGATACGGCTGCCTGACGAGGTCCGTGGCGACGACGCTGCTGAGCCGACGCTACGGTGCGTGGACAACCTGGTGTGTCGGCGTGCGCACCGAATTGCCGTTCGCCGCACACGCATGGGTCGAAGCAGACGGAAAGCTTGTCGGGGAGGCGGGAGACATGACGACATTCAGTCGACTGATCGTGGTCGGCCGGCATGCGAACGTGGGTGACGATGTCAGCTGACGACGGTGAAGTTCGAGAGCGCGAGTCCTGGCCGCGCCGCGTCGGCGCGCTGCTGAGAATTCTCGCACCACAACGCAATTCGCTGCTCGCGGCGACGGCACTGCTTCTCGTCGGCACCGGTTTGTCGTTGGCGCAACCGCTGCTGGCCGGACAGGTCGTCCGCGATGCCGCGGCGGGCGCGACGATCGCGTGGTCGCTCGCGGCGTTGGTGGGGGCCTATCTCCTGTATGCCGTCGCCGATACCGGCGGCAACTACATTCTCGAGCGATCCAGCGAATCCGTACTCTTGTCGGTGCGTCATCGCCTGGCCGGGCATCTGCTGCGGCTGAGAATTCCCACTCTGGAGTCACAGCGGGTCGGCGATCTCATCTCCCGGGTCACGCTCGATTCGACCGTGATCCGCAACGCCGTGGGGAGCAGCCTCGTCCAAATACTCACGGGTGCAATCACACTCGTGGGCACCGTGGCGGTGATGATCTATCTCGACTGGCTGTTGTTCTCGATCGTCTTCGTCACCGTGGGCGTCGCCGCGGCTGCGATGTTGCTGGTCATGACACGAATCGAAGTGGCTTCGGTGCGCTTGCAGGAGAGCGTCGGCGCGCTGTCGGCGGACATCGAGCGCGCGCTGAACGGTGTGCGCACGGTGAAGGTCAACAATGCCGAGGACCGCGAACACGAGCGGTTGACCGAACTGGCCGGTGCCGCATTCGCCGCCGGCGTGCGCGCGGCCCGATTGAAGGCGCTGGGAAATCCGGCCATGCACCTGGCGGTGACCGGGTCGTTCGTGGTGTCACTGCTGGTCGGCGGCGTGCGGGTGGCCAATCATCAGTTGGAGTTGAGCAGCCTCGTCACGATGATGCTCCTCGCGATGAACCTGCTCATTCCGGTCGGCGATCTGTTCAACGGCTCCGTCGGATTGCAGAAGGCATTGGGCGCGCTGAGCCGGATCGAATCGACGCTGGGTTTGCCGGCCGAGGACGTCGACGAGATTCCGCGGGGCGGCGTCGACGGTGATTCGGCGATCGAGACCCCCTCGGAGAACGGGCATCCCGCACTGGAATTCCGTGAGGTGCGTTTCTCCTACGACGAGCGGCCGATTCTCGACGGCGTGAGTTTCTCGGTACCTCCGCGGGGACATGTGGCCCTGGTCGGGCACTCGGGCGCCGGGAAATCCACCGTATTCTCCCTGGTGAGCCGGTTCTACGATCCGGATGGCGGCGACATTCTGCTCGGCGGCCGGTCCTACGCCGGTCGACCGCGGCGGGCGTGGCGCTCGGAAATCAGCCTGCTGGAGCAGAACGCGCCGCTGCTGTTCGGCAGCCTCCGGGACAATCTGACCTACCGGCAGCCGGGCCTCGGCGAAGACGATCTGCAGCGCGCGATAGAGCTCGCCGGGCTGGCCGATCTCGTCTCCCGGCTCCCCCGCGGGCTGGACACTCCCGTGGGCGAGCACGGCGTCCTGCTCTCGGGCGGCGAGCGTCAACGCGTGGCACTGGCCCGAGCGCTGATCCGCCGGCCCGTCCTGATGATGCTCGACGAACCCACCGCGATGCTCGACGCCGAAACCGAGAAGGCGCTGAACGTGACGATCCAGAACGTGCGAAAAGAATGTGCCCTCCTGGTGATCGCCCATCGCCTGTCCACCATCCGCGAGGCCGACATCGTCATGTTCCTGAAGGACGGGCGGATCGTCGACAGCGGGCCCCACGACGAACTGGTCGCCCGCAACGCCGACTATCGACAGCTCGTCGGCGCGAAGGTGTGAATCCGGCGCGGGGCCGACGGATGGTCCCGATGATCCGTCAGCTCGACAGGGTTACCACCGTGGCCGGGTCGAACAGGTCCTGGATTCGGTTCCACGGGAGCTGAACCGGGTAGTAGTCGCCCCGGGCGTGTGCGACGGAGAAGTAAACGGTGAGTCCCTCCGGGGAGGGGACCCAGTTGGCGAAATCGTCACCGCCGGGAGCGTGTGTGAACAGGGTGGGGCCGTCCGCGGGCACCAGGCTCTGGGCGGTCGCGGCGAGGGCGTTCCAGCTCTGGGCCGGGTCGCGCAAGGCCGTCGGCAACATGACCGGTTGCACGGTTCCGGTGTCGATCACCACGGTGCCGATCTGGTTGACCGGATGCGGGCCGCCCTCCCACGTGTGGTCGGTGATCAGCACGCCCGCAACGACCTTCGCCCCGATCCGGGTGACGCGGCTGGTTTCCCCGCAGCGCAGCCGGGCATCGTGCAACGCACCGTTCGCGGCGCCGCCGCTCGTATCGGCCAGCGAGGCGCGCATCGCCGCGTTGAACCGATCGCGCACTGCCTGCTCACCGCCCTCGAGTTGCGGCAACGTCACGTCGGTCGTCAGCGTCGCGGTCTGTTCCCGCACCGGCACGGTGGTGGCGGTGTACGGCCCTGCCGAGGCCACGGGCGACTGCGGACACCCGGCCTGCTGATCCGGCGATCCGGTGACCTGCTGAGCAACCGGTTCGGAGGAGGCCGAGGCCGGTCCATCGGCGGCATCGTCCGTACCGCACGCCGAAAGCGCCGCCACGCCGAACCAGATTGCCACCCACACTGCGCTTTTCATTGGGTACTCCCCCCACTATCACCGGCGAACGGCAGCATACAACCTGGACACCCGCGCACGGGTGCAACCGACAGCACCTCGCTCGCGGCAACGCACGTTCTTCCGCACACCGCCGAGTCCACAATCTCCCAGCGACGGCGCGGCCGGCGCCGCCGAGGCCGGGGTTATGTTCGTACCGGCCTCACATTTCGGCGTGCTGTTTCGTCCAACAGTGGAAGGACCTGTACCGAACGAGGGAGCGAGATCATGACCGATCCGGAAGCGAGCGCGGTGGTGAGTGAGCGGCGGGCGCTGCTCAACCTCGCCTACCGGCTGCTCGGCTCCCTCGCGGAGGCCGAGGACGTGGTGCAGGAGACCTATGCGCGCTGGTACGCCCTGTCTCCGGAACAGCAGCAGGCCGTCGAGGCGCCCGGTGGCTGGTTGCGAACCGTGGCCAGCCGCATCTGCCTGGATCTGCTCGGTTCGGCGCGGGCTCGCCGCGAGCGCTACGTCGGTGAGTGGATTCCGGAGCCGGTCCCGGACCGCAGCGAGTGGGGCGCGCCCGCACCGGCCGATCCGGCCGACCGGGTGACGCTCGACGAATCGATCAGCATGGCGTTCCTCGTCGTACTCGATTCCATGACGCCGGCCGAGCGCGTGGCCTTCGTCCTGCACGATGTCTTCCGGTATTCCTTCGCCGAGATCGCCGATATCGTCGGCCGCACTCCTGCGGCCTGCCGCCAGCTGGCCTCCTCCGCACGCCGTCGTATCCAGACCTCGGCACGTCCCTCTCGGGACGAGCGTGCCGAGGTCGTCCGAGACTTCAAACGCGCGTGGGAGACGAAGGATATCGAGGCACTGATCGAGATCCTGGATCCACGGGCCGTCGCGACCGCCGACAGCGGCGGCCGAGTGGTCGCCTTCCGTCATCCGATCACCGGTGGCGAGCAGATCGCTCGCGCGTGGATCGAAATCGCTTCCCGCGCCGCGGAAGTCACACTCCTCGAGCGCACCGTCAACGGCCAGCCCGGCCTGGTGGCACAGATCGACGGCGCCATCGCGACCGTCTACGCCTTCGATATCGTCGACGGCCGGATCACCCGGATCTGGGCGATCCGCAATCCGGAGAAGCTGCGGCAGTGGACGGAATACCGACTGTCACCGCAGTGACCATGAAAGCGGTTCGGGCGGAACGATTTCTACGCGAATCGGACATCCGCGACTCGGCCTGATTTTCGGTACTTTGGATACGGTCACCGTCAGGACCGGTCCGACACCGTGGGGAGCGCCGATCGGCGCCGGTAGCAGGGAGCAGGGAGCACAGCATGGCCGAGGCCGAGGTTTCCGAGCAGATCGAACTGGTGGAAGACGACTTCCACGACGATCCGCACAAGTACTACGAGCGCTGGCGGGCTCGGGGGCCGGTGCACCACGTGCGGTTCACGCACGAGCGCGGGATTCCGTGCTGGGTCGTCGTCGGCCATGCGGAAGCGCGGGCGGCACTGGCCGATCCGCGCTTGCGCAAGAACTCGGCCGGCACCTTCGAACTGTTCCGGCGCAAAGGCTCTGCGGTGCTGTCGAATTCGGATGCGCAGGCGTTGAGCACCCACATGCTCAATGCCGATCCGCCGGAACACACGCGACTGCGGAAGTTGGTGAACAAGGCCTTCACGCCGCGGCGGGTGGCGGCCTTGCGCCCTCGCATCGAGGAGATCACCGCCGGATTGCTCGACGAAGTGGCCGCGCACGACGAGGTCGATCTGCTTCATGCGTTCGCGACCCCGCTACCCGTCACCGTGATCTGCGAACTGCTCGGCGTTCCCTTCACCGATCGCGACGATTTCCAGCTGTGGACGAAGATCCTGGTCGGGGCCGCCGGAGATCTGGCGGACCGCGACCGCGCATCCGCCGATATGGGCAGATATCTGACGGCGCTACTGGCGGACAAACGCGTTCGGCCCGGCGACGACCTGTTGTCGGGCCTGGCCACCGAACAGGACGAAGGCGACCGCCTCACCGATCCCGAATTGGTGGCGATGGCTTTCCTGCTGCTGGTGGCCGGTCACGAAACGACCGTGAACCTGATCGGCAACGGCACCTTCGCCCTGCTGCGCAACCGGTCCCAATTCGATGCGCTGCGGGCGGATCCGGACGGTATCCCCGCCGCCGTGGAAGAGTTTCTGCGACTCGACGGCCCGGTCGGCTGGGCCACGGTCCGGTACACCGAGGAACCCGTCGACATCGGCGGAATCGTCATCCCCGCAGGCGAATTGGTATATGTCGCGCTCTCGGCGGCCGATCGCGATCCCGATCGATACCGTTCACCCGACGAACTCGATATCGGCCGGAAGCCGTCCGGACATGTGGCCTTCGGCCACGGAATCCACTTCTGCGTCGGCGCTCCCCTGGCCCGGATGGAGGCCGCCGTCGCCTTCACCGCTCTGCTGGATCGCTTCCCGAAGCTGGCCTTGGCACCGTCGTTCACCCCGCGGTGGCAGCCGAGCCTGCTCATGCGGGGACTCACCGAACTGCCGGTCCGCCCCCACGGATGAGGTGAGCCCGCCGGATCATCCGGTCGGCAGCGCGGTCTTGGCCGCCACTACGCGCAGCGCGGTACGCAGCCCCCGGCGCGAACGAGACGGTGCGCCCTCGGCGGCCGCGAACGGGCGGTATCCGAGGAACTTTCGCTCCGACGCGGTTTCCGGGGCATCGTCGGAGGTCGCGGTGAGAAAGCGATCCGGCAGCGCCAATTTGTGGATCGTCCGGAGGGTGAGCGCGTACTGCCGCAGCAGAGGACCCGTCGTGTACGGCAGATCGAATTCTTCGCACAGCGCACGCACGCGGGTGGCGATATCCCGGTACCGGTTGCTGGGCAGGTCCGGGAACAGGTGATGTTCGATCTGGTAGCACAGATTGCCGCTCATGAAGGCCTGAACCCGCCCGGCATCGAAGTTCGCCGTGCCCAGCATCTGGCGCAGATACCATTCCGCCTTGGTTTCCGACTCCAGCACCGACGGAGTGAATTTCTCCGCGCCGTCGGGAAAATGGCCGCAGAAGATCACCAGGTACGCCCACAGGTTGCGCAGCACGTTGGCGCTGAGATTGGCGAAAAGCGTTCGCCGCCATCGCTTTCCGCTCAATGCGGGAAACAGCACATAATCCTTGCCGGCCTGCCGGACCAGTTTTCCCAGCAACGCCCGGGTCTGACCGGCGCGCTCGGCGGTATCGGTCACCCGATCGTGGACGGAGTCCAGGTCGTGCCAGGCGATACCCCATTCGAAGGTCGCCGCCAGCAGGACATTCTGTAACGGTTGCAGCAGCAGGCGCGGCCGCCAGCGCTGGTCTCTGGTCACCCTCATCACGCCGAAGCCGATATCGTCGTCCATTCCCAGCACGTTGGTGTAGAGGTGATGGCGGACATTGTGTGCGTAGCGCCACTGCGCGGACAGCCCGGCCATATCCCACTCCCAGGTGTTGGAGTGAATTTCCGGGTCGTTCATCCAATCCCATTGACCGTGGGAGACGTTGTGTCCGATCTCCATATTCTCGACGCTCTTGGCCGTCGCCAGGCCCGCCGTGCCGAGCACCCAGGCGAGGCGGCCACGACCGGCGAGAATGATCAGTCGCGCGGCGGCGTCGAGGGTGCGCTGAAAAACGATCGTCCGGCGAATGTAATCAGCGTCGCGAGTACCCCGGTCGGCCTCGACATCGGCACGAATCCGGTCGAGCTCACGCCCCAGCGCCTCGATATCGGCGGGACTGAGATGTGCGTACGCGCCGATCTCGGTAATAGCCATGACCTACATCCTCGGATTGGTGTGTGGTGGCGCGAACGCCCACCGACGAGGACATATGCGGAGACCCGCCGATCACCCGAGCCTACCCGTCCTCGATGAACAGTCCGCGAGACGACCGAGCCCGGCGTGCAGACGACTGCCTGCTACCGCCGACGCGTCGGGCGTCGACCGCGCCGTAGCCGGCGGCGAGGGGGCGCGGCCGGTCAGGTGCCGAGTTCGGCGGCGGAGTCCGCGCCTGCCGTACCGGTCTGCCGGAGGAAGTCCGCGATCACCTCGAGCTCTGGCTCCGAGTACCGCTCCAGCACCTCGTCCATGCGCCGGTTCATGCCCGAGAACACATGGAACAGTTCGGAATTGCGCTCGCGGACGGCGCGCAGGGTGACTGCGCGCCGGTCGCTCGCCTCCGGGTCGCGTTCCCGGACGATCCAGCCGCCCTTCTGCAACCGGTCCAGGACACCGGTGAGGGTGGCCGGGTGCAGGCCGGTGAGCCGGGACAGGGCGGTCGGCGAGACGGGGCCCCGCCGGTTGATCAGGTCCAGGCAGGTCCAGTCCACGTCGCGGAGTTCCACCCGGCCGCCGAACCGGCGATTCAGCAGGGCGAGCTGAATGTTCAAGTCGCGCAGCGCATCCTTGACGTCGACGGCCAGCCGGCGCCGTTGCTGCGCGGCCGCGCGATCCGCCTCCGAGGTCATCGGCACCCTCCGGTCGATTCATACGATTTTCATATGATATCCCCGGCGCGGACAAACCCGGCAGGTCAGTGCGGTTCGACCCGGAACACCGCGATGCGCTCGGCCGCCGCCGCCACTCCGTCGGGCGTTGCCGCCTCGGCCAAACCGGTTGTGACGAAACGGTTTCCGACACTGGCCGGCCCGGCTCCGACCAATTCCCGCAGCAGCGCCCCGCGCTGCTCGACCGGAACCTCGACCAGTCGCGCGGTCGAGGATTTCCGTCCGCGCGTCAGCGTGACCGAATCGGCCGCCCGCACGTTGGCCACCCAGGCCGCCCGCGGATAGGCCTGCACGATGTAGTGCGCCCCGCTCAACTCGTTGACCGCGATCGGGAAGGTGCGCGGTTGCCCGCTGCGCCGACCGGCGACGGTGAGCAGTTGCATCGGACCGAAACCGATTCCCAGCCGTTGCAGCCCGACCACGAGCGGATTGACCCGATTGACCATCCGCCGATACCGCTGCGCATCCATTCCGGCACCTCCAGCACTTCCAAACCATATCCTATGATTTTCATATTATATCTGAATGGTATCAACTTGCGATAGTCCTGAACGTCCGGATTCGTCCGATAAACCTGTCAAGGGTCATAGGTCACCAAGGTGGCGCAAGTGCGCCAGAACACACCTCCCGTTCGATGTCCATCAGGCGACACTCCGGCAAACCCCGTGCACACACCCCGTGAACCTGTGTCACCTGCACATTTGCCGGACGGCGAGGGAGGTCGGCCGCGCCCGGATACGAACGGGCGCGAGTAACGATCAGGAGCAATGTGAACTATCGTCCGGTCACGAATCGATAACCCCTCTTTCGCTTCGGGAGACCTCGTGCTCGAGCTCGACCATTTCAGCCACGGCTGGGTAACCCCGGTCCTGGCCTATGTCATGTCCTTCATCGGATCCGTTCTGGCGCTGCGCTGCGCCACCCACGCCCGGGCCTCGCGCTGGCCGGGCGGCTGGTTGATCGCCGCGGCCGTCTCGCTCGGCGGCGCCGGCATCTGGGTCATGCACTTCACCGCCATGCTCGGTTTCTCGATCCACGGCGCGAACATCCGCTACGACGTGCCGATGACGCTGCTCAGCGCGGCCATCGCGATCGTCGTGGTGTGGGCCGGACTGTCGATCGTGGTGCGCGGGCATCGGGAAGTGATCGCACTCCCCCTCGGCGGCATGATCACCGGATTCGGCGTCGCGGCCATGCACTACCTCGGCATGCATGCCATGAACGCCGGCGCACACATCGAATACAGCACCGGACTGGCGGCCCTGTCGCTGCTGATCGCCGTGGTGGCCGCGACCGCGGCACTGTGGTTCGTCCTGCACGTGCGCGGGTTCGCCGCCACCATCGGCGCGGCGGCCATCATGGGTCTGGCGGTCTGCGGAATGCATTACACCGGAATGGCATCCATGACGGCGCACCGCATGGACAACATGGCCGAGCCGACCGGCGGTGTCGACTCGGTGCAGCTGCTCACCCCGCTGATCATGGTGGTCACGCTCGTCACCATCATGCTCGTGGTGCTCGTCGGACTCGCGGAGGTCGACGGTCCCTCGCGACGCGACGATTCCGATGACACGAACGATCTCGATCTCGCCGACAGCGGCCGCGCGTGGCCGCGTGCCTACACCGAGGAATCTCCCGCACCCGGTCAGCCCGCACCGGCATTCAGCCTGCAGGCGATTTCGAAGCGGCAGTCGCCCCGCCGATAGGCGGGCGATCCGGACGATCGGCCGAGCGAACGCTCAGCCGATCGTCTTTCGGATCCATTCTTCCGCAGCGTTTTTCGCCTCCGCGACCGATCGCGCGCTGACCTCGCGCAGCATCCGGCCGTCGGCGGTTTCGATACGCCAGGCGCAGGTGGTCCGCGTGGTCGGCTTCACCAGACCGCGCGTATCGCCGAACGCCTTGACCAGCCACCAGCGGGTGCCGTCACCGGCCAACTCCCAGCCGTCGACCGCATTCGAGGGGCGCACCGGCCCGAACGGCTCGTCGGCATTCGCCCGAGTCTCGGCCACCGCCCCCTCCTCCGCGATTCACGTTGCAGTCCAATGCTGGTCGATCTCGATATCCGATCTCGATGCACATTGTCGCGCAACATATCCTCGCGGCGGATTCGAACCCCTGGATCGGCGAGCCGCGTGGCGCACCCGCCGGCGGCGTCAGAAGCGGCGGGCGCCGGCGACCGGCATCTGCGCGATCGCCGATCGGATGACACCTTCACCGCTCGTCGCGGCGTGCACGACCGTGCCGTCGCCGGCGTAGAGAGCGGAGTGCCCGCCGCCGTAGAACGACACCAGATCGCCCGGTTGCAGCGCGTCCAGGTCGACCGGCGTGCCGGCGGTCAGCTGGTCGTAGCTCGTCCGCGGCAGGTCCACCCCGACCTGCCGGTACGCCCACTGCACCAGACCCGAGCAGTCGAAGGCATCGGGACCGGTGGCACCCGAGCGGTAGGCCGAGCCGATCTTGGACTCGGCGGCCTCGAGCGCCCGCTCACCGACCGATTTCATGGGCTCCGGCGGGGCCGGATGGATTTCCGTGAAGAGCCCGGGAATTGTGAACTGCGGCGGTAGCGGAATTCCCGGTACGACCGGGGCGGGTATCGGCGAGTCGGCGTGTGCGGGGCCGGCGGTCGCCACCATCGTGCCCGCCGCGCCGAACAGAACGACCAGCGTTGCCGCGGTCGACCAGGCCCTACGACCCGGAAAGCGGGTACATCGACCCGCCTCGGTTCCTGCCATGATGCGTTCCTCCGAATCTCGTAGCGAGAGCAGATTTCCGAAACACCACGGTGATCAGTCGATCGTTGGATCCGGGGAGCAATGATTCGCCACGGTCGGGGAGAAACCAAATACCGAACGCGCCAATTCGAATAACAAAACGATAAATTCGCGAAATACCTCAGATATCGCTGGTATCTCGATACAATCCCTACGGCCGTCCGGCGGGGGTCGCGGACGCGTCCGGGCCGGTCGCCAGCAGGGAATGGCGGCGGCTGTAGGTCAGGTAGACGATCGCGCCGACGGCGAACCAGACGGCGAAGCGCAACCACGTCACCGGTTGCAGGTAGGTGATCAGCCAGATCGAGAAGCCGATGCCGAGCAGGGGCACCACCGGCATTCCCGGCGTGCGGAAGCCGCGCGGCAGATCCGGACGGCGATAGCGCAGCACGATCACCGCCGCACAGACCACGATGAAGGCCAGCAGGATGCCGATATTGGTCAGCTCGGCGGCCTGGCCGATCGGCAGCAGCCCCGCGATCACCGCCGACGCGACACCGACGATCCAGGTGATCCGCGTGGGCACCTGGCGTACCGGGTGGGTTTTGGCAAACCACTGGGGCAGCAAGCCGTCCCGGCTCATCGAGTACCAGACGCGGGTGACGCCGAGCATGAAGGTGAACAGCACCGTCATGATGCCGACGATGGCGCCGGCCGCGATCAGACTGCCCAGCCCGGGCAGGCCGACGGATTCGAAGGCGGTGGACAGCCCGCTCTCCGGGTCGATGTCGGTGTAGTGCTGCATTCCGGTCAGGACCAGGCAGACCAGCACATAGAGCACCATCGACACCGCCAGCGACAACAGAATCGCCTTGGGCAGATGGCGTTTCGCGTCCACCGACTCCTCGGCCGCGGTCGACATCGCGTCGTAGCCGAAGACCGCGAAGAAGACGGTCGCCGCCCCGGTGACCGCGCCGGACATGCCGAACGGGAAGTACGGGTGGTAGTTGGCGGAATCGATGTGGAAGAACCCGACCGCGATCACCACCACGACGACCACGATCTTCAGGCCCACCACGAAGGTTTCGAATCGCGCCGCGGCCCGGATACCCAGGTTCAGCAGGGCGGCGATGAGCAGGCACAGCATCGCGGCGAACAGATCCACCACATGGCCGTGCCCGGTTCCCGGCGCACCCAGCATCCACTCGGGGAGCTCGATATCCAACTGTCCCAACAGGAATTGGATGTAGCCGGAGATGCCGATCGCCACCACCGACACGATCGCGGTGTATTCGAGCAGCAGATCCCAGCCGATGAACCAGCCCACCGGTTCGCCGAGTACGGCGTAACCGTAGGTGTAGGCCGAACCGGCGCGCGGAATGAGTCCGGCGAATTCGGCGTAGGACAGCGCGGCGGCGGCACTCGCGACGCCGGCGATCAGGAAGGAGACGAGGACAGCCGGCCCGGCGGTCTGATTCGCGACCGCACCGGCCAGCGTGAAAATGCCGGCGCCGATGATGCCGCCCACCCCGATGGCGGTCAGCTGCCACAGGCCCAGCGTGCGGTGCAGGGTGGTGGCGGATTCGTCCTGGATCTGGTCGATCGGCTTGCGCCGGAAGAACTCTCGCAGAGCGGGACCGGTTCGCATGGGCGCTCCTTGTCCGACGGGCGGCGCTGGTCAGCCCACAGTACCGATCTCACCGGCCGGTCGCCCGGTATCGGTCCCGGTGCGCGAGCGGCGGACCGCCACCGATGAAACAAGTTCTAGACATACTGGGCTATTTGTCTTACCGTCGATACATGAGCATGACGATGTCTCACGAGGCACGCTTCACCTTGCGTTCCGGCGACTCCTGGCGCGACCCCTGGCCGATGTACGCCGCCTTGCGCGAATCCGATCCGGTGCACCACGTCGTCCCCGAGAACCGCCCGCACGAGGACTACTACGTCCTCTCGCGCTACGCCGACATCTACGCGGCAATGCGCGATCCCGAGACGTTCTCCTCGGCCCAGGGCCTGACGGTCGACTACAACAATCTCAGCGAGATCGGGCTCGGCGAGAACCGGCCGTTCGTCTTCACCGATCCGCCCGACCACACCGTCTTCCGGCGCCGCGTGGCCAAGGGGTTCACCCCGCGGCAGGTCCAGGAGATCCGGCCCGCGGTCGAGGCGTTCGTGATCGAGCGGGTGGAGAAGCTGCGCGCGGCCGGTGGCGGTGACATCTCGATGGAGTTGTTCAAACCGCTGCCGACCATGGTGGTGGCGCATTATCTCGGTGTGCCGGAGCAGGATCGGGCACAGTTCGATCGCTGGAGCGAGGCGATCGTGGCGGCCTCGGCGGCCGGCGGCATCGAGCACGCGCAGGAGGCGGTCGGTGAGCTGACCCAGTACTTCATCGCGATGATCGAGAAGCGCAAACTCGAACCGGCGGACGACACCGTCTCCCATCTGGTGGCCTCGGGACTCGGCGCCGGCGGCGACTTCGGCGAAATCCTGCAGATCATCGGTTTCGCGTTCACGATGATCACCGGCGGCAACGACACCACCACCGGAAATCTCGGCGGCGCGGTGCAATTGCTTACCAGCTACCCCGAGCAGCGGCGGCGCCTGCTCGACGATCCGAGCCTGATCCCGGGCGCGGTCGACGAATTCCTGCGCATGACCTCGCCGGTGCAGGGTCTGGCCCGCACCACCACCCGCGACGTCGAGATCGAGGGCGTCACCATTCCCGCGGGACGGCGGGTGCTGATGCTGTACGCGTCGGCCAACCGGGACGAGCGCGAATATGGTTCGGACGCAAGCGAACTCGATGTGACGCGAAATCCGAAGAACATCCTCACCTTCGGCAACGGCAACCACCACTGTCTCGGCGCGGCCGCCGCCCGCATGCAGGCCACCATCGCGCTGCGGGAACTGCTGGCCCGGTGCCCGGACTTCTCCGTGGATCCGGACGGCGTCCGATACACCGAGGGCAATTACGTGCGCTGGCCGGTCAACGTCCCCTTCGTCCCGGCATGAGCGACTGGCTGGCGCATCCGCGCTCCCTGCAGGCGGCCGAGCGGATCCTGGACGCCGCCGCGAGCCTGTTCTCCGAACGCGGCGTGAACGCGACCCAGATGGGCGATATCGCCAAGGCCGCAGGCTGCTCGCGGGCGACGCTGTACCGCTACTTCGACAGCCGGCAGGCGGTGCAACTGGCATACGTGCATCGCGAGGCGCGGCGGGTGGGCGCCCGTGTCACCGCCGAGATCGGGACGATCGCCGACCCCGGCGAACGCGCCGTCGCCGGAGTGCTGGCCAGTCTCCGCGCGGTGCGTTCGGACCCGCTGCTGATCGCCTGGTTCCGGCCCGACGACGCCGGAGCGACCCTGCAGATCGCCCAGACCTCCGAGGTGATCGAGGCCATCGCCCGCTCGCTGTTCACCGCGGAAACATCCTCGGCACACGATGATTGGGCACGGCTGGCCCGCTGGCTGACCCGCATCATCGTCTCGCTGCTCACGGTTCCCGGCCGGGACGAGGCCGAGGAGCGCGACATGCTGGAGCGCTTCATCGCTCCCCTCGTCGCCCGGGCCGGCTGAGCCCATTTTCCGGCGCCCACCGTCCCGGCGCACCGACCCGGACGGACGGCGCCGGACATGCCACGCGGGAGCCGTCGCGCGGCGCCACGCCCGCGCACCTTGCGCGCGCGGGCGTTGCCCAGCAGGCTTGGGATATGGATTCGCTCATCATGTCCGCTCGCGACCTCGATTTCCTGCTCTACGAGTGGCTCGACGTGACCGGGCTGACCGAGCGCGAGCGCTATCGGGAACACAGCCGCGAGACCTTCGATCAGGTGCTCGCGCTGAGCCGGGAGCTGGCCGAGAAGTACTTCGCCCCGCACAACCGCCAGGGCGATCTGCACGAGCCGACCTTCGACGGCGAGAAGGTGCACATCATTCCGGAAGTGGCGACGGCGCTGTCGGCCTTCGCGGAGGCGGGATTCGTCGGTGCCGCGATGGACGAGCGCGTGGGCGGTATGCAATTGCCGCATACGGTCTTCACCGCGTGCATGGCGTGGTTCTACGCCGCCAATGTGGCGACCGCCAGCTACGCGCTGCTGACCATCGGCAACGCCAACCTGCTCGCCGCGCACGCGGATTCGGAACAGCTCGACCGCTTCGTGCGGCCGATGCTCACCGGCCGCTACTTCGGCACGATGGCGCTGTCGGAACCACAGGCCGGTTCCTCGCTGGCCGACATCACCACCAAGGCCGTCCCACAGGACGACGGCACGTACCGGCTGTTCGGCCGCAAGATGTGGATCTCCGGCGGTGACCACGACCTGTCGGAGAACATCGTGCATCTGGTCCTGGCGCGCATTCCCGGATCGGATGCCGGAACCCGCGGCATCTCGCTGTTCATCGTGCCGAAATACCTGCCCGCCGAGGACGGTTCGCTCGGCGAGCGCAACGATGTGGTGCTGGCCGGGATCAACCACAAGATGGGCTGGCGCGGCACGGTGAACACGGCGCCGGTCTTCGGCGACGGGGCGTTCACACCCGGCGGCGCACCGGGTGCGGTCGGCTATCTGGTGGGTGAGCCGAATCGCGGCCTGACCTACATGTTCCACATGATGAACGAGGCGCGCCTGGGCGTCGGCCTGGCCGCTACCGCGTTGGGGTACACCGGCTTCCTCAAGGCCCTCGACTATGCCCGCAATCGGCCGCAGGGCCGCCCGGTGACGGTGAAGGGCGCTGCGAGCGCGCAGGTCCCGATCGCGCAGCATCCCGACGTTCGCCGAATGCTGCTGGCGCAGAAGGCCTATGCCGAAGGCGCGCTGGGCCTGCAGTTGTACTGCGGCACCCTGATCGACCGCCAGCGCAGCGCCGTGGACGCCGACGAGGCGCAGCGCGTCGCCCTGTTGCTGCGCGTACTGACCCCGATCGCCAAGAGCTGGCCGAGCCAGTGGTGCCTGGCCGCCAACGACCTCGCCATCCAGGTGCACGGCGGCGCCGGATACACCCGCGACTACGACGTCGAACAGCATTACCGCGACAACCGCCTCAATCCGATTCACGAAGGGACACACGGCATTCAGAGCCTGGACCTGCTCGGCCGGGCGGTGGTCGCGGACGGCGGCGCGGCACTGACCCTGCTGCTCGACACCATGGGCGAAACGGTCGACCGGGCTCGCGCGACCGGCGACGCGGAACTCGGCGACTTCGCCGATGCGCTGGCCGCGGCCGCCGGACGCATCGCGACCACCACCGCCACGGTATGGCGCGACGCCGATCCGGAAGCGGCACTGGCGAATTCGTCCGCCTACCTCGAGGCGTTCGGACATGTGGTGCTGGCCTGGATCTGGCTGGAGCAGGCGGTGGCCGCCGCGCGCGGATCCGAGGACTTCCACCGCGGTAAGCGGGTTGCGGCCCGGTACTTCTTCCACTGGGAATTGCCCCGTACCGCACCACTTTTCGATCTGCTCGACGCGATGGATCGCACCACGACCGACCTCGACGACGCCTGGCTCTAGCACACCGGGCCGGGCGGCGCCCACCCCTCCTGGCGATATTCGGCCATCGCACCGCGGACTAATCTGGCCCGGTGGAGACGCACCCGGTGGAGATGGGCTGGCAGCAGCTGGCGCAGCAGTTTCTCGTCGACGAGGACGAGGCGATCATCGCGCTGAACAAGCCCGCCGGGATCGCCGTGACCGGGGAACGCCACGACACCGATCTGGTCGAGCTGGCCGCGGCCGAGGGAATCACCCTCTACCCGGTGCACCGCATCGACAAGGTCACCTCGGGCCTGGTGCTGTTCGCCAAGGATCTGGCCGCACACGGCGGACTGACCAGGCAGTTCACCAAGCGCACGGCCGACAAGCGGTATCTGGTCGTCACCGCCGCCACCGATCTGCCCGACACCGGCGTCATCGACCTGCCGTTGAGCGTCGGGCGCAAGAACCGGGTGCGGATCGCGGCACCGCGCGACACCATCCGGCGGCAGGGGCAGATGTGGACCGTCGCCGAGAGCGATCTGCTGGCCGGTAGGAACTATCCGTCCCGGACCGAGTTCACCACCGTGGCGCGGACCGATCGGCACACGGTACTGCTGGCCCGGCCGATCACCGGGCGGCGGCATCAGATCCGGGTTCACCTGGCCTGGATCGGCTATCCGATCGCGGGCGATCCGCTGTTCGACAAATCGGGTGAGTACACGCGCACCCATCTGCACTCGCTGTCGTTGCGGGTGGAGGCGCCCTGGCGTGCGGATTCCGACCTCGCGTTGACCGCCGTACCGGGTGCCGATTTCTTCTCGACGGGATCGAGCCCGATCATCGACGATCCGGCCGCCCTGCTCGAGCGGATCGCTGCGGAATAGCGGCTCGCCGTTTCCGGCATTTCCCCATAGCCGTCTGCTATAAAAGGTGGCATCCGTCACGCAGACGGCGCGCTGAGGACCTTCTACTCTGGACAAGTGCCGTATCGGCACGCATGCGGCCGAAGCGATCACACCCGGGGGCCGATTCCACACGGGCTCGCACAGGTCGTTCCCGGCGACGGGCGCAACGGTGCGATCCCACGAGAAAGCGGACGCCATGATTCTGTTGGCACAGCTCAGCGATACCCACTTCGACCTGGATTCGCGCAACGCCGAACGAGTCGCCGCCGTTCTCGGCTACCTCGACCGATTACCGCGCCGGCCCGACGCCATCCTCGTGACCGGCGACCTCACCGAATCCGGGACCCTCGCCCAGTACGAACAGGCGCGCAAAGCGCTGACCACCGACATTCCGCTCTACGTCCTGCCCGGCAACCACGACGACCGGGCCAATCTGCGGCGGACGCTCCTCGACGGCCCCGCCGAGGAGGGACCGATCAATCAGGCCGTCGATATCGGCGGGCTCACCGTGGCACTGCTCGATTCCACGATTCCCGGTTCGGGCGGCGGGGAGCTGGGCGAGCGAACCTACGCGTGGCTGGACCGGTTGCTGGCCACCACGCCCGCGGACGCCTCCGTACTGGTGGCGATGCACCACCCGCCGGTGCCGATGTACTCGACGGTGGTCGATCCCATCCGGCTCGCCGATCCGGAGCGGCTGGAGCGCACCGTCGCCGGTGATGCGCGGATTCTCGGCGTGCTCACCGGACATGTGCACGCCATGGGCACCACGCTGTTCGGTGGGCGGCCGCTGGTGGTGGCGCCCAGTGTGGCCTCGGCCATCGGCGGGGCGTGGGAGGTCGAGGAGCCCGGCGACGTTCCGATCGACTACGCGCCCGACCCGTCCGTGGTGCTGCACGCCGTCGCGGACGGGCGGCTGACCTCGATCGTCCGCATCGTGCCGATGGGCGGCCGGATCCGCGTACAACCGCGCTGAGCAGGGTTTCCGGAACGGGGTTCGGAGGCGGCGGCACGCGCCTACAGTGGAGATACTGTTCTCGATTCGAGGAGCGCGCGCATGCCCGCTACCAAGCCGTCGGTCATCATCGTCGGAGCCGGGTTCGGGGGACTCGGCGCGGCAATCGAGCTGCAGCGCAACGGTTTCGACGACCTCACGATTCTGGAGCGGGCGAGCGACCTGGGCGGGGTGTGGCGGGAGAACACCTATCCGGGCGCGGCCTGCGACGTGCCCTCACCGCTGTACTCGTTCTCCTACGAACCGAAGCCGGATTGGCCGCATCGCTACTCCGGTCAGGCCGAGATCCTGGGCTACCTGCATGCGGTGGCGACGAAACATCGGTTGCTCGAGCGGATCCGATTCGGCGCCGAGGTCACCGAGGCGAGCTTCGACGAACACGCCGGGCGCTGGACGGTTCGCACCGCCGACGGCGACATCCGATCCGCCGACGTGCTGATCAGCGCGGTCGGGCAGCTGTCGCGCCCGCGGATGCCCGATATCGCGGGCATCGAGACGTTCGCCGGGCCGTCGTTCCATTCCGCGCAGTGGAACCACGATGTCGACCTCGCCGGCAAGCGGGTCGCGGTCATCGGAACCGGCGCCAGCGCAATCCAATTCGTACCCGCCATCGCACCCGAGGTGGACCGTCTGACGCTGTTCCAGCGGACCGCTGCCTGGGTGGTGCGGCGCACCGACCGCGAGTACCGGCCGATCCATCACGCCCTGTTCGCACACGTGCCCGGCCTGCGGCTGGCCCAGCGCCTGTGGGTGTGGTGCTTTCTGGAGTTCTTCTCCCTGGGCTTGACCACGATCCCGCCGATCCGGCGCATCGCGACCTGGCTGGGTACCCGCGCGCTTCGCCACGACGTGCCCGATCCGCGATTGCGCGCGAAACTGACCCCCGACTATCCGGTGTTGTGCAAACGGGTGCTGTTCTCCAACGAGTACTACCCGGCGCTGACGCGGCCGAATGTGGACGTCGTGACCGAGCCCATCGCCGAGGTGGTGCCCGAGGGCGTGCGCACCGCGGACGGAACCGTGCACCCGGCCGACGTGATCGTCTACGGCACCGGCTTCAAGGGCAGCGAATTCCTCTGGCCGATCCGGATATTCGGTCGCGACGGCGCGGAACTGGAGAAGGTGTGGGCCGAGGGGGCCCGCGCCTATCTCGGCATGACGGTGCCGGGATTCCCGAATCTGTTCCTGATGTACGGACCCAACACCAATCTGGGCACCGGCTCGATCATCTACATGATCGAATGCCAGGCCCGCTACATCCGGCAGGCCGTGGCATATCTGAGCCAACATCCGGGATCCTGTCTCGAGGTGAAGTCCGAGACCGCGGCGGCCTTCGATGCGCAGACCCAGCGCCGGTTGCTGCGCACGCCGTGGACCGCGTGCTCGAGCTGGTACCGCAATGCCGCCGGGCGGATCACCAACAACTGGCCCGGCACCGTCACCGCGTACCGCTTGCGCACCCGGTCTCTGAATCCGGACGACTATGTCCTGCGCGCACCGGAACCGGTCCATACGTCATGACCAGCCGACGCGGTCCGCGTGCGGCCTCCGCCCCGGCGAGGGCCGTCCCGCAGTCCGCCGGTGCTGGCAGACTTGAGCCGTGACCGCGCCTCCTTCCGCCGGCGCCGAGCCGCGAATCGCTCACGGCCCGCTGCGCCCCGTCGAACTCGCCACCGCGGCGGTCCTCGGTGGGGTGACCGTCGGGCTGGTGACCATCGGCTCGGTGGTGCCCTACGCGGCGGCCCTCAATCTGGTCGCCGCGGTGCCGATGGGCCTGCTGGCGCAGCGCTACCGGCTGCGCGCCATCCTGGGCGCGACCGTGGCCGCGACCCTGGTGAGCTTCGTCGCCGCCGGCCTGGTGCCCGCGGCCACCGTGGTCAGCTCGGCGACCATCGGCGGCATCATCGGCACCGTCAAACGGCGGCGACGCGGACTGATCACCGTCCTGTTCCTGTCGTCACTGGCCGGATTGATCTGGGCGGCCTTCTCGGTCGGCATGCTCTACCTGTTCGCCGCCTCGCGCCGGCTGGTCTTCGACAACGTGCGCAATATCGCCCAGGGCATCGATCACATGCTCTCCCGGCAGCCACAGCTGGAATCGCTGGGCAACGGTGTCGTCTCGGTCACCGACAGCGTGCTGAGCTGGTGGTGGCTCTACATCGGCGGCGGCGTATTCCTGGGCGTGGTCATGACCGCCGCCTTCTCCTGGTTCGTGCTCGGCTCGGTTCTGGATCGGCTGGAGTGGCTGCCGGGGCGGGATCGGCTGGACGCGCCGGCCGATACCCGCGCGGTCGCACCGGTGCCGGTCCGGTTGCGCGGCGTGTCCTTCCGCTATCCGGGTGCGCGCGCCGATGCGCTGAGCGATATCGACCTGTCCGTCGAGATCGGCGAATTCGTCGCCGTCGTCGGCCACAACGGATCCGGCAAGTCGACACTGACCCGGCTGCTGGCCGGCCTTCCGCCCACCGGCGGCACGGTCGAACGTCCCGGTTCGGCGGGGCTCGGCGTGATCGGCGGCACCGCGCTGGTGCTACAGCGGCCCGAGAGTCAGACGCTGGGGGTACTGGTCGCCGACGACGTGGTGTGGGGTCTGCCCGCCGAGGCCGCGCGCGCGGTCGACGTGGAGGCGTTGCTGTGCGAGGTGGGGCTGAGCGGGCTCGGTGGCGCGGAGACCGCGACCCTGTCCGGCGGCCAGCAACAGCGCCTGGCGGTGGCGGCCGCCCTGGCTCGCGATCCCGCACTGCTCGTGGCCGACGAGGCGACTTCGATGATCGATCCGGACGGTCGGCGCGAACTGGTCGCGCTGCTCGCCGGATTGCCCGCCCGGCACCGGATGGCCGTCGTCCTGGTCACCCACCACGAGGCCGACGCGGCGGCGGCCGAGCGGGTCATCCATCTCTCCGGAGGTCGCCAGGTCGACCATCTGCCGGCCTGGCCGCGCCCGGTGCGCAATCTGCGACGCTCCCCGATCGGCGAACCGCTGCTGGAGCTGCGGGATGTGCGCCACACCTACAACCGCGGCACCCCGTGGGCGGCGACCGCGCTGCGCGGGGTGAATCTGACCGTCCATCGCGGGGAGACACTGCTCGTGGTCGGCGGCAACGGGTCGGGAAAATCCACCCTGGCCTGGATCATGGCGGGACTCGTCGTGCCGACCACCGGCAGTTGCCGGCTGTGCGACTACACCGGCTCGCGGCCGGTGCACAAGCGCATCGGTGCGGTCGAGCTGGCCTTCCAGCACTCCCGGCTGCAACTGCAGCGCCAGACCGTCGGCGCCGAGATCGAGGATTGGGGCGGGCACGGCACCGGTTCCGGGGCGGTGGGCCGCGCGCTCGACGCGGTGGGGCTGGACCGGGCGATGGCCTCCCGCTCGATCGAGGAATTGTCGGGTGGTCAAGCCAAGCGAGTGGTTCTCGCCGCGATCGTCGCCAGTCGCCCGCAGGTCGTGGTGCTCGACGAACCCCTGGCCGGACTCGATCCGGAGGGCCGCGCGGAGGTGGTGGAACTGCTCGCCCGGCTGCGGGATTCGGGACTGACGCTGATCGTCATCTCGCACGATGTGGCCGATATGGAGAGTGTCTGCGACCGGACGGTCCACCTGCAATCCGGTCTCATCCTGGAAAGCCTGCCGGCCGTCGCGACCGCCGCCGACAGCTCGGCCGATGCCACCGGCGCCCCGGCGGTGGCGCCCCCGGGACCGGCCGAACCCGTACTCGGCCCGCCGGCCGACGGCGACGGGCGCGGGGAAACGGGAATCGCGGGCCCGCGGTCCGAACCGATGCAGCCCGGGACGAACGGCACGACGGACGGCGGCCGCCCCGAGACCGATCGAGCCCGGGGCACACAGCGCCGCAGCCGGGGCCGGCACGGCGACGCCCTCGGAGGTGCGCGATGAGTGTGGTGCTGCTGCGCGAAGTTCCGGTCGACAGCCCGATCCATCGGCTGTGGGCCGGGACCAAGATGATCGTCGCCTTTTTCATCAGTGTGCTGCTGATGTTGCAGCCCGCGTGGCCGGTCCTGGGAGTGGTGGTCGCCTTCCTGATCGCGATCGGCCTGACCGCCCGGCTGCCGCTGGGCACGCTGCCGCGGCTGCCGTGGTGGTTCTGGGCACTGATCGTGCTCGGTGGGCTGATCACCATCCCCACCGGTGGTGCCGCCGTACTGCGGTATGTCCAGGTCACGCTGTTCGGGCTGGTGTTGCTGACCACCTCGTTCCTGATCGCCTGGACGACCCCGATGAGCGAGATCGCTCCCGCCCTGGCCAAACTCGGTGCGCCGCTGCGAGTTCTGCGGATTCCGGTGGACGAATGGGCGGTCGTCGTGGCGCTGACCCTGCGCGGACTGCCACTGCTGATGGACGAGATCCGGGTGTTGCGCGCCGCCCGCCGGCTGCGTCCGAAGGACGGGTCGATGGCGCGCGGAGCCGCGAATCCGCTCGTGGACATTCTCACCGCGGCCATGGCCGTCGCGACCCGTCGCGCCGGGGAGTTGGGCGAGGCCATCACGGCACGCGGCGGGACAGGTGAATTGACCGCGCATCCGGCCGGCCCCCGCCGGGCCGACTACCTCGCTCTCGTCCTGTCGGTGGTGGTGTGCGGCGGCGCGGCGGCGATCGGCGTGTTTCTGTAACTCGCCGAAGCAAATCTTCAGCGATCTCATGTCGAAACGGGCAACCTTATTCCGCTTTGCGAAACACGAAGTCAGGAGGTCGAATTCACCCCACTTTGCGACCGAGTGAAGGTACGGTTACTTCCGTGAGTTAGCCGGACCGCGGCTCCACGCGCAGGGGTTGAGATACGTCGGGGGTATTGGGTTCTCAGCGCGCGTCGTTTTCGGCTACCGAATTTCTTCCTGATGGAGATTGGAACCGGAATGTTTCTGCGCAAGTTCGCCGCTCTTGCCCTTCCGGCAGTAGTGGCTGTCGCCCTCGGGGCAGGCACCGTCCATGCCGATACCGGCGCACCCACGGTGCGCTACGAAACCCATCTGACCGGCACTACCGTCGAAACCACTCTCGACGGCGGCTTTTTCCGCGTCGACGCCGACGGCCGCACCGTCGACGTCACCGACGCCGACGGCCGCGCGCTCGTCACACTGCCGCTGTCCTTGCGGCAGGACGGTGTGGAATACCCCCTGCCCCACCAGGTGCGCGACGATGCCCGGGTCCTGGAATTGACCGTGGTGAAGGACGTCGCGGCGGCGCGGCCCGCGCCGGTGACCCCGGTGGCGTCGCCGCTGGAGAATCAGAGCGCGATGAACGCGTTCGCAACCCAATTCGGGCTCGGAACCGCGATCGGCAGCTTCATCGGTACCGCCATCGGCGCAGTGATCGGCCTGGTCGTCGGCGCCGCGGCAGGCGGTATCGGGGCGATTCCGGGATTCATCACGGGTGCCACTGCGGGCGCGATCATCGGCTCGCTGGTGGTCGGCGGACCCACGCTGGTCGTGGCCGCCATCGATCTCATCAGCACGCTGAGCGCTCCGGCGGGCACCACGAAGTGGTACACCGCCACCACGAACTGACTCGCCCAACCGAACATCCCGAAGGGTCCGGCGCCCACACTCGTGGCGCCAGGCCGTCGGGCCACGGCACGAGAACGGGTCGGCCGCGCGAGAAAGACACCCGTTCGGGAGGCCGAAACCGGTTGTGGCGGAACCTACTTCTCGTCCGGCACCCACGCCGGATGCCACAGCCGCCCGGACTCGGTCCAGTTCATGTACCGCACCATGCCGGGGATTTTCGGCGTCGCCCAGACGGCATCCTTGCGTTCGTCGGCGGTCAGCTCGTTGGTGAAGGGACTGGTCTTGCGGCGGAGGGGGCGCAGGCGCGCGGTCAGGCCCGACATCTCGCGGTCGCTGAAGCCGGTACCCACCCGGCCGATGTAATACAGCTCGCCGTCGTGGCGGACGCCGACCAGCAGGGAAGCGAATTCTCGTGCGGCACTGCGACGCCAGCCACCGATGATCACCTCCTGGGTTCGCCAGTTGCGGGTCTTGATCCACGACTGGCCGCGCTTGCCGGGCAGATAAACCGAATCCTTGCGTTTGGCGACGACTCCCTCGAGCCGATGCTCACGGCTGTATTCCAGGGCGTCCGTACCGGAGCCCTCCAGCCGCGGCGGGACGAGCAGCGAGGGCACGCCCTCGGCCAGCGCCTCCAGCACCTGCCGCCGATCCGCGTAGCGCTTGCGCAGCAGCGAGGTTCCGTCCAGATACAGCACGTCGAAGGCGACCAGTTCCGCATGGGCCGGATCCGCCTGCAGCAAAGCCAGATTCGACGAACCCTCGGCGTCGAAGACGACCGCCTCCCCGTCGAGCACGATCCGATGCCCCCGCAGTTGCCGTCCCAGCTCGGCGATGCGCGGATAGCGGTCGGTGACGATATTGCCCGCCCGGCTGCGGATCACCACGTTGCCTTCGTCGATTTCCGCGATGACCCGGAACCCGTCCCATTTGGTCTCGAAGACCCAGTCCCGGGCGCCGAGTTTCGCCACCTCCCCGGAGGTCGCCAGCATCGGCGACAGTCCGCGCGGAAACTCGGCTCCTCCCGACCGTGCTTCGGTCCGGCTCGAGGTGCGCGCTGCGACATCGTGTTCGGCGACGCCGTTTTCGTCCCCGCCGGAGCCGCCGCGCCTACGCCCGGCCGTCCCTTGCGGGTCGCCGCGGTGACCGTCGGCCGAATCCCCTTGCTCCGCCACCTCTTCCGGCTCGGCGGCCTGCGATTTCATCAGGTGCATCAACCACTGCTTGCCGTCGGTGCGGATGAAGGCGTAGCGGCCGTTGAGACGCTCGCCGTGAAACTGGACGATCACCTCGTCCGCACGCCACTTCTCGGTGTCGTAGGTGCCGGTGTCCCAGATCGTCATCCGCCCGGCACCGTATTCACCGCGCGGGATGGTGCCGTGGAAATGCAGGTATTCCAGGGGATGGTCCTCGGTGTGCACGGCCAGCCGGTTCTCCGACGGCGAGGTCGGCGGCCCCTTCGGCACCGCCCACGACACCAGCACACCGTCGCGTTCGAGTCGCACATCCCAGTGCAGTCGCCGAGCGTGGTGCTCCTGCACCACGAAGCGATCACCCGCACCGGGATCGGGCGGCCCGGGCGGAACCGGTTCCGGCGTGCGGGCGGGGTCGCGCATGGACCGGTAGGTCTGCAGCGGATCCGCCGCACCGGCACCCAGGGGCGGATCCAGACCCGCCAGCAGATCCCCGTCGGAACGCCAGCGTTCGAGTACCTCGTCGAAGCGCAACTGCCGCAAGCACTTTCGGTCGGCGATCTCGTCCCAGCTGCGCGGCGCCGCGACCGTCGGCCGCTCACGTCCGCGCAGCGAATACGGCGCGATGGTCGTCTTCGCCGGGTTGTTCTGGCTCCAGTCCAGGAAGATCTTGCCCGGCCGCACGGCCTTCGCCATCGTCGCCGTGACCAGCGCCGGATGCAGCTTCTCCAGCCCGGTCGCCAGCTGTTTCGCGACCGTCGAGGCGCCGCCGGGACTCAGTACCCGGTCCAGCGGCACATAGATGTGAATGCCCTTGCTGCCGCTGGTCACCGGATAGGCATCGAGACCGGCGTCGCGGACGGTATCGCGAATCCACAACGCCACCGTCGCGCAATCGGCCAGGTCCACCCCCGGCCCGGGATCGAGATCGAAGACGATGCGGGTGGCCGGACCGCGCGATCCGTCGACGAAACGCCATTGCGGCACATGGATTTCCAGCGACGCCTGCTGTCCGAGCCAGGCCAGCCCGGCCACCGAGTCGATGACCGGATAGTTCACTCGGCGATCGGAATGATCCATCGGCCGGCGCTGAATCCATTTCGGCGCGTGCGAGGCCAGATTCTTTTCGAAGAACGAGGATTCGCTCACCCCGTTGGGCCAGCGCTTACGCGTCACCGGACGGCCGGCGATATGCGGCAGCAGAGCCGGTGCGATGGCGGTGTAGTAGTCGATCACCTCACCCTTGGTGGTACCCGTCGCCGGATACAGCACCTTGTCGAGGTTGGTCAGACCGACCTCGATGCCCCCGAACTCGCGGCGCGCCGCCATAGTCGCAGTGTAAAGCGAAAACGGGCCCCGCCGGAGGAGTGAACCTCCGGCCGGTGCCCGTCGTCGATCGGCGAGTGAGCCCGGTGGTACCGGGCATCCCGCCTCGTGCTCAGCCCTCCGGCGGCTGCGGCGCCTGCGGCGGGGTGGCGGGCGGAGTCTGCGGGGGCGCGGCGGGCGGCTCGGGAGCCGGCGGCGGGGTCTTGCCGCCCTGCTGGGGGATGTTCTTCTTGATGGCCTCGGTGCCCTTGTCGATGTGATCGGAGTACTTGCCACCGGTCTTCTCTTTGACGAAGCCACCGGCCTTGTCGACAGCGCCGTGGACCTTCTCCGCGTTCTGCGAGGCCGCGTCGCGGCCCTTACCCACCAACCCCTTGAGCGTATCCATCAAACTCATGAAGCCCACTCCTTCACTCGTCGACTGCGTTTCTAGCGCACATCCTCCCACCAGGAGACCTGCGGTGATACCGCATTGGTATCGATCCGCCCGCCGGGAAGCGGCACCGCTACCCGGGTACCCGCTGCACGCGCCGCCGCAACAAGTCTGTGGACCGGCTCGGACCAGCCGTGGAAAGCCAGGTTGAACGTGGCCCAGTGAATCGGCACCAACATGCCGTACTCGGCCTCCCCGACACACACGTCGGCGTGGGCGCGTACCGCCTCCTCGGGGTTCATGTGCACATCGGGCCAGTGCACGTCGTAGGCGCCGATCGGCAGCAGCGTGAGATCGAACGGACCATGAGTCGCGCCGATTTCGGCGAACGCCTTCGTGTACCCGGTGTCACCGCCGAAGTAGGCCCGCCGCCGCGGCCCGGCGAACACCCACGACGCCCAGAGCGTCGTGTTGCGGGTGAGGCCGCGTCCGGAGAAGTGCCGCGCCTCGGTGCAGGTGACGGTGAGCTCACCCAGCCCGGGGCGGGTGATGGAAGTCGACGTGTTCCAATCCAATTCGATGATGCGGGTCTCCGGGACCTGCCATTTGCGCAGATGGGCGCCGATCCCGATCGGCACCACGAACGGGGCGTCCTGACCGGCCACCAGCGCGCGCACGGTCTCGCGATCCAGATGGTCGTAGTGATCGTGCGAGATGACCACCGCGTCCAGCGCCGGCAGCGAGGACAGCGGCGCCGGGACCGGATGCAGCCGGGCCGGCCCGATCAGCGGTGACGGCGAGACCCGCTCGCTCCAGACCGGATCGGTGAGGATGCGGTAGCCGTCGACCTCGATCAGGGCGGTGGCGTGGCCGAACCAGGTCACGGCCAGATCTGCCGCCTGCTCCGGATGTTCGGTGCTCGCCAGCGGGATTTCCGCCGGTGGCCGCCCCACATCGCGCCGGGTCAGCGCCGACAGCAGCAGGGATGCGCCGGATCCGGGCGTGATCTGACTGCTGGGTTCGGTGTTGTGGAACTGCCGGTCGCGGTAGCTCGCCGACCGCGTCGCCAGCGGTGCGATGGCGGCCGCGGAAGCCCCCATTTCGGCGGGAATCCGCCATGCCGCGCGGGCCACCCAGCGCACTCCGACCAGCCCGGCCGCGGCCAGGGCCGCTCTGCGGGCGGCCGCGACGATCTCGGTGCCGGCCATCAGCGCCCCACGAACTTCGCCGCGCGCTTCTGTTCCCGCGCCAGCCGCGCCTCCTCGGCGTCGGCGCTGCGCCAGGCGGCCTCCAGCGCGGCGCGCTGCTCGGGGGTGTCCTCGCCGCGGGTGCCGTCGTCGTTGAACACCAGCTTGAGGTGGCGCAGCGAGAGCGGGGCGAGCTGGGCGATCGACTTGGCCCACTCCTGCGCGTCGGCCAGCGTGCCGAGGCGGTTGGCGAAACCGAAAGTGTATGCGTCGGAAGCGGATACGCTCTCGGCGCCCATCAGCACGGTCCGCGCCGGGCCGCCGCCGATCAGCGAGACCAGGCGGCGCACCGTCCAGCGATCCACCGAGATGCCCAGCTTCGCGGCCGGAATGGCGATATAGGAATCCGGGCTCATCACCCGCAGGTCGGAGGCCAGCGCCAGCTGCACCCCGGCGCCGAGCGCGCCGCCGTTGATGGCGGAGATCACCGGCACCGGGACCGTTTCGATAGTGCGCAACAGACCGAGCAGTCCGTCGAGGAAATCCGACGAGTAGACGCCGGACAAATCGGCTCCGGCGCTGAAAATCGGCCCCTGACCGGTCAGCACGATCACCCGCGCGTCGGCCGCCGCGGTCGTGACGGCCTCGCGCAACGCTGCCACCAACTCGTCGTTGAGGGCGTTGCGCCGCTGCGGGCGCTGTAATTCGATGGTGACCACGTCACCATCCCGGCTCACTGCGAGCATCTGACCTCTCCCCATTCGCGCGGTTTCTCTTCCGGGGGGCACACCTCACCGCACCCGCCGGTCGGTATCGACTCCACTGTATGCGGCGGACAGTTACCGCAGCGCACCCGACGCGTACTGTGACGGCGGTGACCGCACCCGATGTCGAGATTGTGGTGATCGGCGCCGGCCAGGCCGGACTGTCGGTCGGCTATCACCTGCGGCGGCTCGGATTGACACCGGGAACCGACTTCCTCATCGTCGACCACTCCCCCGGTCCCGGCGGGGCATGGCAATTCCGCTGGCCCTCACTGACTTTGAGCACCGTGAATCGCGTGCACGACCTGCCGGGGATGTCGTTCACCGAAACTCTTCCGCCCGGCTCGGATTCCGTACCCGCCGCGACCGCGGTGCCGCACTATTTCGAGCTGTACGAGAAGCGTTTCGACCTGCGAGTTCGCCGGCCGGTGTCGGTACGGGTGGTGTGCGACCGAGCAACCACCGCAACATGTCCGGGGACGTTGGTGGACGGGCTGTTGCACGTCGAGACCGTGGTCGGCGAGAACCTCTCGGCCGCAGAGGTTTCCGTCGTCGCACCGCCCGAGTCACCGGTTGTCGGCGACCGGACCCTCCGGGTGCGCGGAGTGATCAACGCGACCGGCACCTGGGAAAAGCCCTTCATTCCGTACTATCCGGGCGCCGAAACCTTCGCCGGGCGGCAATTGCACGCTCATGACTACCGCAGCGCGGCGGAGCTCGCCGGTCAGCACGTCGTGGTGGTCGGCGCGGGAATTTCCGCGGTCCAGCTGCTGGACGAGATTTCCCAGGTCACCGGCACGACGTGGGTGTCGCGGACGGAGCCGCGCTGGCGGGAGGGGCCGTTCGGTCCCGACGAGGGCCGCCGGGCGGTCGCGATGGTCGAGGACCGGGTGCGTCGCGGATTGCCGCCGCGATCGGTGGTGTCGGTAACCGGACTGCCGGTCGACGACCGGATTCGCGCCGCCCGTGCGCGCGGCGCGCTGACCTGGCATCCGATGTTCGCCCGCATCGAACCGAACGGCGTGCGCTGGCCCGACGGCAGCTTTCAGGCCGCCGACGTGATCCTCTGGGCCACCGGCTTCCGCAGCGCGCTCGACCACCTGGCGCCGCTGCGACTGCGCGGGCCCGGCGGCGGCATCGCGATGACGGGCAGGCTCGCTACCCAGGTAGCCGCCGACCCGCGCATCCATTTGATCGGTTACGGGCCGTCGGCCAGCACCATCGGCGCGAATCGGGCAGGACGCGCCGCAGCGGTCGAGCTCACGCGCTACCTGGGTCTGCGATAGGTGCCCGGCAACGCGTCAGTCGAGCCCCATCGCGAACGTGTCGGGATCGGGGCCGACGCGGCTGCCGGTGTCGAGCGCATTGAGGGTGGTCATTTGCTCGACGTCGAGTTCGAAAGTGAACACATCGAAGTTCTCCCGGATGCGCTCGGGATTCACCGACTTCGGAATGACGATATTGCCCAGCTGCAGGTGCCACCGGATCAGAACCTGGGCGGGCGTGCGGCCGACCTGTTCGGCGACCGCGCCAACGGTGGGATCCTTCAATTCCGCGCCCTGGCCGAGCGGACTCCACGCCTCGGTGGCGATGCCGTGCTCGGCGTGGAAGGCACGCAGCGTGTTCTGCGCGAGCGCCGGATGCAGCTCCACCTGGTTCACCGCCGGCACCTCACCGGTCTCCCCGATCACCCGCCGCAGGTGTTCCGGCTGGAAATTGGAGACACCGATCGAGCCGATGCGGCCCTGCGTCTTCAGCGACTGGAACGCACGGAACGTGTCCACGTAGCGATCCGCGCTCGCGACCGGCCAGTGGATGAGATACAGATCGAGATACTCGAACCCCAGCCGCTTCATACTCGCGTCGAACGCGCGCAGCGTCGAGTCGTACCCCTGGTCGGCATTCCACAGCTTGGTGGTGATGAAGACCTCGTCGCGCGCCAGCCCCGATTCGGCGATCGCCCGCCCCACCTCGGCCTCGTTCCCGTAGGCCGCCGCGGTGTCGATGCTGCGATACCCCGCCTCGAGCGCGGCGGTCACCGTGTCGAAGGTCTGTCCCTCCGGCACCTGGAAAACCCCGAAGCCCAGCCTCGGAATCAGATGGCCGTCGTTGAGAATCACCGACGGCACTGTGCTGCTCTCGCTGCGAAAGGTCACCGTTCCGACCGTAGAAGCGGTTTGCCGAGCCGTCAACGACGCGCACCTGCGTGTTCGGATCCTGTGCGCCTACCAGGCGGAACCTCGGACCTCAGCGCTCGGTTGCCCGTCCGAGGTCGAGGTCGACATCGAACGCAACGCGCACTCGCGGCCGATCGTGGTGGATGCCGGTGAGCGCGTACTGCGGTCGCGTTCCTCGGAACCGGGCGGACGGGTGGACCCGCACGCACGACGAAGGCGGTCGGAGCACGGAACCACACGCTCAGCCGGGAACGCCCAGCCGACGGTAACGGCGGTGGCGAAGGGCGCGCAGATCGGCTGTCGGTCGGGTCCGGAGGCTCGCCACTTCCCCGGCGATGGCGGCGACCATGCGGCGCGAGAAGTCGATCGGTTCGTGGGCGGCGTCGGGGTGCTCCGGGACGATGCGGTCGACGACGCCGTCGGTGCGCAGGTCGGCCGCGCCGACTCGTTGGGCGGCGGCCAGTTCCGGCGCATGGTCCGTATCGCGGAAGACGATGGCGCTGGCACCTTCCGGCGGGAGTGGCGCCAGCCAGGCGTGAGTTGCGGCGAGGACACGGTCGGCGGACAGCAGGGCCAATGCCCCTCCGCCGGTGCCCTGGCCCAGCAGTACCGACACGGTCGGCGTGTCCAGAGTGACCAAATCCGCTAGGCAGCGGGCGATTTCGGGCGCGAGGCCGCGCTCCTCGGCCTCCTGGGACAGCGCGGCGCCCGCGGTATCGATGACCAGGACCAGCGGGAGGCGGAGTTCGGCGGCCAGGTGCATACTGCGGCGGGCCTCGCGCAATGCGGCCGGACCCATGGTGTTCTCGCCGGTCTGGCCGGCCCGGTCGTGGCCGAAGATCACGCACGGTTCGCCCCGCAGCCGGGCCAGGGCGTGCACGACGGTGCGGTCGGATTCGCCTTGGCCGGTGCCGCTCAACGGCACCCGATCGGTCGCCTGCCGCAACAGCTCCCGGATGCCGGGACGCCGCGGGTCACGGGAGATCAGCACCGACTCCCAGGCCGATGAAGTGGTTCGGTCGGCGTCCGGTGAATCAGCGGTATCGGCCGAACCTCCGGCAATGCCGCCGTCGCCGGGCGGGACCACCGAAAAATCCTGCGCTGACGTAGCAATGGATAGCGAATCAGACTGTCCCGCAACCGAAGTCGTCACATTCAACAACCGGTGCGCGATCCGGCGGAAGAACCGGACCGGCACGACCCCGTCGATGACCCCGTTGCGATACAGGTTCTCGGCGGTCTGCACGCCTTCCGGAAACGGCCGGTCGTAGAGGGCCTCGTACACCCGTGGTCCGAGGAATCCGATCAGCGCCCCGGGTTCGGCGAAGGTCATGTGCCCCAGCGAACCCCAGGACGCGAATACGCCGCCCATCGTGGGATTGCGCAGATACACCAGGTAGGGGTGGCCGGCCGCTTTATGGGCGGCCACTGCGCCCGCGATCTTCACCATCTGCACGAAGGCGACCGTGCCCTCCTGCATCCGGGTTCCGCCGGAGGTGGGCGAGGCGAGCAGGGGCAGACCCAGCTCCGTGGCGCGTTCGACGGCGGTGACGATGCGCTCGGCGGCCGCCACGCCGATCGATCCGGCCAGAAAGCCGAATTCACACGCGATCACCGCGACGCGCCGCCCGCGCAACCGTCCCTCACCGGTCAGCACCGATTCGTCGGTGCCGCTGCGTTCGACCGCGGCGGTCAGTTCCGCGCGGTACGCCGGCGACGTGGCGACCTCGATCGGTTCTCGATCCCAGCTGCGATACGAACCGGGATCGAGCACACCGTCGAAAAACTCACGCGCCGAGATCTTCACGCTCCGAGCGTAACCGCGCCGGACCGGGCGATCGGCGGTCGTGGTGCCACCGCGCGCCGACGCGGCCGCGTCGTGCGGCCGGTCGTCGGCGTATCAGTAACCCTGAACCACTTTGCGCAGCGCGTACTCGGTGACCGAGACCAGCGCCTGCTTCACCGGCTCGCGGCGGCGCGCGTCGATCGACATGATCGGCACGTCCGCCGGGACGGCCAGCGCCTGGCGGATGTCCTCCAGGGGGTACCGCGGTGCGTCGTCGAACTCGTTGATGGCCACCAGGAACGGCAGCCCACGAGCCTCGAAGTAGTCGACGGCGGCGAAGGAATCCTCCAGCCGTCTGGTGTCGATCAGCACTACCGCCCCGATGGCGCCGCGAATCAGGTCGTCCCACATGAACCAGAAGCGGTACTGGCCGGGTGTGCCGAACAGATAAAGCACCAAATCGTCGGCGAGGCTGATCCTGCCGAAGTCCATGGCCACCGTGGTGGTGGCCTTCGTCGGCACGGCGGTCAGGCTGTCAACGCCCACACTGGCGTTGGTCACCAAAGCCTCGGTGCGCAGCGGAACGATCTCCGATACAGCACCGACCAAGGTCGTCTTACCCACACCGAAGCCACCGGCCACCACGATCTTCGCGGAGGTCGGCTTGGCGTTGCGGGTATCGACCTGGGCCGTCGAATCAAATACGCCGGAGTCCACTGAGAACCCTTTCGATCAGCTCGCGACGTTCATCGTCGCTCGAATCGTCTTTCAAAGTCGCCGAAACTCGAACATGTCCCGCCTCGATGAGGTCGGCGACGAGCACTCGAGCCACCCCGATCGGAATACCCAGTCGGGCAGCCAGTTCCGCGACAGATGGCGATTCTCTGCACAACTCCACGATTGACGTCTCGATGTTGGTCAGTTCGAACTGCCGCTCCAGGGCGACCGGATGCGATGCGACGAGCGCCTCCAATGCCAACTCCACCGTCGGCCGCGTACGACCGGCGGTCAGCGAGTACGGACGGACGAGGCTGGGCTCGGCGCTCCCCACGTGCTGGTTGTCTATGTCCATCCCACCATCAGGAACCCATCGTGACGCGAGGTGTGGCCTGGACTGTCTGGCCCACCCGCTCGACCAGCAGAGCCATCTCGTAGCCCACCTGGCCGATATCGCAGGACGTGTTCGTCAGCACGGCCAGATAGGACCCGTCACCGACTGCCATGAGCAGTAGGTAACCGTGTTCCATCTCGACCACGGACTGCAGTACCGTGCCGCCTTCGAACAGGTTCGAAACGCCGACAGAGAGGCTGGCCAAACCTGCGGTCACGGCGGACAGCTGTTCGGCTCGGTCGACGGGCAATTGAGCGCTCGCGGCCATCAACAGGCCGTCCGCCGAAACCAGCACGGCATGAGCGACGCCCGGGACCTCGTTGGCGAAGTTCGAAACCAGCCAATCCAGCTGACGGTTCGTACCACCTAGATCGGGGTTCATCGGTCTCCTTTATCTCCGGTTAGGTTCATTGCTCCCATTGCGCGGCCATCCCGGACGCCCTGCTGGTGACGACTCAGACTTGACCTGATCGACTCTGGGTCGCGGCTCGGCGCCCGGTCGGCGCGCCCGATGACACCACCGGGTACCAGCCGATTGCCGGGATCACGCTGCGGCAATCCGGCTGCCGTCCGCTTCTCCGACGAGGTTTCCACCGCTCGTCGGGCAGCCTGCCAACCTTCGTCACCTGGGGATTCGAAGGAGGCGGCGACTTGGGACCGGTCCGGGTTGGGGTCCGCGAGCCACGCCGACATCATCTCGGCGAAGATCGGACTTCCCCCTTCCGACGGGCCGGGGTCGGCTGCGGGTTGCAGCCGGGTCTGGAAGAACGATGCCGTCTTCTGCGGATTCGACCGGTAGCTGTGGCGGCCGCGTTCGCGACCCTCACCGGATTCCGCATTCGCGTCCGCGGCGGAGCTGTCCCGCTGCGGCGCATGACGTCCGGGCAGGCTCAGGCCCGGGGTGGGTTCCGGCCGCGGCGGCAGACCGGCGCCCGGCTGCCGCTGTGGCAGGCCGCCCGCGGCCGGGGCACGCTGCGGCAGACCCTCATTCGACTCTCGTTGCGGCAGGCCGCTACCGGCATCGCGCTGGGGCAGACCGCCGATGCCCTCGCGCTGCGGCAGACCGCCACCGCGCTGCGGCAGACCGCTGCCCGAATCCCGTTGCGGGAGGCCACTACCCGCGTCCCGCTGCGGCAGACCGGCGCCGGCGTCCCGCTGCGGGAGGCCGCTGCCGCCATCGCGCTGCAGACCGGTGGGCGCACCCTCGCGCGACGGCGCGCCATTGGAACCCGGAGTCCGCTGCGGCAGGCCTCCGGCACCGCGCTGCGGCAGCTCGCCGTTGGACGACTCCCGCTGCGGCAGACCACCGTTCGCGGACTCCCGCTGCGGCAGGCCACCCTCGCGCGACGGGGCACCGTTGGTGCCCGGCGTCCGCTGCGGCAGGCCGTTGGCGCCGAGTTCCCGCGCCGGCAGGCTTGCCGCGGGCCGGTCTTCACCGGCAGGCCCACGCTGCGGCAGGCCGGACCCGCCGCGCTGCGGCAGACCACCCTCCCGCTGCGGCAGGCTCGAGCCCGAATCACGCTGCGGCAGACCACCTTCGCGCGGCGGCAGGCCGTTACCGCCGCCCGGCGGCCGCTGCGGCAGTCCGGTGGGACGGCCCGGTCGCGGCGGCTGACCCGCCGCACCCGGCTGACGCTTGAGCATATTGGCGGCCAGCCCCGAGGTCGGCTGCGCCGGAGCGGCGCCGCCACGCTGGGGCAGATTCGCGTTCGGCTGTGCCTTGGGCGACTGCGGTCCGTTGGCACCCGGCTCACGCTGCGGCAAGCCCGTGCCCGGCTCGGCATCGGCGAGCGGATGACGCGCGGTCGGTCCGTTGGCGCCCGGCTGCCGCTGCGGCAGCCCGCCCGAAACCGCACCGCCCGGCTGGCGCTGCGGGAGTCCACCCGCGGCCGAACCGTTCGCCGCGGCGGCGGCGCCGTTGGTGCGCACGGTGCGATCGTCTCCGGCATCCGCGGCCGGCGTGATCGGGATCGGCCCGCTCACTCCCGGGTCCACGGTGACCATCATGTTGCCGCTCGGAGTGCGGGTGACGCCGCGCATCTGCATCGACGACGCCGCGGACGGCCGCTGGGTCGGCACCGACATCTGCTCACCGGACTGGTCCGGCAGCGAGACCGTTCCGCCCGAGGGCGCCACGATGATCGCCTTGGGCACATGCACGGTGACGGTGACGCCCGGGTCGCGGGCGGTGTCGAAGGTCGGGCGCAGGCGCACGTTGAGGCCGTGCCGCTCGGCCAGCCGGCCGACGACGAACAGACCCATGTGGCGCGCGGTGTCCGCACCGACCTCGGCGGTTGTTTCCAGGCGCCGGTTGATCGATGCCATCTCGGCGGGCGGCATACCGATACCGCGGTCGGCGACCTCGATCA
Organism: Nocardia elegans NBRC 108235; assembly: GCF_001612845.1. Classification (GTDB taxonomy): domain Bacteria; phylum Actinomycetota; class Actinomycetes; order Mycobacteriales; family Mycobacteriaceae; genus Nocardia; species Nocardia nova. The sequence goes on along the minus strand of NZ_BDBF01000011.1, from coordinate 10,898 downwards.
GCAGACCCTGATCGTGGGCCTGGGCGAAGGTGAACTTGACGTCGGTCTCCGGCGGCGAGGCGCGGAGCGCGTTGTCGAGCAGCTCGGCGAACAGGTGCGCCAGGTCGGAGGCGGCCGGTTCGGTGATGGCGCCGCGCGGGGTGGCGCCCAGCTTCACGCGCTCGTAGTCTTCGACCTCGGAGATCGCGGCACGCAGCACGTCGGCGATCTCGACCGGCGCGGACTTGCTGCGCCGCTGCCGGGTACCGGCCAGAATCAGCAGGTTGTCGCCGTTTCGGCGCATACGGGCGGCGAGGTGGTCGAGCCGGAAGAGGTTCTCCAGCAGGCGCGGGTCCTTCTCGTCGTACTCCATCGCCTCGATCAGCGAGAGCTGATGGTCGACCAGCGACTTCGACCGCCGCGCCAGGGTCTCGAACATATCGTTGACCTGGGTACGCATGGAGGCCTGATCGGCCGCCAGGCGCAGGGCCTGACCGTGGATGTCGTCGACCGCGCGAGCGAGCTGGCCGACCTCTTCCTCGGTGTGCACCGGCATCGGCTCGAGCGGCACGTCCTCGGGGCTGGCGCCGTCACGCAGGCGCGAGACCTCGTAGCCGAGGTCGTGTTCGGCGACGCGCAGCGCGGCCAGGCGCAGCTTGCGCAGCGGCACGATCATGGCCCGCGCGACCAGCACGGCGAAGATCAGCGCGGCCAGAATCGTCAGGACGACGATGACCGCGTACTGGATCGCGCCGGCCCGGGCGTTACCGGCCAGGTCGTTCACTCGGGACGTGATGTCCTGAGTCGAGGAACCGACGATCTTGGTGTAGCCGTTCAGGCTGTCGACCAGCGACTGCTTGATATCCATCAGCGGCAGCTGACCGACGTCGACGTTCGGCCCGCTGGTCATGGCGATCCGGTTCTGCAGCAAGCCGTTCAGCTCGGCGATCGTCGGATCGTTCTGGGGCAGACGCTTGGCCAGCAGGTCCAGCATGTACTTCTCGGTGTTGCCCGCGACCTGGAAGTCGTGCAGGCCGCCCTTGGCGTCACCGGTCAGGGTCTTGGCCGAGGCCGCGATCTCCTGGACCATCACCGCGCGGGTGTTCAGCGAGTCGACCAGGCGCAGCTTCGCCGCGTCCACGCCGGGGTCGGAGATGGTCGAGACGATCTCCTCGACCGTGCGGACGCTGTTCTGGCGGATCGCCTCTTCCTGGGCGATCGCGTCGGCGAGGACCGGCGAGGGCTTGGTGCCCTGATCGCGCACCGCCTGGGCGCCCTTGATCATCTGCTCGATCGCATCGCGCGCACCCGGAACACCGTCCAGCTTGGCCGTGGCCTTCTGCGCGGTCTGGATGGCGCCGTCCAGTCGTGTCAGGTCCGCGTCCTGAACCAGCGACTGGGTCGGGCTGATCGCGGCCATCTGGCCACCGGCGACCGTGGCCGCGGCACCACTCAGGCCGGTGACGGCCGGAATCGCCTCGACGTGCTCGACCGCCTGATCCAGGTGGCTCGAGTCACTGAACTCGGACGCGATCCTGGAAGCACCGAGCACCACCGCGACGAGCAGCGGCACGGCCAGCACGGCCGTAACCTTCCAGCGCAGGTCCCAGTTGCCGAGCGCCCAGCGCTTCCCAACGGGCCTAGCGGCGTCACGCATCTCCAACTCACTTTCCAAACTGGCCCCAGCCACGCGCCATCGGCGAGCCTCCACGATCGCACGCGCGGCTCGATAAGCAGAACGGGCCGGGAACTGCGGCTGGCCGAGAAATTGCGTCCATGACGGCCGAAATAGGTGACATGCGATTCTAACGGATCAATAACTTCTTGTGTGACCTCTTGGCAACCACCAGCCGTTGACCTGGCTGTTCCAGCCAAAATCAAAGGTCGCGGCGGCCGCCCGGACGTCGCGTGAAGTCTGCCACAATCAGGCTGATCTATCGAGGCGGGCATCGATGCGAGGCAGGGAGTCATACGGTTGAACGCGAAGCAGGAGTACCGGCCCACCTACCAGACCAGCCTGGTCGACCCGTCGGACTTCTGGCGCAGCGCGGCCGAGGCGATCAGCTGGGACGTTGCGCCCGAACAGATTCTCGACACCACGGCACGACCGACGGCTCGGTGGTTTCCCGATGCTCGCCTCAACACCTCCTACAACGCCCTCGATCGGCATGTGCGCGATCTCACATCGGAACCCGCCTCGACGAACGACGATACCGATACCGCCGCCGAAACGGGCATTTCCGAAAAAACGGGCGGTCGCGCGAACCAGCCCGCATTAATATATGACTCCGCTATGACGGGCGCCACAGCCGTCTATACCTATGCCGAGTTGCTGACTGAGGTCGCCCAATTCGCCGGCGCCATGCTCCGGCTCGGGGTGCGCACCGGCGATCGCGTCGTGATCTACATGCCGATGATCCCCGAGGCCGTGATCGCGATGCTGGCCTGCGCGCGGATCGGCGCGGTGCATTCGGTGGTCTTCGGCGGATTCGCCGCCCACGAACTGGCCGCGCGCATCGACGACGCCGAACCCGTTCTGATCGTCACCGCCTCCGGCGGCCTGGAACCGAACAAGCGCCTCGAGTACCCGCCGATCGTGCTGCAAGCGCTCGACCAGGTGCAGACCACCGCGCCGCGGAATGTGGTCGTGAAGCAGCGCGAGGGCTTTCCGACCATCCGGTTCGCCGCCCCGCAGCCGGCCACCGACACCCTGCCGGATTCCACCGCCACCGTCGCGGCCCGCTGGCTGGACTGGGAGGACACGGTCCGCGACGCGGAACCGGCTGATCCGGTGCCGGTGGCCGCGACCGATCCGCTGTACATCCTCTACACCTCCGGCACCACCGGAAAGCCCAAGGGCGTGGTGCGCGACAACGGCGGCCACGCGGTGGCGCTGGCCTGGTCGATGCGCAATATCTACGACGTCTCCCCCGGTCAGGTGATGTTGACCACCTCCGATATCGGCTGGGTGGTCGGCCATTCCTATATCGTCTACGCCCCGCTGCTGGTCGGCGCGACGACCGTCCTGTTCGAAGGCAAACCGATCGGTACGCCGGACTCCGGCACCTACTGGCGGCTGGTCGAGCAGTACGGGGTGCACGTGATGTTCACCGCCCCCACCGCACTGCGCGCGATCCGCCGCGCCGATCCCGAGGCCGCGCTCGCCCGCCGCCACGATCTGTCCTCGCTGCGCGCGCTGTTCTGCGCCGGCGAACGGCTCGACCCCGCCACCTACGAGTGGACCCGGGAGACGGTGCTGGCCGATCTGCCCGACTGCCCGGTGGTGGACCACTGGTGGCAGACCGAAACCGGCTGGCCGGTGTGCGCGAACCCGCTCGGTTTGCAGGAGCTGCCGATCAAACCCGGCTCGGCCTCGGTTCCGGTGCCCGGCTACCGGCTGCGCGTCCTCGACTACGAAGGCGATGCGGTGGCGACGGGCGCGGAGGGCAACATCGTGATCGGCCTGCCGCTGCCGCCCGGCTCGCTGACCGGCCTGTGGCGCGACGACGAGCGCTTCGCCCGCTCCTATCTCTCGGCCTACCCCGGGCACTACCTCACCGGCGACTCCGGCTATTTCGACGAGGACGGCTATCTGTACGTGCTCGGCCGCAGCGACGATGTGATCAATATGGCCGGGCATCGGCTCTCGGCCGGCGGCATCGAGGGCGCGATCTCGGGACATTCGGCGGTCGCGGAAACCGCGGTGATCGGCGTGCCCGACGAACTGAAGGGTCAGCTCCCGATCGCCTACGTGGTGCTCAAGAACGGGGTCGACATCGAGCTGGCGCAGTTGCGCGCCGAGATCATCGCCCGCGTCCGGGAGCAGATCGGCGCGATTGCGACGCTGCACGATGTGACGGTGGTACGGGCCTTGCCCAAGACCCGATCCGGGAAGATCCTGCGCCGCACCATCCGCCAGATCGCCTCCGGCGAGAACTGGGAGATGCCGGCCACCATCGAGGATCCGGCGGTGCTGATCGCGCTGGAGGATCAGCTGCTCGCCGGGACCGATCCGACCGCCGACACGGCGGCCGAGAACACGGCCGATCCGGCGGCGAGCACGAACGGCTCGAGTATCGGTTCCTGATCGGGGCACCCGAGCGTGGGGCGCGCGGTCCGAGCAGCCGGTTCAGAGTCTTCTCAGAATCGGTTCACCTACGCCCCAGACTCCGGCGATACCGTGCCGGACACGTACGTGCCGACGCACAGGGAGAGAGAATCATGCGCATTCGCGGATTTGCCGCAACCACGCTCACCGCTGCGGGCCTGGCCGCCGGGGCCGCCCTGCTGGTCCCCGCCACCGCATCGGCGGGCCCGACCGAACTGGTTGCGCCGCTGCTGAATTCGACCTGCAGCTTCGCCCAGGTCGACGCCGCGTTGCACGACAAGGCGCCGCAGCTGGCCTCGATTCTGGACAACAACCCGGACCAGAAGGCCGAGCTGAAGGCCAAATTCGATCAGCCGGTGGAACAGCGCCGCGCCGAATTCCAGCAGTATCTGGCTCAGCACCCGGACGAGGCGCAGCGCGCCCAGCAGGACCCGCGGGCCGCCGGCCTGAGCTCGACGATCCAGGAAGTCGCCGATTCCTGCCACAACTACTGATCCGGCCACCGGATCGGCAACTCGCGCGAGCCTCGGGCCACCCCCGGGGCCGCGCGGTCAAATTACACTGCACACCGTGGCGAGCAGCGAGAATCCGACGGTGCTGGTGGTCGACGACGACGAGGATGTGCTGTCCTCGGTGGAACGCGGCTTGCGACTGTCCGGATTCCGGGTGGTCATCGCACGCGACGGGGCCGCGGCGTTGCGCAGCGTGGCCGAACAGGCGCCCGACGCGATCGTCCTCGATATGAACATGCCGGTGCTCGACGGTGCGGGCGTGGTGACCGCGCTGCGGGCGATGGGCAACGAAGTGCCGATCTGTGTGCTCTCGGCACGCAGTTCGGTCGGCGATCGGATCGCCGGACTGGAATCCGGCGCGGACGACTATCTCGTGAAACCGTTCGTCCTCGCCGAATTGGTGGCGCGGATCCGGGCGCTGCTGCGCCGGCGCACCGATACGGCTCCCGCCGCGGCGCCGGGCTCGATCACCGTGGGTCCCTTGGAAATCGATGTGGCCGGCTATCGCGCCCTGCTGCACGGTAACGAAATCGAGCTCACCAAAAGGGAATTCGAACTGCTGTCCACGCTGGCCCGCAATGCCGGAGTGGTGTTGAGCCGGGAACGACTGCTGGAGCTGGTGTGGGGTTACGACTTCGCCGCCGACACCAATGTGGTGGACGTCTTCGTCGGCTATCTGCGCCGCAAACTGGAGGCCGACGGCACGCCCCGGCTGCTGCACACCATTCGCGGCGTCGGCTTCGTACTGCGGATGCCGAAATGACCGGCGCCCACGCCGAATCGATCCGTACCGGTGCGGGATGACCGGACCGCAACGGCGACGCTTCGGGCTGCGTCACTCCTATTCGCTGCGCACCAGGGTCGCCGGGGCGGCGGCATTGGGCGCGATCATCATCACCGCGGTCTTGAGCTGGGTGTCGGTGGTGGCACTGGGCCGCAACAATCTCGCCCAGGCCGACCAGGAACTGGCCATCGCCTCGCGCATCGTGCTGATGCAGCCGCTCATCGCGGTCGGGGTGCTGTCGCTGGTGACCCCGAACAAGGATATGGCGGTGACGGTCCGCGACCACGGTGAGATCATCGCCTCCACCAGCGTGCGCCTGCCGGCCGAGGACCCGGGTTCGCATACGGTCACGCTGGAGGGCACCCCGTTCCGGGTGCTGACCACGACCGAGAACCAGCCCGAGGGGCGGACCGTATCGATCGCGATCCCGCTGACCGACGCCTATCACACCATGTCCGAGCAGCGGCGCTGGGTGCTGTTCGCGGCCGGCCTGGCGGTGGCCGCGGCGGCCGGGCTGGGCTGGGTGTTCGGTGGCGGCGCGGTGCGCCCGATCCGGGATCTCACCCGGCAGGTCAGTGCGCGCAGTGGCACCAGCACGGCCGAGGTCCGGGTGGACGGATCCGGGGTCTTCGAGGCCGAAAAGCTCTCCGAGGCAGTGAATTCGCTGCTGGAGCGGGTGCAGTTCGCCCAGGCCGAAACCGCGGCGGCACTCGAGACGGCCCGCGATTTCGCCGCCGTCTCCGCGCACGAACTGCGCACCCCGCTCACCGCGATGCGCACCGACCTCGAGGTACTGCGCACCCTGGACCTCGACGAGCAGCAGCGCGCGGAGATCCTCGACGACCTCCAGCGCAGTCAGGGCCGGGTGGAGGCCACGCTGGCCGCGCTGGAACGGCTGGCCGCGGGCGAGCTGACCGACGAGCGCGACCATGTCGAAACCGATGTCGGTGATCTGGTCGACCACGCCGCCCACGACGCGATGCGCCACTTCCCGGAACTCACCGTCCGCATCGAGACCGATCCCGAACTCATCACCCGTGGCCTGCCGACCGGACTGCGCCTGGCCGTCGACAACGCGCTCACCAATTCCGCCCGTCACGGCGGCGCGACGCAGGCGCTGGTATCCGCGCATCGCCGCCCCGACGGCTGGATCGTGATCTCGGTCGACGACAACGGTGCGGGCATCCCGGCCGAGGAACGGCGCAGTGTCTTCGACCGCTTCATTCGCGGCGCCAACGCCACCAAGGGCGGCTCCGGCCTGGGCCTGGCACTGGTCGCGCAGCAGGCCCAATTGCACGGCGGCCGAGCCTATTTCGACGACGGCACCCTGGGCGGCGTACGCCTGGTGCTGGAATTGCCGGACCGTCCGATGCGGGCGGCGCCACCGCCGCAGAACTGAATCGTCCGCGATCCCTCACAGAACCCTCAGATATCCGCCAGTACGTGCGCATTCACCGCCGCTACCGTCGAACGGCGTGGCAGGTAGACGTTTTCGCTGGACAGTGCTCGGTGTGGTGACCCTGGTGGTCGCCGGTGCGGTGACAGGTGGGGTGATCGCCGCCACCCGCGGTGGCGCCGCGCCGACCGATATCGCGATCGTCAACGCGGATACCGGTCCCACCGGGGCCCGCATCGTGAAGGCACTCCAAGCCGAGAGCGACACCTGGACCGTGGCCGAACCCGGCGCGCGCACCGCCGACCACGCCGCGGTGATCACCCTGCCCGCCAACCTCAGTGCGTCGCTGGGCACCCTCGCCACGGCGCAGCCGCACCGGGCGCAGCTGACCGTGGCCGCCAACGAGCACGCGGACACCGCCGCGGTCGACGATGCGGTCGCGGCGGTGACGCGGCGAATCGCGGCCGCGGGCGTGGATCAAACCCTGGCCGCGGTCGCGAACGCGCGCGGTTCGATGCAGCAGGCCGCCTTCACCTCTCAGCTGCTCGACGTGGGCGTGCGGACGGCCTCCGACGCCGCTGGACAGTTCACCGGCGGCGCCCAGCAGATGCTGGGCTTCCTGGATTCCGCGAAATCCGGTGCGGCCACGCTGACTTCGCAGCTCGGCCAGGTACACAACACCCTGGGTCAGGCGACGAATCAGGCCGAGAACATGGCCGGCGCCTTCGATGCCACCGGGCTGACCATCGGGCAGATCAGCTCCGGCGCGAAGGCGATGAGCAGCGGACTCGACCAGGTCCTGCCGCTGCTGCGCGCGCTGCCGTTCGCGGCGGATCCTCAGGTCACCGACATCATCGGAAAGCTGGAGGCGCTGCGCTCGATCGCCGGCCAGACCGATACCCAGCTGGCGGGCGTGGCCCAGCTGACCGGTAGCAGTACCGATCCGAACACCGGTCTCGGCACCATCCTGCGCGATGCCGCGAACCGGCTGACCTCCGCCGCCGCCCAGCTGGACCAAGGCGCCGCCCTGGCCGGACAGATTCCGCAGCTCGCCGATCAGGCGACCGCACAACTGCAGGGTGCGCTGCAGGCGGTGATCGGCGGGGTCACCCAGATGCAGCAGATTTCGACGAATCTGACCGATCAAACCGGCAAGGCCCTCACCGCGTTACCGGCGCACAGCACATCCCAGCAGTCCGTCCTGGCGACGAATCTGTCCGATCCGGTCGAGATCGTCCGGCAGTGATCGGCGACTACTCGACGACGTTCAGCAGATCGATGACGAAGATCAGCGTCTTGCCCGACAGCGGGTGGCCCGAGCCCTCGGGACCGTAGGCCAGCTCCGGCGGGATGGTCAGCTGGCGGCGGCCGCCGACCTTCATCCCCGGAATACCTTCCTGCCAGCCCTGGATCAGGCCGCGCAGCGGGAAGGTGATGGATTCGCCACGGTTCCAGGACGAATCGAATTCCTCGCCGGTGTCGTAGGTGACGCCCACGTAGTGCACCTCGACGGTGCCGCCGGGTACGGCCTCGGCGCCCTCGCCCTCGACCAGATCGTGCACTTCCAGCGTGGTGGGCGCGGGGCCTTCCTGGAACTCGACTTCCGGCTTGGTCATGCGTCCTCTTCCGTTGCGATGGATAAATCGTTCTGCGGATAAACCAATAAAGAGTTCACCATAGCGTTGCTTGCCAAACCGTGTTCCACACGACAGTTGGATCGGCCGAATTCGGAGCCAGGGTGCAGGATAGGTTGCCGTGGCCCACGTGATCGATATCGTCGACCCCGGCGACCCTCGGGTCGCCGACTTCCGCGACCTCAACTCGGCCGACCGACGTCCCGACCTCCCGGGCGGAAAAGGCCTGGTCGTGGCCGAGGGCGTGGTGGTCGTGCAGCGCATGCTGGCCTCGCGTTTCCAGCCGTTCGCCCTGCTCGGGGTGGGCCGCCGCTTCGATCAGCTCGCCCCCGACCTCGCCGGTGTGGACATCCCTTACTACCGCGTCGGCGCCGAGGTGATGGCCGAAATCGTCGGATTTCATCTCAATCGCGGCGTACTTGCCGCCGCCTACCGCCCGCCGGAATTGCTGCCCGAGGAGATCTTGCGGACCGCGCGCACGGTCGCGGTGCTCGAGGGCGTCAACGATCACGAGAACATCGGCTCGATCTTCCGCAATGCGGCCGGACTCGGCGCCGACGCGGTGTTGTTCGGCGACCGCTGCGCCGATCCGCTGTATCGGCGCGCGGTGCGGGTGTCGATGGGCCACGTGCTGCGGGTGCCCTTCGCCTCGCTGCCGACCTGGCCCGACGGCCTGCACACCTTGCGCGAGCTGGGCTTTCGGATCATCGCGCTGACGCCGAATCCCGAGGCGGTGAATCTGGCGACCGCGATGACCGGCGACCGGGTGGCACTGCTGCTCGGCGCCGAAGGCCCCGGCCTGACCGAGGCGGCGATGCGCGCCACCGACATCCGCGCCCGGATTCCGATGACCCCCGGCACGGATTCGCTCAATGTCGCGACCGCGGCCGCGATGGCCTTCTACGAAAGGGTGCGGACATCGTGAATCGACCGCTCGGCCGCCCGGACAGCGAACCCACGCCGTGGGCGGCGGGGATCGCGGTGTCGGTCTTCGTCGCCGCGCTGACCGCCGCCGGGGTGTATTCGTTCGGTGTCGCACTGGCACATGTCCATTGGACGCTCGCGGTAGCCGTGAACGTGATCGCCGTCGCCGGTACCGCACCGACCGCGTGGCGCTGGCGCTACACCCCGGTCACCCGCTGGGTGCTCGCCGGACTCGGCGCCGGGGTACTCATCGGCTGGGTCGTTCTGCTGATCGATGCCGCGTCCTGACGTCTCGAGTCCTGACGCCTCGAAGGATTTCGCGATCACAACACGCGGTCGCGGCCACGCAACCAGCCGAACCAGCGCTTACTCGCCGGAATCGTCACCGACGTCGCCCGCGTCGCCGGTGGGGGCGCCTGCCCCGCGGGGTAGAGGCTGAAGCCACACACCTCGATCCGGTCCGGATGCAGAGCGTCGTCGGAAGACCCCGCCCGATAACGGAATCCGAGCCACTCCTCGTTCGCGGCGTCGGCGAATTCCGGCGGGTCGAACGGCAGGATCTGGGGATCGGGAAAATCACCGGGCCGCAGCCGGACCGGATGGTCGCCGGCCCAGTACGAGCGCTCCCACACCAGCGGCAGCCCTTCGTCCTCGACGATGTTCACCCGCGTGGCGCTGAAGGCGCGACGGAATTCCCCGCGCTCCCAATGCGCGAACGCACCCCAGCCCAGTGGGACGTCGTAGGACACCAGGTAGGTGTGCTCGGAGGCCAGCGGCCGGATCAGCAGTTCCGGCAGCCGGGTCGGATGGCTGCGCGCCGCCTGTACGGTGCAGACCACGGTGACCCCCGGATAGCAGCCGATGTACATCGAGCCGGGATCCGGTCCGGCCCAGACCTTCAGGGTGCCGGAGGCGGCGGGCACCACATCGTGGCCGGGATTGAGCTGTTTGGCCAGGGCGAGGGCGGCCTCCGGATCGGGATCGGGGTGTGAGCGCAGGACCGCAGCCGGGTCGGGGTCGTCGACGTACCAGATCGACGAGGCTGTGGATGGCACCTGCGACACCTCCCGAGCTCGGACGGGTAAGCGTGGTTACTCCCGAGCAAACGCGGGAGTCGAACCACATCCGCCGCCGCGGCCTGCTCGCTGTGCGCCCGACGAGAATCGGGCGCACACGAAAAATCTACTCCCCCAACAGCGGAAACATCGGCGCTTCTGACTTCTGCCGCGCGTGTCAACCCCCATTTCACACATTCCGGCGGCGACACGCCCGAACGAGGGTGATCAGCGAACCGCCGCACGAACTTCGCGGCGGAGACCGGTGGCCTCCACGGCGAACTCGACGTGGTTGCCCGGGATTCGGTGCCCGGCCGAGGATTCGGTGCCCGGAGGGCTCAGTGCCCGGAGCTACGGACGCCGAGCAGCACATCCTCCCAGGACGGCATCGGCGCCTTACCCCGCTTGGCCCGGGCCGGCTTCTGCGCGGCGGGCTTGGCGGCTTCCGGCTTGGCGCTCGCTGCCGCAGAGGTGGACTTCGCCGCCGGCGCCGGCTCCGGCTCCGG
>NZ_BDBF01000010.1 GCF_001612845.1 Nocardia elegans NBRC 108235 | reverse complement strand
CGGGGTGCGCTGCGCTCGCGGCGGTGGCGCCGGCGGCTGCGGCGCCGGTGGGCTGCGTCCTCTTCGTGGCGCCGGTGTGCTCGGCACCCGCGGACGGTACGTCCGGGTCCAGGCCGAGATCGTCCTCGGTCCGCGGAACATCCTTGCCCACCGCGGGTTTCACCGAGGGGAATTCGCCGGTCGGATTGTCGTAGGGGCTGCCCGCCGTCGGTCCGGAGCCCGACGGCCGCCCCGACGGCTGATTCGATTCCGGTGTTTGATTCGGCTTGTCCGTCACGGGCACAGAGTATGACGCCAAACGCGTGGGCGCGTGGTCTGTTCCCGGCGTGTCAGCCCCGCCCGGCCGGTCCCGCGGCGCGCCTCGCCAGCGCGAACCGTAGCCGCCGGGACAGCCCGCGCGATGTGGTCCGGACCCCTGCGAGCGCGCGCGGCGGTATTTCCGTAACGTTTGGGCAATGAGTGTGGTTGTCGTCGGCCGTGTCGCGTCGATCCTCGCCGTCACCGCCGGCTTGGTGGTCGGCTGTGCTCGCTTCGACGATTCCGCGTCCAAACCGTTCACTCCCGCGCCCACCATCGAACCCGAGGGGCAGGGCCCGACCAGCGAACCGAAGACTCCGCCGCCAACCGGGCAGCGGCCCACCGGGCCGTGTATCGATCCCGATCCCGCGGTCGTGGTGTCGTGCCTGGACACCACCGGCGGGCTGACGGTCCTGCCGGACGGACAGCAGGCGCTGGTCACCGAACGCACCAGCGGCCGCATCCTGAAGGTCACCGCCGTCGATCCGAGCCAGGCGCCACCGCAGCCGCTCGAGGTCACCCGCGTCGATGTCGACGCGGCCGGCGACGGCGGGCTCAGCGATGTCGCGCTCTCACCGAGCTACGGCGAGGACGGCCTGGTCTACGCCTACATCACCACCGCCTCGGACAATCGCGTCGTCCGTCTCGGCGCGGGCGGCGATCCGAAGCCGATTCTCACCGGAATTCCCAAGGGCGCCAACGGAAACCACGGCTCGCTCGCCTTCGTCTCACCGACCAAACTGGCGGTGCTGACCGGCGACGCCGGCAATCCGGGTGCGGCGAACGATCCCGGCTCCCTGGCGGGCAAATTGCTCGAGATCGACAATCCGGCGCCGGGTAACGCGAATCCGAAGGTGGTGGCGTCCGGCATCGGCACCGCGGGCGGGGTGTGCCCCGACCACAAGGACACCATCTGGTTCACCGACCGCACCGCCACCGAGGACCGGCTGCAGCGCCTAGGACCCGACGGCGCCGTCGCCACGGCATGGACCTGGCCGGACAAGCCGGGTGCGGGCGGCTGCGCGGCCGCCGTGGACGGCGTGGCGATCTCGATGTCGGGCGCCAAGGCGCTGGCCTTCGCCGACGCCGACCCGACCACCCACGCGGTGACCACCGCCCCGACGATGGTGGCGCAGGACAAATACGGCTCGCTCGGCGGCGCCGCGCTGGGCGGCGACGGCAATGTCTGGGTGGGTACGGTCAACAAACCCGCCGCCGCGGGCCCGCTGGACGACCGCATCGTGCGCATCCCACCGCCCAAGGGCGGCGCGGGCGGCGGACCGGACTAGGCGCACACAGTCGAATGCCCGGTCCCACCGGACCGGGCATTCGACACCGTCACACTCAGGCAGCGCCGCAGGCGGCGAGCACCAGTTCGCGGACGCGGGCGGCGTCGGCCTGGCCCCGGGTGGCCTTCATGACGTCGCCGACGATCTTGCCGGCGGCCTGGACCTTGCCGGAGCGGATCTTGTCGGCGACGTCCGGGTTGGCGGCCAGGGCCTTGTCGACCTCGGTCTGCAGGGCGGAGTCGTCGGACACCATGCCCAGCCCCTTGGCCTCGACGATCTGTCCCGGATCGCCCTCACCGGCCAGCACGAAGTCGACGACCTGGCGGGCCACCTTGGAGTTGATGGTCTTCGCGTCGACCAGCGCCACCACCTCGGCGACCTGCTCCGGCGTGATCGGCAGATCCTCGAGCGCCACCTCGCGCTCCTTGGCCTGCTCGGTGAGGTAGTTGACCCACCAAGCACGGGCGGCGTCGACCGTGGTGCCGGCGTCGACGGTGGCGATGATCAGATCCAGCGCACCGGCGTTGATCAGATCGCGGAACACCTCGTCGGACAGACCCCATTCGGCCTGGATACGGGCGCGGCGCAGCCACGGGTATTCGGGGATGGTGCCGCGCAGCTTCTCGACCCAGTCGGCGTCCGGCGCGATCGGCTCGAGGTCCGGCTCGGGGAAGTAGCGGTAGTCCTCGGCGGTTTCCTTGACACGGCCCGGGGAGGTGGAGCCGTCGCCCTCGTGGAAGTGGCGGGTCTCCTGGATCACGGTGCCGCCGGAGCTGAGCACCGCGCCCTGGCGGCGCATCTCGTAGCGCACCGCGACCTCGACGCTGCGCAGCGAGTTCACGTTCTTGGTCTCGGTGCGCGTGCCGAATTCCTCGGCGCCCTTGGCCATCAGCGACACGTTGGCGTCGCAGCGCAGCGAACCCTGCTCCATCTTGACGTCGGAGACGTCGAGCGCCTTGAGCAGATCGCGCAGTGCGGTGACGTAGGCGCGGGCCACCTCGGGGGCGCGTTCACCGGCGCCGGTGATCGGCTTGGTGACGATCTCGATCAGCGGCACGCCGGCCCGGTTGTAGTCCAGCAGCGAATGGCTCGCGCCGTGGATGCGGCCGGTGGCGCCGCCCACGTGCAGGGACTTACCGGTGTCCTCCTCCATGTGGGCACGTTCGATGTCGACCCGGAAGGTGGAGCCGTCGTCGAGCACCACATCGAGGTAGCCGTCGGTGGCGATCGGCTCGTCGTACTGGCTGATCTGGTAGTTCTTCGGCTGATCCGGGTAGAAGTAGTTCTTGCGCGCGAACCGGCCCCACGGGGTGATCGAGCAGTTCAGCGCCAGGCCGATGCGGATCGCCGACTCGACGGCCTGCTGGTTGACCACCGGCAGCGAACCCGGCAGGCCCAGACAGACCGGGCAGACCTGGGTGTTCGGCTCGGCACCGAAGGCCGTCGGGCACCCGCAGAACATCTTGGTTTCGGTGCCCAGTTCGACGTGCACCTCCATGCCCAGCACCGGCTCGTACCGGTCGATGACGTCGGCATAGTCCATCAAGTCCACCGTGGGTGCAGTCATGCTGAACAGTTTATGTGCGGGTCCTGACGGGCCGCCGCCGCCCCGAGCCCCGAAGACGCCGCCACGTCCGCGAGGTCATCCAACTCGCCCGGCGGAGTACCAGGCGCGCGACCGCGGAGCAGTCCCACGCGCCCGGCCGCGTGGGACTTCCCCTCCTACCTCGATCGGGCGAGACTTGCGCCGACCAGCCGACAGCCGCCGGCTCAGTCGACGGCGATGGCCTCGACGATCGGCATGCGGGCCGCGCGCAGCGACGGCGGAATCGAGCCGAGCAGGGCCAGGACCAGCGCGGCGGCGGCGTAGACCAGCAACATCGGGCTCGGGCGGTACACCACGTCGATGGTCATCGCGTGACCCATCGCCACGGTGGCCAGATACTGCACGGCCGCGCCGGTCACCAAACCCAGTGCGGCACCGGCCAATCCGATACCGGCGGCCTCCGTCAGCACCGTGCGCAACAGGAATCGGCGGCTGGTGCCCATGGCGCGCAGCACGCCGAGTTCGCGGCGGCGTTCCAGGACCGAGAGCATCAGCGTATTCAGCAGCGCCGCGGTCGAAACCAGCACCACGATCCACAGAATCGAACCGGACAGCGACGTACCCTGCTGCACCCCTCGAGATACCGCCGCCAGCGCCTGAGCACCGGTGTCCACGTGCAGGGCGGGCGGCACCACCGCGCGGATCGCGTCGATCACCTGGGCTTTGTCGACGCCGGGTGCGAAGTTGACGCCGAGGATCGTCTCTCCCGGACGGTCGTACCACTGCCGCAGGACGTCCAGATCCATCAGCACGATGCCCGACAGCGCCGAGAAGTACGGGATTACCCGCAGGACCCGCACGGAATGGATGCCCGTCGGCGTGGGCAGCTCGAGCTGCGCGCCCTCGCCGACATCCAGCGAGCGCGCCACGTCGCGCGACAGCACGACGCCCTCGCCGGTCGACATCCGTTGCGACACCTCGGGTCCCAGATCGGCGAGGACCGAGGACCGAATATTGGGCTGATAGGCCTGCAGCATCACCCGATCGCCGCCGACGGTGGCGAAGGCCATCTGCGCCGACCCCACGTCGGCGACGCCGGGAACCCGGCGCACGGTTTCCTTCAGATCCGGCGGAAGGATCGGCCCCGTGGGGAATTCGGCCAGCGAGGTGGGGCTGATGTAGGCGTCGCGGCGACCGAGATCGGAGAACGAGTCCGTGGCCGAATCGACCAGATTGCTCGACGCGCCGCCCATCGCGACGGTCGCGGTCACGCCGATCATCACCGTCATCGCCGTGGCCCACACGCGTCGCGGAGCTCGTTCGATGGTGGTGGCTCCCAGGGCGCCGGGCGCGCCGAAGATCCGGGCGACCGCGGCCGCCAGGCGCACGATCGGCCCCATCGCGGCGAAACACAGGCCGACAGCGCCCGCGATGGACAGCGAGATCGCGGCGAGCGAGGCCCGGCCCAGATCGGCGCGCGCGATGACGACGGCGCCGCCGACCATGGCCAGGCCGCCCACCAGCGCACCCCAGCGCAACCACAGCCCGACCGAATCGGCCTTCGACACCCCCACCGGCGCCAGCGCCTCGATGGGCTGCACCTTGTAGACCTGCCGGGCGGCGATCGACGCGGCGGCGACGCTGGCCAGCACGCAGGCCGCGATCGCGAACGGAATCGCGTAGCCGGGCACCATGTATTCGGTGCGGGTGTCCACCGCCGCCACCATGGCCGAGGGAATCGTGTCGATCGACATGCGCCCGGCGAAGATCCCGACCACCGAACCGATCGCGCCGCCGATCAACCCGACGACGGCCGCCTCCACGACGAGATCACGCACCATCGGACGCCGCCGCCCGCCGATCGCGCGCAGCAGCGACAGCGTCGGGCGGCGTTGGGCCACCGCCATACTCATCGCGTTGTAGATCAGGAAGCCCGAAACGATCAGCGCCGCGGCCGAGGCCATCGTGGTGGAGAAGCGCACGAGCTGGATCGCGCCGCTCGCCTGCGCGGTGCGCAGGCTCGGATCGGCCACCACCGCACGGCCGTTCACCAGTGCGGTCAGCGCCGAACGCAGTTGCCCCACATCGGTTCCCGGCTTCGGCACGATCTGGACGGAGTCGACCATGCCCGCCCGGCCGGCGAGTTGCTGGGCGACAGGCAGGGTGGCGATGACGATGTGCCCGCTGTTGAGTTTGTGCGAGGTGGCGTCGTCGAGCACTCCGGCCACGGTCACCTGCTGGTTGCCCAGCGTGAAGGTTTCGCCCTCGTGCCGGCCCAGCCCCGCGCCGACGAGGACTCCGCCCGGCACCGACAGCAGTTTCGCCGCCTGCCCGCTCATCGCCCCGTTCAGATCGCTGCCGAGCGCCGATACCGACGCGTCGGCGCCGATGAGCAGCGTGCGGTCGGCAGGGTTGCCGACCCCGGTGCGGATCATCGGCACCGCCGCCTCGACTCCGGGGACCGCGCGCACCTGCGGCACCAGGTCCTGCCCGAATCCGCTCTCGGTGACGCCGGAGATCTCGAGTTGCGCCTTACCGCCCAGCGCCGAGGTCAGCCGATCCACCGAGCCGGTCACCGAACCGGAGATGCTGAGCACCGCCACCAGCAGCCCCGCCGATACCCCCATGACCGCCATCGACATGGCGGTGCGGCCCTTGTGGATGAACAGCTCTCCGATGTTGAACAGCCGCAACCGATCCCAGCCGGCTGTGATCACGCGCGCACCACCTCGTCGCCGTCGCGAACCTCGCCGCGGCGCGCGGACACCAGCTCGTTGGAACCGATTCGCCCGTCCCGCAGCGTGATCACGCGATCGCAGTATTCGACGGCGCCCATGTCATGGGTGACCATCACCACCGAATTGCCCGCGCCGCAGATGTCGCCGAGCAGTTCCAGAATGGCGGCGCCGGATTTGGAATCCAGATTGCCGGTGGGCTCGTCGGCCAGGATCAGCGGCGGATCCATGATCAGCGCGCGAGCGACGGCCACCCGCTGCATCTGACCGCCGGACAGTTCGGCGGGGCGATGCTCGGCGCGATCGGCCAGGCCCACGCGGTCGAGCAGTTCCAGTGCCCGCGGCTTGGCCTTGCGCAATCCGGTGCCGTCCAGCAGTTTCGGCACCGCGACGTTCTCCCACGCCGAGAGCGTCGGCAGCAGGTTGAAGAACTGGAAGACGAAACCCACTCGGTGGCGGCGGAACTCGGATTGCCGGTTGTCGTCGAGGGAGCCGATCTCGTCGCCCTGGAAGGTGATGGAACCCGAATCCGGTGAATCCAGTGCGCCGAGCAGATGCAGCAGGGTGCTCTTACCGGATCCGGACGGGCCGATGATCGAGGTGAATTCCCCCGCCTCGATGCGCAGACTGATGGTGTCGAGAGCGCGAACCCGCTGTTCACCCACCCGGTATTCCTTGACGACGTCGGTCAATTCCAACATGGCGGTGGTCCCACCCTCTTTCTGCTGTCGGTTGCGGTGACGGCGCGGGTTCGACTGCGCCGCAACCGGGTCGGATCGTCGCTCAGCGTGCCAGGGCCGGCTCGCGATGCCAATGCCGGACCTCGTGTGCGTCGAGTACGGCACGCAGTACGGGTTGTTCCGCGGCCAGTTCCAGATAGGCCTCGCCCGGCGACTGGCCCTGCAGCTGGGCCTGGTCGAGCTTGGCGTGCAGATGGTTGTCCCACCGATACCGCAGGGCGGCAAGCACTCCGGCGGGTCCGCCGAAGAGCCGATCGCAGTCGGGCAGGTCGTAGAACAGTCCCGGGGTGGCCGGATCGACGGCCGCGCGGGCGAGCACCTCGTGCAGGATGTCGGTACGAGCGTGCTGGTCTTGCCAAGTCATCGCACCCATCTCCTCGGGCCGGGTGTCCGGGCCTTTCGCCGGACACTGTGCGACTCACGCTACGGACGCGGCCCGGCGGATACGTCGTGCCGCAGACGAGACTTCGGGTCCTACCACGGTAGGAGCGCGGGCCCTTTCCGGGAACGATGCAGCGACCACCCGTCGGCGACTAGCCTGACTGTTATGGACCTGACCAGCGCAGACGACCGTGCGGAGGTATCGCCGCACGCGTCGCGGCGCCCGGGCCGGACTCGCCTGGCACTGGGGCGGGTCGCGCGTCGTCTCCTGGACCTCGTGCACGATCCGGCCGGTACGCTGCGGCGGCGGGTCGAGGAGATGTCCTACGGCTATCCCGTCTCGGTGGTCGTCACCGCGGATATCGCGGTCGTGGTGGCGGCGGTCGCGGCCGCGGCGCTGCGCAGCCAGTACTTCTCGACCGGGGTGCCCTTCCTCGCGGTGGCGCTGTTGTTCGCCTGCTATCCGCTGCTGTTCTTCTTCGACCTGCCCCCGAAACCGGCGGTGTTCGGCCTGTCCGCGCTCACCGCTCAGGCGCTGTTTCTACTGCAGCCGGTCTCACCCGATTGTTCTCCGCTGGTGTTGACCGTGATGGTCGGCATGATCGGGGCGATCGCGCCGAAACGGGTCAGCCTGTTCTGGATGATCGCCGCCGTCGCGGAGATCGTCATCTTCTACGCCCTGGGCTCCGCCGAACTGGTGCAGGTGTACGTGGTCGCGATCGTGCTGGGCTGGATGGTCGGCCTGATGCTGCAATTCCAGCGGCAGTCACTCGATCAGGAGCGCGAGAATCAGGCGATTCGCTCCGCGCAGGCGGCCGACGACGAACGCCGCCGGATCGCTCGCGAGGTCCACGACGTGATCGCCCACTCCCTCAGCGTCACGCTGCTGCACCTGACCGCGGCCCGGCACGCGCTGGAGACCGATCGCGATGTCGACGAGGCCATCGACGCACTCGGCGATGCCGAACGGCTCGGCCGCCAGGCGATGGCCGATATCCGGCACACCGTCGGCCTGCTCGATCAGCGCCCGTCCGCGATGACGCCCGAACCGGGTCTCGAGGACATCGCCGATCTGGTCGCCGATTTCGTCGGCGCCGGGCTGTCGGTGACCTACCACCTCACCGGCGACACCGCGGCGGTGTCCGCGTCGACCGGTCTGGCGCTGTACCGGATCAGCCAGGAATCGTTGTCGAATATCGCCAAGCACGCGCCGGGTGCGCAAGCGTCCCTCGATATCGCCGTGACCCCCGCCGAAGTGACCGTGCGCGTGCGCAATACGCTGCCGCAGGGCCCGGCGCCGCGCACCGGCCGCGGAATGGGGATCAACGGCATGCGTCAGCGCACGGCGACCCTGAACGGCAATCTGTCGGCCGGCCGATCGGGCGAGTACTGGCAGGTGCGCGCCCGCATCCCGCTCGCTCCCGACGAGGTGTGCCCGGTGAGCGGACTCGACGATCCCCTGACGAAGGTGCGTGACGCGATCACCTCGCTCACCCGCAAGCGCCAGGAGGAGCGGTGAGACATGCCGGCGCGTCCGCCAACCCGGCCGACCGGGTGCGGGTGTCCCGTAGAACGCAGGAGGCCACGTGAATCCGGGTCAGAGTCCGCTCACCGACACCGATACCGCGACCACCACCGTGCTCGTCGTCGACGACCAGGAACTCGTGCGCGGTGGGCTGCGAAGGATCCTGCGCCGCCGCGACGGCTTCGTGGTCACCGAATGCGGCGACGGTGACGAGGTGCCGGCCGCCTTGGCCGAATACCGGCCGGACGTGGTGCTGATGGATCTGCGGATGAAGCGGGTCGGCGGCATCGACGCGACCCGGCGGCTGCGGACCCGCGCGGACGCGCCGCCGGTGCTGGTGCTCACGACCTTCGACGACGACCATCTGCTCTCCGGTGCGCTGCGGGCGGGTGCGGCGGGCTTCATCCTCAAGGACTCCCCCGCCGAGGATCTGATCCGCGCGGTGCGCACCGTGGCCGAGGGCGGCTCCTGGCTCGATCCGTCCGTCACCGGCCGGGTGCTGTCGGCCTACCGGACGGCGCGGCCGGTCCCCACCGACACCCGCTCCCGCATGGCGGAGCTCACCGCTCGCGAACTCGAGGTGCTCAAACTGATCGGCCGCGGGCGGGTCAACTCCGAGATCGCCGGTGAACTCGGCATCTCCGAAGTAACGGTAAAGAGCCACGTCGGACACATTTTCGGCAAGCTAGGGTTACGAGACAGGGCGGCCGCGATCGTCTTCGCGTTTGACCACGGCGTGGTCGCACCCGGAGAATCGGCGTTCTGAGGGGCAGGCAACCCGGTGCGGCGCCGGGCAGGTTGGCCACCTTGCCCAGGAGTTGGAGGTTCACCGGTGGAAGTGCCGAGGTCACGGGTCGGCACCAGATTCGGCCCGTACGAGGTGCGCTCGCTGCTCGGTCGGGGTGGTATGGGCGAGGTGTACGAGGCGTTCGATACCGGTAGGGATCGCGTCGTCGCGCTCAAGATCCTGCCCGAACAGCTCGCGCAGGACGCGACGTATCAGGAACGCTTCCGCCGCGAATCGCAGGCGGCGGCCCGGCTGGCCGAACCGCATATCATCCCGATCCACGACTGGGGTGAGACCGGCGGCTCCCTGTTCCTGGATATGCGCCTGGTGCGCGGCGAGAACCTGCGCACGCTGCTGCGCCGGCAGGGAAAGCTCGATGCCGACCGCGCGGTGGCGATCGTCGAGCAAGTGGCCGCCGCGCTGGATGCGGCACACGCCGCCGGGCTGGTCCATCGGGATGTCAAGCCCGGCAACATCCTCGTCACCCCGGCCGATTTCGCGTATCTCACCGATTTCGGCATCGCCCGCGACGAGGGCGACAACCCGCACACCACGGGCAGCCACGCCGCCGGTTCCTACACCTATATGGCGCCGGAGCGATTCGACTCGGGGCCCGTGACCGCCCGTGCCGACATCTATTCGCTGGCCTGCGTCCTGCACGAATGCCTGACCGGCGCGACGCCCTTCCCGGCCGAGAGCGTCAGTGTGCTGATCCGGTCGCACCTGTCGGAACCACCGCCGCGTGCCAGCGCCGCGCGGGCCGGCGTGCCCGAGGCCATCGACGGGGTGATCGCGCGCGCGATGGCGAAGGCGCCGGCGGACCGGTATCAGACCGCCGGACAGTTCGCGGCCGCCGCGCGCGCCGCGCTGGGACTGGGCGGACGGATGCCCGCCGAGTCGAATACGGCGGGGACCCCGTTCGATTCCGGGACGCCGAAGGTCTTCGGCGCGGAATTGCTCGCGAACACCCCGCGAGGCGGGAACACGCCCTCCGGCCCCAGCCCGGTGGACGTGGCGGCGGCGCGGGACAACGACTACCGCCGCACGCCGGAACCGACGACGTTCCAGCCGTTCGGACCGGACGGACCGACGATCGCGGCAAACTTCCAGCCACGCGGCCCCGTCGCCGCCGGTGACACCGCCGCGGGCGCGGCTACCGCCGCTGCGGGCACCGCGAATGCCGATGCCGCGCAGCCTGTTTCAGCCGCCGCATCAGGAATCGCCCCGGTTCCGACCGACGCGGCCGGTGCGGACCGACCCGCCGGCTCCGACGCCCCCGCGGCCACGTCGCGCGCGTACGAGACCACGGGCACGCTGCGCATCATCCCGCCGCCGAGCAAGGACGAGCGCGATACGTCCGGCGATCTGCCGGTCATCCGCCCCGCCGATCCGACGCTGGTCGAACCGGGCGAGTTCCACTTCACGCTGACCGCCGAATCCCCTGCGGCGGAGCCGAAGCCGGCGACCTTGCCGAGCCTGCCGATGCGCAAGCCACCCGCGTCGGGCGCGGCAGGACCGGCACGGCCGGTCGCAGAACCAATCGTGCCGCGCGCGGCCGAGCCGGCCCGGCGGTCCGCGGCCGAGCCGACCCGCGCGTACGGCGTGCCCGGGAGCGAAGAGGTTCGCGACCGCGCCGAACAATCCGACGCCGAGCAGGATTCGGCACCGGGTTCCGAACACCGCACCCAACTGCTCGACCCGACGCAGTTCAGCACCCGTCCCGAGGCCAACGCCCGATCCGATGCCGCCCTCTCCGACGCCGACCTGCAGCCCGGCGAGAAGACCGAACTGATCGACGTCTCGCAGTTCCGCACCGGCGCCACCGATCGCACGCCCCGCGACGAGGACACCCGGTTCCTCGATGTATCGCAGTTCGGCACCGCCGCGAAGGCAGCGGGCGATACGCGGTTCCTCGACGTCGCCGGCGACGAGGGCTACGACGACGCCCGGTACGACGACACCCGCTACGACGACGATCTGCGCTACCGCGACGACCCTCGCTACGACGAGGACGCCCGGTACGAGGACGACGGCTATGCCGACGACGAGTACTTCGATGACGAATACGCCGTGGCGGCAACGGATTCGCAGGATTCGCGCCCCGCGAAGCGCTCGCGATCGGTCGCGGTTCCGGTCGTGCTCGGCGTGCTGGGTGCGGCCGTCCTGGCAGGTATCGGCGTGGTCGGCTGGCAGGTCTTCGGCTCGTCGTCGAACAACGACCACCCGGCGACCGCGGCGGGCCCGGCCGCCCCGGCGGTGACCGCCCAGCAACCGGCGACCAGCTCCGCGCCGACCACGACCGCGGCGCCGACCACGACCGGCACGTCGGCCAATCTTCCGGTCGGCGCGACCCCGTGCTCGCAGACCTCGACAACCCAGGGTTCGTTCGCCAAGACCGCGACCGGTTCCGAGGTGACCTCCTGCGGTTTCGCGGAAGCGGTGCGCAAGGCGTATGCGCAAGCGGCCGAATCCCACGGCGCGACCAGCGCGGCCACCGCCGAGGCCAGCACCTCGATCATCGCGGTGAGTCCGGTGACGGGCCGGTCGTATCCGATGACCTGCACCAGTTCGGGCAAGGTCGTCACTTGTACGGGCGGTGACAACGCGGTGGTCTATGTCTACTGACCCGACGCCCACCGGGCGCCAGGGTCGGCGGCGGTTGTTCTTGGCAGTTGTCCCACTTCTCGTTTCGGCGTGCGCGGCGCACGGTGCCGCGGTCAGTACCGAGCCGGGCCTGTCCCGGCCGCCCGCCGACATGGTGCGTCCGGCGCCCGTTCCCGACTCGACGCCCAGCCTGCCCAGCGGTCTGGTAGCCGGCTTCGCCAACCTGCGCGCGCAATTACCCGGCCGGATGGGCTTGGCGGTGATGGCCGTGGGCGGCGACCGCGTGATCACGCTCGGCGACTGGACCACGGGAGTCGCCTGGTCGACGATCAAGGTGCCACTCGCCCTCGCGGCGCTGCGCCGGGACCCGGTCGGCCTGGCCGATGTCGCACAGGCCGCCATCACCGCCTCGGACAACGATGCTGCCCAAGCACTCTGGATCGCGCTGGGTGGCGGTGAACCCGCGGCCGAAGCGGTCGAGGCGGTGCTGCGCGAGGCCGGCGACACCACCACCGATGTCGCCGACCGGCACAATCCGGATGCGCGCCAATCCATCGACGACCCCATGGTCTTCGGCGCCACCCCGTGGAGTTTGGTCGATCAGCTGCGCTTCGCCGCCCGGCTGCCGTGCCTGCACAATGCTTCGCGGGTGGTGGATCTGATGCAGCAGATCACCGACAGCCAGAGCTGGGGCCTGGGTTCGTTCGTCGGCGCCGAGTACAAGGGCGGCTGGGGACCCGACGACGAGACCGGAGCGTATCTGGTCCGCCAGTTCGGACTGGTGCCGACGTGGTCCGGCCAGCTCGCGGTAGCCCTTGCGGCGCAACCGGATTCGGGCTCCTATGATGACGCGGTCGAAATGATGAACCGGATGTCGGCACTGCTGTCCGAACACGTGCACGAACTGCACGGCGGAGAATGCGAGCGGTGATTGCGCAGTCGTCTCATATGCGCCGTCGACGGTCGGCGCATTTGACCGGCGGGCCGCGACCGCACACAATTCCTCGTCTGACGGATGGTGCCGCGCGGGGCCATTCGCATGATGTGGAGGTGAACGGGTGCACGCACCACTCCGGCCGAGCACGAAGCGGGCCATGGCTTTTCGCGCTGTTCGCTGTGCGGCGGCACTGCTCGGAGCGGGCCTGTTACTGAGCCCAGCAGCCTGCTCGAACGCCTCCGACACCAGCACGCCGACCACGACGACCCGGGCGAGCACCTCGTCCGCCCCCGTCACGATGTTCGCGCTGCCGGGTTCGCTGGCAGCCGATTTCACCGCGCTGCGGCCGAGTCTGGACGGGCACGCCGGTATGGCGATCATGGCGGTCGGCGGCCAGCGCACCGCGCAGATGGGCGATTGGACCACCGGGCCCTCCTGGTCGACGATGAAAGTCCCACTGACACTTGCCGTTCTGCGCACCAACGGCAACACCAGCACCTATCAGATGTCGGCGGCCATCACCGAGTCCGACAACTCCGCCGCCGACGGACTGTGGCAGGCGCTGGGCGCCCCGGACGCGGCGGCCAAGGCGGTGCAGGCGGTGCTGCGTGAAGGGGGCGACACCACCACGACCGTCCCCGCGACCCGCTCACGCGCCGAGTACTCGGCGTTCGGCCAGGCCGACTGGTCGCTGGCCGACCAGGTGCGCTGGGCATCGCGGCTGCCCTGCCTGCCCGACGCCGACACCGTGACCACACTGATGGGCAAGGTGGTCTGGGGCCAGCAGTGGGGCCTCGGACATTTGGACAACACACGTTTCAAAGGCGGCTGGGGCCCCGATCCGAGCGGCAACTACCTGGTCCGCCAATTCGGCCTGCTGACCACACCCAACGGCGATGTCGCCATTTCCCTTGCCGCAGAGGCGACATCGGGCACCTTCGACGACGGCACCCAGATTCTCAACAAGATGGCGGGGCTGATCACCAAACATCTCGACGACCTTCCGGCCGGCCACTGCGCGCCCGCGCAATGACACCACCGCGCGCCCGCGCAATGACACCACTGCGCGCCCGCAATGTCCGCTGTCTGCGGTAGCCGGTTGCTGTAACCGCCGGTTAACGGGGGTGGGGCTGCGCCGCGCGGCCGGGCGCGGCAAGATAGCGGCATGCGCATCGGAGTCTTGACCGGAGGCGGGGACTGCCCAGGCTTGAACGCGGTCATCCGAGCTGTCGTTCGCACTGCGAACGGCCGCTACGGTGACGCGATCGTCGGCTTCCAGGACGGTTGGCGCGGGTTACTGGAGGATCGCAAGATCCACATCCACAACGACGACCGCACCGACCGGCTGCTGACCAAGGGCGGCACCATGCTCGGCACCGCCCGCACCAATCCCGACGTGCTGCTCGAGGGACTGGGGCGAATCAAACGCACCCTCGACGACAACGGCATCGACGCCCTCATCCCGATCGGCGGGGAGGGCACCCTCACCGCCGCCCACTGGCTCTCCGACGAAGGTGTGCCGGTGGTCGGCGTGCCGAAGACCATCGACAACGACATCGACTGCACCGACACCACTTTCGGCCACGACACCGCCGTCACCATCGCCACCGACGCCATCGACCGGCTGCACACCACCGCGGAATCGCATCAGCGCGTCATGCTGGTGGAGGTGATGGGCCGCCACGCCGGGTGGATCGCGATGAATTCCGGCATCGCCTCCGGCGCCCACCTCACCCTCGTCCCCGAGGTGCCCTTCGACGTCGACGAGGTGTGCACCATGATCAAACGCCGCTTCCAGCGCGGTGATTCACACTTCATCTGCGTGGTCGCCGAGGGCGCGAAACCCGCCGAGGGCTCGTTCCATCTGCGCGAGGGCGGGGTCGACGAATACGGCCACGAGCGGTTCACCGGGGTGGCCCACCAGCTGGGCGTGGAGATCGAACGCCGCATCGGCAAGGAGGTCCGCACCACGGTGCTGGGCCACGTCCAGCGTGGCGGCACGCCCACCGCCTACGACCGGGTGCTTGCGACGCGCTTCGGCCTGCACGCCGCCGAAGCGGTCCACGCCGGCCGGTTCGGCCAGATGGTGGCGCTGCACGGCACCGAGATCGGCCTGGTGTCGCTGGCGGAGGCCACCAAACAGCTCAAGCTGGTGCCGACCGATCGGCACGGGGAGGCCGCCGCGTTCTTCGGGTGAGGGAGGCCGGCGCCGCGGCGGCGGCGCGGCCCTATGCCATGGGCATCTTGTTGCACCAGGTGTCGAACTCCTGGTACGTCTTGCCCTCCTGCAAACCGGGCCAGTACTGACCGTGTGCGACGATCAGATACCGCGACCGCGTCGAATCCCGGAACGCGATGACTTTCCAGAACTCGTTGGGGATCGCGGAGTCGGCCGTCTTCCACATGTAGCTGTCGTACTTCACGTCGCTACCCGTGACGCCCGCCCCCTTCCGGTTGGCGGGCAACCCCGCGATCACGCGCTGCGCATCCGACGACGAGTCGTAGGACAGGACCGCGTATTCGGGCTTGTCCACCGCTCCCCAGCAGTCCCACGCGGCGGTCCACGACCCCACACGAAAATCGGCGGCGTCACCCGGCGTGCGCAGGGTTTTGCCGTCGGTCTCACGGAAACAGGACTGGCCGTCGTATCCGGTGCCGCTGCTTCCCACCCCCGAGGGCTTCACCAGCTGCGGGAACGTCGACTTCAGAGCGGCGAAATCATTGCCCTTCGAGTTCTTCTGCAGCACCACCACGACAATCGCGACGACGACGGCAACGACCACCAGCACGGCGACGATGATCGCGGCCACCATCGCGCCCGAGCGCTTCGGCGGCCGCGGGCGGTATCCAGGGGCGGGTGGGTAGCCCGGCGGCGGCGCGGAATAGCCTGCGGGAGAGGGACTTGCGGGCGAGGGCATCCCAGGAGGTCGCACTGGGGGAGAGTGGGTCGCGGCCGGCACCGGCGCCCGGCTCGGCGCGACGGAGGGGGCGTTCGACGGGCCGGCGGTCATCGGCGAATACTGCTGTCCCCCAACGGGAACCACAGTCGGAACGTGAGCAACGTTCGCCGGCGGGTACCCCTGCGTAGGGGTTCCGGGATGCGGTCCGGCGGGCACGCTTGCACCGTTCGCAGGCGGGTATCCCCGCGTAGGGTTACCGGGCTGCGGTCCGGCGGGCATTCGCGCCGAGTTCTGGACGGGCGCCGGCCCGCCCGGCCGGATGAGTGTCGGGGCCGCACCACTTGCCATCGGCATCCCCCCGGGCGCGGTCAGCGCGGCTCGCGCTGCGGCCGCGAATTCCATACAGCTGCCGAATCTTTCGGAGGCCCGCTTGGCCATGGCGCGGGCGATCACCCCGTCCATCGCCGGGGACAGTCCGGCACGCCGCGCACTGGCCGGCGGGACCGGCAGTTGCAGGTGGCCGCGAATGACCTCGGTGGGATGTTCGGAGTCGAACGGTCCGGTTCCGGTGAGCAGCCAGTACAGGGCACACGCCAGCGAATACTGATCGGAGCGGTGGTCGAGTTCGACACCGGTCATCTGTTCCGGCGAGGCGTAGGCGAGGGTGGCGGTGAACATGCCGGCCTGGGTGAGGTGCGTGGAATCCTCACGCAGGCGGGCGATTCCGAAGTCGGTGAGAAAGACACGTTCTCCCTTGCCGCTCACCGCTCGGGCCAGCAAGATGTTGGCGGGCTTCACATCTCGGTGCAGTACACCGTTGCCGTGCGCGTAATCCAATGCGTCGGCGACACCTTCGATGATCTGCACCGCGCGCTCGGGCGGCAGCGTCAGCGGATTCACCGTCGCGGCGTCGACGCCGTCCACATACTGCATGCAGATCCACAGCTGATCGTCCTCGACGCCGCGGTCGTAGACGGCGACGATGCCGGGATGATCGAGTTGTGCGCACAGATCGGCCTCGCGTTCGAAACGGGCGCGAATCTCGGCATCGGTGTACAGCTCGCGATTCAGCAGTTTCAACGCGGTCAGCCGGGGCAGACGCGGATGCCGCGCCAGGTAGACCGATCCCATCCCTCCCTGACCGAGCAGTCGCTCCACGGTGAAGCCGGCGAACACGTCACCGTTGTTCAACACCTACGTTCCCCCCTTCCGGCGACGTACCAGGTGGGGATCCTACCCGGATCGCTCAGCCCGGCGTGACCAGGCCGGATTCGTAGGCGATCACCACCGCTTGCGCGCGGTCACGCAGATCGAGTTTGGAAAACACCTTGGACACATGGGTTTTCACGGTCTGCTCGGCGACGAACAACGCCTCGGCGATCTCGGTGTTCGACATGCCCTTGGCGATCAGCTCGAGGACCTCACGTTCGCGCGGGGTCAGCGCGTTCAGGGCGGGAGCGGGTTTCGGGCGCGCGCGGCGACGGGTGACATCGGCGATCAGGCGGCGGGTGACCGTCGGCGCCAGCAACGCCTGTCCCTCGGCGACCACCCGCACCGCGCGGACCAGTTCGTCGGCGGGCGCGTCCTTGAGCAGGAATCCGCTGGCACCCAGGCCCAACGCCTCGTACACGTAGTCGTCGATATCGAAGGTCGTCAGCATCAGCACGCGCACCGGCGGATCGAATCCGGCGGCCAGAATGGCCCGCGCCGCCTCGAGCCCGTTCATCTCCGGCATGCGCACATCCATCAGCACCACATCGGGTCGCAGCCGTTTGGCCTCGGCCACCGCGATCGCGCCGTTGGCCGCATCGCCGATGACGCTGATATCGGGCTGGGCGGCCAGCAGCGCGCCGAACCCCTGCCGGACCATCGCCTGATCGTCGGCGATCAATACGGTGATGGGCATACCCGCCTCAGATGAATCTGATGATCGACAGCAGCCCCGCCACCAAGCAGTAGACCGCGAACGGCAGCAGCGTGCGGGACTTGAAGAACCGCTCCAGGAATCGCACCGCCAGCCACGCCGCGATGCCGGCGACGATCGCCCCCACGAGCGCCTGTCCGTGGATGCCGGCGGCCTGCGGACCGGCCAGTTCCGGCAGCTTCAGCACACCCGCGGCCAGGATGACCGGGGTGGCGAGCAGGAAGGCGAATTTCGCGGTGTCCTCGTGGTCGAGTCCGCGCAGCAGACCGCCGACCATCGTCAGGCCGGAGCGGCTGAATCCGGCCAGCAGCGCACCGGATTGGGCCAGGCCGATGCCGAGCGCATCCTTGACCGACAGCGCCGCCAGCCGCTCGTCGGAGGGGACCTCGAGATCCTCCTGGAGCGTCACACCGCGCGCCTGCGCGTCGGCGCGGGCCTCGTCCGCGGCGAAGCGGCGACCGTATTCGGCCAGCGACGGTGCGTTGCGCCGGCGTAGGCCCTCGCCGACGATCAGCACCACGCCGTTGAGGGTGAGGAAGATGCTCGCGTAGATCGGCGTCGCGAACATCGTGCGCAGCGGATGTTCCAGCAGCAGGCCGAGCACACCCACGGGAATGGTCGCCAGCACGATCAGCCAGGCCAGCCGCTGCGACGAGGTCTCGATGCGCCGGGTGCGCAGCGTGGTCACGAAGCCGATGATGATGTCGCGCCAATCCCGCCAGTAGTAGCCCAGCAGTGCGAGCGCGGTCGCCACGTGCAAGGCGACCACGAAGGCCAGATACGGGGTGCCGTTGTCGGAGTCGCCCTCGGTGACCAGCTTCTCCCAGCTGCCGCCCAGCCAGGCCGGCACCAGCACGGAATGGCCCAGGCTCGAGATGGGGAACAATTCGGTGACGCCCTGCAGCGCGCCGATCACGATGGCTTGGAAATAGGTGAGCATCGCCGCTAAGTCTTACACGACCGCGGACTCAGTTCCGCGCGCCCGGCAGGGCAGTCGCGGCGGATGCCTCGACAGTTCTTTCCGTGACGAGGATCGGTAACCGCGAGTACACCTGGAAGCCACCTTCGGAGCGCGGACCGGCGGCCAGCATGCCGCCGATGGATTCCGCCCGGGCCCGCATTCCGGAGATACCGCTGCCGTCCGAGCTCACCACCGGCGTCCCGCCCGTCCCGGCATCGTTGGCGACCAGCACCTCCACCGCCTGCGCCGCCACCGTCAATGTCACGGTGACGCCCGCGC
Source organism: Nocardia elegans NBRC 108235 (assembly GCF_001612845.1). GTDB lineage: Bacteria > Actinomycetota > Actinomycetes > Mycobacteriales > Mycobacteriaceae > Nocardia > Nocardia nova. Next base: position 180,954 of record NZ_BDBF01000010.1, on the reverse strand, counting down.
CCGGCGCATGCCGTGAGACGTTCGACAGCGACTCCTGCACGATCCGGTACAGCGCGAGGCCGACGGTATCGGGGACCGCGGCGAGCGGCCCGTCGATGGTCCAGTCGATGCGCACACCCGCGCGGCGCACGCCGTCCAGAACCGACACCACGTCCGCGGCGACCGGCTGCGGCGCGTGTTCGGGCAGCTGACCGTCGCTGCGCAGGACACCGAGCATGCTGCGGATCTCGTTGAGCGCCTCCCGGGCGGAGGCGCCGATGGAGTCGAACTCCGCACGGGCCGCCTCCGACACGTCCGGCACCCGATAGGGCGCGGTCTGTGCCTGCACCACGACCATCGACATGTGGTGGGCGACCACGTCGTGCAGATCGCGCGCGATGCGAGCCTTCTCCTCGAGGATCGCGCGGCGAGCCCGTTCCAGTTCGTTCTGTTCCTCCTGCCGCACCAGGGCCTGCCGCGACAGCACCAGCCAGCGCACCAGCAGACCGAATCCGACCAGCCCGGTCATCGCCAGCGGCCAGCCGAACCCCGCCTCCGCGAACGAGCTGGTGCCCGCCATCGTGGTCGCGAACAGCAGTGACGAGGCGATCCACGCGATCAGCACGATCTGCATGGGCGCCCGCACCGCCACCGCGAACAGCAACGCGAACAACACCAGAATGTGCACGACCTGGTACGGCAGATCGTTGCCCGGCTGATGCGAGATGGCCAGCGCGATCAGCAACGCCGCACCGGCCGAGATGGCCCAGCCCAGCGCCGGGTTGACGCGGATCAGCGCCAGCGGAAAGACCGCCAGCGCGGCGATGAACGGCTGTGCGGCGGCCGGCACCTGATGGGTGAGATGCAGAGTCGGCCAGCCGACCGCGAACAGCGTCCCCACGACCACCACCGTCGCCATGTCGAACCACAGCCGCGCACGGCCCGGAGTTCGCGCCGCCGCCCGCGCCTGCCGCGCCACTCGTATCGCCCGTCTCATGGTGACGAGCCTAGGAATTTCCCGGCGATCCGTCCTCACCCCCGGGATCGACATCTCGCCCCCTACCCGGGTATGAGACGGCCGGCCGCGCGCACCCCGGTAGCGGTGCCGAAATCGATCCTCAGCGTGAGGTGCGCGCCGGTTCCCGATTCCTACCTTCGACCGCCATGAGCGATATTGCGGATGGGTCGCCGCGCCGGGCCGGCGGGACCACGGTGGTCGACGCCGGGCCGGGACGCGACGGCCGACGTGCGCGGCGCGGGCACGACAGTACGGTGCCGTCCGCGATGCCAAGTCGGGGCGGTGCACGCAAGCACGGCGTAAAGCATTGGCGGCGTGGGCCTTTGCGCGCGATCACCGGATTCGTCGCCCTCGTCGCGGCGGTGATCGCGATGCTGGTGTCGTCGTCGCCCGGGGCGGGGGCGGCCGAGGTCGGACCCGCGCCGGAGAATGCGGCCGCGCGCGATGCGGTGCGGGCGCTGACCGGAGACCGGCCGGAGCTGGCGGTGATGCCCGCGGATTTCGCTGCGACACAGGGCTATCGGCCGGTTCAGCTGGCCGGTATGCCGGTCGATCCGTCCGGTGAGTGCTCCTCGCCGATTCCGTTGCCCACCGAATTCGACACCGCCTGCAAGGCGCACGACCTCGGCTACGACCTGCTGCGCTACGCCGCAGGTCGCGGCCATCCCCTCGGTGCGTGGGCGCGCCGGGCCATCGACAATGCCCTCGAGACCCGGATGTTCGCCGCCTGCGATACGCGCGGTGATCTGCTCGCCCGCGCTCGCTGCACCACGATGGCGTCCGTCGCCACCGCGGCGGTGGATCTGAACTCCCGCCGCCAGAACTACGCCCCGCCGATGCCCGAATACCTGTTCGGCCGGCAGCTTTCCGGAACGGAGCTCGGACCGCAGATCGCCCACGTCCTCGCCCGGCTCGCCATGGTGCTGCTGATGGTGGCGGCGTTGTTCGCCATCGTGCGCCGAACCATCCGGCCGCGCCGGGGAGGGCAACGTACAGCGAGACCGGCGAATCGGTGGTCGCCATGGTCGGATTCGAATCGCGGTGTACCGGCCGGGCGCAGATGGAGCGGGCGCCCGGGTGGGAGTGCCGGCGATCGTGACCGGCGCGTTCTGCTTGCCGCACGCATCGGTGCAGTGGCGTCGCAGGCCGCACGTGGAGCGCGCGAGTGGCTGTCGCGCAGGGCTATTCAGCTCGGCAGCGTTACCGGGCGGGGTATCGACGGGATCGGCCTGTGGCTCGGCACTCCGGTGACAGCGGCGGCGGGAGGCGGCGCCGGCGGATGGGTACCGGATCGGGCGCGGGTGTCCGTTGCGGCGCTGGAACTTTCACCATTCCAGCGGCCGGGTGCGCGGCGAGAGGTTTCGCGAACCCAGCCGGCGAGCAAGCTACGAAAGACGGCGACGCCGGGCACGGGCTCTGGCTCTGCTCCTGCCTCTGCCTCTGCCTCTGGCACTGGCACTGGCACTGGCACTGGCACTGGCACTGGCACTGGCACTGGCACGAACGGTAAACACCGATCGACGCCGAAGCACTCACACGGTCTCACCAATTCAACTGGCACGCTGGGAAACTCGTCGACGGCCGACTCCGAGGCCACCGCACGGACATGCTTCGCACCACCCTCGCTCGGCGAACCGACTCCCACGAAGCTGCCTCCCCGCGCGTCCGAGCGGGCACGGGCACGGCACGCACTCGGCGCGACGATTCGGCGGCTCGTCACCATGGGCACGCCTCGGACGGGGACCCTGGTAGCTGCGGCGGCGGGGATTTCCGCCTCGCTGGCGCCGGGACTACTTCCGCGCACCTCGATCGCGCAGGCGTTGCTCACCGCGCTGCTGGTACTCATTGCGCTGGGTGTGGCGGGACTAGTCCGGAAGGTGTTAAGGCACTGGAATATCGATATGCAGGTGCGGACGAGTCGGTTCCGGAGTGCGATCGTGATCGCATCATGCGCCGTGGCCGGTGCCGCGCTGACCCATGCCTGGTACTGGCAGAACCGGCTGCGGGCGGCCATGGATTTTCCGCCGGTCGGTGTGCGGTACTGGCTGCATTGGGCGATCGGCGTTGTCGCGGTGGTCGTTCCGATCGTGCTCGTCGGGCGTGGATTGCGCTGGGCGGCACGGTTTGCGGGAAGACTGCGGGCGACGGCACTGGTCGCCGCCACCATCCTGGCCTGCCAGTTCGCCCTGCTTCCGGCAGTCGTGAGTTGGCAGCGGTCGGCATTCGCCTCGGCCGACGCCGCCATGGATCCCAGCGTCGTGCGACCGGTGTCCTACACCCGCTCGGGCAGCCCGGATTCGGAAGTGAGCTGGGCCTCGCTCGGAGCGGAGGGGCGCAAATTCGTGGCCGAACGCGGCCGGTCGGTGCGCGTCTACATCGGTCTGGACTCGGCACCGGATCTCGATTCCCGTGTCGCGCTGGCGATTCGGGAGATCGAACGATCCGGCGGATTCGACCGCACCCACCTCGTGATGATGGTGCCGACCGGATCGGGCTGGCTCGACGCCAATGCCGCTCGCGGCCTGGACGAACGGTTCGACGGCGATGCGACGCTGGTCGGCATGCAATATTCGCAGGCTCCCAGCTGGGCGACCTTCCTGTTCGCCCGGGCCGACGCCGAGCGCTCGGCACGGGCCCTGTTCACCGGCATCGAACGACGCCTGGCCGGCCTGGCCCATCCGCCCAAGCTGTACGTCTACGGCCAGAGCCTGGGCGCGACCGCGGGCAGCGCGATCTTCGCCGACGACCGGGCCGAACGCGCCCGGGTCTGCGCCGCGCTGTGGGCGGGCCCACCGGCATCGGCCGTGCACCGCGGCGGGGCCACCGTCCTGGCCAACTCCTCCGATCCGGTGGTGCAGTGGTCGCCGCAATTGCTTTGGCGCGCCCCCGATCTCACCGGCACCCGCCACGACGCACCCCATCCGATGTGGCTGCCGGGACTGAGCTGGGTGCACACCACCGCGGATATGCTCTCCGCCCTCGCACCGGGCCCCGGCCACGGCCACCGCTACGGATCCGATCAGGGCACCGCCCTGGGGAGCTGCTGACGTCGAGTGCGGCAGCCGCGGCGGCCACGGCGCCGGCTCCCACCCAGCCGACCACCGTGCCCGCCCGGCCCCGGCCGTGTGCTATACCGGTTCTCGCAGGTCAGAACTGTAAATCGGCGGAAGGACGGCATGGACAAGCCCACGAATCTGGTGGAATTCGAGACCATGCTGCTCGGCCGCTACACCATTCACCCGCGCTATCGCCGCGACGGCACCCGCCTCGATCGCAGCGCCTACCTGCTGCTCAGCCGGCTCGCCATCGAGGGTCCGATGTCGATCGGCCAGCTCAGCGAGGCGTTCGGTCTCGACGCCTCCACCCTCAACCGGCAGACCGCGGCGCTGTTGCGCGCCGGACACGTCGAGCGCATCCCCGATCCCGACGGCGGAATGGCCCGCAAATTCCGCATCACACCGGCCGGCGAGGAGAACCTCGACGCCGAACGCGACGCCAATATCGAAGGTCTGGGCCGCGTGCTCGAAGGCTGGTCCCCCGACGACGTCGCGCGCTTCGCCGACTATCTGCAGCGCTTCAACACCGATATCGAGCGGCTCGACGGCCGCCCATGGCCGCGGCCGTAATCGGCGTATCGACGATCCGATCCGCGCCCGCGTCCGGCCCGCGCGGCGGCGTCACCTGACGGGTACGCCGCCACGCATCCGGGCCGGAACGAGCTCGCCGATCGCGTGGGCTCAGGCGATCGGACCGCGCGCGGCCTCGTAGGCGGCGCCCACGCGATAGAGCCGATCATCGGCCAGCGCCGGCGCCATGATCTGCAGGCCCACGGGCAGGCCGTCGTCGGCGGACAGCCCCGACGGCACCGACATCGCGCAGTGCCCGGCCAGGTTGGTCGGGAGGGTGCACAGGTCCGACAGGTACATCGCCAGCGGATCGTTCACCTTCTCCCCCAGCTTCCACGGTGTGAACGGGCTGGTCGGCGAGACCAGCACATCGACGGTCTCGTAGGCCTTGTCGAAGTCCTGCGCGATCAGGGTGCGCACCTTCAGTGCCTGACCGTAGTAGGCGTCGTAATATCCGGCCGAGAGCGCGTAGGTGCCGATCATGATGCGGCGCTTGACTTCCGGGCCGAACCCCGCCTCGCGGGTGAGCGACATGACCTGCTCCGCGGAGTGGGTGCCGTCGTCGCCGACGCGCAGGCCGTACCGCATGGCATCGAAGCGGGCCAGGTTGGACGAGACCTCACTCGGCAGGATCAGGTAGTAGGACGCCAGCGCGTATTCGAAGTGTGGGCACGACACCTCGACCACCTCGGCGCCCAGATCCTTCAGCTGCGCCACCGCGGCGTCGAAGGAGGCGAGCACGCCCGGCTGGTAGCTGTCGGAATGCAGCTCCTTCACCACGCCGACCTTCACGCCGGTCAGATCGCCGCGCGCACCCGCGCGAGCTGCCTCCACGAGCGCCGGCACCGGCACATCGCGCGAGGTCGAATCCTTCGGGTCGTAACCGGCGATCACCTCGTGCAGCAAGGCGGTGTCGAGCACGGTGCGACCACACGGGCCGCCCTGGTCCAGCGACGACGCGCAGGCGACCAAGCCGTAGCGGGACACGGTGCCGTAGGTCGGCTTGGTACCGACGGTCGCGGTGACCGCGGCGGGCTGACGGATGGAACCACCGGTATCGGTGCCGATCGCCAGCGGCGCCTGATAGGAGGCCAGGGCCGCCGCCGAACCGCCGCCGGACCCGCCGGGGATGCGGCTGGTGTCCCACGGGTTGCGGGTCGGGCCGTACGCCGAGTTCTCGGTGGACGAACCCATCGCGAACTCGTCCATGTTCGTCTTGCCGAGGATCGGGATGCCGGCGGCACGCAGTTTGGCCGTCACGGTCGCGTCGTAGGGCGACACCCAGCCCTCGAGAATCTTCGACGCGCAGGTGGTCGGCATATCCGTGGTGGTGAAAACGTCCTTGAGCGCCAACGGAACTCCCGCCAGCGGCGAGGCCACGGTGCCCGCAGCGATCGCGGCGTCGACCTCGGCGGCGGTCACCAGCGCCTGCTCGCCGGCGACGTGCAGGAAGGCGTTGAGCTCACCGTCGACCTCGGCGATGCGCTGCAGATGCGCCTCGGTGACCTGCACCGAGGACACCTCGCGGCCGTGGATCTTCTCCGCCAGCTCGGCCGCGGACAGTTTCGTCAGATCGCCGCTCATTACTCGCCTTCTCCCAGGATCTGCGGAACCATGAACCGCTGCTCGTCGACCGCGGGAGCGCCGGACAGGGCCTCGTCCGGGCTGAGCCCGGGAACGACCACATCCGGGCGGGTGACGTTGGCGGTCGGATTCGGCGACGCGGTGGCCGGTACGTCGGCGGCGACCTCGGTGATGACCTGCACGTGACTCAGGATCGAATCCAGCTGACCGGCATACAGATCGAGCTCTTCGTCGGTGAGGGCGAGCCGGGACAACCGGGCGAGGTGTGCGACCTCGTCGCGGGAGATGGCGGACACCGCGAATCCCCTTTCGGCAGGTTGGTGCGTGTCGATGGCGCAGGGTGCTGCGCATGGGACAGCCTAATGGGGTCAAGGTCCGGAGGCGGCAGCGGATGCGTAACCACGCAGGGCCTCCCCATTAGGGTCGGACAACACAGCCTAATGGGTGCGCGTTGTAGCCATCCGGTCACGGTCGGGCTGCGCCGTTCGTTCCGGTGCTCGCCGGAAACAAGGTTGACATCACAACGTCATCGGAACGGCACTGGCACTGCACCCGGGGTTCGGCCGACAATGGATGTGGCGTACCTCACTGCCACGGCTTCGAATCGTTTGCTGGAAGCAGTGGGTGTAAGTATTGCGAGACTCGGGTATACGTCCGAAAGTCTCGGTCGCACAGGAAAGGAAGGCAAGCACGTGTCATATCTGCTTCGCGTGCAGCTTCCGGATCGCCCAGGAAGTCTCGGTTCACTCGCAGTAGCGCTGGGCTCCGTCGGCGCCGACATCCTCTCGCTGGATGTCGTCGAACGCGGCGCAGGATATGCGATCGACGATCTGGTGGTGGAAGTTCCGTCGGGCGCGCTGCCCGACACGTTGATCACCGCGGCAGAATCGCTCGCCGATGTGCGGGTCGATTCGCTGCGTCCGTATTCCGGCATTCTCGACACCCATCGCGAGCTGGAGCTGATCGACCAGGTCGCCACCGCCCGCGACGACCGGCTGCAGGTGCTGGTCGACGGCGTCCCGCGCGTCCTGCAGGTCGGATGGAGCACCGTGATGGATCTGGGGCCGCACGGTGGCGGCCAGCGTCTGGTCGGCAGCACCAGCGCACCCGAGACGCAGGCCGGCAGTGTGCCGTGGATGCCGCTCGAGAAGCCGACCGCCCTCGATCCCGAGGCCGATTGGGTCCCGCAGATCTGGCGGGACATGGACACCAAACTGGCGGCCGCCCCGCTCGGCAATACCGGTAAGGCGCTGCTGCTGGGCCGCCCGGGCGGGCCGGATTTCCGTCCGTCCGAGATCGCGCGGCTGGGCTATCTGGCGGGCATCGTCGCCACCGTCCTGAGCTGAACCGATTGCGGCGCAGCACATCTCGGCGAAGAGCAGCGGTGGGCAGCTGCGCGGTACCCGCCCCTGCCCGCCTCGCGCCGGATACGCCTACGTCCCGCGCGTAAGCTCCAGCCGCATGACGGTGAGCGGCAGCCCGGCGTCGGTGTGCCAATCCCGTTCCGGCACATGGCCGAATCCCAGCCGCTCGTAAATGCGGCGTGCGTCGGCCATCCCGGGCATCGTGGTCAGCACCACAGCGGCGAAGCTCTCCGCCCGGGCCGTCTCGACGACGGTCCGGACCAAAGCGGTGCCGACACCGGCGCCGCGGGCACGCTTGGCGACCGCGAGCATGCGGAACTCCAGTTCGCCCGGCCGCGCGATATCGGCGTACGTGGTGCCGGGTCGCGCGATGGTCAGCGAACCGAGCAGGTCTCCCTCGCGCTCCGCGACGAGGACCTCGGCTTCGCGCGCTCTGGTCTCGGTATCGGAAAGTTCTGCCACATAGGGACTTTCGGAATGCACATGCCCCTCGCCGACGTAGGTGTCGACCGTGAGCAGTGCGATCGCCGTGAAATCGTCCGGGCCGGCGGGACGAATCCGCACCCCCGTATCCAGCTGATCCATCCTCAGTCCGATTCGTCCTCGGTATCCGACTCCGGCCGCACCGCATCGGGCCCCTCCGCCAGCAGCGTGCGGAACCCGTCCTCGTCCAGAATGGGCACACCGAGTTCCTCGGCCTTGGCCGCCTTGGACCCGGGGGAATCACCGATCACCACGAAGGCCGTCTTCTTCGAGACGGATCCGGCCGCCTTACCGCCGCGCATCAGGATCGCTTCCTTGGCCTCGTCGCGGGAGAATCCCTGCAGGGAGCCGGTGACCACGATCGACAGCCCTTCCAGGTTGCGTTCGATGGATTCGTCGCGCTCGTCCTCCATCCGCACCCCGGCCGCACGCCACTTGTCGACGATGGTGCGGTGCCAGTCGACGGTGAACCATTCCTTCACCGCGGCCGCGATGGTCGGGCCGACGCCGTCGACGGCCGCCAGCGCCTCGGCCGACGCCTCCTCGATCGCCGCCATACTCCCCAGTTCGGCGGCCAAGGCGCGCGCCGCGGTCGGCCCGACGTGGCGGATGGACAGCGCCACCAGCACCCGCCACAGCGGACGGTCCTTCGCGGTGTCCAGATTCTGCAGCAGGCGTTTGCCATTGGCCGAGAGGGTGCCGCTCTTGTTGACGAAAAGCGTTGTGCCGAGCAGTTTCTCCTCGGTGAGGTCGAACAGATCGCCCTCGTCCGCGATCGCGCCCGACTTCAGCAGGTCGATCGCGGCCTCGTAGCCCAGCGCCTCGATGTCGAACGCGCCGCGCCCGGCCATGTGGAAGACCCGCTCCCGCAGCTGCGCGGGACAATGCCGCTGGTTCGGACAGCGGATATCGGCATCGCCCTCCTTCTCGGGGGCGAGCTCGGTGCCGCATTCCGGGCAGTGGGTGGGCATGACGAAGCGCCGTTCGCTGCCGTCACGCACGTCGACCACCGGGCCGAGGACCTCGGGAATGACGTCGCCGGCCTTGCGGATGGTGACGGTATCGCCGATCAGCACACCCTTGCGCTCGACCTCCGAGGCGTTGTGCAGCGTGGCCATCGCGACCGTCGAGCCGGCGACGGTGACCGGCTCCATCACCGCGAACGGCGTCACCCGGCCGGTGCGGCCGACGTTGACCTGAATGTCGAGCAGGCGGGTGGTGGCCTCCTCCGGCGGGTACTTGTAGGCGATCGCCCAGCGCGGGGCACGCGAGGTGCTGCCGAGGCGGCGTTGCAGGGTGAACTCGTCGACCTTGATCACCTGGCCGTCGATTTCGTGCTCGATGTCGTGGCGGTGCTCACCCCAGTACCGAATGCGTTCGATTACCGCGTCGGCGCCCTGCACGCGCACGGTGTGCGCCGAGACGGGCAGGCCCCAGGCCGCCAGCGCCTGATAGGCCTCGAACTGCGAGGACGGGCTGAATCCGACCATCCGGCCGAAGCCGTGGCAGATCATGCGCAGCCGGCGCCGGGAGGTGACCGCCGGATCCTTCTGCCGCAGCGATCCGGCGGCCGTATTGCGCGGATTCGCATAGGGCGGTTTGCCCTCGGCGACGATCGCGGCGTTCAGATTCTCGAAGTCCTCGAGCCGGAAATACACCTCACCGCGCACCTCGAGCAGCTCCGGTATCGGGAATTCCGTTGTGGGCGTGAGCTGTTCGGGGATGTCCTCGATCGTGCGCGCGTTGAGGGTGACATCCTCACCGGTGCGGCCGTCGCCACGGGTGGCACCGCGCACCAGCCGGCCGTTCTCGTAGACCAGGTTCAGCGCCACACCGTCGACCTTCACCTCGCAGACGAAGTGCGTATCGGCCCCGGTTTCGGCGACAACCCGGCCGATCCAGGTACGCATCTCGTCCTCGTCGAACACGTTGTCCAGCGAGAGCATGCGCTCGAGATGGTCGACCGCGGTGAAATCGGTGGCGAAGCCGCCGCCGACCAGCTGCGTCGGCGAATCCGGTGTGCGCAGGTCCGGATGCGCCTCCTCCAGCGCCAGCAGGCGCTGGAACAGCTTGTCGAACTCGCCGTCGGAGATGATCGGCGCATCGCGCACGTAGTACCGGAACTGGTGCTCGCGGACCTCTTCGGCCAGCCGCTGCCATTCGGTGCGCTCGTCGCCCGTCGCCGCCTCGGCGGTGTCGGCCGCCTCCGCGGCACGTGCGTCCTCGATCCCGGTTTCGCTCACCTCTGGCACATTAGCCCAGCCCACCGACATGCTCGCGGACCCTTCGGGCACGTCGGAATCAGGCGTTGACGGCGGCCCGGACATCGTCCGGCCACGACGGGGGCGCCGATTCGAAGGTGCGATCGGCGTTCGCGAGCACCGCCCGGCCGAGCGCGTAGTTGCCGGTGCCGCCGATGATCGCACCGAGGCCGGCGGGCAGCGCCCGGCCGAACAGCAACGCCCCGCGCTTGGCGATGAACCCGACGACGACTTTGCGGGCCATCGGATTGTCGATCGAGCGGACCACCGGAAGCTTGTCCGCCACCGCCGAGGCCCAATCCTTGGCGGACTGCCCGGCGCCCTTGCCGAGCAATTGCGCCCCGCCCTCGCCCAGGACCACCGCCACCACGAGCGCCCGGCGCTGCTGCTGCGACATCGTTCGCATCCCGTGCAACTCGCCCACCGAGACGGCGTAGAACGCCGAGGCTTCCATGAAGAAGACCGATTCCACACCGCTGGCCGCCAGTCCGATGATCGTGCCCACTCCGGGCACCGCCGCCGACAGGCCCGCGAGTGTGCCACTGACGGTCACCGCGCCCAGATAGCGCCACCGCAGGCCGCGCTCGATATCCTCCGGCGTCCGCTCCGGATGCTTGCGCCGCAACCGGCCCACGTACTTCGCCGCCAGCGGTTCCTGCACCCCCGTCCCCGCCCGCACGAACGTCTCCACCGACTTCTGCACTACCCGCTCGAACATCCGGACGGCCCCTTTCCTCGACACCGGCGACCCTACGGAGAACACGCCGATTCCTGTCCCACCGACACGAACCGGACGAACGTCACCGCCCGGCCGCCGCACTTTCGCACCGAAACCGTCGCGACCACCGCACCCGGGGGCGCCGCACCGCGACAACTTCACTCGGCAGTGCGATTACCCGCCCGCCGGTGATTCACTCGCCGATGTGCCGCGGCCCATGGTCGGGCGACGCCTGGAAGGTCCGAATTCAGAGGAGTTGACCGTCCCGGCAGAGGCTCGAACCGCGCGCGGAGGGCGGCGCCGGATGACTGCCGGGGTCGAACGTCCACGAGTCCAGGGCCGCGGCGGGCCGCCAGAACAGTAGACCGTCCCCGCTCGACGTGACTTCGTAGACGTTGTCGCGCCCTTCGATCAACTGGTCGCCCACGCAGTAGTCGGTGTATTCGGTGCCGGGTTGCCGGGCCCCCGCGCTGAAATGTCCGGCGGGCGCGTTCGCCGCCCCCGGATTGGGCACCGTACTCGGCCCCCTTGCCGCCGCCCCGCGAATCCACCGCGGCGCGCCGGCGGCGTCGGTTCCGCAGCTGTAACTCCACCCGCCCGCCGTGACGGTGTCTCCGCGCGGATGCGCGGTGTCGGCCCAAAGACACTGCGCGGCAACCGGATCGAAGGCCACATGGTCCGGCGCCCCGGCAGCGCCACCGGGTGCGGCCGTCGCGATCGCACCGGCGAGGGCAACGCCGGCCGCCACTACTCGTGCGCACTGCACCCCGGATACCACGTTCATCTTCGTCACTCCTCGCAGTCGTTGTGCCTGCAGATAGGAGCGCGGGTTACGCGGCGCGGCGCTCGGCCCGGCTCGTGGCGCGTAACCGGTGGTATGTGTAACCGCCCTGCTATCTAATTGATGGCGGCACAGTTTTCGACGGCGGCACAGTGTTTCCGCACACCCGATCGGCCCGAGATGGACTCGAAAGCGGCGACATCGGAGAGGAGGGCGGCGGCAGATGAGCGGGCAGTCCGAGTCGGCGCCCACACCGGCGTCGCCATCCGGGGACGGCTACGCCGACTGGGAGGAGATCTTCCGCGGCAATGTCGGCTGGGTATACGCGCTGATGCTCGCGAAGGTGGGCGCCGCGCCCGATGCCGAAGAGCTGACGACGGAGGTGTTCATGACAGCGCTGGAACCATCGCCCCCGGGTGCGGAACCATCGGAGATTCCAGCACTGCTGCGACATACCGCGCGTACGGTCCTGGCCCGCTATTGGCTCTCCCGGGTGGGCCGGGAGATCACCGTGATCGACACCGAGCCGCCCGGCCGCGCCTCGACCACGCCGGCAGCGGTCGGCGATCTGCTCGCCGAACTCCCGGAATCCGATCGGCGGATCCTGGAATTGCGTTTCCTGCAAGGACTTTCGATGGCCGACACAGCGGCGCGGCTCGGTGTCAGCGTTCCCGAGGCCGAGGCACGCCAGCGCTCGGCGCTGCGATCGGCTGCCCGTCCCGGATCAGGAGGCTCGTTGTGAGCAGCAAAGATGTGGAGCGCTACGTCGACGACATCCTGGCCGGCCGCAGCCCGCGCGGTTTCCGGCCCGACGATGACGACGCCGCCCAGATCCGCGCCGCGATCGCGCTGCGGGCGGCCCGGACCGGTGCCGGTAGCCCCGACGAGGAGTTCATCGCCCGGCTGCATCATCGCCTGTCCGAGGATCTCGACGAGCCCGCCGATCCGGGTGCGCGCACGCGGCGTCCGACCCGGCGCGCGGTCTTGATCGGCACGTCGGTGGCGGCCGCGGCCGCGGCGGGCGGGGTCATCGACCACATGGTCCTGAGCGGATCCGGCGAGCCGAAAGTTGCTGCCGCACAGCAGACCCTGGTGCCGTCCCACGGAACCTGGCAACCGGTCCTCGCCAGTGCGGAACTACCCGACGGCGCGACCACACCGTTCGATCTCGGCGCCGTCAACGGCTTCCTCCGCCGCCGCGACGGGGTCGTCTACGCGCTGTCGGGAATCTGCACCCACCAGGGGTGCAAATTATGGCTGGACGCGACGGCGGCTCGGCTGCGCTGCCCGTGCCACTCGACCTCCTTCGGTTTCGAGGGTGAGGTCGTGACCCACGAGCTGCCCCGCACGCCCGCTCCCCTACCGCGGCTGCAGGTCCGTGAAGCGAACGGCTCGATCGAGGTGTTCGCACCGGAGAAGCCGGCCTGACGGCGCGCACCGAACCGCATGTAACCACACCCCGTATCTATCCCTGACAGGCGCGTGCGTCACCGGGCTGCAGGAGGGTGGTTGGGATGGCAGGGCGATCCACGGCCGGGTCGCGATCGCCGGAGGAGCCCCGGCGCCGCGACCTGCGACTGGTACCGCAGGATCGCTATCCCAGCTGGGAAGAGGTGTACCGGGACAACGTCGGCTGGGTCTACGCGCTGATCTTCGGCAAGGTCGGCAACAAACCGGACGCGGAGGATCTCACCGCGGAGGTGTTCGTGGCCGCGCTGAAACCGCTGCGGATCACCGCGAGCGTCGCCGAGGTGCGCGCCTATCTGCGGACCACCGCTCGCACGGTGCTCGCCGCGCACTGGCGATCGCGGATGGGCCGGGAGATCACGGTCATCGACGACGACATTCCGGACGAGACCGCTTCGGCGCCAACCGATTCCGCCGAGTCGAGGGCACCGGAACACGTCCGCGCGGTCTTGGGCGAGCTCCCGCAACGCTACCGCCGGATTCTCGAACTGCGTTTCCTGCAGGGGTTGTCGGTGCGCGAATCGGCCGCCGCGCTCGGCATCAGCGTGGCCAATGCGAAGGTGCTGCAGCATCGGGCGCTGCGCGCGGCGGCGGAATTGAATATCGACCTCGGTCTGTAACCCGGTCGCCTATCTGTCGGTGAAGCCCCGCACTCCGCGGGGTCCGGATGGAGGCCGGATCCGATGCCACGACACCTCGTTCTGAATTTCACCGCCGCCGCGACGGTCGCCCTCGGCGTCATGACACTCACGGCGTGCGCGACCCCCGCCGACAAGGGGGCGAGCCCACCCGCTCCCACCGTCCGCTCCGAGGACCCCGGTCTGGGTATGACCCCGGGTGGCCCGGAACCGATGCCGAATATGCCCGGAATGTCGAATGCGCCTCGCACGCCGGCCGCCGTGGCCGGACCGAACGCCGTCACCATCGACAATTTCGCCTTCGGCCCGCAGACCGTGACCGTGAGGGCCGGCACCACCGTGACCTGGACCAATCGCGACGAGGAACCGCATACGGTGGTGGCGCGCGACGGCTCGTTCCACTCCCCGGGAATGGGCACGGGGGCCACATTCAGCTTCACCTTCGCTCAGCCGGGCACCTTCGCCTACTTCTGCTCGATTCATCCCTTCATGCACGCGACAGTGGTGGTGACCCCGTGACCGAACAACTCCCGCAGCACACCGATCCGCGCGCTCCGCACGCCATGACCCGGCGTCAGCTGCTACGCCACAGTGCCTGGTTCGGCGCGGCCGTCGGCCTGACCGTGGTCGGCGGCGAGGTCATCTCCCATGTGGCGGGCGCGGCCCCGGCCACCGCCGAACGTCCAACCCTGCGATTCGCGCAGATCAGCGACAGCCACATCGGATTCCAGGGCACCGCCAACGCGAATGTCACCGACACCTTCACCGAGGCGATCGATCAGGTCAATACCCTCGGATACACACCGGATTTCGTCATTCACACCGGTGACCTGACACATCTCGCCACACCCGCGCAATTCGATCAGGTCCGCCAGATGATGTCCGGATTGTCCACACCGCACATCTTCACCGTGCCCGGCGAACACGATTCGACCGACGACGGCGGACAGCGCTACCGCTCGGTGTTCGGCAAGGGCACCCGCGGTGACGGGTGGTACAGCTTCGACATCGCGGGGGTGCACGTCATCGGGTTGGTCAATACGCTCAACGCGCAGAATCTGGGCCATCTCGGACAGGATCAGATCGACTTCGTCCGCACCGACGTGGCGGGATTGTCAGCCGACACCCCGATCATCGTCTTCAGCCATATCCCACTGTTCGCGATGTATCCCCAATGGGGTTGGGGCACAGACGATGCCGCGCAAGTGCTGAGCCTGCTGCGGCGGTTCTCCTCGGTCACCTGCCTCAACGGCCATGTGCATCAACTCTTCACCAAGACCGAGGGAAACATCACCTTCTTCAGCGGGACGACCACCGCCTATCCCCTGCCGCACCCCGGCGACGGTCCCGCGCCCAAACCGGTGACGTTGCCGGCCGGAAAGCTCCACGACGCCCTGGGGATCCGGGAAGTGAGCTACCAGCAGGGCCGGCAGATGCTCGCGATCAAGGAGCAGACACTGCGATGAACACGCTATCTCCCGCACGGTGGCAGTTCCCGGCGCGCCTGGCGATCAGCGCCGGACTCGTCACCACCGGTCTCGTGCACACCCAGCTCTACGGCCGGGGCTATCGCTCCATCGACTACGTGGGCCCGTCGTTCGCCATCCAGGCCGCCGCCGCCTTCGCACTGGCCGCACTGGTTCTCATCGGCCCCTGGAGCCTGCGCGCGGCGGCGGCGGTGCTCAGCGCCGCCTCCCTGGCCGGCTTCGTGTTGTCGCGAACGAGCGGCCTGTTCGGATTCACCGAAACCGGCTGGCAGCCGGTACCGCAGGCGATGGTCGCGGTCGTCGCCGAGATCGTCACCCTCGTGGTCTGTCTGGTCTCGCTGTACCGGAGCGAACTTCGCACCTGATGTCGCGGCGCCGCCCGGCGGACGGCAGGATGGCTCGGGTGCTGCGTAGTTTTCAGGTGACCAATCACCGTTCCCTGGCCGAACCACAGGAACTCCGCCTGGTGTCGAGCCGGGCCGGTGCGCTGCCCGCTCCCGTCACCGCCGTCCACGGCGCGGCGGCGAGCGGGAAATCCGGTCTCGTCGACGCACTGGCCCACATGCGCGACGCGGTCCTGCATTCGGTGACCGGCTGGGATCCCTACGCCGGGCCGGTGCGCACGCCGCATCTCGGATTCGCCGACCGGCCTTCGGAATTCGTCGCCACCTTCGTCGCCGAGGGCACCCCCTACACCTACGGGTTCCGCCTCGACAACGCCGATGTCACCGCCGAATGGCTGCATACGCATCCGCACAACCGCAAACGCGTCATCTTCGAACGGGAGGGCGAGCAGATCCGGATCGGGCCGATGTTCGAACCGGTGCGCTTCGGCATCACCGCCCTGGTGCCGCTGGTGCGGCCGAATGCGCTGCTGCTCAGCCTGACCGGGCAGATGTACGCCGAGGCGCTGGTACCCGCCTATCGCTGGTTCTCCGCGCAGCTCGACGTCCAGCGCGGGCCCGCCGACCCGCACAGCATCGCCGAGCGCCTCGGCGGCCACATCTCCCGCTCCGCCGACAACGCCGCGCGGCTGCTGATGCTGCTGCGCTCGGCCGAACTGGGCATCGAGGATCTGCTCCTGGCCGAGAACGATCCGATGTACGCCGACTACCTGCGCGATATCGACGGCGAAATCGCCGGGATGGCAAAGGAATTGGATGCGTGTGCCGCCTCGCCCGCGCACGCCCTGCGGGTGCGCGAAAGCCTCGGCGTCGACCCCGTCGCCCTCGAACGGGAACTGAGCAATCTGCGCGCGGCCCGCGACACCCTCTACGCGCGCATGGTCGCCCGCCGCGGGGTCGGGCTCGGCGTGGTTCACGAGGGCATCGACGCCGCCTTCGACATCGCCGACGAATCCACCGCCACACTGGCCCTGCTGCGCCTGCTGCCGACCGTGCTCGACGCGCTCGACACCGGCCGGGTCCTGGCGGTCGACGATGTCGACACCCACCTCACCGGGGACACCGCCGACCGGCTGATCCAGCTGTTCCAGAATCCGGAGACCAACTCCCGGGGTGCGCAGCTGATCTTCACCACCCGCAACCGCACGCTCATCGACCGCGGCAACGGGCGCTCACAGTCTCGGCGCACCCGGGTGTGGCAGGTGCGCCGCACCGCCGCCGGCACCAGCGAGCTCAGCGCCGGCTGATATCGCCGCGGCGCCCCGGTGAGGGCGGCACGTCGAGGCTGTCCCGTTTGTCCGCCTAGCATGGAGGCATGCTGCTGCAGATCGTGTTCATCGTGTTGATCGCCGGCGCACTGATCGCGCTGCTGATGAACTTTCGCGGCCGGGGTCGTTTCGGTGGTTTCCAGCGCGGCGCGCAGGAGGCGGGGACGCTGCGGATCACCGGCGTGAGCCCGCGCCCGGCCGCGCAGGGCGAGCAGTTCGTGACGATCACCGGCACGATCTCGGGGCCGAGCGTTGCGGCCGAGACCGTGTACGGGCGCTTCGCCTGGGACGTCAACCAGTGGCCGTTCCCCGGTGAAGACCTCCCCGTCGTCTATCCGCCGGGTAAGCCTCAGCACTGGCAGATCGGCCATCCCGACCCGGGGCCGTCCGCAGGATTGTGATCCCGGCGCAGACCCCCGCCGCACCCTAGTCGAAGGTGAGCGAATCCGGGTCGTCGGCGTAGGCGCGGGCCACGTCGGACGACAGGTCCAGCGCACGGCGGGCCCACGCCAAGGGGGCGGAGGCCAGGCCACACGCGGGGGTCACCAGGATGCGGTCGGTGAGGGTGCGGCGCGGGAAGCCGAGGCGGTCGACGAGGCGCACGCCCGGTTCGGCGAGCTGCCGCCAGGTAGGCGGGGTGGCCGGTGCCGTGGTGGGGACCAGCCCCAGCGCGAGATATTTGCCCGCGTCCAGTAGTTCACCGACGGCGTCGAGATTGCCGGTGGCGACGGCCGCCATATCGAAACCTACTGCGGCAGCGGAACTTCCGCGCAGAAACGACAGTGGCGGCGCATCGGCGCAGCTGTGGATCAGCACCGGGCCGGACTGGGCGGTGACGACCGTGTCGAGGATGTGCAGCGCCTCCGGATCGGGAACCGCGCGCACGGTGTTCAGCACGCTGGCTCCGCGCAGACTTCCCTCCAGCACGGCCCCCAGCGACGGTTCGTCCAGTTGCACGACGACATCGGCGCCCAGCCGTTTGGCCACCTCGGCGGCATGATCGGACAGCCCCTCGGCCAATGATTCCGACAGGTCGCGTACCGCACCGGAATCGGTGAGCACGCGATGACCGTTCGCCAATTCGACCTGCGCGGCGAGCGTCAGCGGTCCGACCGCCTGCACCTTGAAGGTGCGGCCGGCACCGGTGAGACCCGCTGTCTCCCAGGCTTCTTCGAGCCCGTCGAGATCGGTGCGAAGCAGATCGTGCGCGCGGCGCGCGGTCGCTCCGGGGCGGGGGCTCAAGCGGTAGCCGCGGGTGGTGGTGTCGAACTGCATGTCGACCAGCAACGCCGAGGCCCGCCCGACCATATCGGAACCCGCGCCGCGCCCGGGCAATTCGGGTAGATGGGCGAGTTCGGGTAGCTCCCCCACAATCGTGGCGGCGGCCTCGCGGGGGTCGGTACCCGGCCAGGAACCGACACCCGTGGCGATACCTCCCCGCAGGCTCGGCCGCGCGCCGGATCGGTTCTCGCTCGTCATATGTCACCCATCTCGATCACCGCACCGAACGTCGGCGGCCGCACGACGTGGTCACGCACGGCGCAACCGTATCCGAGCGTGGACGCGGAGCCGACCGTACTCCGCGAAGTGGCCCCCGATCCGGACGACGTCCGCGCTCACCGCGCGGAATCCGCGACCAGCTCCCCGGCGCGCTCGCGTCCGGTACCGCTGATGGTGCCGCTGCCGATCACCCGGTCTCCCAACGGATCCGGCAGATAGGCCACCACGGCCTGCCCGCGCGCCACGCCGGTCAGGGGCTCGCGCAGTCGCGCGATCAGACCGCCGTCGACCGCCTCGACGACGGCCGGGGCGATGCCGCCGTGCGCACGCACCTGGACGACACAGTCGAACGGCCCGGACGGCACCTCACCGGAGGTCCACACGGCCCGGTCCGCCCGCACTGTCCACACGTCCAGATCTTCGGCGGGCCCGACGTGGACGGTGCCGGAGTCCGGGTCGATCTCGGTGACGTAGCGGGGGCGGCCGTCCGCGGCGGGGCCGGGCAGCCCGAGCCCCTTGCGCTGGCCGATCGTGAATCCGTGCACGCCTTCGTGGTCGGCCAGTTTGCGGCCGTCGCTGTCGACGATGGCGCCGGGACGCACACCGATCGAAGCGCCGAGGAACGCGCGGGTGTCGCCAGAGGGGATGAAGCAGATGTCGTGGGAGTCGGGCTTGTTCGCGACGGCGAGACCGCGCGCGGCCGCCTCTTCGCGGATGCGCGGCTTCGGGGTGTCACCCACCGGGAACATCGCCCGTGACAGCTGGTCGGCGGTGAGCACGGCCAGCACATAGGACTGATCCTTGTCGGCGTCGACGGCACGGCGCAGCACACCGTCGGACAGCTGCGCGTAGTGGCCGGTCACCACGGCGTCGAATCCGAGCGCGGCGGCGCGGTCGGCCAGGGCCGAGAACTTGATCTTCTCGTTACAGCGCAGGCACGGATTCGGCGTCTCACCGGCCGCGTAGGCGGCGACGAAGTCGTCGATCACGTCCTCTTTGAAGCGGTCGGCGAAATCCCAGACGTAGAACGGAATTCCGAGCACGTCGGCGGCGCGGCGCGCATCGCCGGCGTCCTCCTTGGAACAGCAGCCGCGCGACCCGGTGCGCAGTGTTCCGGGGGTGGCCGACAGGGCCAGATGCACTCCGACCACCTCGTGGCCGGCGTCGACCGCACGCGCGGCGGCCACGGCGGAATCGACGCCGCCGCTCATCGCTGCCAGCACTCTCATCGCGTACCTCCTTTCGCACCGGCCAGTCCGGCCGCTTCGGCCCGCTCCACCACGGAGGGCAGAACTTCCAGCACTCTGTCGATCTCGGCCACGGTCGTGGTGTGACCGAGCGAGAACCGCAGGGAACCGCGCGCCTGACGCGGTTCCACCCCCATCGCGAGCAGTACATGGCTCGGCGCGGCCACCCCCGCGTTGCACGCCGATCCGGTCGAGCACTCGATGCCCGCGGCGTCGAGCAGCATCAGCAGGGAATCGCCCTCGCAACCAGGGAAGGTGAAATGGACGTTTCCGGGCAGGCGCCGTTCACCGGTGGCGCCGTTGAGGACCGCCCCGGGCATCGCGTCCCGCACGCCGGCGATCAGGCGATCGCGCAGCTCGATCAATTCCGCTGTGCGCGCGGGCATTTCCCGCACGGTCTCCCGCAGCGCCGCGGCGATTCCCACCGCGGCCGGCACATCGGAAGTGCCCGATCGCAGGTCGCGCTCGTGGCCGCCGCCGTGCAGCAGCGGGACGCAGCCGACCTGCCGGCCCAGCAGCAGGACCCCGCATCCGTGCGGACCGCCGACCTTGTGCCCGGCGAAACTGGCCGCGGCCAGGCCACTCGATGCGAAATCGATGGGCAACTGGGCGGCCGCCTGCACCGCGTCGCTGTGCATCGGAATGTCGAATTCCTGGGCGACGGAGGCCAATTCGAGGATCGGCTCGATCGTGCCGACCTCGTTGTTGGCCCACATCACGCTGACCAGGGCGGTATCGTCGGCGTGCGCCGACAGCGCTTCGCGCAGCGCCCCCGGCGAGACGACGCCCTCGGAGTCGACGTCGAGCAGGGTGACCTGCGCGCCCTCGTGCTGCTGCAACCAGTCCACCGCGTCGAGCACCGCATGGTGTTCGACCGAGCTCACCAGGATGCGGGTGCGGCGCGGATCGGCGTCGCGACGAGCCCAGTAGATGCCCTTGACCGCGAGATTGTCACTTTCCGTACCGCCCGAGGTGAAGATCACCTCCGAGGGCCGCGCCCCGAGATCGGCGGCGACGGATTCGCGCGCCTCCTCCAGC
The DNA here is from genome assembly GCF_001612845.1 of Nocardia elegans NBRC 108235. Taxonomy (GTDB): domain Bacteria; phylum Actinomycetota; class Actinomycetes; order Mycobacteriales; family Mycobacteriaceae; genus Nocardia; species Nocardia nova. The sequence goes on along the minus strand of NZ_BDBF01000010.1, from coordinate 160,091 downwards.
AATCGCCGCGCGGTGCGGCCGGAGCCGTGCAGAGACGAGGCGTTACCGACCGTGCCGAGCACAGCCGTCATCGCCTCGACGGCGGCCGGGAACATGGGTGTCGTGGCCGCGTGATCGAGGTAGACCGTCTTGGGCGCCGCTGCGACCGGACCCGGGAAAGCCGACATCATGACCGATCCAGCCTATCCCACCGTTGACCTGCACACCTTGGGGGTATCCTTCCGCCTTCCGCGCACCACCTACGCTTCACCCCCATCGGCAACCCGGCTGCCCTCCCCCGATATTCCCGATGGCCGCCGGAGATTTTTCGGCGTCCCCGATATTCCGGCGGACAAATCCGGCAACACCGAACCAAGCATGTGCTCGATATTTGCTGAAGCTAAAAAGCTTACTCACCACGAATCCCCCGAATTTCCACCGAACTAACACTACCATTCGAAAACGACTGGACACCAGGTTGTTTCGAGCCACCGACCAGCTCGCGGAAAGTTTGCGGATAACCGCGTTTCTGACTAGGCTGCCTCGCAGAACGATCACCACGGCGCGGCGCGGATAGCGCTCGAGCGGGAGCGATTCCGATATTTCCCCGACTCGCCGTGGATGTGCTGGGGGTTATTCGCAGACATATGACGGTTGAGCCCGGTATGCGGCAGATCGAGTCCGGGCTGTGAGGTGAGGAGAACGGTGAGCGGCGAACTGATCACGACAACTCCGTCGGCGGCCCTGCTGGTCGAGGAGATCGTCGATCGCTACGGCTCGGTCGAGCAGTTCTGCAACCAACTGCGCCGGGACCTGGACGACCCGACCGTGCAACTGCCGCGCCTCACCCATTTCATGCCGCCGGACGGCCCCCATTCCCCACCCCATCTAGCCTGGTCACAGGCCCCGCGCTCGGAACCGGCGCCGATGACCGAAGCCGGCGCGACGCCGCCCGGACCCTACGGCGACGCCGAGTCCCCAGCCTCGGGTGGCGACCCCGCTGCGCCCGCGCCCTCGCGAGCGCAGCCCATGACCGCCGAAGCGCACGTGCGCCGCAGCCTGTGGCATCGATTGCTGGCCTGGTTCTGATTCGTCTCACCGATCTGCGGGATACCTTCTGTCACAACGTATTCGGGTCCGAAGAGCGTTGTCTCGTCCACCCCGGCCGGGTGCCGGCGCCCTGATCTCCTCGGTTGCGGGCCCGGCTTCGCCTACCCCGGAAGTGATCGTCGATTCCGGGCGGTTGATGATCGTGGGTGCCCGGCCGTCGGCCGGTGAGGAAGGAGTTCGGCGCCATGGACAGTGCGTTCTTCCGCGTCAAGCACGAGGAGACCGAGGAACTGCACCCCGAACCCCGCGCGGGCAGCGGCTGGGGTGCGGACCAGATGCGCGGGCCGGCCGTCAGCGCTGCGCTGGCGCGAGAGGTCGAGCGGACGGTCGAGGCCCTGGGCCGTCCGGATCTGCAGCCGGTGCGGTGGACGCTCGATCTGTTCCGCGCGGTCCGGATGCGCCCCTCGGTGACCTCCGCGACGATTGTCCGTGAAGGTCCCCGCCTCTGCCTGGTCGACGCGGTGCTGAGCCAGGACGGCGAACCGGCGGCTCGCGCGAGTGCGCTGTTCCTGCGAGCGAGCGAGGCCCCGCCCGGGCAGGTGTGGTCCGGCGGCACCACCCCGACCGCCCCCGATCCGGGCATGCGCGCTACCCGAGACCCGGAACGGCTCTACTACACCGGATCCGAGGGCTGGGGCGAGTGGTCCGACGCCTTCCGCGACAGCCCCCGAAAACGCATCTGGCACTTCGCCATTCCGGTGGTCGAGGGCGAGGAGTCGACCCCGTTCCAGTTCGCGGCCTCGGTCGCCGACGTCACGAATATGGTGTCCAATCTCGGCAGCGCGGGCCTGGAATACATCAATCCCGATGTGACGATGGCGATCACCCGGCTGCCGGCCGAGAGGGAAATCGGCCTCGCCCTCACCGAACGCGTCGAACACCACGGCCTCGCCGTCGGCACCGCGGTGATGTTCGACCGCGACGGCGTCCTCGGCACCACCACCGTCTCCGCCATCGCCAACGCCCGCCGCGGCGTACGCCTCGTCCCCGGCGCCGACTGAAAGCGACCGTTTCTCCTCGGCGCCGCTCGACCGGCATCCCGGCGTGATCAGCCCTCCGGGGTGGGGCCGGTGAGGACGGCATGCGCGGTTTTACGGAGGGCTGCGACGAGACGGCTGCGGTCGTCGGCGCGGGTGGCCAGGACTACGTGGGCCGGGTCGACGTCGGTGAGGGGGACGGCGGTGAGGTCCGGGCGGAGGGTGTGGATTCGGAAGCCGGCGGCGATGGCGATGGCCTCGCCGGCGGCGATGATCTCGAGTTTGTCCTCCATCGCGTCGATGACCGGGCCGTCGGGGGCGGGGCGTCCGTCGGGGCGAGGGTCGATGCGCCAGTAGGCATTCCAGGCCGGATCGGAATCGCGGAGCCGGGGCAACGGTTCGTCGGCGATATCGGCGAGGGTGACCGATTCCTTGCCCGCGAGCCGATGGGAGGTCGGCAGGATCACCACCCGCGGTTCGTCGTAGAGGACGGTGACGTGCAGCCGCTCGGTGGGGAAGGGCAGCCGGGTGACCAGCGCGTCCACGCGATGTTCCAGCAGCGCGGTGGGGACGTCGTTCCAGGGCACGTGCTGGGCGCGCACCTCGGCATCGGGATGGCGGCGGCGCAGTTCCCGTACGGCCGGGGTGACGATCAGCCCGCTGGTATAGCCGACCGCGACGCGCCCCGGCTGGGCGGCGGCGCGGGTCTTGGCGACCGCCGCGGCCGCCGCCCGGAGCAGCGCATGGGCCTGCGGCAGGAACACCTCACCGGCCTCGGTGAGCCGGCTTCCCTGCGGAGTGCGGTCCAGGAGGCGAGCGCCGAGTTGCTGTTCCAGCCGGTGGATCTGGCGACTCAGCGACGGCTGCGTGACATGCAGCGCCTCGGCCGCGCGACCGAAGTGCCGATGATCGGCGACCACGGTGAAACAGTGCACCAGCCGTAGATCGAGGTCCACGGGCGACGTCTCGGGCATGACGCCAGCTTAGCTGTGGGGCCCGAGTGCTCAGCCGCGCCTACCTGGGGCGATACGGAAAGTGTATTGCGTCAGACGAAAGAATCATTGGCACCGCGTCCGTCGACGGTGCGAGAGTGAGTTACCGGCGGAGATCCGGCGCCGGCGTCGACGGGATCGTGACTCACCCCGCGCCGACGCCCCACGACACTGCCTTCGCGCCCTCTTCCCGTGGCACCGGTTGCACCACCGGCCGCCGGTCCGTGGCACCGGTTGCACCACCGGCCGCCGACCCCGAGACACCCGTCGAGACCTACGTATTCCTCACCAGCACAACCATTTCAACGAATCGCCGTACATCCCAGGAGGGACAATCGATGACAAGCACCACCGTCGTGGAAGCCGCACGCAGCGCGCTGGGAGCGGTCGGCGTCACCCTCCCGGTGTCGTTCACCCGGACGCCCTCGGCGCAGGAGCAACGCAGCGCGGGCCGCCGGTTGGAAGAGGCCGGAGTCCGGGCGGTATGGACCAACGAGGTGATCGGCAAGGACGCCTTCGCGCACCTGGCCGTCCTGCTCGCCGCCACCGAACGGATGACGGCCGGAACCTGCGTGGCCAACATCTGGGCTCGGGCGCCGCAGACGGCGCACGGCGCCGCCGCCTACCTCGCCCAGGCGTATCCGGGGCGATTCGTGCTCGGCCTGGGTGTGGGGTATCCGCAGCAGGCCGACAGCGTCGGCCGCGAATTCGGCAGCCCACTGACGACCATGCGGGACTACGTGGCGGGAATGGACGAACAAACCTGGCCACCCGCGCCCGAGACGCCCTATCCCCGCATTCTCGCCGCGAACGGTCCGAAGATGCTCTCCCTCGCGGCCGATATCGCCGACGGCGCCCTGCCGGCCGGCCTGCCCGCGGAACATACCGCGCGCGCCCGAAACGCGCTCGGCCCCGGAAAACTGCTGGTGGTGGGCCAATCGGTGGTCGTGGACGATGATCGCGGGCGAGCCCGCGCGGCCGCCCGCGAGGTGGTGCGAACGTGGGCCGCCCGTCCGTCGTTTCGCGCCACACTCGTCGAATTGGGCTATCCGGCAATCGAAATCGACGAACTCGGTGACGGGGTCGTGGACGCACTCGTCGCCCACGGCCGCGCGGAATCCATCGTGGTCACGATCCGCGCCCAGTTGGATGCCGGGGCGGACCATGTGGTGCTGCTGCCACCGATCGGCACCGAATTCGGCTCCGGTATCGAACAGTTGGTGTCGATCGCGCCGGCCCTCCGCGAGCTCGGCTGAACGCGCCGACTCCGCCCTCCCTCGCGGCAGCAGGTCGCGGGCGTATGGTCGCCGCATGCGCCTGAGCACCCGAAATCAACTCGACGGCACCGTCGTCTCGGTCACTCGCGGTGAGGCCATGGCAGTCGTGCGGGTCCGCCTCACCGGCGGAGACGAGATCACCTCGTCGATCACCCGCGATGCCGTGGACGATCTCGGCCTCACCGAGGGCTCGACGGTCAAGGTGCTGATCAAATCGACCGAGGTGACACTCGGCATCGAATAGATCCACCGGCCACGTCCTCCAGTAGCACACGTAGCCTGGTCTGGTTCGTTCCGGACGCGGCCGGTGCCGGCCGAGTCGTGCCGATGGAGGTTGTGCCGTTGTGACCGTCACGCTGCGTCCGGACGCGCGGTTGCGGTCCTCGCCCGACGGACGAGTACTGCTCGGCGGCAGTCCGCTACGAATGCTGCGCCTCTCTCCCGCCGGCGCCCGCCGAGTGCGGGCGTGGTTCGCGGGCGAGCCGGTCGGCAGTGATACGAGCGCGCAGGCGCTGGCGCAGCGGATGCTGGCGGCGGGCGTCGCGCACCCGGTAGTCGGGCAGGGCCGCCACACCACAGCCGATGTCACGGTCGTGGTCCCGGTCAAGGACAACCTCCCTGGACTCACCCGGCTGCTCGCCGCGACCGGTGACGTGAGCTCCCGCATCGTGGTCGACGACGGTTCGGCCGAGCCGATCACCGATGGTGTCGCCGAGGACGGGGACCGCACGCACGCGACACCGACCGTGACGATCGTCCGGCACGCGTCCGCGCGCGGCCCGGCGGCAGCCCGCAACAGCGGATGCCGCGCGGTCGCCACCGAGCTGATCGCCTTTCTCGATTCGGATATCGTGCCCGATCCGGGCTGGCTCGACCCGCTCCTGCCGCTGTTCGACGATCCCGCGGTCGCGGCCGTGGCTCCTCGGGTGCGGACCTTCGAGCACGGTGTGCTCGGCAGCTACGAGGCCCACCGGTCGAGCCTGGATATGGGTGGCGAACCGGCGGTGGTGCGGCCGGGCGGGCGCATCTCCTACGTCCCGACCGCGGCGCTGGTCGTGCGGCGGTCGGCGTGGGAACGAGCGGGCGGATTCGACGAAAGCCTGCGCTACGGCGAGGATGTCGATCTGGTCTGGCGGCTCGTGGGTGACGGGAAAGTCGTTCGGTACCAACCCGATTCGGTCGTTCGGCACGAGCCGCGCACCACGCTGCGGGCATGGCTGCGACAGCGCTACGACTACGGCACCTCGGCCGCTGTCCTGGCGCGGCGACATCCGGGACACCTGTATTGCGCGCGCCTGCCTCGCAGCACCGCGTTCCGCTGGGTCACGATCGCGCTGGGCCGCCCGTGGTTCGGCATCGTGACGGCCGTCGAACCGGTGCGGCAGCTGCGGCGGCTGCGTACTGCCGGGATGCCGGCGTCGATGGCCGCGACGGTGGTCGGCGAGGCCGAAGTGTCCGCGGTGCGTCAGCTCGCCGATGCGCTGCGCCGAATCTGGTGGCCGGCAGCCTTGTTCAGCCGCCGCGGCCGCCGGTTGCTGCTCGCGGCCTACCTGCCGGTGATGGCCCGCGCGGTGGCGGCCGGCCGGGATCCGCGGGCCGGACTGTTGCGCATCGCCGACGATCTCGCCTACGGGACGGGAGTGTGGGCCGGCTGTCTGCGGGCGCGGACCGCCGAGCCGGTGGTGCCGCTGCTGTATCGAACCGACGGAGACAGTGATGCGTCTGGCTGATCTGACCTCGGCGGACCTCGCCGAGGCCGACCGCGCGCCGCTGCTGGCGATTCCGCTCGGCGCGACCGAACAACACGGACCGCATCTGCCGCTGGGCACCGACACCACCGTGGCGGTGGAACTGTGCCGCCGTCTGGTCGCCACGCGTCCGGATATCGTCGCGGCGCCGGAGATTCCGTACGGCTCGAGTGGTGAACACGCCGGATTCCCGGGGACATTGTCGATCGGGCACCGCGCCCTGGAACTGCTGATCGTCGAATTGGTGCGCTCTGCAGACGAATTCGCGGGCGTGATCCTGGTGAACGGGCACGGCGGAAACCTCGAGCCACTGCGGGCCGCCCAACGCCTGCTCACCGCGGAGGGCCGATCGACGCTGGTGTGGTCGCCGACCGGTCCGGCCGACGACACCCACGCCGGACACGGGGAAACCTCGGTCATGCTCCACCTGGCCCCGGCGCGGGTGACGATGCACCGCGCCGAACCCGGCGCCACCCAGCCGCTGCGGGAGTTGATGCCGCGGCTGCGGTCCGGCGGGGTGAAAGCGGTGAGCGCCAACGGAATACTCGGCGATCCGACCACCGCCGACGCCGCCGAGGGCGCGCGGATCCTCGACCGCTGGGCCGGCGCATTGATCGCCACGGTCGCCGAAAGGTTCCCCGAACCGCGCTGAGGCAGCCCCATCGCCGCCGGGAATCGGCCTAGCCTGGGCGAACCACTGCATCGCGATCGATGGAGGTAACGACATGGCCTGGACCGCCGCTCAGCTCGATCGGATCGGATCTTCCGAGGAACTGCAGATCACCAGCTATTACGAGAGTGGCGCACTGCGGGATTGGACCACCATCTGGGTGGTGCGCGTCGACAACGATCTCTACATCCGCTCCGCCTACGGCCGATCCGGCGACTGGTACCGCCACGCCATGCACACCCGCGGCGCACGGATCCGCGCCCACGGCGTGGAAACCGATGTGACCCTGCACCCGGTCACCGACTCCTACGCCAACGACCGCGTCCGCAAGGCCTACGAGTCGAAGTACCGCGACCAGCCCACCGCCCTCGAACCCATGCTGGCCCCCGCCGCCGAGAACACCACCCTGCGCATGGACGCCGTCGGGTAGTTCGGAATGGGCAGTCCGCGCATGCGGTGAGCGCCGGCGGCCGGTGTGGGCCGGCCGGTGCTTCCGGGTTATCGCCCGGTGAAGTAGTGGCCCTCCTCCAGGTCCTCGATGAGGTTGGGGTGCAAGGGTTTCCATCCGAGCAGGGCCGGGGTCGCCTCGGCCGTGGTGGGGTTGTCCAGTTGGACCATGGGGGCGAGGAAACCGAAGTGGGCGGGGGCGTCCTCGGCGGCGATGCTCACGATGGGGACGTCGAGGTGGCGGCCGATCACCTCGGCGATGCGGCGCAGCGGGATGCCTTCGTCGCCGACGGCGTGCAGGCGGGTGCCGGCGGGGGCGGATTCGAGAGCCAGGCGGTACAGGTTCGCCGCGTCGAGGGTGTGGCCGGCGGGCCAGCGGTTTGTGCCCTCGCCGACGTAGGCGGACACACCCTTCTCGCGGGCTGTGGCGATCAGGATGGGGACGAAACCCTGGCGGTCGAGGGTGCTGTGCACGGTCGGTGGCAGCCGGACCACGCTGGATCGGATTCCGCGCTCGGCGAACCCGATCACCTCGTTCTCGGAGTCGATGCGCGGGCCGGCCGGCAGCGAGTCGGCCTCCGTGCCGGTTCGTCCCAGGGCCGCGAGCAGACCCGTTCCGGACGTGCTGACCAGCGGCTTACCCGACCCCGCCAGGGCCTCACCGAACGCGCGGACGACTCGGAGATCGGCATCCGCCGCACCGAGGAAGTCCCCGGCGATCATGTTCTCGTGTTTGAACGCCAGGTGGATCACGCCGTCGGCCGCGGCCGCCGCCTCGGCCAGTGCCTCCGGATCGTCCAGATTTCCGCGCTGCACCTGCGCTCCCGCGGCCTCCAACGCCGCGGCCGAAGCATCCGATCGTGCCAGTCCGATCACTTCGTGTCCCGCTGACAGCAGTTCGGGCACGACCGCGGACCCCACATGTCCCGACGCCCCGGTGATGAATACGCGCATGGAAAGACCTTCCCGCGAGGAATACGCCGCACCTCTCGCACGGCGGCCGCCGATGTCAGCGACTGCCATCACGCTACACCTCGATGTCAGTCGCTGTCATCACCGGCCGCGAGGCGAACCCGGAATCGCTCGACGCCCGGATACTTCTCGCCCAGCGAGGTCGTGGTGAATCCGAGCGCCGCGTAGAAGCCGAGCGCCGAGCGGTCCGTTTCGGCGACGATCGGCAGCGCGGGATCGTCCGCGCGGAGTCGCGCCACCAACCGCCGGCCGACCCCGCGCCCGCGCAGCGATGTCGCGATATGGAGCAGGACGATCCGGTCCGCGCACCGCTCGTATCCGGCCACGCCGATCGGTTCGTCCGCCAAAAACACCGCGAGCAGACCGGTCGCCGGATCGTCGCGATATCGGCGCAGTACCGCGTCGAGGCGGGCCCGGCCGCCACCCACGGCCGCCGACAACAGCGAGCGCACCCGGATATCCGCCGCGAGATCGCGACCGGCTCGAATCATCGTCATCCGGGCACGGTATTCCCGCCAGCGGCCCGCGCTCGGTGGCGCGAAGGAGCGCTCAGGCCGAATTCGCCGCGCGGCGTTCGATTTCCGCGGTGCTCCAGGCGCCGATCATGCGGGCGGTCATGACGATGGCTTCGCGGCGTTCCTCGGGGTCGACCTCGAGGGCGGAGGCGCGCAGGACCGCGGAGAAACCGGTGTTCACGAGGACGAAGGCCATGACGTCGAGTTCGTGGTCGTCGCTGGGGCCGAGGATCTGGATCAGCAGGACCTTCACCAGTAGGCGCAAGCGGGGTTCGAATTCGGGGATGCCGCTGTTGTAGAACTGCACTCCGGCGGCCAGGGCGCGAACCAGTTTCGCGTTGTCGACCAGTTCGTCGCAGATGGCAACGAGGATGTCGGCGGTCATATCCTCGACCGAGCGGTCCGCGCGATCCAGCCGTTCGGTGAAGCGGCGTTCGATGCTCTCCAGCAGTCGTTCCAGCAATTCCTCGACGATGACCGTGCGGTCGGAGAAGTACCGGTAGACGGTGCCGATGCTGAGACCGGCCTCGGCGGCGATCCGGTTGGTCGAGGTGTTCTCGATCCCGCGCTCACCGAACAACCGCGCCGCGGTGTCGAGGATGTGCTGGCGGGTTTCCTTCGCACGCTCCTGCGTCGGGCGTCGACGCTGACCGACCGCCTTGGACGGCATCACGCACTCCTACCTAATCTCGCGCCTGTTGGTCGGTTGCTCATCCTAGGATGCCCGCGAACGATATTTCGCCTGTTCGGCGGCTTGCGACGGCGAATTGGCCGAGTCCACAAAGGACCGGCGTTTCCGCTATTACATTGGCGCCACAGCAGTTTCCCCACCGAGAGGCCAACCATGTCGGATCGAGTCGTCGGAGTCGTCCTCGCCGCCGGGGCGGGACGGCGATTCGGCCGTCCCAAGGCCACCGTCGGCGACTGGCTGACCACCGCGGTGAACGCACTGCGCGACGGCGGGTGCGCGGAGGTCGTGGTGGTGCTCGGCGCCGCCGAGGTCCCACCCATTCCCGCGACCACCACGGTGGTGGCGCAGGAGTGGGCCGAGGGAATGAGCGCGTCGGTGCGCACGGGAATCGGTGCGGCGCAGCGGCTCGACGGTGCCTACGTCGCTCTGCACGTGGTGGATACGCCCGATGTCGGCGCGGATGTCGTCGCCCGGGTGATCGAGCGAGCGATGGCCGACCCGTCCGGTATCGCGCGCGCGAGTTTCGCCGGACGCCCCGGCCATCCCGTGGTGATCGCCCGCCGGCACTGGGCCGACCTGCTGCCGACCCTGTCCGGTGACCGCGGTGCCGCCGCCTATCTGCGCACTGTCCCCGCGCAGACCGTGGAATGCGGTGATCTGGCCACCGGCCGCGATATCGACGAACCCGGCGACCTCGAGCGCTGACGCGGCCCGGTCAGCCCTGTCGTGCTCGCCGCCGGAGCGCGGCCACCAGCACCACGATCAGCAGCGCCGCCGCGAATCCGCCGTAGCGCACCAGATTTCCGGACCCCGCGGCCGCGAGCAGATCCAGCGGCTCCGCCGGGGTCCGCGGCGCGGCGGCGACGCTGCGCTGCCGTGGCGCGGTGACAGTGGCCGCGCCCGTGTCCGGCGACTGCGTGACGGCGCGCAGTGGTTCGGCCGGCGGCAGTGCCGAGGCGGTGATCTCGTCGGCGAGATTGGTGGCGAACTGCCCGATCAGCGTCCCCGCGACATCGGCCAGCGCACCCCGGCCGAACTGGGCGGGCTTACCGGTGATCGCCAGATCAGTATCGACGAAAACGTCTGTGCTGCCGTCGTTCTCGACCAATCGGCAGGTGATGGTCGCCTTCGCCGTGCCGTTGCCGCGCGCTTCACGGCCGCGGCCCTCGAGCACCGCGACCCCGGCCTGTTCGTCCTGCGAGACGACCTTGATGATCCCGTTGTAGCTCAACCCCACCGGGCCGAGTTTGACCTTGATCCGGCCGTGGAAATCGTCGCCCTCGCGCGAGGTGATGATCGCGCCGGGCACACACGGTGCGATGCGTTCGAGGTCGAGCAGTACCGGCCAGGCCTGCGCGGCCGGAACGGGAATGGTGAACGTGTTGTCGAGTTTCATGAAGGTCCTCGGTCGGATCAGGCCCGCCGGGCGGCGGGTGCGATATCGGCCGCCTCGTCGCCGGTGGACGATTCGGCACCGGCCTCGCGCGCATCGGCGGCGGCACGGACCGCGCGCACGATGCCCTGATATCCGGTGCAGCGGCACAGATTTCCCGAGATCGCCTCGCGAATCTCGGTGTCGGTGGGGTCGGGATTCTCACGCAGGAATGCGGTCGCGGACACGATGAAGCCGGGCGTGCAGAAGCCGCACTGCAATCCGTGTTCGGCGCGGAAGGCCTCCTGCACCGCCGACAATTTCCCGTCGGGGCCCGCGATGCCCTCGACGGTGGTGATCTCGGCGCCGTCGGCCTGGACCGCGAAGATCAGGCAGGAGCGCACCGCGGCGCCGTCGAGCAGGACCGTGCAGGCGCCGCACACGCCGTGTTCACAGCCGAGGTGGGTGCCGGTCAGCCCGCAGCGGTCGCGCAGATAATCGGCCAGCGTCAGCCGGGGCGCAACGCTGTCGCGGCGGCGGAAGCCGTTGATACGCACCTCGATATCGACCTCAGTCATTGCTCGCCTCCTCTATCGCGCGGCCCCACGCCCGCGCCACCATCGCCGCACCGAGCCGGCGGCGGTATTCGGCCGAACCGTGCACATCCGACGAGATCGCGGTCAGGTCCGCGGTCGCCGCGGCGCCGACCTCCTCGGCCGCCACCGCATCGGCGGGCCGCCCCAGCAGTGCGGCCTCGGCCCGAAGCGCCCGCACCGGGGTCGGCGCGAGGCCGAACAGTCCGATCGCGCAGCGGTCGATGCGGGAGTCCCCGTCCAGCCGGACCGCTATCGCCGCCCCGGCCATGGCGAAATCACCGCTGCGCCTGGTGAATTCCTCGATCGCGAAGCCGCTGCGCCCGGATCGGACCGGGAACGTGATCGCGGTGACCAGTTCGTCGGGTTCGAGCGCGGTGGTCCACATGCCGGTGAAGAAGTCCGCGGCCGCGAGAGTGCGCCGCCCGCGCGGTGACAACGCCTCGATCTCGGCGTCCAGGGTCAGCGCCACCACCGGATATTCGGCCGCGGCGTCGGCATGGGCGATGGAGCCGCCGATGGTGCCGCGGTTGCGGATCTGGAAGTGTCCGATCAGCGGTGTCGCCCGGTGCAGCAGCGGAACCGCCCGGCGGACCTCCGCGGAGGCGCCGACCGCCGCGTGGGTGGTCCCCGCACCGATCCGCACACTCGAGGCCCCGGCCTCGATACCGCGCAGGTCGTCGACTCGCCGCAGGTCGACGAGATGGTCGAAGACCGCCAGCCGCAATGCCAGCATCGGCACCAGGCTCTGGCCGCCGGCGATGACCTTGGCCTCGTCACCGAGTTCGGCCAGCAGCGTCACCGCCTCCTCGGCCGAGCCGGGGGCGTGATAGTCGAAGGCGGCCGGTTTCATGCCGACTCCTTCCCGGCGGCACGTGCCCGCTCCACCATCTCCACGATCCGTGCGGGTGAGAGCGGCAGCTCCCGAAGCTCGATCCCGAACGGCGACAACGCATCCGCGACGGCGTTGAGCACGGCCGGCGCCGCGCCGATCGCTCCGCCCTCACCGACGCCCTTGAAGCTGCCCGGCCCCGGACTCGGCGTCTCGATGTGGCCGACCTCGATATCCGGAACCTCCATCGCGGTCGGCAGCAGATAGTCCAGGAAGGTCGTCGCGACCGGATTTCCGCTCTCGTCGTAGGCGAGATGTTCGTAGAGCGCGCCGCCGATGCCTTGCACCGTGCCGCCGTAGATCTGGCCCTCCACCACATTGGGGTTGATCATCGGGCCGACGTCCTCGCTGACGATGTAGCGCAGCAGCGTCACCGCTCCGGTCTCGATGTCGACCTCGCAGGTGCAGATGTGGGTGGCGTTGGCCCAGATCGCCATCTGCGAGGTCTTGTGCCGGCCGTTGGCCTCGAGCCCCGGCGGCACTCCGGGCGGCAGACTGTCGGCCTGAAAGTAGGCGATGTCGGCGATCTCGGCCAGCGTCAGCCCCTTGTCGGGAGCGCCGCGCACACTCGCGCGACTGTCGGCGAACTCGATCTCCTCCGGCGCGACGCCCAATCGGTGGGCGGCGATCGCGACGATCCGCTCGCGCAACCCGGCCGCGGTCTGCCCGATCGCACCCGCGGTCATCGATCCGGACCGGCTGCCCCCGGTGCCGCCGCCGAACGGCGTCACCGCGGTATCGCCCTGAATGGTGCGCACATCCGAGAGCGTGACCCCGAGCGCGTCGGCCGCGAGCTGAACGACCGTGGTCTCCAGGCTGTTTCCGGCCGAACCGCCCGCCACGTAGACGTTGACCTTGCCGCTCGGTTCGATGCGGATGGTGGCGCCCTCGGTGCTGAGGAACGGGCTCGCGCCGGTGGTCGGTTCCACATAGGTGCAGGTGCCGACGCCGAGGTAGCGGCCGTGTGCGCGGGCGGCGCGCTGTTCGGCGCGGAAGGCGTCGTAGTCCAGTTTCTCGACCGCCTGCTCGAGCGTCTCCATCGGCGAGATGTTGTCGTAGGACATGCCGTTGGGATTGGCCCACGGTAATTCGTCGCGGCGCAGCATGTTCCGGCGGCGCAGCTCGATCGGGTCGATGCCGATCTGCCGGGCCGCGCGGTCGAGCAGCACCTCGCGCGCCACGGATTCGAACTGCCACGGCCCCCGATAGGCGACCCGACCGACGGTGTTGGAGTAGAGGAACTTCGAACTGAACGAGGCGTCGGTGATGCGGTAGGGGCCGGGGAACAGAATGCCCACGACCACACCACCGGTGATCGGCGAGGGTGTCGGATAGGCGCCGACGTTCTGCACATGATCGATGGAGGCCGCGACGATCCGGCCGTCGGCGTCGAATGCCATTGCCACATCGGCGTTCTCGTGCCGGGCCAGGCCCGAGGCCATCAGATTCTCCTGACGGTCCTCGATCCACTTCACCGGGGTGCCGAGCGCACGCGAGGCGAGCATGACGCAGGTCTCCTCGCGCAGCGGCAGTTGCTTGAGCCCGAAACCGCCGCCGGTGTCGCGCGCGATCACCCGGACCTGGTGTTCGTCGATGCCGAGCAGCCGGGCGCAGAACGCGCGGACCTCGTGCGGCGACTGGGTGGCGATCCAGATCGTCATCTCCGTCGTCGACGCCGACCATTCGGCGAGGATGCCGCGGGTTTCCATCGGCACCGGCAGATAGGCCTGCTGAAAGATCTGCTGGCGCACCACATGCGCGGCCGAGTCGAACAGCGGTGCCAGGTCGGCGGCCGGACGCCCGCCCATCGCCCCGGCCGAATTACCGGCGAATCCGGCGTGCACCAGATTGGGCGACTGTTCCGCGGTGGTGTAGTCGACCACCGGGTCCAGCGGTTCGTAGTCGATGACGACCAGTTCGGCGGCGTCTTCGGCGATATAGCGGTCGGCGGCGATCACCAGTGCGACCGGATCGCCGACGAATCGGACCTCCTCCTCGGCCAGCGGCGGACGCGGCACCGGCGGCATACCGACCATGTCCAGGTCGTAGGAGATCTCGTGCGCACCGGGATTGAGGTCAGCGGCGGTGTAGACGGCGAGTACCCCGTCCAGTTCCAGCGCCGCCGACACGTCGATCGCGCCGATGGTCGCGCGGGGCAGCGGACTGCGCACGAAGCAGGCGTGCGCCGCGCCCGGGCGGGTCACATCGTCGACGAAGGTTCCCGCGCCGGTGACCAGGCGCGCGTCCTCTATGCGCGGGATCCGCGCGCCGACCACGGAGGCGCTCGCGGTTGTTGTCGTCGAGGTCATCGGGCGGCTCGCATCGCGGTCATCGGACTGATCCCCTCTTGTTCGCCGTCGGACAAGGACCGGCACCTCGCGGTCGGTTAACAATATATGCCGAAAGTGAGTACGTCGCTACAGTAGAAGGAGAATGTAATTCTCATCGGAGGTCGGCGTGCGGGAACTCGGCGAGCACCTGCGGCACTGGCATGCCGCCGCAACGACATACGCCTTGGCCACCGTGATCGGCGTACGGGGCAGCGCGCCAAGGGCATTGGGCACCACCATGGCGGTCTCCGCGTCCGGCCAGGTGCGTGGCAGCCTCTCCGGCGGCTGCGTGGAGGGCGCGGTCTACGAGGAATGCCTGCAGGTGCTCGCATCCGGGGAGCCGGTCCGGCGCACCTTCGGCTACAGCGCCGACGACGCCTTCGCGGTCGGGCTCACCTGCGGCGGGGAACTGGAGGTGTTCATCCACCGGGTGACCGCGGCCGAGTACGAGACGATCGACGTCGCACTGGATCCGGATCGGCCGGTCGCCCTGGTCCGCGATCTGGAATCCGGCGCGATCGTCGCGGTGCGACCGGATCGCTCGATCGGAGGGCCCGCCGACCCGGCGGTGATCGCACATGCTCGCGCCATGCTCGAGGCCGCCACCAGCGCGGTCCGCACCATCGGGTGCGCGGAGGGTGAACGCACCGTGTTCGTGACGTCCTTCGCCCCGCCACCGCGCATGATCGTCTTCGGCGCCACCGATTTCACCACCGCGCTGTGCCGGGTCGGGCGGCTGCTCGGCTACCGCGTCACCGTCTGCGAACCGCGCCCGGTCTTCGCCGACCGGGCGCGTCTGCCCGAGGCCGACGAGGTGGTGCGCGATCGGCCCGATCGGTATCTGGCCGGTACGCACGTCGATTCGCGCACGGTGATCTGCGTGCTGACCCACGACCCGAAATTCGATGTGCCGGTCCTCGCGACAGCGCTGCGACTGCCGGTGGCCTACGTGGGGGCGATGGGTTCGCGGCGGTCGGATCGAAAGCGACGGAAACACCTGCGCGACAACGGCATCAGCGATGACCAGCTGCACCGGCTGCATTCACCGATCGGACTGGAACTCGGCGGCCGCACACCGGAGGAGACCGCGGTGTCGATCGGCGCCGAGATCGTGGCGGTGCGCCGCGGCGGTTCCGGGCAACCGCTCTCGGCGACGGACCGGCCGATCCACGCCGACCCCGGACTCGCCTCGTAACCACGGTCGGATGGCCGAATCACCGGCGGTTACCATCCACCCGTGGCGAAACTGAAGGTCTCGGTGGACGTTCCGATCTCCCCCGATCGGGCGTGGTCGCACGCGGCGAATCTGGGCGAGCTCGACCAGTGGCTGATCATGCACGAGGCGTGGCGCAGCCGGGTGCCCGACGAGCTGACCCCGGGTACCGAACTGGTGGGCATCGCCTCGGTGAAGGGTCTGCGCAACCGCGTGCGCTGGACCGTGCGCACCGCCGAACCACCGCGCCGGCTCGTGCTGAGCGGCGCCGGCAAGGGCGGTACCAAACTGGGACTGGAACTGCTGGTCGCGCCGAACGCCTCGGGTTCGGCGGTCACCGTCGACATCGATCTGGGTGGGCGACCGCTGTTCGGCCCGATCGGAGCGACGGTCGCGCGAGCGCTGCGGGGCGATATCGAACGCTCACTCGACCGGTTCGTCGACCTGTACTGCTGAACGCTCAGCGCGGTTCGAGAACGACCAGCGGGATCGTGCGCCCGCCCGCCTGGCGCCGATAGAACTCGTAATCCGGTGTCATAGCGACGAATTCACGCCACAGGTCCGGATATTCGGGCGCGGTGGCGACCCGCGCCCGCACCGAGCGGACTTGCGGGGCTTGCGTACCGCATTCACGGCAATATGCTTCCCATTGTGACGAATTTGCGGATCAGTGAGGCGGCGGCGCTGCTGGGGGTCAGCGACGACACCGTGCGGCGCTGGATCGATCAGGGGCGACTGCCGGAGATCCGGCTCGACAGCGGCCGCAAGGGGGTGCGTGGCGCGGATCTGGCCGAGGTCTTGCGTGGTCAACACGCCGAGGCGCGCGAACCCGGCGTCACCGTGGCCGCCTCGGCCCGCAACCGGATGCGCGGCATCGTCACCCGTATCGTCAAGGACACGGTGATGGCGCAGGTCGAGATGCAGGCCGGACCGTTCCGGCTGGTCTCGCTGGTCAGCCGGGAATCGGTCGACGAACTCGGTCTCGAGGTCGGCAGTATCGCCGTCGCCTCGGTCAAATCGACCCACGTCGTGGTCGAAATTCCAGAAAGTTGACGAGGATGCAGATCTTGCGCACCATCGGCGCCGCAGCGGCCGTCGTGGCAGTCACCGCGGGCCTGGCCGGATGCGGTTCCGACGACGCGAAGTCCGCCACCGGAACGGACCAGCTCTCGGGCACGGTCACGGTTTTCGCGGCGGCCTCGCTCACCGAGACGTTCACGAAACTCGGACACGACTTCGAGGCCGCCCACCCGGGCGTGAAGGTCGTCTACAGCTTCGGCGGCAGTTCGGCACTGGCCCAGCAGATCGAGCAGGGGGCGCCGGCCGATGTCTTCGCCTCCGCGGCCCCGGCCAATATGCAGCAGGTGGTCGACGCCGGTGAGGTCACCGCGAAACCGGAGACGTTCGTGAGCAATCGGCTGGAAATCGCGGTGCCCGAGGGAAATCCGGGCAAGATCACCGGACTGGCCGACCTCGGCAAACCCGAGCCCCGGATCGCGCTGTGCGCGGTACAGGTGCCGTGCGGTGCGGCTGCGGAGAAGGTTTTCCAGATCGCCGGCATCACCCCGCGGCCCGACACCCGCGAGCAGGATGTCAAGGCCGTGCTCACCAAGGTGACCCTGGACGAGGTCGACGCCGCACTGGTCTACCGCACCGATGTGCAGGCGGCCGGCGACAAGGTGCAGGGCATCGACTTCCCGGAATCGGCGAAGGTGGTCAACACCTATCCGATCGCACCGCTCGCCAAGGCCCCGCACGCCGCCGCGGCCGCCGCCTTCGTCGACTACGTGCACTCCGATGCGGCGAAGAAGGTGTTCGCCGCCGCGGGATTCGACGCCCCGTGAGCAGGCCGGGAACGCGGCGACGGGCGATATCGGGACGGCGGCCGGTCGTGCTGGTGCTGCCCGCGCTCGGCGCGCTGGCGTTCCTGGTGATTCCGCTGATCGGTCTGCTGGCGCGCACCCCGTGGGCGAGCCTGACCGACCGGCTGTTCAGCGCGGAAGTCGGTACCGCCCTGCGACTTTCGCTGATCTGCGCGAGCTGCGCGACCGTGATCTGCCTGCTGTCGGGCATCCCGCTGGCCTGGCTGCTGGCGCGGGCGGACATCCCGGGCCGGGGCGTGATCCGCGCGCTGGTGACGGTGCCGCTGGTCCTGCCGCCGGTGGTCGGAGGTGTGGCACTGCTGCTGGTGTTCGGCCGCCGCGGGCTGCTCGGGCGGTATCTGTACGACTGGTTCGGCGTCTCGCTGCCGTTCACGACGCCGGGGGTGGTGGTGGCCGAGGCGTTCGTCGCCATGCCGTTTCTGGTCATCTCGGTGGAGGGCGCGCTGCGCAGCACCGACACCCGCTACGAGGAAGCCGCCGCCACTCTCGGCGCGACCCCCTGGTACACCTTCCGTCGCGTCACCCTGCCCGCGATCCTGCCGGGCGTGCTCGCCGGCGGCGTACTGTGCTGGGCTCGGGCGCTCGGCGAATTCGGCGCGACCATCACCTTCGCCGGGAATTTCCCCGGCCGCACCACCACCATGCCGCTGGCGGTGTATCTCGCGCTGGAAACCGATCCCGATGCCGCGATCGTGCTCAGCCTGGTGCTGCTGCTGGTGTCGGTCGCGGTGCTGGTGTCGTTGCGCGAGCGCTGGATTCGAGGAGCGGCATGACGCTGCGGGCCGAACTCGAGGTGCGGCGGGAGCGCTTCCGCCTCGGCCTGGCGCTCACCGTCGAACCCGGTGAGGTGGTGGCGCTGCTCGGGCCCAACGGCGCCGGGAAGACCACGGCGCTGCGTGCGCTGGCCGGGCTCGAACCGCTCACCGGTGGACGCCTCAGCGTCGCCGACCGGGTCTGGGACGAACCGCCGGGAGTTTTCGTCCCGGCCGAGCAGCGACAGGTCGGCGTCGTCTTCCAGGATTACCTGCTGTTTCAGCATCTTTCGGCGCTCGAGAACGTCGCGTTCGGCTTGCGGGCCCGCGGCATGCGGCGCGCGCAGGCGCGGGCCCGCGCCGCCGAGCAGCTCGCCCGGGTAGGTCTCGCCGAGCACGCGCACGCCGCACCGCGCACACTCTCCGGCGGACAGGCGCAGCGGGTGGCGCTCGCGCGCGCCCTGGCCACCGACCCGCAGCTGCTGCTGCTCGACGAACCACTGGCCGCGCTCGACGCCGGGACCCGGGGGCAGGTGCGCGCCGACCTGGCCCGCCACCTGCGCGACTATCGCGGCCAGACCGTGGTGGTCACCCACGATCCGCTCGACGCGATGGTGCTGGCGGACCGGCTCGTCATCCTCGAACAGGGCGCGATCGTCCAGCAGGGCGCGCCGGCCGAGATCGCCCGGCGGCCGCGGTCGGACTATGTCGCAGATCTGATGGGGCTCAATCTGTTTCGCGGCACCGCCGCGGGCACCGGCGTCGAGATCGACAACGGCGGGCACCTCACCGTCGCCGCTCCGGCCACGGGCCGCGTCTTCCTCACCTTCCCGCCTACCGCGGTGAGCCTGCATCCCCAGCAACCCGGCGGCAGCCCCCGCAACACCTGGCCGGTGACCGTCGGCGGCCTGGAACACCACGCCAACCTCACCCGCGTCCGCCTCGACGGAGCTCCACCCGTGCTCGCCGACATCACCGCGGCGGCGGTGGCCGACCTGCGCATTCAACCGGGTATGCGGGTATGGGCCGCGGTCAAGGCGACCGAAATCCATGTCTACCCCGCTTGAAATCTCGAGGTGGGCGGCGTGGCGCGCGGCGAATCCGGGGTCCGTGCGGGTTCGCGCATTATGCTTGCCGGTCGATAGCTGTTCGGGGACTGCTGCCGTGACACCGAGGAACAGGATCCAGCTATGCGACGTCCTCTCATCGCCGCCGCGACGGGTATCGCCGCGGTTACCGCCGTCGCGTCGATCTTATGGACCGGCGGCAGCGAAACGAGTCACGCCCAGCCACCCGGCACGGACGTGACAGGTTCGGGAGTCCATCTGACCGCGTCGGTGGACAACATAGGTGTGAACCCACCCGGTGACCGGACACCGAACTATCTCATGACGTTCTCGCATGCCGCGCAGTTGTCCGGGAATTTCTCGGTCAACGTCGAAGGCGACCCGATCACCTCGGGTCAGGCGGTCGCGGGATTCCTGCTCGGCTGCGGGATCAGCGTGGCAGGCGGCATCGACGTAGGCATTTCGCCCAACCAAGGGCTGCAACTGAGCATCTCCCCGACGTTCACGCCACCGTCGCTGACGACCGCCGCCGCGCCCATCGCGACCACCGGTAGCGCCACTCCGACCACGACCACCCCCAGCGGTACCGGCGCCTCCTCCACCACCGCCCGCACTACGACAACTCCCCCCACGACCACCCAAACCAAGGCTGTCGGCACGAGTGTTGCGCCCACCACGACGGTCACCACCACGACAACCCCGACCACGACCACCCCCACCACGACGACTCCCCCTACAACGACTCCCCCCACGACGACTCCCACCACCCCTGCCCTGCCGACCACGTCCGGCAGCGCGACGCTGCCCGGAGTATCGCCGCCCGGTTTCGACCTCGGGCCGAGCGTCGGCGGCTCCCTGGGACTGTCCGAGAATCTGGACGCGAACATCGGTCCCGGTCAGGTCACCACCGCCACCACCGCGACGGCCACCCTGGACAACACGACCACGTTCCCCTATCACATCGCCTTCAACAACGCCGCGTTGAACGTCTCCCAATGCGCGTCCCCGGTTGCGGCCGTCCCGTTCGTCTCCACCACGGTGTCGACGGCGACGGGTCTGGTCCAAACCACCGCGTACGGCGATCAATTCACGTTCTGACACGCACTGCCCATCGATACAGCCTGGGCCGCCCGCACCGCGGGCGGCCCAGGTGCATTCAGGTCAGGACATGGCCTCGCTCACCGCGTTCGGTCCGTCGAACATACGGTCGGGCATGCTCTCGAGCGCGTCGACGATCTCCGCGCCGGCGCCGTTGTTCCGCGCCGCGCGCACGATATCGCGGCGGTCACACGGATAGTCCACGCCGGAGAGATACTTCTGCACCTGAATGGGATTCACCTTCTGGCTCATCGTTTCTCCTCTCTCGGTACTGTCCGTTCGGGAATGGAACGACGGGGCGATACCACCGGAATCGGGGCCGAAACATCGCAGTTGCCGAATCGCCGCCGCGATGACCTGACAGGTCCCGATCTGCAGCAGTCCAGGGTCCGGTTCGGTGGCGCGCGGATCGCCGATATGCCCCGCCCACAGGGCGATATGGGCCGGATCGGGGTGGCGGCCCCCACCACGCCGGCGAGGTGTCCGACACCGGTGGCGAAGCGATCCGGCGTCCGGGTGAATCCCACAACCCCGAATTTCGACGCGCAATACGCGGTGGCATCGGGCAGCGCCCGCATCCCAGGGTCGAGGCACAGGTGAGGACGTGACCGCGCGGCGCGCGCAGCGGCGGCAGCGCGGCGCGGATCACGCCGCCGTACCGAGCAGATTCACCCGGACCACCCGCTCCCAGGCGGCCGCGCCCATCTTCTCCAGCGGGCCGCAGGCATCGATACCGGCGGCGGTGAACATGCCGTCGATGTGGCCGCCGGCCCGGGCGCATTTAGCCTCCTCGGCCGCGGCCGAATCCGCGAGATCGGCTTGCTCCCAATCCACGTCAATATCGGGGCGGTTCCGATCGATGACCAACTGGACGCCACCGGCGGCGCGCGCCGCGTTCACGGTCGCAGCGCCCGGACGCCACCGGTGATGACGACATTGCCCAGGGGCCGAGTTCCATAGCCCAGGGGCGAGTCGGTTGATTCATCCGCGAGTTTTCTCCTGATGTCAGCGAGCGGACGATGCGATGTCGCCCGCAGCGGCCGTGGCGGCGGTCCGTCGATAGGCCGCCGAGGTATCCCTGGAGATCCGATCCCACGAATACCGTGCGCGGGCTCGTTGCAGACCCGCCTCCCCCATCGCCTGGCGCGCCTGCCGGGTATCGAGCAGGCCCGACAGGACCTCCGCCACAACCGCGGGGTCACCCGAGGGCACCAGGCGACCGGTCACGCCGTCGAGGACGGTGTCGAGCATTCCGCCGACCGCGGTGGCGACCACGGGCTTCGCGCACGACATCGCCTCGAGCGGAACGATGCCGAACGGCTCGTACCACGGCGTGCAGACCACGGCGTCGGCCGAGCGCAACAGCATCGGCAGCTGGGCCCGCGGCACCGGCCCGCGGAACCGGACTCGTTGCGACACACCGTATTCCGCGGCCACCGCACGCAATCGCGTTTGCTCGGCCTCGTCCTCGGCACCCTGCGAACCACCCGCGATCACCAGTTCGGTATCGGGAACTTCCGACAACGCCGCGATCGCCGTGTCGAATCCCTTCCGTCGCACCATGCGGCCGACCGAGACGATCCGCCGCGCCGCGCCGGGTTCCTCGGCCGGACCGTCGGGAGTGAACAGCGACAGGTCCACGCCGCACGGCACCACCGACGTGCGCTCGCGTGGCACCCCCATCCTGCCCAGCTCCCGGACCTCGTCGGAACAGGTCGCGACGATATGTGTCGCACCGGCCGCGACCCGGCGCTCGGACTGGATGCGAGAGCGCGGGCTGGTGTCGGCCAGCCCCTGATAGCGACGCTTCACGGTGCCCAGGGCGTGGAAGGTCAGCACCACCGGAACGGCGAGATCGCCTGCGGCGCGTTCGGCGGCGATACCCGACATCCAGAAATGCGCGTGCACCACATCGGGCGGATCGGCACTCCACTCCTGTCGCAGGAATGCGGCGAAATCGTCGAGGAACGGCAGAATATCGTCCTTCAGGATGTGCTCCGGCGGGCCGGCCGGAACGTGGATCACGCGATATCCCGCCCCCACCAGGACCTCAGTGGGGATGTCGGGGTCGTCTCGGCGGGTATAGACCCGCACGTCGTGCCCCAACCGGGCCAGTCCCGCGGCGAGCTCGGCCACATGCACGTTCTGCCCGCCCGCGTCCACGCCACCCAGGGGAGCCAACGGGCTGGCGTGTTCGGACACCATCGCAATCTTCACGCTTCCTCCGATCCGCGCGACGCCGGTGGACCTCGCGCTTTCGAACTACGCCATAGCTCGCGGAAACCGTGGATATATGCGACTTGCGACCGGCTCGATCGTTCGACTTCCGAACCGGTTCGTGGTCGGCATGCCCGCGCAGACGCGATGCAAACTGTCCGGAGCAGAACTGCCCGACGACCAGGCGAGCCGCAGATTCGGCAGGACTGAGTCGCGCGCGCACGGGTAGGGCTGCGGTATGTCCGAGACGACGACAGCCCCAACCACGACGGCCGCACCGGCCCGCCCCTGTTCCGGCGACCGAGCGTGCGCGCATCGGCCCGATCGGCGACATCGTGCCGGACGTGCGGCGCATCGTGGTCCTGCGCGGCGGCACACTCGGCGACCTCCTGTACGCGATGCCGGCGTTGTACGCATTGGCCGCGGCCTGTCCCGGCGCCGTGATCACGCCGCTCGGCTCGGCCCCGCATGCCGAACTTCTGCGGGGCCGTCCCGGACCGGTCGACGAGGTCGCGGTTCTCCCGGTCACCCGCACCGACCGGAACGAACCCGCGCAGCGGCCGAGGCCGACTTCGTCGACCGCCTCCGCGAACGCCTGGTGGACCTGGCCGTGCAGCTGCACGGCGGCGGCGCCTGGCCGAATCCTTCTCTACGCCAACTGAATCCGCGGGTGAGCATCGGTTCCCGCGCCGAGGGTGCAGCCCCGCTGGACCGCGACCTCGCCTACCGCTTCTATCAGAACGAGGTGTTGCGGGCACTCGGGGTGGTCGGGATGGCCTGCGCGCCGCCGGTGGTGATGGAGCCGCGCGTGGAGCCCACACCCCCGCGATCCGGCCGCGGCGGATGCCATACTGGCACCGCGGGCGGGAGGGAGGAGTGACGCCGAGGGCGCCATGACCGAGAAGATGAAGAAATCGATCATCGCAGCCGCGCTGTTGGCCGGAGCCGTCGTCCTGGCGGCGCCGGCGGTGGCCCCCGCCGATTCGCCCGCCCGGGTGGTGGGGCCCGGCACCTCGCTCGGCCTCTGCACGATCACCGCGGCCGGACACGACGCAGCGGGCAACGCGGTGGCGCTCACCGCCGGCCACTGCATGTTCAGCCCCGGGCAGAGCGTCGTCGCCCCCGCCATCGGCAGAATCGGGCGCTACGCCAGCTGGACATCGAAATGGGCGCTGCTGCAATCGGATTCGACCAGTGACTGGGCCGTCATCGCACTGCGCCCCGGCATCGGCATCTCGACCGTGGCCCCGAACGGCGCCGTGATCGATCACGTCGGTGCGGTGCCGGCCCCCGGCAGCCGCCTCGACAAATACGGCAGCACCACCCGCACCACCAGCGGCCAGGTCGATTCGGTCACCGACAATGTGATCCACACCTCCGTCCCGGGCCTCAACGGCGACAGCGGCTCCCCCGCCTACCAGGGCACGGGTCTGGTGGGCATCGACTCGCAGATCAACCCCACGACACCGGCCGGCCCGTTCTGGTTCTCCGGCATCGAGGGTGTGCTGGCCGAGATCAACTCCCGTCCGGGGATCGTCGGCTACGGCTTCCGGATCGGCTGATCGGATGCGCCGCTCAGACAGATCAACGTTTGCTGACCGGTCGCGATCAGTGTGCGCCGATCGTCGCGGACCCCGAACACCTCCAGCCTGCACACGGTCAGCGTGCGCCCCGATTTGAGGACGACACCGACCGCCTCGAGGTGATCCCCCTCGGCCGGGGCGAGCAGATTGATCTTGTACTCCACCGTCAGCACCGAGGAGTCGTCGGGGAACAGCGTGTATGCCGCATATCCGCCGGCGCTGTCCGCGATCGCGCTGGTGGCGCCGGCATGCACATACCCGTGCTGCTGCGTCACCTCGGGCCGGTGCGGCAGTTCGATGTGTACCCGCCCCGGACCGATATGGGCGAGCCGGGCGCCCAGATGACGCATCAGCCCCTGCCGCTCGAAACTGTCCCGGATGCGTGCCTGCACAGCGGGACTCGCCTGCTCGTATGCCGCCTCGTCCATCGATCTCCTCGTGAGCCCGTTCGCGGCGCACATCGTATCCCCGAGCCCTGCGACCGCCCGGCGGTGAGGATCCCGAATCGGGCGATCGGCGTTCGCCCCGACCACGACTCTCAGAACGAGAACAGCCCCTGGTCTGTGGTACGTTCCCACAGGCCAGGGGCCGTTTTCTGCTCCCCCATCTGGACTCGAACCAGAAACCTGCCGATTAACAGTCGGCTGCTCTGCCAATTGAGCTATAGGGGATTGCTCCGGTCAGCCCGTGCGGGCCGGCCGAGCACAAACTTTAGCTTATGTCCGGTCCGCTCCCCAAATCGGCCCGGGAGCTGGGGAAATGCGGAACGCAGCGGCGTGTCGGGGGCGGGCGGCACGGCCCTGACCGCGGTCTCCAACCAAAGTGTGCGGGTGGAGATTTCGAGAGCCCGGCGGTAAGGATCGGAAATTGTCGGTGGGGTCTGGCAAGGTGGTGCCGGATCGACAGTCCGGCTCGATGTCGGGCAGGATGTACGGCGCGGACAGCTACTGGGAGGAGCCCGAAAGAATGCTGCGGTTGATCATCGGCGTCGCAGCCGGTTATGTGCTGGGGGCCAAGGCGGGGCGGGCTCGCTACGAGCAGATCAGCAAGACCACCCGTGCTGTCGCCGCCAGCCCGGTCACCCGCAAACTGGTTCAGGCCAGCCGCCAGAAGCTGTCGGACCGCCTCAATACCCAGCCGCGGCTCGAGCCCATGGAACCGATCGACGAGCGCACCACCGTCCTCGTCCCCCAGGACCAGCTCCGCCGCTGAGCCAGGATCCCTGTGACTTCGCTGCCCGACGTCCCCGCCGGGCAGCGTGTCACTGGGCGCACCTACCTACCGGCCGAGCTGATTTTCCCTGGCTCCGCGTCGGCCACCGAGCCCGCGCGTACCGCCGCGGCGATGTGGCGGGCGAGCAGGTGCGGCGCCTGCGCGTGCGCCAGATGCCCCTGCCCCGGTAGCTGGTCGATGCGGGCCTGCGGCAGTGCGCCGGCGATCCGGTCGAATGCGGTGCCGTACGGTTCGGCGTTCGCGTTGAGTTCGCCCAGCAGGGTCACGGGGACGCTCAGGGCGCGATACCGCCGCAGGTCCACTCGGTAGGCCTCGATTGCCGCGAGTTCCGTCGGCAGCGGGGCCGCCAGCGGGCGCAGCACCGCCCACGTCGGCGATTCCCGCAGGGCGGCAACATATTCCGCGGAGAAGCCGGATACATCGGTGTTGACCAGCCGGACGACCCCATCCAGATCATCGCGGTCGACGGCGGCGCGCAGCGCGGGGATCGCGGCGGGGGCGAAGGGCGCCGATACCGGTTCGTAGGCGATCACCGACCGCAGAGCCGACCGCTCGCAGGCCGCCTCCAGGGCGATCAGTCCGCCGTAGCTCCATCCGAACAGCTCCACCGCCGCGCCGAGGGCGTCGAGGATGTGGTGCAAGTCGTCGATTTCGGTCCGCACGGAGCAGTCGGCTCCCAGCGGGCGCTCGGCACCCGTCCGCGGCGATTGGTCGTCACCACCGGATTGGGCAGTCCGAGCCGCTCCACCACGGGTCGCCAGGTGGCGGCATCGGACATGACCCCCGGAACGATCAGGCCACGTTGAAATCATCCGAGTTGCCCATGGCCTGGGTGAGCAGGCTCTTGCGGTACTGCTCCAGGGCGACCAGATCGCCGAACAGGGCCATGTAGTCGTCCGGCTGTTCGGTCGACGAGACCCGCTGCAGTTTCGACTTGAGCGCGGCGACCTGGCGGCCGACCCACGCCTCCTGCACCCGCGCCAGCACGCCGGAGATGAACCGGGGGATGTCGTCCATCGATTTGACCGGGAGCGGCTCGGCGGCCAGTTCGGAGACCAGTGCGCGCAGCATCAGATCGTCGGTGTGGTCGGCGACGCGCGAAACCCATTCCGCGCCACCGAGTCCCGCTGCCGTGCCACCGGCGGCGGCGAGGGCGGCGCGCACGGCGATGTAAGCGGGGTGGGTGAACGCTTCGGGCTCGAGACTGTCGAAGATCGGTCCCGCGGTCGCAGGATACTGCAGGGCGGCGGCGAGTACTTGCCGCTGCGGCAGCAGCACCGGATCGCCCGGATTCGGGCGGGCGGCGGCCGACTCCGCGACCGCTGTCTCGGTGGCCGCTTCGCGGCCGGGCACGCCCTTCACCGGCTTACCGCGGCGGGCGTGGTCACCGACCCGTCGCACCACCAGCTGGATGTCGTCCCAGCCGACCCACCCGGCCAGCTTCGTGGCATACGCCTTGCGCAGCGCGTTGTCCTTGATCTGCGCCACCACGGGCACCGCACGCCGCAGCGCCTCCACCTGCCCCTCGGGGGTGTCTAGGTTGTGGTCGGCGAGCAGGCCGCGAATCACGAACTCGTACAACGGGACCCGCCGGGCCACCAGATCGCGGACCGCGCCGTCGCCGGAACGCTGACGCAATTCGCACGGGTCCTGCCCGTCGGGGGCGACCGCGATATACGTCTGCCCGGCCAGTTTCTGGTCACCGGAAAAGGCCTTCAGCGCCGCGGCCTGGCCGGCGGCATCACCGTCGAAGGTGTAGATGATCTCACCGCGCCAGAAATTGTCGTCCATCAGCAACCGGCGCAGCATCGACAGGTGCTCGTCGCCGAAGGCGGTGCCACAGGAGGCGACCGCGGTCGTCACACCCGCCAGATGCATGGCCATCACATCGGTGTAGCCCTCGACGACCACCGCCTGGTGGCTCTTGGCGATCTCCCGCTTGGCGTGGTCGAGCCCGAACAGCACCTGAGACTTCTTGTACAACACCGTTTCCGGCGTGTTGATGTACTTGGCGGTCATCTGGTCGTCGTCGAACAGGCGCCGGGCGCCGAAGCCGATGACGTCGCCGCTCAGATTCCGGATCGGCCACAGCAGCCGGCGGTGGAACCGGTCGATGGGGCCGTGCCGGCCGGGCTTGGACAGCCCCGCCGCCTCCAGCTCCTTGATGTCGAAACCCTTGCGCAGCAGGTATTTCGTCAGCGTATCCCAACCGGCCGGGGCGTAACCGCAGCCGAAATGCCGCGCGGCGTTGGCATCGAAATTGCGGTCGGTGAGATACTTGCGAGCCACCTCCGCGCCCGGTTCGCGCAGTTGCGCCTGATAGAACTCGTGCGCGGCCGCATTGGCGGCGACCAGGCGGGAACGGGTGCCGCGGTCGCGCTGCACCGAGGTCCCGCCGCCCTCGTAATTGATCTTGTAGCCGATCCGGTCGGCCAGTTGCTCGACCGCCTCGACGAATCCGACGTGGTCGATCTTCTGCAGAAACGCGAACACGTCACCGCTCTCGCCACAGCCGAAGCAGTGGAAGTGGCTGTGGTTCGGCCGCACGTGGAACGACGGCGACTTCTCGTCGTGGAACGGGCACAACCCCTTCAGCGAGTCCGCACCGGCACGCTTGAGCGACACATATTCACCGACGACATCCTCGATGCGTACGCGTTCACGTATTGCCGCGATATCGCGATCCGGAAGTCGACCTGCCACAAAATGCGAGTCTAGCCGCGTACCGGCCGGCCCACGCCGACGACCGGGGTCAGCGGGCCGCGATCCGTTCCAGCCTGCTCTCGGTGTAGGAGGCGATCTGATCGACGATCACGCGCACGCGGGCGGTGTCGTCGGTGGCCGCCTCCCACCACGGCAGCAGGATCGGGTCGAGGCCCTGGGGGGCGCCGGCCAGCAGGCGGTCGGCCACGAATCGGATGCGCTCGCGCTGTTCGGCCTGGCGTTTGTGATGTTCGGGGTCCGACATCACATACCGCAGGGCGACCGTTTTCAACAGCGCGACCTCCGCGGCCACCACGGCCGGCACCTCGAGGTCGGCGGCGTAGCGGCACAGCGACTGCCCGGTCCATGCGGCACGGGTCGCCTCGACCGCCGCGGTCGCGAACCGGCCGACCAGATCGCTGGTCAGCCGCTTGAGCGCGACCGAGGCGCGCAGGGTGCCGTCGTAGCCGGCGGCCTCGGCGATCACCTGCAGCTGCGAGAGCCGCTGACCGGCCGCGATCAGATCGTCGGCGGACAGGTCGCGGTGCTGGCGCTGGCCCAGTTCGGCGAGGGCGGCCTGTTCGGCCGGATCGGCGAGCGCCCGCAGATCGATCCGGCCCGCGATGACCCCGTCCTCGACATCGTGCACCGAGTACGCCACATCATCGGACCAGTCCATGACCTGCGATTCCAACGACTGCCGCCGCTCGGGCGCACCCTTGCGGACCCAGCTCAGCCGGTCCAGATCGGCGTCGTAGGCACCGAACTTCGACCCGGAAGCCGTTCTGCCCCACGGATATTTGACGGTGGCGTCGAGGGCGGCGCGGGTCAGGTTGAGGCCGTAGCTCTCCCACGACGCATCGAAGACCTTCGGCTCCAACCTCGTCAGAATCCGGAGATTCTGGGCGTTGCCCTCGAACCCGCCGTAGGCGTCGGCGAATTCGTCGAGGGCGCGTTCGCCGTTGTGGCCGTACGGCGGATGGCCGATGTCGTGAGCCAGCCCGGCCAGATCGACCAGGTCCGCGTCACAGCCCAGCCCCTCGGCGATGCTGCGCCCGATCTGGGCGACCTCCAGCGAGTGGGTCAGCCGGGTGCGCGGTGTGTCGCCGTCGCGGGGACCCATCACCTGGGTTTTGTCGGCAAGTCGCCGCAACGCCGCCGAATGCAGCACCCGTGCCCGGTCCCGCGCGAAGTCGCTGCGCCGCGCCGGTGCGGGCGACCACCGCAACCCCGCCGTGGGCGAGGTCTCGGACACCATGCGCTCGTGATCGCTGTCGACATACGGGCATTCGGGCATCGCGTCGAAACTCATGGGGAATACCGCCTGGTACGTTTCTCACTGCTCCGCGGTGTATTTGAAATCCGCGGAGAAGTGAGTGAGCTGATACCACAGCAGCGCACCGGTTTCGCGGGCGATGCCGTGGAATTGGGACTCCCGGGTGTAGACCGCCGGGCCGGTGCGCGTCGGCGCGGTCCACGCGTCCAGACCGGCGTCGCGGGCCATGGTGCGGGTGCGCAGCGAATGCCACGGATCGCTGACCAGCACCGCCGAGGACAGGTCGCGAGCCCGCATCGCGGAGGCGACCGCCTCGATACTCTGCAGCGTGTCCGATCCGGTCTCCACGGCCACTACCCGGTCGGCGGGCACGCCGCGATTCTTCAGATAGTTCTTACCGGAGGCGGCCTCGGTGTAGTTGTCGCCCACCTGTTTTCCGCCGACCGTGATCACCAGCGGCGCAACACCTTTGGTGTACAGGTGATAGGCCTGGCCGAGCCGGGCCTCGAAAACCGAGGACGGGGTGCCGTCGTATTGCGCGGCGCCCAGCACCACGATCGCGTCGGCACGGCTGTAGTCGTCGATCCGCGCCACCTGCCAGACCCGGAAAGCGGTCCCGCCGACGAGCACGACCCCGATGAGGACGGTGCCGGCGATCACCCGGCGCACCCAGCGCGCGACCGCCGATCCGCGCGGACGGCGCGGCGCGACGGGCGTGCGGGTCGGGGCGGGATGGGTGAGGGCCGAGGGCATTCCCCGAGTGTGCCAGTGCTCGGTCACGCCACGATTGCGGAGCGCCGGATCCTCACCGCTGCCGGGCACCGGAACCGCTCACCAACCGCGTTGCCGCCACTGCGCGAGCTGCGGACGCTCGGCACCCAGGGTGGTGTCGTCGCCGTGGCCCGGGTAGACGACCGTATCGTCGCCGAAGCGGTCGAACACCTTGGTGGTGACGTCGCTGTAGAGGGAATCGAAATCCTCCGGGGAAGTGGTGCGGCCGACGCCCCCGGGAAACAGGCAGTCGCCGGTGAACAGATGGGTGCGCCCGGAGCCGTCGGTGAGCGCCAGCGCGACCGAACCCGGGGTGTGTCCGCGCAGGTGGACGACCTCGAATTCCAGTTCACCGATCGAGACGGTGTCACCGTCGGCCAGCAGCCGGTCCGGCCGCACCGGAAGCGGTTCGGCATCCAGGGCGTGGGCGGCGGTCGGTACGCCGGTGTCGGCGACCACCGCGCTCAAGGCCTGCCAGTGGTCGAAATGCTGATGGGTGGTGACGATCAGCCGCAGCCGGCCGGGCACCTCCTGGTCCAGCAGGGCCTGGATGCGTTCGGATTCGTTGGCGGCGTCGATCAGCACCGCGTCACCGGTGGCGGTGTCCTGCACCAGATAGACGTTGTTGTCCATACCGCCGACCGACATCTTGACGATCCGGGCGCCCGGCACATCGCGCTGCTGCGGATTCGAACCCGGCGCGACGTGGCCCGTATAGGGGATATCCAGCGTGATCACCCTGCCGATGGTAATCATCGGTTCCGACACGGGTCGGCCGGATCAACGCCCTTTACGCCGTGTCGGCGGATACATTCGTGCTATGCCGCCGGACTCGCGTCTTCGCCGATCACAGCCGCCGACGCTGCTCGCGGTGCTGCTGTCGATCGTCTTCGGGTTCGTGCTCGGCTGCTGCGGCCCGGCGGTCGCCGACGAGCCGATGCGGCTCAACGAATACGTCACCGATTCCGCCCAGGTTCTCGACGGTCCGCAGCGCGACACCGTGCGCGCGTCGGTGGACGCGCTCTACACCGCGCACCGGGAGCGGCTGTGGGTGGTCTACGTCCGCGATTTCGGTGGCGTGGATCCGCAGACCTGGGGCCAGCGCACGGCGACCGCGTCCGGGTTCGGCGAGCGTGATGTGCTGCTGTCGATCGCGACCAGCGACCGCTCCTATGCCTTCACCGGTGCGCTCCCGCCCTCGGTGAGCGATGCGGAACTGAATTCGCTGCTCACCGATCAGGTGGAGCCGCGGCTGCACAACGGCCAGTGGGCCGAGGCCGCGGTGGCCGCGGCCGACGGATTGTCCACGGCCATGGGCGATTCCGGTGGTGTCGGGATCTGGCCGCTGATCGTGATCACTGTGATCGTGCTGGGTGTGATCGGCCTGGTGCTGGGCTATTCGCAGTTGCGCCGGCGGGCGCGGGGGCGCGCCGAGGCCGACGCCGCCCGGGCGGTCGACCCGACCGACACCGCCGCGCTGGCCGGGCTCCGGCCGGATCTGCTCGAGGCTCGCTCGGCGCAGGTGCTGGTCGACACCGACAACGCGATCCGGGCCAGCGCCGAGGAACTGCGCCTGGCCACCGACGAATTCGGCACCACCGCGACCGCCCCGTTCGCCGCCGCGCTCGAGTCCGCGAAACAGGCGATGGCGCATGCCTTTTCGATTCGCCAGCGGCTCGACGACGATATCCCGGAAACTCCTGATCAGCGCCGCGATCTGCTGGTCGAGCTGATCGCCACCTGCGGGCGGGCCGATGCCGAACTCGACGACAAGGTGGCCGAATTCGACGCGATGCGCAATCTGCTGATCGACGCCCCGCAACGGCTGGACGCGCTGACTCGCGATGTGGTCGATCTCACCGTGCGCCTGCCGCGCTCGGAAGAGACGCTGCGGCGGCTGCTGGCCGCACAACCGGAATCGGTCACCGCGCCGGTGCGCGACAACGTGACGATGGCGCGGGAGCGAATCGGCTTCGCCGAGAACACGATCGAACAGGGCAGGCAGGCCGCGGCCGAGCCGGTCGGACGCCAGGGTGGGGTGGTCGCGGCGATTCGCGGCGCGGAGGCCGCGGTGACCGCCGCCCGTACCCTGCTCGATGCCGTGGACACCGCCGAGACCGATATCACGCAGGCGCGAGCCGGTCTGCCGGCGGCGATCGACGAACTGGGCCGCGACCTCGAGACCGCGCGGGGTCTGACCGAACACGGCGGCCCGGAATTGGCGGCGGCGATGTCCGGCGCCCGCACCGCATGGGAGGCGGCCCGGACCACCGGGGACCGCGACCCGCTCGGCACGTTCCACCGCGCGGTCGCGGCCGATACCGCACTGGATCGCGCGGTCGCGGCGGCCGGTGAGCGCAAACTCGCCGCCGAACAACTGCGACGCCGCCTGGACCAGGCCGTGATCGCCGCGCAGAGCCAGGTCCGGGCGGCCGCCGACTTCATCGACACGCGCCGCGGCGGTATCGACGCCGCGCCCCGCACGCGCCTGGCCGAGGCCCAGCGGAATCTGGATCGAGCGCAGCAGCTTTCGGCCACGGACCCGCAGGCGGCACTGGACAGTGCGCAACAGGCCGCCGATCTGGCCACCCGGGCACTGCACGCCGCCGAGGCCGATGTGCGGGAGTGGCAGGCGCGCCGGCCGGTGTCGGGGACCTCGCAGGCCGGCGCCGTATTGGGCGGAATTCTGATCGACAGTCTGCTGCGCGGCGCGGGCAGCGGCTACCGCGGCCGTTCGATGGGCGGATCCGGCTGGGGCCCGGCCTCTTTCGGGGGATCCGACAGTTCCCGCCGGATCAGCCGGGGCGGGCGGTTCTGATCCGGTCGTCTCACCGTGCCGGTGGCACGGCGTCGCCGGTGCGGGTCGCGAGCCACTGCTGGAGTTCGATCAGGTTGCCCTCCGGGTCGCGCAGATAGGCGCAGCGGAGACGGCCGTCGTATTCGACTGGTTCGCCCGAGATTTCGGCGCCGCGCGCGGTGATCTCGGCGAGATAGGCGTCCAGGTCGTCGACCCGCAGCGACACCATCGCCGCGTCGGCGGGCGGGACCGGTGCCACGTCGCTGCCCGATGGCGATCGCGGGCCGGCCTCGGACCGCAAGGTATCGCCCAGCGCCGCGGCCAGATTCGCGCGCTCGTGCAAAGCGAGCGTGCTACCCAGCTCGGGTTTGAAGGCCGCGTAGGGCGGGCGCGGGTCGTCGGTTTGCGGTGTGAGCCCGAGAATGTCGCGATAGAACGTCACGCAGCGGTCGAATTCGGACACGATCAGGCGGATCTGCGTCAGGTGCACATCGGCGAATCTACGCCCGCATCAACCTGGGCCGCTCACAACCAGCCGAGGCGTTCGGCGGCGCGGACGGCCTCGGCGCGGGTGCGGGTGCCGGTCTTGCCGATCGCGGCCGACAGATGGTTGCGGACGGTCCCTTCGGACAGATGCAGGCGGCCCGCGATGACCGCCGCCGTCGATCCGTCGGCCGCGGCGGCGAGCACCTCGCGCTCGCGTGCGGTGAGCGGTGAGGTTCCCGCGGTGAGGGTTTCGGTGGCCAGCGCCGGATCCACCACCCGCAGGCCCATGTGCACGCGCCGCACCGCATCCGCCAATTCCCGTGCGGGCGTGTCCTTGACGACGAATCCGCCGGCTCCGGCGTCGATGGCGCGGCGCAGATAGCCGGGCCGGCCGAACGTGGTCACCATCAGAATCCGGATGTTCGGGAATTCCGCATGCAGACGCGCCGCGACCGAAATACCGTCCATTCCGGGCATTTCCACATCGAGAAGGGCCACATCCGGTGTGGTGCGCCGCACCGCGTCGAGAACCTCGTCACCCCGGCCCACCTCGGCTACCACCTCGAGGTCGGACTCCAGACCCAGCAGTGCCGCCAATGCGCCCCGCACCAGCGCTTGATCGTCTGCGAGCAGCAACCGGATCACCGCCGTCGCCCCCGCCGTGATTCACCGACCGACATCATCCATCGCACACCTGCGACCCTAATCCGGACGGCAGGCTCGCCACCGCCCGACCGGCCGAACCTCGGCACCGCACCCCGGCCGGGCGTCGCCACTCGCGGCGTCGCGACTCGGCACGACTCCGGCCGTCCGCCCGCTGCGTTGCTTCGCTCAGCGGTGCCCGTCCGCCGTGGTGAAGTCCACGGCGATCAAGGTTCCCCCGCCGGGAGGTGTGTCGACCGTGAACACACCGCCCTCGGCGCGCACCCGGTCGCTCGAGCCGCTCAGTCCCGAACCGAAGATGCTGCCGGACAGCCCTTTACCGTCGTCGAAGATGTCGATCCGCGATTCGCTCACCCGTACCCGGCAGTGGCGGGCGCCGCTGTGGCGCACCACGTTCGTCACCGCCTCGCGCAGGACCCATCCGAAGATCACCGCGTATCGCTCGGGGAGTTCGGCCGGGTCCGGGAGCTCCGCCTCGATACCGGCGGCGCGCAGGGCCGTGCGCGCGTTGACGAGTTCACTCGCGAGCGACACCTCGCGCAGGCCGCCCACCGTATCGCGCACCCCGGCCAGCGCCTCCCGGGCGAGTCTCTCCACATCGGCCATCTCCTGCCGGGCCCGGGACGGATCCGAATCGAGCAGCCGTTGCGCCAATTCGGTTTTGACGGTGATGACGGTCAGCGAGTGACCCAGGATGTCGTGCACGTCGCGCGCCACCCGGTTGCGTTCCTCCACGATCGCGAGCTCGCCCTGCTGGCGGCGAGTCAGTTCCCGCAATTGGCCGCGCCGCCGGCCGATTTCGCGACCGGTCCACATCACCACCGGAATGAAGGCGAAATACAGCGGGGCGCTGCCGTAATGCAGCGACAGGCCGATCAGCAGCGCGGCCGTACCCGCCACCACCGCACCGGATTTCGCGGTCGGAAGGACGAAGACGGCGGCGGCCGCGACGTAGATGGCGGTGCCCAGGCCGGTGACACCCAGCAGTACGGTCATCGCGGCGGCGAGCGCCGCCAGCGCGCCCACCACGAGCCATCGCGGCCACTCGTACGAGACCGGCAGCACCGCCTGTGCGTGTCCCTCGTCCCAGTCCGGTTGCCGGAACGGACCGAAGCACGAGGCCGTCAGCACCCAGAAGACCGCGAGGCATACCGCCGCCGCGACGGCCCGCATCCGATGCCCGTCCTGCCATTGCGAGACGATCGGCGCGATCAGATAGAGCAGCCAGATCAAAGCCAGCACCGCGCCGAAGAACAGGCGTCGATGCTGGATGGCGGTATGCGGGGCGGGTGCGCGGTCCATCCTGCGGGCGATCCGGTCCAGCGCTCCGGAGATCGGCCGATCGACCGGAGGTACCCGCATCCTCACCCTCCGTCTCCTGCCCTGGCCGCCGCCGGATTCCGACGCTACCGCACCGTCCACCGAGGCGGACGGTGCGGCGCGGCGGTCAGCGAGCGGTGTCACGCCGGAACAGAACCGCGGCTCCGAGGGCGAATACCGACGCCCACACCACGATGTTCAGCACGGCCAGTGCGGCGGAACCGGCGCCGGTGTCGCCGAGCGGCAATCGGGCCAGGGTCGCGACGCCGTTGGTCGGGAAGACCTTCGACACCGTCTCGAACCAGCCGTGCAGCGGCATGAACAAGCCACCGGCGAACGACAGCAGCGCCAGGACCGGGCCGAGGATCTGCATCACATTCTCCGAGGGCAGCACATAGCCCATGAACAGTCCGAAGGCCGCGAAGACCACCGAGGTCAGCCACGCGATCAGGAAACAGCCCACCCAGGCCGCCGTGGTCAGATGCGCGCCGGTCACCGCACCGGCGACGAAAACGACCACGACCGAACACAATCCGAGCACCATCGCGCCGGCCACTTTGGTGGCGACGTAGGCGGCCGGGCGCAGCGGCGTGAGACGGAGCTGGCGTACCCAGCCGGCGGCGCGCTCCACCGCGACCATGGCGCCGCCGCTGGTGGTGGCCAGCATCGCCCCGTAGACGGCCATCGACACCATCACGTAGGCCGTGACATTCGCCGAGCCGTAGGTTTCGTTGCGGGAGGAGTTCTGGGCGCCGAAGATCACGAAGAACACCACGGGCATCACCAGCGCGAAGATGACGGTGCGGCGGTTGCGCAGCATGCGGCGCAGTTCGAGCAGCAGGAACCCCCAGCTGAATCCGCCGGCGCCCGGGCGGGCGGCATGCGATGCGGGCACGATCGATGTAGTCATCTCAGTGGTCTCCGGTCAGTGCGAGGAAGGCGTCTTCGAGATTGCGGCCGGTGATTTCGATGTCGACTGCCGGTGTCCTGGTCAACAGATAGCGAGCGACCGCGTCGGAGTCGTTGCCGTGCACCAGCACTCGATCACCACGCTGTTCGACCCGGTCCACGCCGGCGAGAGCGAGCAGGCTCGTGGGGTCGGCGCCGGGCAGCGTCGCCGAGACGGTGCGGCCGGAGGCCAGATTCTTCACCGACGCGGCACTGCCGTCGGCCACGACCCGCCCGCCCCGCACCAGCACGATGCGGTCGGCGTAGGCGTCGGCCTCGTCCAGGTAGTGGGTGGCGAAGACGACGGTGCGGCCGAGATCCGCGTCGGCGCGAATGGCGTTCCAGAAATCGCGGCGGCCCTCGACGTCCATGCCGGTGGTCGGCTCGTCGAGTATCAGCAGATCCGGATCGGGCAGCAGCGCGAGCGCGAACCGCAGGCGCTGCTGCTGCCCGCCGGAGCATTTGCCCACCATGCGGTCGGCGATGCCGTCGATTCCGGCACGGACGAACACCTCCCGGGCGGGGCGCGGATTCCGATGCAGAGCCGCGACGACCCGCACCGTTTCGCCGACGGTGAGATCCGGGAGCAGACCACCCGACTGCAGAACGGCCGAAACCCGGCCCGCCGCAACCGCTTCCGCCGGCGTTGCGCCGAGAAGGCGGGCGGTTCCGGCGTCGGGCCGCAGCAGGCCGAGCATCATGTCGATACTGGTGGACTTCCCGGCACCGTTGGGCCCCAGGAAGGCGACCACCTCACCCGCGGTGACGGTCAGATCGAGTCCGTCGACCGCGCGGACGGGCCCGGCGGAGCTGCGGAAGGTTTTGGTCAATCCGCGAAGCTCGATCACCGGTGCGGCGGCGACCCGTTCCGCCGAACCGGATGTCATTGCTGATGTCATGGTTCCACTGTCGCGGGGAACCCGGCGCCGTACCTGGCCCGAGCGTCACGACTGTGCCATGACAGATGTCATGGCAGCAGGACGATCTTGCCCCGGGTGTGGCCGCGCTCGAGTTCGGCGAACGCCGCGCGCACCTCGCCGAGCGGATAGGTGGCGGCGATCGGAATCCGGACGGTCCCCGCGGCGGCCAGTTCGGCCAGCTGCGCGAGCACGTCGATGGTGTCGGCGGCCGCATTGCCCTCCGCCTTGACGCCGTACTTCTCCACGGCGGCGAAATCGATGATCGTGTCGATGCGCTCAGGCTTCACGCCGAGATCGAGGGCGATTTCGACGTAGCCGTTGCCGTGTGTATCGATGAAGGCGTCGATACCGCCCGGCGCCGCCTCCCGGATGCGCTCGGCGAGACCGTCACCGTATTCCACCGCGACCGCCCCCAGCTCGCGCAGATAGTCCTGGTTGTCCGGCCCGGCGATGCCGATCACCGTCACCTCGCGGGCCCGAAGCAGTTGCACCACAATGGATCCGACTCCACCGGCCGCGCCGGACACCGCGATGGTGTCGCCGGCCTCCGGGCTCACGGCCCGCACGGCGGCGAAGGCGGTGGTGCCCGCGACGTACAGCGATCCGGCCACCTCCCACGACAGGCCCACCGGCTTGGGGGTGACCTGCTGGGCCGGCACCACCACCCGGGTGGCGTGGCTGGACCGCTTGTCGCTGAATCCGAGCACCTCGTCGCCGACGGCGATCCCGCTCACCCCGTCGCCGAGCGCGACGATGCGCCCGGCGAAATCGGTGCCCTCCCCCTCGGGAAAGGTGGCCGGCCACAGCTCGTGCAGCGAGCCGTTGCGGATCTTGGCCTCGCCCGGATTGATGCCCGCGGCCACCACCTCGACCGCGACCTGGCCGGGTCCGGGCTGCGGATCCGGCACCTCACGAACCTCGAGTACATCGATATCGCCGTAACGATCGAACTTGACCGCCTGCGCCATGATCAGGACCTTTCGTCGCACCTGTGGGCCGGGCCCGGCCGGACCGCAGTCGGCCCGCCGAATCTCGGATTCTCAGTGCCCGGAACGACTCGGACCACCGCGATATTTCCGCCGCTCCCACTTTTGCGCGCGATTCGTCCCGATGACGCCCGGGTCTTCGGTTATGTCCGAATTCGGTATACCCGGGCGCGCCGCGGTGAACTCAGGCGCCGAGCAGGCGCTGGGCCAGGTAGCCCTCCACCTGGTCGAGTGCGATCCGCTCCTGCGTCATCGAGTCCCGCTCGCGCACGGTGACCGCCTGATCCTCGAGCGTGTCGAAGTCGACGGTGATGCAGAACGGGGTGCCGATCTCGTCCTGGCGGCGGTAGCGGCGGCCGATCGCGCCGGCGTCGTCGAAGTCGACGTTCCAGTTCTTCCGCAGTTGCGCGGCAAGGTCTTTCGCCTTCGGCGACAGATCCGCGTTGCGCGACAACGGAAGTACGGCGGCCTTCACCGGCGCGAGCCGGCGATCCAGGCGCAGCACAGTCCGCTTCTCCATGACACCCTTGGCATTCGGCGCCTCGTCCTCGGTGTAGGCGTCGATCAGGAAGGCCATCAGCGAGCGGGTCAGGCCGGCCGCCGGTTCGATCACGTACGGCGTGTAGCGCTCGTTGGTGTTCTGGTCGAAGTAGCTCAGATCGGTGCCGGAATGCTTGGAGTGGGTCGACAGGTCGAAGTCGGTGCGGTTGGCGACACCCTCGAGCTCACCCCATTCGCTGCTCTGGAAGTGGAAGCGGTACTCGATATCGACCGTGCGGGTCGAATAGTGCGAGAGCTTCTCCTTGGGGTGCTCGTAGAGCCGCAGATTCTCCGGGTCGATGCCGAGGTCGGTGTACCAGGCCAACCGGGTGTCGATCCAGTACTGGTGCCACTGCTCGTCCTCACCCGGCTTGACGAAGAATTCCATCTCCATCTGCTCGAATTCGCGGGTGCGGAAGATGAAGTTGCCGGGGGTGATCTCGTTGCGGAAGCTCTTGCCGATCTGCGCGATACCGAACGGCGGCTTCTTGCGCGCGGTGGTCATCACGTTCGCGAAATTAACGAAGATGCCCTGCGCGGTCTCCGGGCGCAGGTAGTGCAGGCCCTCCTCGGACTCGATGGGCCCGAGGTAGGTCTTGAGCATCATGTTGAAATCGCGCGGTTCGGTCCACTTGCCGACCGTGCCGCAGTCCGGGCAGCCGACCAGATCCATGGACACGCTGTCCGGATCGTCGATCTTGTGCTTCTCGGCGTACGCCTCCTGCAGATGGTCCTGCCGGTGCCGCTTGTGGCAGTTCAGGCATTCGACCAGCGGGTCGTTGAAGACGCTGACGTGTCCGGAGGCCACCCACACCGGCCGCGGCAGGATGATCGCGGAGTCCAGGCCGACCACATCGTCGCGGCTGGTGACCATGGCCCGCCACCACTGCTTCTTGATGTTCTCCTTGAGCTCCACACCCAGCGGACCGTAATCCCACGCCGACCGGGTCCCTCCGTAGATCTCGCCGCTGGGGTACACCAGACCCCGGCGCTTGGCGAGATTCGCGACGGTGTCGATCTTCGACTTGGGTGCCACGGTACGAGCTCTCCCTCTGGATGATGGGTGGAACGATTCGCCCCAGCCTAGCGACACCCCCGGGCGCACCGCGAAGCAGTATCGACGGCCCGCCTCCTTGACATGCGCACTTATGCATATCAATAATGGCATCGGTTTCCAATAAGGAGTTGGTTCGATGACCGCCGACAGCGGTGTCCCCGCGCGTCGAAGCCGCGTCGCCGTCGAGGCGCCCGCGCCGATCCCGCACGACCCGTATCCCTATCGCGCCCCGACGGCCCCCGCGGTCCCCGCCCGCACCACCCTCGACAACGCGGGTGAACTGCTGCGCGCGCTGGCCGCGCCGGTGCGGATCGCGATCGTGCTGCAGCTGCGGGAATCGCCGCGCTGTGTGCACGAGCTGGTCGACACGCTGGGCGTCACACAGCCCCTGGTCAGCCAGCACCTGCGCATTCTCAAGTCCGCGGGCGTGGTGCGCGGTGAACGCACCGGCCGTGAGGTGATCTACGAACTGGTCGACGACCATCTGGCACGCATCGTCGTCGACGCCGTCGCACACGCCGAGGAAGGATGATCGTGCCGGAGAAGACGGGCACCGCCGAGAAGACTGTCGGAATTCGCAGCACCCGCCAGCGCAGTGCGATCACCGCCCTGCTGGGCGATATCGAGGAATTCCGTTCGGCCCAGGAGCTGCACGACGAACTGCGCCGCCGCGGTGAGGGCATCGGCCTGACCACCGTGTACCGCACGCTGCAGTCGCTCGCGGACGCCGGCAAGGTCGACGTATTGCGCACGGACACAGGTGAATCCGTGTACCGGCAGTGCTCCAAGGGCCACCATCACCACCTGGTCTGCCGCCAGTGCGGACGCACCGTCGAGGTGGAGGGTCCCACCGTGGAGGCCTGGGCCGCGGCCATCGCGGGCGAGCACGGCTTCACCGACATCAGCCACACCATGGAGGTGTTCGGCACCTGCCGCGACTGCGCCCACCTCGGGCGCTGATCGCCCGCCCGCCGGTCAGGGCACCAGGCCCTGGCGGGCGCGGCCCGCGCCGGAGAGGACCAGCAGCAGCATCGTCGCCAGCGCGTCGTCGTCGAGGCCCGCCGCGGGGAAGGTGTAGCGCAGCAGCACGTCGGCCAGTTTTTCGTGGGCGATGATGGTCAGCGAACCGAACTGCAGCGCGTTGTTGCGATCGGCGACCCGCTTGTGCAGTTGCGGCTTCAAGGGACGATCCCACGCTAGGACGCAGGTCAGCGTGAGAACGTCCAGGCCGGGCGCCAGTGTGACGCCGCGCAGCGAGCACAGCGCACCCTCGTATTCGAAGCCGAGGGCGCCGCCGTCCTCCTCCCGCACGGCGATATCGCATTTCCGCAGGCAGGCGGCGGCTTGGGCCTGCAATTCCCGGGCGACGGTCAGATCGTTGCTCACTTCACGCCACCGAACCGGCGATCGCGCTTGGCGTACTCCACACAGGCCTCCCACAGGTCGCGGCGGTCGAAGTCGGGGAACAGGGTGTGCTGGAAGACGAATTCCGCATAAGCGGACTGCCAGATCAGGAAGTTCGAGCTGCGCAGCTCACCGGAGGGCCGCAGGAACAGATCCACATCCGGCATATCCGGTTCGTCGAGATACTTCGCGAAGGTCGATTCGGTGATCTTCTCCGGATCCAGCTGTCCGGCCGCGACCTTCCGCGCGATTTCCCGTGCCGCGTCGGCGATTTCGGCGCGACCGCCGTAGTTGACGCACATCGTCAGCGTCATCACGGTGTTGTCCTTGGTGAGCTCCTCGGCGATCTCCAACTCCTTGATCACGCTGCGCCACAGGCGCGGGCGGCGGCCCGCCCAGCGAACCCGCACCCCCATCTCGTGCATCTCGTCGCGGCGGCGCCGGATCACGTCGCGGTTGAAGCCCATCAGGAACTTGACCTCGTCCGGGCTGCGCCGCCAGTTCTCGGTCGAAAAGGCATAGGCGGAAAGCCATTTCACGCCGATCTCGATACACCCCTCGACGGTGTCCATCAGCACCGCCTCGCCGCGCTCGTGCCCGGCGGTGCGCGGCAGCCCGCGATCCTGCGCCCACCGGCCGTTGCCGTCCATCACCAGCGCCACATGCCTGGGCACGAATTCCGGCGGCAGCGCGGGCGGAGTGGCGCCGGACGGGTGCGGTGACGGCGGACGAATCGTGCGGGTGGTCTGGGAGCGGTTACCGATCACGCCACCTATCCTGCATCACCGCGCATCGCACGTGACCGGGGCCGTGGGAATTCAGCGCTTGACGCCGACCGCGGCCCAGATGCCGAACGCCTCGTCGGCCCACGCGAGCCGTTCCTCCGGGATGTAGAAGTCCGGATTCGGCTGCCAGCGGTGCATCGGAACCACGCCGGGCTCGATGATCTCCAGTCCGTCGAAGAAACGGGTGACCTCGGCCTTGTTGCGCAGGGCGACCTTCATTCCGGCCTGGGCGTAGACCGCCGCCACCTTCGCGAGCCGTTCCGGGTTCACATCGCTGGAGGCGTGGGTGATGCTGAGGTACGACCCGGGCGCGAACGCGTCCATATAGGTGCGCACGATGTCGTAGGCGCCCTCCTCGTCGGTGACGAAATGCATGATCGCGGCCAGGTTGAGCGCCACCGGCCGGGACAGATCGATCACCGCGCGGAACGCCTCGGAGCCGAGGATCACGTCCGGATCGCGCACATCGGAGGGAATGTATTCGGTACGCCCCTCCTCCGAGCCGATCATCAGCGCGCGGGCGTGCGCCAGCACCAGCGGGTCGTGGTCGACGTACACCACGCGACAGTGCGGGTCGACCGCCTGCACGGCGTTGTGCAGATTCGGTTCGGTCGGAATTCCGGTACCGATGTCGAGGAATTGCCGCACGCCGTTGCGCGCCGCGAAACGCGCTGCCCGATGGACGAATTCGCGATTGGCGCGTGCCGCCTGCGCGGTCTCGGGAAATACCTCCATCACCTTCGACGCGGCCTCGCGATCGGCCGGATAGTTGTCCTTGCCGCCGAGGTAGTAGTCGTACATCCGCGCCGAATGCGCCTTCTCCGTATCGAACTCGACCAGTTCGTGAGACATCGAAGCTTTCTCCGTAAGGTTGGGTGGGACCTTCGAGTGAAGTTACCTCGTCCGAGCCGCACGGAGGGCCCGCATTCCGGGAAACCTCTTGACCTGGAGTGCGCTCCAGGGCATAGCGTTCTCCCCCGGGAAGTCAGTCACTGACGAGGAGAACTCCATGGAGCTCGGGTTTCACATTCCTATCTTCGATATCGACGGCGGCACCACCGCGATCGCGGGTGAGCTGGCGCGAGTGGGGCAGGCCGCGGAGGCGGCGGGCGCCACCTGGTTGTCGTTCATGGATCACTACTTCCAGATCGAGCCGACCGGCCTACCGGCCGAGGCGAACATGCTGGAGGGATACACCACGCTGGGATACCTTGCGGCACATACCAGCTCGATCGACCTCGGGCTGCTGGTCACCGGCGTGACCTATCGGCATCCGGGGCTGCTCGCCAAGATCGTCACCACCCTCGACGTGCTGTCGGGCGGCCGGGCCACGCTGGGTATCGGCGCCGCCTGGTTCGAGCGGGAGCACCGCGGGCTCGGGGTCGAGTTCCCGCCGCTGGCCGAACGGTTCGAGCGGCTGGAGGAGACACTGCGGATCTGCGCGCAGATGTGGGATCCGGACAACAACGGGCCGTTCGAGGGCAAGTACTACCAGCTGGCCGAGACGCTGTGCTCACCGCAGCCGATCCATCGCCCGAACGTGCTGATCGGTGGCGGCGGCGAGAAGAAGACGCTGCGATTGGTCGCACAGTACGGCGACGCCTGCAATCTGTTCGGCACCTCGCCGGAGGATGTCGCCCACAAGCTGGACGTGCTGCGCCGCCACTGCGACGACGTCGGCCGCGATTTCGACACCATCCGCACCACGATCATGGCCAACAATCCGCGCCCGAATCCGGACGTTCGCGACGAATTCGTCCGCAGCATGGCCGATTACGCGAAAGTGGGCATCGACGCGGTGCTGATCACCCCGACCACGAGCTCGCCCGCGGCATGGATCGAGGGCATGGCGCCGGCGGTCCCGCAGCTGGCCGACCTCGGGTAGGCGGCCGGGTTATCCCACCCGCGAGGCCGGCGGCTCCGCCG
Organism: Nocardia elegans NBRC 108235; assembly: GCF_001612845.1. Lineage (GTDB taxonomy): Bacteria > Actinomycetota > Actinomycetes > Mycobacteriales > Mycobacteriaceae > Nocardia > Nocardia nova. The sequence goes on along the minus strand of NZ_BDBF01000010.1, from coordinate 115,898 downwards.
CCTCGTGCGGACGCGAGCGTTCGATCAACGGCAAGGTCCGCAGCTGCCGTTCCAGATGCCATTGCAAATGAGCGGCGGTGAGCCCGCTGGCCTGGCGGCGGACGGACTCGGCGACCGCGTCGAGTCCGGTCCAGTCCCCGCGATTGAGCGCACTCATCAATTCCAGGACTCCGACCGAGGGCGTGGCCGAGCCGGGCGGGCGGCAGTGGACGCAGACCGCTCCCCCGGCGGCCACGTGGAAGGCGCGGTGCGGGCCGGGGGTCGCGCACCGGGCACATTCGTCGAGGGCGGGCGCCCAGCCCGCGAAACCCATGGCGCGCAACAGGAATGCGTCGAGGATCAGTTCGTGCGGGCGCCGGCCGGCGGCGATCGCGCGCAGGGCGCCGGCCGTCAGGGTGTGCAGGCGGGGTGCGGGGGCGCGCTCTTCGCCGGCGAGGCGTTCGGCGGTTTCCAGCACCGCGCAGGCGGTGGTGTAGCGACCGTAGTCGGCGACGATATCGGCGGCGAACGCCTCCACGGTATGCACCTGTGTCACGGTGTCGAGGTTGCGTCCGGGATACAGCTGCACGTCGATATAGGCGAACGGTTCCAGCCGGGCGCCGAACTTCGACCGGGTGCGGCGCACACCCTTCGCCACCGCCCGGACCAGCCCGTGCTGACGGGTGAGCAGCGTGACGATGCGATCGGCCTCACCCAGTTTGTGCTGGCGCAGCACAATCGCCTGGTCCCGATACAACAACACGTTCACAGTCTCCCACGCCGGGCCGACCGATCCCCACGCCCCACGCCACTCGATCGGGTGAGACGCTCCCCCGCCGTTCCGGCCGGATCACTCGGCCCCGGCCTGCCCTCGAACACCCTCCCCGCTTCGAGCGACAGTGCCGACCCGCGCCGCCTCACACGCTGCGCGGCAAGCCCTCCGCGTAGAGCTGCGCGATGCGCGGTGCGTGAATTGTGCGCAGCATGAGGGTTGTCCAGCCGGTGCGAATCGGGTCGATCGCGCCCCGGTCGGCCTCGACGAGTATGCGTTCGGGGCCCTGCAACTCCATCGTGACGGCGGGATGGCCCAGCCAGACGTCGACCAACGCCTCCCGATTCCCCCAGATGACCAGGCGTTTTCTGCTCATCCCGATGGTTCCGCCGACGATATTCTCCCAACTGGAAGAACCGTAGTGCAGTGGTGTCCGATAATTGCGTCTGGCCAGCGATCCACTCACCGGGCCGAATACGACGATCCCTTCCGATTCCAGATCCGAACGCACTTGCGGCGGCAGCTCTTTCGAGCCGAACGCCCGGGACATCCACTTCACGCCAGGATCGTAGGCCCGTCTCACAATGTGCGTGCGCACACAGTTCGCGCGCTCCTGCGGAAATACCGGAACCGGACATCACAATTCGACTACGGCCAACCTGCGACTCCGATATGGACGGATGACCAGCTTCGCGCTGGGTTTCGCGCGCGCCCCGAGACGGAGATCACAGATGGCGACGTCATCGATCGGAGCCGCACCGGTCGGACCGATTTCTCGTGGGAACGACGATCAGAATCCCAGCTTGCGCAGCTGTTTGGGGTCGCGCTGCCAGTCCTTGGCGACCTTCACGTGCAGATGCAGATAGATCCGGGTGCCCAGGATGTGCTCGATCTGCTTGCGCGCCGCGGTGCCGACCTCTTTGAGCCGGGCGCCGCGCTTGCCGATGATGATCGCCTTCTGACTCGGCCGCTCCACGTACAGCAGGGCATGTACGTCGAGCATGTCCTCGTGTTCCTCGCGCGGCATGACCTCCTCGATCACCACCGCCAGCGAATGCGGCAGTTCGTCGCGCACACCCTCCAGCGCCGCCTCGCGAACGAGTTCGGCCATCAGGGTTTCCTCGGGCTCGTCGGTCAGCTCCCCGTCGGGGTAGAACGCCGGGCCCTCCGGCATCTTGGACGCGATCACATCGACGAGCAGCTCGACCTGCTCACCCTTGGCCGCCGACACCGGAACCACCTCGGCCTCGGGGCCCAGCAGTTGCGAGACCGCGAGCAGTTGCTCGGCGACCTGCGGCTTGTCTACCTTGTCGATCTTGGTGACCACGCCGATCAGCGTCGTCTTCGGCGCCATCTGCTTGACCTGCTGGACGATCCAGCGGTCACCCGGGCCGATCTTCTCGTCGGCCGGAATGCACAGCGCGATCACGTCGACCTCGGAGTACGTGTCGCGCACCAGATCGTTGAGGCGCTGCCCCAGCAGGGTGCGCGGCCGGTGCAGTCCGGGAGTGTCGACCAGGATCAGCTGGGCATGGTCGCGATGGACGATGCCGCGGATGGTGTGGCGGGTGGTCTGCGGCCGCGAGGACGTGATCGCGATCTTCTGGCCGACCATGGCGTTGGTGAGCGTGGATTTGCCGGTGTTGGGCCGGCCCACGAAACACACGAAGCCGGAACGGAATTCGCCCTCGCCGGGCTGCTGGACGCTCATCGCGCCGACTCGGTTCCGGCGGCGACGGTGCGGTAGCCGGCGCCCTTGCGATCGGTGACGATGACGACCGCCGACGCGCTCACCTCACGCACCGCGGCCACCCCCGGATCGGAATCCTGACCACCGACCAGCACCGCCGCCTCGAAGCCCTCCGCACCGCTGGAGATCGCGGCCGCGACCGCCGCCTGCAGCGCGGACAGCGACAGCGCGTTCAGCTCCACCGTGCCCGCGGCGTAGGTGCGGCCGTCGGTATCGCGGATCGCCGCGCCCGCCACCCCGCCGGTGCGTCCCATCGCACCGCGCGCCAGCACCAGCAGTTTGCCGTCCTCGGCGTTCAAATCGGCGGTTTCACCCTCGGTCATCGCCATCTCCGTTCTCGTATCTCGACGTCTCTTCCCGCCCCTGACGGTCGCCGCGCACCGCATCCGCGAGCGCGCCCGACATTTCGTCCGGTTCCTCCGCGCGGCGCGCGACGACGGTGTGCACCCGCACCCGGCCGCGGGTATCGGCGCCGCCCTCCCCCTGCAGCAGCAGCCCGTGCACGACGACCTCCGATCCCGGCAGCGGCACCCGGCCCAGCGTGTGCGCCAGCATGCCGCCGACGGTGTCGACGTCCTCCTCCTCGATCTCCAGGCCGAACAGCTCGCCCAGATCTTCGACCGGCAGCCGGGTGGAGACGCGGTAGACGCCCTCGCCCAACTCTTCCACCGGCGCGATCTCGTCGGTGTCGTATTCGTCGGCGATCTCACCGACGATCTCCTCGAGCACATCCTCGATGGTGACCAGCCCGGCGATTCCGCCGTATTCGTCCACCAGCAGCGCCATATGGTTACGGCGACGCTGCATCTCGTCGAGCAAGGCGTCCAGCGGTTTCGAATCGGGCACGAACACGGCCGGGCGCATCACCGCCCGCACCTGCACGCTGCGGCCCCGATCCGCATACGGCACAAGATCTTTCAGATAGACCACGCCGAGGATATCGTCGACGTTCTCACCGATCACGGGAATGCGCGAGTGCCCGGACCGCACGGCCAGCGACATAGCCTGCGCCACCGCCTTGTCCGCTTCGATCCACACCATCTCGGTGCGCGGCACCATTACCGCGCGGGCCGCGGTGTCGCCGAGTTCGAACACCGACTGGATCATGCGGCGTTCCTCGGAGTCGACCACACCGCTCTGCTGCGCCATATCGACGATTTCACGCAGCTCCACTTCGGAAGCGAAGGGGCCGTTGCGAAATCCGCGACCGGGGGTGATGGCGTTACCGATCATGATCAGCAACCGGCTCACCGGTCCGAGCAGCGCCCCGATCGCCTGCAGCGGCAGCGCGGCCGCCAGCGAGATCGAATACGCGTGCTGGCGGCCCAGGGTGCGCGGGCCGACACCGATGACGACATAGTCGACCACGACCATGATCACCGCGGTCACAGCCAGCGCCCATCCCCAGCTGAGCACCTCGCTCAGCGCGGCGGCCAGCAGGACCGTCGCCGCGATCTCACAGGTCAGCCGCAGCAACACCATGAGGTTCACATAGCGCGGCCGGTCGATCGTGATCCGGGCCAGCCGGCGGGCGCCCGGACGGTCGGCGCGGACCAGATCGTCGACCCGCGCCGGCGAAACGGTCATCAACGCGGAATCGATCGCCGCGAAGACACCGCCGACCGGAACCAGCAGAATCGCCAGCAACAGTGGGATCAGCCAGTTCACGCTCTACCCTCGGCCGCATGAGCTCGGGCCTGCGTGGTGACGCTGCGCTGCCGCCTCCGGCCCTGACCGCTCATGCTGTGTTCGATGGCCGCATGAGCTCGGGCCTGCGTGGTGACGCTGCGCTGCCGCCTCCGGCCCTGACCGCTCATGCTGTGTTCAACCGCCGCATGAGCTCGGGCCTGCGTGGTGACGCTGCGCTGCCGCCTCCGGCCCTGACCGCTCATGCGGGGTCCAGGGGGTCGCCCGGGGCCGTGAATCCGGTCTTCCCCAGCAGGCGTCGGTCGCGTTCGGCCAGTTCGGCTCGGCGGGCGGCCTCGCGCAGGCTTTCGTACCATTCGGCGAGCAGGCGGTTCTGCAGGCCGAACATCACCTTCTCCTCTTCCGGCTCGGCGTGGTCGTAGCCGAGCAGATGCAGCACCCCGTGGACAGTGAGCAGCGCCAGTTCGTGGTCGAGGGAATGGCCGGCCTTACCGGCCTGGGCGGCGGCGAATTCCGGGCAGAGCACGATGTCGCCGAGCATCGAAGGGCCCGGTTCGGCGCCGTCGGGACGGCCACCGGGTTCGAGTTCGTCCATCGGGAACGACATCACGTCGGTGGGACCCGGCAGGTCCATCCACCGCATGTGCAGATCGGCCATGGTGTCGAGATCGACGAGCACCATCGACAATTCGGCCGCCGGATGCACGTCCATCCGCTCGATCGCGAACCGCGCGACGCTGACCAGATCCGGTTCCGATACGTCGATGCCCGACTCGTTGGCGATCTCGATACTCACCCTGCCAGCCTAATGGGGGCCGCGCATGGCCTCACCACCACACCAGCGGCGAGCCGCTCGGGCCACTCAGCGGCGAGCCGCCTTGTCCGCCGCGCGGCGCTGGGCGCGGTTGCCGCCCGGGTAGTGCCGCGCCACCTGCGGCCGGGCGTCGGACTCGTAGCGGTCGTAGGCGTCGACGATGTCCGAGACCAGCCGGTGGCGCACCACGTCGCTGGAGGTGAGCTCCGCGAAATGGATGTCGTCGATATCGGTGAGGATGTCGCTGACCACCCGCAGCCCGGATCGGGTGCCGCCCGGCAGGTCGACCTGGGTGACGTCGCCGGTGACGACGATCTTCGAGCCGAAACCGAGCCGGGTCAGGAACATCTTCATCTGTTCCGGCGTGGTGTTCTGCGCCTCGTCCAGGATGATGAACGAGTCGTTGAGGCTGCGTCCGCGCATATACGCCAGGGGCGCGACCTCGATCACGCCGGAGGCCATCAGCTTCGGAATCGCCTCGGGGTCCATCATGTCGTGCAGGGCGTCGTAGAGCGGACGCAGATACGGGTCGATCTTCTCGTTCAGCGTGCCCGGCAGAAATCCCAGCCGCTCCCCTGCCTCCACCGCCGGACGGGTGAGGATGATGCGGGTGACCTGCTTGCTCTGCAGCGCCTGCACGGCCTTGGCGACCGCCAGATAGGTCTTCCCGGTACCGGCCGGGCCGATGCCGAAGACGATCGTGTGCTCGTCGATGGCGTCGACATAGCGCTTCTGGTTCAGCGTCTTCGGGCGGATGGTCTTTCCGCGCCGGGCGATGATGTCCAGACTCAGCACCTCGGCCGGGGAGTCGGAGGATCCCTCGGTCAGCATGGACACCGTGTGCCGGACCGCTTCCGGGGTGACGACGCGATTGTGCGCGGTCAACGCCACGAGCTGCTCGACCACCCGCTCGGCCAGCGCCACGTCGGCGGCCTTACCGGTGAGGGTGACCGAATTCCCGCGCACGTGGATGTCGGCGTCGAGCAGACCTTCGAGTTCACGCAGGTTCGCATCGGCGGAACCGAGGAATCCGAATACGGACTCCGGGGCTAGTTCGATGCTGGACCGCACCGTCCGGGCCGCTGGACCCGAACCGTTACCATTGCCGGGGGCACCGGCTCCGATGCCGGTCGTGGGGGTTGTCGGGTCGCCGATATCGCCTGATGTTCGCAAAAGGGGCTATGGCCTGCTTTCCGGTCTCGAACGGATCCTCTCCTTTCCTCAAAGTCTATCGCGCGGCACCGACACCGCCCACTTATTTGATCTCCAGCCCCAGCTCAGAGGCCGCTCGCCCGGAAGATGAGCGGTCGTCACCGTTCGTTCACCGCCCGCTCCCGCGCGACCATTCGACGGCGAACTCACGAAAGGTGCGCACCGCGTCGCCGGGCACCGCGTCGGCCGACCAGATCAGTCCGACCGCGCGGGAGGCACCCGGATCCGACAGCGGAACCAGCACCGGCCCGGGCTGCGGCCCCCGCACCGCGGGCTCCTCCAACGGCAGCAGCGCCACTCCGAGCCCCGCCGCCACCAGACCCGACACGGTCACCAGATCACTGGACTCCAGCGCGATCCGCGGACGGAAATCCGCTGCGGCACAGAGCTCGTCGAGAATTCTGCGCATCCCGTAGCCGGTGGGCATGGCGATGAATTCGGCCTCCGCGGCCTCCGCCAGCCGGATCTGCCGCCGGCCCGCCAGCCGATGATCGACCGGAACTCCGAGGGCGAGGCGCTGCCGGAACAGCGTGCGCCAGCCCAGCCCGGGCAGCGCCGGTTCGGGTGAGGTCAGACCGAGATCCGCCGTACCGTCGAGCACCTCGGCGGCCACCACGTTGGCAGGTCCCTGATCGAGCCGGAACGTGATCCGCCCCGACACGCGCCGGAAGCCGGCGATCAGCTCCGGCACGACCCGCCCGCCGAAGGAATGGACGAACGCCAGCCGCACCGACCCCCGGGCCGGATTCGCCAGATCCGCGAGCGCCCGGCTCGCGGCGTCCAGTTCGGCCTGGGCGCGACGGGCGTGTTCGTAGAAGATGCGCCCGGATTCGTTGAGCGTCAGCCGCTTACCGTGCCGATCGAACAACTGCGTGCCGAGTCGCTGTTCCAACCGGGCGAGCATGCGCGACAGCGTGGGCTGGGCCAGATGCAGCCGATCGGCCGCCGCACCCACGCGTTCGAGTTCGGCGAGGGTCAGAAACCAGTGCAAATCGTCACTCGCCATCGGCAGGCTCCCCGCGCTCAGCTCAGCTAATGCGGAAATTGCATCAACTTACCGATCATTATGCATTTCCTTTTCCAGCCATGTGGAGCCACGGTGGAGGCATGACCAGCGCGACCGTGACCACCGCTCCCGTCCGGACGGCCGAGGACGCGCGGCACGAGCGGCGGATCACCCTCGCGCTGTTCGCGGCCGGACTCACCACCTTCGGGTCGATGTACAGCGCGCAGGCGCTGCTGCCGAGCCTGTCGACGGCCTTCGGCGCCACGCCCGCGCACGCCGCACTGGCGGTATCGCTGACGACGGGTCTGCTGGCGGTGGCGATCGTGCCGGTGAGCGTGCTGTCGGGGCGGTACGGCCGCACCCGGGTGATGATCGCGTCCGCGGTGGCGACCAGCGTCATCGGTCTGCTGTTGCCCTTCAGCCCGAGTCTGGACCTGATGCTCGCGGGGCGGGCCGTCCAGGGCATCGCCGTGGCCGGCGTGCCCGCGGTCGCGATGGCGTATCTCGCCGAGGAGATCGGTTCGGCCGGATTGGGCACCGCGATGGGCATCTACGTCTCGGGCACCACCATCGGCGGTCTGGCCGGCCGGCTGATTCCCGCCTTCACCTTGGAGGTGGCGTCCTGGCGTTGGGGCGCAGCGATTTTCGCGGTGGCCGCCGCGCTGTGCACGGTGTGGTTCGTGCGGATGCTGCCGCCCTCCCGATACTTCGTCGCGCGGCCCCTCGGCGTCGGCGCGCTGCTCGGCGACCTCGCCACGCATCTGCGCAACCGCGCGCTGCTCCCGCTGTTCGGGTTGGCCTTCCTGCTGATGGGCGGATTCGTCTCGGTGTACAACTTCCTCGGCTACCGGCTCATCCAGTCGCCGTTCGGTTTGTCCGCGGCCACCGCGGGTGCGGTTTTCCTGATGTATCTGTCGGGCACGGTCTCGTCCACCGCGGCGGGCCGGTTCGCCGATCGGCTCGGCCGTTTCCCGGTGGTGGCGATCTCTCTCGCGACGATGAGCATCGGCCTGCTGCTGACCATTCCGGATCATCTGGCGATCCTGTTGCCGGGTCTGCTGTTGTTCACCGCGGGCTTCTTCGGCGCGCACGCCGTGGCCAGCGCGTGGGTCGGCGCCACGGCGACGGGTAATCGCGCGGCCGCGTCCTCGCTGTACCTGTTCGCCTATTACGTCGGCAGTTCGATCGTCGGCGCGTTGGCCGGCCTGGCCTACAGCTGGCACGGGTGGGCCGGATTGGCGCTGTACGTGGGTGTGCTGATCGTCGTGGCGGCGGGTCTGGTGGCTTGCCTCGGATTGCGGTTGCGAACCGAGGGCTCCCGGTCCCGGCCTACCGCCGGCCCGTCCGAGATCGGAACTTCCGGCCCCGCCTGACGACCGCACCGCACCGTGGACCGCGGACGCCGGCCGGATCCGGGACCTACCAGCGCGGAGTCAATGCCCCCAGCGCACCGAGCGCGACCGCCGCGGCGGTGGAGGTGCGCAACACCGTCGGCCCCAGGAGCGCGACGGTAGCTCCCGCCGCGGTGAGCGCATCCAATTCCGAGTCGTCCAGACCGCCTTCGGGGCCCACGATCAGCACGATCGGCGCGGTCCGCGGGAACGCCAGCTCGGCGAATCGCGCCGTCGCGGATTCGTGCAGGGCGATCGCTATGCCGTTGTCCGCGACGGTTTTCCGGACCAGCTCGGCCACATCCGCGGTGCGATGCAGATCGGCGACCTCGGGGATGTAGGCCCGCCGTGACTGCCGGGCCGCCGTCCGGGCCGCCGCACGCCACTTGTCGACGCCCTTGCGCGCCTTGGCTTCCCAGTTCGCGACACACCGGGCGGCCTGCCATGGGACGATCGCGTCGGCGCCCGCCTCGGTCATCAATTCGACCGCGAGTTCGGAACGATCCGATTTGGGCAGTGCCTGCACGACCGTCACCGCCGGCGACACGGGCGGGGCGACCACGCGGTCGAGCACCTTCAGATCCAGGCGATCCCGCCCGGTGGCCACGACCTCGGATTCGGCGAGCAGTCCCGCACCGTCGGAGAGCGTGATCGGCTCGCCGACCCGGATGCGGCGCACGGTCGCGGCGTGCCGTCCCTCGGGACCGTCGAGCACCGCGACCGCGCCGACCGGCGGTATCTCGTCGAGATAGAAAACCGTTGCGGCCACGGCGTTTTCAGCGACCGCTGAAGGAGGCCCGCAACCGCGCGAACAATCCGCTGTTGTGTTCGGACTGGGCCGAAAGCACCTCGGTGTGTTCGCCGTTGCGCATCGCCTGGTACTTGCGCAGCAGGTCGAACTGCTTGTTGTCCAGTTTGGTCGGAATCACGATGTCCAGATGCGCGACCAGATCACCGCGCGCACTGGAACGCAGCTTGGGCATGCCGTGAGCGCGCAGCACCGACACCTCGCCCGGCTGGGTGCCGGGCGGAATGGTCAGTTCGGTGGGCCCGTCCAGGATGGTGTCGATGACCACCGTGGCGCCGAGCGCGGCATCGACCATCGGTACCCGGATCGTGCAGTGCAGATCGTCGCCGTCGCGGACGAAGGTGTCGTGCGGCTGCTCCACGATCTCGACGTACAGATCACCGGCCGGTCCGCCGCCCGGGCCGATCTCGCCCTGCGCGGCCAGCCGCACCCGCATGCCGTTGGCCACACCCGCCGGAATCGGCGCGGCGATCTCGCGGCGGGCACGCACCCGGCCGTCGCCACCGCATTTGCGGCAGGGATCGGGGATGGTCTCGCCCGTGCCGCGACAGGTCGGGCACGGCCGGGACGTCATCACCTGTCCCAGGAAGGACCGCTGCACGGTCTGCACCTCACCCGCGCCGCCACAGGTTTCACAGCGCACCGGCTTGGAATTGCCGTTGGTGCCCGAGCCCTGGCACAGATCACAGAGCACCGCGGTGTCGACGGTGAGGTGTTTGGTGACGCCGACCGCGCATTCGGCCAGCGACAACCGGGTCCGCAGCAGCGAATCCGCGCCCGGCTGCACCCGGCCGCGCGGTTTGCGCGAACTGGTGGCGTTCATACCGCCGAAGAAGGCCTCGAACACATCGCCCAGACCACCGAAACCGGCGCCGGAGAAGCCGCCGCCCGCGCCCGCCGATTCCATCGGGTCGCCGCCCATATCGACGATGCGGCGCTTCTCGGAGTCGGTGAGAACCTCGTAAGCGGTGGATACCTCGCGGAACCGCTCCTGCGCGTCCGGATCCGGGTTGACGTCGGGGTGCAGTTCCCGGGCCAGCTTGCGGTAGGCGCGTTTGATCTCCTGGTCGGACGCGTTGCGCCCGACGCCGAGGATTCCGTAGTAGTCCCGTGCCACTTGAGTCTCTAGTCCTGTTCCGAATGGGTGTCGTCCAGCATCCCTGCTCACAGCCGATGCTGCCATGTTCACTGTGGCCGACCGGCGAACCAGGTTGCCGACCGGCGCGGATCCCGGTTACCGGGGCGGGCTCATCGTTCCGCGAGCACCTCACCGATATAACGGGCGACCGCGGCGACCGAGGCGATCGTGCCGGGGTAGTCCATCCGGGTCGGGCCGACCACTCCCATACCTCCCAGCACGGTACCCGGCATACCGTACCCGGTGGATACCACCGAGGTGCCGCGCATCTGCTCGACGCGGGTCTCCTCACCGATCTGCACCGTCACCGTGCCGGGCTGCTGCGCGGCGGCCAGGAGTTTCAACACCACCACCTGCTCCTCGAGCGCCTCGAGCACGGCACGCAGCGAACCCGGGAAGCCGAAATCGCCGGCATTGCGGGTCAGGTTGGCCGTGCCGCCCAGCACCAGCCGCTCCTCCGGATGCTCCACCAGGGTTTCGACCAGAACGGTCGACACCCGGACCAGGACATCGCGCAGCCGGGCGGGGGCGTTCTCCGGCAACGCCGCGACGGCGCTCGAGGCAGCGGACAGACGCTTACCGTCCATCGCCTTGCCGAGCATGCCGCGCAGTGCGGCGAGATCCTCCTCGTCGATCACCGCCCCCAGATCGACGAGCCGCTGATCGACCCGCCCGGTATCGGTGATCACGACCAGCAGCAACCGGGCCGGATTGAGCGCCACGACCTCCAGGTGACGCACGGTCGACGCCGAGACCGTCGGGTACTGCACCATCGCGACCTGCCGGGTCAGCTGCGCCAGCAGCCGCACCCCGCGTCGCAGGACGTCGTCGAGATCGACGCCGCTTTCCAGGAATTCCATGATCGCGCGGCGCTCGGCATTGGACAGCGGCTTGACCTCGGCGATGTTGTCCACGAACTGGCGATAGCCCTTGTCGGTCGGGATGCGACCGGAGCTCGTGTGCGGCTGAGTGATGTATCCCTCGGCCTCGAGGACCGCCATGTCATTGCGCACGGTTGCGCTGGAGACGCCCAGATTGTGCTTGTCCACCAGCGTTTTCGACCCGATCGGCTCCTTGGTCGCGATGTAGTCCGCGACGATCGCGCGCAGGACCTCCAGCCGCCGCTTCTCGGTGCTCGACATCGGCCCCACCTCCTCGTTCGCCTTCGGGGTCCACGCGGCCGCACACGGGCAGCATCGACCACGCGGATTCCCGGTTGATCCGACACCAGTTTAGTTCCTGTGCTCACGAGTTCCCGCGTGTGAGGTCGCACAGTGATGCCGGGCCGGCGCCGGGGGACCCGGTCGCGCAGCGGAACGGAGGTGGAGCCACGGAAGGCGCGGGCGAAGACGTCGGTCTTGCGCCCGCGGCGCGAACTCAGTCCGATTCGGCGACGAGTTTGCCTGCCGCCGCATCCAATCCGAGCATCGTCAGCAGCGACTGGCAGTCGTCGACTCCGGTCGAATGACTGGCCACCGCCCGCGCGGCGAGCGCGCTGCGCCGTGCGGCCTCGGCCTTCTCTGCGGCACGCGTTTCGGCGAACTCGCTCTGCTCGTGGACAAGTGTGATGTGGCGTGCCTGTGACATGGATCTCCTCAAGTTGCCTCGAACCCTACGCTGTCCGGACTCCCGCCCGGGCCGCAGCGCCGAATTCGGGGCGAAATAGACCGATTCACCGGGCCGCTGCCGACCGCCAGCCGGTCAGCCCAGCAGATCGCGGACTACTCCGTCGGCGAGCAGACGCCCGCGGTCGGTCAACACCAACCGATCACGGTCGACAACGGCCAGTCCGTCGGCGGCCACACGCTCACATGCCGCGCGGCCGTCGGCATCCAATTCCCCGACCGGGAGTCCGGAGCGCAGGCGCACGCCGAGCATCACGCGCTCGGTGTACTGCTCCGCGTCGGTCAGCGCCTCCCAGCCCGCGGCGGGCAGTCCGGCGCGGGCTGCGACGCGCTCGGCATAGCGGGCCGGATGCTTCACGTTCCACCAGCGCACGCCGCCGACGTGGCTGTGCGCGCCGGGACCGGCGCCGAGCCAGTCGCCGCCGTCCCAGTAGCCGAGGTTGTGCCGGCAGCGCGCGGAAGATGTTGTGGCCCAGTTGGATACCTCGTACCAGCCGAATCCAGCGGCGGTGAGGCGGGCGTCGATGCGTTCGTAGCGGGCGGCGAGGGTGTCTTCGTCGGGGGCGGGGAGTTCGCCGCGGCGGACCTTGCGGGCCATGGCGGTGCCGTCCTCGACGATCAGGGAGTAGGCGGAGACGTGGTCGACGCCGGCGGAGAGGACCGCGTCCAGGCTGGCGTCGAGGTCGGCGTCGGATTCACCGGGCGTGCCGTAGATGAGGTCGAGGTTGACGTGGTCGAAACCGGCTGTCCGGGCCTCGCGGGCGGCCGCTACGGCACGTCCGGGGGTGTGGGTGCGGTCGAGAATGCGCAGGACATGGCTCGCGGCCGATTGCATGCCGAGGGAGACGCGGGTGTATCCGGCGGTTCGGATGCGCTCGAAGAACTGCGGGGAGGTGGACTCCGGATTCGATTCCGTGGTCACCTCCGCATCGGCGGCGAGGCAGAACTCGGCACGGATGGCGTCGAGGACATCGGCCAGGCCGTCGCCGCCCAGCAGCGACGGGGTGCCGCCGCCGACGAAGACCGTCGACACCGGCGGTTGCGCGCTCGGCAGTTCCGCGAAAGCCCCTGCAGCGGTGGCCAATTCGCCACGCAGGGCGTCGAGCCACGACTCCGGCGAGGCGGAGGAACCCAACTCGCCTGCCGTATACGTGTTGAAATCGCAGTAGCCGCAGCGCGTCGCGCAGAACGGGACGTGCACGTAGATCCCGAACGGCCCGCCGCCGAAATCGCGCAGCGTCGGCGCGGCGGTGGTGTGTTCGGGAGCGGGTGCGGTCACCCCACCAGTGTGCCCGGTGCGGCGCAGTGACCGGCGGCACACCGGCTAGTCGATCGCGTCCGGCGCCGGTTGCCCGCGAGTTCGGTACGAACGGGCGTATTTTCCGGGAGTGGTGCCGACGATGTCGGCGAACGCCGCGATGAAGCCGCTCGGATTCGCCCACCCGCAGGCGTGCGCGACGTATGTCGCGTCGTGCCCCTCGGCGAGCAGGACGAGCGCGTGTGAGATGCGCAGCTGGGTGCGCCACTCGTAGAAGGTCATGCCGAGCTCGTCGTGGAACAGCCGGCTCAGCGTTCGCGCTCCCGCGCCGACCCTGCGCCCGAGTTCGGCCAGGGCGGCGTTGTCGCCGGGGTCGTCGTACAGAATCCGCGCGAGGGCCCGCAACCGGTCGTCGCGGGGTTGCGGCAGTTGCAGCGGCTGCTCGTGCGCTTCCCGCAGTTCGTCGACGAGCACGCGATGCAGCCGGGCGCGCGCACCGCGGTCGTGGTCGCGGGGCCCGGTAAGGCTGAGGAACACCTCGCGGGCCAGATCGGTGGCCCCGAATACCGCGGGGCGGTCCGGTAGCAGCCGGGCCGGTGCCGCCGGGAGAAAGACGATCCGCATGTCGGTTCGCCCGTGGGCGCGGTGCTGATGCGTGAATCCGGCTGGGGTCCAGCCGATTCGGTTGGCCGGCACGATCGACGTCCCGCGTTCGGTGTGCACGGAGAGCACCCCGCGGGCGGCGTACACCAGATGCCCGCGCGCATGCGCGTGGACCGAACTCGACGCTCCCGACGCCCACTGGTGAACGCCCCCGGACGGCCACAGCCGCGACGTAGAAGCCGCCTCGGCAGGTTGGCGGCGAACGGGCATGAATCGGCATTCTATCGGTGGTCGGCCGCCCCGGTCGCCCACGACAGTGAACGCATGAGTGGGACGACGATGCGTGCGGCGGTCTGTGCAGCGCCTCGTCGACGCCGTCGAAACGGGTGCCTTGCGTCCGAATGTCGACCGCGTCCTCACACTGGACGACGTGGTCGCGGCTCACCGCCGGATGCAGAACGCCGAGGCGACCGGAAAGCTCGTCATCGTGCCTTAGCCGACCCGTCGGCGCCCGCCGGGACGGCCCCGGCGGCATCGGATCGGCGAATCCGCTTGATCTATGACGCATCTCACAAATTAGGACGGCCGTCCAGGGAATTTCCCGCTTTTTTGCGGAGAATATGACCCACCGGTCGGAAAGACCCACCTGACATGGCACAATGACTTCCATGACCGGACTTGGAGTACGACTCGTGGCGCGCCGCCATGTCGACTTCAAGCGCGTCTGCAGCGCCAGTTGTCTGCCGGATCGCCTCCGGTAGCTCGGCCTCCCCTCTCCCCGATTCCCGGCATCCGTCGCGATGCCCATCGGTCCGATTCGCTGAACTCCGAAGGCGCGAGCCAGCCCCTCCCGCCTGCCGCAAGGCCTGATCCATCTTCTTCAGGAGCGACCCTATGACGTCGAGTACCGACGCCGGTCCCACCCCCGAGTCCGTTCGCGCGGATCGTGAACGCCTCGCCCGGGAGCGTCGTGCCCGGCCCCGCCCGGAGGCTTCCGGCCCGCGCGAACGCACCGGCAAGCCGGTCCGCCGCAAGTCCGAGGGCCAGTGGGCCCTCGGTTACCGGGAACCGCTGAACGCGAACGAGCAGAGCAAGAAGGACGACAATCCGCTCAACGTCCGTGCGCGCATCGAGAACATCTACGCCAAGGGCGGATTCGACTCGATCGACAAGAGCGATCTGCGCGGCCGCTTCCGCTGGTGGGGCCTCTACACCCAGCGTGAGCAGGGCTACGACGGCACGTGGACCGGTGACGAGAACATCGACCTGCTCGAGGCCAAGTACTTCATGATGCGCATCCGCTGCGACGGCGGCGCGCTCAACGTCGAGCAGGTGCGCACCCTCGGCCAGATCTCCACCGAGTTCGCCCGGGATACCGCCGATCTGTCCGACCGCGAGAACCTGCAGTACCACTGGATCGAGATCGAGAACGTCCCGGAGATCTGGCGGCGCATCGAGGCGGTCGGATTGCAGACCACCGAGGCCTGCGGCGACTGCCCGCGCGTGGTCCTCGGCTCCCCCCTGGCCGGTGAGTCGCTGGACGAGGTCGTCGACGGCAGCTGGGCCGTCGAGGAGATCACCCGGCGCTACATCGGCAAGAAGGAGTACTCGAACCTTCCCCGCAAGTTCAAGACGGCGATCTCCGGTCAGCAGGATGTGGTCCACGAGATCAACGACGTCGCGTTCGTCGGCGTAGAACATCCCGAGCACGGCCCCGGTTTCGACCTGTGGGTCGGCGGCGGCCTGTCCACCAACCCCATGCTCGCGCAGCGAGTCGGTGCGTGGGTGCCGCTGGAGGAAGTGCCGGATGTGTGGGAAGCCGTCGTCTCGCTGTTCCGTGACTACGGTTACCGCCGGCTGCGGACCAAGGCGCGGTTGAAGTTCCTCATCAAGGACTGGGGCATCGAGAAATTCAGAGAAGTTCTCGAGGAGAAGTACCTGCAGCGCAAGCTCAACGACGGCCCCGCGCCCGAGAAGCCGGCCCGGCCCATCGACCATGTGGGCGTGCAGCGGCTGCGCAACGGTCTCAACGCGATCGGCTTCTCCCCGATCGCCGGCCGTGTCTCGGGCACGATTCTGACGCAGGTCGCCGACGCCGTCGAACGGGTCGGCGCGGACCGGATCCGGTTCACCCCGTATCAGAAGGTCGTCGTGCTCGACGTCCCCGACGACAAGGTCGAGGAACTGATCGCCGAACTGGAACCGCTGGGCCTGCAGGCCCGGCCGTCGGCCTGGCGGCGAAACCTGCTGGCCTGCAGTGGTATCGAGTTCTGCAAGCTCTCGTTCGTGGAGACGCGCAAGCGTTCGCAGGTCCTGGCGCCCGAACTCGACCAGCGCCTGGCCGATATCAACGCCCAGCTCGACGTGCCGGTCACGATCAACATCAACGGCTGCCCCAACTCCTGCGGCCGTTCGCAGATCGCCGATATCGGTTTCAAGGGCCAGCTCGTCGACGACGGCGACGGGAATCAGGTGGAGGGCTATCAGGTTCACCTCGGTGGCAGCCTCGGGCTCGACAGCGGCTTCGGCCGCAAGCTGCGCCAGCACAAGGTGACCAGCGAGGAGCTCGGCGACTATATCGAGCGTGTCGTCCGCAATTTCGTCAAGAACCGCAACGACGGTGAGCGGTTCGCGCAATGGGCTGTCCGCGCCGACGAGGCCGACCTTCGGTAACGGGAGATTCAGTATGGCAACCACTTTGGCGAAGCTGAGCGAAGCCGAGCTGCGCAGGATCGCCGAGGACGGCGCGGCGCAGCTGGGCCCGGACGCCTCGGCCACCGAGCTGCTGCAGTGGACCGAGGACACCTTCGGTTCGAGCTACATCGTCGCCTCGAATATGCAGGATGCGGTGCTGGTGCACCTGGCCGCGCAGGTGCGGCCCGGGGTCGAGGTCCTCTTCCTCGACACCGGCTACCACTTCGCCGAAACCATCGGCACCCGGGACGCGGTCGAAACCGTCTACGGCGTGAACATCCTCAATGTGCGGCCCGAACACACTGTCGCCGAACAGGATCAGCTGCTGGGCAAGGATCTGTTCGCGCGCGATGCGGGTGAATGCTGCCGGCTGCGCAAGGTGGTGCCGCTGCAGAATTCGCTGGCCCCCTACAACGCGTGGGTGACCGGCATCCGGCGCGTGGAGGCCCCCACCCGGGCCAACGCCCCCCTGATCTCCTTCGACGAGGGCTTCGGCCTGGTGAAGATCAATCCGATCGCCGCCTGGTCCGACGACGAGATGGCCGCGTATATCGACCAGCACGGCATTCTCGTCAATCCCCTTGTCGAGGAGGGATATCCGTCCATCGGTTGCGCTCCGTGCACGCGGAAGCCGGAACCGGGATCCGATCCGCGAAGCGGCCGCTGGGCCGGCCTCGCCAAGACCGAATGCGGGTTGCACGCCTCATGACTTCAACGGTGACCGAGACACAATTCGATACCCTTGCCGCCCTCGAGAGCGAAGCCATCCACATTTTCCGTGAGGTGGCAGGCGAATTCGAGCGTCCGGTGATCCTGTTCTCCGGCGGGAAGGACTCCACGGTCCTGCTGCACCTGGCGCTCAAGGCCTTCTGGCCCGCGCCGCTGCCGTTCTCGCTGCTGCACGTGGACACCGGCCACAACCTCGACGAGGTGCTGGCCTTCCGCGACCACGTGGTCGAGAAGTACGGGCTACGGCTGCACGTCGCCAGCGTCGAGGAGTATCTGGCCGACGGCCGGCTCACCGAGCGGCCCGACGGTATCCGCAACCCGCTGCAGACCGTGCCGCTGCTGGACGCCATCACCGAGAACCGCTTCGACGCGGTCTTCGGCGGCGGACGGCGCGACGAGGAGCGGTCGCGAGCCAAGGAGCGGATCTTCTCGCTGCGCGACGCCTTCGGCCGCTGGGACCCGAAGCGGCAGCGCCCGGAACTGTGGAACCTGTACAACGGCCGGCATGCGCCCGGTGAGCATGTGCGGGTGTTCCCGCTGAGCAACTGGACCGAACTCGACATCTGGCGCTACATCGCGCGCGAGAACGTCGAGCTCGCGACCATCTACTACGCGCACGAGCGGCCCGTGTACCAGCGCGACGGCATGTGGATGACCCCGGGCTCCTGGGGTGGTCCGCGCGAGGACGAGGAGTTGGTCGTCAAGTCGGTGCGTTACCGCACCGTCGGCGACGGATCCACCACCGGCGCAATACTTTCCGATGCCGCGACCAACGACGACATCCTCGCCGAGGTCGCCGCGTCGCGACTTACCGAACGTGGCGCGACCCGCGGCGACGACCGCGTCTCCGAGGCCGCCATGGAAGACCGCAAGCGAGAGGGTTACTTCTGATGTCCGACCTACTGAGACTGGCCACCGCCGGCAGTGTCGACGACGGCAAGTCCACACTGGTCGGACGCCTGCTCTACGACACGAAATCGGTACTGGCCGACCAGATCGACGCCGTCACCCGGGCCTCGGTCGACAAGGGCCTGGCCACCCCCGATCTCTCGCTGCTGGTCGACGGGCTGCGCGCCGAACGCGAACAGGGCATCACCATCGATGTGGCCTACCGGTACTTCGCGACGCCGAAGCGGTCCTTCGTGCTCGCCGACACCCCGGGCCACGTGCAGTACACCCGCAACACCGTCTCGGGCGCGTCGACGGCACAGTTGGTAATCCTGCTGGTCGATGCCCGCAAGGGCGTCATCGAGCAGACCCGGCGCCACGCCGCCGTGATGGCGCTGCTGGGTGTGCCGAAGCTGGTGCTGGCGGTGAACAAGATCGATCTGGTCGACGACGCGGAAGCGGTCTTCGCGCAGATCGTGGCCGAGTTCACCGAGCTGACTAGCAAACTCGGCTGGGCCGCCGAGGACATCGTGGAGATCCCGGTCTCGGCGCTGCACGGTGACAACATCGCGTCGCGCTCGGAGAACACCCCGTTCTACGACGGTCCCTCCCTGATCGAGCATCTGGAGTCGGTGCCGGTCGATGCCGACAGCACCGGCCGCCATCAGGTGGGCCTGCGCTTCCCGGTCCAGTACGTGATCCGCCCGCGGACCGCGGAGTACCCGGACTACCGCGGGTATGCCGGACAGGTCGCCGCGGGCGTGGTGTCGAAGGGTGACGAAGTCGTGGTGCTGCCCTCCGGCATCCGGACCACGGTCGAGCGCATCGACACCGCCGACGGCGAACTGCCCTCCGCCCAGCCAGGACGCAGTGTGACCCTGCTGCTCACCGATGATGTCGACATCTCCCGCGGCGACACCATCGTCGCGGCCGCCGATGCGCCCGAACCGATCGATGCGTTCGACGCCACCGTCTGCTGGCTCGGCGACAAGCCGCTGCGGCCCGGCGCCCGCCTGCTGCTCAAGCACGGCACCCGGACCACGCAGGCCATCGTCGGCGCGCTGATCGAGCGGTTCGACGAGCAGAACCTGGCCGCCGATCCGAATCCGGAGTCGTTGGCGCTCAACGATATCGGCCGCATCTCGGTGCGCGTCGCGGAGCCGATCGCGGCCGACGACTATCGTGTCAACCGGTACACGGGCAGCTTCCTGCTCATCGACCCGGCGGGCGGTAACACGCTGGCCGCGGGTCTGGTGGGCGACGTACTGACCTCCGTCGAGGTCGGCAGCTGAGATGGGTTCGGCCGGTGGGATGTTCGTGAACGGCGAGCGGTCGCTCGCCGGTATCACCACCGGCCGCGCCCCGGCATTGATCGCGGTGGCACACGGCAGCCGTGATCCGCGGTCCGCCGCGACGATGTCGGCCGTGGTGGCCGAGATCGCCGGACAACGTCCGGATGTCGACGTGCGCCTGGCATTCCTGGACCTGAACACCCCTTCGGTGGAACAGGTCATCGATGCCGTTGCGGCACAGGGACATACCGAGGCCGTTGTCGTTCCGTTGCTGCTGGGCAGTGCGTTTCACGCCCGGGTGGATCTGCCCGGCATGCTCGCGGCTGCCCGCCATCGGCATCCGCTGCTGCGGATCACGCAGGCCGATGTGCTCGGGACCGACGAACGACTGGTGGCGGCGCTGCGGGACCGAGCGCTGCACGCGGGCGCCGACCGCGACGATGCCGAGCTGGGTATCGCGGTCGCGGCCGTCGGATCCTCGTCCGCGGCCGCCAACCGGATCACGGCCGAGGTCGCCGTGGCGCTCACGCACGGCACCCGCTGGCGGTCCGCGATCTGCTTCGCGACCACGCAGCCGTCGCTGAGCCGGGCGGTCTCGGATCTGCGCGGCCGGGGAGCCCGCCGGGTGATGGTCGCCCCGTGGTTCCTGGCCCCGGGGTTGCTCATCGATCGTCTGGCGGTCGCCGAACCCGGCCTCGTGCACGCACCTGCGATCGGGCCGCACCGGTTCCTCACCGAGGTCGCGCTCGAGCGTTATCAGGCAGCCGACCGGCTGACCCTCGATCTCTCGGCCTGATTCCGCCTGCCCTTCCGGCAGTCTCGGCCCGGCCCGGACCCACGTGGGTCGTGCCGGCTTCGCGGTTCATCCCGCGAACCAGCGCTCCAGCACCAGGGCCGCCCCGTCCTCACTGATATCGGCGGTCGTTTCGTCGGCAAGCTCGTGGACCGGGGGGACCGCGTTGCCCATGGCGACGGAATGCCCTGCCCAGGTAAGCATGTCGATATCGTTGTAGCCGTCGCCGATGGCCAGGGTCTGCTCGAGCGGGATGTCGAGGGCCAGGCGAAGTTGTTCCAGCGCCCAGCCTTTGGACACTCCCTGTTTGGAGGCCACCAACCACGGTTCGTCCTCGCCGTGCACCCAGCCGGCGCCGGGGAGGTCGAGTTCGCCGACGGCGTCGATCATTTCGTCGAGGCTGCCGCCGGGCCACCAGCCGTTCAGCCGCGTGGTGGGCTCCAGGCTCAGTTCGGCATCGTCGACGAAGCGGAATTCGCCGAGCCGGAAGCTGCCGGGGTAGTAGCCGGTGGCCCAGGTACCCACCCCCACCTTCTCCACCGACAGCACCATATCGGGCAGCAGCGAACGCAGTGTCGCGACCGCGGGCTCCGGGTCGAAGGTATGGACCGCCAGTGGCTCCCAGTTCGAAATGTCCACGTGCACAGCGCCGTTCGAGCACAGCGCCTGGCCCTCCTCGAGTCCCAGCTCCTCCATCACGAGCCGGGTGGCGAGTAGCGTGCGGCCGGTCGTGATCACCACATGGGCGCCCGCGTCGACCGCGGCACGCACCGCCGCACGCACCCGCGGGCTCATCGGCGCACCCGCCTGCAGGATGGTCCCGTCCACATCCAGGGCAATCAGTCGAGGACTGTTCACCTGATCATTGTCACCGATCGTGCATCTGCGCTTACAGCCCCGCCGCCATTACCCGGCGGTATGCCCCTCACACGGCTAGATGACACATCAACTACAGGTCCGAATCCCGCCAGCTTTGCCGGTTTCGCGCGACTTGACTGGCACCTGTCACGAGATCGCGTGGCAGACAACGGATATGGAGAGGGCAGCAGAGATGGACACGACGGTGCACCACCGCTTCGAATCGAAGGTCGTACTGATCACCGGCGCCAGCAGCGGGGTCGGCGCGGCCGTGGCCCGGCGAGTGGCGGCGGAGGGCGCCGCGGTGGTGCTGGGCGCCCGGGGTAAGGAGGCCGGGGACCGGATCGCCGCGGATATCCGCGCCGGGGGCGGCCGGGCCGTCTTCGTCCCGACCGACGTCACCGTGGCCGAGGACGTGGATCGGCTCACCCACGCCGCGATCGACGAATTCGGCCGGCTGGACGCGGCCTTCAACAACGCCGGAGCGGTCAACTCCTTCGGCCCGGTGCAGGACATCGACGAAGCCGGTTGGCGCGCAGATCTGGAACTCAACCTCACCGGCGTGTACTTCGGCCTGCGGTCGCAGGTGCCGGCGCTGCTGGAGTCCGGCGGCGGGGCGATCCTCAACAACGCCTCCAACCTCGGCGTGGTCGGTATGGGCTCGGTCGCTCCCTACGTCGCGGCCAAACACGGCGTGGTCGGCCTGACCCGCGCGGTCGCGCTGGAGACGGCCGCCGCCGGTGTGCGGGTCAACGCGCTGGTTTCGGGCGCGGTGGACACCCCGGCGTTTCGCGCGTCGATGGGTGCGACACCCGAAGGCGAGGCGGCGATCGCGGCGCTGCATCCGCTCGGCCGAATCGCCCGCGCGGAGGAAATCGCCTCGCTGTGCGCCTACCTCCTCTCCGACGAGGCGAGCTTCGTCACCGGCGCGGCGGTCGCGGTCGACGGCGGTTTCACCGCTCGGTAACGCGGATCAGCGGTAGATGGCGGTGAGCTCGGCCGCCAGCGCGGCCAGCTCACGCCGAATCGATTCGGGAGCAACGACTTCGAGGCGTCCCCCGAATCCGGCGAGCTGTTCGGCGATCGCGCGCGGCAGATGGGCGCTGATCCGCAGCCGCACCCGGCCGCCGTCGACCGGACCGTCCTCGGCGCAGTGCCTGCCCAGCCGATCGCGCAGGACCGGCACGATCCCGGGATCGGCGTGCACGATCGCCGACACCTCGCCGCGGCGATGTTCCATCTGTTCGACGATCTCCGACCACGCCTGCGCCAGATCGAAATCCGCCGGGACGTCGGCGACGCCGTCTTCGACGGTCAGCTCGCTCATCCGGTCGACGCGATAGGTCCGGCGCCCGCGGTCGGTCCCGGCGATCAGATACCACACGGCGTCCTTGTCGACGACGCCCCACGGATCGACGGCTCGCTCACGACCGGCCGAGCCGTAGCGGAAGCGGACCGGCCGTCGCCGGGCGACGGCCTGTTGCAGCAACTCGACCTCCGCCGGTTCGGATCGCGGCCGCCGGCCCCAGCCGACCGGATCGATCAGCGTCGCCGCCGAGGCGGCCAGGGCTTGTTCGCGGAACGTCTCCGGCAAGGCTCGCAACAACTTTCGCAGCGCCGAGCGGGTGGCGGGCGAGCCCGAGGCCGCCGGACCGAGCAGCAGGAACAGCGCCCGCGCCTCGTCGGCCGTCATTCCGCTGAGGTCGGTCCGGGCACCACCGATCAGCGCCCAGCCCCCGCCCCGGCCGGGCTGCGGGTAGACGGGAACCCCTGCCGACGACAGCGCCTCGAGGTCGCGACGCGCGGTCGCCACGGACACCTCGAGTTCCCTGGCGAGCTCGGCGGCGGTGACTCGACCCCTCGCCTGCATGAGGAGCAGCGTGGCAATCAGACGGTCGGCGCGCATACGGAAATTCTGCCGAAAAAAGTGCTCATTCGGTGAGCACTTTGGGCGCGAGGATCGTATCGAAGACCGCAACGAACGAGGAGAGACCGATGCTGCGTGGAATGACGACCGTGTCCTACTATGCCGACGACCTGGCGGCCGCCAAGCGCTGGTACAGCGAATTGCTGGATATCACACCGTATTTCGAGATTCCCGGGTATATCGAGTTCCGGATCGGCGACTACCGGCACGAACTCGGCATCATCGATCGCCGCTACTGCCCGGACCCCGCCCACGACCCCGGCGGCGCACTGCTGTACTGGCACGTCGACGATCTCGACGCCGCGCTGCAGCGGCTCCGCGAACTCGGTGCGGCCGAACACCAACCCGTCACCGAACGCGGTCCGGGCTTCGTCACCGCCTCGGTGGTCGACCCCTTCGGCAATCTGCTCGGCATCATGTCCAACCAGCACTACCTCGACGTCCTGGACAGCCGTCGGGACTCGTCCTCGCCGGTTCGGCGCGATATCGGGGCCGAGCCCTGTCGGTGACCCCGGTCAGCGCCCGAAACCGCCGAAACCACCGCTGTGGAAGCCGCCGCCCAGGCCACCCCCATGGAAGCCGCCACCGGGGGTGGCGCCGAGGCCGGGGTGGCTCGGCGCGACAGCGCCGGGGTGGGCGGGGGCGACCGGTGCGGGGTTCGTCCCACCGGGGCGGGTAGCGCCGCCGGGAGGTGTGGCCGTGCTGCCCCCGAGGCCGGGAGTACGGGCGGTTCCGGCACCCGGAGCGGTATCGGAAGACGTTGTGCCCGGGGCGGATCGGGCACCACCGGTCGGCGCGGAATCGGTGCCGCCACCGGCGGGGGCGGAGGTGCCGGGCTTCGCGTTGTTCCCGGCGTTCGCAGTGCCGTTCGAATTGGCAGCGCCGTTCGAATTCGCGGAGTCGCTCGAGTGGGAACCGTCGCCCGAATTCGTCGTACCACCGGCATCGGGTCCGGTGTCGGAGTTCGTGGCGTCGCCGGAGTGCGCCGGGCCCGAGTTCGCCGCCCCCGGTTTCGCCGGATCCGAGTTCGTACCACTGGAGTTCGCGGAGTCGTCGGCGTGCGAGCCGTGCGTATCGGGGCTGTCGGAGTCCGAGCCATGGGAGGACGCACTCGACCCGCCGGTCGCACCGGCCGAATTCGACTCGGCAGACGTGGTACCCGAGCCGTCACCGCTGTCCGCGGTGCCGCTCGAGTGCCCGGGCCGCGCAGTGGACGCGGCATCGCCGTTATGCGAATTCCCGGACGACGCACCGGGAGCCGCGGTCGTCTTGTCGGCGGGCGCGGGGTTCGTGCCGGATGCGGGTGTACTCGAACCGTCCGGTTTCGGCGCCGGATTTCCGGGCTTCGACGAGTCCCCGGGTGTGGAGCCGCCGCCGGGCGGGGTGCCCTGATCACCGGATCCCGGCTGACCGGGATGCCCCGTGCCGGGCAGGTTGCGGGCGGCGGCGCCGGCGGCCAGGAGCGCCGCCGCACCCGAGTTCACGAACGGCATGGGGTTGGTGAAACGTGCCGGATCGGAGTAGGTCCGGGCGCGGGGCGGCACGCAGGGCCTGACGGCGCCGTAGTCGCGCAGCGCGTTCTCGACCCGATCGGTCATGGCATGCGAAAAGTCGTGCGCCGCACCGGCGTCGCCGCGCATTCCGGACAGCGGGGTGCCCATCAAAGTGTCGGCGCGGGCCGCCAGCGCAGCGAATCCGACACCGAAGCCGGGTGTCTGCGGCAGGTCGCCGACCTGTTCGCGCAACGCATCCGCCGGGCCGGCCAGCACGGGGGCGAATTCCATGATCGGGCCGTCGGTACCGAGCGGGCCACCGCCGATCATGGTCGCCGCCGACATCGCGAGGGCGGAGACGACCGCGGCGGAGGATACGACCGCGGCGCCCCGGGCGTATCGCCCGGCACTGCTGTTGCTCGTGGCGAATCGAGCCGAGGCGATGGCGGCTCCGGTCGCGACCGTATGCGCCGGATCCGGCGGGACGATCACCGGAGGACCCAACTCGGCCAGCACCTCCGCCACCTCGACCGGTCGCGCGGCGCCACCGATCAGTAGCACGCGATCGATGTCGTCGATGGTCACCCGCGCACGTTGCAGGCAATCGCGCACCACCCGAAGGGAATTGCGGACATGCCAGGCGCGCAAGCGGCGGGTGTCCTCGGCCGGCACCACCGTCGACACCGGTGCCGGCACGTCCGGAGCCAGCGTCCGTGCGTAGCGCGCCAGGACGGCACCCAGCGGCCGGCCGCCGAAGGCATCGGATCGCAGGGCCGAGCCGAGCACTCCGCGCTGATTCCATTCGGCCTCGGTCCGGACCACCGCGACGTCCAGGTTGTTGGCGCCCAGGTCGTAGACGAGTGTGGAACAGCTTGCGGAAACACCGTATTCGTCGTCCAGCCATTCCACCGCGGCCACCGGTTCGGGCATCAGAATCACGTCGAAGGCGCCGCAGCGGTGCAGCGCGTACTGCAGCGATGCGATCTGCCGGTCGGTGTAACAGGCGGGATAGGTGAGGACCGGCCCGGCTTCGGGATCGCTGCCCTCGATCAGGCAGGTGGCGACCGAAGCGACCAGGTCGGCCGAGGACCGGATCCGGCCGCCCGGCGACACCGGCTCGCGCGGGCGGGTGAGATCGGCGAAATCCGTGACCACCGGCGCGAATCGAGACACTACCCCGACTCGGACATCGCCGGAGCGGTCGAAGGTGACCGCGGTGCGACGCACGCGGACCGCCGGACGGCCGCGATCACCGGCAGTTGCCGCCCACACGGAATTCACTGTGCCGATGCTCATGCCGAAGCCAACCGTCATTGCCATCCCGTCAACGCACCGAGACCACGGCCCCAGGTGGTTCAACCATGTGGTCGCGGTCGTTTACCAAATAGCGAACACAGGTTAGCTGGTCGGTCTCGATCACGGAAACCGAATGGGCGGAAAAGCTTTCACACCCACCGCTCGATCGATCAAAACACCTGATAGACCTCGATCTTCGGCAAGTTCGAAAGGCCGAATTCGGCTACTGCACGAGAATAGCTGGCAAAACTGGCCATTTCACAGTTGATCACGCGGAATACCGACCGGTTTTCTATGGAATTGCGACAATGACATTCACGAGACTGAAATCCGCGCGGCCGTTCCGAATGACTGGATGGTTGCCGAAACGCCGAATGCCCCGATCCGGGCGGATCGGGGCATTCGGTCGAAAGATCCGGCTCAGGCGCGAGCGAGCAGCTTTCGCTTCCACCACGGCTGGGCCGTGGCGCCGCCGCGCACCGCATCGGGGCGTCGGCGCTGGACCAGCCGATCGAAATCGGTGGCGTCGACGGTGGGCCGGCGCAGACGCCCGGCGTTGAAGTCGTCGACCAACTGTCGCACCGTCTGCTGGGCGCAGGACTTGTTGGTGCCGATGAAGCCCGTCGGACCACGCTTGATCCAGCCGGTCACATAGGTTCCCGGAACCACCGCGCCGCCGGCGGATTCGAGCACCCGGCCGTCGGCGTTCGGGATGACGCCGGCGCGCTCGTCGAACGGCACCCCCGGCACGGCCACGCCGCGGTAACCCACCGAAGCCAGAACCAGTGCGGTATCCAGGGTTTCGGTTTCGTCCGTCGCGACAGCGCGGGTGATACCGGCCTCGTCGGTCACGAGTTCGTTGCGCACCAACTCGATTCCGGTCACCCGGTCGGTGCCGACCAGCGCCACCGGCGAGGAGAGATAGCGGAAGACGATGCGCTTGCGCGCGCCCACCGGACGGTCGGCCACGCTGCGCAGCAGCTTCAGTTTCTGCTCCACCTTCTGCGGCATATCCGGAGTCGGTTCCGGCACATCAGCTTCCACCACGATGTCGAGATCGGATCCGAGCAGGCCCACGAATTCGGGGACGGTGAAGGCGGATTCGGCGGGACCGCGGCGGCCCACGATCACCACTTCCTCGATCTTGCTGCGCCGCAGTGCCGCCAGCGCCGTCGGCGACACCTCGGTGGCATCGAGCAGTTCGGGATCCATGGTGAGAATCCGGGCCACGTCGAGCGCGACATTGCCGTTGCCGACGATCACCGCGCGCCGCTGCGACAGATCGAAACTGCGCTGCGCGAAGTCGGGATGGCCGTTGTACCACGCCACGAACTCGGTCGCGGACAGGCTGCCGGGCAGACCCTCGCCGGGGATACCGAGCTTGCGGTCGGAGGAGGCGCCCACGGCGTAGATCACGGCATCGAAATGGTCCAGCAGTTCGGCGTGCGAGATGTCCGCACCCACCGCCACATTCAGGTACGACCCGAATCCGGGCTGCGCGGAGATCACATCGAACAACCGGCTCACCTGCCGGGTCCGGGTGTGGTCGGGCGCGACGCCGTGGCGGGCCAGGCCGTAGGGCACCGGCAACCGGTCGAAGACCGTCACCGTCACCTCGGGCTGGGTGAGCAGCTCGTCCGCGGCGTACATCGCCGAGGGGCCCGAACCCACGATGGCGACGCGCATCGGGCCGCGCTCGGTGTCCACCTCGGCGGCCGGCAACGGCTTGGCCAGCAGTGGACGCGGCCGCGCCTGGCGATAGAAGTCGGCGTTGATCTCGATGAACGGCTTCTGCTCCGCGGTGAGCTTCTTCGAGGAGGTGATGGCGTCCACCGGACAGGCCGTGGCACAGGCGCCGCAGTCCACGCATGCCGCGGGGTCGACGTACAGCATCTCCGCCGTCAGAAAATCCGGTTCGTCGGGCGTGGGATGGATGCAGTTGACCGGGCATGCGTAAACGCAGGAGGCGTCGCTGCAGCACGACTGGGTGACTACATACGGCACTGTATGGATACCCTTCAGGCGGCTTTGGTCTTGGCGCGCTGCGGCTCGGAGCGGTACCGGCTGGCCGGGCCGTCGATCTTCAGCAGCTTCCAGACGTTCTTCGAGATCGGGTTCATCAGGCCCAGCTCCTTGGCCAGGGCCCGCACGTCGATGAAGTAGTCGGCGAAGGTCTGCTGCGCCTCGGCGGAGCCGTAGAACAGTTCCTTGCGCACCTCCTCCGGGATGTCGAATTCCTCGAAGAAGGACTTCGGCGGGGTCGCGATGGACCGGCCGAGGATCCACATCACGATCGGCATGGCCAGCGACAGCACGAACTTCGCGGCCGGATTCGACTCGGGCACATGCTTCTTCAGGAATTCGTGCGCAAAGGAGATGTGGCGCGCCTCCTCGGCGACGTGAATCGCCATGACGCCGCGCATGATCGGATGCACTTCCTCGCCGGAGCGCAGGATCTGCTTCTGGATGTGGTCGATCGGCTCCTCACCGGCGAGCACCGCCATGAAGAACAGATTCGGGAACCGGGCGGCGACCGGCGCGGCGATGTAGCGGAACTTACGGACCAGCGGGCCCATCCCCGGCACATCGATGCCGATCCGGTTGACCATCTCCTGGAACATCAGGGTGTGGTTGTGCTCCTCGATCATCTCGTGGGAGCAGTACCGGAATTCGGGCGAGCCGTTGGGCAGGCTGAAGTTGTGCGTGACCATGCCGCTGATCAGGATCGACTCGAACTGCAGGCCGACCTTGGCGACATTGGCCTGGCGGTACTTGCCGATGGCGATCTTCTGCTCGTCCGACAGCGCCTGGTACCAGGGGTGACGTCCCAGCGGGTCGGCGGATTCCGGAAGGATCCACCGCTTCTCGCCGGCGGTCGCGGCGAAGTCGGGGTTGTCCCAATCGATGTCGGTGAACGGATCGAAGTGCTTGTTGACCGAACCCTCGGACAGCAGGAGCAGCTTCTGGGCGTATTCCATGGCCTCGGCGACCACAGGGTCTACTTCCGGCGTCGCGGCAACGGACATCGTCGTCACAGCCTCTCCATCTCGCATGGGTAACTGTTTCCCATAGTTACACCTATAGCGGCGGAGGTCAACACCGGCGACCGGCCGCGCCGGGCACCATCGCGCAACCTCGCCGATAGTCCGCCGAATTCCCAGCTCAGCAGCAACCGAAACGGCATTACCGGGAAGTACTGTGCGGGGCGTCACATCGGCGAGAAGGCCGTCACCACCCACACCCGAGGCCGGTCGTACGTGTCGGCACCCACATGGCAATTCATCCCATGTTCCCGCTAAGCTACAACTTATGTCTAAGACGTATTCAGCCGCGGAGCGCGCCTATCGGGAGATCAAGGAGCGCATCCTGACCGGGGCACTGCCCGGCGGAGAGCTGATCAGCGAGGGTGAGATCGCGACCGATCTGGGCACCTCACGCACTCCGGTCCGGGAGGCGTTCCTGCGGTTGGAGACCGAGGGCTGGATGCGGCTGTATCCCAAACGCGGCGCGCTGGTGGTACCTATTCCCTCACACGAGGCCGAACACGTCGCACATGCTCGCTATGTCGTGGAGACCGCGGCGGTGCGCGCCCTCACCGCCGACGACCGGCCGGCGCTGATCGACGCCCTGCGCGACTCGCTGACCCGCCAGCGCGAACTCGTCGCGAACCTCGCCGCGTCCGACGGCCGGGCGCTGTCCCACTTCGCCACCGAGGACACCGACTTCCATCGCGGCTATGTGGTCGCCGCGGGCAACCCGCTGCTCACCGGGTTCTACGACTCGCTGCGCGAACGCCAGCGGCGGATGAACAGCGTCGCTCTGCATCGCGCGCCGATGAATACCGCCCGGATCGTGGAACAGCATGCGCAGCTGACCGATCTGATCGCCGCCGGCGATACCGCGGGCTTCGATACCGCACTGGCCGAACACCTTTCGGGTGTGCACCAGCTCGAACTGAGAGGACTGTGATGACCGCGCCGAGCGCCGTCGACATCCGCCCGGCACGGGTCGCCACCATCCCGCGCGTGTGGTGGGGCGTGGCCGCGGCGGTCTTCGCGATCGCCTGGGGCGGAAACGAATTCACCCCGCTGCTGGTGATGTACAAGAACGACGGCCTGCCGGTCACCACGGTCGATCTGTTGCTGTTCGAATACGTCCTGGGCATCGTGCCCGCGCTGCTGATCGGCGGGCCGCTGTCGGATCGCTACGGCAGGCAGCGGCTGATGCGGCCCGCACCGCTGATCACCGCGGCCGGATCGACGCTGCTGGCCTTCGGTTCCGGCGTGGTGCCGATGTTGTCGATCGGGCGCGTGCTGTGCGGAGTCGGTCTCGGGCTGGCGATGGCCGTGGGCAGCAGTTGGTTGAAGGAGCTGTCGCAGCCGCCGTTCGGGCCCGTGTCGGCTCCCGGCACCGGCGCTCGCCGCTCGGCGATGAGCCTCACCGGCGGTTTCGCCATCGGAGCCGGCGTGGCCGGGGTGCTGGCGCAGTGGGCGCCGTGGCCCGCGACTTTGGCCTATCTCATCAATGTGGCACTGTGCCTGATCGCGGCCGTCTGGGTGCTACGCGCACCGGAAACCGTGGCACCGCAACCGATTCGCAAGCCACTGCGTGAGGATCTGCGGATTCCGGCGGCCGGCCACCGGCGTTTCCGCCGCATCGCACTGCCGCTGGCGCTGTGGCTGTTCACCTCCGCCGCGACCGCATACGCGATCCTGCCGACGCTGGCCGCCGACCGCATCGCCGGAACCCCGATCGCCTTCTCCGCGCTGATCACGGTGATCACGCTGGGATGTGGTTTCGCCATCCAGTCGGTGGCGCGGCGGATCGACCTGCCGGGTACCGCGCGGATCGCGGCCCTGTCGCTGATCCTCACCACGGCAGGCATGGCCGCATCCGTCTACGCGGCCGCATCGCTACAGCTGTGGGCGGTCGTCGCGACCGCTGCCGTGCTCGGCTTCGGATTCGGCATCGGGATGGTCGCGGGACTGCAGGAGATCGAGCGGATCGCCCGGCCGGACGATCTGGCCGGGCTGACCGCGGTGTTCTATTCGGTGAGCTACCTCGGATTCGGTTCACCGGCGCTGCTGTCGCTGCTGCACAACGCCGTGCGCATCGGCTATCCGGTGATGTTCGCGGCCGGCGCGGTCATCGCCCTCGGATGTCTCGCGGTGGTACTCAACAACTATCGCGATCCGGACAGCGAGACTGCCGTCGAGCAGCGGATCAGCCGATAGGTCGAGTCGGGCAGGGCGGGGCGGCCGGCGAAAGCCGCCGTGCGGCCGCGACATCTCACCTGGACCCGCGACATCGCGGGCCGGGCATACAACGCGCCTCGCGACTGCACCCGCTGCGGGCGGGCGCAGTCGCGGGGTTGGTGGTCCGCCTGCGCGGCACGCCGTCAGTGCTGTACGTGCACGATCCCGGCGCCCATGGATTGCGCTCCCGCTTCGTCCCCCACCACGGCAGTCGCCGCGAACAGCGCGCCACCGGCCGCGACCGCGACGGTGACCGCGACCCGGGTCAGCCGGCGGCGCAGCACGCGCGGCGGCTCGGGTGGCTCGGGCGCCTCGGCGACCTCGCTCTCCCGGACCGATTCGGCGGCGCGGCGCGCGAAGACGGCCGCACCCTCGGCGATCGTGCGCTCCGGATCCGGGGCGACGATCACCGGCCGCGCCAGTGCCGCGGCCAGGACCGCGGCGACTTCGGGCGGACGAGCGGCGCCGCCGACGACCAGCACACAGTCGACATCGGCCATCGTGACGCGGGCTCGTCCGAGGCATTCGTACACCACATCGAGCGACTCGCGGATGTGCGCGGTGCGCAAAGCCGTGATCGCGGCGTCGGAGTCGGCGGCCGACGAAGCACCGGCGCGCCAGTTGTGCTGCGCGGCCATCTTCGCACCGAAGGCGCGGCCACCGAAAGCGTTGGAGCGCAACGGTTCCCCGAACACCGGCCGGGCCGGAGTACCGGGGCCGATGCGCACCAGGGTGACGGTCAGCCCCGATCCGCCGAGGTCGTAGACCAGCGCCAGGCCCGGCAGCAGCGGACCGTGCGCCACCGACAGCCACGCCGCGGCTGCCACCGGTTCGGCCACCAGGGCGGCATGGGACAGTCCGATCGAATCGAGGGCCTCGCGCAGTTCGAGCACACGCTCCTCGCCGTAACTCACCGGATGTGTCACCGCGACAGCGGTTTCCGGACTGCGGCCCTCGGCGGTGGCCACCACGTGGGCGGACACGTCCGCGACCACGGTGCGCGCGACCGTCGCCACCAGATCGGCCGCGGACAGCGACCGATGACGTACGCGGGCGCTCCGGCCAGGCTCGGTCAGATCGGCGAAGTCGGTCACGGCGCGGCCGTGGCGCGGGATCCGGCCGACCCGCGCGGTGCCGCTGCTGTCGAAAGTGAGTGTCGTGCGCCAGGTTCCCGGCGCGGTGCGCTGCTGCGACAGCGCGGATTTCGGGCCCGAGGCCCGCTTGCGCCGGCCGGTCGCCGCGCGCCCACCGAATTCGCCGGCCGCGCTGCGCCCGCGGCCACGCGCGTTCTTTCCGCTCTCAGCAGTATCGATGGCGCACACCGTGTTGACCGTGCCGATACTCACTCCGAGCCCAACCGTCATCACAATTCCCCTCGATCGACGAGCGTACGTTCGCTGACATGTCTCGATCCGGCATCAGGCAACCACTGTGCTGAGAACTTGCCAAGCACCGGACAATCGGTTGTCCGCTCAACCGCCGCACTCCGCGACGACGCCGCCGATACCGCAGATATACCCCTTCACCTGCGGTAACAAATCAGGCAATTCATACGCGCAGTGGACATTTCGCGACACCGACCGACCGGTACGGGTTTGCCAGCAATCGTCCGAATATCCTCGGACACCGTATACCGGCGATCCGGCAACGGTGGCGCATCCGGCGAAACACTTACTCCCCCAACGCCGCACGAGCGACCGGCACCGCCGGCAGGGAGAGATCAGCCTGCCGGCAGGGAAGATCAGGCCGCCGGCAGTTCCGGGATGCGGGTGGCGCGGGCGAAGACGGTCTCACCCTCCGCCAACCGCAAAGCCTCCGCATCACCGCGAGTGACCTGCGCGGTGAACAGGTCGCCGGTGGCCGCATTGCGCAATTCGAGGCGAACCTCGAAACCCAGGCGGACGACGCGCTCGACGGTCGCGCGGGTGACACCCGCCGACTCCGCGGTGCCCTCGTGTTCGGCCAGGGCCATACCCGGATCGCGGCCGATGCGAATGTCGTGCGGGCGCACCAGATGTCCGTTCAACTTGGCCACCGCACCGAGGAAGGACATGACGAATTCGTTGGCGGGACGGTCGTATACGTCTTCGGGCGTTCCGACCTGTTCGATGCGACCGGCATTCATCACCGCGATCCGGTCGGCCACGTCGAGCGCCTCCTCCTGATCGTGAGTGACCAGCACGGTGGTCACGTGCACTTCCTCGTGCAGGCGACGCAACCAGGTGCGCAGGTCGTGACGCACCTTGGCGTCGAGGGCGCCGAAGGGTTCGTCGAGCAAGAGCACCTGCGGGTCGACGGCCAGCGCCCGGGCCAGCGCCATGCGCTGCCGCTGACCACCCGACAGTTGCGCCGGATAGCGATGCTGGAAACCGTCCAGGCCCACGATGCCGAGCAGTTCGTCGACGCGCTTGCGGATTTCGTTCTTCGGGCGCTTGCGAATCTTCAGCCCGAACGCCACGTTGTCGCGCACGGTCATATGTTTGAACGCCGCGTAGTGCTGGAAGACGAAGCCGATATCGCGCTTCTGCGGCGAGACCCGGGTGACGTCGCGGTCGGCGATGGTCACGATGCCCGAATCCAACGATTCCAAGCCGGCGATCGAACGCAGCAGCGTCGATTTCCCGGAACCGGAGGGCCCCAGCAGCGCGGTCAGCTCACCGGAGGGGATGTCCAGGCTGACGTTGTCGAGGGCGGCGAACGAACCATAACGCTTGTTCGCGTCGGTGACGGTAATCATTTGGCAGTGCCCCGCTTGCGTTCGAGAAGGGTCATCAGGACGAGGGTGACGAGCGCCATGGCCATGAGCAGGGTCGCCGCGCAGTAGGCGCCGAAGGTGTTGTGGTCGTTGATATAACGACCGTGCACCAGCAGCGTCAGGGTCTGAGAAATGCCGGGCAGTCCGGACGACACCATGATCACGGCGCCGAATTCGCCGAGGGCGCGGGCGACGGTGAGCACGATGCCGTAGGTCAGGCCCCACCGGATGGCCGGCAGGGTGATGCGCCAGAAGGTCTGCCACCGACTGGCGCCCAGCGTCGCCGCGGCCTGCTCCTGATCGTCGCCGATCTCGTGCAGGACCGGGACGACCTCACTGACCACGAAGGGCAGCGTGACGAAGAGCGTGGCGATCACCATGCCCGGCAGGCCGAAGATCACCCGGAAGCCGAAGCTGTCGAGGCCGCCGAACCAGCCACCGACACCCCACAGCATGATCAGCGATACGCCGACCACCACCGGCGAGACCGCGAACGGCAGATCCACCACACCCTGAATCAGCGTGCGCCCGCGGAAGTTTCCGCGCACCAGGGCGATGGCGGTGATGACTCCGAAGACCACATTGAGCGGCACCACGATCGCGACGATCAACAGCGACAGATTGAACGCCGAGATCGCGGCGGGTGTGGTGATCGAATCGAGGAACGCGCCGATCCCGTGCTCGAAGCTGCGCCAGAGAATGATCACCAGCGGAGCGACCAACAACACGATCAGATACGCGAGCGCGATCACGCGCAACGAAATCCGGGACGGGGCGGACAGTTTCATCGGCTCGCCTGTTCCTTGCGGGCGGTGCGTTCGGAGAAGATGCGCAGGATCAGCAGGGTGGCGAAGGAAATCGCCAGCAGCGCCACCGAAACCGCCGCCGCGTTCACCGGACGGTCCACCTCGATCTGCTGCTGGATGTACTGCGACGCGACCTGAGTGCGGCGCGGAATGTTGCCGCCGATCAGGACCACCGACCCGTATTCGCCGATGGCGCGCGCGAAGGCGAGGCCACCGCCGGAGATGATGGCCGGCGCGAGCGACGGCAGCACCACGCGCCGGAAGATGGTCAAGTTGTTCGCGCCCAGTGAGGCCGCGGCCTGCTCGACTTCTTTATCCGCTTCGATCAGCACCGGCTGCACCGAGCGCACGACGAACGGCAGTGTCACGAATGCCAGCGCCACCACGAGTCCCGGCTGGGTGGCGTTGAGGTGGATACCGACCGGGCTCTGCGGCCCGTACAGCGACAGCAGCACGATGCTCGCCACGATCGTCGGAAGCGCGAACGGCAGATCGATCAGGGCGTTGACGAAGCTCTTGCCCGGGAAATCGTCGCGCACCAGCACCCACGCCACCACGGTGCCCATGACGACGTTGATCACGGCGACGACCACCGATACGAGAACCGTCACCCGCAACGCGTCCAGTGCCGCGGGCGCGGTGACCGCATCCCAGAAGCCGGACCACCCGTCGTCGAAGGAATGGACCGTCAATGCGGCCAGCGGCAGCAAGACGATGATGCTCAGCCACAGCACCGTGATCGCCAGACCGAGCGAGCCGGCCGATCCGGTGAGGCGCGACCGCCAGGCCGGTCCGGCGGACCGCTGCCGGACGACGCCGGGACCGGTGGTGGTCCCGGCGTCGATACTCCCGCCGGTGTCGGCCTTCGTACGGGTGTCAGTCACAGTTGCCCAGTATTCCGTGCGCTCCGAGCCACCGGCTTACTTGGTGGCTTTGTCGTAGAGCACCGCGACGCTGCCGGTATTGGGGGTGAACAGATCCTTGTCGACCTGCTTCCACCCACCCAGATCGGCGATCGTCCACAGCTTCTGCGGCGCCGGGAAATCCTTGGTGTACTGCGCGGCGACCTGCGGATCGACCGGACGGAAACCGGCCTCCGCCCATGCCTTCTGGCCGGCCTGCGAGTACAGGAAGTCCTTGAACGCCACGGCGGTGGTGGGATTCTTGGCGTTCTTCGTCACCGCCACCGGATTCTCGATCTTGAAGGTGGTCGGCGGGATGACGTGCTCGATCGGATCCCCGCTGCGCTCGGAGAAGATCGCCTCGTTCTCGTAGCTGAGCAGTACGTCCCCGGTGCCCTGCAGGAAGGTCTCGGTCGCCTCCCGGCCCGACTTCGGCTGCACCTTGATGTGGTCCTTGGAGATCAGCTTGCCCAGGTAGTCCAGGCCCGCCTGCGGATTCTTGCCGCCGTCGCTCTCCGCGGCGTAGGGCGCCAGCAGGTTCCACTTGGCCGAGCCGGAGCTGAACGGATTGGGCGTCACCACCTCGACGCCGGGCTTCAGCAGATCGTTCCAGTCGTGGATGCCCTTCGGGTTGCCCTTGCGGACGGCGATCACGACGACCGAACCGAACGGCACCCCCTTGTTGGCGTCGGCATTCCAGGTCGAGTCGACCAGCCCGGCATCCACCAGCCGGGTGATGTCGGGTTCGACCGAGAAGCTGACGACGTCGGCCTGGGCTCCGTCCTTGACCTTGCGGGACTGGTCGCCGGAGGCGCCGTAGGACTGCTGGATCTGCGCGCCCTTGCCGGCCTCGGTCTTGTTGAATTCACCGATCACCTTGTCGTAGCCCGGCTTGGCGACCGAGTAGGCGAACAGTGTCAGCTGCCCGCCACCACTGTGGGCGTCGCCGCCGACGGTGTCGCTCGAGCCACCGCTGCAGGCGGCGGTCAGTCCCACGGCCGCCAGCGCGGTGAGCGCGACGGCGATGCGTCCTCGGCGCACCGAGAACCAGGATCTGCTGGACGATCTGCGAGACATGGAACTGACCTTTCCTGCCGCCCGCCCCCGGCGCACACTGCTGCCGGGTCGGAAGTAACTGTGATTGAGCGGTAGATCTGTCCGGTGAATACCGGAGACAGGCGCGTGCGGCTGAGCCGCGAGGGGCGGAGACGCTGCGGAAAAGATGTGCGCCGGTCCCATGGAAAGGGCGCAGCGTGTCCGATCAGCTATCGACGACAGTGAATGTCCGCGACGACGAGACAGCCGACCGCGATCAACGCCAACTCATGGCGGACCTGCGGAACAACGCTCGATGACACGGGCAGACTCTAACAGAGCACCCGGAACCGCGCGAATCGGTCGAAGCGGAATCCACCGAAGATCCCGATATTCGAGAAAACCGCCCATGACCGGCGGGAAGTATTCATATTTCGGATTCCCGACCGCCACCGCGCCGACACCGGAACGACCACCGGGGTCCGGGCGAACCGTGGTGAAGACCACAGTCGCCCGGACCCCGGTGCGTGCGTTCCGGCACCAGCCGATCGGTGGCCGGTCTACTCCTCGTCGGCGGACTCGGGCGGGCTTTCGTAGAGGTCGAGCACCCACTCCTCGACGGCGGTGTCCTCACCGTCCTCGTCGGGCTCGTCGGCGCGCAGCCGGTTCTGCAGCCGCACGCCCAGGCCGAGCATTTGCGCGGCGCGCACCATCTCGATCGCCTCGTCGGCGGTGGTGTAGTGGGTCGCGATCAGTCGGGGTCCGTCCTCGATCTCCAGAAGCTGCTCGAGGTCGACGAATTCCTCATCGGTTGGCATGGGCAGCACAGTACCTGCAACCTCCGACAGCGGGGGATTATCGCGTCAGCAACCAGGCGACGACGATCAGCACGAGCAGTGCGATCAGCGCCAACTGGACCCGTGAGCGTGGCATCAGATCGCTTCCTTCGGCATCGGACCCGGAACACGCATCGAGGCGCCGGCCAGCGCCGGTTCGGGCGGTGCGATGGTCGCCGCATCGGGCGCGATCTCGGAGGCCGCGTCGCCGGCGACGATGTCGGTCTCGGCGACGGCCGAGCGGTCGCGGCCGAGCAGCCGCAGCACGATCCGCAATCCACGATCGAGCAGGTAGGCGATCAGGAAACTGACCGGCACCGCCCCGACCAGAACCACGACGAACTGCGGGATGAACGGTAATCCGGCCACCCACAACTCGAAGCCGTCCCACCAGCCCGCGACATGATGCACAACCACCAGCCTAGTAGGTCACGGGTGCGCCGGCCGCAGGGCATGCCGACCGGCTGTCGCGAGGTGTCGACAGTCCCGGCGAACGGGACCGGAATCCACCATGATGGCTGTATGGCGTCCTACGACGAACCGATCACCGAACAACCGCTCATCGAGACGCTCGACGACATGTCGCCGCCGCGCGATGCCCTGGCCGATATCTCCGATGCCGAGATCTCGGCGAACTACCTGCCCATTTCGGCGGGCGTCGTGCACAAGTCGTCGTATCCGCCGATCGACGACTACGCCTTTCTCTCCGATTGCGAGACCTGCTGCCTCATCGCGCGCAACGGTGCGGTCGAGTGGATGTGCCTGCCGCGGCCGGATTCGCCCAGTGTGTTCGGCGCCATGCTGGACCGCAGCGCCGGCCACTTCCGGCTCGGCCCCTACGGCGTGAACGTGCCCGCGGCGCGGCGCTATCTGCCCGGGGGCATGATCGTGGAGACGACCTGGCAGACCGACACCGGCTGGATCATCGTCCGCGATGCGCTGGTCCTGGGCCCCTGGCACAACACCGACCGGCGCAGCCGGACCTACCGCCGCACCCCGGAGGACTGGGACGCCGAGCACATCCTGCTGCGCACGGTGAAATGTGTCAGCGGCGTGGTCGAACTGGAGATGAGCTGCGAACCGGCCTTCGACTATCACCGGGCGCCCGTGAATTGGGAATACACCGGCGAGGTCTACGAACGCGCCACCGCCACCGCGACTTGCGCCCACGACGAATTGCCCTGCGGCGAACTGGTTCTCACCACGGATATGCGGCTGGGGCTGGAGGGGCGCGAGGCACGCGCCCGCACCCGCATGCGCGAGGGCGACGAATTGTTCGTGGCCCTGTCCTGGTCGCCGCTGCCGGCCCCGCGCACCTTCGCCGAAGCGGCGCAGAAGATGTGGCAGACCACCGAATGCTGGCGGCAGTGGATCACTCTGGGCAAGTTCCCGGATCATCCGTGGCGCGGCTATCTGCAGCGCAGCGCGCTCACGCTCAAGGGCCTGATCTACTCCCCGAGCGGCGCCCTGATGGCGGCAGCCACCACCTCGCTGCCGGAAACGCCGGGCGGCGAACGCAACTGGGACTACCGCTACAGCTGGGTGCGCGACTCCACCTTCGCTCTGTGGGGCCTCTACACGCTGGGCCTCAACCGGGAGGCCGACGACTTCTTCGCCTTCCTGCACGATGTCGCGACCGCGAAAGACGGTGAGGCGCAACCGCTTCAGGTGATGTACGGCATCGGCGGGGAACGCGATCTGGACGAGTCCGAGATCCCGCACCTGCACGGTTACGACGGCGCCAAGCCGGTCCGCATCGGCAACGGCGCGTTTCAGCAACAGCAGCACGACATCTGGGGCACCATCCTGGATTCGGTCTATCTGCACGTGAAATCACGCCAGCAAGTCCCGGAAACGTTGTGGCCGATGTTGAAGCGGCAGGTCGAGGCGGCGATCGAGAACTGGCGCAAACCCGACCGCGGCATCTGGGAGGTGCGCGGCGAACCGCAGCATTTCACCTCGTCCAAGGTGATGTGCTGGGTCGCGCTGGACCGCGGCGCGAAACTCGCCGAATTGCACGGCGAGACCGACTATGCCGAGAAGTGGGCCGCGCTGGCCGAAGAGATCCGCGCCGATGTACTCGCCCACGGGGTGAACGACAAGGGCGTCTTCACCCAGACCTACGGTGGCGACAGCCTCGACGCCTCACTGCTGCTGGTCGTACTCCTGCGCTTCCTGCCGCCGACCGATCCGCGGGTGCGCGCGACGGTCCTGGCCATCGCCTCCGACCTGACCCAGCACGGTCTGGTGCTGCGCTACCGCACCGACACCACCGACGACGGATTGTCCGGCGCGGAGGGCACATTCACCATCTGCTCGTTCTGGCTGGTGTCGGCGCTGGTCGAGATCGGCGAGGTGCGCCGGGCGCGGCATCTGCTGGAACGGCTGCTCGGATACGCCAGCCCGCTCAAGCTCTACGCCGAGGAGATCGACCCCTACACCGGACGGCATCTCGGTAACTTCCCGCAGGCGTTCACCCACCTGGCATTGATCAACGCGGTGATGCACGTGATCCGGGCCGAACACTCCACCGGCGCAGGTGAATTCCATCCGGCTCATCCCGCGGGCTGACGAAGAAGCGGGTGGTCCGGTGTGCCCCGGACCACCCGCCACGAATGCGCACAGCACGAACGTTAAGGCACGTCGGCGTTTTCGCGGATCTCCCGCAACCGCACCATCGATCGCTCGATTTCGGTGAGACGCCTTTCGCGACTCTCCGGCGAGTTGATCGCCGCCGCCTCCTCGGCCGCGCGCAGCGATTCGTCCACCGATCGCAGCGTCTGATCGGCCAGATCGGTGAAGTGGTCGCGCAACATGCGTTGCATGGCCCGCAGCCGCTGC
Organism: Nocardia elegans NBRC 108235; assembly: GCF_001612845.1. Lineage (GTDB taxonomy): Bacteria > Actinomycetota > Actinomycetes > Mycobacteriales > Mycobacteriaceae > Nocardia > Nocardia nova. The sequence goes on along the minus strand of NZ_BDBF01000010.1, from coordinate 75,495 downwards.
CGTGATTCCTTGCCGACCTGGAAGATCACATCGTCCATCAGGCGAGCCACCGCCACCTTGGCCTCGGACTGGCGGCGCTCACGGCGCAGCTTGCGGTCCTCCCACAGGGCGTTGATACCCAGCAGGGCGGCCGCCGCACCCGAATACCAGTTCACCAGCGGCATTTTCAGCAAACTGGTGAGCAACCCGACCATCAGCAGGCCACCGTAGGAGCCGCGCATCACGTTCAGCAGCGACGAGGTGAAACCCACCTTCGCGGTATCCAGCGGCTCCAGCGACGCCACCGGTTCGAGGACGTCTCCCGGATCCTCGAGCCGCAGATCGGGCAGCGGCACATCGCGCGAGTCGGCGGGGAACTTCGCGGTGACCTGCTCGGCCAGTTCCACCGCCCGATAGTGGGCGACGACGAAGTTCTCCTCGACCGCCTCGCAGATCCGGGAATCCAGATCGGCGCCGAATTCGTCCCAGCTGCGAGCCGGATCGCGCTTGGCGATCTCCGATTCGGCGTGGCGGACCAGTACGCGCAGCCGGTGCCGCAGATCGTGTTCGATATCGGCCATCAGTTCCGAACAGCCGTCGGCGAGGGTGACCTGCCAGTTGGCGCTGCGGTGGCGCAGATCGTCGGCCTCGGCCCGCGCGGTGCGCAGTTGATCGGTGATCGCGGTGTAGCGCTGCGGGTCGCGCAGGGTTTCGGCCTCACTGCGCAGGGCCAGCCCCAGATGATCGGTGATGGTGCGGATGTCGCGCAGCGCCGCTTCCCGGGCGACGGCGTCGGCGCGGGCGAGGACGTATCCGCGCAGATGGTCGATCAGTTGCGGCACACCGGATTCGATATCGCGGCGGTGATCGTCACCGGCACGCAGATGCAGCTCGGCGGAGATCGGGGCCACCGCGAAACCCAGGCCGGCGGCGTCGAGCAGCTCGCGATTGCGCTGCTGCACCCGGCTCCAATGGCTGTAGCGATCGATCTTGTTCAGCACACAGACGACCGTCGGGCACACCTGCCGGATGCGCTGCAGCAGGGCGATCTGCTCGGGGGTGTATTCCGCGGCCGCGTCGCTGACGTAGAGCACGGCGTCGGCGGCGGCGATCAGCGACCAGGTGGTCGGCGCGTCGGCGGGGGCGCCGGGCGCGTCCATCACTACGAACCCCTCGGCCAGCAGCGGGCTCGGGTCGGTGAATTCGGCTCGGATCACGCCGGCCGCGCTCAGCGCCGGACCGGGGTTCAGCGGGTCGACGGGCTGGCGTTCGGTGCGGCCGCCGGGCAGCGAGCGCACCAGCGTGGCGGTCGCCTCCGGGCCGTACTCCGCGATCACCGGAACGCTGACCGGACTGCCGGTCGCGCTCACCACGCTGCCGACCAGGCCGTTGACCAGCGTGCTCATCCCGTTCTTGGGTTCGCCGACGACCACCAGCCGCACGCGCGGATCGGCCACCCGAGCCCGCGACATCCCCAGTCGTGCGGTGAGATCGGCCCGGCCCGCGGCGCGGGTCAGGTCGAGCAATTCGTCGAGCTGCGCGAGCAGCGGGGCCATCTCGTCGGGGTGTTTGGCACCCGGCGACTCCACCGCCGTCACAGCGGAAGCACGTGGAAATCGACGACAGGGTGGTCCACCGGATGGTGCATCTCGGCAAAGGTGGTTTCGTGCAGACCGCCGGACAGTCCGGCGGCGGACACACTCGTCAGGCCGTGGCCAGGGTCGGTCCACAGCGAGGTGTCGTACAAATCGGTCACGGCCGCAACAGGTTTCACCGGAACGTGCGCATTCGGCGCGGGATCGATGGTGGTCGGCGGTTTGATCACGGTCGGCGGCTCCACGGGTGCGGTGTGCTGCGCGGTCGGCACGGTCGGTTCGTGTGTCGGGAGGGTCTGGTCGTGGCTCGGCGGCGTCGCATGCTGGGTCGGTACCTGCTGGGTAGGAACCTGCTGCGTCGGTACGGAATCCGGATCGTGGGTCGGCACCTGGGAACCTCGTGACGGCGCGGTCGGATCGTCGGCGTTGCCGGTGGCGGAGGTGTCCGCCCCCGAGGAGGTACCCGGTGTATGCGTCGCGGTATGGCCCGGCGTCGACGCGTCCGCGCCGGCGGAGGTCGACGGCCCGGAGTCGCTGTCGGTATCCGACGGCGTCGTACCGGGGGTGCGGGTGGGATGGCCGGAATCGGTGTCGCGAGGCACCGTCACGGTCGGCGTGGGCCGGTCGACGGAATCGTGATCGGTCGAGGTACCCGGACGAGTGGTGGTGTGCTCGCCGCCGGGCGTGGTCCCCGGCGCGTGCGAGGTGCTCGGCGCGGTCGGCGTCTTCGTCGCATCGGCGTCGTGGGTCGTGGTGGTGCCGTGCGATGTGGTGGTCGGCGCGTGGGTGGTGGTCCGACCGGCGCCCGATTCCGACGGATCGTCGGCACCGCCCGGCAGTCCGGCATCGGTACCGGCATGGCGGGGCCGATCGTCGAACAGCGCCGGAACGGCCACCGCGGGCGCGGTCAGCGGGGACGGTCCCGCATGCGTGGTGATCACGTTCGCGATCGGGTGGGTAGCGGCCTCGGGCTGAATCGTGGTCTGCAGGGGCGTCGCCGAGACCGGTTGGACGAGCGCGGGCGCCGGAGCGGGTGCGACCGGTGCCGGCGCGGCCACGACCGGTGCGGTCGAAACCGGTTGCGGCGCCGCGACATTCGTCACCGGCGCGGACGCTTGAGCGGTGGCGAACGGCGTCGAGCCGGGGGCGGCCGATGTGGCGATCGGCCCGGATTGCGGCGCGAACGCCGACGAGCCCGGCACCGCGGCGCCGGGTCCGTTCGGGGTGGCGCCGGCGGGTCCGTTCACCGCCGCGCCCGCGGGACCGTTCGCGGCTCCGGCATGCGTCGCCGCGGCCGTGGCCGCACCGGGGGACGCCACCGCCGCACCCGGGGCCACACCGTCGGCCGCACTACCGGACGCGTGGGCGCTCGAGGTCGGGCCACCGAATTGGCCGGCCCAGCCGGAGGCGTCCGATTCGCTTGCGCCAGTGGGAATCTGGTGGGTGCCGCTGCCGAGCCACTGCCCGTAGTCGTCGAGCTGGTGCCCGACGTCGCCGACGGCGAAATCGACCTTGGTCTCGGTTGTCACCCAGATTCCGTCGAATCCGACGTGCGCGTCGATCTTCATCTCGGTGCCGAGGAAGATGCCGGGATTACCGCCGTCACCGATGCCGTCGAAGGCACCGGGATGCGGATCCGACAGACCGTCGTGCGGATCCGACAGACCGCCGAACCCGCCGGGGCCGAACCCGTTCATCCCGGGCAGATGGAGTCCGTTGGTGCCGGGCAGGCCCAGTCCGTGCCCGGACAGCGGCGCGGTGGGGTAGGGATCGGCGCCGGCCGTGTCGACATCGGCCTGCCGCTGATCCACCTCGTCCTCGGCACCGGGCAGCCCGAAGGCCCCCGACGCGTGGGACTGACCCGGTAATCCGAAGCCTCCCGAGGTCTCCGATTCCGGCACACCGGGCAGGCCGAAACCGGCCGGGGCACTGGCATGGTGCGTCCCGGGAATCGCAAAGCCTTGTCCCCCACCGAATCCCGGATTGCTGAAACCACCGTGGTCCGAATGCGGATTGCCCGGGTGCGAGGGGGAACCGGGAATCGAGAAGGGCGGTGCGGTCGACCCGCCGTCGGGCGAGCCGGGCAGGCCACCGATACCGGGCGCGGGCTGGCCACCGTCGGCGAAGGGCAATTGCAGCCCCGGATAGGCATCCGTGCCGTGCTGTTCCGGCAGCGCCAGTCCCGGCGCGGGTGCGGCCGGGGCGTGCGGCGCGGAGTTCCCGAGGGTCGGCGGGACGGAGTCCGGTGACGGATCCGGATAGGTCACCACCGGACTCGGCACATCGGGATGCGGATCGGCGGTGGACCAGCCGGTGATGTGGCTGTTGTGCGATTCGTTCTCCGGTGCGGGCGACCCGTTGGAGGCGATCAGCGCGCCGCCGGTGACGTACGCACCGGCCCGAGCCACCCGCGCGACACCGGTCGCCACGCGATATGCGGCATCGTTCGCATGATCGCCCGCGTCCGCATCATCGTCGAAGGGCAGCTCACGCGTCATACAAACTCCGCTCTCAGCGTTCGGCTGGCGAAACCGAACGGGGTGTTACCGAATTTGGGTCTTTTTACACCTTATTTCCGGAAAACTTGCCTGTCACATCCTTCAGGTTTCTTTCAGGCGGACAGATGACAGGCCACAGCGGTACTTTCTGAGCTTGCCACCGGCGGTCGTGACCGGAAAGCCCCAAGATCAACCGGCAGTTGACTCGGTCAACGGTCCAACTGATCTCACGGAACCTTGGAGACTACCTCTTCGGCTTGTCCGATGACGAATCGGTCGAGAGCGCGGCGACGAAGGCCTCCTGCGGAACGTCGACCCGGCCGATGGTCTTCATCCGCTTCTTGCCCTCCTTCTGCTTCTCGAGCAGCTTGCGCTTACGCGAGATATCGCCGCCGTAGCACTTGGCCAGCACGTCCTTGCGGATCGCGCGAATGTTCTCGCGGGCGATGACCTTCGAGCCGATGGCCGCCTGGATCGGCACCTCGAACTGCTGCCGCGGAATGAGCTCGCGCAGTTTGGTGGTCATCTTGTGGCCGTAGGCCTGGGCGGCGTCCTTGTGCACGATGGCCGAGAAGGCGTCCACGGCCTCGCCCTGCAACAGGATGTCGACCTTGACCAGCGCGGCCTCCTGCTCGCCCGCCTCCTCGTAGTCCAGCGAGGCGTAACCGCGCGTGCGCGACTTCAGCGAATCGAAGAAGTCGAAGATGATCTCCGCCATCGGCAGGGTGTACCGCATCTCGACGCGGGTCTCGGACAGATAGTCCATGCCGAGCAGTTCACCGCGGCGCGACTGGCACAGCTCCATGATGGTGCCGACGAACTCACTCGGCGCAATGATCGTGCACTTGGTCACCGGTTCGAAGATCTGGCGCACCTTGCCCTCGGGCCAGAACGACGGGTTGGTGACGACGTGTTCGGTGCCGTCCTCCATGATCACGCGATAGATCACGTTGGGCGCGGTGGAGATGAGATCCAGGTTGAATTCGCGCTGCAACCGCTCCCGGGTGATCTCCATATGCAGCAGTCCGAGGAAGCCACAGCGGAAACCGAAGCCCAGCGCGACCGAGGTCTCCGGCACGTAGGTGAGCGCGGCATCGTTGAGCTGCAGTTTGTCCAACGCGTCACGTAGGTCCGGATAGTCCGAACCGTCGACCGGATAGAGACCGGAGTACACCATCGGACGCGGCTCGCGATAGCCGGTCAGCGCCTCGGTGGCGCCGTCGCGGGCGGTGGTGACGGTGTCACCGACCTTCGACTGCCGGACGTCCTTCACACCGGTGATGAGATAGCCCACCTCACCCACGCCGAGGCCCTGGGTGGGCTTGGGCTCGGGGGAGACGATGCCGATCTCCAGCAGTTCGTGGGTGGCGCCGGTGGACATCATTTTGATCTTCTGGCGCGGGGTGAGCTTGCCGTCCACCACACGCACGTAGGTGACGACACCGCGGTAGGTGTCGTAGACCGAGTCGAAGATCAGCGCGCGGGCCGGGGCATCGGCCTCGCCGACCGGCGGCGGGACCGTCTCGATCACCTTGTTGAGCAGTTCGGGCACGCCGACGCCGGTCTTGCCGGATACGCGCAGCACGTCCTCCGGTTCGCAGCCGACGATATGGGCCAGCTCGGCGGCGTAGCGGTCCGGATCGGCCGCGGGCAGGTCGATCTTGTTCAGCACCGGGATGACCTCGAGATCCTTGTCCAGTGCCAGATACAGGTTGGCCAGCGTCTGCGCCTCGATGCCCTGGGCCGCGTCGACCAGCAGAATCGCACCCTCACACGCCTCGAGCGCCCGCGAGACCTCGTAGGTGAAGTCCACGTGGCCGGGGGTGTCGATCAGGTGCAGGACGTAGTCGGTGCCATCGACGTTCCAGGGCAGCCGCACATTCTGGGCCTTGATGGTGATCCCGCGCTCGCGCTCGATATCCATCCGGTCCAGATACTGCGCACGCATCTGCCGTTCCTCGACCACCCCGGTCAACTGCAGCATGCGGTCGGCCAGCGTGGACTTGCCGTGGTCGATATGCGCGATGATGCAGAAGTTCCGGATCCGCGAGGGATCGGTGAACGTCGTGTCGGCAAACGTGCTGATGGGACACTCCTACCCGTGAACAAGTCGATAAGTCGCCATGCGGCAGTCTACGTGCGCATACCGCGTGGTCGTGCACGCACCGGCGGGCCGGCATCGGCGGCAACGACGCAGTTCCCGGGGCCGGCGACCCGGATGTGAGCGGCGGCACACTCGATTCCCCGCCTGGCACAGGCGAATCCGGCAGGGATGAGCCGAGCGCGGTTCGCCGTTAAGCTCTGCCGATATGGCCAGCACATGGAGCTCTCTGGGCAAGCAGTTGGGGACCATTGCCAAAGAGCAGGGGCCCAGGATCGTCAAGAAGCAGGCGCCGAAGCTCGTCGACCGGATGCAGCGCTCCTCGATGTGGGACCGCGCTCTCGGCGGCCGCCGCAAGGACACGGTCGCGGTGCGGCCGGCGGCCTCGACTCCGGTGCCCACCCGGGAACGTGCCCGCCAGATCGTCTACTGCCCCCAGCTCGACGGCCGCGCCGATCCGGGCGAGATCGTGTGGACCTGGGTGCCGTACGAGGAGGATCCGGCCAACGGCAAGGACCGCCCCGTGCTGGTCGTGGGCCGGGAGCGCAAGACTCTGCTGGGGCTGATGCTCTCCTCGAATCCGGCGCGCGGCGCAGAGCACAATTGGATCGGAATCGGTTCGGGCCCTTGGGATTACGAGGGGCGTGACAGCTGGGTCCGGCTGGATCGCGTACTCGATGTGCCCGAGGCGGGGATTCGCCGTGAGGGGGCCATCCTGCCGCGGAAGACCTTCGATCTCGTCGCGCACCGGCTGTGCGCGGAGTACAACTGGGGTTGAGCTCCCGCCGCCGAGGACTCCGGCCCGCAGCCACCGGTCGTCCCCGTCGGCGGCGAATCAGTCGGTGAGATGCCGGGTGCGGCCGAACAGCGTGCGGTAGATCAGCGCGCCCAGCAGACCGCCGACCAGTGGGAACACCACGAAGACCCAGACCTGCGCGAGGGCGCCGTCCTGATAGGGCGCGACCGCGAGGCTGCGGGCCGGGTTCACGGAGGTGTTGTCGATCGGTATCGAGATCAAGTGGATCACCGCGAGGGTGATACCGATGCTGAGCCCCGACATCCGCACATGCGAGATCCGGTCGGTCGACGCCAGGACCACGAAGACCAGCAGCGCGGTGAGAACCACCTCAACGGTGATGGCAGCCGCCAGGCCGTACCCCTCGCGCGTGACCGTCGCCATCGGTCCGCGCATCTGCACGCTCGACGGGCTGTGCGCACCCCAGCCGTTGGCGGCCAGACCGTCGGAGGCGCGGTCGTAGGACGGCAGATCCTGGGCGATGGCGAAGATCACCGCACCGGCGACGAACGCGCCCACCAGTTGCGCGATCCAATAGCAGCCGGCGGTCAGCCAGCTGATTCTGCCCATCACCAACTGACCGATGGTCACCGCCGGATTGACATGCGCTCCCGAAATCGGGCCGATCGCATACACCAGGAACAAAAGACTGAAGCCGAAGGCGAGCGCGATTCCCAGCGCCCCTACCCGGCTTCCGGCGAAGACGGCGGTACCGACGCCGCCGAAGACCAAGACGAATGTGCCGATCAGCTCGGCCCCCAATTTTCGAGCCAGCGGTACTTTCCGCTGCTCGACCACATCTTCCAGCACTTCCTGAGCAGTCGGAGACATCTGCCACCTTCCCTTTGTCGAGCTGTGCTTCGAGCCGGTACTACGCGGAGATTCAGGAATAACGCAGAACAACCGGTACGGTCGTCCAGTTCGGACGTTACGGCAGCGGCCGACGGATCACAACGGCGTCTCTTCGCATGCCGCGGGCGGTCCGCGCAGACTCGGGCCTATTGCCGGACCACCTGGGCAGGTACAGCGATTTCACTTCACACCGCCTCAGCTGGTAACCTCGATCGTCGGCGCGGCGCTACCCGTTTCGGTGTAGTGCGCCCAGAGACTTTTCACGAACATCAAGAGCACATCAACTGACGAGAAGGAATCAGAGGAACAGGCGTGGCCAACATCAAGTCCCAGATGAAGCGGATCCGCACCAACGAGGCGGCGCGGGTGCGCAACCAGTCGGTGAAGTCCGCGCTGCGCACCTCGATCCGCAAGTTCCGCGAGGCCGCTGCGGCGGGCGAGAAGGACAAGGCGCTCGAGCTGATGCGTTCGGCGAGCCGCAGCCTGGACAAGGCCGCCTCGAAGGGCGTCATCCACGCCAACCAGGCCGCCAACAAGAAGTCGGCCCTCTCGCTGGCCTTCAACAAGCTGGGCTGATTTTCCCGGGTTCCGGCCGCGGCCGGAACCGACGCGGCTGATTTTGCCGCACAACAGCATTCGCAACGCCGCCGTGGCAGAGGATCTGCATCGCAGATGACCACGGCGGCTTTTGTCGTTGATTCGGGTCCGCTAGCGTGGTGCGGGTGTGGGGTGGGGAGATTCGCAGAAGCACGGGCCTTTTCCTCGCGGTGGCGGCGGTGTCGAGCGCGCTGCTGACCGGGTGTGATCAATCGGTGCCGACCGCACGATCCGCCGCCGCGACGCGGTCGGCATCGGCCGCGCCGGGCACCGAGGCCGCCGGGATGCCCCGAGCAGCCACCGCCGGCGCAATCGATCACCTCGACTCCGCGAGCAATCCGGACTGGATGGGCGCACTGCCCGACAGCACCTCGCTCGGCGAGATGTCCGTTCCCGGCACCCACGACACGCTCTCGATCCACGGCGGTAAGGCCGGACCGGCCGTGGTCACCCAGGAGAAATTCGATACCGGTTGCGCCGAGCCGACCTGCGCCTCGCAACGAACCCTGAGCACCCAGCTCGAGGCCGGCATCCGGGCGCTCGACATCCGTGTCCGGCGGGACGAGGCCGGCAATCTCGGCGTACAGCACGGCAGCTTCTATCAGCAGGCCGGTCTCGACGACGTGCTGCGGGCCGGCGAGCAATTCCTGAATCGGCATCCGCGCGAGACGATCCTGATGCGGGTGAAGGCCGAATGCACGAACGAGGACATGACGTTCCAGTGCGAGGACGCGGGTGGGCTACCGCCCGACCCACCGCTGCTGGATCGGTACCTGAACGCGCATCCGCGGGTGTGGCGACCGGCAGCGACCGGACCGGTCGCGCTTCCCCGGCTGGGTGAGGTGCGCGGCGCCATCGTCGTCATCCGGGCCGACGGAATCGACGACCGCGGTCTGCCGATCGACGCACAGGACCGGTGGGACAAACCCACGCGCGAGGACAAATGGGCGGCCGTCGCCGGCCACCTCGCGCAGGCCCCGGCCATCGGCGCCCACGCCCTGTCGATGGACTTCCTGTCGGCCTCCGGGGTGCCGGACCCGGCGAAATTTCCCCACCGCTACGCCGAATACGAGAATCAGCGCGCACTCGACTATCTCCGCTCCCGTCCCGGCACGGCGACCGGCGTCGTGATGACCGACTTCCCGGGGCCCGCACTGGTCGGCGAGATCATCGCGCACAACCACCGCTAGATCCGGACAGCGCACCGCACGAGCGCGGCGGCCGCGGCGGCTCAGTGCGAGGCGGCGTGCAGATCCAGGATCGCGGCCAGGGCGTGTTCGAGCGCGTAATCCGTATCGGCCGCACCGCCTTTGACGTCGGCATTGAGGGCGGCCACCACGTGCAGGGCGCTGCCGATGGTGGCGGCGGTCCAGCCGCGCGCCTGGGTCTGCGCCTTCTTCACCTTCCAGGGCGGCATGCCGAGTTGCGAGGCCAGCGCGAACGGATCGCCACGTCCGGCGGATCCGACCCTCGCGATGGTGTGCACGGAATCGGCGAGCGCGTCGGCGAGCAGAACGGCGGGAACGCCACGGTCGGTCGCCCAGCGCAATGCCTCCATGGCCGCGGGGCGGTCACCGGCTACGGCCAGATCGGCGACCTCGAATCCGGTGACCTCGGCACGACCGGAGTAGTACCGGCGCACCGCGTCGACATCCACCTTGCCGCCGGTATCGGCGGCCAGCTGGGAACAGGCCGCGGCCAGCTCTCGTAGATCCGATCCGATCGCCTCCACCACGGCCTGCACCACGTCACCCGAAACTCGCACGCCGGCGGTGCGAAACTCGTTGCGCACGAATTCGTTTCGCTCGTTAGCCTTACCGATCTTGGCGCAGTTGTGCACCTCGGCGCCCTGTTTCTGCAAAGCCGGCGCAAGCGCCTTGGCCCGGCCGCCGCCGGAATGCAGAACCACGAGCACAACTCCCTCGGGCAGATCACCGGCGGCCGCGGTGACCAGCGCCACCGCGTCCTTACCGGCCTCCGCGGCGGCCTCGAGCACGATCACCCGATCCTCGGCGAACAGCGAGGGGCTCAGCAGTTCGGCCAGTTCGGCGGCACTCGCATCCCCCGCCCGTAGCCGATCCACCGGCATCGCGTCGGGATTGTTGGTCGCGGCCCGCGCCTGCGCCACGATCGAGGCGACCGCCCGTTCGATGAGCAGTTCCTCCTCACCGAGTACCAGATGTAAGGCAGCCAGGTGATCGGTCACGGCACGATCCTACGGGTGGCCGGTGACAGGTTCACCGACCCGTCGCCGGGTGCGGGTGGCGGCGCCGGGCCCGCATGTGTGCGAGTGCGGCGCGAGCCGAGCCGGGCGAGCACGGCGACACCACAGCCGATGAGCGCTCCTGCCAGTGCCGCGCCCGTCGCACCCGCGGGCAACGGCAGCGAAATCCCCAGCGCCGCCCCGCGTTCGGCGACGAAGAGCAACCACCACAGCGGCGGCTCGGCCAGGTTCAGCACCACGATCGCCGCCGGTTGCCAGCAGCAGGACAGGGCGGCCGCGCCGACACCGAGCAGCGTGATCGGCGCGACGACGGGCTCGACCAGCACATTCGCCACGATCGCCACACCGCTGACATGGCCGGTGAGCGCGGTGATGATCGGCGTGGTGACCGCGAAGGCCGCCGCCGCGACACCGAACGCCTCGGCCACCAGCGGGGGCCAGCCGCGCTGTTCGAGCCACTCCGACCAGATCGGCGCCAGCAGGATCAGACCCGCGGTCGCCAGCACCGACAGGGCGAAGCCGAGATCGACCGCCAGGTGCGGCGAGAACGCGATCAACACGATCACCGCGGCGCACAGGGCGGGGAGCGCCTGTTTCCGGCGTCCCGTCACCATTGCCAGCACCGCGATCGCACCCATCACCGCCGCCCGCAATACCGACGGCGACGGGCGCGCCAGAATGACGAATCCGATGAGGGCCAGGCCGGCGAGTACCGCGCCCCAGCGCGGGTCGAGTGTCAGAGCGCGGGTCGCGAGCAGCACGGCGGCCAGGACGATCGACACATTGGTTCCGGACACGGCGACCAGATGGGTGAGGTCGACCGCCCGGAAGTCCTCTCGCACGTGATCCGGCAGCCGGGAGATGTCGCCGTCGATCAGCCCCGGCAGCACTCCGGCCGCGTCCGGTGGCAGTGCACGCCGGGCTGCCTCGGAAAGATTCTCCCGCACCGTCGCGGCCGCCGACTGCCACCACGGGCACGGGCCGACGCGGGTCGGCGGACCCTGGGCCCGCAGTACGGCGACCGTCAGATCCCGCCGCCACGGGCGATCCAGCCGTGCCCGGAACGTGACGTGCTGCCCCGGCACCAGATCCGACCAGACCCGCTCCGGCATGATCACCGTCACCGCCGCATCGCCGTGCACCGATGTTGCGCCGTAACGGAATTCGCGCACCGTCGCGCGCATCGTCCATTGCCGTCCACCGAAGGAACGGGCCGGGAGGGGTTTCGGATCCCCCGCCACCATCTCGCCCGTCACCACACTGCCCGCCGCCAGCCGCCCGAGGGGGTGCGCACTCACCCGATACGCGTCCCACGACGCCGCCACCCCGAACCCGGCGGACGCCAGCAACGCGGCCAGCACCACCCACCACACCGCTCGATGCGGTACCCGAAAACGGCTACGTGCCAGGAGGATTCCGGCTCCGGCCGCCGAGATTGCGAGCCCGGCGCACACCCACACACCGGCTCGCCACCCCAGCGATATGCCCGCAACGGTCACGCCCCAGCACCCCAGCGCCGCGGGAAGCAGCCGCGCGTCCCCTGCAGTGCCACCGGGACCGGCCATCCCCCGTTCCGCACCGCCGCGGGCGGAGTGCGAGGCCCGCTCGGGCCGGATTCGACCGCCGTTCGATCCGCCGCGGTTCACAGGGTGACCTGATCGCGGAGACGGTTGAGCTTGGCGGGACCGATGCCGGTGACTTCGGCGAGCTGGTCGATGCTGGTGAAGCGGCCGTGCTGAGTGCGCCAGCCGATGATGGCCGCGGCGGTGGTGGGCCCCACCCCGGTGAGAGAGTCGAGATCCTGTTCCGTCGCCGTGTTGAGGTTGACCTTGTGTCCTGGTGGCGCGACGGCGCCCGATGTCGAGGCCGGATGCGGTCCCCCCGGAACGACCACACTGCCGAGGCGCGGGCCGCTCGCGGGAGCGGGCGCGCCGACGACGATCTGGTCTCCGTCGGCGAGCCGCTGGGCGAGATTCAGCCCCGCGAGGTCCGCACCGTCCCGCGCGACGGCCGCCGCGACGGCGTCGGCGACCCGCGTTCCCGGTGCGAGATGCAACAGTCCCGGATGTTCGACCAAACCGATGACGCTGACCACCAGATCGCCGCCGGGAGCCGACGACGGCGTCGCCCGGCTCGGCGGATCCGATCGCACGGCCAGTCCGGGGCCATCCGCCGGTGCGGGGACCGCCGAGGTTTCGGCAGCCGTATGCACGGCCGGTAGCGGCGCCACCGGCGCTGCCACCGGATCGTCTCGATGCGCGGCGGCCGCCGCCACGATTACCGCCGCCACGCCGGCACCGGCCAGCACCCACACTCCTTTGCGCCCGGGATCCACGCGAACTCCCCGGAATCGCTCCGGAACCAGCCGCTGCCAGATCGTCACTGATCCCACCGGTTCGCTGAGCCACTGCGGAATTCGCGGACTCTCCGGCGCCTCGGAAAAGGTCACCGCCGCGCCAGTCGCCGCGGGACCTTCGTCCCCGTCCCGGCCGTCACCGTCGCGTCGGTCGAGGGCTCCCGCACTACCAGGACGCGCCGCGGCATCGTCGCGACTCTGCCGGATACGGCTGGGCGAATGCGGCCGCTTCGGCCATGTCCCGCCGTGTACGCCGACCCGCCCACCGGCGGCATCCTCGTCCAGGCCGACGTCCACACCCGGTCGCGTTGCGACCATGGTTCGGCCGCCGTCGGAGCCGCTCACCGGTTCGGCGGGCGGACCCGATTCGCTACCGCGCGGGCCGAAATCCCGGCTCCCAGAGGGACCGCCCGAGGGGGCACGGCGCTGTTCGGGCGAGTCCGCGGGTGATCGGGCGAGGTCCCACAGCCCGTCGTGGGTCGGGTCACCCGGGCCGGGGGCCAGGGTGCCGAGCGTTGCCGGCCTGGGTGATACGTCGTGCAGTCGCTGCCGCAGTAGGGTCCGATCCTCGTGTCGCGCCATGACGGTGACCGTATGTGCGCGGCGGGCCGTGACTCGGTGCGCGAACTGGGGTTTCGGAATGTCTGGGGACAGCGTCCGAGCTGTGGACAACCCCCGGTGCGGGGGCGGAACTCGTCGGCCGGCGGTGGTAGGCGCTCAGCCGCAGCCGCCGGGGACCACCAGGACGCCGACCGCTCCGGTGCCCACGTGCACGCCGAGTGTCGGGCCGAATTCGGCGGTCATGAGCTCCCGCATACCGGGAATGAGTTCGCCGAGCTGTCCGGCGATCGTGGCCGCCGCCGCGGCGGCACCGAGATGCTGAACCGCCACCGCCGCCCCGTCGTCACCGGCCGCATCGACCGCTGCCGCAACGAGTTTCGCGAAGGCTTTGGATCGCGTCCGCGCCTTTTCCCGCAGCTCCAGTTTGCCGTCGACGATCTGCAGTATCGGCTTGGTCACCAGTTCGGTGCCGAAGAACATGGCCGCGGTGCTGAGCCGCCCGCCGCGACGCAGCTGCTCGGTCCGATTGACGACGATGAACGTGCGAGATCGCCCGGCGGCGGCGACCGCGGTGTCGTAGACGACATCCAGCGCCGCACCCGACTTCGCGCGACGGGCCGCGGCGAGTACGGGCAGCCCCGTGCCCAGGCCCGCGCTCAGCGAATCCACCAGTCGCACCCGAGCGGCGGCATCCATATCCTGCACGGCTTGGCGCCCGGCTTCCCAGGTCGCCGAGAGCTGACGCGAAATATGCACGGCCACAACACCGTCACCCTCGCTGAGCTCCAGGGCGCGCTCATAGGCGGCGCGCAATTCACCCGGGGAGGCGGACGAGGTCGTCACCGTGGACGCGCCGTAGTCGATCTCGCATTCGTCGACGCCCTCGGCGATCGCACGATCGTCGACCAGCACATGCAGCGGCACCACCACGATGCCCAACTCCGCTACCAGTTCGGCGGGAACGCTCGCCGCCGAATCCGTGACCACCACGACGGTCATCGGCTATCCGAACCGATTCATGCACCGGCCTCGACCGAACGCACCTCCGACAGCACCTTCACCATGGCCCGTGCCACCGCGGCATGTCCCTCCCAGCCCCAGTGGATCCCGTCCGGATTCGCCTCGCCCGAGAAGATGTCGTCGCGCACGGCTTCGCCCAGATCCACCAGCGGCACACCGGATTTCGCCGACCACTCCAGCAGCGCACGCACGGCGGGCGCACGCCCGGTGTGGACCCGGCCGTAGGCCTCGCAATCGTGCACCGAGGGCAGTACCGAGACCACCGGCAGATCCGGCCGCAACTGGGCCAGCGCATGCCGTGACTGTTCCAGGTAGTCGATGCTCACATGCGGCGGAAGCGCCACGGGGCGACCGAGTTTCGACAGCCGCGGTTGCAGCCACTGGTAGCCGGTACGCACCCGCCGGCGCAGCACCGGCGGGCGCAGATACCGGATCAATTCGCGCAGCGCCGTCGGTAGCGGCGACGGCAGCGTGTCCATCCCGCCCGTGGCCAGGACGACCGCTCCCGCGCGCGGCACCGCGGCCCACACGCGGGGATCGCCGATGAGTGCCCAATAGGCGTCGCGACAGGTCCAGCCGATGCGCGCCACCAATTCGACGTCCCAATCGAGTTCCGCGGCAACCAGATTCGGCCAGATGCGCGGATGGTCAGCGGGCAGGCCGCCTTTGGGCCCGAAGTACGACAGCGAATCCGCGATCACGACCAGCACGGGGCGCGCCGGAGCCTCGGGTGTGCCGGCCGCGTCGCCGATGCTCGGCTGCGCATCCGCGGAGACCGCGTCGTCGATTCCCGATACGGCGTCGACGGCCGCGCTCGACACGGTCCGCTCGCCGGAAGTTGCCGCGCCGGAACCGGTGTCGGACTTCCCGTGCGCATCGAGCGCCGCGTCGGCGTCATCGGCTACCGCCGCGTCGCCGGATACAGCGTGCGTAGTTGCCGCCTCGGTGGACGGCGTCGCCTCGGAACCGCCGGGCACGCTGTCTTCCCGCGCGTCCGCGGCCGGTTCCGCATTCTCCTCTGCCTCGGTGGGCACATCCGCGAGAACGGCCGGCGGACCGGTCGATCCGCCGTCGTCGTCCGCGTCCGATTCGGAAGCCGCATCGGATTCCCCGGCCGGTTCCACCGGCGCGACCGGACCGCCGAACAGCGCGTCCGGCAGCCGCCGGACGGGCCCTTCGGAGGCCTTGCGCAACAGTTCGTCGGATACCTGCCGGACCGGTTCGTCCCGGTCGTCGGAGGAGCGTTCAGAGGACATCAGGAGCTACCTTCGCCGCCGCATTCCACACATCCAGCCGCCAACCCGGCTGCTCGATGCCCGGACCGTGGCTGCTCAGCTGCACCCAGCTGGTATTGGCCAATCCGCCCAGGATCGGCCATTTGTGCTCGGGCAGCTCCAGCAGCGCGGCGGTCAGGGCCGCGATCAGCCCGCCGTGCGCGACCAGGATGATGGTACGGCCGGGCCAGTCCGCACGCTCGGCGAACAGCTCGCGAACCACCGGCAGCGCCCGCGCGCCGACCTCGAGTTTGCTCTCCCCGCCCGGCGGGGTCACGGTGGGATCCAGCCGCCACGCCTTGCGCGCACCCGGATACCGCGCATCCACCTCGAGATGGTCGAGACCTTCCCAGTCGCCGAGGCTGGTCTCCCGCAGCCGCGCATCCCGCACGACCTCGAGTCCGCTGTGTTCGGCCAGGGCGAGTGCGGTGTCGTAGGCGCGGCGCAGATCCGAGGAGACGATCGCGACGGCGTCCTGGGAAACGAGCTCGCGCGCAGCGTCTTTCGCCTGGCGCCGGCCCAACTCGCTGAGCTCGGTGTCGATCTGGCCCTGCATCCGGTCGGCGGCGTTCCATTCCGTCTGTCCGTGTCGCAGCAGGATCAGCCGGCGCACCCCCGGATACTTCGTCGCCCGCGAGCCGGCCGCCGCCGCAACGCCTTCGGCCGCGTCGCTCCCACCGGATTCGATGCCGCGCTCGCCGGCCTCTTCGGGTTCACGCGCGGTGTCGCCTTCGGGCCTGCGGTTCACGCGGGGTCCCCGCTACCACTCGCCGGAGCCTGCGCGGGAGCCGCCAGACCCGGCACCTCGACCTGCGGGCAGTCCTTCCACAACCGTTCCAGCGCATAGAAATTGCGCTCGTCGCTGTGCTGGATGTGCACCACGACGTCGACGTAGTCCAGCAGCACCCAGCGACCTTCACGAGTGCCCTCGCGGCGGACCGGCTTGTGCCCGGCGAGACGCAACTTCTCCTCGACGTTGTCGACGATCGCGTTGACCTGACGCTCGTTCGGCGCGGAGGCGATGACGAAGCAGTCGGTGATCACCAGCTGATCGGAGACATCGAGGACGACGACGTCGGTCGCCAGCTTCTCGTCGGCGGCCCGCGCGGCGACCTGCGCCATCTCCACCGCCTGTGCCGATGCCGTCATTGGCTCACCTTCCCGTTCCCTCCCGGCACGTACAGGTGCCGTTTCGATATGTACTGCACGACGCCGTCGGGAACGAGGTACCACACCGGACGCCCCTCGGCGGCGCGGCGACGGCATTCGCTCGACGAGATCGCCAGGGCCGGGATCTCGATGACGGTGACCGCATCGGCCGGCTGATTCCGCAGATGTTCCTCGAGGTGGTCGACATTCAATTCGTACCCCGGACGGCTCACCCCGACGAACTTCGCCAGCTCGAACAGTTCCGCCCAATCCTGCCATGTCAGGATGCTGGCCAGCGCGTCCGCACCCGTGATGAAGTACAGATCGGCGTCCGGATGCTGATTCTGCAGGTCACGAAGGGTGTCTACGGTGTAGGTGGCCTTCTCCCGGTCGATGTCGGCGCGACTGACCGTGAACCGCGGATTGGATGCGGTGGCGATGACCGTCATCAGATAGCGGTCCTCCGCCGGGGAGACCTGGCGTGAGGACTTCTGCCACGGCTGCCCGGTGGGTACGAAGATCACTTCATCGAGGTCGAACCGGTTGGCGACCTCACTGGCGGCAACCAGATGCCCGTGATGGATCGGATCGAACGTACCGCCCATCACGCCCAGTTTGCGCCGGCCTGTGTTTTGCACGAATGCCGAGCTTACTGGGCGGGCCCGGGCGGGGGTGGGTCTCGTCGGCGATCCGATGCTGATGAGCTCACCGCGCCCGCCGCGCCGACAGATACGCCCGCACCATCGCGGCCGGGTTGCGCGCCGCGCGCCGGGACCGGGTCGCGGCCTCGATCAGGTCGCGGTGCAGTTCGTCCCACTGGGGCCGGCCGGCGACGGCGGCCGCACCCGCTGTGTAGGCCCGCGCCGCGGCACGGTGGCGGTGGCACCGTCCCAAGCAGCGTCCGAGCTGCTCGTACAGCACCGCGATTTCTTCCGGCGGATAGGGCAGCGCATCGCAGCCGAGGGCCTCGGCGTACAGGGTGGCCGCGCGGCGGTGGTGACCGCGGCGGTAGTGGACGCGGGCGGCGAGCAGCGTGTGATGGGCAGCGTCGGCAGCGGAGATACCGGTCCAGCTCGCGGCCGCGGCGGCCGCCGCGTCCGCCAGGTCGTGCTCACGGCCCGGCTGGTTGGCGACCGCGGTCACCACCAGCGAGCACAGCCGCGCGCGTTGTTCACCGGAGAGAACGCCCGTGCCACAGTGCAGAGCCTGCAACAACATTCGTTCGGCCACGGCAGGGCTGGTGCCGAGCAGGGCGGTCGCGGTCTCGGTCAGTTCCCGTGCCCGCAGCCGGAGATCTCCCGGCGCCGGCTCGTCCGATGCGGATGCCGGGCATTCGGACGCAGCCGGTTCGGAGCCGGATCGCTCAGGATCGGGGGGCCCGCCATCGGGTAACTCGGGGGGCTCGGCATCCCGGTCGTGGGGATGTCGTTGCGCCGCAGGGGCGCTCGGCTGGTCGACGGGGATTTCGTCGGCGAACTCCCCCGATGGGCACGGCACGCGCGAATGATCGACGGCCCGCCTTGGAAAGCGCTTAACAGCCGCTGATGGTCCCGGGCAAACGGTGCGCTATCCCTCCTCGCGGCCTAGACCGGAAGCAGCCTGCTCACCACACCGGTCAGCTGGCGTGCCGACCGGCATTCGTGCATCTCGACGACCTCGGCGTAGCGGTTGGCCGCCGAATCGCCGGTGCCCCACATCTTTTCGGCCTCCGGATTCAGCCAGTGCGCGTGCTTGGCCACCTGGACGAGTTCCCGCAGCGTATTCAGCGCCGGATCGCGATAGTTGGTGCGGGCGTCGCCGAGGATCAGCAGGGAGGTACGGCTGGTCACCACATCCGGCCAGTCCGCGGCGAAACCGCGCAGTGCCGCACCGTAATCCGAATGCCCCTCGAATCCGACCACCTTCGTCTCGGTGAAGATGCGCCGGGTCACCTGATCCAGCGGTGTGACCTGATCGAAGATGTGGGTCACCTCGTCCACCTGGTCGACGAAGGCGAAGATCCGCACCCGCGAGAACTGCTCACGCAGCGAATCCACCAGCAGCATGGTGAAACTGGAGAATCCTGCGACCGATCCCGAGATATCGCACAGCAGCACCAGATCCGGGCGACCGGGCCGGGGCTTACGGGTCTGCAGCGTGATCGGCACCCCACCGGTGGACATGGATTTGCGCAGCGTCTTGCGCAGGTCGATCTCGCCGCGCCGGGACCGCCTGCGGCGGGCGGCGAGCCGGGAGGCCAGCACCCGGGCCAGCCGCTGCGAACCGCGCCGCAGTTCGGCCAGTTCGTTCTCCGAGATCCGCAGGAAGTCGGCATCCTCGGCTTGGCGCTGAACACCGTAGGTCGCCACCCGCTCGCGGCCCAGCCGCTCGGCTACGCGCCGCCGGGTCTCCGCCTCGACCGTGCCGCGAAACGCCTTGACCCGTTCCCGGGCGGCGCGGCGGGCGACCTCGGTGTCGAACTCCGAATTGTTCTGCCCGGCGGCCAATCCCGCGAGGATCTTGCTGATCAGCACCTCGGGCTGCACATCCTTCAGCGTTTGATACGCCGAGAACGACGGCCCGTTCGCCGACTGGTACTGCCCCATCTGCTCGACCATCTGCGCGGCCAGGTTCTGCAGCTGCCGGGTCTGGTCCCCGGTCGGCTCGGCGGCCAGCATCTCGGCCAGCATGCGCCGCAATTCGAACAGGTCGATTTCACCGTCGTCGCGCCGCGGGAGCTCGATGTCCTCGGCGCCCGCGCGCTCCCCCAGTGCGGCGGGGAACCACAGCTCGAACAAGCCGTCGAAGGTGGCGCGCTGGGTGGGCCGGCGCAGCAGCGCACAGGCCAGGCCCTCGCGCAGCATCTCGCGATCCATCAGATCGACCACGGTGAGCACTCGGCCGGCGTCTACCGTTTCCGACGGGCCGACCGGAATTCCCCTGGCGCGCAAGGCTTCCACGAAGCCGACCACATGCCCGGACAATCCGTGCGGCGCGGTCTCGCCGGGTTGCGGGGCACCCTGCGTCGCGGACGCGGACCCACCCCGCAGCGCCGCGGACACCAGCGCGCGGGGGGTGGTGCGCTTACCGGACACGGCTCAGGCCAATTTCAGCTCGGCCAGGGCGCGCTGATGGTCGCTCTGGTGTTTGAGCACCACGCCGAGCGTCGCGCGCACGGTCTTGTCGTCGAGATCCTTCAGTCCCAGCGCGAGCAGCGTGCGGGCCCAGTCGATGGATTCGGCGACCGACGGCAACTTCTTCAACTGCATCCCGCGCAGTACGTGCACAACCCGGACCAGCTGTGCGGCCACCGCCGGTTTCAGCTCCGGCACGCGGCTCGCGAGGATGCGGCGCTCGAGTTCCTCGTCCGGGAAGTCGATGTGCAGGTAGAGGCAGCGGCGCTTCAGCGCCTCGGACAGTTCGCGGGTCGCGTTGGAGGTGAGCACCACGAACGGGCGGCGGGTCGCGGTGATCGTGCCGAGTTCCGGGACGGTGACGGCGAAGTCGCTCAGCACCTCCAGCATCAGGCCCTCGATCTCGACATCGGCCTTGTCCGCCTCGTCGATCAGCAGCACGGTGGGGTCGGTGCGCCGGATAGCGGTCAGCAGCGGGCGCTGCAGCAGGAATTCCTCGCTGAACACATCGGCTTTGGTGTCGGCCCAGGCGTTACCCGAATCCGACCCACCGGAGGTCGCGGACTGGATGCGCAGAATCTGCTTGGCGTGGTTCCACTCGTAGAGTGCCCGCGCCTCGTCGATCCCCTCGTAGCACTGCAGGCGGACCAGTTCGGCGTCGGCGACCTGGGCCACCGCGCGCGACAGTTCGGTCTTCCCGACGCCGGCGGGTCCCTCGATCAGGAGCGGCTTGGCGAGCCGGTCGGCCAGGAACACCGAGGTGGCGGTGGCCTTGTCGGCCAGGTAGCCGGTGGTGGCCAGGCGGTCGATCACATCGTCGACCGAGGCGAAAATCGGCTCGTGCACGGTCGTCTGCACAGTTGGGCCCTCCTTCGGGAACAGCGCAGCCCACTGCAGGTATGCACCGTAAAGTCCAGCTGCTCACGACGGTACACACCCGCGGGCCGGGTTCGATACTGCGGTGCCGGCGAGACCACAGGCCCGACCGGCACCGACGGTCACGGCCGGGGACGGGTTCAGCTCGGCCGAATCTGGCCGTCGCCCCACACGATCCACTTGGTGGAGGTCAGCTCCGGCAGCGCCATCGGACCGCGGGCGTGCAGCTTCTGAGTGGAGATGCCGATCTCCGCGCCGAATCCGAACTGCTCGCCGTCGGTGAAGGCGGTGGAGGCGTTGACCATCACCGCGGCCGCGTCCACCCGAGCGGTGAACTCGCGGGCCGCCTTCAGATCGGCGGTCACGATGGCCTCGGTGTGGCCGGTGCCCCACTCGTTGATGTGGTCGACCGCGGCGTCGAGACCGTCGACGACCTTGAGCGCGATATCCAGCGACAGATATTCGTCGGCCCAATCTTCCTCCGTCGCGGGAACCAGGCCGGGCAGATCGCCGTGGATGGTGACCTGAGCCCGTTCCAGCGCGTTGATCAGGCGCGGGACCGCGGTCTCGGCGATCGCGCGATCGATGAGCACCGTCTCGGCGGTATTGCAGACGCTGGGCCGGCGGGTCTTGGAGTTCAGCAGAATCGATTCCGCCATCTCGAGATCGGCGGCGGCGTGCACGTAGACGTGGCAGTTGCCGGTGCCGGTTTCGATGGTGGGGACCCGCGCGTCGCGCACCACCGCGTTGATAAGCCCGGCGCCACCGCGCGGGATGACCACGTCCACCAGGCCGCGGGCCTGAATCAAATGAGTGACGCTCGAGCGATCCTCACTCGGCAGCAGTTGGACCGCGTCGGCCGGAAGCCCCTGGGCGACAAGGGCTTCGCGCATGACCTCGACCAGGGCGGCATTCGATCGGGCCGCCGAGGACGAGCCGCGCAGCAGGGCCGCGTTACCGGATTTCAACGCCAAGCCGAAGGCGTCGACGGTGACGTTCGGGCGGGCCTCGTAGACCATGCCGACCACGCCAAGCGGCACGCGCACCTGCCGGATCTCCAGGCCGTTGGCCAGCGTCGAACCGCGCAGCACCTCGCCGACCGGATCCGGCAGGCCGGCGACCTGACGCAACCCGGAGGCGATGCCGTCGATGCGCGGCTCGGTCAGCCGCAGGCGATCCAGCAGCGAGGCCGCGGTGCCGCCCGCCTCCGCGGTCGCGATGTCTTCGGCATTGGCGGCCAGGACGGCATCCTTCGCCGCGAGCAGCGCATCCGCCGCGGCGTGCAGGGCCGCATCCTTCTGCGCGGTCGTCAGCTGTGCCAGCGTCCGCGACGCCACCCGAGCCCGCCGCGCCGCCTCGTGCACCGCCTCGCGCACGGTATCCACTTCGCCGACAGTTCCAGCAGTCATGGTGAACAGCCTACTGACCGGGACGCGGACGCCGCCGCCGGATAACCGCCGAACGCCCGCTGTCCGTCGGTGCCCGCCGCTACCGTGTCCTCATGGTCGCCACCATCCGGTTGTCGTCGGGTTCGGGTCGCTGGGTTCTGCTGGCCACGGTGCTGGGCTCGGGAATGGCGATGCTGGACGCGACCGTGGTCAATGTGGCCCTCCCCCGCATCGGCGAGGAATTCGGCGCCTCGATGGCGGGGCTGCAGTGGACGGTCAACGCCTACACGCTCACGCTGGCCGGGCTGATTCTGCTCGGCGGCTCACTGGGTGACCGATTCGGACGGCGGCGGATCTTCGTCGTCGGCGTGGTGTGGTTCGCGCTGGCCTCGGCGATCTGCGGTGCGGCACAGGGTATTCCGATGCTCATCGCCGCCCGCGCACTGCAGGGCGTGGGTGGCGCGCTGCTCACGCCCGGCTCACTGGCGATCATCCAGGCCTCGTTCGCGAAATCGGATCGCGCCCGCGCGGTGGGCGCGTGGTCCGGGCTCGGCGGGGTCGCCGGCGCGATCGGTCCGTTCCTGGGCGGATGGCTGGTCGGCGCGGCCGGATGGCGCTGGGTGTTCCTGCTGAACATTCCGCTGGCCGCGGTGGTGGTGCTGGTCGCGGTGCGGCATGTGCCGGAGACCTACGGTTCCGGCGCGTCCGACGGCTCGGCGACCACCCGCCCGGCTCCCGAATCCGGCGGCCCGGCACGTGAGGGCTTCGACGTGCTGGGAGCCTTCCTCGCGGCACTGTGCCTGGCAGGCATCACCTACGCACTGACCATGGCACCCGAACACGGGAGCAGCCGGGCGGCCGTGCTGGCGACGGCGGTGATCGGCGTGCTCGCCGGGGTGGCCTTCGTCGTCGTCGAGCGGCGGCGCTCGGCGGGGCACGACGCGCCCGGACACCACGGGCCGCCGCCGATGCTGCCGGTCGAGATCTTCGCCTCGCGGCAGTTCAGCGCGATCAACGCGGTCACCTTCGTGATGTACGGCGCGATGGGTGTGGTGTTCTTCCTGCTGGTGCTCACCCTGCAGGTGGTGGCCGGTTTCAGTCCGATGGCGGCCGGGACCGCGATGCTGCCCGCCACCGTGCTGATGCTGTTGTTCTCCGCCCGCTCGGGCGATCTGGCTCAGCGGATCGGACCGCGCATCCCGATCACCGCGGGTGTGCTGCTGGCCGCCGCCGGGATGTTGCTGATGATGCGGATCGGCACCGACGCCTCCTACGTCGCCGATGTGCTGCCCGCCGCCCTGGTGTTCGGCCTCGGACTCACCCTGGCCGTCGCACCGCTGACCGCGACCGTGCTGGCGACGGCCGACGAACGGCACGCGGGGGTGGCCAGCGGCGTCAACAATGCCGTCGCCCGAGCGGCCGGATTGCTTGCGGTAGCGGCTGTCCCGCCGCTCACCGGACTCACCGGTGCTGCCTACACCGATCCCGCCGCCTTCGAGCGCGGGTTCCACGAGGCCATGCTCATCTGCGCGATCGTGATGGCCGCGGCCGCGGCACTGACCGTGGTCACCGTCCGCGACGACGCGCTCGAGAGCGCTGGTCCCGAGGCCACGCCGCAATGCAAGGTCAACTGCCCGGTCGCGGGGCCACCCCTGGAGCCCCGGCATGCAGAATCCACGTCCGGCCCGGTCGAGAACCAGGAGTGAGCCGCACGCACGGAACAGCCTGTGTCCGAACGCCCTTCGCGGCCGCGTTGTCGGCGATGCCCGCGGATGATTCGATGGTGTCATGGCAGATATCGACAGGGTGGTGTCGGCGGAGCGTGAGGTCGCCGCGCCGGCCGGGCACATCTTCGAATTGATCGCCGATCCGGCGCAGCAGCCGCGATGGGACGGGAACGACAATCTCGACCGGGCGGAGATCGGGCAGCGCGTGCGGAGCGTGGGTGATGTCTTCGCGATGACACTCATCAACGGGAGTGTGCGCGAGAACCACGTGGTGGAGTTCGAGGAGGGACGCCGGATCGCCTGGCTGCCCGCGGAATCCGGGCAGCGGCCGCCGGGACATCTGTGGCGCTGGGAGCTCGAACCCGTCGACGAGAGCCGGACCCTGGTGCGGCACACCTACGACTGGACGCGGCTGACCGACGAGGTCCGGCTGCCCAGGGCCCGGGCGACGACCTCGGACAAACTACTCGGGTCGCTCGACCGGCTGGCCGCGGTGGCGACGGCGGCCGACCACGCCTGACGGCGGCGACGTTCGAACCCGCGCCCGCCGCGGCGGGTTACGGTGCGTGCATGGCACGGATCGCAGTGGTCGGCAGTATCAACATGGATCTGGTGACCCGCACGCCGCGGCGGCCGCGGCCCGGTGAGACCGTCCTCGGCACCGCCTTCGATACGGTGCCCGGCGGAAAGGGCGCGAACCAGGCGATCGCCGCTCGGCGTGCGGGCGCGGCGGTCGATTTCGTCGGCGCGGTCGGAACCGACGTCTTCGGCGTCGAGTTGCGAAAAGTGCTCGAGGACAACGAGATCGGGACCGCCGGACTGCGCACCGTCGAGGGGGCCAGCGGGACCGCCACCATCGTGGTCGACGACGCCGGCGAGAATACGATCATCGTGGTCGGCGGAGCCAATGCGGAGCTGTCCGGGCTCACCGACGGTGATCGCGCCCTCGTCGCCGAGGCGGATATTCTCCTGTGCCAGCTGGAAATTCCGGTGGAGACCGTGCTCGGCGCCGCCCGCTGCGCCCGTGAGCACGGCACTCTCGTTCTGCTCAATCCGTCCCCGGCGCGGTCACTGCCACCGCAGCTGTGGGAGGCGGTCGACATCGCGGTGGTCAACGAGGGCGAAGCGGCGCGATTGGATTCGGAACTCCGGGCGGTCCCGCATGTGCTGACCACCCGCGGCGGCGACGGCGCGCGCTATCGCGGACCCGACGGTGAGTTCTCTCATCCGAGCGTGCGGGTCGAGGTGGTCGACACCACCGGCGCCGGGGACACGTTCACCGGCGCATTGGCCGCACACTGGCACGAGGGCCCCGCGACCGCTCTGGCGTGGGCCTGCACCGCCGGCGCCCTGGCCACCACCGTCGTCGGCGCCTCCGCGTCCATTCCCACCGCCGCGGCGATAGAGCGGGCACTCACTTCGCGGTATGGCGCGCGATGAGTTCCGACATCTGGGCGCCCACCCGTTCCAGGGGCGCCATCGAGCGGGTCGCCACTGAGAGGATCACCGCCCCCTCCAGCGCTGCCACGACCGTGGTGGCCAGCGATATCGCCAGATCGGGCTCGACGTCCTCGGTTTCGAGGCGTTCGGCGAGGATGGTCTCCCATTCGGTGAAGGTCGCACCGGCGGCGTCGGCCGCTTCGGGCGCTTCCGACCGGCCCAGCGCGGCCGCGACGATCGGGCAGCCGGCGGTGAAGTCGCTCGCCGCGAGCTTCTCGCGCCACAGCGCCGGGAAGGCGCCGACACACGATGCCACGTCCGCCCCCGCGGTGATCGTGCGCAGCAACGCGCTGTAGGTGGCACCGGCCGCGCGGGTCGCCTCCGCGATCAGTTCCGATTTACCACCGGGGAAGTTGAGGTACACCGAGCGACGCGAGATGCCGCTGTGGTCGAGCAGCTGCGCGATGCCGGTGCCGGCCACACCGTTGCTGCGCATCAGATCCACGGCGCTGTCGATGAGCCGGTCGCGGGCTCCCATGATGCGACCCCTTTCCTCGTGCACCCTGCACGGTCCAGCCTACCGTTGCCCTATACCGATCGGTGTACTACTGTGCCGACTATACCGATCGGTATACCTCATTTCCGATCCGCGCCCTGGAGGATAGGCATGACCGGACTGCACGACCCACTCCCCCTGCCCTGTGGCCAGGTACTGCCCAACCGGATCATGAAATCGGCGCTCAGCGAGGGGCTCGGCACCGCGGCACATGCTCCCGACGACCGGCTGGTCCGGCTGTATCGCCGCTGGGGAGCGGGCGGCTACGGCCTGATCGTCACCGGCAATGTGATGATCGACCGCACCCAGCTCGGCGAGCCGGGCAATGTGGTTATCGACGACGATCGCGATCTCGCCGCGCTGACGCGCTGGGCGAAGGCCGCCAAGGACGGCGGCACCCCGATCTGGATGCAGCTGAATCATCCCGGCCGCCAAGCGAATCCGCTGGCCACCCGGCAACGGCCGGTGGCGCCCTCGGCGATCGCGTCGGGAGTGCCGGGCCTGCCCACGCCGCGGGCGCTCACCGAAACCGAGATCCACGACCTGATCCGGCGCTTCGCCGACGCGGCGCGGATCGCGGAATCGGCCGGCTTCGACGGGGTGCAGATTCACGGCGCCCACGGCTACCTGGTGTCTCAGTTCCTCTCCCCGCTGGCCAATCAGCGCACCGACGACTGGGGCGGTGACGGGCAGCGCCGCGCCCGCTTTCTGCTCGAGGTGGTCGGTGCGATTCGCGCGGCGGTCCAGCCGGGCTTCGCGGTGGCCGTCAAGCTGAATTCGGCGGATTTCCAGCGCGGCGGTTTCACCGAGGAGGAATCGCGGGAGGTGGTCCGGCAGTTGGCCCGGCAGCCGCTGGACCTGATCGAAATCAGCGGCGGCAGTTACGAATCCCCGGCGATGATGGGCAGGTCCCGCGCGGCGGCGAGTACCCGAGCGCGGGAGGCCTACTTCCTGGAGTACGCGGAGACCGTGCGGCAGGTCGCGGCCGCGGTGCCGCTGGCGGTCACCGGCGGGTTCCGCAGCCGGACGGCGATGGGCGGGGCGGTCGACTCCGGCGCCTGCGATGTGGTCGGACTCGGCCGCCCCACCACGGTGTACCCGGCCGCTGCCGCCGACCTGCTCACCGGCGGGACCGAAATCCTTCGGCCACCGTCGATTTCGCTCGGCCTGCGCGGCCGGATCGCTCGCATCGGTGCGTTGCGCGCGGTCGACGGCGCCCTGGATCTGCAATGGCACACCGATCAGCTGCATCGCCTCGGCGCCGGGCTGGATCCGGATCCGGCCCGGTCACCGTGGTCGACCGCGATAACCATGCTGCGCCGCAACGGACTGGACGCTTTCCGATCCCGGCGCACGACAGCCGGCACCGACCGGAAGTCGACGAAATTCCGGATCGAACGCGCCGTCGGCCGCTATCTGGTCAATCCCGGATTCGCCGCACTGGACCGGGTGGGTGTGCGGTCCACCTTCGCGACCGAACTGGAGACCATCGGCCGCAAATCCGGTCAGCCGCGCCGGGTTCCGGTATCGGTGCTGTTCGACGACGACGGCGCATGGATCATCTGCCAGCACGGCATGCGGTCGGGCTGGGGCAACAATGTGCGCGCCAATCCTTCGGTGCGCCTGCGGCACAACGGAACCTGGCGCGCGGCCACGGCGGAGTTGCGCCCGGACGACGACGTGGTCGCCCGGGCCCGCGCCTTCGCCCCGCACCCGGCGCTCGCACCGCTGACCGCCGCCGGATTCGCCGCCTTGCAGACCGATCCGATCTCGGTGCGGGTCACGTTCACCGACGTGCAGGAACCAGACCTGTAACTACTGTGGTCGCCGGTTCACCTCACCGCGTGCCGGCCGCCACACGGTGGTGACGGCCGCTCAGCCGCGCGCCCATTCGTGGCCCCAGTAGCTGTCGGCCGTCATCTCCTCCGCGACATAGTCCTCGCCCACGAGCATTCCCTCGCAACCGAATTCGAGGTCCCAGCCGCCCGGGGTGCGGACGTAGAAGGAGATCATCTTGTCGTTGGTGTGGCGGCCGAGGGTCGAGGACAGGTGATAGCCCGCCTTCGTCACCCGGTCGAGGGCCCGGCCGACATCGTCGAGCGCGTCGACCTCGACCATCACGTGCACGATCCCCGGACCGTCGCCACGTCCGCCCGGAATCAGCGCCAGGCTGTGGTGGCGGGGATTGACACCCATGAACCGGATCCAGATCGGATGTTCGGGAGGACCCACCCGGAACGAACCGCGCGAGGCGAAGTCCAGTACCTCGGTGTAGAACTGCCGCGCGGCCTCGATATCGGGCACCGGCAGGACAACGTGGCCGAGACCGAGATCGCCGGAGACGAAACGGTTTCCGTACTTGCCGACCACCGGGCTGTGATCGAGCAGAGGTCCGTGGAAGACCTCGACGGTGAATCCGGCCGGATCGATGAAGCTGATCGCCTCCTCGACGTGGCGCGCGGCGGATTCGGCAAGGGTGAGTTCGGTGACCTCGACACCGGCCGCGGTGAGCGTTTCGCGCACCAGCATCAGCGAGCGCCGGTCGGCGACCTGCCAGCCGACGGCGATCACCTCGTCGCGATCGCCCGGTACCAGCTCCAGGCGGTAGGTGTGCTCGTCGGTACGCAGATAGACCGACTCCGGATTCGGGCCCGACCCTTCGGCGAATCCGATGATGTCGAAGGCGAATTCACGCCACGCGGCGACATCGGCGATCCGCGCTCGGACATAACCGAGCGAGCTGACGGCGGCCATTTTCTCTCCTCGAAGAATGGGTTCAGGAATAGCTGATCGAAACGTCGTCGGTGACCGGTACCGCCTGACAGGCGAGCACGTAGCCCTCGGCGAGATCCTCCTCCTCGAGAACCTCGTTGCGGCGCATGGACACCTCGCCGGACACCACCCGGCACACACACGCACTGCACGCGCCTTCGCGGCACGAATACGGCGCCTCGAGTCCCGCTGCCAGCAAGGTATCCAACAAGACCTGGCGTCGCGGCCATGCCACCCGGTGATGCTCGCCGTCGAGGTCGACCTCGACGTTCGCCGAGTCGGCGAGGTCGGCGTCGTCGCTCGCAGGGGGTGCGGCCTCGAACGGATTGCCGGTCAGGGAAACGAACTTCTCCATGTGCACGCGCCGCCGGTCGGCGCCGTGCGCGGCCATCGCGGCGGCGACGGCGTCCATGAACGGCTCCGGACCGCAGACGAACGTCTCGCGATCGGCCCAGTGCCGCACCAGCGCGGACAATTGCGGCACACTCGGCAGGCCCTGCACCGATTCCAGCCAGTGCAGCACCTGCAGCCGATCCGGATGGGCGCCCGCGAGTTCCGCGAGTTCCGCGGCGAAGATGACCGACGATTCGTCGCGATTGGCGTACACGAGGGTGCAGTGGCCGCTGCCCTGCGCGAGCACCGATTTCAGGATCGACAACACCGGGGTGATGCCGCTGCCGCCGGCGAACAGCAGCAGATCGGCGTCCAGCGAGGCCGGGGTGAACAGTCCGGCGGGCGGCAGCACCTGCAGGGTGTCACCGGCGACGGCGTTGTCGCACAACCAATTCGACGCATATCCGGCCGCCGTGCGTTTGACGGTGACCTTCAGCGGTCCACCCTCGTGCGGTGCGCTCGACAGCGAGTAGCACCGGCTCACCGAACCGGTCAGCTCACTGGGGATGCGCACAGTGAGGAATTGCCCGGGCCGATAGCCGAACCGCTCGGCGTGTTCGGGCTGCGGCGCCAATTCGAGCGATACCGCGTCCGCGGTTTCGCGCACCACACGGACGATCTCGACGACGACCGGATCGGCCGGCGACCCGGCGGCCGCCACGACGCCGTCCGCGGATTCGCCGCCGGTTGCCGAGCGACGAGGGCCGGCGTCCTCGCGCGACGTACGCGGCTCACGCACGTCGAGTTCGATCGCGGTATCCATCGAGCACCACCACATCCATTCCTGTGCCGTTCATCCAGCTTCCTGCCCCTGTCATGCCACCGTCCGGCCGCGGGTGCGCACATCGACATCGCGGGTACTCACGCTCAACCGGCCCGACTGCACCGCCGCGTCGATGCTCTCGCGCAGGGCGGTGCAGGTGTGCGCATGCGTGCCCGGCTGCGACAATTCGGTGCATACGCGCATCGCCGACCGGCTCCACTGCACGCTCGTGTGCTGCGGGCTGAATTTCTCCACCAGCACGCACGTTCCGCAGGATCGGCACGAAACCTCGTCCATCGCGATAACTCTCAGCCCGCCACGGCCTGCTCGGCCCGCTTGGCGAGGTTCTCGGCGACCTCCGCCTCCCAGGCGGTGACCGCGCGGGTGGTGTCCACCTCGAATTCGAAGCGCGCGGTCATCTCCTCCGAGATGTCGGCGACGTCGGTGTAGAACTGCTCGTACCAGCGGCGCAGCTGATAGACCGGTCCGTCCTCCTCGCACAGCAGCGGATTGTTGATGCGCGACTTGCGCTTCCAGATCGCCGCGTCCTGTTCGAACCCCTTGCCGAGACCGCCGACGAAGGAGGCCGCGATCTGCTCGGCCCGCTCCGGCGAGACGCCCTGCGGCTTCTTCGCGATGGCCCCGTACTGCAGCACGAACCGGTTCTCGGTGATCGGGTAATGGCAGTTGATCAGATAGCCCTCGACCGAGAGATCCGCGCTGTCGCTGCGCAGGTAGTCGATCATGTAGGAGGGCCCGTAGTAGGACGCCTCCGAATGCAGAGTGTTCTTGCCGCCCAATGCCTTCGCCGTCTCGCCCATCATGTCCTCGCGCGAGATGGAGGTCATGTACTGACTGGCGATGTGGCCCTCGAAAACGTTCTTGAAGAATGTCGGGAAGCCGTAGTGCACGTAGAAGAAGTGCGCCATGTCGACCACGTTGTCGACCACTTCGCGGCAGTTGGCATCGACGATCATCGAGTTCCAGGTCCAGTCGGTCCATTCGTCGTCGAAGGCGGCGTCGATGCGCGGGATGGTGATGTCCGCGGGCGGCTGCTTGCCCTCCGGATCGTTCCAGACGAACAGCTGCTTGTTCTGCTCCAGCGTCGGCCACGCCTTGGTGCGCGCCAGCGGAGGCACCCGGCGCGCGTACGGGATTCCGGTGCATTTGCCCTTGCCGTTCCACCGCCAGTCGTGGAAGGGGCAGGCCAGCGAATCGCCCTTGACGGTGCCGTCGGCGAGATTGCCGCCCATATGCGGACAGTAGGCGTTGAGGACGCTGAGCGTGCCG
The DNA here is from genome assembly GCF_001612845.1 of Nocardia elegans NBRC 108235. GTDB lineage: Bacteria > Actinomycetota > Actinomycetes > Mycobacteriales > Mycobacteriaceae > Nocardia > Nocardia nova. The sequence goes on along the minus strand of NZ_BDBF01000010.1, from coordinate 44,175 downwards.
TCCTCGCCGGCGAACACGACCAGTTCGGTACCGAAGGCGGCGACGGTGTGCGGCTTGCCGTCGCGGAAGGAGTCCGCCAGGCCCAGGCAGTGCCAGCCGCGGGCGAACCGGGTCGGCGGTGCGCCGGCGTCGATGACCCGCACTTCGCTGTCGCTGTTCATGATTCCTCCGTCTCGAATGCGATCGGCCTCGATTGCGATCGGCCTCGACTACCCGCCGGCCGAACCCGCCCCGGGTGATGACTCGATGCTCGCCATCGGGACGGGGGCCCGGCACGCGTAGTCCCACTGGCCGGGAGATCCGCTCCGGCCATCGGCAGTGACGGGACGCCCCGGCGGTGCGGGCGGGTACGCACCGGGCTCGTCACCACCGGCATGCCCGCGGAACCGCGTCGGTGCCCGTCCAGACGCTCGCGTCAGTGCCCATGCAGACGCTCGCGTCAGTGCCCATGCAGACGCTCGCGTCAGTGCCCATGCAGACGCTCGCGTCAGTGCCCGTGCAGACGTTCGAACGAGGAGCGGTAGAACAGCAGCGGCGCCTGTTCGGAATGTTCGGCCAGTGCGGTGACTCGCGCGATCACGATGGTGTGGTCGCCACCGTCCACCTCGCGATCCAGTTCACAGTCGATACTGGCCAGCGCACCGCTCAACCGCGGCGACCCGTTTCCGGACACCTCCCAGTCCACGCCGGCGAATTTGTCGGTGCCGCTGCGGGCCAGCGCGCGGCAGATGTCGGCTTGATCGTGGGCGAGAATGTTGACGCAGAATCGTCCTACCTCGCGGATGCGCGGCCACGACGTCGAGGTCCGCGCGGGGAAGAAGCAGACCCGGGGCGGATCGAGGGACAGCGACGAGAACGACTGGCAGCTGAACCCGATCGGCTGGTCGCCGGTCAGGGCGGTGATCACCGTGACCCCGGAGCAGAACCTGCTCAGCACGGATTTGAAGGTCGCCTCCGATATCTCGTCCACCTGTACTACCGGCTCCACGGCCACTCCTTGTTTCGGACAGACATATAGCTGTAAGTCATGACACCAGGTCGGCCCCGGGACCCGTCAACGGCCAGGTCCAGTGAACGGGAGAGATTTCGGTAGCACTTACGTAGTTCCACCGATTCGCGACCGGTGTGGTGGCAGCCACTGTGATAGGTGACACAAATGCCGAAACCGAACATGCCTAGTCGAAATACTTCTAGCCTGCATATGAGCCAACGGAGGTACATATGACCGTCACCGTGCTGCCCTCCGCGGAACGCACCACCACGGCCGCGCATCACGCGACGACGGGCGCCAGGGCTCATCGAGCCGGCGCGCCGATTCCGGTGTCGATGATCGAGCGAATGACGCTGATCCTGGACGCCTTCGACGCGAACACCCCGACTCTGACACTGCTGGAACTGGTCGAGCGGACCGGACTTCCGCGCTCGACGGTCCACCGCATCCTGGATCAGATGATCCGGCTGCGCTGGCTGGCGCATTCCGCCGGCGGCTACCGCCTCGGCATGCGCACGCTCGAACTGGGCGGACTCACCGCGGACCACAACGAGATTCGCGATGCGGTGAGTCCGCTGCTGCACGAACTGTCGCAGCGGACGGGCATGGTGGGCCATCTGGCGGTGCTCGACGGTCGCGAGGTCGTCTACCTGGACAAGGCCGGCGGCCGGTTCGCCGCGGCGCTGCCCACCCGGCTCGGGGGCCGGATGCCCGCGCACGCAACGGCTTTGGGCAAGTCGATGCTTGCGGCGCTGGAACCCACCATCGCCGAGGCCGCGTTCCGCGGCCGGCTGCCCCGGCTCACTCCGCGCACCCTGGCCGAACCCGATGCGCTGCATCGCGAACTCGGTCAGATCCGGTTGCGCCAAGGCGTGGCGATCGACCGCGAGGAGGCCATGGTCGGCATCGCGTGTGTGGCCGCGCCGCTGCGTGGCCGCGGCGCCCCACCGGCCGCGCTCTCGCTCTCGGGACGAGCCGAGGCGATGAGTTACGACCGGCTGGCCCGGGTGGTCCTCGAGGTCGTGCACGAGGCCGGGCGAGCGCTGTTCCCGCACCGCACCCGCTGGCGCTGATTTCGGATCCGCATATGACTGGGCGGTATAGTTCGGCGATGACATCTGGCACCGATCTGCCGACCACTTCGTGGGCCGTGCTCGGGATGCTTTCACATGCGGACGAATTGTCCGGCTACGACCTGAAGAAGTGGGCGGACTGGAGTTTGCAGTTCTTCTACTGGAGTCCGTCGTTCAGCCAGATCTACGCCGAACTCAAACGCCTCGAGAAGCACGGGTACGTCACGTCGCGCACCGTGACCTCCGAGGACGGTGTGCGCGGCAAGCGGATGTACGCGATCACCCCGAGCGGCCGGGATGCCGTGGCGCACTGGGTCAATCATTCACCGGTGGAAGCGCCGGTGCTGAAACACAGTGTGCTGCTGCGGGCCTGGCTCGGTCATCTGGCCGAGCCGGAGCGGCTGCGCGAAATCCTCACCGCGCATATCGATTACGCGGAGAAGATGCGCCGCCGCGCCGCCGCGGACGCCGAGGGGTCCGACGCCAACCCGGATTGGGCCTTTCCCAGTGCCGTGTTGCGGTGGTGCATCCGCCACTACGAGGCGGAGCGCCAACTGGCCGAGGATCTGCTCGACGACCTGGAGGCGTTGAACAAGCGCGGGCGGCTGCCCCGCAATCGCGAGGCGCCGCTCGCACCGCCGAAGTCGAAGTCTCGTCCCCGATAGCCGCACGGCGGGACGCCCGGTACATACCGGGTCCGTCGCTACACTCGCCGGATCCGGGCCAACCAGGCGGCGGTGTCCACGGTCCCGTTCTCGGCGACGTTCAGCCCGGCGACCTGATCGGCGACCACCGGGGTGACCCGGCCGCGATAGGACGTGGGGCGCAGATCCTCCAAATCCCAACCGGTATCGAAGGATTCACGCAGCATCCGATCGCTGATGCGGGGCCCGAAACCCGGGTCGGCGTCGGACAGCGCCAGGACGTGCACCAGACCGCCCGGAGCGCACAGGGTGCGCAGCGACCGGACGTAGGCGGCGCGGGTGCCGGGATCCTCGCGGAAGATGTGGAACAGGGCGCTGTCGACGATCGTGTCGAAGACGCCGAGTTCGGCGGCCGCTTCGGGATCGGCGCCGAGGCGGACGGCGTCGGCCACCCGGAAGCGCGCCGCGGGCACCCCCTTCGCGGCGGCGTTGCGCCTCGCGTACTCGACGGCGCTCGGCGACAGGTCGATACCCAGCACGTCGTAGCCCAGGGCGGTGAGGGCGATGGTGTGCTCCCCCGCACCCGTTCCGACGTCGAGCACCCGCCCCCGGATCAACCCCTCGCGTTCCACCTCCACGATCGCCGGCTGCGGCTCACCGATCACCCAGGGAGCGGTGTCGTCGTCGTAGACGGTGTTCCAGAACTCTGCGGCCTGTGTCATGCACCCAGCGTGCATCCTCAACCGCACTCGAGGTCAACGCCGACGCCGAGTTCCGGAAGATCGACCTCCCCAGAATCTCACTGAGCGGAATCCTTCCTAGCGGGAGGCCTTTCGGAATATTTCTATTAGGCATACAGGAGGTGCACGATGACCGGTGAACTCGATTCCATCCAGAACGCACTCGACGCCCTGGCCGCCGGCCGCCCCGTCGTAGTGGTCGACGACGAGGATCGGGAGAACGAAGGTGATCTCGTACTGGCCGCGGAATTCGCGACCGCGCAGACCATCGGATTCCTCATCCGCCACACCAGTGGCGTGTTGTGCGTGCCGATGCCCGGCGCCGATCTCGACCGGCTCTCGCTACCCCCGATGACGGCGGTCAACGAGGATCCCAAGGGCACCGCATACACCGTATCGGTCGATGCGGCCGCGGGCGTCAGCACGGGTATCTCGGCGGCCGACCGCGCCCACACCATGCGGCTGCTGGCCGATCCGCGCACCACCCCCGCCGACCTCACCCGGCCCGGGCACGTCTTCCCGCTGCGGGCGCATCCGCGCGGCGTGCTGGGCCGCGCCGGGCACACCGAGGCGACCGTCGACCTGTTGCGCGCGGCCGGGTTGCGGCCCGCGGGCGTGATCGCGGAGGTCGTCAACGACGACGGATCGATGGCCCGGCTGCCGCAGCTGCTGACCTTCGCCCGCGAGCACGAGCTGCCGATCATCTCCATCGCCGACCTCATCGAGTACCGAAAGCACCGCGAGCACACCGTCACCCGGCTCGCGCAGACCCGGCTGCCCACCCGCTACGGCGATTTCCAGGTCTTCGGCTACCGCGACGCCGACTCCGGCACGCAACCGGTCGAACATCTCGCCCTGGTCTTCGGCGATCCGTCCGGAACCGACGTCCTGGCCCGGCTGCACTCGGAATGCCTGACCGGCGACGCGTTCGGCTCGCTGCGCTGCGATTGCGGTGAACAGCTCGACGCCGCCCTGCGCGCGGTAGCTGCCGAGGGACGCGGTGTCGTGGTGTATCTGCGGGGCCAGGAGGGCCGCGGCATCGGCCTGCTGAACAAGTTGCGCGCCTACGAACTGCAGGACGCGGGCGCCGACACCGTGGACGCGAACCTGCGTCTCGGCCTGCCGATCGATGCCCGCCGCTACGGCGCGGGCGCGCAGATCCTGAGCGATCTGGGTGTCGAATCGGTGCGGTTGCTCAGCAACAATCCGGACAAGCAGGCGGGTCTGCAAGCACACGGCATCGCGGTCACGCACCGGATTCCGCTGCAGACCGACCCGACCGAGCACAACGTCCGCTACCTGCGCACCAAACGCGAGCGCATGCGCCACCAGCTGGCCGGGCTCGACATCGCCTCCGCCGCGGCTAACTGAAATATGTTGTGCCGCAACGGTTATCGTCGAGATCAGAGCCGATGTTCGGCGAGCCAGCGCCGGCCGCGCGCCGCTGAGGCCCGCGACAGCCAGGCGTCCTGGACGATTTCGCGCAGTTCGTCGAGGTCGAGTTCACCGATGTGGGCCCCGCGCAGCAGCACCGACAGATGCCCGTCGAAATGAGCGGTGGTGAAGAACGGCGAATCCGGATCCTGAACGAGCGCACGCTTGTCCGACTCCGACGGCACCCAGAAGACGATCACGTCCGGGTACCGTTCGCCGGTGTCCGGATCGACGGCGTCCGGGCGTGGGGTGCGGAAGAAGATGAACGACTTGCCACCGACCTGGAAGACCGGATTGCCGCTGGACCCGCGCACCACGGTGACGTGCGGCATCGCCAGGGCGAGCTCTTCCACGTCCTCGATCCGCGCCCGGCGCGCCACCGTGGCTCAGTCCGCCAGCTGGGTGAGCAGTTTGCGGGTGCGCTCGGCGGCCTGGCCGCCGACGAAGGGCGCGGCCACGAATTCCGTGGCACCGGCGGCGAACACCTTCTCGATGCGGGCGGCGACCTGCTCCTCGGTGCCGATGATCGCCAGATCGGCCGGCCCCTCGGCGCCCTCGCGATCCATCATGGCCCGATACGAGGGCAGCGAACCGTAAGCGGCGAAGACGGTCGCGGCCTTCTCCCGGCCGCGATCGATATCGTCGGTGACCAGCACCGGCAGCGAGCAGACCACCCGCGGCGCGGGCCGGCCGGCCTCGGCGGCAGCCGCGGTGATGGTCGGTGCGATGTGGTCGGCGATGGTCGCGGGGCCGGTCATCCACAGCACGGTGCCGTCGGTGCGGCGCGCGGCCAATTTCAGCATCTGGGTTCCCATCGCGGCCACGAGCACCGGGATCCGGCCGGTCTCTCCCGCGGTCAGGCCGAGGTTCGCGCTCAGGGTCTCGCCCTGGTACGACACCGGCTGTCCCTCGAGCAGCGGCCCGAGAATCGACAGGTACTCCTTCATGTGCCGGGCCGGGCGGCCGAAGTCGTAGCCGAACATGTTCTCGATGACGATCTGGTGCGACAGCCCGATCCCCAGGGTGAGCCGTCCGCGACCGACGGCGAGCGCGGTGGTGGCGGCCTGCTGGGCCAGTGCGCCCGGGTGCCGCGGATAGGTCGGCACCACGGCCGTGCCGAGTTCGATATTCGGCACCTTGCTGCCGGCGACGGCGAGCGCGGTCAGCGCGTCGAGACCGAAGATGTGCGACAGCCACGCCGACTCGAAACCCTCGTCGGCCACCTGCTGCAGTTCGTCGGTCAGGCGCACGAGCGCATCCGGTCCGGTCTGTTCGCTGAGCATGATGCCGATCCGCACTGCGGGCCTCCTGGGGACGAGGGGTCTGTGGGTCCGCGGCCCCGACGGACCGCGGGTCGAATATCGGTTCGCCGTCTCAGCCTATTCCCGTTTCCACCGTCCGCGGGCACGTGGGACCGACATCGCCGATGTGGTCCGCACGCGTTTCGATCACGATAGGGTTGGCGATCATGGCGCGGCGTGTCACCGGGAATCTTCCCGCCGAGGTCACCAGTTTCGTCGGCCGCCGCGACGAACTGGCCACCGCGAAACGGCTGCTGCCCGCGACCCGGGTGCTGACTCTGCTCGGCCCGGGCGGCGTGGGCAAGACGCGGCTGTCGCGACAGGTCGGCGCGGCGATGGCGCGCGCCTTCCCGGACGGGGTGTGGCTGGTCGAACTGGCCGATGTGCACGATCCCGATCTGGTCACCCTCAGCGTCGCCGAGGCGTTGGATCTGCGCGACGACACCACGGCGCCGCTGGACCGGCTCACCGAATTCCTCGCCAGCAAACGACTCCTGCTGATCCTGGACAACTGCGAACATCTCATCGACGCGTGCGCGACCCTGGTCGCCCATCTCGTCGCCGCCACCCCCGAGGTACGGGTGCTGGCCACCAGCCGCGAGGTGCTGGGCATACCCGGCGAGCAGGTGATGCCGATTCCGCCGCTGTCGGTCGCCGACGTCGACAGCGATGCGATGCGGCTGCTGGTGGACCGGGCGACCGCCGCGAATCCGGATTTCACCTTCACCCCAGCCAACCGCGACACCCTCGCCGCGATCTGCCAGCGCCTCGACGGCATCCCGCTGGCGCTGGAACTGGCGGCATTGCGGTTCCGGGTGTTCACGCCCGAGCAGATTCGCGACCGGCTCGACGACACCATGGACCTGCTCAGCGCCGGACCACGCACCGCACCGCAGCGTCAGCAGACCATCGAGGGCGCGATCCGCTGGAGCTACGAACTGTGCACCCCCGCGGAACAGCAGCTGTGGCAACAGTTGTCTGTCTTCGCCGGTGGTTTCGACATCGAGGCCGCCGAGGCCGTATGTCAGCTGCCACCGGGGCCACAGGGACTGCTCGACGCGCTGACCGGTCTGGTCGACAAGTCGGTGCTGCGATTGCGCTACGACGCTGCCGCGCCGCGCTATTCGATGCTGGAACCGATCCGGCAGTTCGGCCAGGACCGCCTCGTCGCACACGGTGACGAGCGCCGGGCGCGGGCCCGCCACCGCGACCACTACCGCGGGCTGGCCCTGCGCGGGCAGACCGCGTACTGGAGTTCCGACGATCTGGCGTGGTTCCGCGAATTGGCACGCGAACACGCCAATCTGCGCTCGGCCCTGCAATTCTCGATGCTCGACGCACCGCAGCTGGCGATGGAGACCGCGACCGTGCTGCGCCCGTTCTGGGAGCACTACCGGTTCCTCTCCGAGGGGTATCGGTGGCTGACCGACGCCCTGGCCCGGAATCCGGAACCCAGCTGGGAACGAGCGCGCGCGCTGTCGTCGGCGGCCTCGTTGGCGGCACTGCTGTCGGATCGGGAGTCGGCGGCGCGGCTGGCGAGCGAATGCGTCACCGTCGCCACCGATCTGGGCGCCACCGACATCCTCGCAGAGGCGGAACTGGACGCGGCACTGATCGATTTCACCGACGCCGATACCGCCGGTGCGCTGCGCCGCTCCGAGGAGGCGGTCCGGCTGGCCCGCGCCACCGAGCATCACGCCACCGAAATGGACAGTCTCGCTTTCGGTTTCATGTGCGCGACCCTGCTGGAGGAGCCCCGATCGACCGAGATGGCCCGCGAATTCCAGGTGCTCACGCAGCGCTACGGCCCGCATATGCTGGGTGGGCTGGCGTTGTGGACGCTCGGCATCGATCAGTGGCGGCTCGGCGATCAGGACGCCGCCGACGACTACCTCGGACGCGCGATCGAGGAATTCGCGCTGTTCGACCGATGTGTGTGGCTGGCTTCGGGTTTCGACGGCATGGCATGGTCGGCCGCCGCCCGCGGCGATATGGAACGGTCGGCGCGGCTGATGGGCGCGGCCGAGACGCTGCAGCGCAGTACGGTGCGCCTGGCCCATACGATCACCAGCGCGGTGGGTGAGAAGGTGCGCGACGAGGTGCGGAACGCACTGGGCGACAGTGGTTTCCGGGCCGCCTATGACGCGGGGGCATCGATGACGCTACCGGCGGCGATCGATTTCGCCCTGGGCCGCGGGCCCGCCGCCGAGGAAGCACCGGCCCCGCCCGCGCGCCCCACGCCCGTCGACACCGCGGCATTGTCGCTGCTCACCCGCCGGGAGAAGGATGTGGCCCGGCTCGTCGCCGCCGGGCACAGCAATAAACGCATCGCCGCCGATCTGGTGATCTCGGTGCGCACGGCCGAGACCCATGTCGAGCACATCCTGACCAAACTCGGCTTCACCTCACGGACCCAGATCGCGGGGTGGGCGCGCGATCACGGGTTGTAGCCCGGCGCACGACGTGCGGCCGGCGCGGCCCGGAGACGACGGTGGCCGCCGCACCCTCGTGAGGTGCGGCGGCCACTGCGGCGTCGGCGCAAAAGGATCAGCGCGCGTTCACAATCCGTTCCGCAGGAAATCGATCACGGCGCGTTCGAACGCGTCCTTGCGCTCGACCTGAACCCAATGCCCGCAGCGCGAGAAGATCCGCAGATCGGCGCGCGGCAGCTGGCGGGCGGGCAACAGGGCGCCCTCCACGGGCGTCACCCGGTCGTCGCGGCCCCACAGCATCAGCACTTCGTGCTGGATCGCCCGCAGCCGGGCCCACAGCGGAACCGGATCGGCGAAGGCCGGGTTGTAGAAGGTGGCGTAGGCGTCGGCGAGCGCCTTGGTCTGGCTCGGATCCGAGGCCGCGGCCGTGCGGGCCGCGATCAGCTCCTCGGTGAGCACGGTCTGATCGAAGACCATCGTCTTCAGCCAGTCGACCGCGCGCTCCGGAGTGGGGTCGGCGTTGAAGTCCAGCAGTCGCCGAATCCCCTCCGACGGTTCGGGTCCCAGGATGTTGACGCCTACACCGCCCGGGGCCATCAGCACCAACCGGTCGGCGCGATCGGGATGTTCGGCGGCCAGCAGGGTCGCCACCGCCCCGCCCATCGAATTGCCGAGCAGGTGCGCGGTGTCGACGCCGAGTTCGTCCAACAGGCCCAGGACCGCGTCGACGGCGATCCGCAGATAGTTGCGGTCGTAGGTTTCCGGCCGTTCACTGGCGCCGAATCCCGGCTGATCCAGCACCAGGCAGCGGAAGTGCGGAGCCAGCGCCTCGAGATTGGCGCCGAAGTTGGCCCAGCCCGACACACCGGCGCCGGAACCGTGCAACAGCACCAGCGGCGCACCGGAGCCCGCCTCGTGATACCGCAGTTTCACGCCGTCGACGGTGACCCAGCGGGTGGTGTCCTCGGCAGTGAAACCCATCAGACCATCCGCTCCGTGACCTCGACACCCATCTCACCCTGACCGTACATCGCCAGCGCTCGCTCGACATCGTTGATCACGTGCGCGTTGCCGGCGTGGGCGTCGCGCCAGTTGCGTTCGATCACATTGGGTTTGCGGATCGAGTGGCCGCCGGAGTTCTCGAACAGCAGATCGATCGCGTAGATCGCGCGTTCGGTGCCGCGCACCTGATCGCGGCGGGTGCGCAACCGCAGCTCGTACGGAATCTCCTCGCCCGCTTCGGCGTAGCGCAGCTGCTCGGTGATATTGCGTTCCTGCTGCAGGATGGCCGCGTCGATCTCCGAAGCGGCACGTGCGATCCGCACCTGGGCGAACGGATCCTCGGCGACCTTCTGCCCGCCGTAGGACAGCCGGACCCGTTCGCGCTGACGCCGCAGATGCGACTCGTAGGCGCCCTGCGCGGCGCCGATGATCGGCGCGGTGATGGTGTTGGAGAACACGCTGGCGAACGAAATCCGGTACAGCGCAGCGGTGTTCACCTCCTGCCCGGGGCCTACGAGCGCGGACTGATCGGCGGCGCTGTACGCGCGATACGCCGGGATGAAGGCCTTCTCGACGATGATGTCGTTACTTCCCGTGCCCGACAGGCCCGATACATGCCAGACGTCCTCGATGCGGTAGTCGGTGCGTGGCACCAGCACCGTCAGGTAGTCGGCTCCGCCCTGATCGTTCGGCACCACCGCGCCCAGGAACGCCCAGTCGGCGTGATCGCAACCGGAGGAGAAGCTCCACCGGCCACTCATCTCGAAGCCGCCGTCGACCGGAGTCAGCTTGCCGGTGGGCGCATACGACGAGGAGACCAGCGTGTCGGGATCCTCACCCCACACATCCTGCTGGGCCCGCGGGTCGAACAACGCCAGCTGCCACGGATGCGCACCCAGCACCGAGGCCACCCACGCGGTCGACGGGCAGACGGTCGCGATCGCGCGAATCACCTCGTAGAAGGCGACCGGCGACTCCTCCGCACCGCCGAAGCGGCTCGGCTGCAACATCCGGAACACGCCGGCCTCGGTCAGCTCGCGGATCGTCTCGGCAGGCACCCGCCGCTCCTGCTCGGCCGTCACCGCCCGTTCCCCGATCGCCGGGAGCAGGTCCCGCACCCGATCGAGCACCTTGTTCGTCATTGCCGGTGTTCCTCCCTGCCTCTGCGCTGCCACGCACTGGGTCGATGCCTCGACGGTAGGGGCGGGTGCAGGTGGTGGGACCGAGAAGTCCCGATCATCGGAATGCAGGCGGCGCGGGAGGGCGTAGGACCGCCGGAGTCCGCCGAGCAGGGGCCGAGACCCGCCGGAGCGAAGCGAAGGCCGAAAACACCGCCCCACTCAGCGAGCCGGGGCGCCCGCTGACCGGGACTTTGCGCGGGCACCCCGCGATCTACTCGTCATGGTGTGTGAACGGCGTCACGTTCGTGGGTGGCGCACGCGAGGAGGAAGAGTCGATGCGGGTCCTGATCACCGGAGTCACCACACCCACCGGTCGCGCGGTGGCGCGCATGCTGGCGGCCGCCGGGCACGACGTCGCCGGAGCGGACCGGGTCCGGCACCGGTATGTGGACCCGCGGATCGAGGTGCATATCGCCGATCCCGGCAGTGCCGGCGCCTACCGCGGCATCGTGGACGGTTGCGACGTGGTGCTGGACGTTTCGGACGGACCGGTCGCGGCGGTTGCCGCCGCGGCGCAGGAGGCGGGCGCCCGGCTGGTTGTGCTCGCCTCGCCCGAGCGGGAGAGCCTGGCGCGCTCAGCCATTGCGGCCACCGGCGCACGGGCGCTGCTGGTTCGTCCCGCCTTGGTAGCCGGTCGGCGCACCACGGAGGGAAGCCGCGCGGTGGTCCGGACACTGCTGAACGCGAACGGCTCTCAGCGGATTCCGCTGGTGCACACCGACGACGTGGAACGCTTCCTGGTACTAGCTGCGATTTCCGATCGCATCGGCGCGGTGGACCTCGTTGCGCCCGAGCTTGTTTCCGGTTCACAGGCGCGGACCATGCTGCGGGAAGCCGGTCTGCGGATTCCGCCTCGCGTACCGGGCACCGGCGGCAGTCGCCTGCCCGATCTCGATCCTGCTGCCGCACAGCATGATTGGGACTTCCGTTACGGCTGGACCGGCACCGAAGTGGTCGAGGACATGGTGCGTGGCCTGATCGGCCGCCGCGCGCACGGCACCGGCTTCCGCGCCCGCCGCGGCGCGATCCCGCTGACCGACTATGTGATTCCCGCCCGCGCGAAGACTTCCGACGGGCATCCGCTGGAGGTGGCCGCGCCGGAGGGCCTGGAGGGCGAATTCGACGATCGGGTCGACCCGCGCATTCCCGTGCACACCGCCACCAACACCTCCGAGGCGCTGCCCGGCCCGATGAGCCCACTCACCATCGACCTGCAGGCGGGGGCCATCCGGCTCGCCAATGCCGCGATGGGTCACATGATCGCCCTCGAGGGCATCGCCCTCGAGCATTGGACCAGCCGCGTCACCTCGGTGCTCGGCCACCACATCTTCATCAACGCCTCGATCGGCGTCCTCGCCGCGGACAATATGCCGGGCTGGGACGAGGACAGCATCCGCCGCGACGTGTACGGCGCCATCCCGCCCGAGGTCCCGTTGCAGCCCCAGGGCCGTCCGCCGATGCCGACCGGACTGGGCAGCAGCTGGGGGACGGCCAAGGCCACCGGCCGGGTGCTGGCGACAGCACTGCGCTTCGGTACCACCACCGAAACGATCAACGCCGCCTCACATTGCGAGGCACTGTCCCGCAACGACATCGAGAAGCTGACCGATGCGCAGCTGCATGCGCGGGCATTGCTGTGGCGGGATCGGCTCAACCAGTCGTGGGCGGCGGCCTCCATCGGCGTCATGCTGGTCGGCGCCGCGACCGCCATGCACGCACGCGGCAAAGACGATCCGGACGTTCCGATCGACGTGAACCGCCTCGAATCGGCGCGACCGATGCTGGCGGTGGAACGGCTGGCCGCGGTCTGCCGCGCGGAACCCGCCGTTCACGAGGCCGCCCGGGCCGGCGACGTCGCCCTGGCCCGCAGCCGCTCGCCGCGCTTCGCGCAGGCCTTGGACGCCGAACTGGCGGTGGTCGGCCATCGCGGGCCGGGCGAATGCGAATTCCTCAACCCGACCTTCGGCGACCGCCCCGAGTTGCTGGTCACGGCCGCGGCTCGGGCCGCGGAACTCCCGGCGCCGAAGCGCGACGCGGTCGCCGACCCGACCGCCCGCACCGCGCGGATGGCCGTCGGCGCCACGGTCTCGCGGGAACGTGTCCGCGATGCGGTGGTGCGGTATACGAACTGCCTGCGCATGGCGGCCCGTGAGCTGGCGGCGCGTCTGGTCGACCGGCACGAACTCAACAATGTCGACGACGCCTGGTTCCTCACGCTCGACGAATTGCTGTGGGCCCCGGCGGATCTGAAGGATCGCGTGGCACGCCGACGCGAAGAGCGGGTGCGGCTGCAGGCGGTGCGGATGCCGGATCTGGTGGTCGGCCGCTGGGAACCGCAGCCGGTCTCGGGTGCGCTCGCCGTCGGCGAGAGCCTCACCGGCACCGGAGTGAGCGCCGGTGTCGTGGAGGGCACGGTGAAACTGGTGCTGAGCTCCGACGACGATATCGAGCCCGGCGACATCCTGGTCGCCTCGGTCACCGATACCGGCCATACCGCGATGTTCGCCTACGCCGCCGCGGTGGTCACCGATATCGGCGGCTCGGCCTCGCATGCGGCCATCGTGGCCCGCGAGTTCGGCATTCCGTGCGTGGTGGACACCAAGACCGCCAGCACGGGTCTGTCCGACGGTCAGCGGGTTCGGGTCGACGGCGCCGCCGGAACCGTGACGCTGCTGGCCGACGCCGACGCCTGAGGCTCGCCGAAACGACGCCGCGCGAACGAATCCGCGGCTCAGGACGTGGTCCGTCGTCGATCCGGCGGACCTCGAGGAAAGGAACACCACCCGTGCCGATTTCGCATGTCCTGCGGGGGTCGGTGGCCGGTTTGGCCGCCGCGCTCATCGCCGTCCTCCCCGCCGCGACCACCCCGGCGTTCGCTGCGCCGCCACTGGTCCACACCGCGCCGGCCACCTCGGATCAGCAACAGTCCCTGGGCATTTCCGCACCCAACGCCCGCGATATCGGTGGCTATCCGACGCAGCACGGAGGCGGGAAGATTCGGTTCGGCCTGGTCTACCGCTCCGATGCGCTCAACCGGCTGACGCCGGCGGATCAGCAGAAACTGGTTTCGCTGCAGATCGGCAAGGCCATCGACTTCCGCAGCCCGAACGAGATGAAGGCCGCCCCGGATCAGCTGCCGTCGTCGATCCCCTACAGCGCGCAGTCGATCTGGGATCCGAACAACGATTTCTATCTCATGGTGTCGAGCACCATCGCCGGCGGACCGCAGGTGCAGCAGGACAAGCTCGGCGACGGGAAGGCCGCGCAGATCATGCGCGACTACTACCGCTGGCTGGTCAGCGACGGTTCGGCCCGGGCGCAGTTCGCTTCGGCGCTGAAGGAGATCGCGAACTCCCCGAATGCGGTGCTCTACCACTGCACTTCCGGTAAGGACCGCACCGGCTGGATGACCGCGATCCTGATGTCGGCGCTGGATGTGCCCAAGGGCCAGATCTACAAGGACTACCTGGCGTCCAACGACTATCTGGCCGCGAGCAACAAGGCACAGATGGATGCGCTGATGCAGCGGGGTCTGGTCACCGATCCGTCGCTGTTCGAACCGATTCTGGGTGTCCAGGCCGATTATCTGGACGCCTCCTTCGACCAGGTCCAGCAGTCCTACGGATCCTTCGATCGGTTCCTGTCCGACGGCTTGGGCGTGGATTCGGCGACGGTCGACGCCCTGAAGGCCAAGTTGCTGGACAAGCCGGGCCGCTGAACCCACTCGGACCCGGCCACCGGCACGCCGCGCTCACCGTCGAGCGCGGCGTGCCGCCGAGGAGAGGCAGACCATGCCGGTTCACGCGGTGACGCCACGATCGTCGACCGAGATCACCCGCTACGACCTGGACACCGACGTGCTGGTCGTCGGATACGGATGCGCCGGTGCCGCAGCGGCATTCGAAGCCGCGCGCACGGGAGCGCGGGTCCTGGTGCTCGATCGCGCGGGCGGTCCGGGCGGCTCGTCGGCGATGTCCGGCGGTGAGATCTACCTCGGCGGGGGCACCCCGATCCAAACCGCCTGCGGCTTCGACGACACCCCGGCCGATATGGCCGCCTACCTGACCGCCGCCCTCGGCCCCGGCGCCGACACCGCGAAGATCGCCGACTACTGCGAGCACAGTGTCGAACATTTCCACTGGCTGGTCGACCGCGGCGTGCCGTTCGCACCGTCGCTCTGGGATGCCCCGGCGTGGGTGCCACCCACCGACGACGGCCTGATGTGGCTCGGCGAGAACAGCTGGCCCTTCACCGAGATCGCACGTCCCGCCCCGCGCGGGCATCGGCCCACCGCCAACGACTTCGGCGGCCGCCTGCTGATGCAATGCCTCAGCGCGGCAACCGAATCGGCCGGTGTGACATCCCTTTTCGACACCGCCGCAACAGCGCTGATTCTCGCCGGCGACGGCACGGTCACCGGCGTGGTCGCCCGGCAGTACGGCCGCGAACTGACGATTCGAGTCCGGCGCGGATGTGTCCTCACCACCGGCGGATTCGTCGACAACGACGAGATGCTCGCCGCGCACGCCCCGCTGCTGCTCGGCCATACCAAGGTCAGCGCCGGTACCGACGACGGCAGCGGCATCCGCATGGCGCAGGCCGCGGGTGCGGCGGTGCGGCACATGTCGACGGGGCAGGTGGGGATTTCGCTGATTCCCGGATTGGCCGCGCGCGGAATCGTGGTGAACGACAAGGGACAGCGCTTCGTCAACGAGGACACCTATCCGGGCCGCATCGGCCAGGCGGCGCTGTTCACGCAGGGTATGCGGGTGTGGGTGGTGGTCGACGAGGAAGCGTTCGAGGCCGTGCCGGAAGAACAACGCTGGGGTGTGCAGCCGACCCATCTGGCCGAAACCGCCGACGAACTCGGCGCCGCGATGGATCTGCCGCCGGGCGCATTGGCGGCCACACTGTGCCGCTACAACGAATTCGCCTCTGCCGGAACGGATCCCGACCAGCACAAGGCGGCGCGGTGGCTACGTCCGCTGCGCGCCCCGCTGGCGGCCATCGATGTGCGCGCCGGCATTCGCCCGCCCGCCGAAGCCGGCGACCGCCGAGGCACCGGCGCCTCGGTGTTCACGCTCGGCGGTTTGCACACCGACAGGCACGGCCGGGTCCTGGATATCGACGGCGCACTCATGCCCGGACTGTTCGCCGCCGGCCGCGCGGCGGTCAATCTGCACGGGCAGGGATATATCAGCGGGACGTCGCTCGGTGACGGGACGTTCTTCGGCCGCCGCGCGGGAATTGCCGCGGCGCGGGGTTAGCCACGATCATCGGACCGGCGCGCTGCCGGTGCACCGGTCTACGCGTGTTGCGCCGCCACGACCACCTCGTGCCGATTGCTCCGGTGCGACCGACGGTATTCGCTCGGTGAGACGCCCACCTCGCGCCCGAAGTGGGCGCGCAGATTCGCCGCACTGCCCAGGCCGCAGCGCTCGGCCACCACGTCGACGGCGAGGTCGGTGGTTTCCAGCAATTCTCGCGCTCGGATGATGCGCTGGGTGAGCAGCCAGCGCAGCGGGGTCGTGCCCAGTTCGGCATGGAATCGCCGGGCCAGGGTCCGCTCGCTGAGTCCGCTGTGCCGGGCCAGGTCCCCGACGGTCAGTACGGTGTCGAGCCGGGTGAGCGCCCACTGCAGGGTCGCGGCCACGCCCGGATCGGCCGCGTCGACCGGCACCGGATTCCGCAGATACTGCGCCTGCCCGCCCGCGCGGTGCGGCGGCACCACCAGCCCGCGCGCGGCGGCATTGGCGACGCGGGAGCCGAGGTCCTTGCGGATCAGGTGGATACACAGATCCATCCCGGCCATGGTTCCCGCGCTGGTGAGAATCTGCCCGTCGTCGATGTAGAGCACGCTCGCGTCGACATCGAGGTGCGGATACCGTTCCAGCAGGGCCGGGACATGCTTCCAATGTGTGGTCATGCGGCGCCCGTCGAGCAGACCGGCCGCCGCGAGAACGAAAGCGCCCGAACACAATGCGGCGATGCGCGCTCCCGCCTCGTAAGCCGCGCGCACGGCCGCCACCAATTCGGCGGGTGGCTCCTCGCGCACGTTCGGGGTCGCCGGGACGACGACGGTGTCGGCCGCGATCAGATCGTCGTAGTCGTAATCGGTCAGCGTGACGAACGGATCGCGCAGCGTCGCATGCCGGGTGCCGCGGGGGCCGCACATGCGCAGCCGATACCACTGCTCGGCGTCGACCCCGGGCGGCGGTTCGAAGAACACCTGGTACGGGATCGCGACCTCGAACACCGGCTGGCCCGGCGCCACCGCGACCGCCACTGTTCCGGCGTGTCCGGATTCGCACATCACGTCCGCAGTCATGTCAGAAATCTAGCGCATGTTGGCAAATCCGCCACTCGATCCGGTGGTTCTGCGGCTGAATAGTTGCATACATGACAATTACGGCCAATGTTCGCGCGGATACGCCGATCACCCAATCGCCGCGGCGGTGGCGGATTCTGGCGGTGGCGAGCGTCGCGCAATTCCTCGCGATTCTCGACCTCTTCGCAGTCACCGTCGCCTTCCCCACCCTGCAGACCTCCTTCGCCGGCGCCTCTCCGAACACCGTGTCGTGGGTGCTCAACGCCTACACGATCGTGATGGCCGCACTGCTGGTCCCCGCGGGCCGTCTGGCCGACGACACCGGCCGCCGACGTGGATTCCTCATCGGGATAACACTTTTCGGCGTCGCCTCGATCGGGTGCGCGGTCGCGCCGACGCTGGTGGCGTTGATCGCCGCGCGGGTCGTGCAGGCCGCGGCGGCGGCGCTGCTGGTTCCGACCGGCCTCGGACTCGTGTTGCCCTCCTTCGACGTTCGCGAACATCCGACGGTGATGGGGATCTGGACCGCGATCGCCGCGGCGGGCGCCAGTAGCGGCCCGGTGATCGGCGGTCTACTGCTCGAATGGGGGTGGCGGTGGATCTTCTGGCTGAACGTGCCGATCACGATGGCGGCGCTCGCTGTCGGATGGCGGGTACTGCCCGACATCCGGGCGCGGGTGCGGCGCCGGCTCGATCTGCTCGGCGCCGCACTGATTCTCGGCGCCACCGCGGCACTGACCACCGTCTTCGTCCAGGCGGCGGCGTGGGGCTACGGGTCGGCGGCCACGGCCGCGACACTGGCCGGAGCGGTCGCACTCGCGGCGGCCTTCACCTACCACGTACGACACCATCCCGATCCGGTGGTGAGTCCGGCGGTTTTGCGGCACAGCATGTTTCGCATCGCCACCCTCGGCGTGTTCTGCTACTACCTGGCCTTCGCGGCCCTCCTGCTCTCGGGCACCCTGTACCTCACCGCGCAGTGGCACTACTCCGAGCTGGGAGCCAGCCTGGGGATCGCGCCGATTCCGATCAGCTGCCTGCTGGTGTCACCACTGTCCGGCCGCCTCGTCGCTCGCATCGGCGCCCGTGCCTCCGCCGCGCTGGGTGGGCTCGCCATCGCGGCGGGCGCGGGGTGGTGGATCGCTCTGAGCGGTTGCGGCGCTTCGTATCCGCTGGTCTTCCTGCCGGGAGCCGTGCTCGCGGGCGTCAGTACGGCCCTGTTGCAACCGCCGCTGTTCGGCGCCTCGTCGTTGCTGCCACCGGATCAACTGTCCCTGGGTTCGGGCACGTTGATGATGGCGCGCCAGACCGCATCGGCACTCGGCGTTGCCGTGCTGACCGCGATCCTCACCCGCACCGCGGGCTACGACCTCGCCGATTTCCGCGCCGGCTGGCTCTACATGGCGGCGATGGGATTGCTGGCCGCGGCAGCGGGGTGGGCGTTCCGTCCGCGCACATGACCGGATCCGACAGTGATCCGTCGTTGCGATCGCCACGGGGCAACCCAGAGGATGGGAGGCATGTCATCGAAGCATCGTGTGGTTATCGCGGCCTTTCCGGACGTGGATCTGCTCGACGTCACCGGGCCGGCGGAGGTGTTCGCACTAGCCAATCGGGAGAGCGGCGGTAGCGCCGACTACGAGGTGTTACTGGCCGGACCGGATGGAGGTGTGGTGCGCACCTCGGCCGGCATCCGGCTGGTCACCGATCTGTCCTTCGACGACATCGGCTCGGGCGTGGACACTCTCATCGTGCCGGGCGCGGTGGATCCGGCGCCGTCCGGCCCGGTCGCCCGCGTCGACGACGAGGTGGTTCGCTGGCTGCGCGAGGTCGCGCCGCGCACCGGCCGGATCGCCTCGGTCTGTGTGGGTGCGCATCTGCTGGCGGCCGCCGGGCTGCTGGACGGGAAAACGGCCACCACCCATTGGTCGACGGCCGGACAGCTGGCCGCGGACCATCCGGCGGTCGTGGTGGATCCGGATCCGATCTTCACGCGCTCGGGCCGGGTGTGGACCGGCGCCGGAATCAGTGCCTGCCTGGATCTCGCCATGGCGCTGGTCGCCGACGACCACGGCGAGGACCTGGCGTTGTCGGTGGCCCGCCAACTCGTCGTCTACCTGCGCCGCCAGGGCGGCCAGAGTCAGTTCAGCGTGCCGTTGAGCCGTCCGGCGCCGGCCCGCCGCGATATCGAACAACTGCGCACCTACATCGCGGAAAATCTCGACGCCGATTTGTCCGCCGCCGCACTGGCGAGCCGAATGTGCCTGAGCGAGCGGCATTTCGCGCGGGTGTTCCGGCAGGAGATGGGGCTCACCGTGGCCGCCTATGTCGAAGCCGCGCGCGTGGAGTCGGCCCGGCGGTTGCTGGAAACCAGCGACTTCCCGCTGTCGCGCGTAGCCCGGTCCGCCGGACTGGGTTCGGTGGAGACCCTGCACCGCGCGTTCCTGCGACGGCTGGGTACCAACCCCGGCGCGTACCGCCGGCGGTTCCGCACCTCCGCCTGATCTCCTCTGCGACGACCGGACCGGGCGACCGCCCGGCCCGGCGCTCCGTCCTGCCCGAAAACGTTGTCCTCCAAGGAAAGAAGGTAACCATGTCCGCCGTCGCCGCTCCCCTGCGCCGAGTCCTCGGCCTCGACGACGAGCTGCCCCGCCTGGCCGACGCCACCGTCGTCATGATCGATTTCCAGAACACCTACCGGGCCACACGGGTGCGCCGCATCGGCGCAGGCGATCATGCTGGGTCGAAGAAGACCTAACGCGGGTTCAGACCCGGCCAGCCGTAGTGCGGGCGGCCGGTGGCGGCGCCGGCGCGGGCCATCGGTGGGGTGGGTGCGGTGACGGCCGGGGTCCGGGCGCCGAGTTCGCGGCGCATCTCGTCCATGTCGAGCCAGCGGATCTGCTGGACGACCTCTTCCAGTTGGGCGGCGGTCTGGAAGCCCGGATTGGAGTAGACGAGCAGGCCCTCGCGGAAGGCGACGAGGGTCGGCAGGCTGGTGACCTGGGCGGCGGCGGTGAGGGTCTGCTCGGCCTCGGTGTCCACGGTGGCGTGCACGATCTCGGGGTGCGCGGCCGCGGATTCGGCGAAGATCGGGGCGAAGCGAGTACACCAGCCACACCAGGAGGCCCAGAAGTCGACGAGCACGATCGCATGGCTCGCGATCACCTGCTCGAAGTTCTGCTGGGTCAACGGTTGGGTGGGCATGGGTTCCTCCCGGCGTCGGCCATCGTCGATTCCGGATTCTCCCATGGATCGCCGGTCACAGCAGGGTTCGAGCCTGCGGCTCATCGAGCGCTGTCGGACGGCGGCCCGGCTGAGTATCGTGGAGTCATGGGTATGGGCGACCACCCGCAACGAACACCGCTCTACGGCGTGCTGCTGCTGTTGGGCGTTCTGTTCCTGGGCATCTGGGTGCACGAGCTGCCGTATGTCGGCCTGCAGGTCCTGGCCTACATCCTGCTCGTCATGATTGCCGCACCCGCCTTCGTGATGACCTTCCGCGACTATTCGCGGTGAGGGCCTTCACCACCCGGTGACCAGGGCGACTCGCAACATCGTCAGCTCCTCGGCCGTCAGCCCGTGCTCGCGCAGCCAGCGGGCAGCACCGCCGTGGTGGCGGCGCAGGTCGTCGAGGAACCGCAGCATCACGGCCGCTTCGACAGCCAGGATCCCGGTGCTCGTCGGCGGCAGCCCGGCATAGGAGTTCAGCGCGTCGAGCCGGTTGCGGACCCGCGTCATCCGCTCGTTGGTGAGGGCGTAGTCCGCGGCGATCACCTCCGGCGCCACCCCCACCGCATCGAGCAGTACCGCCGCCAATACTCCGGTGCGGTCCTTACCTGCCGCGCAATGGAATACGACCGCCTGCCGGTCGGCATCGGCGACCAGCCGCGCCGCGGCGACGATCTCCTCCGGACTGCCGGCGAGCAGCTGTCCGTACAGCTGCGCCAGATCCACGCGGGTCTTGTCCGGCACCAGATCCCGTGCGGCGAGCGAGGATTGCGCCGATTTGCGGACCGGCAGGTTCACCTTCTCGATCGCCGCGGTGGCCAGCAGACCGTAGCCTTCCCGCTCCACCTCGTCGGGTAGCCGCAGGTCGATCAGGGTGCGCATCCCGACCGAGCTGAGGAGCAACGCCACATCCGCCTCGGTCGCCTGCTGCAGGGTGCTCGACCGCAGCGCCACGCCGAATCGCGTCGTACCGCCGCCGACCGGCAGCCCGCCGAGATCGCGGACGTTGTCGATTTCCTCGAAGTCGACCCAGCGCCGGGTCGCGTCGAATTCCCGGGCGATCGGATTACTCGGCACGGCCGGCCGCCGCTTCGTCGGCACGGCTGAGTCCGCACAACCCGATCAGATCTTCGTGCAGTTCGAACCACACGGTGTGATAGCTGTCCATGATCGGCCGCGCCACCCAGGCGTGGTCACCGTCGGCGATCCGCTCGACGGCCGTCTCCAGCCGCTCGCGGTACCGGGCCAGCCGCGGCGCGATCGATCCCAGCCGCTCGGCCAGCGGCCGCACCCGGGTGTGCAGGTCGGTGAGCCGGTCCAGCACCGCCGCATCGTATTCGGCGTCGCCGTGGTCGTTGGGGGTGGCCGCGTCCTTCATCTGCCACGCGGTCACGATCTGCTTCAGCTCCGCGTTGACCACGCAGAAGTCCTCGTAAGCGGCGGCCATGACGGCGGTGTCGACCCCGCCGCGTTCGGCGGTCAGCAGCTCGGCCAGGCGATTTCGCCCATCGGGTGTCAACCGCACACCCGCGGGCGTGTCGGCGCACAAACCACCGGCCACCAGATCCGCGCATCGCGCGCTCACCTCGTCCGCGTCGCCGCCCAGGCTCGCGGCCACCGCGTCACCGCGGACCCGGCCCTTCACCCCGATCAGCCGCAGCAGTTCCAGCTCGGTCACGTTTCGGACAACGGCCTCGGCCACAACGACTTCCGCGTCACCGGCGAGCGTCCCCGCGAGTTCATCGGGTACGACATTCGCCCATTCGGCGAGCCTGCGCACATCGTCGAGGACCGCGCCGTCCACATCTCCACCGGCGACCTCGCCCGCCCACACCACGCCGGCGCCGCCGTCGACGGTGACAGTGCGCCCCGCGAGCGCGTCGACGACACCCGGCCCGCATCCGACGACACACGGCCGCCCGAGTTCCCGGCTCACCAGAGCGGCATGCGAGGTGGTACCACCCAGTTCGGTGACCACCGCACGGGCCGCGATCATGCCGGGCAGATCATCGGGACTGGTCGTCGGCCGGACGAGGACGACATTCTCCCCCGCAGCCGCGCGCGCCTCGGCCTCGTCGGGATCGGTGACCGCGACACCGAAAGCCAAACCCGGACAGGCCGATTCGCCGCGAGCCAGCGCTTCGCCCGCATCCGCCGCCGTGGTCGCGGGCTGCAGGACGACGCGAATCTGGTCGGCCCCAACCCGCCGCAGTGCCTCCGCCGGGGTGATCAGCCCTTCCTCCGCCATCGCGACCGCGGCCCGCACCGCCGCCCGCGCCGAACGCTTCGCCGGTCGCGACTGCAGCATCCACAGCGTGCCCGATTCCACGGTGAATTCGATGTCCTGGATATCGCGCCCGTCGCGTTCGAGCAGGTCCGCGGCGGCGATCAGCCGGTCGTGCACCTGCGGCTGAGTGGCGGCGAGGTCGCTCAGCGGCCGCGGCGTGGTGCGGCCGGACACCACATCCTCACCCTGCCCACCGACCAGCCATTCCCCGTAGGCCGGCCCGTCGCCGGTATTCGGGTTGCGGCTGAACAGCACGCCCGTGCCGGACGCGTCGTCGAGGTTGCCGAACACCATCGCCTGCACGGTGACCGCGGTGCCGAGGTCGTCGGACACGCCGCGGTTGCGTCGATACGCTTTGGCGCGCACCGAATCCCACGACCGGAACACCGCGGAGATCGCCGCGCGCAGCTGTTCCCACGGATCCGCCGGCACCACGCCGTCGGGCGTCTGCAGCACCGTCTCGCGATATTGCGCCCGGAAGCGCCGATGCGTGTCGGCGGCATAGCCGGCGCTGCCGGTCGCCGCGGCGAGCGCCTGTTCGACGCCGTCGTTGATGCCGAGGTTGAGAACGGTGTCCATCATGCCGGGCATACTCACGGCCGCGCCCGAGCGCACGGATACCAGTAGCGGTCGGCGGATCGAGCCGAAGGTGCGGCCGGTGCCGTGTTCGAGCATGGCGACGCCGTCGCAGACGGCCCGCCAGATGTCGTCGGCGATCGCGCCCCGCTCGGTGAAATCACGCCACGCGTCGGTGGTGAGCACGAATGCCGGCGGCACTGGCAGCCCGAGCCCGCGCATGTGGTTGATACTCCAGGCCTTGCCGCCGATCCGGTCCCGCGACAACGGGCAGTCGCCGTCCAGTCCGACGACGGTCTCGGATCGTTGGGCCAGCTCCGCACCCGCGGTCATGTCACTCCTTCGGTCCATCCATCGAGGCATCGAACCCCCAGCCGCCCCGGTCATCCTTCGAGAGTGCCGCCCGACCGCTCGGGCCAGTAGCGATGGTCCCGCTCAGCGGATGCCGGACCCGCCGGCGCGCGTGCGATACCACTGACCGGGACTCGTGGTGTGCCAACGGCCTGCGCGGCACCTGCCTGCGGCACCATGGGCCGTGGACCGCCCGACCGGCGGCCGGCGAGGTGTGTTCGACAGGGTGTATCCAGACGGCGATGGTGTGCGAAGAGATGACGGCGGAGCCGGAATTTCCGACAGCGTGGGCGACGATCCCGGGTCTGGTATCCGAACAGGCACGCCGGAACGGGTCGACCGTCGCGATCGTCGAGGGCCGCACCCGCCGCACCTATGCCGAACTCCACGCCGAGGCGTCGCGGGTGACCCGCGCGGCGATGGCCTGCGGCGTGACCGCCGGGGATCGTGTCGCGATCTGGGCGCCCAACAGTGCGCGCTGGATCGTGACGGCACTGGGCCTGCTCGGCGCGGGGGCCACCCTGGTTCCGATCGGCACCCGGCTGCGCGGACCGGAAGCGGCGGACATTCTGCGCCGCACCCGATGCCGTGGGCTGTTCACGGTGCGCGGATTTCTGGGAATCGACTATCCGAGCCTGCTCACGGATCAGGGCGTCCTGCCGGATCTGGATTTCAGGGTCGTGCTGTCCGACACGCGCACGATGGACAGCACCGGCGTCGCGCCCGAGATCGCCCACTCCCGCCGCACAGCGGCGGATCGACAAACAGCCGACGATGTGTTCGCATCCGCCGGAGCTTCGGGGTCGCATCGGGACTCGGCCGGAACCGGTGCCCAGTCGTCCCCGGCCGGGCGCCGGTCGGGCAGCGCACCGACCGGCTGGCGGGCGTTCCTGGCCGGAGGCGAGCGAATCCCGTTGTCGGAAGCGCGGTCCCGCGCCGACGCGGTATCTGCGGAAGCACTCTCCGACATTCTGTTCACCTCCGGCACAACCGGCACGCCCAAGGGAGTCCTGGCGACCCATCGGCAAACCCTCGCCGTGCTGGATCGGTGGGCGAGCGCGGTCACCTTGCGCCACGGTGATCGCTGCCTGCTGGTCAATCCGTTCTCGCACACCTTCGGATACAAGGCGGGCATCGTCGCCTGCCTGCTGCGGGCGGCCACCATGTTTCCGGTGGCGGTGTTCGATCCACGATCCGCGGCGGATCTCATGACGGCCGAGCGAATCACCGTACTCGCCGGCCCGCCGACGGTTTTCACCGATCTGCTCGCGGTGGGGCGGTCCTACCCGGAGCTGCGACTGGCCGGCACCGGCGGCACAGCGATCCCGGCGGAGCTGATCGCCCGGATGCGCGCCGACCTCGGCGCCGATCAGGTGTTCACCGCCTACGGTCTCACCGAATCCATCGGCGTGGTCACGGTCTGCCCGCCCGGCACGGATATCGACCGCACCGCCCACACCGTGGGTAAGGCTTTGCCGGGCAGCGAAATTCGCATCCTGGGTACCGATGGTCGCGAGGTGCCGGTCGGTACGCCGGGCCGGATCGTGGTGCGCGGCCCGAACGTGATGGGCGGATATCTCGACGACCCGGACGCCACTGCCGCCGCGGTCGATCCGCAGGGCTGGCTGCATACCGGTGACGTCGGCGCTCTCGACCCCGACGGTTATCTGCGGGTCACCGATCGGCTCGCGGATATGTTCATCGTCGGCGGTTTCAACGTCTCTCCGGCCGAGGTCGAACAGACGTTGCGCGGCTTTCCCGGGATCGCCGAGGTCGCGGTCGTCGGCGTACCCGACGAGCGCCTCGGAGAGGTCGGCGCCGCCTTCGTGGTTCCCTCCGGGACGGCGCCGTTCGACGCGGACGACCTGCTCGCGTGGTGTCGCACCCGGTTGGCCGGATACAAGATTCCGCGCACGGTGCGGATACTCGACCGGTTGCCTCGCACTCCGGCGGGAAAGGTGCACAAGCGCCGATTACGTTGCGCGCAATGATGTTCGCGGCCGGGCCGCTGATCGCCGGCCCGGCCGCGAGTGGCCTACGCGCCGACTTCGTTGCGCATCTGGGCGGTGAGAATCTTCTGATATCCGGAGCCGAAGATCCGCGGCAGCAGGTCGATCATCCGGGCGTCGTTGCCGATCAGCACCTTCGCCTTGTCCTTGCGGATGCCGTCGACGATCGCCTTGGCGGCCTGTTCCGGACTGGTTTTGGCGAGCCGGTCGAAGTTGGCGGCCAGCGCATCGCGGTCCCGGGTGGCTCCCGCGCGCGCCTTCCACGCGATCTCGGTCTGAATCATGCCGGGATGAACGCAGCTGACCGCGACGTTGTGCCCGGCGATCTTCATTTCCTGGCGCAACGCGTCGGTGAAGCCCCGGATCGCGAACTTCGTCGCGTTGTAGGCACCCTGGGTCGGGCAGGCGGCCAGGCCGAACATGCTCGACACATTGACGATCGCGCCGTCACCGGAGGCGATCACGTGCGGCAGAAAGGCTTTCGTCCCGTAGGCCACGCCCCAGAAGTTGATGTTGACGATCCATTCGAAATCGTCCCAGCTGACCTCTTCGGTGCTGGCGGTCAGCGACACACCCGCGTTGTTGACCACGATGTTCACCCCACCGAAATCGCCGGCCACCTGGTCGGCGTGGGCGTACACCGCGTCCCGGTCGGTGACGTCGAGACGGTAGGCGCGAGCGTGGGCGCCCTTCTTCTCGCACCGTGCGGCGGTCTCGGCGACATTGTCGATATTGCGGCCGGACAGGGCCAGGCGAGCGCCGTGGCCGGCCAGCTCCAAGGCCAGCGCACGGCCGATGCCGGCTCCGGCGCCGGTGATCACGGCGGTCTTACCTGCGAAATTCTTCACCGCGGAAATCCTTTGTGTCAGTGGGAGGTGAATCCGCCGTCGGCGACGAATTCCGAACCGGTGCTGTAACCGGACTCGTCGGAGATGAGGAAGAGCACGAGATTCGCCAATTCCTCGGGAGTGCCGGGACGTGCCAGCGGCTGATCGTGGAACATCGAATTCGACCGCGCCGAATCGGTGGTCATTTCGGTCATCACCACACCCGGATGCACCGAGTTGACGCGAATTCCCATGGGCCCGAACTCTTGTGCCGCGGCTTTGGTCATGCCGCGCACCGCCCATTTGGACGCGGTGTAACCGAGGATGTTGGAGAAGCCGATGATCCCGCCGACCGAGGAGATGTTCACGATCGACCCCCCACCGGCCCGCCGCATCGATCCGACGACTGCCTTCATGCCCAGGAAAACACCGACCTGATTGACATCGATCACCTTGCGGTAGTCGGCTTCGGCGAGGGTTTCGATCGGATCGACATGCACGATGCCGGCATTGTTGACCAGGCCCGAGACGGGACCGAACGCCGATTCCGCCTGCGCGACAACATCGTTCCACGCGGCTTCGTCGGTCACGTCGTGGGCGAGGAACAGCGCCGCATCGCCCAGCCGTGCGGCGGTCTGCTTGCCCTCCTCCGCCAGCACATCGGTGATCACGACGGAGGCGCCTTCGGAAATGAGCCGCTGCGCGAACGCCGCGCCCATTCCCCGGGCTCCGCCGGTGACGACGACCGTCTTACCGTCGATCCTGCCCATGGTCACTCCTGTCCCGTGCGCGCGGCGGCCCTGCGGCCGTTGGTCGCCCGCTTCGACGCCGATGCGGCGGCCGCGGTCTGCGGTTCGCGTGCGTCGGCGAGATGGTTGGCGGCGATGTACCCGAAGACCATGGCGGGCCCGATCGTCGCGCCCGCGCCCGCGTAGTCGTTACCCATGACCGACGCCGAATTGTTGCCCGCGGCATACAAACCCGCGATCGGTGCGTTCTGTTCGTCGAGCACGCGGGCATATTCGTCGGTGCACAGCCCGCCCTTGGTGCCCAGGTCGCCGGGCACCATTTCCACGGCGTAGAACGGCCCTCGCTCGAGCGGGGCCAGACAGGGATTCGGCTGCACGGTGGGGTCGCCGTAATACCGGTCGTAGGCGGAATCGCCGCGACCGTAATCCTCGTCGCGTCCGCTGCGGGCGAAACCGTTGAAGCGCTGCACCGTGGCCGCCAACGTCGCCGCGGGAACGCCGATCTTGTTCGCCAGCTGCTCGAGCGTATCGGCCTGGGTGATGATTCCGGCGTCGAGATACTTCTGCGGAATCGGGCGCTTCGGGAAATTGCCGAGGAACAGATACCGGTCCCGGAAGGTCTGATCCATGATGAAGTACGCCGGGATGTGGTCCACCCCTGCGGCCTGCTGCTCGTACATGGTGTGCACGACATTCACATACGGCGCCGACTCGTTGACGAACCGTTGCCCGGCGTGATTGACCATGATGCCGCCGGGTTGCGCGCGTTCGGCCAGGCAGAAGAACGGCGGCCCCTCGGGGTTGCGCACCGAGGGTCCCCACCACGCGTCGTCCATGAGATCGACCGCGCCGCCCGCCTTCTGGCCCGCGACGATGCCCTCGCCGACGTTCTCGGTGGCGCCGACCGTCCAGTCGGTGGACTGCGGCCCGGAGATGTACTGCTTGCGCATCTCCAGGTTGTGTTCGAAACCGCCCGCCGCCAGCACCACGCCGCGACGCGCCTTGATCAGCACCGGAACGCCCTGGTGTTCGGCGCGCACCCCGACCACCGCGCCGGCCTCGGTGACCAGCTCGGTCAGCGGGGTGTTCAGCCACACCGGCACCCCGGCGTCGCGCAGTGACAGCCACAGCCGCGCGGCCAGGGCCTTGCCCAGGCTCAGCGGCAGCCGGCCGCGCAGCTTGTTCGCCACGGCCTGCGCCCCCACCTTCATCGCGGTGCGCTTACCCGCCCAGGTGCGGGCGATCATGTTCAGATCGTGGAAGTCGCTGACGGTGAAGGCGATTCCCTTCGGCCCCGACATGGTGGGCTGGTTGATCTTGTGCAGATCACCACCGAGCAGCCGGCCGTCGATCGGAGCCGGTTCGATGCTGCGCCCCTGAGCCAGCCCGCCCGGGAATTCCGGATGGTAGTCGGAGTAGCCGCGGTCGTAGACGAACTGCCAGTACTTGCTGCGCGCACCGATGTAGCGCATCATCTCCGGCCCGTGATCGAGGAAGGCACGCTGCTTTTCCTCCGGAACGCGTTCGCCCACAACGACTTTCAGATATGTCCGAGCCAGTTCGGGACTGTCCGGCACACCCGCGGCCTGCAACACCGGATTGTTCGGGATCCAGATACCGCCACCGGAGCGCGCGGTGGATCCGCCGAAGCTGCGGCTCTTCTCGATCAGCGTCACCGACAGCCCGCGATAGGCGGCGGTCAATGCCGCGGTCATACCGGCCGCGCCCGAGCCGACGACCACCACGTCGAATTCGAATTCCTGTGTCATCCGTCCTTCTTCCCCGTCGTTGCATTCGACGCTATGGCCGCTCGGCCGCGCCGACACGGCACGGTCCCGACCAGCGGGACTTCGGGCTGACCAGTGCGGGTCCGGAAAGGACTATTTCGATTAGGCATACACGCGACGACAGGGAGCACGCGGATGAAGTTCTCGATGATCTTCGAAGCCCAGATGACCGATCCGACCGCCGAGCACGAGGCGCAGGTGCTGCGCGACTGTGTGGAGCAAGCCGTGCTGGCCGACGAGATGGGCTTCGACACCGTATGGGCCGTCGAGCACCACGGGCTCAAGTGGTACGCGCATATGAGCGCCCCCGAGATCTTCCTGACCTGGGTGGCGGCCAAGACACAGCACATCCGGATCGGCCACGGCGTGGTGTGCATGCCCTTCAACTTCAACCATCCGGTGCGCGCGGCCGAGCGTGCGGCGATGCTGGACGTGCTCTCCGGCGGCCGGCTGAATCTTGGCGCCGGGCGCGGTGCGACACCGGTCGAGACCTCCATGTGCGGGGTGGACCCGGCACGCACCTATGCCGAGGTCGAGGAGTCGCTGCGGATGATCGGCACGGCGTGGCAGGACCCCGAAGGCGTCTTCGAGTATCACGGCGACCTGCTCGACATCGAGCCGCATGCGCTGCTGCCGCGTCCGGTGCAGCGTCCGCATCCGCCGCTGTTCATGGCATGCACCAAGAAAGACACCCTGAAGCTGGCCGCCGACTACGGAATCGGCGCTCTGGTACTGGGTTTCGCGGGTGTGGAGGAGATCGCGGAACTGCGCCGCACCTACGACGAGGCGATCGCGGCCCGCACCGGCGAGCGGTTCGTCTCGACGGTGACCAACGACCACTTCGCCGCCCTGTGCCCCACCATCGTGCTCGACGACCGGGAGCGGGCACAGCAGATCGGCGCGCGTGGCCAGCGGTTCTTCGCGCAGTCGATCAAGCACTACTACGGCGCGGGTCCGGTGCCGGACGAGGCCGTGGATCCCACCGTGGACGAGATGGCGCGGATCAAGGAGGCCGCCGACGAGCACGTCGCCTACCTGCACGAGGCCAAGATTCCGGTGAAGGCGGGATCGACCTCGGTGTTCAACGCCGACCACGCCTACGGCAGCCCGGAGGACGCGATCGCCTACGTCGAACGACTGCGCGATGCCGGCGCCGACGAGATCCTGTGCCTCATCCAGATGGGCACCGTGCCGCAGGAGGCATGCCTCGAGACGATCCGGCACTGGGGCGAAAAGGTCATCCCGCACTTCCGGAATCAGTGAACCCGTCACAGCCGAACCACGCGCCGATCTCGCTCATCGAGACTGCCGCGAGCCGAGTACGCCGAATGCGGCGCAGGATCTCGGCATATTTCCGAGGAGGAGAAGTCGAATGGTCGATCTCACAGGCAAAGTCGCGTTGATCACCGGCGCGGCACGCGGGCAGGGCGCGGCGGAGGCACGCCTGTTCGTCGAACGCGGTGCGCGGGTCGTGCTCACCGACGTTCTCGACGCCGACGGAAAGCAGTTGGCCGACGAGCTCGGCGAGGCGGCGCGCTTCGTCCGCCACGACGTCACCTCCGCCGACGATTGGAATGCCGCTGTCGCCGTGGCCCTTTCGGAATTCGGTGCGCTGAACGTACTGGTGAACAACGCCGCCATCTACACCGCGAAACCGCTCACCGACACCACGCCGGAAGAACTCGAGAAGATTCTCCAGGTCAATCTGGTGGGCGCGTTCCGAGGCATCCGGTCGGTCGTGGGGCCGATGTCCGGGGCGGGCGGGTCGATCGTGAACATCTCGTCGCAGGCCGGGCTCGAGGGGCTGATGGGTCACTCCGCGTACGGCAGCTCCAAATGGGGGCTGCGCGGTCTCACCAAGACCGCGGCACTCGAACTGGGGCCCAGAGGAATTCGCGTCAACTCCGTTCACCCCGGCCCGATCGCGACCCCGATGGTCCCGTATCTGACCACCGGTCCGGGCAGCTTCCCGACTCTGCCACTGCAGCGCACCGGTGTGCCGGAAGAGGTCGCGGAGCTGGTCGCCTTCCTCGCCTCGGACGCATCGTCGTATGTCACCGGCGCGGAAGTCACCATCGACGGCGGACTCGCCGCCGGAAAGTTCATGCCTCCGGAGCTGCAGGAGGCACCGTGAGCATACGCGGTGACGGGCGGTATCCCATGCCGATGACGCCGCATACACGCGCGGTGGTCGATGCGGCGACCGCCGCGTTTCCCAAGCTCGGAACCGAAGTGCTCGACGCGGCCCAGGCCCGGCGACAGCTCGCGTCCCGCCCAGCGGCGCCGGTCGTGCCGATTCCGGTTGCGACGGTGCGGAATTCGATCGTCCCGGGCCCTGATGACGTCGACATCCCGGTGCGGGTGTACACCCCGCGGGATGGCGCCGGGCCGCTGCCGGTCGTGCTGTTCTGCCATGGCGGTGGCTTCGTGATCTGCAGTCTCGACAGCCACGATCAGTTCTGCCGGACGATGGCGAACGAGACCGGCGCACTGGTGGTTTCGGTGGATTACCGGCAAGCCCCGGAACATCGGTTCCCGGCCGCCGCGCAGGACGCGTACGCCGTGCTGTGCTGGATCGGCGCGGCCATCGCGCAGTACGGTGGCGACCCCACCCGGATCGCCGTGGCCGGGGACAGCGCGGGCGGCAATCTGGCGGCGGTCGCGGCCCTGATGGCGCGCGATCTGGGCGGCCCGGCGGTGGCAGCGCAGCTGCTGATGTATCCGATGCTGGACCCGACGCGCGCCGGCGCGTCGTACCGGGACAACGCACAGGGCTATTTCGTCACCGACGATCATCTGCGCTGGTACTGGGAGCAGTACCTCGGCGATGCCGACGGCACCGATCCGTACGCGGCACCCCTGCTGGCGGATCCGGCCGGACTGCCTCCGGCGCATATCGCCACCGCGGAGTACGACCCGCTGCGCGACGAGGGCGAGGCCTACGGGGCGCATCTGGCCGCGGCCGGTGTCCCGGTCGAGGTGCACCGCTACGAGGGCATGTTCCACGGGTTCATGACCATGGGCGATGTGCTGCCCGACACCGCCGCCGCGAACGAACGCGCCTTCGCGGCGCTGCGCCGGGCGTTCGCGCTCCGCGTGGGGAGCACCCCGTGACCGTCCAGCGGAGGTCCTGGCCGATCGGTTGACGCGCGGTCGCCCGCGGCGGGCAACCGATCGAATATTCGAGTGCGTCCTCGCCCCGAGATCCCTACCGTGAACAGGGAGAGTTCGTTCACGAAAGGATCGGATCATGTTTCCCGTCGAGCTGCGCGGCACCAAGGCGCAGACGCTCATGTGGGCCCACGAGCACGAGGTCGAGCCGGCCGCGCTGCAGCAGCTGCGCACCCTCGCCCAACTGGAATGGGTCTACGGCGTCCGCGTGATGCCCGACGTGCATCTCGGTAAGGGAGCCACGGTCGGATCCGTCATCGCGATGCAGGACGCCGTCGCCCCGGCCGCCGTGGGCGTCGACATCGGCTGCGGGATGGAAGCGGTCGCGACCTCGCTGACCGCCTCCGATCTGCCGGACGATCTGCATTCGCTGCGTTCGCGCATCGAGGCGGCCGTTCCGGTCGGATTCAACGCGCACAAGGAGCCGGTGAAGGTCACCCGCCTGCAGATGGACGTGCACGGCCGCCGGGCGACCGGCGCCACGTTGCGCGCCGGATGGTCCGCGTTCTGGAGCCGGTTCGGCGATCTCGACCCGGCGGTGCAGCAGCGAGAGTCCAAGGCGCACAAGCAGATGGGCACCCTCGGCGGCGGCAACCACTTCATCGAGGTCTGCCTCGACACCGAACAGCGCGTGTGGATTCTGCTGCACTCCGGAAGCCGCAATATCGGCAAGGAACTGGCGGAGCGGCATATCGCCGTGGCACGCACCCTGCCGCAGAACCGGGATCTGCCGGATCGCGATCTGGCGGTATTCCTTTCCGGCACACCGGAAATGGAGGCCTACCGGCGCGACCTCACCTGGGCACAGGAGTACGCGGCGCGCAATCGGGCGGTGATGCTCGACCTGGTGTGCGGTGCGGTGCGTGACGAATTCGATTCGCTGGCGGTGCGTTTCGACGAGCCCATCTCCTGCCACCACAACTACGTGTCGGAAGAGATCATCGACGGCATGCCGATGCTGGTGACCCGCAAGGGCGCTGTCCGGGCCGGGGCCGGTGACCTCGCTCTGATTCCGGGATCCATGGGTACCCGCTCGTATGTGGTGCGGGGCAAGGGAAATCCCGCCTCGTTCCAGTCCGCATCGCACGGTGCGGGCCGACGCATGAGCCGCAATGCGGCCAAGCGGCAGTTCACCGTCGCGGATCTGATCGCGCAGACCGACGGTGTGGAGTCGCGCAAGGACGCCGGGGTGATCGACGAGATCCCCGCGGCCTACAAGGACATCGACACCGTCATCGCGGCGCAGAGCGATCTGGTCGACGTGGTCGCGACGCTGCGTCAGGTGCTGTGCGTGAAGGGCTGATGCGGATTCGTTCCGGCATGCCGTGGTCGGCGTGCCGGAACGCCCGGAGCTATTTGCGCAGCACCCCCACCATGCCCGCGCCCAGCAGCATCATGCCCGAGATGAGCGCGAAGCCGTAGGTCACCCAGGAGTGCAGCGCCACCTGCATCGTGGCATCGGTGAAGGGGAGGTCGCCGATCAGGCGGAAGGTGTCGTCCGGGTACAGCAGATGCAGCACACCGGGGAAGATCCCCCACACCAGACTGGCCACGATCGTGCCGACCGGCGAGAAAGCCGCCATCGCCGCGACGAACAACAACAGCAGGGAGCCGCCGAAGATCTCCAGCGCCGCGGTCCAGCGATCGGTCACCGCACCGACGATGACCCAGTACCGGATATCGGCTCCCCCCTTGGCGGCGAACGCGATTCCGATAGGCGTCACGATCAGCCCGAACAGCACGCCCGAGAGGGTCCGGCTGGTGACACCGCGGCTTTGGAACTGCGCCCCCGGTGGGGCCCAATCCGCAGGTGATTCGAACTTCTTGGCCATCGCCCGTTCCTCCCGCATTCCCGCGCATGCCAGTGGACCTCGCAGTCCGATCGCCCTCATTGTCCTGCCTCGCGGCCGAAAATGCCCGACGCCGGGCGGAAAACGTTCGTGGCGTGGCGGTCCCGGGTTGCCGATGGTTAGCATCGGCTATGCCCTCGACATCCGGATCTGCCCGACCGCCCGAAATTCCCGGAGTGCGCCGCAGTTTCATCGAGGCCCGCGGCGTGCGATTCCACGTCACCGAGGCCGGTGTGCCCGACGGCCGGCCGGTGCTGCTGCTGCACGGATGGCCTCAGCACCACTACGCCTATCGGCATCTGCTCGCCGATCCCCCCGCCGGGCTGCGCCTCATCGCCCCGGACCTGCCGGGGTACGGATGGTCCGGACCACCTCCGCATCGCTGGGCCAAGGAGGACGTCGCCTCCGATCTGCTGGCGCTGGTCGACGAACTCGAACTGTCCCGGCTGCTGCTCGCCGGTCACGACTGGGGCGGGTTCGTCGGATTCCTGATGGTGTTGCGGGAGCCGGAGCGGTTCGAGGGCTATCTGCCGCTCAATATCGCGCACCCGTGGATCACCGCCAAGACGTTCGCGCCGCATGCGTGGCGCTTCCTGATGTACCAGCCGCTGGTGGCCACATTCGGCGTACCGCTGCAGCGGTACACGCCGTTCGTCGATCGCCTGTTGCGGCTCAACGCCGAGTCCCGGCGCACATTCACCCCGGAACTCGCCCGGATCTACGGCGAGCGGTTCCGCGATCCGGCGGTGGCCCGCGCGGCCACCGACACCTACCGCACCTTCTGGTTGCGGGAACTTCCCGCCGCCCGTCATCCGGAACGCCGCCGCGCGACGATCCCGATCCGTGCGCTGTTCGGCACCGGCGACGCGGCCATCCACCCGGCGCTGGCGGCCGCGGAGACCGCGCGGGCCGACGACTACACCGTCGAATATGTCCACGGCTGCGGGCATTTCATCCCGGAGGAGCGACCGGACCTCGTCCGGGACCGGCTGCTGGCGCTGGCCGCCGAAACCGGTTAGATAGCGCCGCGACCGGGCGGTCCTCCGCCAGGCCGGCCGATTCTCGGACCGAGTTTCCGGGCACCGGGTGCGGCTGTAGCCGGATGGTGGCCAGGCGTCGGAGGGGTCGGGCACGATGGAGCGCGTGACTACCACCGAGCTGCGCGAATCCGCCGAATCCCTGCTGCGCGAGCTGGCCGGGCCCGAGGCGCGGCTGCGCGAGGATCAGTGGACGGCCATCGAAGCGCTGGTCGTCCAGCGGCGGCGGGCGCTCGTCGTCCAGCGCACCGGCTGGGGCAAATCGGCGGTGTACTTCATCGCCGCCCGGTTGCTGCGGTCGCAGGGGCGCGGGCCGACGGTGATCGTGTCGCCGCTGCTGGCGTTGATGCGCAACCAGGTCGCCGCCGCGCGCCGGGCGGGCGTGATCGCGGAGACGATCAACTCCGGCAACGTCACCGAATGGGACGAGATCCACCAGCGGGTCGCCGCCGGTGAGGTCGATGTGCTGCTCGTCAGTCCGGAACGGTTGAACAATCCCGATTTCCGCGATTCGGTGCTGCCCAAACTGGCCGCCGACGCCGGCCTGGTCGTGGTCGACGAGGCGCACTGCATCTCCGACTGGGGGCACGATTTCCGCCCCGACTACCGCCGCATCCGCACCCTGATCGCCGACCTCGGTGAGGACATCCCGGTGCTGGCGACCACCGCGACCGCCAACGACCGCGTGGTCACCGACGTCGCCACGCAGATCGGCACCGACACCCTGGTGTTGCGCGGCACCCTGGACCGGGAGTCGCTGCATCTGTCCGTCGTGCGGATCGACGACGCCGTCCAGCGCACCACCTGGCTCAGCCGGCAACTGGGCGAGCTGCCCGGCTCCGGAATCATCTACACCCTCACCGTCGCAGCCGCCCACGACCTGGCCGACGTCCTCGCCGACCACGGCTACCCCGTCGCGGCCTACACCGGCCGCACCGAACCCGGGGAACGCGAAACCCTCGAACAGGCGCTGCTGGACAACGAAGTCAAGGCGCTGGTCGCCACGTCGGCGCTCGGCATGGGCTTCGACAAGCCCGACCTCGGCTTCGTGGTCCACGTCGGCGCCCCCTCCTCCCCCATCGCCTACTACCAGCAGGTCGGCCGCGCCGGACGCGGACTGGTCGCGAGCGGCTCCGGCCCTTCCAACCGCGCGGAGGTCATCCTGTTGCCCGGTCCCGAGGACCGGCGGATCTGGAATTACTTTGCCTCCGTGGCCTTTCCGCGGGAGCAGGTGGTGCGGTCGGTGCTGGCCGCGCTGGACTACGAACGGCCCCTGTCCACGGTGGCCCTCGAACCGCTGGTGGAACTGAGCCGGTCGCGGTTGGAGATGGTGCTCAAGGTGCTGGATGTGGACGGCGCCGTGCGGCGGGTGCGCGGCGGCTGGCTGGCCACCGGGCAACCGTGGACCTACGACACCGAACGCTACGAGCGCCTCGACCGGGCGCGCGAAGCGGAACAGAACGCCATGCTCGAGTATCAGAGCACCACCGAGTGCCGGATGAACTTCCTGCGCCGCCAACTCGACGATCCGGGCCTCGCCCCGGACGCGCCCGGCTGTGGTCGCTGCGACAACTGCACCGGCCGCCGTTTCGACGTCTCGGTCGACGCCGACGAGATGGCCACCGTCCGCGCCCGGCTGGACCGGCCCGGAATCGATCTGCTCCCCCGCAAGCAATGGCCGGCCGGGCTGTCGAAGCTGGGAGTTCCGTTGTCCGGCAAGATATCCGACGGCCCGGAGGTGGGCCGGGTGTTGGGCCGGCTCAGCGATCTGGGGTGGGGCCAGCGCCTGCGAACCCTGCTCGACGCCCCCGACGGCCCCGCGCCCGACCACATCGTCGACGCCTGCATCGCCGTTCTGCGCGAATGGAATTGGACGCAACGCCCCGGGGCGGTGATGGCACTGCAATCGGCGACGCATCCCGCGCTGGCCGCCGACCTGGCCGCCCGCCTGGCGCGCATCGGCCGTCTCACCGACCTCGGGGTCATGCACACCCGGCCCGACCGGCCACCGGTGTCGGCGGCCAACTCGGCCCACCGCGTCGCAGCCCTGTTCGACTCGTGGGAAACCCCCGACCTCACCGGCCTCGACACTCCCGTCCTGCTGGTCGACACCCACACCGACACCGGCTGGACCCTCACCCTCGCGGCGTGCACCCTCCGCCACGCCGGCGCCCCCGCCGTCCTCCCCTTCGCCCTGGCGACCCCGACGTGAGGCCCGCACGCGGCGCGTACAGTGCCCGGCGATCGATCACCCACTATCGTCGATCCGGTGACCAGTAAGTCGACGCCGGCGGTGGAGTTGACAGTCGGCGAGCATACGGTGCGGGTGTCGAATCCCGATCGGGTGTACTTCCCGGAACTCGGGGCGACGAAACTCGATCTGGTGCAGTACTACCTGAGCGTCGGCGACGGGATCGTCAACGCCCTACGGGACCGGCCGTGCATGCTGCACCGCTTCCCGAAGGGATTGCCGGGCGGGAAGGTACATCAGAAGCGGCTGCCGGCGGGGGCACCGGACTGGATTCCGACCGTGCGCGTGCACTTTCCGCGCTACAACCGGTATGCGGACGAGCTGTGCGTGCGAGAACTGGCGGACGTGATCTGGGCGGTGCAGATGTCGACGGTGGAGTTCCATCCGTGGAACTCGCGCCGCTTCGACACCGAGAAGCCGGACGAATGGCGCATCGATCTGGATCCGATGCCGGATTGCCCGTGGTCGCGGGTTCAGCGCGTCGCGGAGGTCGCACACGAGGTTCTCGACGAGCTGGGCGCGGTCGGCTGGCCCAAAACCTCCGGCGGGCACGGCCTGCACATCTACGTGCGCATCGCCCCCGAGCACGGCTTCCAGCAGGTGCGCCGCGCCGCGCTGGCCTTCGCGCAGGAGGTGGAGCGCCGCGCCCCCGATGATGTGACCACGACGTGGTGGCGCCGCGACCGCGATCCGGCACTGCTGTTCGTCGACTACAACCAGAACGCCCGCGATCACACGATCGCCGCCGCCTACTCGGTACGGGGGAATGCGGCCGCGACCGTCTCGACCCCGGTGCGGTGGAACGAGATTCCGGATATCGAACCGAACGACTTCACGATCAACACCGTCCCCGCCCGCTACGCCGAACTCGGCGATCTGCACGCGGGCATCGACGACGCGGTCTTCGACCTGACTACGCTGCTGGAGTGGGCGGACCGCGACCGGGTCGAGGTGGACCTCGACGACGAAGGAGCACACGAGGCATGACGGGCGCACCCCGCATCGCACTGGCACCGATCACCGACGACCTTGTGGCACAGGCGATCACCGGCGCGGGAGCACAACTCGCGGAGCTGGGTGATGCCAGGGCGCTGGTGTGGGACGGTGGTCCGAACGGATTCCCCGACCTGCCCGCATCGATCGAATGGGTGCAGCTGTACTCCGCCGGGGTCGAGGAGTTCTTCGCCGCCGGCATCTTCGAACGCCGTCCCCATGTGGTGTTCACCTCGGCCGCAGGCGCTTTCGCGAAAAGTGTTGCCGAGGGCACGATGGCGCTGCTGCTCGCCGGTGTGCGGTATCTGCCGGAACATATCCGCGCCCACAGCTGGCGGCAGGGCGAGTTCTTTCCCCATATCGGGACCCTGCGCGGGGCGACCGTCGCTGTCGTCGGCGCGGGCGGTATCGGTCGTGAGGTCATCGCCATGCTGGAGCCGTTCGGGGCTCGGGTGATCGCCGTCAACCGCTCCGGCCGGCCGATCGAGGCTCCCAACGTGGCGGACACGGTTCCGGCGGAACGGCTTTCGGACGTGTGGACTCGCGCCGATCACGTGGTCGTCGCCGCCCCCGCGACCGACGGCACCCGGCACCTGATCGGCAAAGACGAACTCGCCCAGCTGAAACCGCATTCGTGGGTGGTCAATGTCGCCCGCGGCTCGCTCATCGACACCGAAGCTCTGGTTGCCGCACTGCGGCAGGGCGCCATCGGCGGCGCGGGCCTGGACGTGACCGATCCCGAACCGCTCCCCGATGGTCATCCGCTCTGGGACCTCCCTAATGTGATCATCACTCCGCACGATTCCAACCCGCCGCAGCTGCGGACGGCCGCGTTCGCCGAACACGTCGCCGAGAACGTCCGCCGCTTCGCGCAGGGGCGTGAGCTCATCGCCCGAATCGATCCGGCCGCCGGTTACTGATCACCGCCGACGGCTACCGCAGGGGGATGTCGACCCCGTGCTCCGCGGCCGGGCGCGGACCGAATATCCGGCGTTCGGCCTCGGTGATGGGCACATCGTTGATGCTCGCCTCTCGGCGTGCCATCAACCCCTGGTCGGTGAATTCCCACAGCTCGTTGCCGTAGCTGCGCCACCACTGACCGGTACGGTCGTGCCATTCGTACTGGAACCGGACGGCCATGCGGTTTTCGCGAAAGCCCCACAGGCTCTTGCGCAGCGCGTAGTCGAGTTCGCGTTCCCACTTCGCGGTCAGGAATTCGACGATCTGTTCCCGGCCGGTGATGAATTCGTCCCGGTTCCGCCAGGCCGAGTCGGGTGTGTACGCGAGCGCAACCCGCCGCGGGTCGCGGGTGTTCCACGCATCCTCGGCCGCCTGCACCTTCTGCGTGGCGGTTTCCAGGGTGAACGGCGGATAGGGCGGGCGTGCTTCGGACATCGGATTCCTGCCTTTCAACGGAGAACGCTCATTCTCTACCGATGCGTTACGGTAGGGAACGTACGTTCTCGATGTCAAGGGAGTCCGGTCCATGCCCGCCACACTCAGTGCCGAACGGAATGCGTCCGACCGCACGGCGCTGCTCGACGCCGCCGAGCAGTTGATGTACGCGCACGGCGTGCAGGCAGTGGGCATGGACCGGATCCGCGAAGCGTCCGGTCTGTCGCTGAAGCGGATCTACTCGATGTACCCGACCAAGGAGGACCTCGTCGTGGCGATGCTGCGCCGCCGCGACGAGCGATGGCGACATGCGCTGGCCGAGCATGTCGAACGGCACGAGGACCCCTCGCGGCGGGTTCTGGCGATCTTCGAGTGGCTTCGGAACTGGTTCGGTGAGAAGGGATTTCGCGGCTGTGCGTGGATCAATATCCACGGTGAACTCGGCGCCGACTCCCCCGCCGTCCTGGCGGAAGTGCGGTCGCACAAGGCGGCGTTTCGCACCATGATCGCCGAATGGGTGGACGCGACCGGGACCGACGCCGCCGACGCGATCTACCTGCTCGCCGAGGGGGCCATCGTCACCGCGGGCATCACCGGCGACCCCGAGATCGCGTCGGTAGCGGAATCCGCGGCCGCTCGGACACTTTCGGCCGCAGGGCCCGGCGAACCGAACGAACGACGGGCACGCCGGGGCTGAGTTCCGCTCCAACCATCCGGCGCCCGCTCGTTCCGACTCGCAGCCGCGCCCCTACGATCGCCCGCCGGCCGCCTGGGCCCCCCGCTCCCCGACCGCGACCGCCGCCACCCAGGATCCGATGTCGGCGATCACAGCCTCGTCGACGTGTTGTGGCGCTTCGTAATCCGACGGCGTGGAGGCACCGCTTCCCGGGAAGAACATGTGGTCGTCGGATTCGTATACGCGAATGTCCACGTCGCCCCGGCCGTCGAAAGCCTGCCGCCAACCGGCCAGATCGTCGGCGACGGTGACCTGATAATCGCGTCCGCCCTGGGCGATGAACATGGGCTTGCGCGCCGCGAGCGCGGTGGCGACCGGGTCGTATTCGCCCAGGTCCAGCCAGGTGCCGGCCGCCATCCCCAGGGGCAACTCGTCGGCCGGAGTGGATTCGGACAGATCGGCGCGTTCCACTCGTTCGGCCTGGACGAGAAGTTCCTCGGGATCGGGCAGCATTGCTCGCGCGGACTCCGGTGCGACCGTCATCAGATACCGGGCGACGCGCACGGCCGCGCGCTGCATCGGCTGGGTATCGGCGGCCAGCAGGATCACACCGGCGATCGCCGGTTCGGCCGCCGCGACGCGCGGCGCGTATCTGCCACCCAAGCTGTGCCCGAGGACGAATACCCGGCACGGATCGACGTCGGCACGCGCCCGCAGCGCCCGGACCGCCGCGATCGCCGGCGGCACGTAATCGGCGGTCGGAGTGATGTCCGCCCAGTTCCCACCGCGCGCCGCTTCGAGATGACTCGGCTTGTCGAACCGCAGCACGACAACCCCACCGGTGGCCAGGCCCCAGGCGATGTCCTTCATCGTCTTGTTCGCGCCGGCCGTACCGTCGCGGTCGAAAGGCCCACCGCCACTGAGCAATACGACCGCGGGATGCCGCGCGGCGCGACGACGCGGAACACTCACCGTGCCCGGGACCGGACCGGCCGCGGTCTCGAGGTCGATCTCCTCCTCGTCGAACGCCGCCGAGTCGACGTAGTGCGGCGGTTGCCACGGCGGCACATCGCGCGCGATGCGCAGGCCGCTCAGCTTCCCGCGCACGACCGACATAAGGATCGTCGCCTCCCGGTCCAGGACCGGCACCGCCACTACGCCGTCGCGGTCCTCCGCTGCACCGGGCGTCGCACCCGGCCCGATCTCCCGATGCCAAGCGGCGATGAGGTTTTCCAGCGACAGCAATGCGCGCAGCGAGGTCCCGAAATGCTCGTAGGCCTCGCCGAACCGGCCCGCGCACAGCATCCGGACCACGGTCTCACCCATTGCGGCGTCGTTGCGGTTCATCAGGTCCTCCCTTACACCGCATATCGCGGCTATATCTTTCTCAATTTTGAGAAAGGTAGCAAGAATGAGAAGATTTGCCAATGGGACCGATCGAACTGCTGGCACATCCGGTGCGCCTGCGCATCGTGCACGCGATGTCGGGCGGCCATACGCTGACCACCGCGCAGTTGTGCGCGCGCCTTCCCGACGTCTCGAAGGCCACGGTCTATCGCCACGTGGATCTACTGACCGCTGGCGGGATTCTCGAGGTGACCGAGGAGCGGCGGGTGCGCGGGGCGGTGGAGCGGCATTACCGGCTGCGCCGCGAGCGGGCCGTCATCGACGCCGACGCGGTGGCCGCCGCGAGCCGTGACGAGCATCGCGCCGTCTTCACCACCGCGATGACCACCCTGCTCGCGGAGTTCAACGCCTATCTCGATCGTGAGAACGCCGATCCCGCAACCGACTCCGTCGGATACCGCCAGCATGCCCTGTGGCTCGACCCGGACGAGCTGGCGGACCTCATCGCCGATTTGCGTGCCGCGATCGTTCCGCGCCTGCACAACGAGCCGGCCGACGGCCGGACACAATATCTGTTGAGCCCCATACTTTTTCCGATCGGCCACCCACACGCCGAGAGCCGGGACGGAGCCGGCACCACCGAGTGAGACGCAGCGGACACCGCATGGCGTGACATGCCCCAGCTACTCCCGCATCCGCGCGCGCCGCCCGACACCGCCCCCGGTGAGCGCCCCGATCCGACCAACAGCGACGCCGGAGCCCCCGCCTTCGACTTCATCCCGACCACACATGCCGACAACGCGTGACCGAGCAGCGGC
Organism: Nocardia elegans NBRC 108235; assembly: GCF_001612845.1. Classification (GTDB taxonomy): domain Bacteria; phylum Actinomycetota; class Actinomycetes; order Mycobacteriales; family Mycobacteriaceae; genus Nocardia; species Nocardia nova. Next base: position 1,697 of record NZ_BDBF01000010.1, on the reverse strand, counting down.
CCCACCCCGCGACGGGCAGTCTCCACAGTCCCGCGTTACGGTGGCCGCGTTTCCGGTTTACGCCGTAGGCTGCGGAGCGCGACCCTGTCCGCCTATCGGAGGAGTTGTGCATGGTGTTCGGGTTACCGAAACTGCCGCCGCTGCCGGTGGTGCGGGCCGTCGAGACCGTTCGCTACGCGCTCGGCGAAGCCTATCGGCGGTTGGCGCCGGCGCCGCTGTCGTTGATGGAGTTGCTGGCGGCGGGGTGGCTGGCACAGGCGATTCATGCGGCGGCGGCGCTGGGGATCGCCGATGAGCTGGCGCGGGGACCGCTCACCGGCTCCGAGCTGGCGCGGCGCGTGGGTGCGGACGAGGATGCGCTGCGCCGGCTGTTGCGGCTGCTCATCAGTCACGGCATCTTCGCTCAGCGACGCGACGGACGGTATGGGCTCACCGCGCCCGCTCGTGCGCTGTGCAGCGACTCCCCGGAATCGCTGCGTGATGCCGCACTGTTCTTCGGTTCGGCCACGCACCGGGCGCATTGGACACATGTGGTCGATGCGGTACGGACCGGCAAGCCGGTGGGGCCACAGCTGGACGGGGCGCCTTTCTTCGAATACATCCGCACCGACCGTCGATTCGGTGATCTGTTCGACCGCGCGATGACCAGCATCGGATCGCTCACCACGGAATCATTGTTCGCCGCATACGATTTCGGGCGCTTTGCGACGATCGTGGACGTCGGCGGTGGGCGCGGCGCGATGCTCTCCGAGATCCTCTCGCGCGCACCCGGCACCCGGGGCATCCTGTTCGACCTGCCCGATGTGGTGGCCGACGCGGCGGAGCGGTTCGCGGCCGCCGGATTCGACGGGCGAGCCGAGGTGGCTCCGGGGTCCTTCTTCGAATCGGTTCCCGCGGGCGCGGAGGCGTATCTGCTCAAACACGTGATTCACGATTGGCCGGATGCGCGCGCCGAGCAGATCCTGCGCACCGTACGCGCCGCGATGGCCCCGCACGCCCGGCTGATCGTCGTGGAAATCGTTTTGCCCCAAGGCAATCGGCCGCATCCGGGCAAGTACACCGACCTGGAGATGTTGATCAACAGCGGCGGCCGCGAGCGCACCGCCGGTGACTACCGCGCTCTGCTCGCGCGCTGCGGTTTCACGCTGACCCGCATCACCGAGACGGTGTCACCGGAATCCGTGATCGAGGCGCGACCGGTATAAGGGCCGCCTGCGCTATCGCGGTCCGCGCGGACGCCGGCGCGGATACGGGCGGGCATTGCCGACATGCTGCTCGACCAGTTCGCCCCACCAGTTGGCGAGGGAGCCGACCAGAAACCATGCGGCCCGGATTCGTTCGTCGTCGACCGTCTCGGCGTCGCGCAGCAGGACCGTGGCGCGCACCTGCGCGGCGGCGAGTCCGTCGACGGCCGCGCCGAGAGACCGCGCATGCGCCGGGGCGCCGGTGCGGTCGCTGACCCAGCGGTCGATGTGGACGACGATTTCCCTTCTACGGCAGTCGATCTCCGCGGCGCGCACCGGGGAGCGACGGCGGGCGAGGTGCAGTTCGGCCAGTTGACGGGCGGCCCGGGTGACCGGATGGTCGTCGGCGTGGTCGCCGATATGGCCGCAGCAGGCGGCGAGTAGTTCGTGCCCGTCGGGTATTCCGGGGTGGATTTCGGCGGCCGTGCCCGGGGCGCCCGTCCCCACGGCGCC
>NZ_BDBF01000009.1 GCF_001612845.1 Nocardia elegans NBRC 108235 | reverse complement strand
CATCATCAAATTCCGGCCAGACCCCGAACTACTGGCCGTTGACACGGCGGTCATTGTTCCAGAACGAAGAGCGCGCGGGCGTGTGCGCGACGTAGTTTCCCGGATGTGGTTTTAGGCAGGGAGCCAGGCGCTGCGATGACCACGGTGCGAGGTGGAACGCCGACTGCTTTGAAGACTTCCATGCTGATCTCACGCCGCATGCGAGTGAGCTGCGCTTCGTCGCCGTGGTGCACCGATTCGGCAAGTACCGCGAAACTTTCAGCGGGCGTCGCTGCTGCTACCGATACCGCGACAACGTTGCCGAGGCGGACGCCATCCACGCGTTCGGCGGCTCGCTCGATATCGGTCGGGTACAGATTGCGCCCCGAGATGATGATGACGTCCTTCCGACGACCGCAGATGACGAGTTCACCTGCGGGCGTGAGGTATCCGATGTCACCGGTCCGAAGCCAACCGTCGGCATCCTGAGCCGGGACCAAACCTTGCGCGGTCAGGAGTGTTCCGGTGATGCTCTCGCCTCGGATCTCGAATTCCCCAACGCGACGGGCGTCAAGGGATGCGCCGGTGTTTGGATCCACGACCCGTACCTTGAGCCCGATCAACGGGCTGCCCAGCACTGCATACTGTTGGCCGTCGGACGAGCAGACCGCGAGTTGATTACTCCGAAGCATCTGCGGGTCGATCCGGTCTGCGCACAGGCCCCGACCAGGTTCTGTCCCGGATACCGCTACCACAGCCTCGGCCAGACCGTAGCAGGGCGCTAAAGCTGTTGCGGGCCAACCGAATCGAGCGGCCTGCTCGGTGAACCTCGTCATCGCCTCGCAGTCGACGGGTTCGGCGCCGTTGATGGCGTACCGGATGCTGGATAGATCCAGGCTGTGCTCGTCCGGGGTCCGCTCGAGGCGATTGCCCAGCAGGGAGTAGGCGAAATTCGGAGCCCCGGTGTAGGTGCCCCGGTATCGACTGATCAGCTCGGCCCACAACAGCGGGTTGTTCAGGAAAGCTGCTGGAGTGATGCTGATCAGTTCGGCACCGCACATCATGGGCATAGCCAAAAGTGCGATCATGCCCATGTCATGTGATAGCGGAAGCCATGAGATCGCGACTTCTTCTGTACTCGAACCGAATCCGGAGCGTTCGATGATGGCGGAGATGTTCGCATGCAGATTGCGGTGGGTGATGACCACCGCTTTGGGATCACCAGTAGAACCAGACGACAACTGAAGCAGCGCGACGGCGTTCTCCTCCGGTATCAGCGGCGCGATCTGCGGCCCACTGGCGAGATCGTCCACCCGCACGACGGTGGCAGACAAGTCACGCGGAAGTGCCGCAACGTCGAAGGACGCCCCGATGACCAATACGTTTGCCTCGATCATCTGCAGCACGCGCCCTGTTTCGGTCTGCCAGTGGGCCAGGTCGAGGCGTGGTGTTGGCTGCTGGAGAATCGTGGCGGCCGCAGCACGCATCCAGATCGCCTGCACCACAGGCGCGACTTCTGCCGGATCCGCGGAGAGCACGGCTACCTTCGCACCCGCGCCGGCGTGGGGCGCCAACGCGCCGGCCATTCGCTGTGCGAGGTGATGCAGTTGGTTCCATGTACGGCGAAGGGGGTGGCCCGGCTCCCCGGTCACCATGCCACGATCGCTGAGCGCGGCGGTCTCGTAGAGCCGGTCGGTAAACCGGCTCACCCCGCATCCGGTTCGACGGACCTGTCCACACCTTGGGCTCGGACGCATTCCTCGACCAGAAGGGCCAGTTCATCGAAAGTTGTGCACTCCATGGCGGCTTGCTCGGGAGGTTTGACCGCAAATCGTGCTTCGATCGATGACAGCGTGATCTTGAAGGCGAGCGAGTCGAACCCGAGATCGGCTACCAGATGAGTCTGGGGTGTTATCCGGCTGCGCTCGATCCTAAGGTCTTCGACGAAGAGCGCGGTCAACTGCTCATGAATGCCCGCCATGCCCGCGTTTCTAACATCGTGCGGTTATGACGCGGTTAAGGTCGGAGTAGGCAGGCTACGCGCCACGCTGTGGAGGTCTCCGTTCCCAGCCGGGCTTCGCACAGCCGCGCATCCGAAGGTGAGCAATCCGGGCCCGGAGCGGTGACGGCAGTCGCCCGTCCTGCTCGCGCGTGCTGCCTGAGATGCCGATCTTTGGGAGAATCGGGGCAACCGCTGGCGCGGTTACGCTGGCGTTCTGTCGCCGGGTGCCGTGCGCGTGTCAACCGGCGAGTCGCCGTCGGGCGATCGTGCCGACGTCGCGTCGGACTCTCTTGGGGCCGATCAGTAGACAGGCGGTCCCCTGCGGAGCGTGAAGTCGGCCGTGAGGGGTTGGCCCGTGGGGCGGGTCTAATAGATGGCCTCAATCCCTACTGTGTGACTTCGTCAGCGCGGGCCGGCTCAACGTGCGGCCGGTGAGGAAGTCTCGCGCTCGACTGTCCAATGGGCCCCGGAGCAACCGCGCGAGTGGATGCGCCGAGCGTCGGTGGAACTGATGAGGTCGCCGTTGTGCGCGCGCAGCAGCAGTCGTCGTGTCTCCTCCTGTGGTGCGGTGTCCAGCTCTCGCTCGAGCCGGGCCGCACATAGTTCGTACCAGTATTTGGCCTGTTCGAGTTCCGCGCGGCGGCCGTGGATGAGAATCATCGCCTGAAACGCTCGTTCGGCTGTCGGGTCCAGCTCGAGCATGCGGCGCGCATGCCGGACCGCCGCCGGAGCGTCATCGATATCGCTGGCGTGCTGCACCAGCGCGGTCAAGGCGTGCATCATCTTCGCGCGCAACCATTCTCGGTGCTCGCACACCCACTCCTCGCCACGTCGGGCGAGGAAATCACCGCGGTAGATCTCGGCAGCGCGACCGTAGTTGTCGACGGCTGTCTGCACGGATCCGTGCCATTCAGCCTCACTGCCTTGCCTGCAGAGGCGTTCGAATTCGTGGATGTCGACGCGTACCCGTTCACCCAGCCGGAGCTGATAGGCACCTTCCCCGCTTTCGATGTGCAGAAAATCACGATCCGGCCCGAACGCGGTGTCGAGCGCGCGGCGAAGTGTATGGACGACGACCTTGAGCGCGGTGGGGCCCGCCGGTTGCTCCGGCCGTGGCCACAGTGCTCGCTCGAGCCGCTCGCGGCTCACCAGTCGATCATGATCGATCAACAGCAAGGCGAGCAGATTGGTGCATTTCTTGGATCGCCAGCAGATGTTGACGTCATCGTCGAATCCAATCTGGAAGTCGCCCAACAATCTAACGACAACCTGGTTCGAATGGGCATGCGCCATTACCACTCACTTTACGCTCTGAAGACGGAGTTATTCATCCGGAACACCGGAGTGCCACACGATACTCATTACGCACACCGGGAGATACAGGCCTTTCAGGCTGCCCGGCCGGCGGCGCGACAGCATCCGGCGCACCGGCCTCCGGCCTCATGCCTGACATGCCCCGGTTTCCGATGCCGCCGGGTGTACATCGGGCGGCGACAGTCGAGGCAGTGGCGACCAGCATGGTCGTTGGCGTTGACGTCGGTAGCGAGGAGATTGTGCAGTGTCCGTGCCGTAGCCGCGTCGCCGCGGCAGACCACGCCCGCCATGACGACGCCGTCGGCGACTCGTGGGCGGTCGGGCTCGTCGAAGATCTGCCCGGCTCGCAACGCTTCCCGCGCACAGGCACGGAAACGGTCGGTGGGGCACAGGTTTCGGCATACTGCTTGCGCCGCAAGGGTTTCCGGATGGATATGCCAATTGCGGATATTGCGGCGCTGAACGAAGCCGGGAAGGCCGAGACATGGCGCAGGTGAGGTGTTCGATACCATGACAAATTCCTGAGGTGGAGTCAAAACTGATCGGATACATCATGCCGATTCCCACGTATACGCGAGTAAAGGGACATGATTTGGTAAAAAAGCGCGAATCGAAACTATTTGCAGATCAGTCGAATTGAGAATAGTTAATGAGAGGCGGGCGATACGATTTTTCGCGAGCCCGAATACGGTCGGACGACTCCGACGCACAGATGTAGCCAGTCCAGGCGAGCGGGCATCGATTGCAGTCGCATCGTCACGGTGACGGGACCGGAATCGGTGTTGATGTGCTGGGGCTCCTCGACCGGCCTGTCGTAGGACACCTCGCGGCGTAACCAGAGCACGGCGAAGTCGGGATCGTGCTGCAGTTCGGCGAGCAGTTCGATACCTACAGCCGGGTTACCGAAATGAGCGAGGATGCCCCGCATGCGGCCGACGTCGGATGCCGCCTCGGCTTCCCAGTTCAGGACCGCTTTGCGGCCGGCCGGGGCGAACAACCACCGGATGGCGTTACCGATTTCCACCCGGCCGGGAAACAGTGCCTCGTACGCCTCGTTGGCGACCACCACGTCCCATCGGATGTTGCAGAATGCGGCAGGGTGAGGCATCAGGTCATCGAGCATGGCTCGTTCATCGGGTGTGGCTTCGGAGCGAACGGATTGGGGAAACCAGGGCCGTGGAATGTGTACCCGAGTCAACTCGTCCAGATGCCTGCGTTCATCGCGCGCACTGAGCTCCAAAGCGTTTGCCAGTGAATCCAGCGATGGCTGACTGAGTCCGGTTTGCTCGCCACGTTCCAGCTTCTGAATAGTCCGCGCGGACAGGTGAGCCCGCTTTCCCAACGCTTCCCGAGTCAGTTTGAGCCGTTTGCGATGGAACTCGACATAGTCGCCCAGTGACGGCAAGGGAAGAGTCAGTTGGTGTGGCGACATACATACCCCCCGTCCACGGCTCGAGCACAGCGGTTACGCAAGTGCCCACTAGCGAAAGTCTTCACGATATATACCACTTACGTTCCGGCCTACTGTCGGCCGGTTGCGATGGCCAGCACATCCCCGACGCGATACAGGGCGCGGCCGTCGATGTGATGCACCGGCAGTTTGCCTCGCGCAGCCCATTGCCGAATGCGGTCGGCGGTGATGCGGGTATCGGAAATCCACGGCAGCAGTCGCGCCAGTTGCGCCGCGGTCGCCAGCTTGTCCGATGCGCGTCCGACCGCGGCCGTGCGCACAGCCGTGGCCGAGTGGGTCCGCTGACATCGAACGCAGTGGACGGTGACCTGTTCTTCGCCTGCGTACAGGGCCGCGCCGCAGACGCAGGCGCCGAGGACCCGCTGCTGCTGCCGCTGCGGGTGGTCGATCATGATGCGAGCCGCACGCACGGCAGCCGTGATGTCGGTGGCGCCGGCCAGCGCGGGCGAGTTCGCTTGGAGTTCAGGCACATGCGCCGACAGGTAGGAAGCCTGGCGCGACGCGTCGCCCGGCGCGGGGTGACCCACGACCGCAGCGACCTGACGACTCAGTCTAGCCAGGGCGCTGGTGAGAGCGGCTCGCGCGTCGGCGGCGCCGGTATGGAAGGGCAGCATCGGTTCACGGCTAGCCATCGGAGTCCGGCCTCCCATCGCCCTGGGAGCGACGGCATCGGTGCGCGACATAGTGGTCTCGAGTTCGACGAGCAGATCCGGCACATCGAGCAACGCCGCCATGACGGCGCGGCGGCTCAGCGGATCGAGGGTGCTCGCGGCGTTCGCAGGTCCGATAGCGAGCGAGTGGCTGCCAGACGGGCGGGCCCCGCAAACAAGGTTTTCGGTGCTTTTCACAGTGATGAGTGAAGCGCTCGGCACCCGGCCAAACAAGAAGGAAAACTGTCCTAAAAAAGGGTCAATTCCGGATGTAACGCCTGCCGCTGGTGCTCGGTCGTGCCACAGAAGGTACTGCACAATGTGCGGTAACCGGCTTCGAACGGCACCGTCATATCCTCGTGTTCAGAGTTGGGCGTGTTGGGTGAGGTGGACGGTGTCCGGGTTCGACAGCGACGGCAAGTCCGTCGGTGAGCCGATCGCAGTGGTGTCGATGAGTTGCCGTTACGGCGGTGGCGTGCATTCTGTCGACGAGATGTGGCAGGTCATGACCTCCGGCCGAGACACTATTGGCGAGATGCCCGACGATCGCGGGTGGGACCTTGCGCGACTGCACGGCTCCAACGGGAGCCATCCGACCAGCTCCACACGGTTCGGCAGTTTCCTTTCCGAGGCAACCGATTTCGATGCCGCGTTCTTCGGCATCAGCCCACGCGAGGCCGTGGCAATCGAACCACAACAACGTGTTCTGCTCGAGACCTCGTGGGAGGCGATCGAACGCGCCGGAATCGACCCCCACACGCTGCGTGGGACACGCACGGGCACCTACTTCGGGGTCATACAGGCCGAATACGGGCCCCGGATGGCCGACATGACCCGGACCAAGGGCTACCAGGACACCGGCCTTGCCGCGAGTATGGCCTCCGGTCGCGTCGCCTATGTGCTGGGTTTACGCGGGCCATCTCTCAGCATCGACACCGCCTGCTCGTCCTCACTGGTGGCGATACATACCGCGATCAAGGCGCTGCAGTCCCGCGAATGCTCCCTGGCACTGGCCGGCGGGGGCACCATTTTCAGCTCCGCGAGCCTGTTCGTCGGATTCTCAGTGGTCGGCTTGTTGTCAGCGGACGGCGCAACCCGCCCATTCTCAGCCGATGCAACCGGTTTCGGGTTGAGCGAAGGCGTAGGAGTTGTTCTGCTAGAACGACTTTCGGACGCACAGCGCCTCGGCCACCCTATCCTGGCCCTCGTTCGCGGAAGTGCGGTCGTTTCCGACGGCGCCTCGGCAGGATTGGTCGTTCCCGATCAGCGCGCCCAACAAGAAGCTATCGAATTCGCCTTGGCCGACGCCGGTCTCGACTCCGCCGATATCCAGGTCGTCGAAGCACACGGAACCGCCACGAAAGTAGGAGACCCGATCGAAGTAGCGGCGCTGACCCGAACCTACGGCTCGTCTCATACCCGCGAGGAGCCGCTGTGGATCGGCTCGGCCAAGTCGAATTTCGGTCACACCCAAGCCGGTTCCGGGGTGACAGGCGTGATCAAGATGGTCGAGGCCATTCGACGCGGAATCATCCCTGCCACAGCACATTACGACGGCCCATCACCACATATCGACTGGACCGCCGGAACGGTCCGCGTAGTGAGCGAGCTCATCGCTTGGCCCGCGACCGTCCACGCACCGCGCCGGGGTGCGGTTTCGGCGAACGGTCTCAGCGGCGTCAACTGCCACCTGATCATCGAACAGGCTCCGCCACAGCTCACTCGCACCACACCGCCCCGCCGCGAACTGCCGCTCGTGCCGTTGGTGTTGTCGGCTCGCACCGAGACCGCCCTCGCGGCGCAGGCATCCCGGCTGGCCTCCTACCTATGTCGGCGGGGCGAACACACGCTCACCGACGTGGGCTATTCACTGGCATCCGGCCGAGCACCATTCCAACGGCGCGCGGTGCTGCTCGCCACCGACCGCGCCGAGGCCGGCACAGCCTTGATCGAGCTGGCAACCGATCGAGAACAGCGTCCGGAACCCGTGGACGCGACCGCCGGCGTGGTCTTCGTCTTCCCCGGGCAGGGCCCACAGTGGCACGGGATGGGTAGCGAATTACTGGACACCGCCCCAGTTTTCGCTGAGCACGTGGCCGAGTGCGACAAAGCTCTGTCACAACACCTGGACTGGTCGGTGACCGATGTGTTGCGAGGCCAGCCCGATGCGCCCTCCATGGACCGGGTAGATGTCGCCCAGCCGGTGCTTTTCACGATCATGGTTGCCCTGGCGCGCATGTGGGAAAGTCTCGGCGTGCACCCGGCCGCTGTCATCGGGCATTCTCAGGGCGAGGTCGCCGCCGCCTACATCGCCGGTGCCCTCACCCTGCACGACGCGGCGCTGGTAATCGCGCGCCGCAGCACAATCATGGCGACACTCACCGGACAAGGCGCCATGGTGTCGGTGCCGCTGCCTGCCGACCGTGCCCGCGAACTTGGCGGCGACGCACTCACAGTCGCATGCATCAACAGTCCGAGCTCGTGCGTGCTGTCCGGGCCCGCCGACGCCATCGCAACACTGCTGACCACTTGCACCGCAGAAGGTATCGACGCACGACAAGTGGCCGTGGCAGTGTCGTCGCACTCCCCCCTGGTCGAGCCGCTACAGCCGGCGCTGGAACAGGCGATGAATTCGATCACGTCCCGATCGGGCGAGGTCCCGTTTGTGTCCACAGTCACCGGCAACTATCTCGATACCGCGGAACTCGACGCCCGATACTGGTACCACAACATCCGTGACACTGTCCGATTCGAGGACGCCGTACGCACCGCACACGCACAGGGCGCAAGGGTATTTCTGGAAGTCAGCGCCCATCCGGTACTGAGCCTCGCAGTGCACGAAACAATCACAGCCATCGATACCGACTCCGGCCGGCCCGCCCCCGTGGCGATCGCCGCGACCCTGCGTCGCCGCAACGGGGGTCTACGCCGATTCCTGTCCTCGGCCGCCCACCTCTATCGTTGCGGCGTTGCGGTGGATTGGACATCCTGTTTCGCCGGATCCGCAGCCCGCCGAGTCGACCTTCCGACCTATCCATTTCAACGCCAGCGGTTCTGGATGATGCCCGACGAAGGGCTGGCCCCGGCTGTCACAACGCCCCGTAGCCCATCCCTGACATCCGGACAGCCGATGCCGCAAACGAGCCACCTCACCGACACCCCCGCAGAGCCCAAGAAGCTCGATCCGTCCACTGCCGTGCAGGCGGCACTGGCCGCCGTACTCGGATATTCCGGCGACGAACCAATCGAACCCACCTCGACATTCGCCGACCTCGGTCTCGACTCACTGGCGGCATTGAGTCTGCGCCACCATCTCGAGTCCGCGTACGGCCTGCGGTTCACTGCAGCCGACCTCGCCAGACACCCGACGCCGGCCACATTGGCTGCCCACCTCAGCAGTGAACTCGCCACCGCCACAGCACCATCGACCACGCCTCCTTCAACCGAACACCACCGTGGAGCAGTCCACGAGTGGCCGCTGTCGCCATATCAAGCAGACCTCATCGTGCTCGGAGCACGCTTCCCGGATACGCCGGTGGTGCAGGCCGCCCAGTGCATGCGCCTTGTCGGCGCCACCGATGTCGACCGGTTGCGCGCCGCGATCATCGCCTCGTGTCATCGCCACGACGCGCTGCGACTGCGATTCGACACCGCCCAAGTCCCGCCCGTGCAGCGCCTGGCCCCCGCGCCCGTCGGAATCGAGTTCATCGATCTGCGGTCGGAAACCGAGCCTGCTGTGGCGCTGCACCACTGGACGCACGAGCGAGCGAATACCGTCTTGCCGATCGACGGGCACCAGTCCGAGTTCACCATTCTGTGCGATGACACCGATTCACTGCTGGTGTTCATCCGATTCCACCACGCAGTCGCCGACGGCTGGTCATTGATCCTGCTGGCTCGAGAGATCTCCGCCATCTACTTCGGCGAAGATCCGATCAATGCCGCGCCGAGCTATCTGTCCGTTCTCGACAACTTCCGCCACTATCGCGAGTCCGATCAGTGGAACACCGACCGCGACACCCTCGTCGAACGCTTCCAGCCGCTGACCCCAGCGTTGTTCGACCCGTCATGGGCGAGCACCCCATCGCCCCGGCTGGGCCGCTACAGCCGTGCAATCGACCGCCCCACGATGGAACGGATCCGAACACGCGGGCCAGTCGCGGCTCTGGTACTCGCCGCGCTCGGCGTTCACCTGCACCGCATCCACGGCAGCGGGGACATCGTCATCGGACTCGCCCTGCTGAACCGGGAAACCCCAGCAGAGTTGGCAACCGTCGGCGACCTCAGCAACGTTCTGCCCGTCCATATTCCGATCACCGCGGCAGCCACGTTTGCTGATCTCACCGAGCTGGTCCGGACGCAGGTGCTCGACCTTCAAACGCGCCAACGATTTCCCTACGGCGAGCTACTACGCGCCCTGCGCGAAATCACCGGCGCCGCAAGTCCACTGTTCGACGTGCGACTGACCTACAACAAAATTCCCGACCATCCCCACGCCGCGCGCCTACGCCGCGACGTAACCACACTCGCGGTCGGCAACACGCTCGGCGCCGTCACCATCCTCCTCAACGAATACGCATACGACGGCACCATCGATATCGAAATCTTCTACCGCACAGAGATCGCCGACGAAACCGGTATCGACAGAGCCGTCAGCCTGATCCTGGACACCCTCACCACCGCGGCTTCGAGCACGGTGCCACTGCGACCGCGAGCCCAGCAGTCACCAACCGATCACGATCGCTGCCTCACCGGGACCGACGAGGCAATGACGATCCCGCAACTGCTGGCCGCCACGGCGGAGCGCTACCCGAACCACACAGCATGCAGCTGGACCACTCCGGACGACAAAACCGCCTTCCTCACCTTCCGCGAACTGCTCGACCGTGTCGAAGCACTGGCCGCCAGATTGCGCGAACACAACGTGTGCCCAGGCGAATTCGTCCCAGTCATACTGCCCCGCTCCCCCGAACTGGTCATTGCTGTCCATGCCGTGATGACCGCCGGAGCCGCCTACGTACCGATTTCCCCGGACGCGCCAGCGTGGCGCATCCACACCCTGCTCGCCGACAGCCAGGCACGCGTGGTGATCGGCGAACCGAACCACGCCGCCGCATACGGCATCGAGGTGATCGCCCCGGACAGGCTTCCGCTGCAACACACTCCACCAGCGACCGTCCGACCCGGTGACCTGGCCTACATGATCCGTACCTCCGGGTCGAGCGGCATCCCGAAAGGGGTGATGATCGAACACCGCTCGATCATGAATCTGATGACGTGGATGCAACGGCACTACTCACTGCGGGAATCCGACGTCGTCCTGTTCAAGGCTCCCCAGACCTTCGACGCGTCGGTACCGGAACTGATGTGGCTGGCGCACGGGCCCGCGGTAGCAGTGCTTCCCGAACACACGCACACCGACCCCCGCAAAATCATCAACGCGATCGAACGCTACAACGTCACCGTCGTTCAGTTCGTGCCGACAATGCTCGGCCCATTCCTCGACGAGCTCACCGAGCGACCCCAAACCACGGCACGCATCCGCACCCTGCGCTACATCCTGTGCGGCGGCGAAACTTTGCACCCCGCCCTCGTCCGCCGCTTCGGCGAAATATTCGCCGCCGCAGGTCTCGACGACGTCGTGTTGTCGAATCTGTGGGGACCCACCGAGGCAACATACTGCGCGTCCTACTTCGACATCACCGTCGCCGACGCACGGAAAACCTCGACCGTGCCGATCGGCACCGCAATCGACAACACCGAACTGACAGTCACAAACCCCTACGGTCATCCCGTCGACACCGGAACTCCCGGCGAAATCACGATCGCCGGCCCCGGTCTGGCGCGCGGATACCATCAGCGAGACGACCTCACAGCAGAAGTATTCATCACCAGCCCAACCGCTCCGGGGCGTCGCCGCTACCGCACCGGCGACCTCGCCCGGTACAACGCCGCCGGCCAGCTGGAATATCTCGGACGCCTCGACGACCAGATCAAAATCCGCGGCAACCGCCTCACCCTCAGCGAAGTCACCACGCACCTCAACGACTGCCCCGGAGTCCACGCCGCCACAGTCATCGACGACACCAACACCCACGGCACCACCCTGCTCGTCGCCTACTACACCGGCACCGCCACCACCGGCGAAATCACCGCCTTCCTCCGCGACCGCCTCCCTCACTACGCCATCCCCACCGAAATCGTTCAACTCCCCTCGATCCCCACCACCCCCAACGGCAAAGCCGACCGCCGAGCACTGAGCGACAGCCGCCCCCGACAAGCACCACAACCAACCCCAATCAGCCCCTCACACACACAGATCGAAGCCCATCTCACCCAGGCATGGGCCGAAGTCCTCGGCACCATTCCCAACCCGAACGACGACTTCTTCCTCACGGGCGGCGACTCCATCTCCGCACTTCAATTCCGCGCAGCCCTCGAAAAACGTGGCATGTCATTCGAACTCAACACGCTTTTCACGAACCCGACCATCACCGCTTTGACACAACAACTGCACACACGGAACGGAGCCACAAACATCTGATCCGCCAGCACCGGGCGGCGTGCCCAACAGCAGCAACCGGGGCGATCAGACCGATCGGTTCAGCACGCTAGCGGCGGGAGACTCGAAGTCGTCCCGGACGGCGCGGATCGACATTTACGGATGTGTTCGCGTTCTATCCCGGACAGGGCGGCCAGTACGGTCAACACCGCTCCGGACGGGTCGTGGGAGGGAGCCCTGGAGTTCGCCGTTGAGGAACTACAGGCCGATGTCGGCGGCCTGTAGCAGCTCGGCCGAGCCGCCGAGTTCGATGCCACGGCCGAGGCGAATGTGTTCGTGCACGACCAGAGTGACCGCGACACCGGAGGCGCGGATCTCGCGTGCCAGGCGACGCGCGGTCGAGTTCGGGGCGGATCTGGGCACACCGCCGGCATGGGCTCGGTGCACGACCACCGCTGATCGCAAACCCAACTTGCGACGCAGCCCCAAATGCACCGGGCCCGATGCTGGCACCGAATTGGATTCTTGTGCGGGAGTGGCACCGACTCGACCCATCCCAAAACAACCCCAAAGTTTCCGGGGAACAGTACGCGATTCCGTGACCGAACATGCACGGCACACAAGGACGTCGACGGCCATAAACTCGACCCCGGAACCACATACCAACACCAAGAAATGAGTACCACCAGCACGTTGACAGGAACTCTCAACCAGCGGGTTCGGGGTTCGAGTCCCTGATGGCGCACTCCACGAAGACCCCTGACCAGGATTACCGGTCGGGGGTCTTCTGCGTTCCGGTCCGGACGATCCGCGAATTCCACTCGGTCACAACGGGATTCCACGCGCTGTTGCACATGCGCTGCGGCCCGGAGACGACGGGCTCGATCAGCCGATCGGTGGTGCCAGATATTCCAGCGCGTAACCGGAGCCGGCGGGGGTTACGCGGGCGATGCCGGGTGAGTCGAGGTGGGCGCCGGCGACGAAATGGTGTGGCCGGGTCAGTTGTTCGAGGAGGGCCGCCCGCGCAGCGCGGGCATGGGACTGGTTGCCGTCGAGTTCCCAGGAGACCTTCGGCCGATCGAACTGGAGGGCCGGGACGTGGACCGTGTCGCCCCAGACGAGAAGGTGGGCGGTGCCACTACTGACGTAGTAGACGGTGTGACCGGGAGTGTGACCCGGTGTCGGGATCGCGGTGACCCAATCGTTGATCGCGATTCTCTCCGACACGGGGACGACCCGGTCCCGGATCGGCGCCAGCCGGCCCGTGAACACCGATGTGTCGCCCGCACCGATCCACACACGTTCGAGTTCGGCGAACGCCTCCGTGCCGTCCGGCGCGATCAGACCGCTCACGTGGTCTTCGTGGTTGTGGGTGATGGCCACATCGGTGACCTGCGCCCGGTCGATTCCCGCCTCGTCGAGCGCATCGTAGATCAACCCCATGGTGGGGTCGTGCCACACATCGGACGCGCCGGTGTCGATGAGAACCGACCGCGCGCCGTCGGTGACGAAGAAGGCGTTGACCGCCAGCCGCACGTTGTCGCCGACCAGCGGCACGGCGGCCGGCAGCTCCTCGAGCGGGCACCCGTCCTCGTCGCGGAGCCGGCGCGTCGGCATGTCGATGTATCCGTCTCGCAACGAAATCACTTGCAGATCACCGAATTCGAACGTGGCATGGAGCCTGCCACTCGAAACCACACGCAGAAGACCTCCGTCGTGTCACGCGGATCACGTAACTCTTCGATAGAAGATGTCTTCTTCTATCGAAGAAACATACACTGTGAACGGCGAAATACCCATCGATCGAGGAGCACGGTGGTCGAGCAAGACGCAAACGTGACCGGACCACACCACGGTGACGACCCGGCCGGTGTGTTCGGCGTCAATGTGCGGCGACGCCGCGAGGAGGCGGGGCTGACGCTGGAGCAGCTGTCGACACAGTCGTCGGTCAGCCGGGCGATGCTGTCCAAGGTCGAACGCGGTGAGAAGAGCCCGACGATCGGCGTCGCCTCCAGGATCGCCCACGCGCTCGACGCGTCGCTCTCGGACCTGATCGGCGGGGCGGCCGCTGCCGCATCCGGCGTGGCCGTCGTCCTGCGCAAGAGCGATCGCCCGGTTTTCCGCGACCCGGAAACCGGCTTCGAACGACACATGGTGTCAGCGGCTCCGGGCGCGGGAACAGGCGAGATGATCGTCCACCACCTCCCCGCACAGGTCTCCACCGGGCTGCTGCCCGCGTATCCGCCGGGTACCGAGAAGCAACTCGTGGTGCTCGACGGCGCCCTCACGGTGTTGATCGGCGGGATCAGCGAAACCCTGAACACGGGCGACTCGCTGTTCTTTCAGGCCGACGCGGACCACGGCTTCGCCAACCGAACGAACGCTCCGTGCGAATACATCATGGTCATCTCGCGCAGAACCTGATCGGCCGCCGATCCTCCCACCACCGAGAAGGCAGCGTCCGGCCTGTCGCGCAATGTGGAGGACAATCGTGTCTCCCGGTTCAGCCGACGAGAGGACACCGATATGGACCGGTGGCGGCGGGAGGCCCTGCGGTCGGCCAACAGCGGACTGCGTAACCAGGTCGAGCGGTTGCTCGACTCCTACGAGCAACAGCACTCCCGGCTCGCGGAGATCAATCAGCAGCTGGAAAACGTTCGGGTGCAAGCCGATTCCGCCGACAGTTCGGTCACGGCGACCGTCGACGCCGGCGGCGTTCTCACCGATCTGTCGCTGTCGGCCGCCGCGCTGCGCAAGCCGGCGGCGGAACTCGTCCGCACCATCGTGGAGGCGACACAGGAGGCCGCCCGCCGGGCTCGCAGGCAGAGCGAGGCCGCCGCGGCGTCGGTCGCGGCCGACCTGGACGACCAACCCGACCTCTCCGACATCCTGGATGAGTCGCCGACACTCCGGGACATCCGCGAATTCTTCCGGGGAACCGACACGTCGGCGGGCGGGACTGCGCCGTAGCCGAGTCCGGCAGACCACGGAACCGGTGACCGGCCCGCAAGTGCGCTGGCCGATCATGCCGACTATCGACCGGAGTGGATCCTCTGGTTCGGCTCGGCGGGGACGTGGCTAGGCTCGTGGGCAATTCGCTCGCGATCGGGAACCGATATGGCCGACTACGCACATACCGACCACGCCAGTAAGGGCCGCGCCGAGAAGGCGCGACGGCTCGCGGCCTATCTGTGGCAGCGCGGAATCTCCGGCGCCGAACTCGCGACGATCCCGGCAGCCACGCGCCGCAAACTCGCGCGGGCCGCCGATACCAATCCGCCC
Organism: Nocardia elegans NBRC 108235; assembly: GCF_001612845.1. Lineage (GTDB taxonomy): Bacteria > Actinomycetota > Actinomycetes > Mycobacteriales > Mycobacteriaceae > Nocardia > Nocardia nova. The sequence continues at coordinate 234,279 of NZ_BDBF01000009.1, read as the reverse complement.
AGCACCGACGAAACGTGGGCGCTGGTCGCGCGGCTGCTCGACGAGAAGGACGGGTGGGCCGCCCGCAACCCGAATCATCCTGCCGCACAACGCGATCACACGGACGAGAAGATCCTGTGGATCAAGCCGCCGGTGACGCCCTGGCTCGCCGACGACGGAAAACCGGCCCCCTGAACCACCGGTCCGACGCGCCTTGCACGCCGCAACCCATACTTCCTCCCCGATCGGCAGCCGCGGCACCCCTTGACAGCAAGAAGTGAACTGGAGTTCACTTCTTGGGTGACCGACGATGCGCACCACTCCGGCACCCGGCCCGCGGCCTGGCGCGAGGACCTGACCAGCGGCGAGGACTCGCTGTTCGCCGACCGACCCGAACCGGAGCAGGGCCCGGCCTACCGCACCCTCACCTACGAGGTGACCGGCCGGATCGCACGCATCACCTTCGACCGGCCCGAGCACGGCAATGCCATCACCGCCGATACTCCGATCGAACTCGCGCACGCGGTCGAGCGTGCCGACCTGGATCCGCGCGTGCACGTGATGGTGGTTTCCGGACGCGGCAAGGGATTCTGCGGCGGCTACGACCTCTCGATCTTCGCGGAGAACGGTCTGTCCCCCACTGTGTCGGCCCAGCCCACGACCGGAACCGTTCTCGACCCGGTGGTGCAGGCGCGCAACCACAACCCTTGGGGCACATGGGATCCCATGGTCGACTATCAGATGATGAGCCGGTTCAACCGCGGCTTCTCCAGCCTGCTGCACGCGAACAAGCCGACGGTCGCCAAACTGCACGGATTCGCCGTCGCCGGCGGGACCGACATCGCCCTGTTCTGCGATCAGATCATCTGCGCCGACGACACCAAGATCGGCTACCCACCCACACGCGTGTGGGGCATTCCGGCGGCCGGTATGTGGGCGCACCGGCTCGGTGACCAGCGCGCCAAGCGGCTGCTGTTCACCGGCGACTGCCTCAGCGGCAAGCAGGCCGAGGAGTGGGGCCTGGCCGTGGAGTCCTGTCCGGCGGACGAGCTCGACGAACGCACCGAGCAACTGCTGGAACGGATTTCGCGCATGCCGATCAATCAGCTGATCATGGCGAAATTGGCACTCAACAGCTCACTGCTGGCCCAGGGCGTCGCGAATTCGGGCATGGTGAGCACCGTCTTCGACGGCGTCTCCCGGCACACGCGCGAAGGCTATGCCTTCCAATTGCGCTCGGCCACAGTCGGCTTCCGGGAAGCGGTGCGCGAACGCGACGAACCGTTCGGCGACTGGAAGCGGGCGCAATTCGACCGGTCGGATGGCGCCGAAGACAGGTGAATGCCGCGTCCGGGACGAACAACCCGGGCATCGCACCGGCCGCGACGACTTCGGAGCCTCGGTACCGAAAACTCGCACGACCGTCCGCTGTGCGCCTCAATCCGCGTGCGCAACGCCACCGATCGCCGGCGGCATATCCGATTCGCTCTCGGCACGCGCGCTCACCTTGTCCGCCAGCGATCGCAACGCTATTGCCTCCGCGTCGGTCAGCTGGTCGACGAACAGTCGCCGGACCAATTCGACATGCCGGGGCGCGGCCTTTTCGAGCGCCCGGCGACCGGAGTCGGTGAGACAGATCAGCCGGCCGCGCGCATCGTCGGCGGCCGGACTCCGCACCACCAGCCCACGCTTGTCCATCCGCGCCAGATGCTTCGACAGCCGGCTCTTGTCCCAGCAGATCTGCGCGGCGAGGTCGCGGGCGCGCACACTCCCCTCGCGCGCGTCGGACAGCGCCACCAGAATTTCGTAATCGGAGACCGACAGCCCGTCGCTCGCGAGTCCGGCGGCCATCGCGGCGTCGAGGCGCTGACGCAGCCGGATGTACGCGGACCAGGTCCGTTGCTCCTGTTCGTCCAGCCACCGCACCATGGGAATGATCCTACCGAGTATTTGGTTGACATGGACACCAACCGGCCTAGGAGGACACCATGCCCGCGATCACCGTCGACGACATCCTGGTGTTGCCGCGACTGCCCCGCCCGGAGCAGACCATGCGGCAGCGGCCGGTCCGGACCGTGACCACCGCCCACAAACAACTCGAGGGCGCCGGATTCGAGGTGCGCCGGCCCTTCCCGAGCCTCGATGTGCGCACCGCGGATCCGTTCATCCTGCTCGACCACATGGGGCCGGTCGCCTACGAGCCCTACCAGGCCAAGGGCGCCCCCTGGCATCCGCACCGCGGTTTCGAAACCGTCACGTACATGATCGACGGCACCATGGTCCACCACGATTCCAACGGCGGTGGCGGAACGATCGCCGAGGGCGACACCCAGTGGATGACCGCCGGCTCGGGCATTCTGCACGACGAACTTCCCGCCGAGGACCTGGTGATCTCCGGCGGCGTATTCCACGGCGTGCAGCTGTGGGTCAACCTGCCGCGGTCGCTGAAAATGGCGGACCCGCGCTACCAGGATCTGCGCGCGAGCGAATTGACACTGGTCACCTCCTACGACGGCGGCGCACTCGTGCGCATCATCGCCGGAAATATCGGCGGATACGAGGGGCCCGGCTCGACCTATACGCCCATCGCCTACGCGCATGCCTCGATCAGCCCCGGCGCGCGGCTGGAAACGCCGTGGCCGCGGGAGTTCACCGCGATGGCGTACGTGCTGGCCGGCAGCGGCACCGTCGGCGACGAGGGCCGCACCCTGACCGAGGGGCAACTGGCGGTACTCGGCCACGGCGAGGCCGTCGCGCTGACCGCCGACGACCACCAGGACGGACCCACCGGTCAATTCGAGGTACTACTGCTGGGCGGCGCGCCCATTCGTGAACCGGTCGTGCAATACGGTCCGTTCGTGATGAATTCCAAACAGGAAATCATCGACGCCATAACGGATTTCGAGGCCGGACGAATGGGACATATTCCGGCGGAACATATGACGGGCCGCCGCCTGGGTGAATAAGCGGCTCTCGGCCGTGCGGTTGACAACGGCGGTCGCCATCAGAACAGTAGACTCGGCGGTTCCGGCCCTGCCACCGCGGGGAGTGCGGCCGGTCCGCCGTATCAACCGCAGCTGACATCGAGGATTACATGAACGTTCGCAGGCTAATCGTGACCGGCGCGGGCTTGATCACCCTCGCCGCCCCGATCGTCCTCACCGCCCCGTCCGCCATGGCCGACGGTTTCGTTCCCACCGGTTCCGCCGGTACCGGATCGTCGGGTATCGACGATGCCATCGGTGCCACCGGCTCGGCGGGGCTGACCCAGACGGGTTCGGCGGGAGGCACGTTCAAGAATTGTGACGAGGCCCGGGCGGCGGGTCGTGCCCCGCTGTTCCGTGGTGAGCCCGGCTATTCGCCGCACCTGGATCCCGACGGCACCGGTATGGCCTGCCCGACCGTCTGATCCCCGCGGCACTGGCCGTAGACGAAAAGAACCCGGTGTGACACTGTGTCACACCGGGTTCCGTCGTTTCTGCGGCGTCAGCGGCGGAAGATCTTGATCAGCACCAGCACGCCGACCAGAGTGCCCGCGCCGATCAGGCTGTACTTCACCTTCGGCTCGTTCACCTTCGCCACCACGGCCCTCTTGGTGTTGTCGGCGATCCGCTGCGGGTCCGCCCGCACCGCGAGCTCGTCGAGTGTGCCCGCGAGCCGATTGCGCGCGGCTTCGATCTCCCGCTCGATGTGCTCGGTATCCCTCGCCACATTGTCTCCTGTTGTCGTTCCGGTAGGTCGCTGGGCGTCGAGTCTATCCGCCGCCACCGATGTCGCGTCCGTTGTCACATCGGTGGGCTACCGTGCTGGCATGACCGATACCAAAAAACTCGGCCCCGGCGATCCCGCGCCGGATTTCACGCTTCCCGACGCCGACGGTAAGCCGGTGTCGCTGGCGGACTACCGCGGCCGCAAGGTGATCGTCTACTTCTACCCGGCCGCCAGTACGCCCGGCTGCACCAAGCAGGCGTGCGACTTCCGCGACAACCTGACCGAGCTGAACGAGGCCGGCCTCGACGTCATCGGCATTTCGCCCGACAAACCGACGAAATTGGCGAAATTCCGGGACAACGAGAAACTGACCTTCCCCCTGCTCTCCGATCCAGACCGCGAAGTGCTCCAGGCATGGGGCGCCTACGGTGAGAAGACGATGTACGGAAAGCGCATCACCGGCGTCATCCGCTCCACCTTCCTGGTCGACGAGCAGGGCGTCATCCAGGTGGCGCAGTACAACGTGCGCGCGACAGGGCATGTGGCGAAGCTGCGCCGCGACCTGTCGGTGTAGCGCGAACCGGCCGTAGACGAGGCGAGGGGCCCGAGACGATCGTCCCGGGCCCCTCGCGGGTGCTTCGCGGCTGTTCAGTCGCGCTGCGGCATCATCGCGACCATCCAGCGCAGCGTCAGCCGCCAGTGGTTGTCCCACCACTCGGTGAATTCGGCGGTTCCGAGCGGCGGCGGCGCCGATTCGCCCGGAAACAGCAGCGAGCCGTTGGGCGCTCCGACCGGTTCGGTCGGGGCCGGGATGACCGACTTCGTCTGCGGTTGCGGCGAATCCGGCTGCGGCGCCTCCTTGGCCAGGCGCTTCGGCTCACTCGCCGGATCCGACCCGCGCACGCCCAGCCAGGACGAACCGTCCAGACCCCAGCCCGCCGCGGCCGGATCGGCATCGGACGGATCCGGTGCGGCATGCCGCGGACCCGATGACGGCCGATCGGCGGGGCCGTCGATCGGCAATTCCGGAATCGAATCCACCGCCGGCAGACCGGGTTCCGGTCGTGCGTGGCGCGGCCCCCGGCTCGGCTGCGCGTTGCGGGCGTCGGCGAGGCGGGTGGTGGCATCCGAACGCGGATGGTCGGTGAGCTCGTGCACGCCGCCGATGGTCAGACCGCCGGCCAGCACACTCGCCGCGGCGACGACCGCGACCGAATTGCGTGATACCCGTGCGCGTTCCCCCGTTCCCGCGACGAACGCCTCCGGCTGCACCACGAGTGCCGCACCGATCGCCGACCCGGCCTCGGCCATCGCGCACGGAATCACCGGCGCGTTGAACCCCGCCGACAACACCGCGGCGAGCCCCGGCTGCTCTGCCTCCGAACCGATCGCGACGACCGCGCTGGGCCGAACACCGGCCGCATCCAGCTGATCCCAGGCGGCGGCGATGCCCAGCCGCACCGAATCCTCGGAGACGAAACCGGCGGCGGTAGCGGTGGCCGCGACCACCCGGTCGCGATGCGGCGAAATCAGCGAGAAGCCTTGGTATCCCGGGATCAGCTCGCAGATCAGCAGGTGGTCGAATTCGCTCGCCCAGGTCATCGCGCGGGCCAGTGCCAGATGCGCCGACTTGGCCGAGACCAGCGAGGCCTCGTACCACGGCCCGGAAGCCAAGCCGGTGACGACCGCCCGCCGGCCCGCGGCATCGCGATAGGTCACGGCCGCCCCGGCGATCTCGTACTCCGCGCCGACCCGCGCGGCGAGCCCGTCGAGCAGCGCTTCGATCAGCCCGGGCAATCCGGTCGGCGACGCGGCGCCCAGTTCGGCCACGTGGTGCGCGAGCACCCGGTCGGTCAGTTTCGCGCTTCCCTCGCGCAGGGCCACCGCGTCCACGCAGTCGCGAGCGATCGAAGCACCGAGAGTCACCACAGGTCGAACCACCACAGATCAGGCCTTCCGTGTGCAGGAACCGCGCCGAGAAAGTTGCGCCGAGCAGCGGTTCAACGCCGCAGCGGTAATGATCGAAAATCGACACACCCCCGCCGATGTAGATCTACTCGGTATGTGTTCGTCACCACATTCGGCTTGGATGGGTTATGAATCGGACCGAATCGCGGGTACAGAAGTCGGCACCGTGTGTCATCCGCGTGTCGCTACCGCTAGCCTGGTGGATGTGGTGGAAGCGCGCACGGCACCGAGGTCGAACCGGCGTCCTGATCCGGCGTTGGAGCTGCAGGACGACCCGCAGGAGTTGATGCCGCGCCGGCGGCCCACCCAGGAACGTAGCAAGCGCAAATTCGATGCGCTGCTGCAATCGTCGCGCGAACTATTGGTCGAGGTCGGATTCGAATCGTTCACTTGCGAGGAAGTCGCCGCCCGCGCCGAGGTGCCGATCGGCACGCTGTATCAGTTCTTCGCCAACAAATACGTCATCGTCTGCGAATTGAATCGGCAGGATCTGGTGGCCGTTTCCCAGGAGCTGGCCGACTTCCACGGCGAAATTCCGTCGATGGACTGGTTGCGGCATATGAACAAACTCGTCGACCACCTCGCGGAATTGTGGATGACCGATCCGTCGCGGCGCGAGGTGTGGCTGGCCATGCAGTCGACCCCGTCGACCCGCGCCACCGGCGCCATCCACGAGAAGGAATTCGCCGAGGCGGTGCAGCAGATGCTGCGGCCGCTGATGCCGCGCACCCCGCGTGGGCGCCGCTCGATGATGGCGCAGGTGCTGGTGCACGTGGTGTATTCGATGCTGAATTTCTCGGTACAGGACGGGCTCAGCCACGAGGCGGCCGTGGCCGAACTCAAGCGGCTCATGGTCGCGTACCTGTTGATCGCGGAGAAGGAATCGCGCACCGGACAACGCGATACGACGGCCTGATCGCGCGCGATCCGCACCTTCGGGCGATAAGGCTTTCCGTCGCTCCGACGAAGGGCGGAACCGGCGACGTGTGAGCGGGACGTCGCCGGTTCCGGCCTTCGCAGGAGCGACGGGCCGACTCGGGCTGCCGGAGCCCTACCGCCTCAGGGGTTTTCGATCAGATCGGCCAATTCGCCCGGATCCTCGAGGACGACCATCGCGGCGGCCGTATCGCCGTCGTGCGTGATCGACAGGTGCACCCGCACCCGCGGCAGGAATTCCGCTGCCAGTCCGTGCAATTTGATGCTGGGCCGGCCCCAGGCGTCGTTCACCACTTCGATGAGCGGATACGGGTTGTCACCGATCTGCGGGCGGCGAGCGAACCGCGAGGTGGCCCATGCTTTGAGCACGGCCTCCTTGGCCGCCCACCGCGCCGCGAAACTGCGGGCCGGATCTGTGCCCTTGCTCTGACAGTAACGCCGCTCACCCGCGGTGAAACTCTCCCGGAGCATGGTGGTTCCGGCCCGTTCGAGCTGTTCGGCGAAATCGGAGATGGTCACCAGATCCAGGCCGATACCGAGGATGGTCATGAATCCGCAGCCTACGGATTCGGCGGGCCATCATCGGTATCGGCGGATCGTTACCCGGGAGTTGTTACTTCCCGGGCCCGATCTCCCTACTTCTCGGACTCCCGGTTACCGGCCAGTTCGCCTGTGCCGCAGGAGCCGTGGGCCAGATACAACCCCTCGGCGCCCAGGCGAGCCTCCGCCGAGAGCAGCACGTCGGCCTCGAGCTGACGGATCTGCTTGGCCGGAGTGCCGTCGCCACCGAGACGGCGGTCGGCGGGCCGCTCGTAGAGCGGCTCCCCACCGCACATCGCCTCGACCAGCCGCTGACGCCCGGCGAGCCGGCGTTCCTCGGCGCGGCGCAGGTAGTCGTCGCGACGCTGCGGATCGAGCGCCTCCACGAAGGCCTGCGGATGCACGACCGCCAGCAGGCCGGAGACGTGCCCGAACCCGAGCGAGGTCACCAGACCGGCCTTGAGCGCGAACCGATCCCCGAACCGCAGCGGCTGCCGCGGCCACACCAGGTGCGGGTATTCGGCCATCTTGTCGTCGACGCAGTCGAGGCTGCGGTTCGGCGGAATCACGCCCTGCTCCAGCACCTGGCACAGCCCGATCAGCTGGAAGGCGGCCGCACCGCCCTTGGCGTGACCGGTCAGCGACTTCTGCGAAATCACGAACATCGGTGCGCCTTCGGACCGTCCCAGCGCGCCGGCCAGCCGCTCGTGCAGCTCCGATTCGTTGGGATCGTTGGCGGCGGTGGAGGTGTCGTGCTTGGAGATCACCGCGATCTCGTCCGGGGTCACGCCCAGCTTGCGCAGTTCGGCGGCCAGCCGCGATTCCGCACCACCGCGCCCCGCGCCGAGCGCGCCCAGTCCGGGAGCCGGGATCGAGGTGTGCACGCCGTCGGCGAAGGACTGCGCGAACGCGACCACACCGAGAACCGGCAGGCCGAACTCCGCGGCGATGTCACCGCGGGCCAGCAGAACCGTTCCGCCACCCTGGGATTCGACGAATCCGCCGCGTCGCCGGTCGTTGGCCCGGGAGAAGTAGCGGTCGCTGATGCCCTTGGCGCTCATGGCCGCGGAATCCGCGGTCGCCGACATGTCACCGAAGCCGACGATGCCCTCGATACCGAGATCGTCGTAGCCGCCGGCGACCACGACCTCGGCCTTGCCGAGCCGGATCTTGTCGACACCCTCCTCGACCGACACCGCCGCGGTCGCACACGCCGCGACCGGGTGGATCATGCCGCCGTAGCTGCCGACGTAGGACTGAACCACATGCGCCAGTGCGACGTTCGGCAACGCCTCCTGCAGGATGTCGTTGGCCCGCGGCTCACCGAGCAGGTTGTCGATGTAGAGCGAGCGCATCGAGGACATGCCGCCCATACCGGTGCCCTGGGTGTTGGTCACCATCGCCGGGTGCACCCAGCTCATCAGCTCGGCGGGGCTGAAGCCGCTGGACAGGAACGCGTCCACGGTGCAGACGATGTTCCACAGCGCCACCCGGTCCACCGAACTCGCCATATCCGGCGAGATGCCCCAGCGGGTCGGGTCCCAGCCCTCGGGAATCTGGCCGCCGACGGTGCGCGACAGCTTCGCCTTGCGCGGTACCCGAATCTCGGTGCCCGCCCGGCGAATCACCTGCCAGTCGCTCGACTCGGCGACCGGGCTGATCACGGTGTGCTCCGGATCGGCGGCGTAGAACGCGCGCGCCTCGGCCTCGCTGTTGACCACGAAGCTCAGATCCCGGTCGAGGAAGACCGAGGTGAGCAGCGGCGCCGCGTTGTCGATCATGGAACCGTCGTCGCCGTAGCGGCGGATGCCACAGCGCTGCACCACCGCGTCGTGGTAGCGCTCGGCCAGCTCCGATTCCTCGACGTACTCGCCGCTCTCGGCGTCGTACCAGCCCGGCTTCGGGTCGTTCTCCCAGGTGACCAGACCGGTGGTCCACGCCAGTTCCAGCACGCCGGCCGCGGACAGTTCGTCGGCGACCTCCATCTCGAAGCGTGTGCGCGCGGAACCGTAGGGCCCGAGCTCACCGGCGCCGACGATCACGACCATATCGGCGAGATCAGCGGTGACAGCGCCCCATTCGGGAGTCGGCAGCGCCGAGGTGAGCGTGGGCGGCACCGGCAGCGCCGGGACCGTCGCCCGCTCGTCGGCGATCGCCTCCGGCTCACGCTCGACGTCCTCGGCCAGGGCCGACAGGTCCAGCTTCGCACCGGCCAGGCCGCCGGTGAGGTCGATCTGCTGCGGTCCGGTGGCGGTGACGGCGCGGGCCCGCGACGTGCACCACTTGAGCAGCTCGTCGGCCATTTCCTGGGTGGACCAGGTGTGCACGCCGGCCTTCTCGACGGCCGCGACCAGCGGATCGTTATGACCCATCAGGCCGGTGCCGCGCACCCAGCCGATCATGGCGTGCACCAGGGTGACTCGCTGCGCCCACGACTTCTCCACCCGCCACTTGGCGATCACCGCGTCCAGCGCGGCCTTCGACTCGCCGTAGGCGCCGTCGCCGCCGAACATGCCGCGGTTGGGCGAACCCGGAAGCACCACATGCAGTTTCGCGTCCACGTCGTGGTCGGCGCCGAGGGCGGACAGACCGCCGATCAGACGTTCCACCGACCACAGCAGGACCCGCATCTCCATTTCGGCGCGCGCTCCGGCATCGGCCAGATCGCCGGCCACCCGCGGGGCGGCGAACGGCAGCAGCAGCGTCGGGGTCATCGCGGGCTTCACGAGAACCTTCGCGCCGCCGGCGTTGTCGGTCTGTTCGTTGCCGACCCAGTCGATCAGCGCGTCGATATCGGAGTAGGAGGCCATATTCGCCGGCACCACCCACAGCGCGGCTCCCGCGCGAGCGTGCTCGCGGTAGAGCTGCTTGTAGAAGGTGAGGCGGTCGTCGTCGAGCTTGGATGTGGTGAGGATGACGGTCGCGCCGCCGGCCAGCAGCCGACCCGCGATCGAGGCCGCGATGGACCCCTTGCTCGCGCCCGTGATCACCGCGGTATCGGCGGACCAGACACCCTCATCGGTGCTCACGGCCGCCTCGGCGATCCGTTCATAGGTCCGTGCCAGCACCGAACGCGCTTCGCCCATAGCAAGTTTGCGCCACCACTGCGCCTGTGCCGCAACGGCCTTACCGGCTCCGACGAAACTGTCGACCGTGTCCTCACCCGAACCACCCAGCCACAGCGTGGCCAGATCCTCGCGGGCGGTGGCCCAGCGGTCGTCGATCAGCACGGCCTTGCGGGCGTCGAAGGCCGGAGCCACCAAACGCGGCCAGTCCGAACCCAATTCGGCCGAGACCAGGTCGACCAGCGATTCGTCGCTCGCCTCCGGCGCCGACACCTGGTCGGTGAGCCCCAGCTGCTCGAGCACCACCCGGGCGGCGGTCGCCAGCACACCGTCGCGACCGGTGATCTGCTCGGTGAATTCACCGAGGGCGGCCGCGTCGACCGTGGCACCACCGCCACCACCGGCGGCCGGCAGCGCGACGCTGATTCCGCGGCGCGCAGCCACGGTCTGCACCGCGGCGTCGATCGCGGCATCCACCGCGGCGCCGTCGCTCAGCGCGCCGGAGACCAGGCCACCGAGATCCCCGCCGCGCACGCTGGCGCCCTCGCGGGTGCCGAGCGACACCTCGGCGGTGACGTGGTGAGCCCAGCCGTCGCCGAGCTGCCACACCTTCTTCACGCGATCGGTGATCGCCGCCGGGCGCTTGCCCGAGGGACCGAACACCTTGCGCAGGTGGTCGCCGATGGCGTCGGACAGCACCGAGCCGAATGGCTTGTAGGTGCGGGCCAGGCGCTCGACGGTGACCGACAGCGCGCCCATATCGGCATCCGCGGCGCCGTCGATCGCACCCAGCGACAGCTCGGAGCCGAGGTCGACCAGCAACTGATTGCGCCGCGAGGAGACACCGTCGCACAGCGCCTCGATCGTGTCCACGGGACCGATCTGGTCCAGCCGCAGCTTGGTCCACAGCGCGATCAGCACGCGGGTGGCGTCGGCGGCGGTGAAGGTGATGTCGTCGGGGCGGGGACCGCCGGCAGCGGCGACCGGAGCCGGTGCCGGGGCGGCCGCGGCGGCCGTCTCGGTCGGAACCGCTTCGGCCACAGCCTCTTCCGGCTCGTCGACCGGCGCCGGGTCGGTGTCGGTGGAGTACACCACGCCGGCCTCGCGCTCGATGTTGAGCACCTCGACCTTGGTGGCGGAGTACTGCGGCAACTTCAGGGTGTTGCTCGCCAGGTTCGCCACGGTCGGCGTCGCCGCCAGGCCGATCTCGACGAACCGCTCCACGCCGAGGCCACCGCGTCCGGTGTCGCCGAACAGCAGATCCTGGGTCTCGATCCAGCGCACCGGGCTGGCGAACTGCCAGGCCAGCAGCTCGATCAGCACCACCCGGCACAATTCTTCCGGACGCGCGGACCACGACTCGAAGTCGTCGAGCACCGCGCGCAGCGGCTCCGACGGCACGTAGTCGGCGATCTCGGCGATGAAGTCGCGCTCCAGCGAGAACGGCCGCGGCACCAGGTTCGGAATGTAGCGCCCGGCGAGGATTTCCGGATGCAGGTTCTCCGGCAGCAGCTCCTCGAGCTTGTTCCGGAACTCGGGCACGCCCTTGCGCAGCACCGTCGAGTGGAACGGCACGTCGATGCCCGGCACCAGCACGAAGGCACGCTTACCGCCGAATTCCGCACGGCGACGCTCGATTTCGGCTTCCAGCTCCTCGAGCCCGGCGACCGTACCGGCGATCGCGTACTGCGAACCGCGCAGGTTCAGGTTGACCACCTCGAGGAACTCGCCGAGGCGCTCGCCGACGCCGGCGACGAAGTCGATCACCTCGGCGTCGGGCAGCCCGATCTGCGACGGGCGGATGGCGGCCATCCGATAGTCGCTGCGGCCCTGCGCATCCCGGGGCACCAGCTCGTGCATGGCCGAGCCACGCTGGAACACGACCTCGAGCACGGCTTCCAGCGGCAGCACACCGGCCACCGCGGCCAGCGCGTTGTACTCACCGACGGAGTGGCCGGCCAGCATCGCGCCCTCGACGAACGCACCGGCCTCGCGCAGTTCGGCGACCTGGGCCACGCCCAGGGTGGCCATCGCGACCTGAGTGAACTGGGTCAGATGCAGAACACCCTGCGGGTGACGGTATTCCACGCCCCGCGCCTTGAGGTAGGTCGGGTTGTCGCGCACCACGGCGAGGATCGAGAAGCCCAGAGCTTCCCGGGTGTGCTTGTCGGCGCGGTCCCACACCTGCTTGGCCGCCTTCGACCGCGACCGGGCGTCCAGGCCCATCCCCTTGGTCTGGATGCCCTGACCGGGGAAGGCGTAGACGGTCTTGGGAGCCGCGAGCCGGGCGGTCGCGGTCATCACCAGATCACCGCCGGTCCGGCAGGACACCTCGACGATCTCGCAGCCGCGGTCGACGGCGATCCGCTCGACGCGCACATCGATCTGCGCGCCCGGCCGGACCATTCCGAGGAATCGGGTGGTCCAGGCGGTGACAGTGCGTGCGGGCAGCGGAGATTCGGGATCCACGGCCGACACCGCGTGCTGAGCCGCGGCCGACAGCCACATGCCGTGCACGATCGGGCTGCCCAGGCCCGCGAGTTTCGCGGCGGCGTTGCTGGTGTGGATCGGGTTGTGGTCGCCGGAGACCTCGGCGAAGGCGGCCATGGCCCGCGGCGCGGTGAGCGTGACGTCGCGACGACGGCGGCGCGGGGTTTCGGTGGCCTCCTCGGACACGGTCCCGGCCGCGCGCGGCGGATCGGTGAGCTCATTGCCGCCGTTGCGGCCGCGAATCGCGAAGCGTTCCACCAGCGTTGCGACGGTCGGCGTCTCCAGACCGTGATCGCGCATGACGCCGACGGTGACCCGCACCTCGACGACGCGCCCCAGATCGGTGTCGACCACCGACCCGGATTCCGCGCGAACGCTGAGCACCGCCGGATCACCGGGCAGCTCACGCACCAGGTCGATCTGGTGGTCCAGATGCACTAGATCCAGCATGCCCTCGATAACACTGCTGACGCTTCCGTTTTCGCCCTCGGCGCGGCTCGCGCCCAGCACGGCGAACACGGCCGGCCAGCAGGCGCCGACCAGCACGTCGGGAACCCGGCGGCCGATGGTGCTGAGGCCCTCCGGCAGACCCGAGCCGGTCACACCGGCGTGGTCGGCGACCATATCGGGCGTCCAGGCGATGTTGACGTGTGCGACGTGAGAGCCGTTGGCGGACTTGACTTCCGGCAGCGCCTGTCCGGCAGCCACGGCCAGCAGGGCCGACATCGCGGTCTCGGCATCGGCTTCGGTCACCACCGGCGCGCCACCGTTGTAGACCGAAGCGGGAACCGTGATCCGGATCCGGACCTCGTTCGCCGGCGACAGCGGGACGGCCAGTTCCACGTAGGCGTTGTCGGCGTCGGGGCCGGTAGCCGGAACCAGGGTGGCGCCGGTCGGCCGGTGCACCGCGCCCTGGGGGTCGACGGTCCACTCGTGCAGATCGCCGAGCCGGTGCACCGGGTTGGCGGTGGTGCGCCCGGCCCACTGCACGTCGGGCGCGGCCAGCACGATGTCGATGGCGCCGGAACCGATATCGGCGCGGCGGCGACCGTCGACGGCGGCCGGGGTGACGCCGCCGCGGATCAGCGTGTAGGCGGTGTCCTGTTCGAAGCGGTCGAGCAGTTCGCCGACCGGCTCGTCGACGCGGGTGATGCCGGCGACCGAGACGGTGCCGGGGATCACGCACACCTGGTCGGCGGTGTAGCGCGGGTCGTGGGCCTGCCACAGCGAGTCCGAGCGCCACCACCGGCGCACGTCGGCGTCGACGACCGGCACGAAGTTGACCGGCTTGCCCGGGGTCTTGCACAGCGAGACGAAGAACGGCACATCGGCCGGGTGCAGGACGGTCTCGGCGGCGGCCGGGTAGTGCTCCTTCAGCGTGCAGATCACGTGCACCGGCCGTTCGAAGACGCTGTCGTCGTCGAACAGGGTCGGGATGCGGCCACGGTCGGCGGGGTTGAGGCGACCCTCGGCGCGACGCACCATCTCGGCGAACCGATCCCGCCAGGTGATGTCGGCCCAGACCGAGCGGGTGGCGTCGGCGATGGCGTCGCCGAGGTCGGTGCCGCAGTCGAAGCCGTCGCGACCGGCGCGCTGGTGCTCGGGCAGCAGCGCGGCCAGCTCGACGTAACGCTCCAGCCAGCGCAGGTAGGTCATACCGGCGACATCGCCGAAGTACGGCTTGGCGGTCCGGTCGAGCGCCTCGATGATCTCGTCGCGGCGCGCGGCCACAGCCTCGGCGTCACCGGCGACCTCGTCGAGCAGGCGCCCGGTCCGCGAGGCGGAGTTGTCGATCTCGTGGATGTCGGCACCCAATTGACTACGGCCGGAAGCCATTCCGCCGGTGGCGGTCCCGGCGGCGACCCAGTCCGGGGTACCGGGGGTGTCGACCAGCAGCTGCTTGACCTCGGGTGCGGTGGTGGCCTCCAGGGTGGCCATGGCCGCGGTGCCGACCAGCACGCCGTCCAGCGGCATCGTCGGGTAGCCGTGGGAAACCGACCATTCGCCGGTGAGGTATTCGGTGGCCCGCTCCGGGGTGCCGATGCCGCCGCCGACGCAGACCACGACGTTCGCGCGGTTGCGCAGTTCGGCGTAGGTCTCGAGCAGCAGGTCGTCGAGGTCCTCCCAGGAGTGGTGGCCACCCGCGCGACCGCCCTCGATGTGCATGATCACCGGGTAGTCCGGCACCTCGTCGGCGATGCGCAGCACCGCGCGGATCTGCGCGACGGTACCGGGCTTGAACGCGACGTGGGTGATGCCGGCCTCGGTCAGTTCGGCGATCAGCGCCACGGCCTCGTCGAGTTCGGGGATGCCCGCGGTCACGACCACGCCGTCGAACGGGGCGCCGGCCGTGCGGGAGCGCTGCACCAGCCGCTTGCCGCCCAGCTGCAACTTCCACAGGTAGGGGTCGAGGAACAGCGAGTTGAACTGCACGGCCCGGCCCGGCTGCAGCAGGGTCTTCAACTCGGCGACCCGATCGGCGAAGATCTGCTCGGTCACCTGGCCGCCACCGGCCAGCTCGGCCCAGTGACCCGCATTCGCCGCGGCGGCAACGATTTTCGCGTCGACGGTGGTCGGGGTCATACCGGCCAGCAGAATCGGCGACCGGCCGGTCAGGCGAGTGAAGGCGGTTTCGACCACGATCCGGCCGTTGGGGAGACGAATCGGCTTGGGCGCGAACGCATCCCAGGACGGGGCGACCTGCGGAGCCGCGCCCGGGGTGAAGAGGCTGCGCTGACCGGGCCGGGTCGCGGCCGCGACGATGCCCACGCCGGTGCCCTTGAGCGACCCCTGGGTCAGGCGGCTCAGCAGATCACCCGGGCCGATATCCAGAATCCATTGCGCGCCACCGGAAACGGTGTCGTCGACGATCTGCACCCAGTCCACCGGGTCGACCAGAATGCTGCGGGCCAGCTGCGCGGCGAGTTCGGTGTCGATCTCACACTGCGCGGCCCAGGCCGACACCAGCTCGACGGTCTCGGCCAGCGCGGGGTGGTGGAAGGCGACCTCGACCTGGACGTCCTCGAAGACCGGGGCGAACACCGAGCCGCCACGCTTCTTGGCATCGCGATCGCGGCTCTGCTCGGCGTTGATCTCGGCGCAGCGCTGCCGCACCCGCTCCAACTGGGCCACGGTGCCCGACAGCACCGCGCGCCGGCGGCCGTTGCGAATCGACACCACCGCAGCGATGTTCGGGTCCACACCTTCCGAGACCTCGGCCACGACCGCGCGCAGCTCGTCGGGGTCGACATTGGACACCGCGACCATCGGCGATTTGTCGCCGACCGGAATGAGACCGCGCCGGCGTGCGACCAGTGTGGCCGCCGCGCCGATCAACTGGGCCAGCGCGAGCAGTTCCGCGTCGCGCGCACCCTGCGCGGTCGCGGCCTCGGCGGCGAGCAGGCCCTGGGAGTGACCGATGATGCCGGTCGGCGCCTGCTCAGCCGGATCCAGTCCCTGCATCCGCAGCGCCCGCAGCGCGGCGACCTGCGCGAGGAAGACGCCCGGCATCGAGACCGCGGCCGAACGCAGCGCCTGCGCGGACGGCGCCGCCGACTCCTCGCCTTCCTCGCCGTCGGCGAGCTCGTCCTCGAGCATCCACGCGATCGGGTCGAAGCCGACGGGCCGGACCACCAGCAGCTGCGCCGCCACCGGTTCCAGCCGCGCATCGGCTTCGTGCACGAGCGCGGTCAACTCGGGCTCGAGCGCACTGTCGCGTCCGATCTCCTCCAGCTCCCGCAGCCACTGCGCACCCTGGCCACCGAAGGCCAGCGCGTACTTCTCACCACCGAGCAGGCGATCCAGCAGCGACGACTTGATACCCGTATCCGAAACTCCCCCAGCGACCTTCGCGTTCGTTCCGGTCCCGGTGCGTTCGTTGATCGTCAAGACGTATCGACTTCCTTCTCGTGGCGGCTCACCCCGCGGGGCCCGCTCTTGCGTGCACAGGCGTCCCTCACCCCTGAGGACCTGACGAAGCCTCAGGTTCGCACAAAATCATGAGGAAAGCCTCACGTTTCCCCGGCCCCCGCACCCCTACCGTCGAGTATTTCGGTACGGCAGTACAAGAACACCGCCAAACATGACCCTCCCTCATGTTTGAAGCCCCAGGTGGCAGCGTTACTCGGAAGTCAGAAAGTTGAGGGTTCCTCATATTGGGAGTTGCCGAATCGTTATAATCCCAGTTCGTGTTACCCGTGGGTACACGACACCCCCGCGCGGCTTCGCGATCCGCGCCCGGGCCGGTAGAGTTTGGACGGTCGTACCATCACGCGCGAGTGGCGGAATTGGCAGACGCGCTGGATTTAGGTTCCAGTGTCCTCGGACGTGGGGGTTCAAGTCCCCCCTCGCGCACCAGACCGTTGCCTTTCAAACCTGCACCAACCGGTGCAGGTTTTTTCGTTCCTGCACGAGCTGCCGACCCGTTGCGGATGACGTCCATCAGCGCTACTCCGTCCTCGGCGAGCCGTTGGTCGGCGGAGTCGACCTCCGTCGCAGGAGCTGCGGCTTCGGCGTGGCTCGCAACGTGACCGATCAGCTCGCCGCCGAGCAATGTGTTGAACGGTTCGGCTAGCTCCACGCGAACCTCATCCTGTTCGAGGTAGACCTTCTCGAAGAACGCCTGGTTGAACAGGCGGCGGACGCTTGTGCTGGCTTCCAGGTAACCCGCGTAGCAATTGCTGGCGTAGTTCAGCGCAGTGCGGAGGTTGTTCTCCACGACCTCGATATTGAGGACGCTTGCTTCTAAACGGACCTCGATGCGCGCCAGCTGCTCCGCGATGCGGTCCTGCTCCTGCTTCATCAGATCAAGTGGGATCGCGCCGGCATAGTGGGCTTGTAGCAACTTGCCACGCTCATCGAGCAGGCGCTTCTTCTGCTGGTCCAGCTCGCGTGCCTCACGATCCGCAGCAAGCCGGCTGGAGGAGAGCTCACCACGCAAGCTGGTTTCGATCTGCTCGCGCAGTTCGGGGATCAGCTGGACCGCTTTGTATTCCTCTTCGACCAGTTCCTCCACACGGTCAATTAGAACGGCGCGGCGCTGGCAGTCATTGACCTTCTGATGACGGCCCAGGCAGACGAAGTATGGGTAAACCGTGCCGTGCCGGTTCTTGGCGTGGGTGACGATGAGCCTGCTGCCGCAGCCGCCACAGAAGACGGTCGATTTGAGGTAGTGCGGGTGTTCGCGCTGCTTCTCGCCGTTGACCCGTGAAGTCAGCAGGGCTTGCACCAGTTGCCAGGTGACCGAATCGACCAAGGGGGTGTGTCGGCCGGGATGCGTGGCGCCGCGGTAGACCACTTCCCCCTTGTAGTACGGCGAGCGCAGGATCTCTTGCAGCTTGTTGTACTCAACCGTCTTCGATGGACGCTTTGGGGTGGGCCGGGTGGTCAGCCCCTTGGTCTCCAGTTCCTTCGCCAATCGCTTCAGTGTCCACTCTCCAGTGGCGTATGCCTGGAAGGCCCACGCGATCAGGGGTCCGCGCTCGGGATCAACAACCACGGTGCGGATCTCGACTCCCTGTTCGTTGATGATCCCGACGTTGCGGTAGCCAATGGGCGCTCGATGTGGCGTACCGCCAGTGCGAGCCTTCTCGGTCATGCCCTTCAGCACCTCAGTGGCGAGGTTGCGGGAGTAGAACTCCGAGATGGAACTGAGGATGCCGTGCAGCAGCATGCCCGAGGGGGTTTCGTCAATGTTCTCTGTCGCCGAAACAAGCTCAGCCCCGGCAGCTCTGATCGCCATATGAATCTCGACGTCGTCGGCCCTGTTGCGCGCCAACCGGTCAATCTTGTGGACAATGACATAGTCGACCGGATGCTCCTCGATGTAAGCGAGCATCTCTTGAAGCTTGGGCCTATCGGCGGTCTTGGCGCTCTCGCCGCGTTCCACGAACTCCTTCACGACGACCGCGCCGAGCGATGCAGCCTTCCTACGGTTGGCATCTCGCTGCGCCGGTAGGGAGTACCCATCCGGATCGGCGCCATCCTTCTCGGCTTGCTCCTTAGTCGACACACGCGGATAGGACACGGCCGTTTTCAGCGGCTGGTCTGCCACGGTCATGCTCGGACCCACTGCTTCGAATCTGTTTCGTGTCATATCTTCCCTCCGATATCGTTACCTGCTATGCAGGGGTGTTAGGTGGCAGATGCCGCTTTCTGGCGACGTTGCGCCCGTGCTGCCAGACTTCGTTCCCGGACCCATTCAGTGGTGCGCCAGAGCGCTTCGCGAACAGCCGCAGGCATCAAAGGATCGCCATACGGAAGCACCACGACCACGTCACGGGCATCGAATTGGGTCATCAGTTCGCGGAAGTCTTCAAGTCGGCGTGACACCCGGCCTGTCGCCGAGAATATGACGTAACATATACCGGGGTTCTCGTCCAGATAGTGGAGTAGTTCAACAATCGCCGGTCGCTTGCGGTGGCCTGTCGCAGCAACACCGATCTCGACGAACTCACGTGAGAC
The DNA here is from genome assembly GCF_001612845.1 of Nocardia elegans NBRC 108235. Lineage (GTDB taxonomy): Bacteria > Actinomycetota > Actinomycetes > Mycobacteriales > Mycobacteriaceae > Nocardia > Nocardia nova. The sequence goes on along the minus strand of NZ_BDBF01000009.1, from coordinate 215,128 downwards.
ATGAGAATTCAGCTCAGCTGCCTTTTTTCTTCCATTCTCGCGTTGCACCTGAACTGCCAGCGGCTCGCCGCCACGTGCGGCCGAAACCGGCATTGACGCCATGGACAGAAACAGCACGGCGAGTGCTCTATCGTTTCGATGATCAACCGCTTTTTCAGTAATATTCATTGCAAACTCCTAACCAAGTCGACGTTTAAGGCGTCCTGCCACCAGCTGCCGCCGTGACGGCCCTGACAGTTCACTGCCCATCCCATCGCATGCCGCACAACGCCGCTCTCTTCACGGTGCGAACAATCGACCAATCCGGTTTGACGAAGACGCACTTCAATCGCAACCTCGCTGACCCGGAATAGATGTGCAAGGTCAGTGACCTTTTGTATTCCGTTTCCCCATGCACGCTTGAGGAACTTCTTCGGCACCAAGACGCAGCCAGCGAAGTAGTCGGCTGCGCGTTCGGCCTCGATGTCCGAGTCACTATGACCAGGACCGGCATACAGCACGTGTCGGTACCCGTAGTCGATTATGTGTTTGAATTCGTGGAGTAGGGTGAACCGACGACGACGACGGGAGTCGCCGCGGTTGAGATAGATCGCCCATTCGCTTCGTTCGCGATCCCAGAAGCTTGCGCCCGAGGCGCTCTGAAAGGCGTGCTCAACGCGGACTTTTGGCAGGTTGGTGACGATCTCACTCAAAACCGGTGCCGCGTCAACCTCGCACAGCTCCAGGAGCGTAGCCGCTTGCAGCTCGGCGATCACAAGCGCTTCCGAGTAGGTTACGTTTGGGCGGCGGGGGATCCGGATACGCAGTTCACGCAAAATACTGGGCTGCCGTTGCGAATACTCCCCTCCTTGCCGAACTGGCAATATTACCGGTTTGTTAGAGATTGGTCGTCCGTCTCGCATTGAGCGTCACCTCCTTACAAATTAACGTTTGATAGTTGCGCACTACTCCTTTCTTTCCCTCTAGTCTGCCATTAAGGAATTATTAATCGCTGAAGGCGGTGCGTTTCTCCCCCGCTAGCTACCCCTCATCTTCACCGTCGATCGGGCCGTCGTATTCATTGAAACTGATACCTTTCTCCCGTGCGATGCGCGCGAAGTCCCTCTCGATGTCCTTCATCTCCTCGGCGGTGAGGTTGTACTTCGTGCGCAGATACGGCCGTAAGGTCGGCAATTCACCTTTAGGCATCCAACCGGCCACTGCAAACAGGTCACTTACCGGCACGCGCAGCACATTCGCGATAGCCTTTATGTTTTCCGGCCTCGGATTCGGGATCTGCCCCTGTTCGATCCGAGAGACAGTACCTTTATCGACGTCGGCACGCCGCGCAGCTTCTCGCACCGAAAGGCCGAGCGCTTCCCGTCTCAGCTGAAGCAGTCTGCCCAATCTGGCGATGTCGCTTGTTTGATTAACATGCAAATCTTCGTTCATTTTCTTGTCCCCATTCGTATTTGAATAATACCTCCAGTTGGGGAATTATTTCAACGCTTTTTCGTGACTTTTACAATTTCTACAACAATTTCCTGATAGGCTATTTTCTGACGAAGTCATTAATATCGACTGCCTACGCTCGCTCGTCGAATATCCACACGCCGCCGCCTTCTGCCGGAACGGCCACGATGTCGTCTTGTGCCAGCAGTTGCTCGCCGATCGCCTCGTAGTCGATGTAGGCGAGGTGTTTGAGCTGGTCTGGTAAGGCGTCTTTCAGGACTTCATCCAGTCCGAGCGGTGCGAGCAGGTGGCGGACGTAACCGTCGACGCTTTCGTAGTGCCCCTGGTAGGCGCGTTCGAAGTGGTCAAACAGGCGGGGGTCGTCCTCGTTGAATTTCGCCCATGCCGCGTAGGCCGGACCGTGTTCGGTGAGGCCATGCGCAACCTGCGAGAGCAGTTCGATGCTGTCGGTGCCTTCGAGTCCGATCGCGCCGGTCCTGACGTCGAACGCGCCGAAGTCCTGATAGTCCCAGATATACAGCGGAGCACCGGCATGCGCCTCGTCATCGCCGAGGACCGCATATAGTTCGGTAGCGATAGTGGCCGGGTCGCGGGCCATGTCCAGCCAGGTGCCGTCGGTCAACTCGGCCCGCAGCGGCAAGCCGCGGGTGACGTAGATACGCGGATTGAGACGTGTCGGTTGTTCGCGGCTCGACTCCTCATAGCTTTGGGCGTCAATGTCAGGCTGGTAGTCGTTGTGTGCGTGTGGATTTGGGAACCGCTCATTCATGATCACCGCCTTCCGTCTGCTCGACGCCGCCGACCGGCAGCTGGTGATGGACGAGCCGCATGGCCAATGCTTCGATGGCGCCTTGGAGATCGCTCGTAGTCAGCTCGTCGCAGGCGTCGATGAGTTCGACAAGCCGGGCGGCCGCATAGTCGGCCTGCGACGCTAGAACGTGCTGATCATCTTCGTCGGCCACGTCGAAAACGTGTGTCCGCTCCACCTGCTGCAGCGCGACGGTCACCGCGGCCGACCGGGCATCCTCGCCGGAGCGTTCGGCGGCGTCGTAAACCGCCTGGAGCAGCGCCTCACTCACGTCCCATGCGAGGCGCTGCTTGCGGTCGTGGTTCGGTTCGGCGGGCGGTATCACCTCGCCCGAATTACGTTGTGGATTCTGGAATTTCTCACTCATGATCTTCTCCTTTCGGTTACGTTTGAGTGTTGGCCGGTGGACAGCAGCGAGGTCTGTGCATTCCTCGATCTGCTGTCCGCCGGCCTCTTACACCGGGCGCTGAGCGTGGCTCAGCTGTCCGTTTGTTCACCTCCCGCCTGTTGGCTGCCACGACGACCCCGACTGCGGCGAGCGCCTTGTGCCGGTGCGTCTTCCGTCGTGTCCGTCACTTCGGTCGCATCGGCGGCCTCGGTGGCGGGTTCCGCCTCCTCGGGGATGACGACGGCGGTGTCCTCATCGTCGGGTGGCGGGGGTGGTGTGGCGGTGAACAGATTGTTGATGGCTGCCTGCCGCGTGCGTGCTTCTTCTTCGATGGCAGCGCGAGCGGCGTTGGCCCTGGCCATCAGGTCAGGATCGTTCTTGGCAGCCTCGATCCAAGCGTCCACGGCGGCGAAGCATTCAGCCTTGAGGCTGCGCTTCCTGAGATCGGCAATCCAGGTCAGCTGGGTGTGCCGCGCCGTGTCTATCCGGATCGCCAGGGTGACTTCCCGGTTCGGTTCGGACATGGTCCTTCTCCTCGGTGCGAGCGGCCGGCAAGCGCTTGTTGCGCTTACGGAAACGGCCGCAGGACACCGATGAGGCATGTCCGCTCAGGTAGCGAGTTTCTCCGGCGCTGCGCGAGGCTGATCAGCTTCCTGTCGAAGGTGCTTCGCATCGGATGGCACCGGATAGCCGGGAATCATGATGTTCGAGTCGATTTCGTTGCCCCAGGCGTCCCATCCTGGTTGCGCCCGGCGGGCGAACAGCTCCAGGTAGGGGCCGCCGCTGACGCGTTCGATGATCGCGTACTGCTCTTCCGGCTTATGACTGTGCTCCTGCACCGGCGCGATGAACCACGTCGGTTGCGCCCGGAAGTTGACCTTGGCCTTCCCGCGTGTGCCAAACAGGACGTGTTCGGTCATGTTGCGCAGGTATTGCCCGAGCTGCAATCGCGGTTTCACCCAGGTCAGTGGGGAACGATAGGTGAAGCCCCAGGCTTCCATGACGTCGTAGCCTGCCCTCCATGAACCGTTGGTCACCCAAAGCCACAAGTACGCATCGTCTTCCGCAAGATCGACAACAGGCATATTTTTGATCTGCTCGACAGTCATGAGCGGGTAATGCTGATCTGCGCCGCGGTGGCCTCGCTGGAGAATGTCCCAGGGTGGGTCGGCCATGATGGTGCGATAGCGACGGTGCGGCGCCGCGTTCTCGGGCGACTGAATTAGTTTGTGCTGCTTCATAGTTCACCTCCTTTCTGCAATAGTTCGGGCAGTTGTTCCGGCGCGATGATCCGGAACAGTTCCGGCCGCAGTCTGCGGTCCTTGTCGATGGCCCGGCCGAGGGCGTCGCGTCGCCTCTCGGCCTTGGACGGCGTTTCAGCGGTGATGCTCCACACCACCAGCGGGAAGACGCCCTCGTTCTTTTCTTGCTCGGCCCCTTGGCGCCAGTACGCCTCGTACTCATGGCATTTACGGATGAGCGTCGGGATGCTCTCGGTGCCCATGTCGATCTCGATGAACGCCGCGTCGACGTACTCGCTGCCGGGCGGATACGCGGTTTCGGCATACAGGTCCGGCTTGAGTGTCAGCCTCGCGCCACCGATGCCAACGTAGTCACGCCAGGCCACAGGTTCGATGTCGCACTTCAGCAGTTCCAGTTGGCCGTGCCGGGATGCCTCCACAAGCGCTACGTGCGCGGTGGCAATCCCCAGTTGATGGTCCAAGAACCGTTCGGTCGGGGTGTGGAAGCGCCGCCGGGCCACGGCTCCGGACTCCCGCCGAAGCAGGCGCTGCCCGATGTCGTCGACGTAGTGCACCATGCCGTCGCTGCCCCCGGCCAGACCTCCGACCCGGTGGGTCAGGTTGTTCAGCACACGGAGCTGTCGCAGCTTAGCCAGCGCTCGTTGCGCTTTGCGCCGGCCAGAGCCGGGTGTCAGGTCGCCGAAATGCAACGACTCGATATGGCGCACGGTCAGGAACCGATGCTCGGCCACGGACCGCAGAATGACCCAATCGCGCTCACTCAACTGCTTGGCGATGGCGGACAGATCACGGATTGGCTGGCGGGTACGACGTCGCGGCGGATGTTGGTGTGTGGTGCCCGAATGGGCACCATCATTCGCGTCCAGCGGGACGCGGAACTTGGAGCTGACCGGCGAGAATGCAGGAATGTTGGTCGAGGCGAGACGGCCATCGAGATGGCCTCTGTTAGAAGCGGCTCCGCCGCCCGCCAATCCGCTCACGCTTGCCTCCTACGCCGCGCGCCGGCCCCACCTATCGAGGTGCTGCTACCGTTGACCTGATCGAGCAGCTCAGCGAAGCCGCGTTCAATCTCGTCCAGCGGCTGGCCGTAGCGTTCACGGCTTAACCGGCGGATCTCCTCTGGGTCGCTGATCTCGGGTGGGGGCGGCAACGTCACGCCGGATGCCCATGGCTGCACCGAATTGTCGCGCATCAAGCTGGCGTAGACGTGGTGAGCAGGCAGTGTCCCGAAGTCCTGGGGTACCAAGACGGATTGCCCCTCGGCCATGTTCTTGGCGTCACCTGCTTGGAGCTGGAAGGTGATGCGGCTCCGGGCGTTGTTACGGAAGGCGTCCAACATCGCTGGGGGCATCTGTTTCTCGTATTGGTGCGCCATGTGGAATCCGGCTTTGAGGGAGCGGGCGGTAGCCAGGGCATCGCCCAAATCCGTTGGCAGTTTGAGGTAGTCCTGTACCTCGTCGATATAGACGAGTACGGGAATCCGCGACTCCTCCGGGGTGCCGGCGCGTTCCCGGATCGCTTGCCACAACTCGGCCAGCACGATCGCTCCCAACAGTTGCGCCGACTCCGGCCCGATGACGCCCTTCTGGAGCGGTACCAGCAACACCTTGCGTTCGGTCAGCACTTGGCGAATGTTGAACTTCGGATTGCGCTGCGCCAGCACTGCTCTGAGCTGTTTGGTCAGCAGTGGCCGCAGCTTGTTGCTGAGTGGCGCGATCTTGTTGTCCACGCCTTCGGGTGACAACGAGTCGAACCACTGCCAAAAGGGCCCCGCCGCGAATGGATCTTCCTTGATCACCCGCTGCGTCAGTGACCGCCGAAACCCAGGATTGGTCAGCAGGAGCGGCAACATGGCCAGACTGGCGTCGTCGCGCTTGGCCAGCACCTCCAGACTGTTTCGAAGGATGTCCAGACTGCGCGGGCCGACGTCGCCATAGAGCGATTGGAAGGTGCCGACTAGCGAATCCGCCACGACTTCCGGGGTCCGGCCATCGCTCCTCCCACCGAACGATCGGCTGAGCGGGTTGATACCGACCGGGGCCCTATCGAGGGGGTCGAGGAGCACAATATCGTTCTTCCGCTCCTCGGGGATGCGGGACAGAACGTCGGCCACAAGGTCTTTCGGTTCGATGACGACGATCGGGCGGCCCGCCTCCAGGTCTTGCACGATGAGGTTCAGCAGCAGCGTCGACTTGCCGGTGCCGTTCGGCCCAATCACCCAGGTGTGACGCATGCTGTCGATGACGTTGTAACCGATCGTCGCGGTGACGCCCGGCGCGTTCGCGGTGGCGATGGTTCGCTCACCGGTCTGCACCGCATCTGAAGGCCGTACCGGCCGGGGGTGCAGTGGCGGTTGGCCCGGGAAGTATTCATCCTTATCCGATACCGGCCACGCCAGCAGGTGACTAAGTTCGGGCACACTGACCAGTTGGGCAGGCATGAACATCGACCAGCCCGACTTCGGCTGGTTGATGCTGGCGGCCTTCTCCCCCGCCAGCTTCAAATGCACCCCGGCGGTTTCCACCGTCCCCAGCGCCGCGGCCAGACCCAACAGCAGCGATTTACGTCGTTCCGCGGTGCCGGCCTCGACGCCGATCCGAATGACGGCCGCGAAGCCATGCTGGCCAAGTTTGCGGACGAGGGCCTGACGGGCGTTCGGGCGCCGGTCAGGCAACAGACCGCTCCAGACCTTCGAGGCCACCGATTGATGGGCCGGGGGTTCGACAGGCGGCAGCATCGGCTGGCGGCGTGGCCCCAGGATTACCTGAATCACCAGGCGCTCGCCACGATTCACGGCTGTCAGCGCGCTCAGGATGGAGCGGCTCGACGCCACCCGATCGACCGGTTCCAGCGGCCAATCCGTCGCGGTCAGCTTCACCCGGCGGGCGGTGCGCATCTCCCGGCGTTCATCGGCGTCGAACGGCGTGACGACACTGCCACCCACCAACTGTTCAACCGACCGCCGTATCGGCAGGGCATGACGCAACTGGCTCCCCACCAGGTACTCAACACCGCTGGCGTCGCTGCGTGCCTCAAGGATCAGCTGCGGCGCGTGCTTCTGCGCGGCCCAGTGCCGCAGCAGCGACGTCGCCGAGGCTTCGCGAAACGGACTGGGCCAGAACAAGTGCTGCCACACCAACGAGTCAGCATCTACGGGCAGTTCGGATTGGTCAGTCGTCATGGTGAACCTCCTCCCCAGTGGTGTGCGCGTCGGTGTCGACGACGGCGCGAGCCTCGGCCTTGGCGTCAGCCGTACGGGAGGCATCAGCCAGCGCCAACGCGAGAAATGCTTTTCCCAGCAGACGAATGTCGGGGTGCTCGCGCCTCACAGTTCGCGCATAAATCCGTCGTTCGAGTTTCGCCTGATGCCGCCGCTCTCGGCCGCTCCGGCGGTAATTTGATCGCCCTGTTTTAGACATAGCAGTCCTCCTATTCGAATTACGTTTATATTGGTCTCCACCAGCGAAGATGATCGCCGGGCTAGCCGGTGAATATATTCACCAGATCATGTCTCTACTATGCGGTGAATTAATTCCCCAGGCAATAGGGTTTGCGTAAACTACAACACCGAAACGGCCATCATTAACAGAGGTGGAAAATCTGGTTTGTTTGAAAAATTTCGTTCACCACCCGGCACGCATCTTTCGCCAGATGATGATGCCGACGACGACCATGGCCACGAGGCCGATCGCGCCCAGAATCACCGCCAGCGTCGGCCACATCGACTGAATCAGACTGACCGCGAAGTAAATCGCGATCACGCCCAGCAAGATGCCGATACAGGCCCGCTTGAACTGTTCGACCATGCCGGACGGCGAGTCCCCGCTCACCGCGGCCACCGCCGCACCCACTCGATCGCCTCGTTCGCGACCAGGCCAGCGAACGCCAGTGCCAGTCGGCTGCTCGTCGGTGCCAGATCTTCTCGTTCGCCGGCAAAGCGTTCGATCTCGCCGGTGAGGCGCAAACTGCGCCTCACCACGAAATTGACCAGCTCACTGCAGGTTTCGAGATCGTCGCCCTGCGGTACCTGGGGCTGCAACTCGTTGAGAATCACCCGGTGGTTATGCGGAAAGTCCATGTTCACCACTCACCACCGAGGTCATCGGTGTCGTCCACGTCGGTAGAGGTGATCGTCACCAGGGCCGCGCCCCCTGAGGACGTCCGACGCGGCTTGTCGGCAGTGGCGGACGTGGTGGCCTCGGCCACCAGTTCGTCCAGGCGCTCCATCAGCTCGATCAGAATAGACCGGTCGACGGCGACGGACGGCCGGAGCAAGTTGGCGCTCGGGCTGCCGTCCTGGTGTGCGAACACCGCCTCCGGGCCACACCCCTGGTGGTACGAGCGGGCCAGCAGCCGCACTTGGTCGGCGCCCTTGATCGGCGCGCCCATCTTGGCGAGCGTTGAGGCAAAGACCCGCTCGGCCTTCAGCTTGAGCCTCGGCAGTTGCGCAGAGAGCCCATCCAGCTGGCGCTGCAGCGCCAGCCGCTGCTGTTCGATCGGCTCCAGCTGCGCCGCCAGATGCCCCACCTCGTCCGTCTGGAGCGAGCCGTCGCGGAACTTGGTGGCGAACACCACCACGTTCACCACGATCACAATGAGCGCGAAGAACACGCCCAGAATGGCCGCGCCGGTGATGCCGCCGCTCGCCGCCACGCTATCGCTGATGATCCGGTAGGCCATAACGATCCCCGCCCCGACGGCGAGTGCGGTCGCCAAGCCCACGAAGAGGAGCGGCAGGATACGCGCCGAGCCCACAGGTAGAGCGACTGCTCCGTCAGGGTCCTTGTAGCCCTTAAGGTCGCGGCCGAAAAACTTCAAGCCGATGGCCACGGCCGCAGTGCCCAAACACGCGAACACGACCGACGTGACGAGCGGGATAAGGCTGCCGCCCCACGCCGCGCCGTCCCCGCTCGTGATGCCCGTCAGATCGACGTTGAACACCTGCGCCAGGAAATAGACCAGTACCGGGAAATCCAGCAGCCCCGCCCACGTCGAGAACCGGTGCAGCCACACCGGCACCCGGCGGTGCTTCAGGCTGCCCGCGTCACGTTCCTCGGTGACTCTGGCGCTGACCGTCTTCATGCGCTCGGTCGCGTCGCGTGCTGGGATGACGTCGCCGTTCATGCCGGTAACCGGCTGCTTGTCCAGGCGATCCAGTTCGGCACGCACGGTAGCCATCTCGCCCCTGATCGCGGCGGCCTGGTCTACCAGTTGCGCAAGTTGGTCGGCACCGTGCTCGCGGGCTTCCTCGGCCGCCAGCATGCCCTTGCTCATCACCAGTGCTTCCATCTGGCTGAAGGCGTCCGGATCGCGGGTGACGCCGATCCGCCGCTGTTCATCGACCAGCGCGAGCACCTGCGGTAGCCACTTACGCGGAATCGGCTTGCCGGTAGCCAGCGACAGGGTGATGTCGCGTCGCGGTACCTCCGGTGGTGATGATGCTGGACGGCGGCCGGGCGCCGGGGGCGTAGTGATCGCGCGGGGCAGGGCCTCGTGGCGATCGGCGCGCCCGCTGTTTCCGTTCACAGGCGCGGTGGGCTGAATGGTCATGGTGGGATCTCCGATCTGGTTGGGGTATAGAGATTCTGGGCAGCCTTGACGGTCGTCGACCATCACTGGCCGCCGCGGCGGAAGGTCAGCTCGACGCGCCGGTTCTCCTCGGCTTTGGCCTCGTCGAAGACGCCGCCGACGATGTCCGGCACCACCGGCTCGCTGGCGCCCTTACCGGTGACGGTGCCGAGCTGCTGAGCTGGAAGCCCCAGCACCAGAAGTCGATCCGCCACGGCTCGGGCACGTTGACCGGACAGGTCGCTGTCGTCCCGGCCGCCGCCGGTGTCCGCGATGAACCCGGCGATCTCGATAGACCGGACGTTGCAGCGAGCAGCCGATTGGACGAGAGGCCGGAGGACATCGTCGGCATTCGCCGGCAGGACACTGCTCTCCGGGGAGAAGTGCAGCGTGTGGTCAGACAAGCTGGCCCAGACAGGACAGCCGCCTTCCGTGATGGCGTCCGGCACGGGCACCAGTGGCACCGGCATGGTGGCCACCGGCGCCAGCCCGGACGGCGCGTCAGGCGCGACCACGCAACTGGCCGCTTCCGCTCGCTGGCAGATCCCGGTCCACAGTTGTCCGACCACGCTGCGGGCGAACGGTGGCAAACCCGGCTGCGATCCGGCGGCGATGCCGAGGCCATGGAACGTCACGTGACGACCCTGGAGATTAGGGATACGGCCTTGCCGGGCAATGCTGTCGATGACGCTGTCCGGCCTCGTGTTCCAGCCGACGACGCGCAGATCGACCGGTGCAGCTGTCGTGATCCCGGAGGAGATGACCTCGATGTCGCCCGGCATCTGGCTTGCGCGGTCGAGCAGTCCGAGTAGGTCGAGGCCCGGCTGCCCTGCCCGTGCTTCTGCCAGCTGGTCCGCCAGTCCTTGTACCGACGCGGCGATTTGGCGCTCGGCCTCGGCCGTGGCGTGCTGCACCTGGCCGTTTGGCCGGACCGGCGTCAGGTCCTTCGTGGTGATGTCGCCGGTGGCCGAGGACACGATCCGCACGGTGGCATCGCCAACGCGCTTGGATTGTTTGGCCATGTTCGCGAGCTCGGCGGTGAGCGAATCCGGCAGAACCGCGCCGGGTTCGGCGCTGGTGGCCGTGGCGACGATGGTGATGGCGGTTGGCGCTTTGGCCACGTGCAGCGTGGTGCAACCGGCGATACCGATCAAGGTGGCCAGCGACAGGCTGATCGCCGCACCCGCGGCGAGGCCGGCGCGGAAGGGACGACCGATCCGCCTGTCGGGCGCGGAGGATGGGGCTACGGTGGGACGGGCCATGCGGCACTCCTTGGTTAGGTGTTGGAAGGCTTGGACCGAGAGATGAATTCGGATGGCGTGAGTGGGCCTGGTGCCGGATGGCCCTCCGGCACCAGGCCCGTCAAGACGACGAAGGCCGGGCGCGCCAGCGCATTTCACTGCATGGCAATATGTGACACCCGTTTAGTTCCGGTCTTCGTCGTCACCCGCGTCGCGTCACTATCAGCAGTGCATGCAGTAGCCGCGCGAGAAGCGGAGACCCGGAACGACGCCGGGCTCCAGCGTGAAAATGGCCTTCCACCATAAGACTTCACCTCCTTTCCGAGCGCCGGATACCGAAATCCGGTGCGCTCGAAAGGAAGTGAAACAACGCAAAGGCGCAGTTACGGCGTGCGCCGTAACTGCGCCATAAGGATGAGCCGAGAGCTACAAGTTAGGCCAGGTCCACCGAAAACCGAGCACAGATTGCTGGGCATAAGGAACGAAGCGGTGTGCCGCACCGTCGTTGAGCGTCAGTGGTTCCTGGAGTACCGGTTCGCCTTCGTAGTGGTCGGGCCAGGCGCAGAAGTACACGGCAGAGGGGAGGCGGTCTGGCGTGAATTGGATAGCGAAGTCCAGGTTTTCGACGCGCGCTCGTACAGGCCTGCGGACTTCGGTGACGAAGTGGGCACCTGGTTCGAAGTGCGTTTCGTACTCGAAAGCAGTGCGCTGCCCGGTGTTCAGTTGCCGACCGAACGCAATGTCGTCGCTCACGAGACCGAAGCCGTATTCGTAATGGTCTCCTAGGCGGCCGCCATACAGCACATGGATACGCTGCGCGTACGGTTCGTGGTTAAACAGGTAGCTGTCGATGCCGTCCTCGATCGCCTGAATAACCTGCAAGGTGCGGCGCAGCTTGTATGTCCCGTCGGCGGCGAAGAAGTAGCGTTCGAACAGTGTGAGCGTTCGGTGCCATTGCCGCTTGCCGTGCGGCCGTTCTACGGGGACCGTGTCCGTGATGCCTTCGTTCCGACTGACGGCATCGCCCGAGAAGGATGCCCAAAGCCGTTGGGAGTCTTCATCTGTCATGTCAAAGGCACCTATGAACCAGTTCAGAGTTTCGCCCGAGAGGTTCTCGCCGAGCAGTGCGCGGCGGATCCTATCTCGAATCTTACGGGGTAGATCGGTGTCGGTGTCGGGGTACTCACCGACGTCCCAGAGGTACTGGGCGATGACGTGGGAAACGGCGGCTTGCGGCACCTGTTCGGATCGAAGGCGCCTCCCAGCCACCCGCCACTTACGAGAATACGCCCCCTCGTTGCTCAACAGTCGAGAGAGTAATTGTCCGGTTTCGCTAATAGCGCGTTGGCGTGACGTGCTGGCCATAATTCATACCGTTCGATCCAATATCCGGCTTATAGCGCCTTGTCTTGCAGAATAAACTTGCGCATTAATAACCCTCGTCAGTAAAGCCAACCAACACCATAGCTCAAAGCGAGGCGTAGCTGATGGAATTCCGATTGCACTTCGCCCAGGCTGTCAGCGGACAGCAAGTCGTCAGAAGGCTCCAACTCTCCCAAAACAGCTGGAGGTAAGCCATTGATTCGCCAAATAGCTTTAGGGACGTCCTGTCCGAAACATAACCGCATCCGCAGAGAACGGAGGTTACGCCAGGGCGTGACGACGTAGTAAGGAAGAATTGACCGCGGAAGTAGCGAAGACGCAATAACAATACTGTAGTCGTGATATTGCCCCATGCCGATAGGCTCGGGTAAACGAACCGTGAAATCCACGTGTGAACGACCCACCCGGCGCTCCTCGACAAGTTCACCACCGAAACCCATCACAGCTTCGAGTTCCATGAAGGTATCAGGATTGCCCTGCGCTTGGGAAAAACTATACGAAACAACAATTTCATCGAGTTCCTCCGCAGTCGCGACGATCCGCCGTTCCTCAATCAGCCGAACAGCACCGTCGGTGAGGTGAAGCGTCACCCCCAGGTGTTCCGTATACCATCCAGCGTTGGCAATCGAGTCGGACTCGGTGTCTAGCGCTCTCACCGGGCCTGCCATTAACTCTGCCAACATGTACAAGGCTTGATCGATACGACGCAAGGCCGTCCTCGGGTCGCGATCGAAGCTGGCGGCAAGATCTTTAACCCGTTGGTGCAAAAACCGACGTTCGGTCCGATTACTCCCCCTATCGAGCGCAAAGGCCACTGACGCGACGTAACCGAAGGGCTCCGGTAGTCGGCCGCAGTCTTGGGTGATTCTCAGAGTAAGTTTCCCTCGCGCCTCGGCTGGCGAGTCACTCGAACTTATGCCGCAAATCTGACGAAGATGAGGGCCAATTCGTTCAACGACGTCATGGGAGCGAAGTCCATGTCCACGGCGCAGTTGTTTCAGCTCAACGAAGAGAGAGTCAGTCACGACAGAGTTGCTCCAATATGTCTAGAGGCTAAAGACGATTGTTGCACCGTCGATCGATTGCGACCAGGCGAGCTGAGTGACAAAAACATGACAGTATCGACCGTCGCGTAGACGGAACCTGATGGGGGACGGATCATAGATCGAGTGCGCCATCGGCCGCCATTCTCGGACCATGGGCATAATATACCTATCGGTTTGTATGGAAAGAGCTGAAGATTGGACATCAGCAGTAATCCGGTAACTTCAGAGGACGAGGCACGTGCTATCTACGAAGCGGCACGGCAGATCGATCCGATTGATATCGGACAGAATGATCATGAACTCCCTGCAGGGGCTGCCACGGCCAAAGCCGAGCTGTCCGAGAGTCCAGCTGTTTCACCGAGCGAGGCAAGCCCACCACCCGCCGAGTCGGAAGCCGATGGTTCGGGCCATGAGGTGTGGCGCGTAGAGCAGCTCCGCCCACCGCGGTTGCGCGATCGGTTCGCACGACTCAACAGGAACCTTGATGCCTATCGCGAAGACGGGACTCTCCGATGAACAGCGCTGTCCATGTCTCTCCTCGGTTCCGGGCCGAAGTCGAGCTTCATCTGGTTCGGAACCTCGTGCGTCTGCCCGCGCCCGGCACCCCGCTCCTGCTGGGAATCCATGGTCCGGCCGGCGTGGGCAAGAGCTTCCAACTCGATACCGTGCTACGGCAGGTCGGAGTGGCTGTCCTGCCTATCAGCAGCGCAGATCTGGAGAGTGACCGCGCCAACGACCCTGCTCGCCTCGTACGCAAGACCTATCTCAATGCAGCGCAGCAGATGGAGGCGGACGGTGTTGTCGCCGCGGCGGTCGTGATCAACGACATCGACGCAGCACTGGGTGACTGGGGGGCGATGGTCCAGTACACCGTCAACCGCCAACTCGTTATTGGTGAACTGATGCATTTGTGCGATCGGCCGGCTTCGGTCACTGGGTCGCCCAACCTGCGAGTCCCGATCTTCTTGACTGGCAACGACTTTACGAAACTCTACGGCCCGCTGCGCCGATCCGGCAGGATGAAGCTGTTCCACTGGCGGCCCGACGCAGGCGAGATGGTTGAGATTTTGCGAGCAATCCTGCCGCAGCTGCCGGTCGTCGACATCGCCGAGTTCGTGGAGCAGTTTCCCGATAAATCAACATCATTCTTCGTCGACGCGCTCAACGGCGCCCGCGACCAATACGTACGGAGCCTGCTCCACCAGTACGGAGTCCGCGAGGTTGTGTGGCAGGCCAAGCAGGGCCTGATCGACACCGACGGCCACGTCGGCGTTGCCGATCTGATTGCGGCGGCAAAGGGCCTCCTGACCAATGAGCAGGCTGTAGCCAACTACGCCACTCCAGCGTTCGAGGAGCAGTAATGGCCAGAACATCGACGTACACGGCGACATTTACACGGTTAAAACTGTTGCAAATCAATGTCAAAGCCGCCCTGGCTGAAATCGGCTGGAATGAGAAAAGTATCGATTTACTGGTAGACATAGGGCTGTCCGACGAAAACCGATGGGTACAGTCGTTCCACTCGTATGGCAAGCGCGACTCCGGCGATGGCGAATGGGTAATTCATTTCTACATTACCGTAGATTGGGATGAACATGGACGCATGGTCGTTGATTTTCCCGATGTCGGCACCCCCGACCATTGGAAGCAAGGAGTAAATCCAGGCTTGCGTAGCGCGGCTCGGGAGTTTGCGCAGCTACTCGAAGATGAGCAATTGGCTCACGAGATGCAGGTAGATCTTGCCGATTGGGTCCAGGATGATCACTCACTAAGGAAACAGGTTGAAGCCGCACTGCACCTCAGCCGGGCCAAACGACTTGAGCCCGCCGGGGAAGTCGAAACCACCGGTGTTGACATGGTCGGCGATTTGTCCGAACTAACGTTCGCTATCGAGATGGCCTACGATGAGGACGACTGCTAGCAATGGAGGCTACGGATTACGGCCTTCCGCCGAATTACACCCTTCGCACCGAGGTTGGGTCAACGATCTGTCCGTTTCGGGTTGCGAGAGCGCTCCAAGAGCTGATCACTACAGACAAGCTGACTATCGACGAGTACCTCCCTGCAATGGCTAGCAAGCCGTTCTTCCTAGTGGCTGCGACAGGGCTCGGCAAGACAGTTGTCGCACCACCGCATGTTTGGTTACAGCAATGTGCCGACCTCCGAGAAGTTCGCCCTGGAACGGTGCCACGAGTGTGGGTTGTCGAGCCGCGAGTCATGATTGCCGACGAGCAGGGTGCGTACATGCACGAAACGTTTCGCAAGCTCTTCGCCTCGCAACAGCTCGGTCCGCGAACGCCTTTCTTGTTCGGATCAGTCAGTTCGAGTAAGACCTTGCGGCCTGACGCGCCGATTATTTTTGTCACCACCGGTATCTTCACCTTGCGCGCCCGGGCAGGTGAATTTGATCCGCTACGTGATCGCGTCATCATCGACGAGGCCCACGAGACAATCGGGCAGAATCCTGACGTCGAGTTGGCTATCACCATCTGCCGACAGGCCGGCGTCAAGGTTGACTACATGTCCGCGACGGTGGACACGACCTCTATCCCCGACCTGTTGGGCATTGCCCCGGACAACATCATCGTCGCGAACAAGCAGCGGCACCCGATCTATATCAGCACCACCGGCCGGACGATGCGCGAGTCGATCGTCGAGGTGGTCACGGACCTGCTGATTCGCCGAAATCAAGACTCACCGCTCCTACCAGCACCGAACCACGCCCTGCGGGAGCGGATCATCGCGGACCTGTTCGGCGACGAGCGTCGGGCTCATGGCCTGCTGGTGGCGATCAATTCATTGTCCGGGTCAAACAGCGACGCCGTAGTTATTCAGAAGCAACTCAAGGAAGCCCGGCTACAGAGCAACAGTACGCCGCTGGCGGTACTGGAGCTGTCCAGCAAGCAGACCAAGAACCCGGCCGAGATGGCTCGCTTTACCGAGGCACTTGCCAAGGTCGAGCAACGCGCCGAGCCGTACGTGGTGGTGGCGACCAGCGTGATCGAAATGGGTGTCACGATCGGCACTTTGGACTTCGCGGTCACCATGGACAGCGGGTATGAGAACGTCGTTGTCGGTGACCGAAGCCTGCCGACGGTTACACCGCTTCCATTTAATTCCCTCAAACAACGGCTCGGCCGTGTCGGCCGACGCCGCGCCGGAATCGGCATCATCACGACCGACGTTGGTGCGCCATACACCGAGTTCGGCCGTGAAAAGCTGAACAGTCCAGACCTCGAATACGAGCCTGTACGCACGCCACTAGCAAAGGCGTCGCTCCTGTCGCTGGCTTACTACACCTTCGAGCGGGGCTGGCTAACACCGGCTGAAATCGGCGAGGGCCTAGCCAGGCTTCGCCTCCCGTCACGGCGCGCTCTGCTTACAATCCCCCGACTGACGCAACTCGTCGAAGAACGCCGCTACCTCATGCGCCTCGGCGTTGCCGACACCGACGCCAATCTCACTTCCGCCGGCAGGTCCGTCGGTCCATGGATCGGCGATGGATATCTCCCGTACGCGGTGCGGCTTCAAGCTGAATTGGCGAAGCCGACACCGGATCGGCTGGGAACATTGTTCTGGATTGTGGCCCTCGCGTGTTCGGACAGCACACTCTCGGGCCTGATGCGAAGCCGCGTGAGCCTGGACCAAATGACGGGCGCCCCAAGCCCTTTCGACCTCACCGCCGATCAGCTGTGCCGATCAAACGAACTCATCGCCCTGTATCAGGTGGTGGCGTTCTGCGGCCGGGCATTCGGCCCCTACTTGGATGAGCAGCGTGCTCCGCTGCTTTCGCTCCACCGCGCCAGCCTGTCGGGCCTCGACCGACTGTGCGAGGCACTTGGAATGGACACCAACAAGGTGAAAGAACTTCTTACTCGCGTGAGTGCCGTGATCGCTCGGGTGCCGAAGGTCAACCGCGACCGACCGGGCGCAATCAAGCACGTATTCGGCACCCGCACACCACGTGCCCTCGGCGACGTTGCCTGGCCAACCATTACCGACCGCGATGTCGACCGGCTTACGACCGGATTGCACCAACTTCCCGGTCGTCCAGCCCTACAGCTGGACGTTGAAGAGCGCAAGGACGGCACCCCGATGCTGTTCTGGGCTTCGGGTGGTCGACGAATCTGCCGCGCGGGCAGCGCCGTGACGGCACCGAACGGCAGCACGCCACGCTTCTCAGGAAGGGTGCTGCTGCTGCACCGTCCCACCCCGGAAGGCTTCTGGCTCGACGTGGCGCACGTAACGGAGCTGCGCTGATGCCCGAGCTGCCGTCCTATACCTACACGTGCCGAAACAGGGGCTGCCAAGGTGAGCGGCATTTCCAGGGTGCACCGCCAGAATGGTTCCAGAGCAAAGGGCTATCTACCCCGACGAACTGCCGCAGTTGCAAAACGTGGCTCGATGCGCAAACGGACGAGGACGTGACCTGCTCCGCATGCTCCTACCGGTTTCGAGTGCCTAAAGGCGTGAAGATCATGTTTCACCGCAACGATGGTTCATGGAAGACGCCTACATACTGCGCTCGATGCGAAAGCAATCCTGAATGGCGTCAGCGTGCCAAAATTTGCAATAGGCGACTCCGTTTCCGAACCACAACCAACCTGGACGGTTCACTCCATGTTCGAGCAGGCGCTGGCCAAAGAGCCGTACAACACGTCGTCAACTACCTACAGGCGAGGCAGATTACAACGCCTCCTGTGACGAAAGTCGAGCTGATCCGTCACAAGCAACAGTATCAAGCACTTAATTCGTTCAGCGAGCCAGAGAGCACCCTCTTCGACCACATACTGCTCCATGAAGTCAATGGTGGCCACCGCAGCTCGCTCGCGGAGGCGTTCGATCTCAATGAGAACGACGTCGATGCAATCGTTGACAAATTGGCCGAAATTGCAAATAATACAAATCAGAATGAAATACTTCAATTTAGCAGCCGGGGCTCGATCGTGAAAGTTGAACGCGAAACTGGCGTGATGCTGGTCATCAACACATTACCGAGGTCAATCGCTGGATCCAAAGTTATCGTACCGCGAACTGCGTTCGTGCCGAGTAGTGAATTCAAATTTGTCGATAGCGTACGTACCGGAAAGTGGTCGGTCTGATGGCGGATATCGCAACAGTTCTTTCCGATGCCCTCGATGCCGCATTCCCACAGGATGGCACAGCGTTTAACCTCGTACCTTTTGACCAGTGGACAGCGGAGCTCACCAAACTGCAACACAGTAAGCTTCCGGTGGAATCGATCGAAGCTCGCTGCGTATCTACTCTTGTCGAGGCCGCATCGGATATCGTCGCCTTGCGGTTCGGTAACTTCCTCCATGCTACCCGCGCGTTGGCCGTGTGGATGGAGGCGCTGGAAATAGCCAATAACTTATCGTCCGGAAGTCAAGGCATGCCTCCTCCCGC
Source organism: Nocardia elegans NBRC 108235 (assembly GCF_001612845.1). Lineage (GTDB taxonomy): Bacteria > Actinomycetota > Actinomycetes > Mycobacteriales > Mycobacteriaceae > Nocardia > Nocardia nova. The sequence continues at coordinate 196,574 of NZ_BDBF01000009.1, read as the reverse complement.
TCGTATCATTGATTGTCTGTACGAACTGGCTGCCGTGGTTGGCTCTATTGAGCAGCAGCCCGAACTCGGCTTTATCGAATCACTAACGAAGGAGTTCGACAGTCATATCTCGGTCGCTGCGGGGCGAGTGCCGAAATTTTCTTCAGTTCCAGGAGACGACGAAGGCGCCGTGGAGGAAGTGCGATTCGCCATCGACGAACTATACACGCAACGCGACAATCTTGAATGGGCCCTTCACGCTGTCCGCTTCATCAAGCTTGAGTTCGCCACGTGGAAGCTTCTCGCGGGTGTCGATGACAATCGCATTGCCGAAGCGTTGGCGTCGCTCGACGAGGAGATGAGCAGAGCGGTCAAGACATCGACAGATAATCGATGGATAATTCCTGACTCGAAAGCTCCAAAATCCTTCTGGTGGCGTCACCTCAAGTCACGCCAGCACGGTTAACGAGCTCCGATCGGTAACTTCGTTCGAGACGCAGTCCCGCTGGTAATCTGACCGCTTGAACGTGGGCGGCACGCCTCGGGCTGTGGTCAGGGAGGGGAACCAGTGGGGATGAAGGTTGATCCGGACGCGCTACGAGCGTGGGCTAAGTGGCTGGACGGACTGTCCAGCGAAATCAACGGGCTGCGAGACGGATTGACGGAGCCCTCCGAAGCGAGCGATCTGTTTCCTGGCGTCGACCTCGGAGCAAGTATCTACTCGGCGCGGGACCAGGTGAAGGGCGGCTTGACCTTCTTCGCGGCTCGGCCGCAAGAGATGGCCGAAATCGCTAAGGGAGTCGGGAACAAGTACGAGATCACCGACGACGAGTTCGCCGCGAAGCTACGTGAGATGGGTGGGCTGAAGTGAGCCCAGAGCCGGGCCGTCCGACGCTGAAGATCTCCGATGTCGAGAAGTGGAAGCCGGACGTGCTCGGCTCCTGCGCAACACAATTCGACAAGGTCGTCACCAAGGGCGATCAGCTGCTCCAGTCGATGCTGACCACGCAGGACGATCTCGCCGAGTCGTGGAAGGGCGCCGGTGCGGATTCGGCCGCATCGCGAGTGACGAGTGAGAAGACCGCCGGCAGTCACCTGATGGAAAAGATCGCCGGCCTCAAGACCGCGTTCACGACGCAGCAGACGGAGCTGGCGCACGCCAAGCAGTTCGTGATCGACAAGCGAAACCTGATCGTGGGCATGGGCTTCGAGGTCGCTGACGACGGCACAGTGACTGCGGAGGCCAAGCGAAAGGCGATCCAGGCTGCGGCCGGCAACTCGCAGCAAGAACCCGCCAACGTGACCATGGCAACGCTGCAGGTGGGCTACGAAGCCCAGCAGCAACACGTTGCGATGTTGGGCGCGCTGCAGCACGCCGAGAACACCGCCGTCGGCGCGAAGGCGGCGATCGACATCGCGAACCAGGCGCTCAACCATGTCGCCATGTACGAGCTGCCGCCCAAGCAGATTCGAGCGATGTTCCCTGGCCTGACCCATCCCGACACCGCGAAGCCCAGCGAGTTGCCACCGATCCTCGGTGGCGCCTTGCAGTTGGAGCAAGGCATCCCGATCACGGTGACAAACGCCGACGGCTCGACGACCACCACCACGCCGAACCCGGATGGGACGCTGACGGTCTCGACCTCGGTGCAGCAGCCGGATGGCTCCACCGTCATGACCGAAACCACGGGAAATCAGCCGCCGGTCACCACAGTGACGACGAAGCCGGACGGTGCTGGCATCACCAGCGTGACCGTGACAGCCGCCGACTGCAAGTCGCAGCAGTTCCAGAAGGTGCCCGAGGACAACGGTAAGACCAGCACGTATGCCGTTAACGCCGACGGCTCGCGCGGCACGAAGGTGTCTGAGTCGTACCCGCAGAACGGCGGCACGACGACGGACCGCTTCGGACCTGGTGGCGTCATTGAACGCCAGTGGCAACGCCCCGACGGCTTCCGCGCGTTCGAACAGTACGTCCCTGGACCAGATGGGCAGCCCAAACTGGCCGGCACTGCCAATTCGGCTGGCATGCGCTCCGTTATGAATCCTGATGGCACGATCACGACCACCGACGCGCAGGGTAAGACAGCGCAGACGGCCCAACTGGCTGATGGTCGGATCGTCACCAAGTTCCCCGATGGCTCGGTGCTGCAGTACGACCCCAACCAAGCGCCGGCCGGAGCGCCCAAGCAGACGATCTGGGACAACACCAAGCTTTGGGCGGGTACAGAGTGGAACAGCTTGTACGGTTCGAGCAAGGACACCGTGATTCAGCATCCGCTCGCGACGGGGTTCGCGGGAATGACTGCAGGGTCGGCTCCTTTCGCGGAGGCAGCTGGTAACTCGTTGGCCGCCCAGGCGCAGGCGGCGATGGCGGATTCGCAGGCATCGCAGGCCCGAGCGCTTCAGTTGCTGGATTCCGGGACGCCGGGCGCCGGGCACGCGTTTGTTGGGGCGATGGACTCCGCCACCGACGCAGCCAGCAAAGCCCAGCTGAGCCAGTTGCTCAAGTCCGACGGGAAGATGCTCGGCGGTGTCCCGTTGGGCGCGGCGGTCAATATCTACACGAACTATGACGACTGGAGTCACGGCAAACCTTTGGACGAGGCGGCAGCCAACGCAGCCGGCGGGACGGCAGGTGGCTGGGCTGGCGGGCTTGCTGGAGCGGAAGCCGGGGCGTGGGCGTGCTCAGCGGCCGGGCCGATCGGGTCAGCCTTTTGTGCTGGCGCCGGAGCGGCACTGGGTGGCTTTTTCGGCGGCTCGTTCGGTGCATGGGCCGCTGAACAGCCCTTCAAGTAGCCTGACGCAGGAATCGAACCAGGAGGATGCCGGTTGTCCGCGAACGCGAGGATCCAATCACCGCTACTTCCGTGGCCGAGCGAATGGGGTCCGCAGCGTCCTCCGGCCAAACTGCTGCTCGCGCTGGGCTTCTTTAGTTTGTGTGTCCTGATCGCAATCCCCTACGCTATCGACTTCGCAACCCATGGAGACACGCTGAGGGCGTTTTACGGCGTGCTTGGTGGGGTCGTGGCGGCGAGTTTCGTGTTGATGCTGGTGCCCAGTTTGCGCGTCCGGCGAAAGAGCCTGCCTTCCAACCTGCACGTCGGCCCAAGCGGACTGTTTATCGAGGTCAAATCTTCGTGGCGCCCGGTCCTGATGCTTTGGCTCGTGACAGGCGTGATCTTTCTGGTGGTCCGCGGAGCGCTGTTTGTTCGTCACCTTTCGAGCGATGACGACGGGGCCGGCTCGGCGATAGACGTCGGAGGGATCGTCACCGTCGCCGTCGTGCTGGTGATGATCGTGTTCCTCGTGTTCTTTCTGTTTGGTCGTCATCGTCGGTACAACGTCGTTCTGTCCCCGGGCGGGATATCGCAGGGTATGGGCCGTACGGTCCGGACGTTGTCCTGGGATCAGGTCGGTGCGGTTCTGCCAGACATAGTGAACAGCGCTCATACAGTGCGCACCTATCCCACGGCCGGTGCACGAGTTGATGTTGACAACGGACGTGGGTTTCTCGACCGTCTGCAGCAGGGGTTGCTGGAGCAATCCATCGATGTCGCCGCGTGGACACTGGCGTTGGACCCGTCGCTTCTGCTGTATCTGATCCGCTACTACTGGCAGCATCCCGAAGCACGCGATGAGCTGGCGTCGGAGGCAGTCGTTGATCGGATGCGCCGTGGCGAATTGCTCGCCGGCGCAACGCAGTAGGGACGTAGCCAATGCGCTCACTGAGGAGTCAGCGGCGGCTGTCATGCCCATAGCTCCGCGCATGGAAGATGCGGCAGATCGCGGCAGACCTTGTCGTCGATCGTGACGGTAAGACCTGAACAGTGTTGCGTTAGCTCCCGTGCCACATCGCGAGCTTGTTCCGCGCTCGCCTGGTAGTCGAGTGTGAGGGCACCAGATTCGATACGGATATGGCGCTGCCGCCGGCTCCCGTAGGTGGCTGGCATCGGGCATCACGCTCCGCACCGGGCGCCGTTCGGCATCCGTTCTGCCGCACCACGGTCTAGTGCCCTGAGCAGGGTGGCTCGGCTCACCGCAGCTTCGAATTCCGGTTCGACGGCGGCGCCCGACTGAGTGATGGTGGCCGACTGCATGTTCGGGACCTCGGTTCGTAGCGGGATCGGCGGTGCACCCGGCACCGGGGGCTTTCGCCGTCAGTTCGCCTGCCTCTCAAGCGAACTGGCGCGCCGTTGGAGGAGAGAGAGGCGTCACCCCGGTGTCGGGTGCGGTCACGACGATATGGCCCGGTGGCGGCACTTTTGCCCGCAAATACCCACCTCCTTTTGAATATACGGAAACCCGTATATGGTCCGTTGTGTGGCTAAACTCGTTGCCCGGCAATGGGTTTGCTTTCGCGCAACTTCCCGAGATGCATTTTCATTTTGAGGACGGGGAACGGCCGTGCACATGACAACTGGTGAAGTGATCCGGCGCATTCGCAAGTCCATCGGGATGACCCAGTCGGAACTCGCTGCCCTGATTCACGTCACGCAGCCGGGGATTTCCCAGCTCGAACACGACGGACCCGCCATTCACGATGTCCGAACGTTGCGCCGCGTAGCTCGTGCGTTGGGCGTGCCACTTGACATACTGGTGGTGGAGGACGAAGAGGAGGCGGCCGTGAAGCGACGCGAGTTCTTCAGAGTAGGCGCCCTCGGCGCTGGCAGCATGGCGGTGGTCGGTGCAGGAACGTCGCGGGCCGCCCCGGACTCGGCTTCTGGATCGACGCTCAAGGTGGGAGCGGCCGATGTTTCCGCGCTTTCCGACAGCGTGAACCAGATCCATGACCTTGATTTGGTCATCGGCGGTGATCGTCTGCGCGCGGTGGCGGCCGCGCAGGTCCGCTACGCACAGCACCTACTGAATGTGGGCAGCTACAGCGACGCCGTGGGGAGCGATCTGGCGAGCGTGACCGCTGAAATGATGGTCGCGGCAGGCTGGGTGCACTACGACTCCGGAGATCCGGACAGTGCCGGCCGGTACTACGCAGAAGCTGCTCAAACCGCCACGGCGGCCGACGATGGCGTCGCTGCTGCACATGCCCTGGGCAACGCGAGCCACCTCATGGTCAATCGGTTCGGCTCGAACACTGCTCCCGATCAACGAGCGACCCAGTATGCACAGGCTGCTTCACGGGCCGCGCTTAAGGCAGGTGGCCCCAAGCTACGGGCACTGATGGCGCTACGGGAGGCCGAAGCTCATGGTGCCCGCGGTGACAGGGCCGAAATAGCCAAGGCGATCGGGAGAGCCTTCCGGGCCTACGAATCGACCAGGGGCTACGACCCTGACTGGGTGTACCTGCCCGAAGCCGAGATGAGCGGGGTGTCGGGCAAGGCGTATATGCGTCTCGGCGACTATGCGGCCGCCACGACACATCTGCGAGATGCGATCGAGCGGTCGGCCGCATGGCCTCGGGAGCGCGCGTCATGGCAGCTGCACTTGGCGCACAACCTTATTCAAGATGGCGACGTCTCGCAGGCATGCTCGGTGCTCACCGGAACATTGCCGACGATCTCTGATCTGGCCTCTGCCCGGCTACAGAAGCGTTTGGATGAAACCGCTGCCACCCTGCGGCCCCACGCGAAGGTGCCGGAGGTGCGGAAACTTCTTGCTATGTGGGCGTATCGAGCATAGCGACGCCGATATCGCCAGTCGTCATGCCTTTTGGCTCCACGACGCCTCAAAGGGCACGGTCGGTTGACCAAGTGTATGTGTCTGCGCCGTATTCGGCAGTATCATCAATCTCAGCCCGTGTGCTATTAGTCTGAATGGCTTCGCACCACAGACTTTCGAGTTCATCTGCCAAGGGGGAGTCGATGGTTCGCATGACGAGAAAGTTCGGTCCGGTGCGTATCACCGCATCGAAATCCGGGTTCGGCGTCAGTGCCGGTGCTGGTCCCGTTCGAGTGACACGCCGTGCGGACGGCCGTGTGCAGCGGACAGTGCGCCTTCCCGGCACTGGCATATACGACACCAAGACTATCGGTGCGCGCCCGAACCGCCTCCCCCGACAACAACTCGTGTCCTCCGCTCGGACGGGCTCTCCCGCTGCGGCCCCCGCTAGTCGCGACGCTGAGATCGGTATCGCCTTCTTTGTATTGGTCGTCGGTGGTGGAGCGGCCGCAGCCCTTGCAAGCGGAATGATCTGGCTGGCAATACCACTGTGGCTGGTTACGGTCTTTCTCGTCTACTGCGGATTACTGGCGCGATCTGACAGACGAAAGGCCGAGGCTGGTCGCACCACCGCGCGGACAAAGGCCAGCAAAGTCCGCGATCTGCCTGCCCCAACCGCACCACCAGGCTGGTATCGGTCGCCCGACGACCCCGGCCGCCAACGGTGGTGGGACGGTCAGTGCTGGGCGGAAACTGAAGCCGATGCCTGATAGGGCCGTTACTGCTGCGGGCAGATGTTTCTGGGCACAACGGCCTTTGCGCACAGCAGATTGTCTATGAACCGGTCCGATGGAGCTTCCTCGTGCGCTAAGGCTCTGACCGTGGTCTCGCACGGTCGGGCTCGTCTCCGCGCACAGGCATGCTGCCCTCGCTGGTAGGGAGGGTTGGAAGCGAATCCGGGCTCAGAAGTGTCCGCGCGGAATCGTCGGGGAGGCGCCGCGCACGGCCTGCGTAGTATTCGAGCAAGCTGAGCATGTGCTTGTCGCCGTACGGATTGTTCAGCCGTTCTGCCTCGACATAAGGTTCGACCGCGTCCCAAATGGCCACGATTCGCGCGCGAATCCGGGCAAGCATCACCTCCTCATTGAGGACGCCCATCGCGATCTGGGTAGCGATCATCTGGTAGAAGTACACGACACTCACGAAGGCGTCGCGCTCCTCGTCGGGCAGATCGGAGAAGCCGATTCCTGCTTCCTGCGGCTTCGGCAGAGCCATCACCGTGCGGTGGGCGTCGTGGAACTTCGGGGACCGAAACTCTGCCATCAGGTTCGACATGGTGGGGATGTGGTTTGCGCTTCGCGACAGTCGTTGCTGTCTGACGGCCATGGTGGTGGAGACGGCGATCGACCCGATGGAGATGAGGAGCGCGAAGGCGCTGATTGCGAGAGTCATTGTGTCCCTGCGGTGTTGCGGGCGCGACGGTCGCGAGAGATCAGCTCTTGTGTGAGGCCACCTCGTCCGCGATCGTTGGTGCTATGAGCGCATTCCTCGCGGTTGTTCCGGCTCTGACGCTCTTGGTGGCGGTCGCCGGCCTCGGCAGATTGGTGCACGAGACCAGGCGGGAGAATCGCCGTCAACAGCAACGTGCCACGGTCACCTACATCACCTCGACGCTGCAGCGGCAACACGAGTTGTACGCCGAGATTCATCAAGACCCCGACTTCGCGCGCAAGGCCGCGGTCATCGACAGCGCAGAGTTCCACCAGCTGACCTCCTACTTCGCTCATCTGGAGTACCTCGCGGCCGGCGTGAACATGAGGATCTTCGACGAAGAGGTCGTCAACCGCACCGTCGGTGGTCGAATTCTACGTGCCTGCAGCATTTTTCGAGCGTGGATGGATTCCGAGCGTGTTCGATTGGAGAATCCAGCGGTCTATGAAGAACTGGAGCAACTTGCGGTGCGGCTACGTGAACGGCGGCGCCAGGCGATCCCGAGCGGACTGGCCGCGCAGCCCGCAGAACTGGAGACGAGCTGAACCGTGTTGCGCTGAAGCGTGTGACCTATCGCTCAGTACGCGAGCAAGTCTCGTCCGCGCGGCTTCACCGCAGCTTGCATGCGGGCAAACCGTGAACACCATGATCGATCGCACCGCGGCGTAAAGGTGGTCGCTCGGAGCGGCACGGTCGTGGGCACGCGGTTGCAGGTCGAGGTTACAAGTCGTGCTACCCGTTCTGTGATCTGAAAGATCTTGTAACGCAGACCAATACGCGACCTGCACGGCGCCGAATAGTTCATGGAGCGTCGAAGATGGCTGGTCACGCACTGCCGACCATGGCTGATGGGATGGAGCTCATGCCGATGTTCCACCGGTGGCCCCATTGCTTTGGTAGGACGGCGCGGATCGCTACTTTCATCACGCACGGGCCACCGCTCAACGTGTAAGTCGGAGAGGACGACGTATGGGTAGGCGGCAGCTCTGGGCGGGTGTTGATGTCGGGAAGCGCGCCCACCACTGCGTGGTCATCGATAACAGTGGTGCCACGCTGTTTTCGCGGCGAGTCGCCAACACCGAAGCCGACCTCATGGCGCTCATTGACACAGTGGCCAGCCTTCAAACAAACAGCAAGGTCACCTGGGCTGTCGACATCAACCGTGGTGCAGCAACAGTTTTGGTGACGCTGCTACATCGGAAGCATCGGCAGGTCGTCTATTTGCCAGGTCGGACGTTCCATTTCGTCGCGTCGACGTACCCGAGCGAACAAAAGTCCGACGCCAAGGATGCCGCGATCATCGCCGACCATGCCCGCATGCGGCGCGACCTCCAACCGCTTCGGGCCGTCGATCCCGTCACCGCGGAGCTGCGTCTGCTCATCACCAAGCGGACTTCCCTGGTTGAGGACCGCGCTCGGGCGGTCAATCGGCTGCGGCACCTGTTGGTGGAGTCGTTTCCGGCGTTGGAATCGACCTTCGATTTCGCGCACTCTCAGGGGGCGCTGCTTCTGCTGACTCAATTCAACACCCCAGATTCCGTTCGGGACGCTGGCGTGACGGCGATCGCCGAATGGCTACGTGAGGCCGGCGCTCGCATCTCCTTCAAGGTCGCCACAAAGGCAGTCGAAGCTGCTGCTGCGCAGCAGGTCTCGCTTCCCGGACGAGACGTTGCGTCTGCCCTGGTTCGAGACCAGGCTCAGGACATCTTGAACCTCAGAACGCGGGCCTCCGCGATCGAGGACGAAATAGAAACTTGCTTCGCCCGTCATCGCTACGCCGCCCTGATTACGAGTATGCCGGGCTTCGGTATCACGCTTGGTGCTGAATTCATCGCTGCGAGCGGGGGCGACATGCGCCTGTACGCGAGCGCTAACCAACTGGCCGCAGCTTCCGGATTGGCCCCGGTAGCGCGGGATTCCGGCGACCGGAGGCACAAACACCGGCGCCCGTATCGGTACGACCGCCGGCTTCTTCGCGCCTGCTACCTGTCCGCCTATCAGGCCGTGCGCTATGACGCGACCTCGAAGGCGTACTACGACCGGAAGGTCGAGGAAGGCAAGCACCACATCCAAGCCATCTTGTCTCTCGCGCGCCGACGCTCCAACGTGCTCTGGGCGATGCTTCGCGATAACAAGCCGTACGAGGCACGTGCGCCCCGTTTGTCAGGAATTGCCACAGCTCATGCGGACGGAGCGACCGCAACCGCGGAGGTTGCCTCCGAAGGTTCCGGAACGGTTGAGGCATAGGCCAGAGATGACTGCCGGACAGGGCGATCGACGTCGACCTTGTCGGACGCACGTGAGGGCCGTAGTGCTCGTAACGTTCTCGTTGGCCCCGAACGACAGACAGTTGCTCAATCCCTTCTCAGTGGAGTGACCCACCTCTATGTCGTCGGATACCGAACCAGCCGCCTCAGCACCCGTCATTGGGCACAGCACCCGCGTGCTGGTGCTGTCGATCGTGCTAGCAGTCGTCGCCGGCGCCGGGGTCGCAAGTGCCGTCTTCATCGCACTTTCCGATTCGGACGGCACCTCGGCGGCACCAGCCACATCTTCGCAGCGGTATGCCATTACGACGGCCCCCACAGCGGCCGCGACCACCGCCGCCCAGTCCGGATCGAACTTGCTTCCCCAAGGGACGCCTGCGGTGTTGAATTCTGCGAAGATCACCGTCACGTCGGTGACAACGACCAACTTTCTGCGCGCAAACAAGACGTATTACGGGGCTGAGGATCGCTCGCCGCAAGCTGGCGGCAAGTTCATCGTCGTCGACGCTAATGTCGAGAACACCGGGACCAAGTCGATGGACCTGACGTGCGGCTATCCGATCGTGAATAAGCTGTACGACACCCAGCGCCGCCAATTCGACACCGTCCACGACCTCGCCTACATCGTTGGCAACCCTGAGTGCAACGCGAATCTGCAGCCAGGCTTCAGCTCGCGCATGATGTGGGTCTACGAAATCCCCTCAACGGCAACGCCGTTCGCCGTGTTGTTCCAGGATTACGACAAGCCAGCGGTGACTGCATACGTCGATGGCGCCGTGAAGTAGCAGGCTGGGCTACGCCTCGTCCTCGATGAACGCAGCCACCCGCAGGAGCGTCGAGTCGAGCGCCCGTACCACATGCAGCAGCTCGATGGCGTCCAAGCGCCGCTCGCCAGATTCGTACTTGCTGACGAAGGATTGAGGCACGTCGAGCCGCTCCGCGACCTGCACCTGTGTCAGCCCAGCTTCGCGCCGCAACTGCCGAAGGAAGCCGCATAACCGCTGGTACTCGGCCGAATATATCGACTTTTCCACAAGGTCAACCGCACCTTGCGAAAGCGAATATCCCAATTTAGGATATTGCCTGCTTGGCCATTTCGGGCCAGGCGTTCCGGGGTGGCGGGAGGTGAACCATGGGCGGCGACGGCGACTAAACGGCTAGCAATGGCCAAACGAGAGGGCCGCAACGGACCGTATTCCGTTGCGGCCCTGCGCTTTTAGCGTTGGCATGACGATCCTGTATTGCTACAATGTAGGTAAGTTATGCAGGACAATCTTGAGCGCATCAACAAACTGCAGACCATCATCGTCGCGATCGTTGTGGCGGGTGGCGGTGTGGCGCTCATGGTCTTCGGCAAGCAGCTACCGTCCCTACCAAATCTGGTATGGCTCAACTTCTTTCCCTGGAGTGAGGTCGGCGGAACCTTGCTCGTGGCCGGCGTGCTCGGCCTCGGCATCGACTATTTCACAGGGAAGGACCGCGATCAGCGGGACACCGCCCGACTGAAGCGGGTTCTCGCGGACTCTGCTCCAGCCATGCGCGATGCAGTCATCGACGGATTCGCCTTCGGCAACCAAGATCTGGCCCGCGTCGCCAGCCCGGAGACTCTCGACGACATCATCCGAAACAGTTTGGCGCTCAGGCTCGGTGACGCCACCTTCGCCGACGAGGTCTACCAAGATGTTCGGGACCAAGCAGTGCGTGCCCCCGAACGCTGGCACGACGCCACCGTCGAGATTCGACTGACGCCGCTTTCTGGTGTAGGTGGGGCGAAACCTGATGCTCATGCTGAGTCGGCCGACTCAAATCTGTTCGGCGTCAGCGTGCGCTGGGAGTACACGGTGGTGCCGAAACATCACAGCCGGCACTTTGCTGTCGTCGCCAACCGCCGTGAATACCTCGACCTTACGAACGGTCACGACGGCACCTCGGCATGGGTGCTTGTTCCGAAGCCAGGGGTCGATCCCACCAAACCCGCGGCGTTCGAGTTGGTTCAGTTCAGTGTGGACGGCGTAGAACGACCGATCCGTCGCGCCGCCCGCAAAGGCGGGCAGGTGTACAGCGTGGACCTCGGCCTCGATGCGAGGCAGGCCGAGGAACCGGTGACTGTCGCCTACACCTATCGAACCGTCACCGAACAGCGAGGCAACCTGCTCTACATCGACATTGAGCAACCCACCCGCGGCATCACCGTCGAGCTCGACTACAGCGACTGCGACATCGAACGCGTAAGAGTCCTGGACTTCATCGCCAGCAGTCGTACCGCTCGGATCGAACGCAGCCCAGATTCAGTGCCCGGCAAGACAGTCAGAGTCGGATTCGACGGGTGGGCCTTTCCCAGAAGCGGCGTCGGGTTCGTATGGACGCTCAGTCGGGACCATGACGCGACCGGCCCGGCAGTGGATTTCTAAATGGGAGCCAGGCGGCGCTCAGGTGCCTTGCCAGGAGGAGTCAACAAGCGCGGAGTACCGGGTTGCAGCCGAAACTTTCCGCTACTTTTTCTCTAAAGCGCGTCCATCGTCGGGCGCAGCCGCTTCCGACTTTCTATTGCGCCCTCTCAGATAAGTGCTGAGAGCTACCCCGATTATCGCGAGACCGGCTGTAGCGGTGAGCGGTAGATACTGCAGCGGGTCGCTATTATCGAAACCCCAAAGCATAATATTCCACGCAAATATCGAAATGCCAAAAGTGACACCGAAAATGGCTGCCACGGTCGCGGTGAGTCGCACTTCTGGCCCGCGATTGGATGAGAGCGCTGGCGCGACAACCAGCAGGCCCAGTAGAAACAACGATTCTATGCCAAGCACGCGTAGATCGAGGAAACCTGTAGCCCCTCCATGCATTCGCAAGGGAACGAGATACCACAAGTGCGAGGCCGTCGGATCGCCTGCGGCAGCCAAGTTTTTGACAGGCGTAAGTATCCAGAATACGCCCGTCTCGCCATCGGGCTGATAATTGACATTATAGGCGAATGATCGTGCTAGATCAGCAGCAGGTCCTGTTAATGGGCTTTCGGTATATCTCTCCATTTATTCAATAGAATACAATTTTACAAAAAATGAATCAAGTAGGCGTGTGACCCAGGGCGGGCGAACTCGATCCAATTGTTCGCTTCCAATGACCATGACCAATAGCGGTCACGCTGCGTGGGAGAATGCTGACTGACGGTCGGGTGGTGATCTTTTGTGAATCCGGTAACGATTGCCAGGTGGTCAATATGGTCCGCTTTTCCCTGCTCCCAGTGGTAAGCGATAACATCACCCAGTTCCGCTCCTGATGCGGTTTGATCACTCCATGTGATCAGCTTGACCTCGGCCGTGCGTGTGCGTTCCATGTATTTGGTGAAGTCATCGGCATTGGCGGCTGCCTTGCTGGGGCCAGGATTGAGCATTTTTTGAGATGCAAGCTTTGCTGGATCGCTTGTCTTTGGAGTCCACTCATCTGTCGGTGCGAGACCGCCGAGCCACAGTGCAGAGGATACGTAGTAGGTGCAGTCGCTCCAGGGGACCGTGTACCCCGCATCGAGAAGGTTGTGTGCTTGCCTCGCTGTTTCGAGCCGATCCATTGCGTCGAACTTCGCGTGCGCTGCGGCTGGGCTCGATAGTCCGAGGCCGAGGAAAACCACTGCCGCCGCTGTGGCGCTTGCGATAGTGCGGCAAACAGTTCTAAGGCTTGATCGCGACATGATGGGCCTTCCTCCCAGGGCGAGCGCGGTCCAGCGCGGCGAGGTGAGCTGCCTCGGAGTACCGCTGTACCGCCCAGGATACGGGCACCCGCGTTGGTGCGAGTTGAACTCTGCGGGTTGTGGCCGAAGCGGCGACTGTCGTAGCAAATCGACGTCAACAGACGAGCTGCTGGGGGCGCCGGGTCTCAGGCGCCGCCAGTCGAAAGACCTTGCGGCACACTGTTTACGTCTTCACCGGCGGAAGACGCTTCGCCTCGCCCTGGATCAGGCCTGCAAGCAATCGGGCTTGATCGGCTGTCAACGTGACAACTCCGCTTTGCAACCACAAGTCAATGTTTGTAGTGCGAAAGCCTTTTTCGTCGTCGGCGAACACCTGGACGCTCAGCAAGTCGCGCTCCGGCGGCTCATCGCTTCGCAGCTGCGTCTTGGGGCTGCTGTGGAGCGCCGACCCATCGTCGGGATGAGTTCTGCTTCCGGATTCACACCACGAGGGGCGCGGGCCGGCGACCGATCCCACGGCGTCGCAAGTGTCCGCCGCTGAAACGAGGAGCGTCGCGGCCTGATACGCCAGGGGCTGCGGTAGTTGGACCCAATCCTCATCCGGAAGTACCAGATCGACACAACACCAACGGCTTCCGAAATCATCGAACGCGCAGGCTTGCACCACGACCGATGTTTCGTCCGCTCCCGGCGGAGGGGGAATGACAAGCGTCTGTTTCGGTCCCCAGTGCGCTGCGTCCTCATCCGGCGCGCTGGCGTCTGGCGCTTCGCGGTGGTCCACGCACCAATCAGGACATACCAACATGAACGATCCCCCTCGTGTCACGACACCGCTCCGAAACGTGCGGAGCAGCTTCGTGACCACTCAACAACCAAAGAAACTGCAGGACAAGGCTTCCGTGACAGATGCCTGCCGCGCCAGTCAGTGGTACTCGCGAGCGCAGGCTCAGCCGACGTCCTGCACTAACTCGCCTTGTTGTATGCCTCGACGATGTCCGCTTGGATCCGCCCGCGGCTGGACACGTTGTAGCCGTTGTTCCTAGCCCAATCGCGAATCGCCTTCGTCTGTTCCTTATCGGCCACGGTGCGGGCACCGATCCTGGCGCTCTTGCCCCGGGGAATCCGGCCCACCTTGCGCGCCGGTTCGGTCCACTGCTCGAAGAGACCGCGCAACTTGCCGGCGTTCTTGACCGACAAGTCGATCTCGTACTCCACGCCATCGAGGCTGAAGAATACTGTCTCCTCAGCTTTCGACTTGCCGTCAAAGTCGTCGATCAACTCGACGATGACCTTCCTGGCCATACTCGTAGTCCTCTGTGATCATCGGAATGCTTGTTGAGGGAAGCGTAGAACGCCGACCAGCCAAGCGCTGTACCGGCACGCCACAAGGCCGCAGGGCAGATCGCTCGGCATCGCCGGCATTCCTCGGACACGCTGCGCGCAGATACTCAATCGTTCAGAAACTAGCGGTGCCGGTCGACATCCGCCTGCGCGCTCCGGGCACTTCGTTCGGCGTTGAGCGTCCGGGCCTCTTCCAGCGACAACTGCGCATAGGCCCGCCCTTCGGGCAGAGGAATACTGAGTATCGGGTTCCTCGCCTGGTGCGTCGTGCCGCGACAGCCAGACCCCGGTGGGATGCTGGTATCGGAAGCCGATCTCACTCTCGCGCCCCTCGTGGCTCCAAGCGCCGGCTCACCCTCATCACCGGCGGCCAGCCGGAAGGTTAAGCTCGGCACCTGGTAGCTGTCAAGGCAGGCGTGCGTGCTGCCCGTTAGCCAGGTGCGGAGCAGGTGGCCCAGTGAACCGGTATGGGCCGAATGTGGCACAATTTGCGCCGTCCCGGCGTGCACGGTAAAAAGGCAGGCACTCGGTCGCGTAAAAATTAAGTACAATAAACGGAAAAATTCGACGGGAAGAGGGTTTTCTGTGGCGACACCAACGTCGGCGGGAAATTCGTTGCTCCAGTTGTGGGATGATGGTACTGAAATCAATCCTCCCGAATCCGGTCGAGGTGACGTTAGCACGAGCCTTGAGATCGGATTTCCAGCTGGCGTGGTGTCAGCCGCTGCCGAAAAAGAAGCGTGGCGAAAAGAAGTCCATCGGCCAGCAACGCATACACACAAGTGGTGGGCCCAGAGACTTGGCACGGTGTTCCGCGGCATTATCGCGTCGGCGATGGCTAAGTCGGAGTCCGAGGCTGAAGAATTATACAGAACTGCGGTCAACCGGCCAGACCTTGTCGTGTTTGATCCGTTCGCCGGATCCGGCACAACACTTGTCGAAGCAGCCAAGATGGGCTGTCGAGCTATCGGATACGATATAAACCCGGTCGCTACGCTTGTACAGCGCCAAGCGGTCGCGAACTGGGACATCACTGCAATTGAATCCGCCTATGAGACGGTGCAATCCAAGGTGCGATCTGAGATCGACCGACTTCACGTTAACCATAACAAAGAGACAGTCCTCTACTACTTCTGGATCGGAACTGCATCCTGCCCTCGTTGCCCTTCGTCGACTCCTCCGGTCAAATTGTTCAACCAGTACATATTTGCCCGCCACGCATATCCCAAGAAATATCCGCGGGCTCAGGCGACGTGCCCTTTGTGTCATGCGGTCAATGTCGTCGATACGTCACGTGACACCGGATTCAAATGTCACAACTGCCATTGGTCGGGCGCTTTTGACGGCCCGGTTTCTGGCGCGAAAATGACTTGCCCCGCCGGCCACGCCACGAAAGTTATCGACGCGCTCAAGGGCATGCCACCACAAATGGAAATGTATGCCAAGCTAGTACTTGGCGCAGATGGCACGAAGCGTTATGAGCCGATTGATGACTTTGATCGTGAGCTGTACGCCGAAGCCGAAGCGTTGTTAGCTAGCACGAGCGATGAACTCGTTCTTCCGATTGGATCATTGGACCACGGCTACAATACGAGGCAAGCAATATCGTGGGGTTACAAGGATTGGCGACAATTCTTCAACGCTCGTCAGCTTTATTCGTTAGGTCTTTTGGGGGCCGCCATACGGGACCTTCCTGTGAGTGCGGAGCGAGAAGCTCTCATCGCACTGTTCTCGGGCACCCTAGAGTTCAACAACCTGTTCTGCTCGTACAAGGGCGAAGGCACGGGCGCAGTCCGCCATATGTTCTCGCATCACATTCTCAAACCAGAACGTGCACCACTCGAAGCCCACCCGTGGGGCACGCCGGCTTCATCTGGCTCGTTCTCAACCCTGTTCAACAGTCGACTGCTTCGAGCCTGGGAGTACAAACAGCAGCCACATGACATCGTTGATGGCGAACGCACGTTTGGGCTGTCGCGACCACTTGGCCACTCACTAGCGGCCTCCTTTTCGACGCTGATGGACGACCCACACGCTGCACTGGTGGTCTGCGGATCTTCCGATCGAACCCAGTTGCCGGACCGGAGTGTCGATTTGGTGATCACCGATCCGCCGTACTTCGACAACGTGCACTACTCCGAACTTGCCGACTTCTTTCATGCCTGGCTGCGGCGGCTGAAGCCGTTCGAGGGCTACCCCGATACAGAGACCACCCGGGCTTCATCGGAGGTTCAATCGGCTGATGCTGACGAGTTTTCCTCGGCAATAGAAGCGGTTTGGCGTGAAGTTGCGCGCGTCATGAAAGATGAAGGGCTGCTGGCCTTTACCTTCCACCAAGCGCGAGTATCAGGGTGGGAAGCGGTCGTGCGAGCGCTTAGAGCCGCTGGCCTGGTCATCACCGCAGTCCAACCGGTCAAGGGCGAAATGAGCGTCGCTGCACCGAAGAGCGCCGCAACCAATCCCTCCAACCTGGACTCCATCGTGGTCTGTCGCAAGACCACTGCCGGGCCGCGCCCGACACTTGAACGAGTCATTGCTGAGCTTCGAGAGTGTCAGGACGCGGACGTCACTGTTGGATGGAGTGACGTTCAATCCGTGGTCCGCGGCGCGATTCTCGCTGCCTACACGGATCCGACATGTACGGAATCCATTGCTGAGCTCCTGATTCGCGCAACGGACGAGGCAAACCAGGCATGCAAAGCGCTCGGTGTGGTTGACGGGCGAACTAAAGTTCAATCATGAACTTGCCGCGAGGGGATGTCTCCGTCTTGCGATTCGCTGGCGTGGGGAACGGGTCAATGGCAGCCTCTTCGACTATGCCGGCCGTCCCACGGTAGGCCCAGAACTCGTGCTTGGTGCCGTCGCGTCCGGTTCGGATCACCTGTCGGACGCGGTGCAAATCGTCTTGCTCGTCGGCAAGGTCGTCTCGCTCATGCAGCAGAGTTGGCTGCTCCCGCAACCAGCTCCAGCCGAGAGGATTAGCAAACACCAGCATCGGACGTTGCCGGTCGAGGCCATCGCCGAAAGTGCCTAGCTGGATGCTCTTCTGCCGAACGCCCGTAATACTGGTATACAACTCAACATCCTGGTTCAGCATCGCGCCGCTGACAAGCGCGAGGCCCTGGAGAATGTACTTGTCGTTCACTTGGGAGTGGATCGCAAACAGATAGAAAGCCGGAACAGCCAGCAGACGACCCGTCTTCGAGTGGATAGTGACGTGCGAGCACGGCGGTGTCGAGTTGTAGTCCATCCCACTCGCGCGCGCTGCGTTCCCCGCAGAGTCAGCGTTCACCTTCTTCACCTCTATTGCGATGATGCGACGCATGTCCATCTCCTCACCACCGTTGATGAGGAGCGATGTCTCCTCGGGGCGCGCAACGACAAGGTCCGGACTGACGAGCTTCTTGCCTGACGAGAGGACCTTTACGCCCGATGGGAGTCTTGCATCCAGACGATCGCGGATTAGCTGGTCGAACGGGTCATCCTGAGTGTCTTTCTTGTCGGGCAGCTCGAACGGGACCGGTCGGCCATCTGCATCGAAGAACTCTTCGGTGAGCACGACGAAACAGGCGGCGGCGAGATCACGTGGGTGTCGTTCTGGCCCAACGGGAATGGTCATGTGCCCCTCCTGGAGTATCAATGTCAGGCTGGTTCGCCGACAGGACCCAACGTACAGCCGAGCACCGACAAAGCGGGTACGCTCGGTTCGGTACTAGGGCAAGGAGGGACCTGCAGCGATGTCTGAAGCTGGGTCACTGCTGCTCCGGCTGGCGGCCGTTACCGCTGCACAAGCTCGCAACCATTTCATGCCGTGAGCTTGCCTGTATGTAGAAGAGGAGCCCCGCTTTGCCAGTGTCCAATGACAAGCTACTTCCCGGTGAACGCATCGAGCGAGTCTCCGCCCATGGGCTGGTGCCAAAAAGCGCAAGTACCGACGAAGCAATTAACGATAAATATGTTCGGGGCGAGATACGTATTGTTGTAGAGCAGGCAAGGTACCAACTGAAGCAAGTTCCCGCGTTAGTGCAAAGCGCTGACTACGATCTGCAACCAGACTTTCAACGACGCCCCAGATGGGGAGCCGAGAAGCGATCTAGACTGATCGAGTCTTTTATTATAAATGTTCCGGTACCTCCAGTCTTCTTGTATGAGGCTCAGCTCTCTAGATTCGAAGTCATGGACGGTAAGCAGCGTCTAACAACCATTGCGGAGTTCTATGATGATAAGTTCGCACTTGAGGGTCTACGGGAATGGCCAGAACTAAACGGCCGGAAGTATAGTCAACTTCCAGAACAGGTTCGGCGTGGCATTGACAGGCGGTATCTGTCTTCAATTGTTCTCCTGCACGAAACAGCAAAAAATGAGAATGAAGCCGAGCGGCTAAAACAACTTGTATTCGAGCGGATCAACACTGGTGGCGAGGATCTGTCGCCGCAAGAGCAGCGAAATGCCTTGCACCCTGGACCATTGAATAGAGCGTGCATCAGACTTTCGCGACATCAGTCATTTTGCGAGATGTGGGATATCCCAATTCCCACCTCCGAGGAACTACACTCTCCGGAAACTTGGCAGCCATCAAAGGAGCTGCTAAAGAACAAGAAGTATCGAATTATGGAGGACGCGCAACTCGTCCTTCGATTCTTTGCGCATCGTCAGCGATCCAGGCTTTCGAGGACGGGAGGGCTTGACGCGTTTCTTACTCAATTCCTAATTTCGGGTAATAAACTTCCAATTGAGACGATCCACCAGATGGAAGAGTTATTCAGGGATGCGTCCGACTTAGCTTTGAGTATCCTCGGGACTAAAGCGTTCTGGCTATACAGAAAACGCGCAGATGAGTGGCTCTGGATAAGTGATCCGACGGTGGTAGCTTATGACCCAATTATGCGTGCTTTTAGCAATCTTTTGGACAAGAGCGATGCGCTGGAGCGGCGGCGTGGGGATATACGCAAGGCACTTCCGAATTTCTATCGAAAGCACGCGGCAGAATTTGATGGACGCAAAGTCAATGCTAGAGACGCTGAAAAGCGAGACATCCTGTTCGCTGAGTTCCTTGAGGGGTTCGTGTATTGAGCACCACAGACCTGCGGGCGCCGGTGCTGCGGCTCCATGCATCAATGAAGGACTTGTCTGAATTTTTTGATCTCGTGAGTGGTCTTGAGGAGATGCGGGGGGCGATTTCTGCGGATTCGCCTGATCCAGTCTCGGTGATTGCGACGACAATGTCCCCGATACTTGCAGGGGCGTCTTGGCGTCGTCAATACTACTCGTTCGCTATCGTCCAGATTTACAGCACGCACGAACGTTTTATTCGAGATCTGGTTACGGTAACCACGCGATTGATGAAAGATCTGTATTCAACATATGACAGTCTGCCCGAGGTACTGAAACGAGAACACCTCACGCTGACGTTAAAGCGCTTGCAAGATATGGCGCAGGTGACGCCTCTGGATGCGGTTTCATTGAGAAATGAGATATACGACTTAGTTACCTGCTTCGATGGCATCATCGCGCTCAACGAAGAGGCCATGGCGAAGCACACCTCTAACTTTAGATCTGGGACCGTGCGTCAAGTGTTATCGAGACTGGATTTCAAACTGAAAGATTCAGCCGTCGACAAGGAGGGTTTTGGCGAGTTCCCATTTGGTGTTCTGATCGGTTTGTATACGACGGCTGAATCTGTTCTAGATGATCTCGCTAACAGACGCAACGACGTGGCCCACGGCTCGGACTCTGAAATAGTAGATATTGATACGCTGCGAGCGATTGCTGAGACGGTTTACCGGTATGATTTGTGGTTATTTCGCACTCTAGCTATTTATCACCTGAACGGCTTAGTCGAACGCGAGGCCGCAGAAGTCGGCACCATTGATCGCTCGTGGTTGAATAGCGAAACCGGCGTGCGCAGTATTGGACGCCTCGCCGATGTCTCTGTAACAGTCAGGCCGGGCGCTTCGGCTTATATGGTTAAGAATGGCATACACATCTGCACCATAAAGGAAATTCAAGTGAACCAGGAACGCGTTTCGGAAGCTAGCTCCGGCGCAGGTCCATTCGCTATCGACCTGGGTGTTGCCGTAAAGGATGGGGCACTCTTTAAGATAATTCCGAGTAAGCTATCAAAGCTGGAAAGGCTACTGCGCGACGCCGTATCCGAAGCCAAGGATGTCGACTTGATCGTCTAGGCATAGAATAGAAAGGTCAAACTATCGTTTCCAAGTGAAGCCTTCTCTGCGGCCAGCCCCCTTTGTAGAGATCCATAGAACCGACCGACTTGGCGGCATTCGTGCCGTGCGGCGCTAACGGCGGTCAGCCAGATACCGACACTAACGGCATGGCCTCTCCCTCCTACCGTGGTGTGAAAAACCGGCTCGCATACGACCGCGGTGAGCTGTTGAGCAAGCTGGTGATGCCCCAAAACGTCGAGGAGCGGCTGGCCGACCGCTACAGCGGCCCGATCGGCGAACTGAACCATTGGGTGGATCAACTGCGGACCGCCACCGGCGAGAGCATCCCGTACTTCGATCCCTGGTCAGCATCGGATGGGGCAAAAGTGCTTATGCTGCTACAAGATCCCTCCGGCGCGGCCGATGGCGAATCCGGTTTCATCAGCCTGCACAACAACGACCAGACCGCGCACAACGTGTACAAACTGTGCGAGGAGACGTCCCTCCAGTACGCCGATTATGTTCCGTGGAACGTCATTCCGTGGTGGGTCGCCAATCCCGCGAAAGGCCGGCGAACATTGGGATCGGAAGCTCGGCGGGCGCGACGGTACCTGGAGGAGGTGGTCGACCTACTGCCCGGTGACCTCGCCGCGGTCATCGTCATGGGCAAGTCGCAAACCTGGCCAGCCTGGCACGCCGCAGTCGGCAAGAGCCATCGACGGTTTCACGGTGCCGAGGTCCTGTTCACTGCGCATCCAGGTCCGCTGTCGATCAACCAGGTTGATAAAGACACCGGCCGCCGGAACCGTGACGACATCGCAGCCGCCTTCGCGCGTGTCGCAAGCATGGTCCGATGAACGGCTTTCCGCTGGGCGCCACCGGAAAACGCAGGACCTCGGCAGCTTCGATGACGTGCAGGAAGAGGTCGCTACGGATGAACGCCCCAGCTATCTGGAGATGTCCGCTGATTCCACTCGCTTGGGCAAAGCGGCCGAGTACCTGGTCGCGGCGAGCTGCATCCTGGCCACCCATGGCCAATTGAATGTCTCCACCTCGATCGTCGATGACGAAGGCGTCGGCCTGGTGTTCCACCTGCGTGATCACACCGCCACGCTGGCAGTACAAGTCAAAGCACGCATGTCGGACGGATTGGCAGTCGCCCGCGGTGATTCCAGGCGCAGATAGTCGCGGCAACATTCCGATCCAGGCATGATCTGGATCTCCTGTTCACCCTGATCCCCATCAAGAACGGCACGCTCGCAACGGCTTGGCTGGTGCCGAGCGGAGATTTAGAATGATTGAGGGGCGCGCCACCAACATTCCGCACCATCCGCGACGGCGGCGAGGTTTGCCGATCTCGATGCGAGCTGGTCCGCTATCGTCACTCGGCAGCGAGTGGCTGAGGATGTCGTCCCGACTTCGAGGTTAGCCTTCGCCGCAACGTCGATCCTGCCGCATATGGATCTGAACGGTGCCCGCATACCAACCGCCGCCGATTCCCGACCACGTCCCGTATGGCGATCATGACGTGCTCGTGGCTATGAGTGCCCATCATCGCTTGCCCTCCCCCGACATGTTGTTGCTACGGCGCGTCCACCCAGGTATGCCGAGCAGTCGAGGGCGATGCCACTGCATCTCGCTCAGGCCGGCGGTCGGCGCCAAGCCAGGCCATCAACGGTCGCCGGCTCGGTCGGCTTGTCCTGGGTCGCGAGGGTAGGAAGAGACTCCTGCCCCGTTTTCGGTTACAAATGGTCATCCATGGTCCGCAATTCGCCATGGCAACCAGACAGCAATAGACAATTTGGCCATGTTTTTCATTCAAGCCTAGGACGAATCGTACGTCCAATACCGGTCGGTTGACTTAATTTGAAACGGGCAATCATGCCTGATGGGAGCGTGCTTTGCCTACTCGCACACGGCACATCTGCGAGTATTTCGCGCACCACAAGGTCAATGTGATCGACGAGACGGGAAAACAGACTTTCCACAATCAGCAATACCGATGTAGGCTCCCTCCTCGGTACACAGCAAACCCCAGGATCAGATGCCTGTGGGGCTCTGGTCCTGGGGTTTCGCGTCTACTTGGCGGTAGGGCGCCGAAATTACCAGCCGGATGCGCGGATGTCAGTTACGTCGGACACATCGTGATCAGAGCTTTACCGCTGATACCACCCGGGCGGACGGACGTCGCGGCTCGTCAGTGAAAGGATGGCTCGGCATGAGTCAGGCTGGAATGATTGCTCACACAGGATCAGTGTGTCCGGAAAGCGGTGTCTGGCAGGTTGTCGCTGCACCGTCGACCACCGCGGCCGGCGCCCGAGGCAACATCATGCCGCCGTATGACGGCAAGGGTGTCGACTGGAAGTTGATCCAGCTCGCGTAGTTGACGGGAGCCGAAACGGGGCCGCTGTTCGTAATCGGCGCCGATCGGCTCATCCGCACCAATCCGCTGGGTACATGATTCCTCTGCCCGCCGGCTTGGGTTCGAAATCTCGTTTTGTTTCCCTGGTGATCGCGAAGCTCCACTCCCCCATATTGATGCGGTCACCAGCTCTTCAACGCGACTGACGCGCACGCCAAATACGGCCTGCGGGAAGTCGCGGTGGTTCTCCCGCGAGTAACCGCTTGTACGTATGCTGCCAATTTTCGTAAATTGGCGATCAGTCGCCAGTGGTGTCGCGGAAAGCTCAGCAAGGCCGATAACGGCGGGTGTGAGATAATGGACTCATTGGAGAAGCCCTAAGGTGTATATCAGACGAATCAATATAAAGAACTACCGGAGCATACAAGACTTGGATATCAGTCTTGACGACTATACGGCGTTGATCGGCCCCAACGGGTCCGGAAAGTCGTCGGTGGTGTATGCGCTCGACTGGTTTTTCAAGGGCGGCGGACTCGGCATTGCCGACGTGTATCGGGATGGAAGCTCGCCGGAGCCGGAGCCAGTCGTGGAAGGCGATCAGCGCTACATATCTGTCATGGTGACCTTCGATTCCCTCACCCCCGCCGACCGGCGACGCCTCGGAAAGTACGGGTTGGGTGAGCAGGCGACTTTTAGGCGCACCTGGACAGCGGCCGATGGAAAAGAGAAGATTGTCGGTAACGCCATGCAAGGGCCAGGTTTCGCGGAAGCACGCGACGGAACGAAAGTGGGCGAGTACCGCCCCGCCTACATTGCGTTGCGCGATAAATTTCCAGAGCTTCCCGACCTTGGCGGGAAGGCAGCGAAGGCGGCCATAGTAACCGCGCTTGAAGATTGGGAGGCAGATCCGGCGAATGCAGACAAGCTAGAACAGACCCCTGACGTTGATGCTTCTCATCTCTTCGGCGCTATTGGCACAACGGTCATTAACCAATGTAGCCGAATGGTCTTTGTGCCGGCCGCGTTGAACATCGCTGGCGAAGTAGGAGCCATCGGAAAGAAGACTGCCCTAAACGAACTGGTCGGAGCACTGATGGCTGCGGCCGGGGAAAAGGCCCACGCAGACTGGCGTGTGAAACATAGCGACGCGATTGACGAGTTGCAGAAGTCTGTTCGCGAAGGAGTCGCCAAGTCTACGGATGTCCAAGCAGCACGGATCAACGCGCGGCTTGACCAGTTCATTCCTGGAACGTCGATCAAGTTCACCCCTGATATTCCGGAATGGCAGCCTAGGTCGTCGGTGTCGGTGAGGACCGATGTGATCGTCAACGGCATCGCGAATGATGTCGCACGGCAAGGTCACGGGACGCAGCGTGCGATCATGATGACAATGCTGCAGGCGATGGTTCCGGACGCCGCGAGCGCCGCAGACAGCCATGTCATCCAGGACGGCGAAGAGGTCGAGGATGCCGATGCTCGGCTGGCCGCAGAGTTGGAACAACTTCCCTCGCTGATCATCTGCATCGAGGAGCCCGAGATTTACCAGCACCCAGTGAGAGCACGAACGTTTGCTCGCGTGCTGACGAATCTGGCACAGGAACCGAACGTTCAGGTGATTGTTGCCACCCACAGCCCGTACTTCGTACGTCCAGAGCAGTTTTCAGCCTTGCGGCGATTCGGGATCGTCGGCAACCAATCGACAATTAAAAGCACTTCATTTGCTCAGATCGCCGCGGATATTGGCAAGAGTGAAGAGTCTGTGAGTAAGGTCGTAACCAAGGAGTTGCCTACCTCCTTTTCGGAGGGATTCTTCTCCGATCGTGTTGTACTCGTCGAGGGCGATACTGACAAGGTTGTGATCGAAGCTCTAGCTGAGCGCTGCGGGATGCCACTTGATGCTGCGGGTGTATCAGTGCTCTGCATGGGAGGCAAAGGGAACCTTCGCGTACCCAGTGCAATCTTGCAGGCGCTCGCGGTGCCGATATATGTAGTTGTCGATGGAGACGCTATGTGCTCGTTGCGTAGCGAAAAATACGAGCCGGGATCGTCGAAGCAACTCGAAGCATTGGAGAGTAATCGAAAACAGACAGAGGAAGTCATTGATTGGCTTCCTAACGGTGTTACGTCGGGCGCCAAGTTCGAGGGTGATTCGATGTCGACGGCAGACTTTACACTCTGGCATGACGATATTGAGTCAGAGCTTGAGAAGTGGCCTGATTTCGTCGCTCAGCTGACAGCTGTCGGCGGCCAGCTGCGAACGAAAAAGATGGCTCACTATCGAGCTGCGGCCTATGCGGTAAATCTGGAAACTATGCCTGCGCCGCTAAAAGCATGCCTAGAAAAGATGGCAGGATTTGCGGCGAAATATTGACGTATCCCAAATTGTAGATAGGCAGGTGCTGATCGGGCATCACCTTCTGGAAGACATCACATAGGGGCTGCGACCGAGGAAATCAGGCTGAGCAGTAAGGGATCGCTACTGCTCAGCCGGGGCCTGGTCGATCAGCTATTCCTTTTCTTGAGGCGCGTTGTCTTACGTTTCGTGTACCATCGACCCTCGCGTGCACTACGCAGAGTCACGCCCGCGCGGATAAGGCTCCTGTTGGCAGTGTTGGTGGTGATATTGAATTCCTTGGCGATTTCAATCGTCGACCAGCCATTGGCATACAGCTCTACTGCCTTATCGACCTGTTCAGAGGACAGCCTGAAGGCCCAGTGTTTCTCTACGCCCTGCCGTTTCAGATGAGCGTCAACCGTTTGCGTATGCATTCCGAACAGGCGAGCGAGATCAGCGATCGACGACCCAGCTTCGTACTGCGCAACCAGATTCTGTATCTCTTCCGGCGATAATTTTCGGTTCGGCTTGTACGACCGTCGCTCACGTTTCGCCGACGTCACCTTGTGTACGAGCTTCGTGCGTTGAGCGCCAGCAGGCTGCTCACCGAGTTTGGCGATGAGCCGCTCCAGGGGTCGCGGCGTGTTTGAAAGCGTTCCGATTAGGCGTACCAAAGCGGGCTCTTTCAAACCTTCACGGTTTGAAAGAGGTCCTCTTAGGTGCACCGTTTCCCGGTAGATCTGCCTGATTTGCGTGCCGTGTGTTCGAGCGCACTCGAACACACGGAGGTGACCTGGGAAAATGCGCACCCACCTGCGGAAACTATTGGCAGATCCGCCAGGATCGGCTCCAGACAACGCTGCCCGTCCGGACACTCGGGATGATCGGTGGGCGACGGTGATCCCAACGCTGATTCCCCCACAGGCACCACTGGAACAACTGATTCGCGGCCCCCTGCCGAAATCGGCAGAGCCGGAACCGGCCCCCATCGACGACATCCTATGTGGCGTATGCGCTCTCGGCGAGGTCGGCAGAGTCCTCGACCGATACGTCATGACAGCCCTGAACTGAACGCCGGGGACACACCTACAGATACAGCCCCTGGACGGCATCCTGTTCGTCGGCCCGGCCGACGACGGACCCGTCCAGGTCACCGCCGACGGCTATTTCCGCATCCCGTTCCGGCAACGGCGCAGAGTCGGCCTCCTCATCGGCGAGCGGTCCTATTGACGGGACGCCGCAGTCACAAACATCTCCTGATCCATCCGCCCGCTGCCATAGGCAGGCTCCTGTCCGCCCAACTGCCCCTTCTGGATCGGTGATCATGGGCGCTCCGAACACAGCAGCCACCACGAGCGATACCATCGCCGCCGCGCGCCTGCTGCTCACGCAGATGGGCCTGTCACCCGCAGACCTCGTCGCCCGGCCACGAACGTGCCTACATTCGCCGAGATCGTCCCCGCAGTCCGCGCCACCCTCGAAGCAGGCACGCGACGCACCTACGGCACCCATCTGAACCGTCTCGAACTCCACTGGGGCGACCGCAGATTGGACCAGGTCACCAAACCGGACCTCGAGGCGATCCCACACCATCCGCTCCACCGCACACACCAATCGGGCCTCACGCGGAGGCATCAGCGCAGTCGAACACTTCATCTCCACGACTGACCTGCGCAAAAGTGGTCCCAGCCGGTTTCAAACCAGCGACTCGCGCGTGCGAGGTAGGTGGGCTCCAATGCACCAATCGCCGCCGCCAGGCAGACTCCGATTGATTTGCTGAAAGATTGCTGTTCGAAAAAATTCATCGGCGTGCCGAAGCGCGACGCGCCGGTACCCCGCCCAGGCGTATTACCAACACAGATCTACCAACACAGATCTTGCAACTCCCCAAAACTAGCCTGTCCTACTGGCATCACCCGGGCGGCGTTGCATGCGACCGACGCGACATTGAAGCTGACCCGCCAGCCCGGACGTGCACTTACCCCGTAGGGGTATTGTCGCCGTCCCGTCATTCTCCCGTTGCTCATTGGGATGCGATGAGGACCTACAGGATGGGAATCGCCTCACCCGGCCTTTCTAGCCGATTGGGTCCAAAAACCGCCTCTCACCAGGGTTTTCTTCGAATCTCGCCGAGCATGAAACTGGTTATCGGGCGAAGTTTGTAGATTGCCTGGTGAGAGGCGGTTTTCGGGGTCAGGACGCGGCCGCTGTCCCGTCTCCGTCCCGTCTCTCGTCGAATTCTGTATCGAAATCTTCGGGTCCCCTGGGGGGTTATTGCCCTCCGGGCCGAAGATGTCGTCGAATCGCGGCGACCGTGTGGGAGTCATGGTCGGGCCACCGATGCGTGTTTCTGCACAGTCAGGACTTGGCAGCTGCGCGCCCGGCGCGGCGGCCGAAGAAGCTGCCGTCGCCGAGTGAAGCACCGCTGGCATAGCCGCCGGCGCAGATGCCCGAGGTGCACCGCCCAGCGGCGAACAGACCAGGGATGGGGTCACCAGAAACATGCAACACGCGGGAATCGAGATCGGTCTTCAATCCGCCGAGAGTGAACCCGCCGGTGCGGTTGCTCAAGTCGTAGGCCGCCAGCGGCGTCCCGATCGGCTTGACCCACTCCGGTTTCTTGCCCAGCACGGGGTCCACGCCCTCCTTGGCATGACGGTTGTAGACATCCACGGTCGCCTGCAAAACACCCGTGGGAAAACCCATCTCCGATTCCAGTTCTTCGACGGACTCGGCGACCCACGCCGGCGGCTCATTCCGCATCCCCGCAGTGCTGGAGCGGGTATTCCGCGCCTCTTCCAGCGCGATCTCATCAATGATAAGAAATGCCTGGTTATTCTGGCGCATCAGCACCTCTTGGCCCATGAAACCGCCGTACGTATCCTCGGCGAGGAAACGCTGGCCTCGTGCGTTGACGAAAATCCCGCGCGCCACCATCTGCGGATCGGCGAAGAGCGCGACCTCGATCGCGTCCATGTGGGCCAAATCAGCCCCAAGCGCCTGCGCAACCCGGATGCCGATCCCGTCATGTTCTTCGACGGCCGACGCCGCCTTATCGGTCAGGACGGGCACGTAGGTCTTCACCATCTGCTCGTTGAAGGCGAAACTCCCGGTCGCCAGCACGACGCCGCGCCGCGCACGAACGTGCACATCCTTCCCGTAGCGCCTCGCGACCACCCCGGCGACGCGACCAGCGTCATCGGTGATCAAGCGCCGCAGGCGCAAATCATATTCGGCGCGCACGCCCAGCGACTCGGCCATGTCGGTGAGCGGCTTCATCAGCATGAAACCGCCACCTTTTTCACCGGTGCGCTTGTTGGCCATCTGTGGGAGGTGTCCACGCGGTGCCGGGGTCGCGATGGTGTTGTACGGCGCGGCGTTCTCGCCGCCGGAGTACATCAGGCCCTGATCCGTCGGGGGTTCCCAGCCCGGTTCACCCCAGAACTCCTCTTTGAACGGGACACCTTGGGCAACAAGCCAATCGAAGTGCTCGACGCTGCCCTGACAATAATCATGGACCTTCGACTCGTCGACCCCCGGGCCGAACGCGGCCGTCATGTACTTCTCCATGTTCTCGGGGGTGTCCTCGAAGCCGAGGGCCTTCTGCAACGCCATGCCTCCGCCGAGATAGATGAATCCACCCGAGAGCGCCGCCGCACCACCCCAGCCACCGGTGCGCTCCAGCACCAAGACGTCCGCGCCCGCACGAGCTGCCTCGATCGCCGCACTCGCACCCGCAACGCCGTACCCGACGACGACCACGTCGGCTTCGTAATCCCATTCGGCAATCGCAGCAGCGTGCTCGGGGCGAACACTCCCGACGTCCGACATTGTTCTCTCCTCTTCATTGAGGCCGGCGATGCAATTCCGCGTGTTACAACTACGAACTCGCCGCTGATCGGCAACGCCGAGAAATCGGTGCAGCCTCGTCAACTGGGCAGTTGTCGATAACCGCCATGCGTCCGCGCCGCAAGGGGGACGACGGTCCGGTACGAGTACACCGGAACGCCGATCGGACTTCGGCCGGGTCCGCACGAACACGCGCAGTGAGTCGCCCGCTCCTGTCTTCAGCAACTCGATCGCGCCCAGTGTCGTCGGCGACCAATCCGAGGAAGGCCGAGAATCCCACTCAGCGAGAAAAATCGCGTGGCGTTTGGCGGCGCGCTCACCCAACACACCGGAGTCACCTCGTCTCGCGTCCTACAACGTCGAATTCGGCGTGACACTTGATGCAAAGGACTCTCCTTCGCTCGGAACGACACCCGCGCGTTCACCGGTCCCGCAACGAATCGTCATTCGATCCACCTGCTCAGCATCCCGGGCATCTCGCAGCGGATGCTCACGGTGACGCTGAAGGCCCTGGAGCGCGACGGGCTGCTCACCCGCACGGCCTACGCCGAGGTGCCGCCCCGGGTCGAGTACGACCTGACCCCGCTGGGACGGTCGCTCCTCGATGCCGTGATGACGCTCGCGGGCTGGGCGGCCAGCCATCACGAAGACGTCGCCGCCAGCCGACGCAAGCACGAGCTGACCGGCGTCGGTCGACAGAAGTCGGCCAGGGCCTAGCGCTCCGCGTCCTGTGCGGTGGGGTCGGTTTCGTCGGTGCTCTCGGGTGCCTCGGCCCGCAGACCAGGGACCTCCGGTGGTTTCGATCGACAGCAGGATCGCGGTGTCCACCCGCAAACGGTGCGGGTCGCCTCTGCGGCGGGTGAGCGCACGCGGCAGCGGCCCGGTCAGCAACTGCCGGTAGGTGGTGTAGTCCAGCCGACGGGCGGTGATGGTGGCGGCGGCCTGGGCCAGTGCCAGCGGCAGATCCCCCAGATCTTCCGCGATCTCGCCGGCACCGGCATCATCGGGCGGGGTGGCGCGGTGGCCGGTGGCGTCGTGCAAGTAGCGCACGGATACAGCCCTGTCGTAGACCTCCAAATCGAGTGCGGCGCCCAGACTGGTGAAGTCGTGGTCGGTGCTGGTGATCACTACCTTCGTGGCACCGAGGACGGGAAGGAATTCGCTGAGCCGGTCGGGGTCGGTGGCGTTGTCGAACACCAACAGCCCTGTACGGGTGGAGTCGCTGAGGTAATCGCGCAACCGGATCGCCGAGCGGTAGGAGTCCCCGTCGGGATCGGCCACCCCTTGCTGTTCGGCGACCGCGGCGAGGCCTTCCAGCAGGGTGCCGGCGGTGTCAGCGTCGATCCAGCCCACCAGGCCGCAGTCGCCGGTGGTGAGCACGGCGCGGGCGTAGGCAGCGGCGAGCTGGGTTTTCCCGACACCGCGCATCCCGGTCACCACCGCAGTCACCGGCGAGGCCGCCACCCGCTTAGCGAGCGCCTCGAACTCGCGGCGGAACACGAAATGTGCTGGCAGCGTGGGGATCCGGCCTACCACCCGGCCCGCTGCCGTGGTCGTGGCGGCCGCGAGGACCTGGGTGACGCTGGTGTGGATGTTGC
The DNA here is from genome assembly GCF_001612845.1 of Nocardia elegans NBRC 108235. Classification (GTDB taxonomy): domain Bacteria; phylum Actinomycetota; class Actinomycetes; order Mycobacteriales; family Mycobacteriaceae; genus Nocardia; species Nocardia nova. The sequence goes on along the minus strand of NZ_BDBF01000009.1, from coordinate 165,881 downwards.
CGCCGGCGGATACTCCGGACATCGACACCAGCCCGGCCCAGCCGGCATCCGCCACAGTCTGTGCAGCGTCTGCGCCACCGGGAGTGTGCGGTGTTCCCCGGGAGGGTGGTGGCGCGGCCGGGGCGGGGGTTACCGGTGCGCCGGAGGAGGGTCCTGCCGGCCCGCGCGTATCGAGCCGAGGTCGATGTCGCCGTCGAAGCGGCCGTCGACGACACGGATTGCGGTGCCGGTGGATTCGACCTCCCGCACCCGCAGCGCGGCGGCCTGCACCCGTTCAAGATCCACCCCCACCGCCACACCGGCGGCGGCCTCATGCGCACGCACAGCGGCCAGCAGCGCTTGAGCCGCGGCCAGCAGCTCGGTATCACCGCCGGCGCCGGCGGCGGTCAGGTCCTCGGCCAGCTCGCTGCGCCTATGCTCCGAGGCGGGGCGCTGCTCCACCGCGGTCACATCGACCTGCCCGTACCGGCCGGTGACCAAGTTCTTCAGCTGCTTATACGCGTCCTTGACCGCGAGCTTGGCCGTGTCCTTCAACCCCGCCGCAGCCCCCGCAGCGACCGCGTCGGCCACAATCTGCGGAATCGTCTCCAACATGCGCAGAATCCCTCCCTGCCCCGGCGGGCCGACGAACCGGCAACCACCCCGACCGCGCACTTTACGCCCAAACCCCTTCCCGGCCACCGCAACCGGTCGAAACAAGCTCCCACGCCCGAAACCCCGCTGCCGACCCCGGTACGCGGTGTATTTCGGGGCAGGGTGTCTCGCAGGCCGGGATCTGTAGCGCGTGCCTTGAACGCGGCATTGCTGAACGGTCGGGTCGGCGATACACCCGCGATGTTCGATGTCGGAGAATAGATCTCGGATTCGATCTTGATATGCCCGCCGCCGGACGGAGTGCCCTGTGCGGCTGACCTCCGATTAGTGCGCGGAATCGGAGGCTGACCTCAGCAACCGGTCTGTGACCCTGCACGAGGCCCCTCGGCACCGCGACCGCCGGCAGGCGCTTGAGGTGTTCCATGGATTCGCCGCGCTGGTCGGTGCCCTCGATCGCGCGGCTGCTGGGGTGTCGCGGTCAACGCTATACAAGCACCTACCCGAACTCGGAAGGGCCGCCATCACCAAATAAGCAACGCTGAAGTACTGGACGGTTGGCTTTTTACGTGCGAAACGTTCGCGATGGAAAATATCACTCCCACGCGCCCGAGCCGGACATTCTACGAATTAGGGGCAGAGCCGGTGCTCGAGGCCAGCGGAATCCACGGGTCTTGACATAGCTTTTTGCCACCACCGGACCGGCTGCAGGGTTCACAACATTCCGAATCGTCCCGTATCACGCCTGGGAGTCCGCGGCAGTCATTCGATCCTGTAGGCACTCTGACCTGCTGAAATTTCTAAAATACCTACCGGTTTCCGTTTTCTTCGGGGGACGTTTGCACGTTTTGACCTTGATGCCCGGACAGGAGTTTGTTCAGGATCCGAACGTTCTACCTCGCTTATGCCTTGCCATAACGGCCGACCTTTACGTAGCGTGTGTTCTATCGGAGGTCCCCGCAAGTTCGGGTGGCCTCGCACGTAACACACGTCCAGGGTCATCGCTGGTTTCTCCTTTCAGTGGGCAAAACGTGGGTCACCACACCTGCGCCTACGAAAGGAGCCATTCTCATGATCAATTCATCCGCAGACAACAATCAGCGTTTGATCGAGGCGATTGTCCATTTGGTGAAGGGATGGACGCTGATCTGGCGCAGTCCCGGGATGGTGCGTGCGCGCGCGTTCCTGATCGCACTCCATGTCGCCCCAGCGGGATTCGCCTATCAGCTCTATTTCCCCAGCGGACACAACGACGATGCCATCGCCGTCTACACAACCCTGGTGCTGCTGCTGATGGCAGCGCGAAGTGGACCGCCGCCGGCCCAGGGGTTGGACCGAGACCAGGGGCATGTCGATATCAACGCGCACCCCCACGGTCTGCCGCAGCGAGATATCGATGCTGAGACCTGCGAGATCACCGGATTTCTGCCGTCGATCATGGACGTGGCACCCCGTCCTGATCCCCTGCGTGCGTACGAGGAGTGAGTCGACAAATGTGCCAGGGAAACCATGACGTCGCCCGAGCTGTAACCAACGGCGGTCTCAGGGCCATTGATCGAATCGTTCGCGAGTACGGCGGATACCTCGCCGCCGATCTCGATGCCATGCGCCGGGACCTGCGCGCGACGGTCTTGTCCAACGAGCTGCGTTCCCTCACCGTGCAGGCATATACCGACAGGGTCCACGCGATGTGGGCGCTCACGATCCGTGAGAACTACTACGCCGTGTTGAACCCCGAGGCGGTCCCCCCGGTGCCGTTCCTGCGTGCCGCTCGATGGCGGGTGGTGATGTTTCGACGGCATCTGGTCGCCACCCTGCCCGAGGACGTCCTGAAATGCGTCGGCCTGGCCGAGAAGGGAGACCTCTTCCATCGTTGGGAGCCCGCCACCACCCTGGAAGGCCCCGAGCGCCACCGCGGTGTCATCGTCCGCATGCCGAGGGGCGGAGTGCCAGGCATCGTGCACGGCGACAGCGGAAACGGCACCGAGCCGGTGGAGTTGGAGCTGAACCGCCGCGACGCCCGCTCCTACGCCCACTGCCGCCAGGATCATGACCACCTCTCCGGCCAGCGACTCGAGGCAGACTGTGCGCGTCTTCGGCGCCACGACAAGATCACCTACGTCCATATGAGGCGTAATCCCGCCGGGCTGCCCGTCGCTTTCCTGGCAAGCCGCGACACCCCCGCCACGCTCCCCCACCTCTCCGGGATCGGTCTCACCCCGATCCAGTGATCACCCCATGTGGAAGGAAACCGACATGTCAGCGGACCAGTACGGGCCGCGCCTAACGGTGCAGCAGGCCCAGGACCAGATGAGCAAGGCCCGCCACCGGGGGTACCGGCCCGCAGTGAGGAAGAAGGGCGTGGCGACCCGCAACCTGGAACGGGTCTTCTCCACCATCGTGACGGTGGACGGTCCCTCCAGCCGAGACATCGCGACGCTGTTGGACCTGTCCCCCGGCACGGTCAGCGCACTGGTGAGGGAGCTCGAGGAGCGCCAGCTGGTGCGCCTCAGCTCCGGCCGTGCCTCCTCTCAGGGAAGGAAGCCCAAACCCGTCGTCGTCGACCACCGCACCCGCCACACCTTCGGCTTCGAGATCTCCGCCGAGAAGGTGGTTGCGGTGGTCATGAATTTGGCCGGCGAGGCCGTTCTACGCGAAGTCCACGACTTCGGCGATGACGCGTGGACGGGCGGCAAGAAGTACGCCGGCTGGGTCGATGAGGACGTAGTCGTCGACACAATCCGGAGCATGTTCACCGCACTCAAACACCAACTCCTCGAACGCATCCGCGATCAGCACCCGGACGCGCTGGATCAGGGGCTCGACCCCGTGGTCGGGATCGGGGTGTCGCTGGGCGGCCACATCAATCGCCACACCGGCGAGGTGCGGTTCGCCCCCGACCTGCGCTGGAGCACCCCGGCGAACAGGATGGACGGGTGGGGCCCCTCGGTCCAGCTGCGCCAGCGGATCAGGGACGTGACCGGTGTCGACAAGGCCCGCATCGTGGTGGACAACGACGCCAACGGGCGCGCCGCCGCCTACGAACTCTATGGCGGCGGCGCCTACTTCGACGACGCGCCCTCGACCGTCGTCCTGGTCACCGAAGTGGGTGTCGGCGCCGCGCACTTCATCGACCACGAGATCTACCGCGGCGCCACTGGTAAGAGCCTGGAGCTGGGCAACATCCAGGTCAAGCCCGACGGCCTGCAATGCCGATGCGGTAGTAAGGGATGCCTGGAGGCCATGTCCACCCGCGACGCTATCCTCGGCGCCCTCGGCAGCGCGAAGGTCCACAGCCTCGAGGAGGCCCGCAAGCTCGCAGCGGACGGTCATAGCCAGGCCGTCCGGGCCTTCACGCAGGCCGGCACCTATCTGGGCGTCGGGCTTTCGATCTTGGTGAACCTGTTCGACACTTCTCGCATCGTTCTGACCGGCCCGGCCATCACCGCGGTCGCCGGGTCCGCCCCCGTCGTCTTCGACCAGCACTTCGACCGCGCCATGCGCGAAACGCTCCAGAGCAAGGGCTACAGCGAGGGCATCGACCCCGACAGCGTCGAAGTGATCGAGGAGACCGGCGAATGGAACGGTGCCCGCGGCGCGGCCTGCTTGGTCGTGCACGACATGATCACCGGCCACCTGGACCTGTGACACCCCGAGCCTGTCGGCCAGCCCGGCCGACACGAGGAAAGGAAGACTCGACAATGACCAGCACACGCGCCATCGGCCTGGACGTGGGGGGAACCAAGATCGCGGGAGGCGTCATCGACGGCGACGGCCAGATCCTGCACCGCCTGCAGATCCCCAGCCCCACCGACGAGGGCACCGACACCACCCTGGCCGCGCTCCTCGAACTGGTCGACAGCCTGCGAGCCGTACATCCCGAGGTCAGCTCAATCGGAGTCGGCGCGGCCGGGATGATCACCTGGCCCTCGGGCCGCATCCTCACCGCTCCCAACAACGCCTATCGCGATCTGCCCCTGCAGGAACTGCTCGCCGAGCGCACCGGCCTGCCGGCCGTGGTCGAGAACGACGCCAACGCGGCCGCCTGGGCCGAAGCGAAAGTAGGGGCCGGCGTCGGCTACCGCAACCTCATCGCAGTGACCGTCGGCACCGGCGTGGGCGGCGGACTGATCCTCGACGGCGCCCTCTACCGAGGACAGAACGGCATCGGCGCCGAAATCGGCCACCTGGTCGTCAACCCCAGCGGAAACATCAGGTGCGGCTGCGGGTCGGTGGGCTGCCTCGAAGCCCATGGCTCGGGCACCGCACTCGGCCGGCGAGGCCGGGAAACCGCGGCCACCGACCCCGGCGGGCTCCTCGCCACGCTCGCAGGCGGCGCCGACCGCGTCACCGGCGAGACGGTATTCACCGCGGCCCAACAGGGAGATCCCAAAGCACGCAGCCTGTTCGACGAACTCGGCTACTGGCTCGGTGCCGGCCTGGCCAGCCTGGTCAACGTCTTCGACCCTCAAGTCATCGTCATCAGCGGCGGCCTGGTCGCCACCCGCGACTATCTTTATCCCCCCACCAACGCCAGCTTCAGCGAACACGTCTTCGCGGGCCCCCACCGCACGCTCCCCCCGATCATCCCCGCCCAACTCGGCGCCGAGTCCGGCCTGGTCGGCGCCGCGCTGCTGGCCATGGAACGCCAACAACAAACCGTCCTCGCCGCCTAGCACCGGCCGAACAGCCGGTGGCTGAAGACCGCTCGCCGTCCTCAGCCACCGGCTCGCCGATAGATAAGTTTCGACTTCAGGTCGCTGCAGACACAGCGCACGCAATGCCGCCCTTACGGGCCGCTCATTCTGTCGGCGTGGGCTGCACCCCCGGCACCACAGCCCGGGACCATGCTGGCGGGTCAGCCGGAGTCAGTCTTGTTGGGTGAGTTTGGCGTTGAGTTCGAGGGCTTCGGCGAGCTGGTCTTCGAGGATGATGATCCGGCAGGCCGCCTCGAGGGGGGTGCCGTGGTCGACGAGTTCGCGGGCGCGGGCGGCGATACGCAGCTGGTAGCGCGAGTAGCGGCGGTGCCCGCCGGCGGAGCGTTGCGGGGTGATCAGTTTCGCCTCGTCCAGACTGCGCAGGAACGCTTGGGTGGTGCCGAGCATGTCCGCGGCCCGGCCCATCGTGTAGGCGGGGTAGTCGTCGTCGTCGAACTTCTCGTTCGCGGTGGGTGATTCAGAAATCGTGCGGCCTCCATACGCCGAAGCGCCCCGGCGCATGGGACACCGGGGCGCTGAAAGGGGGGAATGTACTTTCGTCTTCCGACATGTAACCGAAGCGTCGGCGATCACACGGACCAGATGTGCTTCCGAGTGACCCGACGGGCAACTCCTCCCTTCTCCTCACGGGTTACTTCAACTTTCCGTTCCACTTCATTTCTTGCCCGGCGGGCGGCGAGACCGTCGTACTTGCTGGTCCCGCAACCGCGCCCGCCGTCTTCCCTCTCACGGGCAGTTCATCATCTCCCGTGCCATCAGAACACTTTCTTTACTTACGACGAGACAGAAGTTACCGCACTGCTCAATGAATGTCTACTGTTACCACTACAGCTTTTTGGATCCGTCTCGGCGCGCCGTCACGCTGGGGCGCGGGGTGTGGCATGGTGGAGGGTGGGTACGGGTTGTTGCAGTGATCGCCCGGCTCGCAACAGGAAGTTACGAAAAGTACATGTCACAAGGCACCGTGAAGTGGTTCAACGGCGAAAAGGGCTTCGGATTCATCGCCCAGGACGAGGGCGGCCCCGACGTTTTCGTCCACTACTCCGAGATTTCCGGCTCCGGCTTCAAGTCCCTGGATGAGGGCCAGCGAGTCGAGTTCGAGGTCGGCCAAGGCCAGAAGGGCCCGCAGGCCCAGAGCGTCCGCGCCATCTAGAGCCGACAGAAGTGAAGCCCGCACCGATGGTGCGGGCTTCCTTGCTTTCCGGCCCCCTCGTCTTCAGTTCACTCGTGGTCGGGAGTGAGGTAAAGCACCAGATGACAACACGCGAGGCACAGCAATCAGGTAGGTGGAGCGTGGTGTGGGGACTGTGCGGCGGTGTCGCAGTCGCGGTGATCTACGTCCCGATCACGATCGCGCTGCAGCATGCACTCAACGTCCCGGAACCGACTGCCGTACCGCGCCACCTACGAGCCCCGCACACCGGTGCGGTCTCACCGGCGTACTCGGCATTGCTGCTCCTCGCGCCGGCTGCTGTGTTCGCTATGTTCGGGCGGACCCGCCGCATCGCGGCGGGATACGCTCTGATCGCCACCTTGATCGGCGGCGTCCTGGCCGCGGCCGTCATCTCGATGGACGTGGGCGGCTTCGCACCCAACTGACCATGTCGGACCCGCCTCACCCGTCGGTGATCCTTCACCGTAGGCCGAGCGACACCGGCAGCCATCCGTGCTTCCGACACCACAGGCACTTTCGCTCGTTTCTGGCATGTCGGCGCAGCCGTCAGCCTCGGCCACTGGATCGGCGACGAACAACCGGCCAGATAACGCCGAAGATCCTGCGCCATCCATCGCCGAACGTCACACCAGGACGGCCCCACCTGACGAGTGTCGATAAAACGTGTCGAAAAGTGTTGGCGTCCAACAAGTCTTGTCGGACCTTTCTCGTACAGTCCCGGGCATGACCGACACTCTCGACTCGCGGCCGGCGCTCACCCTCGACGGTGATGTCCTCGATCCGATCGGTGGTGGTGGCGCGCTCGTCGGCTACGGGCGTGTTTCGACCAAGGGCCAGACCGCGACCGCCAGATCCGTGCCCTGCACGACGCCGGATGCCAGAAGGTGTTCACGGACAAGAAGTCCGGGAAGAACGTCGAGCGTGAGGAGTTGTGGCGCTGCCTCGACTACCTGCGGCCCGGTGACACGTTGGTGGTGCCGTCGCTGGACCGGCTCGGCCGGTCCCTGCAGGACCTGATCCAGGTCGTGACCGGACTCCGTAAGCGCGGCATCGGATTCCGGTCACTGCACGAAGCCCTCGACACCACCACGCCCGGCGGGCGCCTGGTGTTCCACGTCTTCGCCGCGCTCGCCGAGTTCATCCGCGAACTGATCGTCGATGGCACCAACGAGGGCCTGGCCGCCGCCCGCGCCCGAGGGCAGCGCCTCGGCCGACCGCCGGCCATGAACGCCGAGCAGATCCGCCAGGCCCGCGCGATGCTCAGCACGAACGGGTCAATCAGCTTCATTTGCCGCTCCTGACGCGATCCTTACCGGCACCCCAAGTTGCGGGCATTCTTCTTCACGACTACGTCGTCGTTCCTGGCAGGAAAGGCCGGAACTGGGCTAACCCCGAAGCGATAAAGCGGTCCGCCATCGCGGTAGACAGTAACTACGGTTTGGGCCTCTTGGAGGGCGGCATCATGCGTGCCAAGCGCGCGGGTTGGGGTGCCGGTAAGGATCGTGTCACCAGCCGCAAATGAGGGTTGGTCTAAGCCGGGGCGGACGTGACCGCCTCGGCCTCGACCCGCGCGCAGTCGCACGGGCCACGATCGGCAAGCCCGTACATCGCCGTGGAGAGCAGGCGGGCGACCAGATCGGACGGTTCGACCGACCGTTCGGCCGCCCAGGCGAGTCCGAGGGCCAGTGAGATGACCTCGCTGACGGTAACGTCGGGCCGGACCGAGCCGGTCTGCTGCGCGCGTTCCAGCAGTCGCCCACCCGCGGAGCGCATTTGGGCGCAGGAGGCATGCAGTACCGATTCCTCATCCGCCAGAGCGTTCATGATCGATTCCGGCAGACCTTGATACGTCGCGGACTCGGCGGCCAACTCGGCAAGCCACGTCAGGAGCGCGTCGCCTGACGCGGGTGCGGTGAGGAGAGTCTCGGCCCGGGTGCCGAGTGCGTCGAAGTTGGCGTTGAGGAGGGCTTCGAGCAACGCTTCGCGGGTAGGGAAGTGGCGATAGAGCGTCCCGATGCCGACACCCGCGCGACGGGCTATGTCACGCAGCGATGCGTCCGTGCCGTGCTCGGCTACGGCTTCCCTGGCCGCACTCAGGAGCAGGTCGCGATTTTTGCTGGCGTTGGCACGAGACGGCTGCGGCACGATCGACACCTCACTCAAATCGGAGCAGTACTCCGTTGACTATCGGAGCACCGCTCCGTAAGCTGGCGGAGCAGTGCTCCGGTGCGTATTCACGGGGCACGTCAGATTCTACCGGAGCGACGCTCCGGCGGATCCCAGATTTGGAGAGCGGTTGTCCTGCTGGTTCGCCATTGATCGAGACCTACTCGGCAGTCCGGGGGTTGCGCGAGGGCGGACATCCTGTGTGAGGCCGCGACCCAGGGCCATGGACGCATCGTCCGGACTCAGATCAGGTCCGGGGTCGGTACAGGACCCACTGCGCAACACCTCACCGCACCAGAACGACCGGAAAGGACAGGAAACATGCGCGCGATCATCGTCACCCGACCAGGACAAGCAGACGGATTCGGAGTGGAGGAACTTCCCGATCCCGAACCTGCCGCGGGGCAGATCCGCATCAGGATGGTGGGGGCCGCGGTCAACCCGGCCGACCTTCATCTCATCGACGGCTGGGGCCGTGCAATGGCGGGAGTTGCCCCTGAGCGCCGCCTCGGGGTGGGACTGGACGTTGCAGGCGTCGTCGACATGGCAGGCCCGAACGTCCACGATCTCGGCGTCGGCACGCCGGTGGCGGCTCTGACTTTTCCCCACGCCCCCTACTCCGCTGCCGGAACAGCGGCCGAGTACGTGATCGTGCCGGCGGCGGACGCGGCACCGGTGCCCAACGGTCTCGACCTGCTGGACGCGGCCACCGTCCCGCTCAATTCACTGACCGCCGACCAGCTGCTGGCCCGGCTCGGCCCCGCTGAGGGCAGGCGCCTGCTGGTCACGGGCGCGGCCGGAGGAGTCGGTGGATACGCGGTCGGCCTCGCGGCACTTGCCGGCTGGGCTGTCACGGCTCTGGCCCGCCCCTCCGACACCGATTTCCTGATCCGGGCCGGGGCGGTAGCGACGATCACACGTCTGGAGGAAGCTGCGGACTTCGACGCGGTACTGGATGGCGCGCGGCTGAACGGCGCGGCCCTGCGGGCTGTCCGCGACGGGGGAATCTATGCCGGCGTCTTTCCCGGCTTGGAGCCCAAACCTGAGCGTGGCATCACGATCACCAGCGGGGTAGTCGTCCCCGACGGCCATCGGCTGCGCGAAATACTTGGGCTGACCGCCCAGCAAAAGCTGGCAGCCCGTCGCGCCGGCACTGTCTCGTTGGAGAATGCGGCCCAGGCTTACCAAGCTTTGCGCGACGGCGGACAACGGGGCCGATGGGTGCTGACGCCCTGACTCAGGACTGTTCGAACGCGCCAGGCCCTGAGCCGGCGATCAGCAACCACGTCGCAGCCGAGCCTCTCTAATCCGTGCCCAAGAACTCGGTTAGAGAATGGGTGGCGTGTCGGTTTGGTTTGCCGGACAGGGCTTTTCGCACTGTTTGGTGTGGTGGAAGAGGTGGTCGGTGATGAGTTGTGGGCCAGGTTGGAGCCGTTGATCCCGCTGCGGCAGCGTAGGTTTCGCAATCCGGGACGACGTACGACCTCTGACCGCGCGGCGTTGGAAGGGATCCTGTTCGTGGCGCGTACCGGGATCGGGTGGAACCGGTTCGCGGTGGCCAGTGACGCGCCGGATGTCGGGCTGAGGCGGCCTGCTCTGTCATCGGCGGCAGGATCGGAGTGTTCTATGCTGGGGTGGCCGCGCAGCGGGTCCGCATTACTACTTGAGGATTTCCAGCATCCGCCCTCCCAGAACCGCAGCGGAGTGTGGGTTTTGGCCGGTGACGAGGTTACGGTCCTCGACCATGTAGGGCTCCCAGATGGGGCCGCGGCTGTAGTTGACCTTGACCTTCTCTTTCAGGTCCGTCTCCAGCAGCCACGTGGCCCGTGAGGCGAGGCCGACGGCCTCTTCCTCCTCGTTGGAGAAGGCGGTGACGTTGTAGCCCTGGAAGGGCGAAACGCCGTGGATCCTGGTGGCCAGCATCGCGGACGGTGCGTGGCACACGATGAACAGCGGGTTGCCCGACTCCAGCTGCGCCGTGAGCAGGCGGCCAGCATCGGCGTCGAACGCCAGGTCGGCCATGGGGCCGTGGCCGCCTGGCAAGTAGACCGCCACGTAGTCCTCCAGGCGCACGTCCGACAGCTCGAGCGGCCGACGCATGGCCTCCGCGTCGCGGATGATCGCCTCCAGGTCCAGCGCGGCCTGTTCGCCCCCTGTCATCGCGGGGCGCAGGCTCATCATGTCGACGTTCGGCGTGGTGCCGCCCGGGGTGGCGACGACGACTTCGTAGCCTGCGTCGGTAAGCATCTTGTAGGGGTTGGCGAACTCCTCGGCCCAGTAACCGGTCGCGTACCTCGTGCCGTCCTTGAGCACCCAGTACGTGGCCCCGCTCACGATGAACAAGATCTTCGGCTTCGACATGACACACTCCTCTCCGATCGGCCCCTTCCTCCAGCCTGACACCCGAACCGTCTCGGCGCTCGTGCCCAGCCATCTCGAAACCTTGGATTCGAGACAGCGGAGGCTGGCGGTCGAGGGTCCCGGAAGCGGCAGATCCCGAGGTCTCAGATTCTGATCTCGATATCGCGAACGGCCGAACGGAATGCCCGGCGCGCTCCTGGCCTCCGATAAGTGGGCGATCTCGGCGACCAGTCACCGAGATCGCCTGTGCCGTCTATGTTTCGGCGAGAATCAGCCAGGTGATCGCACAAAGGGGACGAAGAGTGCTCCGGTCCGCCAGGATGGGCGTGGGCCGGTTCGCCGCGAACGGGTTGTTGTGGTCTGTCCCCCGGCACCCTGCGCACCTACACCCACTTCCACCGCCTCGAAGCCGACTGGGGCACAGGCCGACTCGACGAACCATCGGAAGCCGACATCGAAGACATGGCGCGCACGATCCAAGCCACCGCCCGCACGACCCGTTCCTCCCGGGGCGGCACCGGAGCCGTCGAGAACTTCGTCGGCGCACTGCGATGCATCTACCGCTTCGCCGAAAACAGCGCCTGGATCCGCCCCCGCGACAACTCGGCCCGCGGCATCGCCAAACCGGTCAGGCGAGCATCCCACCGCTACGCCATCCCCTCAGGCGATAGTCAACAATTCTGAAAATGGGTCCCTGCCTGCGCGTACGCCAACTTTGCACAACTGTCGACGTTCGAATGCTCATTCGACAGCGGTTGACGGGCAGGGAATAGTTCAAAGTTAGTTGTGAGCCTGCGCCGGATCTCATTGGCGTGTCGAAACGTGACACGCCGAGAAGTTCACAGCCACAGCAAATAGTCCGCAATCAATACTCGGGCTCGCACGTCGCGGCGACCGCGCACGCGCGTGCCCCAACAGTCGGCCAAAGGCCGCTCCGGCACCGATCCCCCGGATGGACGAAGAGGTGTCACTGACAGCAGTTGGGGTCCAAGACCACACATAAGGCCGCGAGGGCGTCACGCTTGGCGCGGTGGACGACCTTCATGCCGATGCGTTCGGAGTCGACGAGACCGGCATTGCGCAGCTGCGAAAGATGGTGACTCACAGTGGATTCCGACAATCCGACCGCAGCGGCGAGATCGCCACCGTTCTCACCGGAGTCGGGACTGGCCAGCAGGAGCGACATCAGTTTCACCCGCACCGGGTCGGCGAGAGCCTTGAGCCGCAGCGCGACCTCGAGGGCGGCAGCATCGTCGACCGGGCCCGCGGCCACGGGCGCGCAGCACACCGGCGCGGACATATCGATCACGGGCAGAGCCTTGGGCATGCCACCACTCTATCCAAGGGATTGACATATGTCGAAAAGGTGGCAGACTCCATCTCGTCCAGCTTTTCGATATATGTCTCACTATGGAGGTTCTCATGTCTCGCGTGCAACTTGCCCTCAACGTCGACGACCTCGAGCAGGCGATCACCTTCTACTCCACGCTGTTCAATACCGAACCGGCCAAGCGCAAGCCCGGTTACGCCAACTTCGCCATCGAGCAGCCCCCGTTGAAGCTGGTCCTGCTGGAGAACACCGGCCAGGGCGGCACGATCAACCACCTCGGGGTCGAGGTGGAAACCTCCGAGCAGGTCCACGGCGAGATCGCACGACTGTCGGAGGCCGGACTGTTCACCGAGGAGCAGATCGCGACCACGTGTTGTTTCGCCACCCAGGACAAGGTCTGGGTCACCGGCCCGAATGCCGAGAAGTGGGAGGTCTATACTGTCCTCGCCGACACCGAGAACTTCGGCACCGCACCGGATTTCGCCACCGGAGACGCCGAGGCCGTACAGGCGTGCTGCGGCACCGCCGCCGCACCGACCGCCGAGACCGCTGTCGACGATTCCGCCGCGTGCTGCACCAGTGAGGCGAAGGAGAAGGCGATCGCTTCCGGAGCCGGCTGCTGCAGCTGATCCGCGCGGCGGGTGTCGATGCGGCCGTGACCAGCGGCCGCGTCCGACTGCTCTGCGGTGGTTTGCGGTGGCGGAGTGCCGATGCGGCGGGATCACGGCCCGCTTGCGGTGGCCGCGCGGGACGGTCGAGTGAGTGCGGCGAGTGCGGGGATGCCGACGGGTTCTTCGGCGAGCGCGGGGATGACCGCGTAGCGGTCGGTGTAGGTGGTGGCCTTATGTATCTGGTCGAGTTCGGCGGCGGCGCGGCGGCGTAGCAGTGGGTCGGTGGGTGCGGCGGCGGCGAGGCTGTTGTCGATGACCCACGCCCAGGGGTGGATGCCGGCGCGTTCGAGATCGGCTTGCAGTTCGGCGGCCTCCAGAACCGGGGTGGTTTCGGGCAAGGTGACCAGCAGGACCTTGGTGGCGTCGGGGTTCTGCAGCCGCATCAGCGGGGTGACGAACCGGGTGCCGGGCGCCATCTGGCGCACGATGTCGCGGTGGTAGGAGCCGGTGGCGTCGAGCAACAACAGGGTGTGGCCGGTAGGTGCGGTGTCGATGACGACGAACCGGCGCCGGGATTCGGCGATGACGTGTGAAAACGCTTGGAAGACAGCGACTTCGTCGGTGCACGGTGAGCGCAGATCTTCCTCGAGCGCGGCGCGGCCGGCGTCGTCCAGGCCGGCGCCTTTACCGGCCATCACCCGGGCGCGGTAGTCGGCGACCGCGCGGGCCGGGTCGATCCGCGAGACCTGCAGGTGTTCCAGCGTTCCCGCGACGGTGTCGGCGAGATCACCGGCGGGATCGGTGGTCGACAGGTGCACATCATGGCCACGCTCGGCCAGGGCGACAGCGACCGCGGCGGCCACGGTGGTTTTGCCCACCCCACCTTTGCCCATGCTCATGATCAGGCACGGCCCGTCGCGTTCGATCTGATCGATGAGCGCGGCCAGCGGCGCATCGGCGACCGCCGCAACGACTGCCTCGGGTGCCGTGCCGGAAGCGGATTGCGGTGGTGTCGGGTCGAACAGAGTCGTCAGCGCGTCGGTGCCGACGATGTTGGTGGCTTTGAGGTCGACCAGATCCCGGGGCAGCTCCCGGACCTCGGCGGGCATGGCCTCGATCGCGGCGCGTTCTCGGCGGCGGGTCGCGGCCACCAGTGGATCACCGGAATCGGCGGTGTCGGGCAGGACACCGTTGAGCACCACATACTGATCGGCGAGCCCGACACTGGCCAACTCGCTACGGGTGCGGGCGATCTCGGCCAGCGTCGAGCGTGAGGGGCGGGCCACCAGCACCAAGCGGGTGCGGTGCGGGTCGGCCAACGCGTCGACCGCGGCGGCGTAGACCGCTTTCTGCTTGTCCAGTCCCGACAGCGGGCCCAGGCAGCTCGCCTCACCGCCGCCGGTGAGGAACTGGCTCCAATTGCCCGGCAACTGCAACAGCCGGATGGTGTGCCCGGTGGGAGCGGTGTCGAACAACACGTGGTCGTAGGCGCTGGTTTCGTCGGTGAGCAGGGCGGTGAACTCGTTGAACGAGGCCACCTCGGTCGTGCACGAGCCCGACAACTGCTCGGTCATCGATGCGATATCGGCCTCCGGCAGCGCGCCGCGCATCGGCGCGAGAATCCGCTCACGATAGGCGGCCACGGCCTGCTCCGGATCGATCTCCAGCGCCCACAACCCCGGCACACCGGCAATCGCGGTCACCGTGTTGCCGACCGTGACGCCGAACACCTGCCCGACATTCGAGGCCGGATCCGTCGACACCAGCAGGACCCGCCGACCCGCCCGCGCCAACGCCACCGCCGCCGCGCACGCGATGGAGGTCTTGCCAACCCCGCCCTTGCCGGTGAAGAACACGAACCGCGGTACACCCGCGAGAAACTTCATCTCACCCACCGGATACCTCCACAACCGTCGAACCACGCATTCCCTATTCGACCGCGATCACCGACCGCGGCGGCAGAGTCGAACGTCCCGCCCGGCGGGACCGGCGACGGACCACCGGCTCTTCGCCCGAAGCTTGTCACTCGACGTTCATTTGCCCTCCAGTATCGATATCAGTCAATATCGATATATGTCTAAACCAGAGGTGCCGGTAGCCGTGCCGGTCGGCTGCGACCCCACTCCCACGGTGGGACACGCGTTGAGCGGTGCGGAGGCGGCCGAGTTCGCGGTGATGTTCAAAGCCCTCGCCGACCCGGTCCGACTCCGGGTGCTCTCGGCGATCGCCGCCCGCGCCGGCGGCGAAGCCTGCGTGTGCGATGTGTCCGACGGGCTGGATGTCACCCAGCCGACCATCTCCCACCATTTGAAGGTGCTGCGCGAGGCCGGGCTGGTCACCAGCGAACGCCGCGCCTCCTGGGTGTACTACCGCGTCGTGCCGCGAGCCCTGGACCGCTTGTCGCTCGTGCTGGGCCGCTGTTCCGGATCGGAGGTCCCGGCATGACGACAACAGAACACGCCGATCACCCGGCGGTGGTCGGGAGGTTGTCGACGCTGGACCGGTTCCTGCCGGTCTGGATCGGTGTCGCGATGGCCGCGGGCCTGCTACTGGGGCGTTTGATCCCCGGCCTCGGGGACGGTCTGTCCGCGGTCGAGGTCGACGGGATCAGCTTGCCGATCGCGATCGGGCTGCTGGTGATGATGTATCCGGTGCTGGCCAAGGTCCGCTACGACCGCCTCGATTCGGTCACCGGTGACCGCCGCCTGCTCGTCGGCTCGTTGGTGCTGAACTGGCTGATCGGGCCCGCGCTCATGTTCACCCTCGCCTGGCTGCTGCTGCCGGATCTGCCCGAGTACCGCACCGGGCTGATCATCGTCGGCCTCGCGAGATGCATTGCGATGGTGATCATCTGGAACGACCTCGCCTGCGGTGACCGCGAAGCCGCCGCCGTGCTGGTCGCCCTGAACTCGATCTTCCAGGTAGTCATGTTCGCCGTGCTCGGCTGGTTCTACCTCTCGGTCCTGCCCGGATGGCTCGGCCTGGAACGAACCACCATCGACACCTCACCGTGGCAGATCGCGAAATCGGTACTGATCTTCCTCGGCATCCCGCTGGTCGCCGGATTCCTCACCCGCCGATTGGGTGAGCGCGCTCGCGGGCGTGACTGGTACGAATCGAAACTCATACCGCGAATCGGCCCTTGGGCCCTCTACGGGTTGCTGTTCACGATCGTGATCCTGTTCGCCCTGCAAGGCCACCAAATCACCTCCCACCCCTGGGATGTCGCACGCATCGCGATCCCGCTGCTCGCCTACTTCGCGATCATGTGGGGAGGCGGGTACCTCTACGGCCGCCTGATCGGCCTCGGCTACGAACGCACCACCACCCTCGCGTTCACCGCCGCGGGCAACAACTTCGAACTCGCCATCGCCGTCGCGATCGCCACCTACGGCGCCACCTCCGGCCAAGCACTCGCCGGCGTCGTCGGCCCGCTGATCGAAGTCCCCGTCCTCGTCGGCCTCGTCTACGTCTCCCTCACCCTGCGCACACGCTTCACCCACACCACGACCGGCGCGTCGGCGGAGCCGACGCGGTGACCGCGACACCGTCGTCACCTACCTGCCACTGCCGGCCGAACGCTTCGCCCGCCAACGCCTGCGCGCACTGGCCGAGGCCGAAAGGCCACCCCGGCACCGAGACCCCGGCCGCGCTGTTCCTGTGCACCCACAACGCCGGACGCTCCCAAACGGCCCTCGAATTCTTCACCGCCCTCGTCGCCGACCTCGACCTCACCACCTAACCCCCTCAGTATTTCGAAAGGCCCTGCCCCGCTATGGCATCCACCCCCAGCGTGCTGTTCGTCTGCGTACACAACGCCGGACGCTCCCAAATGGCCCAAGGCTTCCTCACCCACCTCGCCGGCGACCGCGTCGAAGTCCGCTCCGCCGGAACCGAACCCGCCCACGCGATCAACCCCGCCGCCATCGAAGCCATGGCCGAGGTCGGAATCGACATCACCGCCCAAACCCCGAAAATCCTCACCCCCGACACCGTCCAAACCAGCGACATCGTCATCACCATGGGCTGCGGCGACAACTGCCCCTACTTCCCCGGCGTCGACTACCGCGACTGGAAACTCGACGACCCCGCCGGCCTCGGCGTCGACGCGGTCCGACCCATCCGCGACGACATCGAACGCCGCATCCGCGACCTACTCACCGAACTCGCCATCCCGACCACCGCATAGACGGCGACGACGGGCCGCTGCCGCCAACGCAGCGGCCCGCAACCGGTACTCGAATCCGAGCCCGCCCCACGGCTTGCATCCTGTACCTGGGTACAGACACGCCCCGACCATTGCCTGCTGCGGCCGCCGAATGCCGACAACCTCGCCGAAACCGGCACAGTCGGGGTTCCCGGTTCGCTCCGACGCCTCTCTCGCACCAGCTATTGTTCAGTTATCGATCCGTCCCGCATCGAGGCAGGAGTTGTCGTGCCGAAGCTGGAGATCAACAGAAAGTCCGAACTGTCGCGTGAAGAAGTGGCCGAGCGGCTCATCGCGATCGGACAGGCGCTTGCCGGTGGCTCCGAGGTGAAACTGGGATCCGGCGGGGACTCGATCGACATCGTCGTCCCCGAGCGCGTCCATGTGGAGCTCGAAATCGAGGTCGACGGCGACGAAACCGAAATCGAGATCGAGATCAGCTGGCGTGACGAAGCTACCGGTGATTCGACGATTTGAACCCGGCATGCCTGCTGTTCGTGCTTGCTGAATAGGACGAAGCGTCGACGGGCAACGTTCTCGCCGAGAAAGGCGACGGCGAGTTGCGGCAGGGAGCGCTATGAGCAAACTCGGACACCGAGCCATCGTCTGCGGGGCGAGTATGACCGGGCTGCTCGCCGCCCGGGTGCTGTCGGACTTTTACGAGGTGGTCACGCTCATCGAGCGGGACCCGCTGCCGGACGGTCCTGAGCAGCGGCGAGGTGTGCCCCAGGCACGGCATTTTCATGCTCTGCTGAGTAGGGGATCGAGCGTCCTGGATCAGCTGTTTCCCGGCGTGCTCGACGAACTCGTCGCCGCAGGCGCGAAAGTCCTGGCCAATGAGCCATCGCGGGTATATGTCCGGTTGGGCCGGCATGAGCTCGATGTCGCGGACAAGTTTGCCGACCCGGCATCGCTGGTCGTCTATCAACCCAGCCGACCATTCTTGGACTCCCATGTCAGGCGGCGAGTCCGCGCCATCGAGAACGTGAGAATTCTGGACAGCCATGCTGTCGTCGAGCCCACGACCGACCGCGACCGTCGGGTTACGGGCGCCCGGATAGTCAACCGCTACACGGGTGAGGAATCCGTGCTGGATGCCGACTTGGTGGTCGATGCGATGGGCCGCTCGGGGCATACGCCGGCGTTCCTCGACAACCTCGGCTGCGAGCGACCGATCGAGCAGAGCTACCCGGTGCATCTGAACTATGCCAGCCAATTTCTGCGGGTCCCCGCGGGCACGATCGGCGAGAAATTGGGTTTCTCGGTCAGTCCGCTGCCCGAACGACCGGCCGGGGTGGTGGCCGTGGCCTACGAGGACGACACCTGGATCCTGACCCTGTTCGGCGTAGGCGGGTACAAACTTCCCCGTGACCTGTCCGGCGTTATCGAATGCGCCGCGCAATTCGCGCCACCCACTCTGATCGACGCGCTGCGGTCCGCTGAGCCGCTCGGCGGGGTGTCCGCGCAGCATTACCCGGCCAGCACATGGAGACGCTATGACAAGATGCGTCGATTCCCCGCGGGGCTGCTGGTGATGGGCGATGCGATCTGCAGTTTCAACCCCGTATATATGCAGGGCATGACCATGGCCGCGCTGCAGGCCGTCGCGCTGCACGACTGCCTGGCCGATCGCGACGGAGCGGTGAGCCGGCGATTCTTCAAAGCGACCGCCAAACAGATCGCCCCGGTGTGGCGGGGAAATCGGTTCACCGATTTCACCGTGTCCCAGGGAGGTGGTTGGCGTCGCGTGCCGAGGCACTTGGTGAACTGGCCCATAGACAAGGCACAGGCTGCCGCCGCGAACGATCCGGCGGTCGCCGAAGCGGTCCTTCGAGTGATGCACTTCGTCGACCCACCGGCCCGGCTCGCGCGGCCCTCGTTCCTGATGCGGCTGGTCGCAGCCAACCGCCGAGCCGGAATGGCCACATCCACCGATAACGGTTCCCGTAGCGCGGGGTGAACGCTATGACCACGGAGACCTTCGACATCAACCGCATGCCGCGCGGCGGACCGGATGCGTCGTGGCTGGACAGGCGGTTGGAAACCGATCGTCTGGAGTACCTCGACCGTGACGACGTCGATGATCGGAAGCGCAAAATCATTCGTTCTCTGGACCGCGGAGAAAGGTTTTTCGGGATACATCGGAAGCTCGCGCGCATCGTGCTCGACGAGGTCACCGACGTGCGCGAGCCCAAGATCCTGGAACTCGGCTCCGGCCACGGAGGACTATCGCGCGCGCTGCTGGAGATGCATCCCACCGCCGACGTCACGGTCACCGACATCGAACCCGCCTCTGTCGCTGCGATCGCCGCCGGTGATTTGGGCAGTCATCCGCGGGCCACCGTGCGCGAGATGGACGCCACTGCCATCGACGCGCCCGACGGGTTCTACGACCTCGCCGTGTTCGTGCAGTCCCTGCACCATCTGCCACCACCGCTGGCTGCCCGGGTGTTCGCGGAAGGCACCCGCGCCGCCGCGAAACTGCTGATCATCGACTTGTCGCGTCCGCCTTCGTTACTGCACCTCGTCATGCTGGCGCCGGCGCTGCCGTTGGTGATCTTTCCGTACTGGCACGACGCGTTGATCAGCTCGTTGCGCGCCTACGGCCCGTCGGCGCTGCGCGCGTTGGCCCGATACGCCGACCCGGCGATCACCCTCGACTTGCGCAGGCAGGCAGCCGTTCTCCCCGGAAGCCCCCAGATCGCGGTGGCCAGTTCTGCCCGATGAACATTCGATTGAACCGATCGGCATCGGGGTTCGTGACCACGGCTATGGGCGCACTGTGTGCCATCACGATCACCGCTACAGCCGGCATGAGATCACCGAATCGGTCGTCTGGTTGCCGGGATTCGACGCTTCGAAGACTTACACGGAATTCGTCATCATGCTCAACTACGGTGTCCATCCGGAGGTGCTGGGGTCCTTAACCGCCGCTCAGAGGTCGATATGGGCTGCCCAGCAACTCCGGCCCGAAGTCCCTTACAACGTTGCCGTTTTTCTGGCGATCGATCACGATGTCGATGCCGAGAGGCTCATGGTTGCGTGCGAATCGGCGGCAACGCGGTTCGGCACACCGTGCGCGCGGCTATCCCTCGACGACGGCGAACCGGTTTTCATAGTCGATCGCTCGTTTCCGCGGACCATTCGCTGTATCGATCTGCGCGCCGAGCGTGACCCGGTATCCGCTGCGCGCGGCTGGATGGACAACGACTACCGCCGGCCGATCGATCTGGTCCGTGACCGACTCACCGAGTTTGCGCTGCTGCGCATCACCGACGATCTGTCGTATTTCTACCTGCGCACACACCACGTTCTCTTGGACGGGTACGGCGCCCACACCATGGTCCGGCACATCGCGGCCGTCTATTCGGGAGCAGTGCCCGACACCGGCGAAGTCGACTTCTCCGAATTCGACCTGATCCGCAAC
This sequence comes from Nocardia elegans NBRC 108235, assembly GCF_001612845.1. Taxonomy (GTDB): domain Bacteria; phylum Actinomycetota; class Actinomycetes; order Mycobacteriales; family Mycobacteriaceae; genus Nocardia; species Nocardia nova. The sequence continues at coordinate 145,296 of NZ_BDBF01000009.1, read as the reverse complement.
GCGGATCAGAAGTATCAGCAGTCTTCGCGCAGTCGTGCCGATGCCGAGTACTGGAAAACCGTCGTGCGTGAACCTCTGGACATCACCGACCTGGGCGGGACGCGCAGGCCGGTGGCACCACGCCACCCGTTGGTTCGTGAACTGGTGTACACGCATCGATTCGAGGAGAACCGGCCTGTCCGACTCGATGTCGCAAGGGTTGTCGCGACGGTAGCGGTGTTCATCGCGAAAACCACAGGACAGCAAGATGTTTCGTTGTCTCTGCCGGTGTCGGCACGCACGACTGCGGCCCTGAAAGGATGTACGGGCATGGTCTCGAACATGGTGCCGCTGCTCATTCGAGTCCATGACGGCGACACCATCGGCGTACTGACCGATCAGGTAGCCGAGTCCATAGTCGGCGCGCTGCGGCACCAACAATTCCGGCGCTGGCCGGACCTGATCGCCGAGGCAACCCGACCCGACATGAACATAGAATTCGGTCCGGCGATCAACATCCTCGACTTCGCCACCCCGTTGCATTTCGGGCCTTCCGAAGTGACGTACAACGTATTGACCACCTATCCCATACAAGACTGCGCAATCAACATCTATCCGCAATTGGGTGATGGCACGCCGCGAATTCAGTTCATGTGGAATCCGGATCGGTACGCCGCCGACGACATCGCCAGGCACATAACCCGTTTGGAGATGCTTTTCGACCGCCTTGTGGTGGCGGACTCGTCGGTGACGGTGGGAGAGGTGTCGTTGCTGGCCACCGGTGAGCGCGATCTGGTGCTGTCGGTGTGGTCCGGTGCCCGAGTGGCGGCGCCGGTCGGGTTGGCGCCGCAGTTGCTGGCGGCGGCGGTGGCGGCCGGCCCGGACGCGCCGGCAGTCGTCGACGGTGCCCGGGAGGTGTCGTATCGCGAGCTCGATCGGTGGTCGACGAGGGTGGCGCGGGTGCTGATCGAGGAGGGCGTGGGCCCGGAGCGCGCGGTGGGTGTGGCGATGGATCGCCGTGTGGAGTTGGTGGTGGCATGGTGGGCGGTGGTCAAGGCCGGCGGGGTGTATGTGCCGCTGGACCACGCCCATCCGGTCGAGCGAATCTCCACGGTGCTGGACGCGGTGGGGGCCGTGTGCGTGTTGACCTGCGGGTCCGACACGGTAGCCGGGGCCGCGGCGCGTGCGATAGTGCGCATCGACGCTCCGGATGTGTCCGGGCGGTCCGCGGAGGCGATCACCGACGCCGATCGGCTGGCGGGGCTGAGGGTGGACAACACCGCGTATGCCATGTTCACCTCGGGATCCACCGGTGCCCCCAAGGGAGTGGCGGTCAGCCATGCCGGTCTGTTGGGGCTGGCCGCGGCGCAGCGGGCGGTGTTCGGGCTGGGCGCGGATGCGCGGATTTCGATGGTGGCCGCGCCGACCTTCGATGCGTCGATCTTCGATATCTTGTGGGCAGTCGGGTCGGCCGCGGCGCTGGTGGTGGCACCGCCGGCGGTGTATGCCGGGGAGGCGTTGACCGCGTTCCTGCAGGACCAGCAGGTCAGCGCGGCGGTGTTGACGCCGACGGTGCTGTCGTCGCTGGATCGGGCCCGGCTGGACCGAGTCGGCACACTGGTCACTACCGGGGAGGCCTGCCCGGAGGAGTTGGTGGCCGCCTGGGCTCCGGGACGGCAAATGTTCAACGGCTACGGCCCCACCGAGACCACCATCGGTGCCACCCTTGCGCCACTGTCGTCGAGGCAGCCGGTCAGCATCGGCACCCCGATTCCTGGGATATGCGCGCTCGTGCTCGACGCGCGGCTGAACCCGACCCCGGTCGGGGTGGTGGGCGAGCTGTATCTGGGCGGGCCCGCGCTGGCGCGCGGCTATGTGGACCGGCCGGACTTGACCGCGGAACGATTCGTGGCCAACCCCTACGGAGTCGCCGGGGCGCGTGTGTACCGCACCGGTGACCTGGTGCGCTGGACCTCCACCGGCACCCTGGTGTACGTGGGCCGCGCCGACACCCAGATCAAGCTGCGCGGGCAACGCATCGAACTGGGTGAAATCGAGAACACGCTGCTGGCCTGCCCACAGGTCACCCAGGCCGCCGCAACCATGCACCGGAGCAGCACCGGTGCCCACCTCATCGCCTACATCACCCTCGATCACACCGCCACCGATCACGATGCCGACATCGTCGGACAGTGGCGGCACATGAACAACGAGCTGTACGACGCCGAGGTGGCGTCGTCGGAGTTCGGCATGGATTTCCGGGGCTGGAACAGCAGCTACACCGATGATCCGATTCCGCTCGAGGAGATGATGGAGTGGCGTGCGGCCACGGTGGATCGGATCCTCGCGCTGCAGCCGCGGCGGGTGTTGGAGATCGGTGCGGGCTCCGGGCTGGTGTTGTCACAGATCGCCCCGCGGTGTGAGCGCTATGTTGCCACCGACGTGTCAGCGGTGGCGATCGACAATCTCGCGCACTCGCTCGACCAGTTGCAGATCCCGTGGCGTGACCGAGTCCAGCTGCTGACCCAGCCGGCTCACGTCACCGAGGCATTGCCGCGGGGCTACTTCGACACGATCATTCTCAACTCGGTCGTCCAGTACTTCCCCAATAAGGATTATCTGACCAGGGTGAGCGATGCCGCTATGGATCTGCTGGCCCCCGGTGGGGCGATGTTCATCGGCGACGTCCGTAATCACACCCTGCAGGCAGCGTTTCACACGGCGGTCGCGCTGGCCCGCACCGCCACCACCGACGCCGCCGAGATCCGCCGGCAAGTCCGGCTCGCCGTGCTCAGCGAACCCGAATTGCTGCTGGCCCCCGAGTTCTTCACCGGCTGGGCCGCCGGTCGTCCGTCGGTGGCCGGACTCGACATACAGGTCAAACGCGGATCGGCCGATAACGAACTCAACAGGTACCGGTACGACGTCACCGTCTATAAAACGCCCACTCCGGTCCGCTCACTGGCAACGGCACCCTCTTGGGCATGGACCCGATTCGCCGGGCTGCGCGGTCTGCACGCCGAGCTGATCTCCCGACATCCCGCCACCGTGCGCATTACCGGCATCCCCCGTACCGGACTGATCACCGATGTCCGCATCGAACACGCCCTCGCAGACGGGTTACCCCTGGCCGACGCACTCGCCCGGGCCGCCGCGACCTCCGACACCACTACACCCGAACAGCTGCACCGCTTGGGCGAAACCACCGGCTACCACGTTGCCGTTACCTGGGGCGCCCAGCCCGGCACCCTCGATGCCGCTTTCATCACTCCCACCGACCCCGACCGCCGGCCCACCCCACCGCTGAGCGAGCTCTACCTGCCCAACACCGGAGACCATCGGATCACCACCCACGCCAATGACCCGCACACCAACACCGAAATCAGCGCCGTCCGTCGGCGGTTGAGCGCGTGGTTGCCCGAGTACATGGTGCCGGCGCAGATTGTGGTGCTCGACGAGTTCCCGCTGACCTCCTCGGGCAAAATCGACCGTAAGGCCTTGCCGGCACCGATGTTTGCTGCCACGCCCTTCCGGGCGCCGCGGACTCGGGTCGAGAAGATCGTCGCCGAGGTGTTCGCGGAGGTATTGGGTCGAGACCGAGCGGGGCTCGATGACGATTTCTTCGCCCTGGGTGGAAACTCGTTGACTGCTACCCGGGTGAGCGCGCGGCTGCAGTTCGCGCTGGGCCGAGAAGTGCCGGTCCGGTATCTGTTCGACGCGTCCACGGTCGAGGGTCTCGCCGACTATCTGCACTCGCATCGTGGCGAGCCCGCTCGCTCGCCGCTGCAGGCCATGCCGCGCCCTGAGCGCGTTCCGTTGTCGTATGCCCAGCAACGGTTGTGGTTCATCGACCAACTACAAGGCCCCTCCCCGGTCTACAACATGCCGATCGCTTTCCGGATCACCGGGGAACTCGACGTCCAAGCACTGGACGCAGCCCTCGACGACGTACTCGCCCGCCACGAATCACTGCGCACCATATTCCCCGACACCGACGGCGTGCCATTCCAGCAAGTGCTGCCGGCCCGACCAGGAATGTGGCGACGCGACGGCCCAGCAGCAATACCGCTGCCCGAAAAAAACATCGACGACGCCTTGGCCGAACTGGCCGGATACCGATTCGACCTCTCGACCGAAATCCCGATCCGCGCCCACATCTACTCGATAGGACCCGAACAGCACATCGTCGCAATCGTGTTGCACCACATCGCTTTCGACGGATGGTCACCGATTCCCATGGCCCGCGACGTCAGCCAGGCATACCGAGCCCGCCGACACGGCCACGCACCGGATCGGGCACCGCTGCCGGTGCAATACATCGACTACACACTCTGGCAACGCACCCAACTCGGCGACCTACACGACCCCCACAGCCCCATCACCACCGAACTCGAGTACTGGGAACACACCCTCGCCGGAATGCCCGAACACCTCGAACTCCCCACCGACCGACCCTACCCACCAACCACCGACCACCACGGCGCCAGCCTGAAAGTCGAATGGCCCGCGGAATTGCAGCAGCAGATCAACCGGACCGCGCGCGAACACAACGCGACCGGCTTCATGGTCATCCAGGCCGCCATCGCGGTCCTCCTGTCCACAATCAGCGCCAGCCCCGATGTGGCAATCGGATTTGCGGTCGCCGGCCGCGACGACCCCGCCCTCGACGAATTGGTCGGCTTCTTCGTCAACACCCTCGTCCTCCGAGTCGACCTGACCGGCGATCCCACCTTCACCGAGTTACTCACTCAGGTCCGCACACGCAGCCTCGAAGCGTTCGAATACCAACACGTACCGTTCGAAGTACTGGTCGAGCGGCTCAACCCCGCCAGGTCACTGGTGCATCATCCCCTCGTCCAAGTGCTGCTGGCCTGGCAGAACTTCGCCGAGAACAACGAATCCACCGCCGGGTTGCAGCTCGAAAACCTCGACGTCACCTCGCTTCCGTTGGACACCCACAGCGCCCGCATGGACCTAGCGTTCTCCCTCGGGGAACGCTTCACCGACACCGGCGACTCCGCCGGACTCACCGGCACAGTGGAATTCCGCACCGACATCTTCGACGCCACCACCATCGAAACACTCATCCAACGGCTGGAACGAACACTGATCGCCATCACCAGCGACCCGGGGCGGTCATTGTCGTCGGTGGACCTGCTCGACCAGACCGAACACACCCGGCTGGACGAGATCGGCAACCGCGCCGTACTGCACACGCACACGCGCTCGGCGATGTCGGTTCCGGCGTTGTTCGCCGAACAAGTGGCCCGCACCCCCAACGCAACAGCCTTGAGCTGCGGTGCTCGTTCATGGACCTACCTGCAGCTCGAGCAAGCCGCGAACCGGTTGTCACATCTGCTCAGCGACCACGGGGTGGGTTCCGGATGCGTGGTCGGACTGCTGATGCAACGCACAGCACAAGCCATCACCGCGATAGCGGCAGTGCTCGAGACTGGGGCGGCCTACCTACCCATCGATCCAGAACACCCAAGAGCACGAATCGAATTCATGCTCACCGACGCCACGTCCGTGGCGGTCATCACCACCTCTGACCTGGCCGGACGACTCGACGGAATCGACATACCGATCATCGATATCAACGACCCGACCCTGGAAAGTCAACCCAGCACCGCACTCCCGGCGCCACGCCCGGACACCATCGCCTACCTCATCTACACCTCCGGCACCACCGGGATCCCCAAAGGCGTGGCCACCACCCACCACAACATCACCCAACTACTGACAACTCTGAACACCGGCCCCACACCCGCGTCGAAACAGGTATGGGCACAGTGTCATTCGCTGGCCTTCGACGTCTCCGTATGGGAAATCTGGAGCCCGCTACTCCACGGCGGACGACTCGTCGTCATCCCCGACTCGATCACCCTCTCCCCCGGCGACTTCCACGACCTTCTTGCCGCCGAACACGTCACCGTGTTGACCCAAACCCCCACTGCCGCAGCAATGCTCACACCAGAAGGCCTGGAACCGCTGACATTGATACTCGGCGGCGAACGCTGCCCGGCCCAAGTGATAGACCGCTGGGCGCCCACACACACGGTCATCAACGGCTACGGACCCACCGAAACCACCATGTGTGTTTCCTTGACTGCGCCATTGGCGCCGGGTTCAGGGACACCACCGATCGGTTCACCCGTACCGGGTGCAGCGTTGTTCGTCCTCGACCGCTGGCTACGGCCGGTGCCGGTTGGTGTGACAGGTGAGTTGTATGTGGCCGGTGACGGAGTCAGCTGCGGCTATTGGCGTCGCGGCGCACTGACCGCGACACGGTTCGTGGCTTGCCCATACGCCGCGCCCGGGGCCCGGATGTATCGCACGGGAGATCTCGTCCGCTGGGGAAACGACGGCCAACTCCACTACGTGGACCGCGCCGACGAACAGGTCAAAATCCGCGGATACCGCATCGAATGCGGCGAAATCCGCACCGCCCTCACACAACTCGACGGCATCGAACAAGCAGCCGTCATCGCCCGCGAAGACCACCCCGGAGACAAACGCCTCGTCGCCTACATCACCGGAACCGCAAACCCCGCCACGATACGCACCCAACTCGCCGAACACCTTCCCACCTACATGATTCCGGCGGCGGTGATGGCGGTGGCGGCGCTACCGCTGACGGTCAACGGCAAGCTCGACATCCGCGCCCTACCGGCACCGGAGTACACCGCCGGCGGGTATCGCGCCCCGAGCACCCCCGTCGAGGAAATCCTCACCACGCTCTACGCTCGGATACTCGGACTCGACCACATCGGGGTCGACGACTCGTTCTTCGATCTCGGCGGAGATTCACTGTCGGCCATGCGCTTGATCGCCGCGATCAACACCACGCTCGACACCGACCTCTCGGTACGCACCGTGTTCGACACACCCACCGTTGCCCGGCTGGCCCTCGGTATCGATGGTGCGGGTTCGAGCCGAGCCCCACGACTGGTACCCGTCGAACGCCCCGAGCGCGTTCCGTTGTCGTATGCCCAGCAACGATTGTGGTTCATCGACCAACTACAAGGCCGGTCCCCGGTCTACAACATGCCCATCGCTTTCCGAATCAGCGGGGAGCTGGATATCGAAGCACTGGACGCAGCCCTCGACGACGTCCTGGCCCGCCACGAATCACTGCGCACCATATTCCCCGACACCGACGGCGTGCCATTCCAACAGGTACTGCCGACCCGACCGGGAATGTGGCGACGCGACGGCCCAGCAGCAATACCACTGCCCGAACAAGACATCGACGACGCCTTGGCCGAACTGGCCGGATACCGATTCGACCTCTCGACCGAAATCCCGATCCGCGCCCACATCTACTCGATAGGACCCGAACAGCACATCGTCGCAATCGTGTTGCACCACATCGCTTTCGACGGATGGTCACCGATTCCCATGGCCCGCGACGTCAGCCAGGCATACCGAGCCCGCCGACACGGCCACGCACCGGATCGGGCACCGCTGCCGGTGCAATACATCGACTACACACTCTGGCAACGCACCTGGCTTGGTGACCTACACGACCCCCACAGCCCCATCACCACCGAACTCGAGTACTGGGAACACACCCTCGCCGGAATGCCCGAACACCTCGAACTCCCCACCGACCGACCCTACCCACCAACCACCGACCACCACGGCGCCAGCCTGAGAGTCGAATGGCCGGCGGGACTGCAGCAGCAGATCAACCGGACCGCGCGCGAACACAACGCGACCGGCTTCATGGTCATCCAAACCGCCCTGACGGTGCTGTTGTCTAAGATCAGCGCCGACCCCGACGTAGCGGTCGGCTTTGCCGTCGCCGGTCGTGATGATCCCGCCCTCGACGAGTTGGTCGGCTTCTTCGTCAACACCTTGATACTGCGAGTCGACCTGACCGGCGATCCCACCTTCACCGACCTGTTGGCCCAGGTCCGCGCCCGCAGCCTGGATGCGTTCGAACACCGGCACATCCCGTTCGAGGTACTGGTGGAACGACTCAATCCGGCCAGATCATTGACACATCACCCGCTGATCCAGGTTCTGCTGGCCTGGCAGAACTTCACCGGAAACAACGACCCCGCAGCCGGTTTGGCGCTGGAAGACCTCCAGGTCACCTCGCTTCCGGTGGATACCCACACCGCCCGCATGGACATAGCGTTCTCCCTCGGCGAACGCTTCACCGATACCGGCGAACCCGCCGGACTCGGCGGAGCAGTGGAATTCCGCACCGACATCTTCGACACCACCACCATCGAAACATTCGTCGACCGGCTGCAACGAACACTGAACGCCGTCACCACCAACCCGGAACAACCACTGTCATCGATAGACCTGCTCGACGAGACCGAACACACCCGGTTGGACGAGATCGGCAACCGCGCCGTATTGCGAACCCGCCCACCGTCGATGAAATCGGTACCGGAACTGTTCGCCGAACAAGTCGCCCGCACCCCCAACGCAACAGCATTGAGCTGCGGCGATCGTTCATACAGTTACCGGCAGCTCGACGAGGCGGCGAACCGGCTGGCCCACCTGCTCACCGACCACGGGGTGGGTCCCGGATGCGTGGTCGGGCTACTGATGCAACGCTCGGCACAAGCGATCACCGCCATCACCGCAGTACTCGAAACCGGAGCGGCATACCTACCCATCGATCCCGAACACCCAAGAGCACGAATCGAATTCATGCTCACCGACGCCACACCCGCGGCCGTGATCACCACCGCCGACCTGGCCGGACGACTCGACGGAATCGACATACCGATCATCGATATCAACGACCCCGTAATCGACATCCAACCCAGCACCTCACTACCAGCGCCGCGCCCGGACACCATCGCCTACCTCATCTACACCTCCGGCACCACCGGGGTGCCCAAAGGCGTGGCCACCACCCACCACAACATCACCCAACTACTGACGACCCTGGACACCGGCCCTACACCCGCCTCCGAACAGGTATGGGCGCAATGTCATTCGCTCGCCTTCGACATTTCTGTGTGGGAAATCTGGGCCCCGTTACTCCACGGCGGACGACTCGTCGTCATACCCGACTCGATCACCCTCTCCCCCAACGACTTCCACGACCTTCTTGCCTCCGAACACGTCACGGTGTTGACCCAAACACCGACTGCGGCAGCAATGCTCACGCCACACGACCTGGAACCGCTGACACTGATACTCGGCGGTGAAACTTGCCCCGCCCGTGTGATAGACCAATGGGCGCCCGCACACACGGTGATCAACGGCTACGGCCCCACCGAAACCACCATGTGCGTCACCCTCACCCCACCCTTGACACCCGGATCGGGAGCTCCGCCGATCGGGGCACCGGTAGCCGGGGCAGCGTTGTTCGTCCTCGATAACCGACTACAGCGCGTGCCGATCGGCGTCACCGGCGAACTGTACGTCGCCGGCGCGGGAGTCGCCGGCGGATACTGGCGGCGCACCGCACTGACCGCGACGCGATTCACCGCCTGCCCGTTCGGGCAGCCCGGGACACGCATGTACCGCACCGGCGACCTCGTCCGCTGGGGACACGATGGTCAGCTGCGATATGTGGCCCGCGCCGACGAACAGGTCAAAATCCGCGGATATCGCATCGAATGCGGCGAAGTTCGGGATGCCCTGACCGGATTGGACGGGGTGGAACAGGTGGCAGTGATCGCCCGCGAAGACAGCCCCGGGGACAAGCGCCTCGTCGCCTACATCACCGGCACGGCAAACCCCACCGACATACGCACCCAACTCGCCGAACGACTTCCCGCCTACATGATCCCCGCGGCAGTCATGACATTGCCCGCGCTACCACTGACCGTCAACGGCAAACTCGACACCCGTGCCCTCCCGGTACCCGAATACGCGGCGAGCGGGTATCGCGCGCCAAGCACCCCCGTCGAGGAAATCCTCACCGCCATCTACGCCCACACACTCGGACTCGACCACGTCGGCATCGACGACTCGTTCTTCGACCTCGGCGGAGACTCACTATCGGCGATGCGCCTGATCGCCGCGATCAACACCGCACTCGACACCGACCTCTCGGTACGCACCGTATTCGACACACCCACCGTTGCCCGGCTGGCCTCCGGTATCGGTCGCGCGGGTTCGAGCCGACTCCCACGACTGACACCCGTCGAACGACCCGCGGTGATTCCGTTGTCGTATGCCCAGCAACGATTGTGGTTCATCGACCAACTGGAGGGCCCCTCCCCGCTCTACAACGTGGCGGCGGCGTTGCGGTTGAGCGGTGGGCTCGATGTCGAGGCGCTGCGTGCAGCGCTGGCCGATGTGGTGGGCCGTCATGAAAGCCTACGCACGGTGTTCGGCACGGTCGAGGGAACGCCCCGGCAGGTGGTTATCCCCGTCGAGCGGGTCGATTTCGGGTGGGAGGTTGTCGATACGACCGGGTGGTCGGGCACCCAGCTGGACGCGGCGGTCAACGCGGCGGCATGCTACCCGTTCGACTTGGCGGCCGAGATTCCTTTGCGGGCACGGCTTTTCGGAGTTGCCGATCGAGAACACGTGCTGGTGATCGTGATGCACCATATCGCTGCGGACGGCTGGTCGCTGAGGCCGCTGGCCGCCGATTTGAGTGTGGCGTATGCCGGCCGGTGCGCGGGCCGGGCGCCGGATCGGTCGCCGTTGGCGGTGCAATACATCGACTACACACTCTGGCAACGCACCCGGCTCGGCGACCTACACGACCCCCACAGCCCCATCACCACCGAACTCGAGTACTGGGAACACACCCTCGCCGGAATGCCCGAACACCTCGAACTACCGACCGACCGACCCTACCCACCAACCACCGACCACCACGGCGCCACCGTAGAAATCGAATGGCCCCCCGAACTACACCAACAAATCAGCCGGATCGCACGCCGACACAACGCGACCAACTTCATGGTCATCCAAACCGCCCTGACCGTGCTGTTGTCGAAACTCAGCGCCAGCCCCGATGTGGCAATCGGATTCGCGGTCGCCGGCCGCGACGACCCCGCCCTCGACGAATTGGTCGGCTTCTTCGTCAACACCCTCGTCCTCCGAGTCGACCTGACCGGCGATCCCACCCTCACCGACCTACTCACCCAAATCCGCACCCGCAGCGTCGAATCCTTCGAACACCAACACGTACCCTTCGAAGTCCTGGTCGAACGACTCAACCCAGCCAGATCACTGAGGCATCACCCCCTCATCCAAGTGCTGCTGGCCTGGCAGAACTTCACCGGAAACAACGACCCCGCAGCCGGTTTGGTATTGGACGACCTTCAGATCAGCTCGCTCCCGGTGGATACCCACACCGCCCGTATGGACCTGGCGTTCTCCCTCGGCGAACGCTTCACCGACAACGGCGAACCGGCGGGACTCACCGGCGCAGCGGAATTCCGCACCGACATCTTCGACACCACCACCATCGAAACACTCATCCAGCGGCTCGAACGAACACTGACCGAACTGACCCGCGACCCGGGACAACCACTGTCATCAGTGGACCTGCTCGACGAATCCGAACACACCCGGCTGGATGAACTCAGCAACCGCGCCGTGTTGCGTACGCGCACACCATCGGCGATGTCGGTTCCGGCATTGTTCGCCGCACAGGTCACCCGCACCCCCAACGCAATAGCACTGAGCTGCGGCGAAGACTCCTGGACCTACCGGCAACTCGACGAGGCGGCGAACCGGTTGGCACACCTGCTCAGCGACCACGGTGTGGGTTCCGGATGCGTGGTCGGGCTACTGATGCAACGCACAGCACAAGCGATCACCGCCATCACCGCAGTACTCGAGACTGGGGCCGCCTACCTACCCATCGATCCCGAACACCCAAGAGCACGAATCGAATTCATGCTCACCGACGCCACACCCGCGGCCGTCATCACCACCGCCGATCTATCCGAACGACTCGACGGAATCGACATACCGATCATCGATATCAACGACCCCGCAATCGACACCCAACCCAGCACCCCACTACCAGCGCCACGCCCGGACACCATCGCCTACCTCATCTACACCTCCGGCACCACCGGGGTGCCCAAAGGCGTGGCCACCACCCACCACAACATCACCCAACTACTGACTACCCTGGACACCGGCCCTACACCCGCGTCGAAACAGGTATGGGCACAGTGTCATTCACTCGCCTTCGACGTCTCCGTATGGGAAATCTGGAGCCCGCTACTCCACGGCGGACGACTCGTCGTCATCCCCGACTCGATCACCCTCTCCCCCAACGACTTCCACGACCTTCTTGCCGCCGAACACGTCACCACGCTGACCCAAACACCTACCGCCGCAGCAATGCTCACACCACACGACCTGGAACCGCTGACACTGATACTCGGCGGTGAAACCTGCCCCGCCCAGGTAGTAGACAGCTGGGCACCCGAACACACAGTCATCAACGGCTACGGACCCACCGAAACCACCATGTGCGTCACCCTCACCCCACCCTTGACACCTGAATCCGGAACACCACCGATCGGCTCACCGGTACCCACAGCAGCACTCTTCGTGCTGGATGAACGGCTACGGCCGGTACCGGTGGGTGTGCCCGGCGAGTTGTATGTCGCCGGTGACGGAGTCAGCTGCGGGTACTGGCGCAGACCCACGTTGACCGCAACGCGGTTCGTGCCCTGCCCGTTCGGAGGAACCGGCACACGCATGTACCGCACCGGAGACCTGGTCCGCTGGGGAAACGACGGCCAACTCCACTACGTGGACCGCGCCGACGAACAAGTCAAAATCCGCGGATACCGCATCGAATGCGGCGAAATCCGCACCGCCCTCACACAACTCGACGGCATCGAACAAGCAGCCGTCATCGCCCGCGAAGACCACCCCGGAGACAAACGCCTCGTCGCCTACATCACCGGAACCGCGAACCCCACCGAAATACGCAACCGACTCGCCCGGCAACTCCCCACCTACATGATCCCCGCCGCAATCATGACACTTCCCGCACTACCGCTGACCGTCAACGGCAAACTCGACACCCGCGCCCTACCGGCACCCGAATACACCACCGGCAAATACCGTGCCCCCACCAATCCCACAGAAGAAATCCTCACCACCATCTACGCCCACACACTCGGACTCGACCACGTCGGCATCGACGACTCGTTCTTCGACCTCGGCGGAGACAGCATTTCGTCGATGCAGGTGGTGGCGCGGGCCCACACCGCCGGTCTCGTGTTCAGGCCGCGCGATATCTTCGTCGAGCAGACCGTTGCCCGCCTGGCCGAGGTGGCGGAGGTGGCCGGCAGTGCCGACGGCCCGATCGACGACGGTGTCGGGCACGTGGTCGCGACCCCGATCATGCGCTGGCTGCACAGTGTTCACGGCCCGATCGAGCAGTTCAATCTGATGGCGTTGTTGCAGGCGCCCGCGGAGGTCACCGAGACCGACGTGGTGATGATGGTGCAGGCCTTGCTGGATCGGCATGCCATGCTGCGGCTCCGCGTCGACGACGACGGCGCCGGTGGATGGTCGCTGCAGGTGCCCGAGGCGGGGGCAGTGGACGCGAGCGCTTGTCTGCAACCGGTCGACGAGTTGTCCGATGAGGAGCTGACGAAAGCGCAATCTCGGTTGAATCCGGCCGCCGGGGTGATGCTCAGCGCGCTGTGGGTTGCGTCCACGCGCCAGTTGGTGCTGGTAGTGAACCATCTGGCCGTCGACGTGGTTTCGTGGCGGATTCTGCTGGACGACCTCAACACCGCCTGGGCGCAACACCGTGCGGGGCAGCAGGTCACGTTGCCGACAGCCGGGACGTCGTTTGCCCGGTGGGCATCGCTGCTGGCCGAGTACGCGCACCGCCCGGAAATCGTCGGGCAGGCGGCCGTTTGGAGGAAGGTGGCGGAGATCCCCGCCGCGATCCCGCCGGTGCAGCCCGAGGATACGTTCGCCACCGCTGAGCACATGGAGGTGTCGCTGGATGCCGAAACCACCCGCACGATCCTCGGTGAGGTGCCGGCCGCGTTCGATGCCGGGGTACACGAGGTCCTGCTGATCGCGTTCGCCTTGGCGTGGACGGAATTTTCCGGCAGCGGCAGCACGCCGATCGGCATCGACGTCGAGGGCCACGGGCGCGAGGAGGAGCTGGCCCCCGATGTCGACCTGTCGCGCACCGTGGGATGGTTCACGACCAAATACCCGGTGTCGCTGGCGGTGGGTGGACTGTCGTGGGCGCAGGTAGCGGCCGGCGAGACAGCGCTGGGGGCGGTGATCCGTGACGCCGAGGAGCAACTTCGTACGGTCCCGAACCCAGTGACCTACGGTCTGCTGCGCTATCTGAACGCCGATGTCGACCTGGGCGGCTCCGACCCGCCGATCGGATTCAACTATCTGGGGCGCCTGGGCGTGCCGGTGCTCGACTCTTCGGCAGAGGGTGACGTCTGGCGGCTCGGCTATTGGGGTTCGTTGTTCACCGACAACGGCGATGCCGGTCGCGCGATGCCACTGGCGCACACCGCGGCCGTCAATGCGGTCACCGTCGACAGCGACAGCGGCCCGCGCCTGCACGCCCAGTGGACATGGGCGCCATCCAAGCTCGATCGCGCGGCGATGACGGAGCTCAGCCGGCTGTGGTTCGAAGCCCTCGGTGGTATCTGCGCGTACGCGCGACAAGCTGGGACCACGTCGACGCCGTCCGATACCGCTCCCGCGCAGCAGAGTCAGCACGTCGATGCCGAGAAGAAGGCCGAGAAGAAGGCCGAGGACAAGCCCAGGAAAGAGCGCCTCAGTTACGCGAACTACCTTCATCTCGACGAGCTGCTCGGCGCTGTTCAGCCGTTGTTCGCGGGCGACGACCGTTTTGCTTGGAGCGACGAGAGGTACTTCCTGATCGTCCACCAGACCTCCGAACTGTGGGTTTCGCAGATCCTGCTCGACCTCGAGCTCGCGCTGCAGTCCGCCCGTCTGGCGGAGTTCGACACCGCAGTCGATCGGTTGAAGCGTGCCAATGCCGTGCTCGAACTGATGCTGACGACAGAGAGCGCCCTACAGCATCTCGCGGTGGACGCCTTCCAACAGTTCCGGCCTCGATTGCAGGGAGTGAGCGCGGCACAGTCGGACCAGTTGGCGACCTTGCTGGCCGGCGTTCGCCATGCTCCCGTGGCAGCTCTGCTGGAGATCGTGGCCGACCGGCGCGACGACGACAGCACCCACCGCCGGCAGCGCCGCTATCTGGGCGCGCAGCTCGATGTGTTCATCGCCGGCCTCACGCGCTGGCGACTGAACCATCTGGATGTCGTCCGCCGCTTCATCGGCAACAGCCGGGGCACTGGGGGTACTGCCGGGCTCGGCTTCCTGATCGATCGCTTGAGTGATTCTTCGCGGCCGTCATAGGACTCGCTGGTCGCACTGAGAGGTTGAGAGGTGTGGAATGCCGACACGTGCGTTGGTGCGCTACGGCACCCACCCGAGCCAGCACGGCATGCTCAGCCTTCCCGACTGCCCCGGCCGCTGGCCCGTTGCCGTGGTCATCCATGGCGGATTCTGGCGAACGGCCTACGGTGCCGACCTGACCTCCGAGCCGGCCGAGGATCTGGCCCGGCACGGCTTCGCCGCCTGGAACATCGAATATCGGAGAGTGGGCGGCGACCCGGACCGCGGCGGCGGCGGTTGGCCGACCACCTGTGTCGACGTTGCCGCCGCCGTCGACCGGCTCGCCGCGATCGGCCGGACCCTGGAAGTCGGCAGTCTCGACCTGTCACGAGTCGTCGCGATCGGGCATTCGGCGGGAGGTCAGCTGGCCGGCTGGCTGGCCGGTCGAGGATCGCTGCCCGCCGATTCTCCCGGAGGCTCGCCCCTTGTACCGCTGACCGGGTTCGTCAGCCAGGCAGGAGTTTTGGACCTCGAGCTCGCGCTGAAGGAGGACCTGGGTTCCGGAGCCATCCGAAACTTCCTGGGCGCCTGGGCAGACGACCCCGCGGCCCGCTCCCTGGCTTGTCCCAGCGCACTGCTTCCGATGGGCGTCCCCTCGATGTGCGTGCACGGCACCGCTGATGAGGACGTGCCACTCGGCCAGTCGCAGCGCTTCGTCGCCACAGCCCGACAGGCCGGGGACGACTCCCGGCTACTGGTGCTCCCCGGCACCGACCACTACGCACTCATCGACGTCACGTCCCCGGCGTGGGAGGCCTGCCGCGCGGCGGTCATGGATCTGGCGCGCTGAAGCTCGCCACCCACAGCATCCGACCAGCTCCCACGATTTCGCTCACCGCGGCCGAGAGTTCAGTGTCTTCCTAGCTCAGGGTCTTCAGCGCCGCCGCATCGTAGGCCTTCAGTTCGTCGATCCGGCCGCCCAGCACCTTGGCCGCCCATTCCGGGTCCTGCAGGAGGGCCCGGCCGACGGCGACCAGGTCGAACTCGTCGCGTTCCAGGCGGTCCAGAAGGTTGTCGAGGCTGCCGAGTTCGGCGCCGCGGCCCGTGAAGGCGTGGAGGAAGTCGCCGTCGAGGCCGACCGAGCCGACGGTGATGGTGGGCTTGCCGGTGAGCTTCTTGGTCCACCCGGCCAGGTTCAGGTCCGAGCCCTCGAACTCCGGGAGCCAGTACCGGCGGGTGGAGGCGTGGAAGGCATCGACACCGGCGGCGGCCAGCGGCGCCAGGATCGCGTCGAGTTCCTGCGGGGTCTCGGCGAGCCGCGCGTCGTAGGCCTCCTGCTTCCACTGCGAGAAGCGGAAGATCACCGGGAAACCGGGCGACACGGCCGCGCGAACCGCGGCGACGATCTCGGTCGCGAACCTGGTGCGCGCCAAGGGATCTCCACCGTAGGCATCGGTGCGGCGATTCGTGCGCGCCCACAGGAACTGGTCGATGAGGTAGCCGTGGGCGCCGTGCAGTTCGACCCCGTCGAAACCGATGCGCTCGGCGTCCGCGGCAGCCTCGGCGAAGGCGGCGACGACGTCGTCCAGGTCACGCTGCGTCATCGCCGCGCCGGTCCCCTCGGTACCGTCGACGCGGATGCCGGAGGGGCCCATGGCCGGGGCCTCGGGGTAGGGCTGTTCGCCGTGGTTGCGGACCATGCCGATGTGCCACAGTTGCGGCACGATCGTGCCGCCCACCGCGTGCACGTCCGCGGCGACCTTCGCCCAGCCCGCCAACTGCTCGGCACCGTGGAATCGCGGTACCCGATCGCTCTGACCGGCCGACGCGTGACCGACGTAGGTCCCCTCGGTAACGATCAGACCGACACCGGCGGCAGCCCGGCGCGCGTAGTAGGACCGCACGTCGTCGCCGGGAATGCCGCCCGGGGAGAACATGCGCGTCATCGGCGCCATCACGATGCGGTTGGGGATGGTCAGGCTGTTCACGGATACGGGCCGGGACAGCATCTCCGCTGCGCGGGAGACGTCGGACGCGGTGACGGGCACGGGTTGCTCCTCGTAGAAACTTGACAACTTTGATGGTTGATAACCTCAAGCAATTTCCACGGTAGGGGTCAATAGTTGAGATGGTCAAGTTTCGGAACGTAGGATGAATTGCATGGCAGAGGTTCAGCACATCGACACGGCCCAGCTCATGGAGCTGCTCTCGGTGTCGCTGGGCGTCTACTACAGCGACTTCACGGCCGCCGCGGCGAGTGAGAACCTCACGGCGAGCCAGGGCAAGACCTTGACGGTGCTGCGCCGGGGTCCCGCCGCGATGCGCACCCTGGCCGAGATACTGGCGTGCGACGCGTCCAACGTCACCGGGATCATCGACCGGCTGGAGAAGCGGGGCCTCGTGCGACGGGAGGCCAGCGCATCCGACCGTCGCGTGACGAATCTGGTCATCACCTCCGCGGGCGAGCGTGCCGTCGACGCGATCCGCGCGACAATGCACCGGACCCGAGAAGGCCTGAGCAGGCTCGGCGACGAGGACCGAGCCCGCCTGTACACGCTCCTGGAACGGGCTTTCGTCGAGCCCTGACGCCCGACAAGTCCGGAGCTCGGCGTTCCAACCCGGTTGCGCTGCGGTTACTTTGCCGAGGGCGCGGGCGGGTTTGCAGTCGTGAAAGCTGGACGTGGACGTCATCGAACACTCTTCGAGCAGTCGCCGTCTCCGCGAGAAACGCGCCACCGCAGCGATTTTCACCCCGCGAGCGGGTGTCGCGTCCGGTCCGTGACGAAACGCGACACCCGCACAGCGTTACTTCTGAGGGTTGGTGAGGGTGTTGTACATCTGGACCAAGGAGACCACCGCGGCGGGGCCGCCGATGGCGACCGTGCCGATCGCGGCACCGAGCGCCGCACCGGAGATGGCTCCAGCGATACAGCCTCCCGGTGCGCCGGCGAAGAACAGCGGCGGCATCAGCGCGGTGCCGACCACCGCACCGGCCACACAGCCGCCGACGAGACCGATCGCGGTACCCAGGAGAACACCGAGTCCGGAGGCCAGGCCGACCTGGTTGGCGGCCACACCGA
Organism: Nocardia elegans NBRC 108235; assembly: GCF_001612845.1. GTDB lineage: Bacteria > Actinomycetota > Actinomycetes > Mycobacteriales > Mycobacteriaceae > Nocardia > Nocardia nova. Next base: position 126,919 of record NZ_BDBF01000009.1, on the reverse strand, counting down.
GCGCGCCGTTGAAGTCGTCCTGGGAGAAGATCGGCTTTGCATCGGGCTGCGTCGAGGCGACGGCGTCGGCAGGGTTACGACTGGGGGTGAGCGTCGCGGTGCGGCCATCGGCATCGATCTGCGCGGCGATGGGCCAGTCCTTGTGATCGAGCCGATAGGTCAGCGGCATACCGAAGGCGAGATTGCCGTTGCCGTCGAGCATTTCGAACTGGTTCCCGCGAGTGGTCAGCCGGCCCGCATCGGTGCGCAGCACTACCGACTGGTCGACCACGTTGGCGGTGTAGTGAATCCCGGGGGCGACGTCGGTGCTGATCGTCGCGTCGGGTTTACCGGCCGCCGGGGCGGACGGCGCCGGCGTGTCGGCGTATGCGGTACCGGCGGAGACCGTCAGCGCGGCGATCGCGATCGCGGAGGTGGCGGCGAACTTCTTCATGGTCTTCATCAGGTGTCCTTCTTCGTGAGCACGAATGCCCACGAGTCGAAAAGTGGTGAGGGAAACGACAGTGGCGGACTATCTCTTCTGCCCGCGAGCAAAGGCCGGCTGCGAGCAGAAACAGCTACATGGCAATGCCGAAGGCCGGCCGCACGATCCCGGAGGAAAACAGCCGTACACATTCCCATCCGATAGCGCCGCGTGAAAATCGCAACGATACAGATGATCAGATCGACCGCACCGAAGTAAAGTATCGAATAACCACTTGTGGGAATATTCGCCGCAGGCCACGGTCCATTGCCCGCGATATGAATCTCGGTCGGTACGAGAAGGCGCGGTTGCCGAGCGTTCGCGCCGAACCGATAACCGGTCAGGCCGCTACCACAACCGGCAATGGGAAAGGAGGGCCGCGACGAGAAATCGCGCCCCGCAGCAGAATCGCGCCCCGCCGATCAGCGGCGTACCGCACACCGGAGAGGGGGTCGTCGAGGGCAGGGCGGGGCGAAAACGTCGACAGCAGAGTCGACACGAGCCCGGCCACCGCGCGATACAACCGCTCGGCCGCCGCAATGAGCAGGGCACACAGCATCGTGGCGGCCGCGTGAGCGGCGAGCATGATCCATCCCCCGCCGCAGCCACTGATCTCGGAGGGATGCGAAGGTCGCGGCGGCTCCATCGATGCCAATGCCGTGTGGCCGAGCAACTGCCCCAGGGCCAGCATCCCGAACAACCACAACCGGCCGCGGCCGGCCGAGCAACCCACTACCGCACCGACTACGCCACTGACCAGCAACACGAGCATCAGCGCAGCAGAATTCGGAGAGTCCCTTTCGATACCGTGCGCCGCGAAAGCCAATATCCCGCACGTGACGCCGGCCAGGCCACCACGAATTCGGTCACTCGACCACATCATGACAAAGACCTCGCGTCCGCCCCGCCGAAGGAAAACGACGATGTGTCGGCAACACAGACGAGCGACATCATCGGCGACCTTCACCATAATCGGAACCAGGCGGAACGCAAGCACTATAACCGCGAAGAGGGAAAGACGAAAAATCCCAGCAGTATCGACGGAATGCGTTTCCAGCTCAATCGGGGAAACGTTGATTCGGACGTGAAAGTGGCGTTGGTGCGATACGTCTGTTTTTTCCGGTCTGTCCTGTAAATCCCTTTATCAACAACCGCGGACCCCGGCGGAAATGAACCTGCGGCTCTCGAGTCGCGCCGCGGGCACACTGGTCGGCAGCGAGTCTTGCCAGAATGCGCCGTGAACTTGCCAGAAATCGGAAGTGTTGGCGTCTAACGTTTTTCGTGCGCCCAGGGGTGGTCGCGGCGGGCACACTGATCGCGGATCCGCAAGCAGGAGGGGAGATCCGCGCTCAGGCCGGAGCTGTAGCTTGAAGCCGTTCTTCGGCTGGGCGCGCGAAAGGGAACTTCTCTTGGATTCGGAGTATCAGTGGGAGGAGGAATCGTCGGCATCCGCTGAGACACTCGCCGAGCGGATGGAGTACTGGCACCACTACCTGCGGAGCCGGCAAGGGTCGGTGGGATTGGCGTTCGGCGACACCGTCGACGACTTCGCCTGGTCGACCACCGCGCAGCGAGTCGGCCGGATGCAGATCGTGCGCTTCGATTCCGATCCCGTGCACTACCGCCGCACCGGACGAGATGTGCGCAGCGACGGCGACGACAGCTACCGGTTGCTGCTACCGCTGCGCGGGGAATTCAAGTTCGCGCAGGGTGATTCCGCGGAAGTCGTCGCTCCCGGCACATTGGCATTCTTCCAGTGGGGAGCGCCGCTGGTGATGCGTCAGGACGAGCCGCTGCGAGCGCTGATCATGACCGTCCCGGAGACGTCGGTGGATCTCTCTCGCGCGCGGAACGCTCCCCTCGCACTCGACGGACGGCGTCCCTTGGTGCGCTCGCTGGTGCGGCAGATCGATGAGCTGCACGCCGGTCACGGAGACTGGACCGCAGTGGATTTCGCTGTCGCGTATTCCAGCGCCCTCGTGTTGCTCGACGGTGTGCTCAACCACGACCACACCCGTGTCGCGGCGGGTGGCAAATATGCGCATCTGGCTGCTCGGGCACGCGAGATCATGGAAATACACTGCGGCGACAGCAGACTGACACTGGAGGCGGTCGCCGGTATGTGCGGTTGCTCGCGCCGGACACTGCACAGCGCCCTCACCGAGTCGACAGGTCTGGCCCCGGCGGCGCTGCTGCGCACGATTCGTCTCGACCGTGCGCGGCAGCGCTTGTCGTCTCCCCTGCCGGTGGACATGGACACGGTCGCGCACCGAACCGGGTTCACCACCACACGCCGGTTCCGCGAAGCCTTCCAGCGCCGGTACGGCCGGAGCCCGGAGCAGATGCGCGCCGAGCTGTACGGGTCGTAGCAGAGTCCCGCCGTCGTCACCCGAAACCCTTGACCTGCAGCGGGGTTGAGGTATCACACTGGGGCGGTGACCGACTATCTGCTGCGCCCGATCGGATCCGTCGAATCCGAACTCACGGATCTCGCTACCGCACCGCGTCAGCCCGACGAAGGCGCCCCGCCGGCCTGGATCGTGCTCGACGACCGCTACGCCGAGGCGCTGGAGGGCCTCGAGCCCGGGATGGACCTGGTTCTGCTGACCTGGCTCGACCGCGCCGACCGGGACACCCTGACTCTCCATCCCCGTGGTGACACGAGCCGTCCGCTCAGCGGTGTGTTCAGCACGCGCGCACCACACCGCCCGAACCCGATCGGGCTGCACGAAGTCCGGATCCTCTCCATCGCCGGCGCCCGGATCCGCGTCGCCCACCTGGAAGCCTTCGACGGCACCCCGGTCCTCGACATCAAGCCCGTGCTCGCGGCGTCCGCGGCGAACCGGTGAGATGAAATCTGCGGTCAGTCGTTGTCGCCGAGTGCTTTCAGCGTGCGCGGGACTTCCTCGGCCGGTAGATAGCATCCGGTCTGCTCGAAACCGCCGATCGTGTGGGTGCTGTAGTCGCCGTAGCCGATACGGAGGAAGTCGTCGCCGCTGAGGCCGTGCACAGTCCAGTCGAAGGCCACCCGGGCCCGGGCGACGAGGGTGCGCAGCGCCATCAGGTGATAGCCGCGCGTGACGAATTGTGCTGGGATGCCGCGCAATCCGATCTTCAGCGGGCGCGCCACCGCATCGGCGCCGCCGAGGTCGACCACCAACCCGAGGTCCTGGTGCCGGTACGGCGTCGGCCGCGCGCCACGAAGCGCGGCCACCAGATTCTTGCCGAGGTGACGTCCCTGCCGCATGGCGTGCTGTGCGGTGGGAGCGCACACCGCGCCCGCACCGGCGGTCAGGTCGGGTACCGCGGCCGCATCGCCGCAGGCCCATACACCGGTGAGTCCCGGCACGGTGAAATCGGCTGCCGCGACGATGCGGCCCTTCTCCGTCGCCGCACCGAGGTGTCCGGCGAGAGGGCTGGGGACCACACCGGCGGTCCACAGCACCGTCCGCGTCGGGATGAACCGGCCGTTGGTGAGTTGAACCCCGTGGGCGGTAACCTCTTTCGCCGACGTACCGGTGATCAATTCGATGCCGCGTTCGGCCAGATTCCGTTTGGCCTGTTCCCCCAGTCGCTGCCCGAGTTCGGGCATGATCCGATCGCCGTGGGTGACCAGATGCCAGCGCACCATGCCGGATTCCAGCTTCGGGAAATACCGGCGCGCGGCGGCCCGGGTGACCTTGTTGAGCACCGCCGCGGTCTCGGTACCGGCGTAACCGGCGCCGATGGTGACGAAGTTCAGCCGCTCCCGGTCCTCCTCCTCGCCGCCGCGCACGGCGGCGACGTCCAACTGCTGCAGGACGTGGTCACGCAGGAACATGGCCTCGGCGAGCGTCTTCATCCCGAATCCGTACTCGTCCAGTCCGGGCACATCGAGGACGCGAGTGATACTGCCCGGCACCAGCACCAGATGGTCGTAGTCGAGAGCACTGTCGGCGCCCGCGGATCCGCGCACCACGACCTGCCGGGTATCCGGATGCACCCCTATCGCCATCCCCGGCACCACCTCGGTGCGGCGCAACACCCGCCGCAGCGACACCGTGATCGACCGCGGATTCAGCACACCCGAGGCGACCTGCGGCAGCAGCGGCAGATAGAGCAGCCCCGCATCCGGTGTCACGAGTTGGATGAACGCTTCGTCGGAACTGAGATGACGTTCCAGGTAACGGGCACATTCGACGCCGGAGAAACCACCGCCGATGATCACGATCTTCGCGGGACTCACGAATTCACTCTACTGATCGCGACCGAAGACTCGGGCCGCGTTCGGCGGCCGGGCCGATGCGGTGGCAGCGGCGAAAGTCGAATCGGCGCAAGGCATCAGCGGCGCCGGACAGTTGCCGGCGGTTCGCCCGCTATGCCGTGGCGTCCGGAACCGGGAACTGGCCGACGTCGCGGGCCGAATGCTTCGGCGCCAATTGCACGCCGGCGAGTCCGGTCCAGCACAGGCTGGCGGTCGTGGCGATGGCCTCGTGTTTGGGCAGGGGTTTGCCGGTGGCCACCCAGTCCCGCGCACACGACTGAGCGATGGCGACCAGCTCGGCCGTGATCAGCCAGCCGTGCTCGGCGCGCGGTAGCGGATGCGGTGCCAGCGCCTGCGCGAGCGTGTCGATACAGATGGTGGCGGCCTGATGGGCGATGCGTTGCGCCGACGGTTCGTCGGCCACGGCGGCGCCGGCCAGCAGGGCGGCACTGCGTGGCCGGGTGTCGGCGAAGTCGAACACCGCTGCTACCGAAGCCTCCACGATCGAGCGCATGCCCTCGGCGGGTTCGAGTGCGGCGGTGAGCGTCTCCTCCAGTTCCTGCATCGCCTCGTGCAGAACGGCCAGATACAGTTCCAGCTTGCTCGAGAACGACTTGTACAGGACCGGCTTGCTGATCCCGGCCCGGCAGGCGATCTCCTCCATGCCCGCGGCCCGATACCCACACGCGGCGAACAAACCCGCCGCCGCGGCCAGGATCACCCGCCGACGCCGCTGCCTGGCCTGCGTCATCTGTCTGTCCACCTGGCACCTCCTCCGCTCACGGTACCGACGCCCGGGTCCGCCACAACCGCCGCCCGCACGATCGGCGGATTACCGCGTGCCGCATTCGGGTCGCTCACCGGCCGATTGCCGGGTGGGCGGCGGACGCATGTAACCTTTCCTCCCAGGAACTCGCACCTGAGGCGGGTTCACCCCAGCCTGGTGTGGTCAGAAGGGAGATACCGATGGGTAAGCGTGGGCGTAAGAAGCGCAGCCGCCGTAAGAATGCGGCCAACCACGGCAAGCGGCCCAACTCCTGAGCCGTTGCGCCGTGCGCCCCGGGACCGCCCAGCGGACTCGGTGCACTGCTGAAGACGACAATGCGGCACGCCATCACGGATGGCGTGCCGCATTCGCGTTTCCGGTCAGGACTCGCGTTCGACCCGGGTTTCGGTGACGGTGATCGACCGCCGGATGTCGAGAGTGAGCCGCTCGCGCAACGATTCGGGGGCACGGTCCCCACCACATTTGCGGCTCAGCAGGCGCTTGAGCTTCTCCTCCAGACCGTAAGCCTCGATACACGGCGAGCAATGGTCCATGTGGTGCTGCAATCGCGCCCGCGTGGCCTCGTCGCATTCACCGTCGAGAATCAGCCAGACGTCGGTGAGAACCGCCGAACAGTCCAGTTCCATCTCGTCCCCGGCGCCCCGATCCTCGTGCTCGTGCCCGCTGGTGCTCACTGGGTTACCTCCTGACGCGCCCCGTTGCCCGTTCGGTTCCGGTCGAACCCCCGCTCGTGCGCGACATCGGCCAACAGCCCCTTGAGCTGTTTGCGCCCGCGGTGCAGCCGGGACATGACGGTGCCGATCGGAGTCCCCATGATGTCGGCAATCTCCTTGTAGGGGAAGCCCTCCACGTCGGCGTAGTACACCGCCATCCGGAATTCCTCCGGCAGCGACTGCAGTGCCGCCTTGATGTCGTCGTCGGGCAGCGCCTCCAGCGCCTCCATCTCCGCCGAGCGCAGACCGGTGGAGGTGTGCTCGGCCGTCGCGGCGAGCTGCCAGTCGGTGATCTCGTCGGTGGGGTACTGCGCGGGCTGGCGCTGCTTCTTGCGATACGAGTTGATGTAGGTGTTGGTCAGGATCCGATACAGCCAGGCCCGCAGGTTGGTGCCCTCCCGGAAGGACCGGAAACCCTGATAGGCCTTGGCGAAGGTCTCCTGCACCAGATCCTCGGCGTCGGCCGGGTTGCGGGTCATCCGCAGGGCCGCACCGTAGAGCTGATCCAGCAGCGGCAGCGCGTCCCGCTCGAAGCGCCGCGCGAGCTCGGCCTCGTCGGCCGTGGAGCGCACGGTCGAATCGTCGTCGCTGTCCGCGTCCTCGGCGTCGCGAGCGTCGGAATCCTCGGACGTGAGGTCGTCGTCCACCGGGTCGTCGGGGATCTCGATATCCTCCGGTCGGGAACCGCCCGCGGTGTCACCGCGGGGGCGATCGGCCGCCAGTTCGTCGTCGCTCGTCACGGAAGTCCCTTCGGTCGCCGTAGCATCTGAATCTACCGCGCGCGAGGGTCGCCGATCGAACCCGGTGTCCGGGATCATGAAGTCGATCAGCGGGTACGACAGCGAGTCGCCGGTCGTTACCGGGCGTTCGTCGACGAGGACGGTCACCGGCATCTCCTTCGAACTTTTCCGATCTCGAGCGGCTGCGAAGGCAGCTGCGCTGTGCTGGCGGAACAGTGCAACATGTGGGGCCTCCACTGTGTTCCCACGGCCGCGTCACACCCGGCGAAACGCGATTGCCGGGGATGAACCGGCGCCGCTAGGGTGGCCGGCATGGCCGCATCGACACCCGCGATCCGGGCACTGACCCAGGCGAAGGTGCCCCATGCGGTGCATTCCTACCCCCACGATCCGCGCAGCGACTCCTACGGTGACGAGGCCGTCACCGCCCTGTCGGAGCGGGTGGGTGTGACGGCCGCTCAGATCTTCAAGACGCTGATCATCGAACTGTCGACCGGCACGCCCGCGGTCGCGGTGCTCCCGGTTCCGCACTCGCTGGCGTTGAAGGCGGCGGCCGCGGCTCTGGGCGCGCCCAAGGCGGCCATGGCCGACAAGGCGAAGGCCCAGCGCGTCACCGGTTACGTCCTGGGCGGGGTGTCGCCGCTGGGGCAGAAGCGCGCACTCCCCACCGTGGTGGACGAATCCGCCCTGAGCTGGGATCGCATCCTCGTGAGCGCCGGAAAGCGAGGCCTCGAGATCGAACTCGCGCCGGCGGAGCTGATCCGGTTGACCGGCGCGGTCACGGCGCCCGTCATCGCCTGATTTCTCGCATTCGGCGAGATCCGACCACCCTCATCGGAAATATTTGTGTGTAACAACTAGTTGGTGTATACAAATAGTTGATTGATGCAAGTAGTTTTCGGCCCGGTACGAGGCCGATCGGGTGGAAACGGAGGTCCGACATGGACAGCGAGCAGGTGATCGATCAGATCGCCCAGCAGCTGATTCGCCTGGGGCGGATCCGGGAGCGGACCAACGCCCAGGTGGCAGCGGCATCGCACGGCGACATCGATCTCTCGGCCTACCGCATCATCTTCCGCCTGCTCTGCGACGGCCCGATGCGCTCCGGCGCGCTGGCCGAGGCGATGTACTCCGACGCGTCCACGATCAGCCGCCAGGTGGCGACTTTGGTCAAGCGCGGCCTGGTGCGCCGCGAGGCCGACCCCGGCGACGGCCGCGCCAGCGTCCTGATCGTCACCGACGCCGGCAAGGAGATGGCCGCCCAGCTGCGCGCACGGCGCAACGAGATGATCGGGCGCATCCTGACCGACTGGAACGACCCCGACCGCGAGCAGTTCGCGGTTTTGCTGCACCGCTTCGTCGACGACTACGAAGCCGCGCGACCGGCGATACTCACCCTCCCCTCCCCCACGGAAGGCCCTGCGACGGAGAAGAATTCGTGACCACAACCACCACCCCGGCCGCGGCCGGCACCGCACCGAACGCCGCGGGTTTCACCCACCGGCAGGTGCTGGTGATCATGAGCGGCCTGATCCTCGGCATGCTGCTGGCCTCCCTGGACCAGACCATCGTGTCCACGGCCATCCGCACCATTTCCGACGATCTCAGCGGCTATTCGCTGCAGGCGTGGGTCACCACCGCTTATCTCATCACCGCGACCCTCAGCACGCCGCTGTACGGGAAGCTGTCGGATATGTTCGGGCGCAAGCCCTTCTATCTGGCGGCGATCGCCATCTTCGTCGCCGGGTCGCTGCTGTGCACCATGGCGCAATCGATGTACGAGCTGGCCGCCTTCCGCGCATTTCAGGGACTGGGCGCGGGCGGGCTGATGTCGCTGGCGCTGACCATCATGGGAGATATCGTCTCGCCGCGGGAGCGCGCCCGCTATCAGGGCTACTTCCTGGCCGTCTTCGGCACCTCGAGTGTCGTGGGGCCCGTGCTGGGCGGCCTGTTCGCAGGCCAGCCGGTCATTCTCGGCATCGACGGCTGGCGCTGGGTGTTCCTGGTGAACGTGCCGATCGGGCTGCTCGCCTTCGCCGTGGTCACCAAGGTCCTGCAATTGCCGCGCCGCCCGCATCCCGGAGTGCGGATCGACTGGTGGGGCGTGCTGATGCTCGCGGTGGGCATCGTCCCGCTGCTGGTGGTGGCCGAGCAGGGCAGGGAATGGGGCTGGGGCAGCCCGGATGCCATCGCCTGCTATCTGATCGGCGCGGCCGGCGTACTGGGCTTCGTCGCGGTCGAGGCGAAACTCGGCGATCTGGCGCTGATTCCGCTGCGGATGTTCAAGAATTCGACGTTCGCCCTGGGCGTGGTCATCTCCTTCGTGGTGGGCGCCGGCATGTTCGGCGGGATCTCCCTGCTGCCGCAGTATCTGCAGGTGGTGCGCGGATCGAGCCCGACCGTCGCCGGCCTGCAGATGCTGCCCATGGTGCTCGGCATGATGACGGCCTCGGTGATCGCGGGCCAGACCATCTCCCGCACCGGCCGCTATCGCGTCTTCCCGCTGATCGGCGCCGGCCTGCTGACGCTCGGGCTGTTCCTGCTGCATCTGATCGGCGCCGACAGCCCGCTGTGGCTGGTGATGATCTTCATGGCGATCGCCGGACTCGGCCTCGGCAACCTCATGCAGCCGCTCACGCTGGCCTTGCAGAATGCCCTGCCGCCGAAGGATATGGGCGTGTCCACGGCCGCGGCCACCTTCTTCCGGCAGATCGGCGGCACCCTGGGCGTGGCGGTCTTCCTGTCCATTCTGTTCGCACAGCTGACGCCGCATATCAGCGACGAATTGCACAGCGCGGCAACACAACCGGCCTATCAGCAGGCGGTGATCGCCGGTGCGCACAGCAGCAATCCCGCCGATGCGGCGCTGTCGAAAGGTTTGCTGTCCCATGATGTCTCGGCGGCCGGACAGGTGATGAGCGACAGTTCGGTGATCCAGCAGTTGAATCCGACGCTGGCCCGCCCGTTCCAGGTCGGCTTCGCCGATTCGATGGACACCGTATTCCTCGCCGTCACCGCCATCGCCGGGATCGCGCTGTTGCTGGTGGTGTTCTGGAAGGAGGTGCCGCTGCGCACGGCGGGTGGGCTGCAGGCGAGTGCGGAGACCAATCAGCCGCGTGTCCTGGTCGCTGCCGACTCCGCTCCGGTGGGCGGTGAGAAGGCCGAACCGACCGCGACAGCGGTGCGGGCAGAGCCGGATCCGGCGGCGACTCTACAGAGGTGATCCGGCGGCAACACTCCGCTGGACACGCTGCGCCACACCTACGATTCCCGCGAATTACCCGAAGCTCACCTGTCTCTGTGCGTTACTGGTCGGGCAGTTCGTTCTCTCCCGATTCGTTCCGAACCGAGGATGTGATGCGAAATGATCCATCGTCCGCGCGTACGTAGCCTGCTCGCCGCGACCGCCGGCGCCGCACTGCTCAGCCTGGGATCCGGTCTGCTGACAGCAGCGCCCGCCGGCGCTGCTCCGAGCGCGCCGGTCCCCGTCCACGATCCGAACTATCCGCTCGGCGGCGACGCCGAACATCCGGGCACGCCGGAGCAGGATCCACAGGCGGAGAAAGCCGAGAAGCTGGGCGGCCACGCCACCACCGACATTATCGAACTGGCCACCGACACCACCACAAAGATCGTCGAGATGGGCGCCGACGTCCTGAAATGTGGGCTGAACATCGCGATGCCATCCGTGAAATGTGACTAGCGGGCCAACAGCGCCGGGCCGGGTTCAGATCAGGCTGATCTGCCCGGCCTGTTCGCTGCCCGCACCCGGTACCGGCTCCAGCAGCTGTGGACCGTTGTTGCGCACCGAATTCACCAGCGGCGAGACCGGACGCGCGACGATGGACGAAATCACCTGCGCCTCAGGGGTTTCCAGTAATTCGTGTGGCGCCGGATGGTCGGGGTCGAGCCAGGCGTCCCAGTGTTCGCGCGGCATCATCAGCGGCATCCGATCGTGGATGCGGGTCAGATCGCCCACCGCGTCGGTGGTGAGGATCGTGCAGGACAGCAGCGGGGCCATATCCCGCTGCGCCGGATCCCGCCACACCGACCACAGGCCGGCCATGTACAGCCGGCGTCCCTGGGCATCCGACATGTAATACGGCTGCTTCACGGCCTTGCCGGAGCCGGTGGGATGCGGTTCGGTGAGCCATTCGTACCAGCCGTCCATCGGAACCAGACAGCGACGCTTCTTCACCGAATCCCGGAACGAGGGTGCCGTGGCGGCGCGGTCGGCTCGGGCATTGAACAGCGGCTTGCCCTTGGCCGGAACTCCCGGTTCGGCGGCCTTCGTCCAGACCGGGATCAGCCCCCAGCGCATGCGGCGAATCCGCAGCGTCGGGTCGTCGTCGGGGTGGTCGTGGTCGTGACGGCGAACGACGGTGAGGATCTGATTCGTCGGGGCGACGTTGTAGTTGGCGCCGTTTCCGGATTTGCCGCCGGCACTCTTGTCACCATCACCGGGCGCCGATCTTCCTGCGGCGGCGTCACTCGGCGCACCGTCCGCGGTCTCGTCGAGGGCGTCGAGTTCGACCGCCAGCCTGGCGGGATTCGCCGTGGTCGCATATCTGCCGCACATATCTCCATGCTGCCATCCGGGACCGACAGAATCCGTAGGCTCGGCCATACCCGCACAACGAGACGAATCCAACTGAAGGCGATTGACATCACATCGCGAATGTGAGAATTTTTTGCCACCACTCTCTCATTAGGGGTCGCCGAACCATGTCCACCACCGAGTCCACCGCCGCCACCGCGTCGGCACAGGCAGCCGAATCCGCTCGGCCCACCGAGCTCTCCTCACTCAATCCGGCCACGGGCGAGGTCATCGCCACCCACCCCATCGCCGACGACGATGCGGTGCGGGCGGCCGTCGCCAAGGCCCGCGCGGCCGCCGCGACCTGGAGCGGCCTCAGCTTCGCCGATCGCAAGCGGGCGCTGCTGCGCTGGTCCAGCCGCCTCGTCGCCCGTGCCGACGAATTCTGCGATCTGATCCACGCGGAGAACGGCAAGCCGCGCGACGACGCGTACCTGGAATTGATGCTGGCCCTCGAACACATCGCCTGGGCCGCCAAGAACGCCGAGAAGGTTCTCAAACCGAAGAAGGTGTCGCCCGGCGCCCTGATGTCGAATTTCGCGGCGTCGATCGAACAGCGCCCGCTGGGTGTGGTCGGCGTGATCGGCCCGTGGAATTACCCCGTCTACACCCCCAACGGCTCGCTGGCCTACGCGTTGGCCGCCGGCAACACCGTGGTGTTCAAGCCGAGTGAATACTCCACCGCCATCGGCAATTTCGTCGGCCAGGCCTTCGTGGACGCCAACCCGGACCTGCCCGAGGGCGTGTTCGTCACGATCAACGGATTCGGCGCGACCGGCGCCGCGCTGGTGCGCGCGGGAGTCGACAAGATCGCCTTCACCGGCTCCACCGCGACCGGTAAGAAGATCATGGCCGCCGCGGCCGAAACGCTGACTCCGGTGCTGCTGGAATGCGGCGGTAAGGATGCGGTGATCGTCGCCGCGGACGCCGACATCGCCGCCGCGGCCGACGCCGTCGCCTACGGCGCGACCATGAACAGCGGCCAGACCTGCGCCGGCGTGGAACGCGTCTACGTCGACAAGTCGATTCGCGAGCCGTTCGTGGCCGAGGTGAAGAAGATCCTGTCGGACGTGCACGCCGGCTCCGACGCCACGGCCTCCTACGGCCCGATGACCATGCCGTCGCAGGTCGACATCGTGCGCCGGCACATCGAATCGGCGCTGGCCAACGGCGGCACCGCGGTGCTGGGCGGCCCGGATTCGGTGCACGCGCCGTATATCGAGCCCGTGGTCCTGGTCGACGTGGACGAGAACTCGGATGCCGTGTGCGAAGAGACCTTCGGCCCGACCGTCACCATCCGCACCGTCGACACCATCGACGAGGCGGTCGACCTCGCGAACAACTCGAAGTACGGCCTGGGGTCGGCGGTGTACTCGCGCAAGCACGGCCTCGAGATCGCTCGCCGGCTGCGCGCCGGCGCCACCTCGGTCAACTCGGTGCTCGGCTTCGCCGCCATCGCGTCGCTGCCCTTCGGCGGCGTCGGCGATTCCGGTATCGGCCGCATCCACGGTGCGCCCGGTCTGCTGGAGTTCACCAGCCCGCATTCGATCGCGGTGCAGCGCTTCGCGATTCCGGGTATGGCGCTGATGAGCTACAAGCGCACCGAGAGCACCATGAAGCTGCTGCGCAAGGTGGTTCCGCTGCTGCACGGCCGCCACAAGTAGTCCGCGTAGTCACTGCCTCTCCATCGGGCCCGCACCCAACGGTGCGGGCCCGATCGCGTGGTGAGATCGGGCGCGGCAACCGGCGCCTTCCCGGATGAGGCGGCAATTGTCCGAATCCAGCAAATAAACGAGCATACGTCGGAGATCACAAAACCGCGCTCCCTGCACACGGGTTCAGCTCTCATGCGCGAAGATGGTCCGGTGAGTTTCTGGCCCGCGCCCCACATCGACCATGCCGTGCACGCGACCGTCACCCTGCCCGGGTCCAAATCGATCACCAACCGGGCATTGATTCTCGCCGCGCTCGCGGACCGCCCCTCGACGATCACCGGCGCCCTGCGCAGCCGGGACACCGAGCTGATGATCGCGGGCCTACGCGCGATGGGCACCGAAATCATCGGTGACGGCGACACCCTCGCCGTCACCCCGCCGACGCAGCTGCACAACGCCACCGTCGATTGCGGACTGGCGGGCACCGTGATGCGGTTCCTGCCGCCGGTGGCCGCGCTGGCGCACGGCGATGTCGCGTTCTTCGGCGACGAGCAGGCCCGGCTACGTCCGCTGCACACGATCCTCGACGCGCTGCGCAGTCTCGGCGTCGACATCGACGGCAACACCCTGCCGTTCGTCGTGCACGGCGCCGGGACGCTGCGCGGCGGGCGGGTCACCATCGACGCCTCCGGATCCTCGCAGTTCGTGTCCGGGCTGCTGTTGTCGGCGGCGCATTTCGACACCGGGATCACCGTGCATCACGAGGGCGCGCCGCTGCCGTCCATGCCGCATATCGAGATGACGGTGCAGATGCTGCGGCAGGCCGGGGTCCGGGTGGAGGCACCCGCCGATCCGCGCAAGGAACAGGTCTGGACCGTGGAACCGGGGCCGATCCACGCCGTCGACTGGGATGTCGAGCCGGATCTGTCCAACGCCACGCCGTTCCTGGCCGCGGCGGCGGTGACCGGCGGCGAGGTGACCATTCCGCATTGGCCGCAGCTGACCACCCAGGCCGGTGACGTGATCCGTGAAATCCTGGTCCGGATGGGCGCCGAGGCGCGGCGCTACGACGGCAAACTCACCGTGCGCGGTCCGCAGTCCCTCGCCGGCATCGATATCGACCTGCACGACGTGGGCGAGCTGACGCCGACCGTGGCCGCGCTCGCCGCGCTGGCCGACTCCCCGTCGCGGCTGCGCGGCATCGCCCATCTGCGCGGACACGAAACCGATCGGCTGGCCGCGCTGACCACCGAGATCAACCGCCTCGGCGGCAACGTCACCGAAACCGAGGACGGGCTGAGCATCGAGCCGACCCCGCTGCAGGGCGGCCAGTGGCATTCCTACGCCGATCACCGAATGGCCACGGCGGGCGCGATTCTGGGCCTGCGCGTGCCCGGTGTGAGCATCGAGGACATCGGCACCACCGCCAAGACGCTGCCCGAATTCGTCACCCTGTGGGAATCGATGCTGGCGGGCGCCGGCGCCTTATCGGGTGAGGGAGCGGCCCACTGAGGCGGCGGGAGTACGACGAATCCGATGTCCGGGTCCGCCCGGGCAGGGGTTCGCGTCCCCGCACCAAGACCCGGCCGGAACATCGAGATGCGGTGTCGGCCATGGTGGTTTCGGTCGATCGGGGACGCTGGGGGTGCGTGCTCGGCGACGATCCGGATCGCCGCGTGGTCGCGATGCGGGCGCGGGAACTGGGCCGCACCCCGATCGTGGTCGGCGATCAGGTGGACGTGGTCGGCGACCTGTCCGGCCGGCCCGACACGCTGGCGCGGATCGTGCGCGTCGCCGATCGCCGAACGGTGTTGCGCCGCACCGCCGATGACACCGACCCCTTCGAACGCATCGTGGTGTCGAACGCCGAGCAGCTGTTCATCGTCGTGGCGCTGGCCGATCCGCCGCCCCGCACCGGCTTCGTCGAACGCGCCATGGTGGCCGCGTATGCCGGTGGGCTGCAACCGATTCTGTGCCTGACCAAACACGATCTGGCCGCCGATTCCGAATTCGCCGCCGAATTCGCCGATCTGGATCTGACCATCGTCTACGGCGGGCGTGACGATCCCCTGGAACCCGTTCGCGACCTCCTGCGGGATTCGCTGACCTGCCTGCTCGGCCACTCCGGCGTCGGCAAGTCGACGCTGGTGAATCGCCTTGTCCCTGAAGCGGAACGAGCCGTTGGCACGGTCTCCGGCGTCGGCAAGGGCCGCCACACCTCCACTCAGTCGGTGGCCCTGCCGCTGAAAGGCGGCGGCTGGGTCATCGACACCCCCGGCATCCGCTCCTTCGGCCTCGCCCACATCTCCCCCGACGATGTGATCGCCGCCTTCCCCGACCTGTCCGAGGCCATCGAGGACTGCCCCCGCGGCTGCACCCACCTCGGCCCGCCCGCCGACCCGGAATGCGCGCTGGACGAACTGCCGGGCAAGGAGCGGCGGGTGGCGGCGATCCGGCTGTTGCTGACAGCGCTGAATTCCAACGATCCCTGGGTGGTCGGCGGCAGCTGAGCCCTCTGGGTCTGCAGGCGCGGGCATGTGGCGCACGAATGCGATACTTGGCATTGCACGAGACGTCCCGACGAGGAGGGAGGGCTGATGAGCGCGGAGCCGCTGCCTGCCTGGGTCGTCCCGCCGCCCGGCGGTTATACCGCCGATGACCTGGACAAGCTGCCGGACCTACCCCCGCACACCGAGCTGATCGATGGGAGTCTCGTCTTCGTGAGCCCGCAGATGAGATTCCATGCGCTGGTGATCGATCTGCTCGTGTCCGCGCTGCGATCGTCAGCGCCATCGGCCCTTCGGGTTCGAAGGGAAATGACGGTGACACTGGGCCCTCGGCAACGCCCGGAGCCAGACCTTATCGTCGTCCACGAATCGGCGGATCGTGGGGCTGACCAGACCACCTATCAGCCCGAGGATGTCGTCCTGGCGGTCGAAGTCGTTTCGCCGGATTCGATTGTGCGCGACCGCGAACGCAAACCGCAGTTGTATGCGCGCGCCGGGATTCCCCATTTTTGGCGTGTGGAAAACGACAACGGTCGCGCGGTGGTCTACATCTACGAACTGGACCCGGCCACCGGCCAATACACTCCCACCGGCATCCACCACGACCGGCTCGCACTGTCGGTGCCGTTCGAGCTGGACATCGACCTTACCGAGTATCAGCGGATGTGATCAGTCGGCGTGTTCCGGGCGCGGAGTCGCTGCCAGGCCCGCCTGCCCGATCCACTGCGGTACCTGCCGCCGAATCGACGCCGGGCCCACGATCTCGGTGGTTTCCTCCCGCAGCGCCGCTGCCCAGCTCCGGTCGCCGCGCCAGATCTCGGTGAGCTGTCGCAGCGTGCTGCGCACGGTCGCCGCGACCTCGAAACCGGGGTCGTAGTCGCAGATCGCCGCCGTCCCGCGCTCGACCACGAGCCACCAGTGCGCCTCCTTGCCGGGCACATCGGTGAACTCGACCTCCAGGACCGTGCGCTCCTCCGGCCACGCCCGGACCGGAATCGTGCGACGGATGTCCCACAGCAACAGGTGCGGATCCAGATCTCTGTCGCCGAGATCGCCGATCCAGCGCACCCCCCACGTCCCGAGCGCCTGGACGACGGTCGACAGCTCACGTCCGGCCTCGGTCAGGAGGTAGGCGGCGCGTCCGTCCGCACCGATCTCGCGACGCAGCACCCCCGACCGCTCCAGCGAGCGCAGACGCCGCGACAGCAGGGCGGGCGACATTTTCGGGTTGCCCCGCCGCAACTCGTTGAAATGCGTACTACCCAGCAGTAATTCGCGGACGACCAGCAATGTCCATCGTTCGTCGAGGACATCCATTGCCTTGGCGATCGGGCAGAACTCCCCATAGCCGGACACACAACCAGTAGACCACTCGGCGCGCGCCGGGTACAGATGTTGAACTGGCCGGGGCCGCCCCCGCCGCCGGATGCTTGCGGTATGACAGCTATCCATCACACCCAGCAACCATCCCCCGACATCACCGAACGCACCCACGCCCTCTGGGCTCTCGGCGACTACCCTCGCGTCGCGGACACTGTGATACCCGGCCTGGGCCGGCGCCTGGTCCGAGCCTGCGATATTCGTCCCGGCCTGCGCGTGCTCGATATCGCCGCCGGAGCGGGAAATGCGGCCATTCCGGCGGCCGAAGCCGGCGCGGACGTCATCGCCAGTGACCTGACGCCGGAAATGTTCGAGGCGGGCCGGGCCGCGGCCGCCGCCCGCGGTGTCCATCTCACCTGGGAGGCCGCCGACGCCCAGGCGCTGCCGTACGCCGACGGCCGATTCGATGTCGCCATGTCCTGTGTGGGCATCATGTTCGCCCCGTCGCATCGGGCGGCCGCCGGCGAACTGCTCCGAGTGACCGCGCCGAATGCGACGATCGGGCTGATCAACTGGACGCCGGAAGGATTCATCGGCGAAATGTTCTCCATCGCCAAGCAGTTCGCACCGCCACCGCCGCCCGGAGCGCAATCGCCGCTGCTCTGGGGCACCGCCGACCATCTCCGGGACCTGTTCGGCGACCACGTCACCGATCTGCGGATACAGCGCGAATTCGCGACGGTGGAGTGTTTCGCCGACGGTGGCCGGTTCCGCGACTTCTTCAAGGCCAACTACGGTCCCACGGTCGCTGTCTACCGGTCCTTGGCGGGCGACCCGGACCGCATCGCCGAGCTGGACCGCGCCCTCGCCGACCTGGCCGCTCGCCACGATCTCGGCGGCGGGCGGATGCGCTGGGAATACCTCCTGGTCACCGGCCGGCGGGCGTGATCACCGGTCCGTGTCGCCGCAGTCTGCCGGATATTCGACGGAACCGCCCGGCTGTGCGCGACCCGGCCGCGTCTACGCCGACGTCGGCAGCCGGCGCTCGCCGTGCGTGATCGCCGCGATCAGATCGTCGTAGCCGTTGACCAGTTCGGCCACCCGAAACCACGCAGCGTGCACTGCCAGATCGTCGGTGGTGGTCTCCAGCAGGTGCGCGGCCCGTGCGTACGCCGCCATGAGCCGATCGATCACCGAACCGACGGTTTCGGTATGGATCGCGGTGCCGTGCCGATGCTGCGGGACATGGGCTTCGATCCATCGATCGATCGCGCGCACGGTCTCGCGGCGCGACGCCTCGGCCGCGCGGCGATAGTCGGCATCGTGCGATTGGGCGGTACCGGTGTGCAGTTCCGCGAGGTGCCGCGCGAGCGGGTCCAGGTGATGCGCGGCGGGGCGCGAATCACGCACCGTTCGCAGCAGCATCTCGGCGGTGGGAAGACCCCCGACAACGTCGGCACCGCCGCGCTCGAGCACCAGCAACGGCGACACGGTGGCCACCCGGGTGCCCTCGGGCCCCGGGACCTCACCGGTCATCGCGAGCACCGCCTCCGCGCGCGGAGGGGGATAACGCACCGGAGGCAGCCATCGCGGCCGTCTCGGTGACGCGGTGCGGCGAGAATTGCGACTTCGAGCACATCGGCAGCTCCTGGTCGGTCGTGTCGGCCTTCGACGAAGCCGACCGTATGCCCCGGGTTAGCCGTTCGCCCCCTGCTCGTTCCCGCTGTTGAGAAGTCACAGCCCTGATCGCCGCGGCATGCTGACGGAACACATAACCAGCGGTTGACTACGGCGTCAGCACCAGCCGCCCACGCAATCCACCGGCGGACAACCGCTCATGCGCTTCGGCCGCGCGTTCGAGCGGAAGGACGTCGGCGACCCGCAAGCCCAGACCGAGCGCCGCGAGTTCGGCGAGCGCGGTTCCGTCTGCCCGGATCCACTCCTGGTGAATCCTCATGCCGCGCAACGGAAGAGGGGGCTGTCCACCGGCCACCCCAGCGTAGGCGCCACCGTTGCGGACGGCGGCCGCCGCGCGAACCCCCAGGCCAGCGCCGTCCAGTGCGCCGTCGACACCGCCCGGAACCAGCGCCCGTATCTCCCCGGCGAGGTCGGCGCTCGCGCGAGACACGGTCGCTTCGGCGCCGAGTCCGCGAACGAACGCCACATCCTCATCGGCGACCTGCGCGACCACCCGCAATCCGGCACGCACGCCCAGTTCGACCGCGAAGCCGCCCACCGCTCCGGCCGCACCCGTCACCAGCAGGCTGTCACCGGCGCGAAGGTCGAGCAGCGCGAGCGCCTGATGTGCGGTCAGCGCATTCAGCGGCAGGGTGGCCGCTTCCGTCGCATCGACACCCGGCGGTGCCGGCGCGACCGCATCGGTATCGAGCACCAGATACTCGGCATACGCACCCAGCGACCGGTCGAGCAGATCACGTAAGCCCACAACGCGTTGTCCCGCCGCGAATGTCGTCACCTCCGGCCCGACGCGGTCGACGATTCCCGCGGCGTCCCAGCCGATTCCGATGATTTCGCGCGGCGCCATCAGTCCCGCCTCGATGAGGGCGCCGCTGCGGGTCGCGATATCCACCGGATTGACGGCCGCCGCCTCCACCCGGATCCGCACCTGGCGCGGCCCGGGTTCGGGAATCGCCACCCGCACCACCTCGAGTGCCTCCGGGCCGCCCACGCGGCGAACGACCACTGCCCGCATGCTGTGTCGAGAAGTCATGCTGCTCAACTTATGGAGAGCTACTCTCCATAAGGAAGTACGCACTCGAAGGTGCGTATCCCACTCCGAGGAGAGCCGTGGCCACCCGAACCGCCGCCCAACGCCGCGCCCAGGCCGGCGTCGAATACGACGCGTACCTGGCGCAATGCCCCGCGCGCCAATTACTCGACCGCATCGCCGACAAATGGGTGAGCCTTGCCGTCAATGCCCTCGCTGACGGCCCCCAGCGCTACAGTGACCTGCAACGCCGCCTCGCCAGCATCAGCCAGAAGATGCTCACCCAAACCCTGCGCAACCTCGAACGCGACGGCCTGGTCTCCCGCACCGTCACCCCCGCGGTCCCGGTTCGCGTCGACTACGAGCTCACCCCACTCGGCCGCTCACTGCTACCGGTGATGCGCGCCGTCAAAGACTGGGCCGAGCAGAACATGGACCACGTCCACGCCGCCCGCGAACGCTACGACCAGCACACCGAAACCGCGTAGCGGCTTCGCGCCGGGTATCGTTCGCCGGAATTACCGGCGGCGCTTGGACTTCGGGGGCTTGGACTGCTTGGCCCGGTCACGTTCCGCTTCGCGACGCTCGCGGCGGGTCATGCCGGTCGAGGGGGTGTCGCCGTATTCCTGAGCGGCACTGCGGACTTCGGCGTGGCCGCCCTCGTCCGGACCGGAGAAGCTGAGGCCGCGCGGGCCGGATTCGTCGATTCCCTTGGCGCGCAGGGCCGCCGGGGCGTTCTCGGCGGCGCCGTTGCCCTGGGGTACTGCCGGGGCGGGATGGGTGGCGCCCACCGGGGAACGCAGGCCGGCGCCGACCGCCGGCTGCGGTTCGGGAGCCTGCTGAACCTCCACCTGGAGGTTGAACAGGAAGCCGACCGACTCCTCCTTCAGGCCCTCGAGCATGGCGGAGAACATGTCGAAACCCTCGCGCTGGTATTCGACGAGCGGATCGCGCTGCGCCATCGCGCGCAGGCCGATGCCCTCCTTCAGGTAGTCCATCTCGTAGAGGTGTTCACGCCACTTGCGGTCCAGGACCGACAGCAGCACCTGGCGCTCCAGGTTGCGCATACTGCCCGCGCCGGCCAGATCGTCGATTTCCTTCTCACGCCGCGCGTAGGCGTCGTGGGCGTCGTCGAGAATGGCGTCGAGCAGTTCCTCGCGGCTCAGTTCGCCGATCTCACCGTCTTCGGTCTCACTGGTCAGATCCTGGTATTCGATGCCGACGGGGTACAGCGTCTTGAGCGCCGTCCACAGCTTGGCCAGATCCCAGTCCTCGACGTAGCCCTCGGCGGTGGCGCCGTTGACGTAGGCGGTGATCACGTCGGTGATCATCGACTGAACCTGGCCCTCCATATCCTCGCCGGCCAGGATGCGCTGGCGCTCGGCGTAGATGACGGTGCGCTGCTGGTTCATCACCTCGTCGTACTTCAGAACGTTCTTGCGGATTTCGAAGTTCTGCTGTTCGACCTGGGTCTGGGCGCTCTTGATCGCCCGCGAGACCATCTTGGCCTCGATCGGCACGTCGTCGGGCAGGTTGAGCCGGGTCATGATCGACTCCAGGGCCGCACCGTTGAAGCGCCGCATCAACTCGTCGCCGAGCGAGAGGTAGAAGCGCGATTCGCCCGGGTCGCCCTGGCGGCCGGCACGACCGCGCAACTGGTTGTCGATACGCCGCGACTCGTGCCGCTCGGTGCCCAGCACGTAGAGGCCGCCGGCGTCGCGCACCAGATCGGCGTCGTCTTCGACCTGCCGCTTGACCTGCTCCAGCGCGGGCAGCCAGTTGGCCTCGTAGTCGTCCGGCGTCTCGACCGGATCCAGGCCCTGCCGGCGCAGCAGCGTATCGGTGATGATGTCGGGGTTACCGCCGAGCACGATGTCGGTACCACGACCGGCCATATTCGTCGCCACGGTGACCGCGCCCGGGCGGCCGGCCTCGGCGATGATCTGCGCTTCCTGTTCGTGGAACTTCGCGTTCAACACGTTGTGCGGAATGCCACGCTTGGTGAGCAGCTTCGACAGGTACTCCGACCGCTCCACCGAGGTGGTACCGATCAGCACCGGCTGGTTCTTCTCGTGCCGCTCGGCGATGTCGTCGGCGACCGCGGCGAATTTCGATTCCTCGGTCTTGTAGATCAGGTCGGCCTGATCCATGCGGATCATCGGCTTGTTGGTGGGGATCGGCACGACACCGAGGCCGTAGGTCTGGTGGAGCTCGGCCGCCTCGGTTTCGGCGGTACCGGTCATACCGGACAATTTGTCGTACAGACGGAAATAGTTCTGCAGCGTGATGGTGGCCAGCGTCTGATTTTCCGGCTGGATCTCCACGCCCTCTTTGGCCTCGATGGCCTGGTGCATGCCCTCGTTGTAGCGACGGCCGACCAGAATGCGGCCGGTGAATTCGTCGACGATGATGACCTCGCCGTTGCGGACGATGTAATCCTTGTCGCGAACGTAGAGTTCCTTGGCCTTGATCGCGTTGTTCAGATAGCTGACCAGCGGCGAGTTGGCGGCCTCGTACAGATTGTCGATACCGAGCTGATCCTCGACGAATTCGACACCGGCCTCGTGCACGCCGATGGTGCGCTTCTTGATGTCGACCTCGTAGTGCACATCCTTCTTCAAAAGCGGTGCAATACGGGCGAATTCGGCATACCACTTACTCGACGCGTCGGCCGGGCCGGAAATGATCAGCGGGGTCCGGGCCTCGTCGATCAGAATCGAGTCGACCTCGTCGACCACGGCGAAGTTGTGCCCGCGCTGGACCAGGTCGTCCAGCGAATGGGTCATGTTGTCACGCAGATAATCGAAGCCGAATTCGTTGTTCGTGCCGTAGGTGATGTCGGCGCTGTAGGCCGCACGCCGCTCGGCGGGGCTCATCCCGGACAGGATCGCGCCGACCTGCAGGCCGAGGAAACGGTGCACGCGGCCCATCCACTCGGAGTCACGACGGGCCAGGTAGTCGTTGGTGGTGACGATGTGGACGCCGTCGCCGCTGATCGCGTTGAGATAGGCCGGCAGCACCGAGGTGAGCGTCTTACCTTCACCGGTTTTCATCTCGGCGACATTGCCGATGTGCAGGGCCGCGCCACCCATCACCTGCACCTTGTAATGCTTCTGATTCAGCACGCGCCAGGAGGCCTCGCGCGCGGTGGCGAAAGCCTCGAGCAGCAACTCGTCCAGGGATTCGCCGTCGATGTAGCGCTGTCTGAATTCGTCGGTTTTGGCTCGCAGTTCCGCGTCGGTGAGATCGGCGTACTCGTCGTCCAGACTGAGAACTTCGTCGGCCAGATGCGCGAGCCGCTTGACGGTGCGACCCTCACCAAAACGTAGCAACCTCGTCAGTGTCAGCGCAGGCACGGGTCTCGTCAGTCCTCTGGTCGATGTTGTCGTCTTGCAGTGCTACATCTTCGGCACACCGCACTACTCGCGACATACCGAAGCCCCCGCCACATCGTATGGGCGAAATTCCCGGCGCGCGGATAAGCGGCATCGTCCATGGTAATGCGGCCTCCATCGTAGGCGCCGCCGCGTCAGAACATCCACGGACAGCGGGGGCCCATCGGGGCCCGGCAGTGATCGATCACACTTCGGCACGACACGCGCCCGCGATCACCGCATGCGCAGGGCACTCATCCGCCACCGCCCGCGGCGCAGCACCAGCCGCGCGGCGACGGCGAAACGGCGCTGCCCCCGCTCGTATCCGCCGCACACCTCCGCAGCACTCGCGGTGACCTCGGCGAGCTTCACCGTGACGAGCACCGCGGTACCGAGGCGACGCTCCGCGGCGGCGGTGCGGGCGAGCGTTTCGACTGCGGCCAGCACGGTCGGCTCCACCACCGGGCGCAACTGCCCGAGCGGACGCCGCCCGTCGATGACCTCGAGCACCAGCCGCAGCGACCGCTCCGCGAACTGCGCTGCGGCCGTACCGAATTCGTTGCCGCCGCGCATTTCGGACGACACCGGTACACCCGCGCCGGAGCCCGGCGAGCGGCCGTCGTGCGCGGACCGGCGCGGGGTCCGCAGGCGCGGCCCAACGTGCGCGGCCGTCCCCCGATCGAGCGACTTTCCCGCAGTCGGATCACCGGAACTCCTCGGATCCAACGGCGGTTCGAATACCGGCGCGCGGCGGGCGCGACGGGTGTATACCGGGCTTGCAGAAGACTCGAGCATTCGACACTCCCCCTGGTCGGCATGCTTGGGCACGGATCGAACCAGCATGCCATGCGCGGCGTCGACGACGGCGGAATTCCGACGCCGACGCGACAAGTCCCACACAGTCACGCGCGGAAGGTTTGTGTCACTCCACAATGGAGAGCGGCAACGGAGAGGAGCTCGGACAGCGTGATCACGAGACTGACGCCGCAGGACGCGTCGTTCTTCCGGCTCGAGTCGAGCAGCAATCCCATGCACATCGGCTCTCTCGCGATCGTGCGCGTCGCCCCCGAGGACCCCGGCGACGGATCGCCGTGCGTGGACTACCAGACGCTGCTGGACCTGGTCGACAGCCGGTTGTCGATGGTGCCGCGCTACCGCCGCAAGGTCCGCGAGGTCCCGTTCAAGGTGGGGCGCCCGGTCTGGGTCGAGGACAGCCGCTTCGACCTCACCTATCACGTGCGGCGATCGGCGCTGCCGGCTCCGGGCTCCGACGAGCAGCTCTATGAACTGGTCGGGCGGCTGTCGTCGCGACCGCTCGACCCGAGCCGGCCGCTGTGGGAGATGTATCTGATCGAAGGCCTGTCCGACGACCGCTGCGCGATCTTCACCAAAACCCATTCGGCGCTCGTGGACGGTGAGACCGCGCTCGAGATCGGCCACGTCATCCTGGACTCGGGGCCCTCGCCGCGGGTGGTCGCACCCGATACCTGGGTCGCCCACCGCGAACCCGGCGACATGGAACTGCTGGGCATGTCACTGGCCGAAATAGCGACCCAGCCCGCGACGGCATGGGAAGTCGTCCGCGATGCCGGCGCCA
The DNA here is from genome assembly GCF_001612845.1 of Nocardia elegans NBRC 108235. Taxonomy (GTDB): domain Bacteria; phylum Actinomycetota; class Actinomycetes; order Mycobacteriales; family Mycobacteriaceae; genus Nocardia; species Nocardia nova. The sequence goes on along the minus strand of NZ_BDBF01000009.1, from coordinate 102,195 downwards.
ACGCGTCGGCGGTGCTGGCGGCCGCGGGCAAGGCGGTCGACGCCGCGGTCGACCGCGTGCGCGCGGCCGGGCGGACGGCGCCCGACAGCCCCTTCAACACCTCGATCTCGCGGTGCCGCCGGTTCGACATCGCACGGACCGACCTCGAGGACTATCGCCGCATTCGAAGACATTTCGGCTGCTCCATCAACGACGCCATCCTGGCCGTGGTGACCGGCGCGCTGCGGATATTCCTGCAATCGCGCGGTGAGGTACTGGTCGGATCGGCGGTGCTGCGCGCGGTGGTACCGATGTCGGTCTACGTCGACGGGCCATCCGACGACGCGCGCCCGGCCAGCGAGGTCTCCTCGTTCCTGATCGATCTGCCGGTGGGAGAGCAGAATCCGGTGATGCGGCTGTCGCACATCTCGCATGCCACGGCCGAGAATTCCCGGCATCGGCGTGGCGTGCGGGCGCGCACCCTGGTTCACATGGCCGGCTTCGCCCCGGCCAGCCTGCACGCGATGAGTGTGCGGGCGGCGAGTACGTTCGCAGAACACACATTCAACTTGGTGATCACCAACGCCCCGGGTCCGCAGCGGCCGATGTATATCGGCGGCGCACGGATGCTGGAGATGTATCCGGTATCGCCGTTGCTGCGCAATCAGGCGTCGAGCATCGGAATCACGTCCTACGACGGACGTGTGTTCTACGGTCTCAATGCCGACCGCGAGGCGATGGCCGATATCGCCGTACTGGCGGCGGCGGTGCGCGAATCCATGGAGGAGATGCTCGGTGCCTGCGTCTGATCAGGGCAAGCTACGCGTCTATGTCCCGGCCACCATCGCCATGCTCCGAGAGTTGGTGGCGCAGCGTGAAATTCGCGCGGTGAACGACACCGCCTTCGCGGTCACCCCCGCGTTGCGCGAGGCCTACGCCTCCGGCGACGACGAGGAACTGGCCGAGGTGGCGATGGGCGAGGCGGCGCGCGCATCGCTGCGACTGCTCGCCGAGGAACGCGAATCCGCCCTGCTGCACGCCGACGACGGCGATGCCGAACCGGAGGACGTAACCGATCCGGACGCCGCCGAAGACGCCGGATCGTCGTATTCGGCCCCCGTCTACCGCCGTGCCGTGATCGCCGCCGATGTGACGGGCACGACCCTGCGCCCGGATCTCGACGATGCGGTGGTCCGGCTGTCCGGGCCGATCACCTACAAGCGCATCGCCTCGGTGCACGTCGATCTGGCCGAGGCCGAGCCGCAGGTCGCGAAGGCCGTCGACGTCATCGACGCGGCCGATCTGGGCGATCCGGACGCGGAATTCGTGCTGGGCGACGCGGAGGATCACCAGCTGGCTTGGTACGCGGCACAGGAGTTGCCGTTCCTGCTCGACCTCCTCTGATCCGCCCGCTAACCTACGATGCCGTAACCTTGGCTCGAAGGGTGCGCCGCAGGCGCGTGATCACAGGAAATGAGCATTCGCACGATGGTGTCGAAATCGGTACAAGGCCTGCGGGCATGGCTCGAGGCCCCGGTCGCCGACGCGAAGATGGCCGGGCGGACGCGCCTGGACGCACTGCGCGGCGCGGCTGCCCGCATCACCACCCCGCTGCTGCCCGATGACTATCTGCATCTGGTGAATCCGCTGTGGTCGGCGCGGGAACTGCGCGGACGGATCATCGAGGTCCGCAAGGAGACCGCCGATTCGGTGACCCTGGTGATCAAGCCGGGCTGGGGTTTCGATTTCACCTTCACCCCCGGTCAGTACATCGGCATCGGTGTCCTGGTCGACGGGCGCTGGCACTGGCGGTCGTATTCGCTGACCTGCCCGCCGGACTGGACCCATCGCGACAACCGCGCCGAACGAGTGATCTCGATCGCGGTGAAGGCGATGCCGGAGGGCTTCCTGTCCAGTCACCTGGTCAACGGCGTGCCGCAGGGCACGGTGGTGCGCCTGGCCGCGCCGCAGGGCGGGTTCGTCCTGCCGGAGCCACCGCCGGCGAAGGTGTTGTTCATCACCGCGGGCAGCGGCATCACCCCGGTGATGGCCATGCTGCGGACCATGGACCGCCGCGCCGCCGACCGCACCGACGGCGACGCGATGGACGACATCGTGCACATCCATTCCGCCCGGACCGCCGAGGACGTCATGTTCGGCGCGGAACTGCGGGCGCTGCACGACAAGCATCCCGGCTTCACCGCGCACATCCACCTCACCGGTGAGCAGGGCAAATTCGATCTGGCCGATCTCGACAGCCGGTTCCCGGACTGGCGCGAGCGCGAGACCTGGGCCTGCGGTCCGGCGGGTCTGCTCAATGATGTCGAGAAGCATTGGGCCGCAGCGGGTATCAGCGACAAGCTGCATGTCGAGCGGTTCGAGGCGGAACGTTCGGCGGTCGGCGAGGGCGGCACGGTGACCTTCGCCCGCACCGATCGCACCGCCGAGGTCGACGGCGCTACCAGCCTGCTCGAAGCCGGTGAGGCCGCCGGCGTGCAGATGCCGTTCGGCTGCCGGATGGGTATCTGCCAGACCTGCGTGGTCACCCTGACCGACGGGCATGTGCGCGATCTGCGCAACGGCGCCGAACACCAGGCCGGGGAGAAGGTCCAGACCTGCATCTCGGCCGCGGCCGGCGACTGCACCCTGGACGTGTGAGTCGCGTTCCGGTGGTGTTCCCCCGTTCGCCCCGCGGCGGCGCGAGCGATCACCACCGGTTACCGATACTCTGAAAAGGACAAGACCGAGACCTCCCACCGAAGCGCAGCGGAGCCCATGCCGCCGAAGCGCGGCGGAGGCAGTCCATCGAAAGCGCAGCGGAGGCAATCCGATACCGGCCCGCCGACGCGATGCAGAGGCATTCATTCGAAACCGCCGGAGCGAAGCGGAGGCAGTGCAGGACCGTGGCCATCACAGACATCAAGGCGTATTCGCATCTGACGGCTGCCGATATCGACACACTGGGGCAGGAACTCGACACCATCCGCCGCACGGTCGAGCAATCGCTGGGTGAGCGTGACGCCGCCTACATCCGGCGCACCATCCGCGCCCAGCGCACGCTCGAGGCCGCGGGCCGGGCGGTCCTGTTCGCCGGCCGCAACAAATGGGCCTGGGTCGCCGGCACCGCGATGTTGTCGGTGGCCAAGATCATCGAGAATATGGAGCTCGGGCACAACATCAGCCACGGGCAATGGGACTGGATGAACGACCCGGAGATCCACTCCACCAGCTGGGAGTGGGATATGACCGGCACCTCCGGGCAGTGGAAACGGGCGCACAACTTCTCGCACCACACCTACACCAACATCGTCGGCATGGACGACGACGTGGGCTTCGGCATCCTGCGCATGACCCGCGACGAAGAGTGGAAGCCGATCAATCTCGCCCAGCCGGTGGCGAATCTGATCCTGGCCGCGCTCTTCGAGTGGGGCATCGCCCTGCACGATCTGAAGATCGACAAACTGCAGACCGGAGTTCCGCGCAGCGAACTGCTGTCCGAACCCAACCGGCAGTTCCTGCGCAAGGCCGGCCGCCAGGTCGCCAAGGACTTCGTGGTCTTTCCGCTGCTGAGCGGTCCGGGCTGGAAGGCGACGCTGAAGGCCAACGCGACGGCCAACCTGATCCGCAATCTGTGGGCGTACGCGGTGATCTTCTGCGGGCATTTCCCGGACGGCGCCGAGAAATTCACCCAGGAGCAGTTCGCGGAGGAAACCCGGGCGGAATGGTATCTGCGGCAGATGCTGGGCAGTGCCAACTTCCAAGCCGGGCCGGCGATGGCGTTCATGAGCGGCAATCTGTGCTATCAGATCGAGCATCACCTCTTTCCGGACATTCCGAGCAATCGGTATCCGGAGATCGCCGAGCAGGTCCGCCAACTCTGCGACAAATACGACCTGCCGTACACCACGGGCTCGCTGGGCAAACAATATGCGCTGGCGTTCCGCACGATTCACAAACTGGCGCTGCCCGACCGATTCCTGCGCCGCACCGCCGACGACGCCCCGGAGACGTCGTCGGAACGCAAATTCTCGCTGCTGACCCGCCCGTTGACGGCCGATACCGAAGAGCCGCTGTCCGGCATCGACCCGCTCACCGGAAGGCGGCAGGGATTGCGGTCGGCACTGGTCGAAGCCAAGGCCGCACTGCGCGAGAAGGCACGGCAGGAAAAGGAGGCGCTGCGCGAAGCCAAGCTGGCTCTGCAGGAAAAGGCTCGGGCCGAGAAGCAGATTCTCCGGCGCCGCGGACTGCGGGGACGAGCGACCGTGCGCGTCCGGTTGCGGCAACAGCGAAGGCGACTAACCTAAGCCATAGCGGCCACGATCACAATGCGGTATACGCCACAGTTGTAATCCGATCCGGAGACAACCTACGGGACCGTAACCTACGGTAGTGTAACCAGCATGGCGATCTCGGATGTCAAGGAATACGCCCACCTCACTCCAGAGGATGTGGAAGCGATCGGCGCGGAGCTGGATGCGATCCGTCGCGAAATCGAGGCCTCCCGAGGCGAGAACGACGCCCGCTACATCCGTAACGTGATCCGTTTGCAGCGCGCCCTGGAAATCGGGGGCCGCGCCACACTGTTCGCCAGTTTCCTACCGCCGGCCTGGCTGGCCGGCACGGCGATGTTGTCGGCCGCCAAGATCATCGAGAACATGGAGATCGGCCACAACGTCATGCACGGCCAGTGGGACTGGATGAACGATCCGGAAATCCACTCTTCCAACTGGGAGTGGGACAACGCCGGACCGTCGGAACACTGGAAGATCACGCACAACTACCTGCACCACAAGTACACCAACGTGCTGGGTATGGATGACGACATCGGCTACGGCCTGCTGCGCGTGACGCGCGATCAGCGGTGGACGCCGTTCTATCTCGGACAGCCGATCTACAACCTGCTGCTGCAGATGTTCTTCGAATACGGCGTGGCCATCCAGCATTTGGAGCTGGGCAAGGTCGCGAAGAAGAAGTGGTCGGCCGATTCGCCGGAACGCCGGCAATTCGAGCAGGACCGCAAGGTCGTGCTGAAGAAGGTCGGCAAGCAGGCGGCGAAGGATTATGTGATCTTCCCGCTGCTGACCGGACCGGCCTTCCTGTCCACGCTGACGGCCAATATCACCGCCAATATCGTCCGCAATGTGTGGACCAACGCGGTGATCTTCTGCGGCCACTTCCCCGACGGCGCGGAGAAGTTCACCAAGGGTGATGTGGACAACGAAACGCAGGGCGAGTGGTACCTGCGCCAGATGCTGGGCAGTGCCAATATCACCGGCGGCGCGGTCATGCACTTCATGACCGGCAACCTCTCCCATCAGATCGAACACCACCTGTTCCCGGACCTGCCGAGCAACCGGCTGCGGGCCATCTCGGTGCGGGTGCGGGAATTGTGCGACAAATACGATCTGCCCTACACCAGCGGTTCGCTGCCGGTGCAGTACGCGAAATCGTGGCGCACCATCATCAAGCTGTCGGTGCCCAACAAATACCTGCGCCGCGGCACCGACGACGCTCCCGAGACCAAGTCCGAGCGCGCATTCGGCGGCATCGGCACGGTCGACCCGGTAACCGGGCGCCGGCGCGGATTGCGCACCGCGCTGAAGGAAGGCAAGCGCCGGGTGGCGGAACGCCGGCAGACGGTCGGCTCGGCCGCCTAGCGATCACCGAACAGAAGGGGCTCTCCGGATTCGATATCCGGGGAGCCCCTTTCGTCTGCCCGCGTCCGGGCCTGATTGACTGAACCGGTGTCAACGCAAGAATCCAGCATCTACGACGTAATCCGGCGGCGCCGCGATGTGCGTGCCGAATTCACCGGCGATCTCGTCGACGATGCGACCCTGCTCCGAATCCTCGACGCGGCCCATCGCGCACCCAGCGTCGGCAATTCGCAGCCGTGGGATTTCGTCGTCGTGCGTGACCCGGCGACATTGGCGCGCTTCGCCGCACACGTCGCCGAGAAGCGCATCGAATTCCGTGATTCTCTGCCACCGGAGCGGGCCCGCACCTTCGAGCCGATCAAGATCGAGGGCATCACCGAGAGCGGCACCGGGATAGTCGTCACCCACGACGACAGTCGTGGCGGCCCGCAGATCCTCGGTCGCGCGACGGTGCCCGAAACCGGTTTGTACTCTACGGTTCTCGCGATCCAGAACCTGTGGCTGGCCGCGACCGCCGAAGGGGTGGGCGTCGGCTGGGTGAGTTTCTATGACGCACCGTTCCTCACCGACTTGATCGAGCTGCCCGCCGGCATTCGTCCCGTCGCGTGGCTGTGCGTCGGCCCGGTGCACGAATTCCAGCACACGCCGGATCTGGAACGGTTCGGCTGGCGCGACCGGCGGCCACTCGACGACGCGATCCACTGGGAGCGGTACTAGCGCCCTGCCTACACCCGTTCGAGGACCGCGGACGCGCCATGCCCTCCCGCTGCGCAAATGCCCAGTAGCGCAGCGCTCTTCCCGGTGAGTGCCAGCTCGTTGGCCATGGTCGTCACCATGCGCGCACCGGTGGCGCCGAAGGGGTGGCCGATCGAGATCGAACCGCCGTGCACATTGAGGCTGTCCGGGTCGATCTCGCCGACGGCACTGTCACGGTCCAGCCGGGATTTGGCCCACGCGTCGCTGCCCAGGGCCGACACCACCGAGAGGGTCTGGGCGGCGAAGGCCTCGTGGATATCGACGACATCGATGTCCGACAAGGCCAGCCCCGCCTTGTCGAGTGCCCGCGGCATGGAGATGGCCGGACCGATCAGCACCTGATCGGACGGGTCGACGCTGACGAAACTCCAGGACCGGAAGGCCGCCAGCGGTTCGAAGCCCAGGGCGCGCGCCTTCTCCTCGCTCATCAGCAGCACCGCGGCCGCGCCGTCGGTGAGCGGGCTGGCGTTGCCCGCCGTCACCGTGCCGTCGCGCTCGAAGACCGGGGCGAGGGTCGCCAGCTTCTCGACACCGGTGTTCGCGCGCACGAGTCCGTCGCGGGTGACCGTCTTCCCGTCCGGCGTGGCGACCGCGAGCACCTCCCGATCGAACCGGCCGGATTCGATCGCCGCCGCCGCGCGATGGTGCGAACGGGCGGCGAAGGCATCCTGCTGTTCCCGGGTGATGCCGTTGATGCGGGCCATCTTCTCCGCCGACTCCCCCATCACCTCGCCGGTGGTGCGCTCGGCGATCTTCGGCCGGCGCGGCAGCAGATCCGTGAACGGCGCCAGCTGCGCCACCGCGGACAGATAGTCCTTCGGCTTCGGCTTGCCCAGGGCCAGCGGCGCGGCCGCGTGCACCATCTTCTGCGGCAGCTTCACCTCGGCATTGCTGGTGGAATCGCTGCCGCCCGCGACCATGATGTCGTATTCCCCGCGTTCGATGGCGGCCGCCGCCGCGGTCACGGCCTGCAGTCCGGAGGCGCACGCACGGGTGACCGTGTAGCCCTCGCAACCGTGGTCGAGACCCAGATCCAAGGCGATCTCCCGGGCGACGTTGGGCGCCACACTCGGCAGGATCACCCCGCCCCACACCATCGCCTGCACCTGATTCTCGGGCAGTCCGGTCCGCTCGAGCAGCCCGCCCACCGCCAGGACACCCAGATCGATGGTGTCCATCCGCGTGTAGTCGGTGAAAGCGCGCAGGAATGGGGTACGAGCACCGGCGACGATGACGGCGCGACGAGAACGCTTGGTGGCCATGCCTTTACAGTAGGGCGAGCAAGATGCCGATACAAGATGTCACGGTAATCTCGCCGGCCCGGTGAACGACGAACGGCCGGGGCGTCTCGGCCCCGGCCGTCCAGCTCCCGAAAACTCGTTATGTCAGCCTGATCAACCCGTAGTCGAAGGCGTGGCGGCGATAGACCACCGACGGTCGGTCGGTCTCGCGGTCGTGGAAGAGGAAGAAATCGTGGCCGACGAGTTCCATCTGATACAGCGCGTCGTCCACCGACATCGGAGTCGCGGAATGGACCTTGGTGCGCACGATATGCCCCGGCCCGGCGTACTCGCTCGATTCGGTATCGGCACGGTCGGCCGACTCGGATCCGTCGGCGCCGACGGGGAGGGTGTCCTCGACCAGCGCGGCTGTCGCCTCCGCGACGGATACGGGTGTCTTCTCGCCGTAGTGCACCCGGCGGCGATCCTTGCTGCGCCGCAATCGGGCCTCGAGTTTGACCACCGCGGATTCCAGTGCGCCGTAGAAACTGTCGGCACAGGCTTCGGCCCGGACCACCGGGCCCTTGCCGCGCACGGTGATCTCGACACGCTGACAGTTCTTGCGCTGGCGGCGGTTTCGTTCATGGAACAACTCGACATCGAAGAGGTATATCGACGGGTCGAAACGTTCCAGACGGGAGAGTCGGTCCGCGACGTGAATGCGGAAATGATCGGGTACCTCGACGTTACGTCCCTTGACCACGACGTCCGCTTCGGGCGTCCGGGGCACATCCGAAATAGTCTGTTCGGCTCCGTTCAGTTCACCGGAACCCAGCTGGGTGCCCGTACCGGTCGAGGGATCTGCTTCTTTCACTGAAGGTCGTGAAGTCGTCACGCGTACCTCCCGGATCTGGCCGCACAACTCCATGTGCGGCGGGTTAGCAACCGCACCGAGCCGACCGGAGAGAGGTTGCGCGGGATTCGGAAAGGGCTTGCAGACTGCCACCCGTGGCCCGCCACTCATGCCGGAATGCTCGGTACGAAGTCGTCCGAGTCGCCACCTCCAAACTCTGGGTTCGGGTGTCAGATCGCTCTGTCAGCAACGCTATTACGCCAACGATCCGTCCGCCACTGTTCACGCAAATTTCTCCCACTCAGGCGGCGCATGTCACCATCACGGCCCGTACGTTCAGCCCGGCCAGAGCCAGAACCCGCACCGATTCGGCCGCGGTCGCGCCCGTGGTGAGAACATCGTCTACCAGTACGATGTCGGCAGCGGCCAGGGTCCGCAGGACCGACGTCGCACCGATGCGGCAGACGATCCGGCCCGCCAGATTGTCCCGGCGCGCTCGCGCGCTCAGTCCGACGGAGTCGCGCACCTCACCGCGCGCCCACAGCACGGGTGCGAGATGGCAATCGGACAGCCAACCGGTCGCGACGCGCGCCGTCCGCAGAACCGGATCGCCCCCACGACGCCGGGCCGCGACCCGGCGGCTCGGCGCCGGAACCAGAATCAGCGGGCGGCCGGGAGCACGCAGCAGGCCGATACCGCGGGCCACGGCCCGGCCCAGCGGTGCGATCAGATCCCGGCGGCCCGATTCCTTGGCCGCCACCACGGCGCGCCGGGCCGGACCCGCGTATCCACTCAACGCCCAGCACGGCACCCCCGGATCGGTGCGCGGCCATACCCGCATGGGCTCCGCGCTCAGTGTCGCGGCACATTCCCCGCACCATCCGATTCCGGCCGATCCACATCCCCCGCAGTACTGCGGCAGGACCAAATCCAGCAGCGTCCGCATCGGCCCAGTCTGGCCGAGGCCACCGACAGGTAGCGCTCGCGCGGACCAACCCGTTCACGACAGCCCGGCTTCAATGCGATCGACAATGATCGTCGATCGGAAAAAAATCCTCGCAAGGCGGCGGGAACGGGAAAGGTTGAGTTGGCCCCGAACCGACGAACGGCCTGGGCATCCGGTTCCGGATTGTCCGGAACCGGATGCCCAGGCCGCGCTCTAGTTGCTGGACGGACCAGAGTTCCCGCCGTCAGTGGGTGCCGATGTGCAGCACCCACCCACCTGATCCGTTGGGGTCACAAGTACCCTGCGCCGCCCCATTGAGCGCGTTGAGGTCCTGCTCCAACGCCCTGGCGCAATCGTATTGCGCATATTCGCCCGTGAACACTGTCCCCTCCGGAGTGGGCAGGTCAGCGGCGTGCGCGACCCCGATACCGACAACAGCACCGGCAAGTGCAGATGTTGCGGCGACAGACAATTTGCGGAACATTCGAATCCCTCCCTGAACAAACCCCCGAGCTCGACGAACTCGTCGGGCCGCAGCCGACATTACATCGAGATCCTTTGGAGCACAACGGGTTTACGGCGCGGATCGATTGTTCAGTCCGGCAGAACCGGCACCGTGTTCGCACCGAGCCCCGGCGTCTCACGCCAAAACCGGTCCGCCGACGGACCTGTCGACTGCAGTTGCATTACCGCACGTGAATCGGCGGCGTAAAGAATACCGGGGGCAGCACTTACCACGCGGACAGGTGGAGTCAGGTTCTGGCTGGACAGTGGCGTCAGCTCCGAACCATCGATAAAGACCGACTCCACCGGGTTCACGTCTCCTTCTCGCGCCAGAACGAGAGAATCAGGAGTGGACCAGTCGATGGATACGGCCGTTGTGCTCAGATCGACCGCCACCGGCCTGGGCGACACCAGTGCGAACTTGCCGTCCGGATGCTGAATCACGACAGCAAGGTAAACCTTGCCTCCGGCGATGATCGCCGCACGCGTTCCGTCGCGGGAGATACTGAGATCGGTGATCGGGAGACGGGGCACCGGGTCGGTGCTGTTCGCCTCACCCGAAGTCAGCATCGACGTATCGATGTCCTGCATCGATACGTTGCCGGTGCCGCGATCGTGCGCAACTCGGATCACCCGAGTTCCATCGACCACCGCCCACGCGGCCTCACCATCGGAGGTCCATGACGGCCGCGTGATGGTCTCGCCCTGGACGACCGAGAATGTGGAAGCGCCGTCATAGCTGCCGATGATGAGGGTGTGCTTCGGCGCGGGCGCGGGCTCGCCGCTCTCGGCGACCGCGGCGATCAACTTTCCGTCTTCCGACAATCCGACCGACTGTAGATTTCGGGCGGCACCGAAGTATCCGGGCATACGGACGATCTGCCCCTTGGAGACATCCACGGCAACCAGCGAGCCATCCCGCAACGCATGGAGGTGGGACCGATCTCCTGTGAGAGTTGTCGGGTTCATCGCACTGACGTCGTCCAACGACCAGCCCACGCCTGCGTACCGGTCGTCCAGCGGCTTGCCGTCGGCGAGTAACACGTAGGGGCCGGGGATATCCGCCCCTGCCAATGTCAGTACCACCTGGGCCGCCAGCATTTCCTTACTGTGCGCATCAAGAGCCGAGGCACCGGCGAAATCTATGCGTACCCCGCCCAGCCCGACGCCGACGTTATCCGGTTCACCGTTGGCTTTGGTGATACCTTCGCGCACGCTGACGGGCGGGGCGAGCATATTGCGCACGGCCGGCGACAGGGCCGGCTGTGGGCCCGCGGCCAGCAGTCCTACCAGCCGCTGCGTCAGTTGATCCTTCGGGCTCGAGATCCAACGCAACTCGGGAACCATGGTGGTCCCGGGGCTGTTGGCGAAATACAGCGGATACCGACGATACGACTTGTAGAACGCGGAGCTGTCTACTACCACGCCCGGTTCCACCTGGCTGATGCGCCACTCGTCGCCGACCTTGCTCATTTCGATTCTGGTCTCGTACGTATTGTCCTGGGCGCGGAAAGACCCGTCCGCGGCAAGCTCACCCAGTTTTCGCGCTCGAATGCGGTAGGTCGCGGAGTCCTCCGACCTCGACTCCCGAAGGGTGTCGGGTTTGTCGACGATGACGGTACGCGCACTGTCGTCCCACCCCTCCGCGGCCCCCGGCGTCAAGTACTGCCGCGCCGTTCGATGGTGGTCCGCCGGATCGGCAGTGGCGTCGAGGAAGTCGTGCAGCAACAGATCCGGGTCCCGCCCGGAGGTGGGCGGATGCGGGCCGGTCGACGTCGGCTGACGGTTGAGCGTTCCCAATGCCTGCGGCGCCGAGGAATCCGGCAGATTGGCGCAGCCGGCGAGGACCAGCACGCAGCTGAACAGCGCGGCGAGCAGCGTTGCCAGACGGGTGCGGTTCATGGGTTGATGTCCTCTTTGTCGGCGAGTGCGGTGTCGTCCGAGCCGCCCGCGCTCTCACCCGCCGGCTTCGGCGATGTCCGCTCGGCCGCCGGTTCACCGTCCGGCGATTCCGGAGCTTCGGGCGAGCCCGGAGCTTCCGGCGATTCCGAGGCGTCCGCGCCCGGCGGCGTCGTCCGCGCCGACGGCTCGGCATCGGCATCCGCTTCGACGGTACCGGCAACGCCCGCGTGACCGTCGAGCCCGTCCGCCGGTGACCGGCTCGCGGCCGGGTCCGGGTCGGCGAGCGCATCGCCCGCGGGTTCCGCGAGCTCGTCCGCCGCCTCCACCGACCCGGCCGGCAGATCGGCCAGTCGCCGCCTGGGCGGTTCCAGCGACAGCGGGCTCGGTCCGAGTTTTCGTCCGCGCACCAGTGGCAGGGTGAGACGGAAGCTCGCGCCCACCCCGGGCTCGCCCCAGGCCTCGAGCCGGCCGTCGTGCAGATTCGCGTCCTCGACGCTGATCGACAGACCGAGGCCGGTACCGCCGGAACGCCGCATCCGCGAGGGATCCGACCGCCAGAAGCGATTGAAGACCAGCTTCTCCTCACCGGGCCGAAGTCCGACACCCTGATCGCGCACCACCATCGCGACGGCGTTGGCGTCGACGTCACCACGCATGCGGATGAGGACCGGTTTGCCCTCGCTGTGGTCGATGGCGTTGGCCAGCAGATTGCGCAGCACGCGTTCGACGCGGCGCGGGTCGACCTCCGCGACCAGCGGTTCCTCGGGCAGGTCCACCACCAGTTCGCAGCCCGCTTCCTTGGCCAGATGCCGGACCGTGGAGACCGCGGCCCGCGCGCACATCCGCACATCCAGCGATTCGATCTGCAATTCGGCCACACCCGCGTCGTGGCGGCTGATCTCGAGCAGGTCGTTGAGCAGACCCTCGAACCGGTCCAGCTCGGTCACCAGCAGTTCGGCACTGCGGGCCAGCGCCGGATCGAGTTCGTCGCTGGATCCGTGGATGAGGTCGGCGGCCATGCGCACCGTGGTGAGCGGAGTTCGCAGTTCGTGACTGACATCGGAGGTGAAGCGGCGTTGCAGATTGCCGAATTCCTCGAGCTGAGTGATCTGATTGGACAGACTTTCGGCCATTTCGTTGAACGACATGGCGAGTCTGGCCATATCGTCCTCACCCCGAACCAGCATCCGCTCCTTGAGGCGGCCGTCGGCGAAACGTCCGGCGATCCGGGCGGCCGAGCGGATCGGCAACACCACCTGCCGGGCCACCAGCGCGGTGATCGCGGCCAGCAACAGCAGCAGCACGATGCCGCCGATCAGCATGGTGCCGCGCATCAGGCTCAGGCTGCGCTGCTCGTTGTTGAGCGGGAAGATCAGATAGACCTCGAGTGTCGGCACCTCCGAGCTCGGGCTGCCGATGATCAGCGCCGGCCCGCGGTAACCGTCCGGATCCGAGATGGTCGCGAACTGATAGCTCACCTGGTTCTGCTGGACGAACCGGCGCAACTCGGCCGGCACCTCCGTGATGGGCCCGGCGGTCACCTCCTGCTGGCCGTCGCCCACCATCGCCAGCGCGACGTTGTAGGTTCCGGCGCCGCCGGCGGACGAACTGCTGCCGGTCGACAGTGCGCGCACGGCGTCCTGCAGCCGGACCGCCTGAGTGCTCGAATCGGAAACGCCCGTCAGCTGCGCCTCGACGGTATTGCGAGCGCGGCTCATCTCCTCAACGGCCGCATTGACTTTCGCGTCCAGGAGGCGGTCGGTGATCTGACTGGTCAGCACCACACCGAGGATCGTGATGACGATCAGCGACAGAGTGAGCGTGGAGACCACCACGCGCAACTGCAACGATCGCCGCCACGTGTGGCCCAGCGATTCTCCGACGGATTTGAACCAGGCCACCACAGCTGCCAGCAGCCGCTCGACGCGGCTTCTGGAGCCTGCGATCACGGCGGTCCGGCCTTGTAGCCCACGCCACGAACGGTCAGCACGATCTCAGGGTTCTCGGGATCCTTCTCGACCTTGGCCCGCAGTCGCTGCACGTGCACGTTCACCAGGCGGGTGTCGGCCGCGTGCCGGTAACCCCACACCTGCTCGAGCAGCACCTCACGGGTGAACACCTGCCGCGGTTTGCGCGCCAGTGCCACCAGCAGATCGAATTCGAGCGGAGTCAGCGATATCTGCTGACCGCTGCGGGTCACCTTGTGGGCCGGTACGTCGATGACGATGTCGGCGATCGACAGGAGTTCGGCCGGCTCGTCGTCGGTACGGCGCAACCGCGCCCGCACCCGCGCGACCAGCTCCTTCGGCTTGAAGGGTTTGACGATGTAGTCGTCGGCACCCGATTCCAAGCCCAGGACGACGTCGACCGTGTCGGTCTTGGCCGTCAACATCACGATCGGCACACCGGAATCGGCGCGCAGCACCCGGCACACGTCGATACCGTTCATACCCGGAAGCATGAGGTCGAGCAGCACCAGATCCGGGCGTAGTTCCCGGACCGCGGTGAGCGCCTGCGTGCCGTCGCCGACCACATGGGGGTCGAAACCCTCGCCGCGCAAGACGATCGTGAGCATCTCGGCGAGCGCCATATCGTCGTCGACGACCAGAATCTTCGGCTTCATAATTACTATGTTGTCATCTCTCCGGCTCGGAACGGGCAACCACGCCAACACTGGTTACATTACCGACGCACATGCCACCCTATCGGCCAATCATTTCCGCCAGTCGTTCGGTGAGTCGGACCGGATCGTCCTGCGGCGCATGGACCCACCACGGCCCGTGCCACCGCGATTCGGCCAACACACGATAGACCGCCGCCGTACGTTCCTGCAGCGATATATCCCGTTCGTAGGCGTCGAGCGCGCGTGCCGTGTCGAGTTCACCTCGGCGCCGGGCGCGTTCGACCGCCAGCTCGGTCGGCACGTCGAGCAGTATCTGGATATCGGGGACCGGCAGTTCGAACCGGCCGAACTCCAATTCCGCTACCCACGAACTCGTTTCGCCGTCCGCCTGCTCGCCGGCCCGCGCGGCGCTGTAGGCGGCATTGGAGGCGACATACCGATCGAGCAGCACAATATCGTTGTCCACCAACAGTTTCGACAACTCGTCGCGGGCCTCGGCGCGATCCAGGGCGAACAGCAGCGCCATCGCGCTCACGGATGCGGCCACATCGCCGTGCCGGCCGCGCAGGGCCTCGGCCGCGAGATCCGCGTGGATCGACCGGCCGTAGCGCGGGAAGGCCAGCGTCTCCACGCGCAGACCGCGGCCGCGCAGACCTGCGACGACGGCGTCGATCAATGTCCGCTTACCCGCGCCGTCGAGGCCCTCTACCGCGATGAGTGCACCCATAACGTGCAGGTTACAACTTTTGCGTCCGCCCTGTTCCACGCACCCGCGGCGCGTTATCGGAAACGTCAACGTTTCAGAAGACGCTACTTTTGGGGGCATCGCGCCGGATAACGGCCGCGACGCCGCGCGGGATCAAGGAAGCGTCCCGAAAACAGGAAGGCGCCCATGCTCATCTCTCGTGTATTACCCACCGCCGCAGCGACTCTCGCGCTCACCGCGGGCCTCGCCGCCGGTGCCGCGGCGGCCGCACCGCTCCCGCTCGAGCCGGCCGTCCCGGTCGCGGGCACCTCCGGAAGCGCGGATTCGGCCACCGACGGCGGCGCCGGCAGCAGCATCATCGACCTGTTGAAACTGCTCGGCGACATCAGCCACGGATGCACCCCCGGCACCGTCTGTGCCGCCACGACGACAGCCCGGACGCCGGAGGCGAACACCGCGATCGCCGACACGCCGCTCGGATCCGGGTCGGCGAGCGGTTCGAACGAGCCGGGCTCGGTGCTGTGCTGGTTGCTGCACCCCAGCCCCACCTGCCAGATCTGAGCGTCGCGGCGCACGAGACGGTTGTCCCGCCCAAGCCGGAAGCTCCTGCGGGACAACCGTTTCCGAACTCAGTACCGGTAGTGCTCCGGCTTGAACGGGCCCTCGACGTCCACGCCGATGTACTCGGCCTGGTCCTTGGTCAGCTTGGTGAGGGTGCCGCCCAGCGCCTCGACGTGGATGCGGGCGACCTTCTCGTCGAGCACCTTGGGCAGGCGGTAGACCTCGTTGTCGTACTGCTCCGGCTTGGTCCACAGCTCGATCTGCGCGATGACCTGGTTGGAGAAGCTGTTGCTCATCACGAACGAGGGATGGCCGGTGGCGTTGCCCAGGTTCAGCAGCCGGCCTTCGGACAGCACGATGATCGACTTGCCGGAATCGAAGGTCCACAGGTCGACCTGCGGCTTGATGTTCAGCTTGGTGGCCCCGGAGTTCTCCAGCGCGGCCATATCGATCTCGTTGTCGAAGTGGCCGATATTGCCCAGGATCGCCTGATCCTTCATCGCCTTCATGTGGTCCAGGCCGATGATGTCCTTGTTACCGGTCGAGGTGATCACGATGTCGGCATCTGCGATCGCCTGCTCGACGGTGACGACGTCGAAGCCGTCCATCAGCGCCTGCAGCGCGTTGATCGGGTCGATCTCGGTGACCTGCACGCGCGCGCCCTGACCGGCCATCGACTCCGCGCAGCCCTTGCCCACATCGCCGTAACCGCAGATCAGCACCTTCTTACCGCCGATCAGCACATCGGTGCCGCGGTTGATGCCGTCGATCAGCGAATGGCGGGTGCCGTACTTGTTGTCGAACTTGGACTTGGTGACCGAGTCGTTGACGTTGATCGCCGGGAAGGTCAGCTCACCGGCGGCGGCGAACTGGTACAGCCGCAGCACGCCGGTGGTGGTCTCCTCGGTGACACCCTGCACCGATTCGGCGATCGCGCTCCACTTGCCGGCGTCGGCGGCCAGGCTCGCGCGCAGCAGGTTGAGGAAGACCTTGTATTCGGTCGAATGCGACTCGTCCTCGGGCGGGACGACCCCCGCCTTCTCGAACTGGGCGCCGCGCAGCACCAGCATGGTGGCGTCACCACCGTCGTCGAGGATCATGTTGGCCGGCTCGCCCGGCCAGGTCAGCATCTGCTCGGCCGCCCACCAGTACTCCTCCAGGGTCTCGCCCTTCCAGGCGAAGACCGGGGTGCCCTTGGGCTCGTCGACGGTGCCGTGCGGGCCCACCACGACCGCGGCGGCCGCGTGATCCTGGGTGGAGAAGATGTTGCACGAGGCCCAGCGCACCTGCGCACCCAGTTCGACCAGGGTCTCGATCAGCACCGCGGTCTGGACCGTCATGTGCAGCGAACCGGAGATGCGCGCACCCTTCAGCGGCTGCACCTCCGCGTACTCGCGGCGCAGCGCCATCAGACCGGGCATCTCGTGTTCGGCCAGTCGAATCTCCTTGCGGCCGAACTCGGCCAGCGACAGATCCGCCACCTTGTAGTCGATGCCGTTGCGGACATCGGGAGTCAGGTTCGTCTGAGCGGAAAGTTCTGAGGTCGTCATGCGCCTGGATCAGCCTCTCGGTGGATGTCGGTTCGACAACTCAGGCTAGTCGCTCACACGCGTTCGGTGTACGCCGACGGGGTGCGGCAGCCGAGCCGGATCGTATTTGGTCCCGACCGCGCCGGTGCTCGCCCGGCCGACCGTCCGCACAGCCGACCGCACATCACCGGCGCCAGACGTATCGGACCTGGGGACGCCCGGCTCGGCCGTAGTCCGATCGGCGCTCCACCACGCCGTCGGCGGCCAGCTGCTCCAGATACCGCCATGCCGTGACCCGCGAAACCCCCACGGCGCGGCCGGTTTCGGTCGCCGACAGCCCGTCCGGGGCTTCGCGCACCGCCCGGGAGATCTCCTGGAGTGTCTGCGGCGCAATACCTTTCGGCGCGGATGCCTTCGGATCGGTGGTACGCAGCGCGCTCAATGCCCTATCGATGTCGTGCTGGGTCAATGTCGAATCATCGGCCGGCAGCGCGGCCCGGAATTCCAGGTAGCGCTCGAGTTTGTCCCGGAAAGCCGCGAAAGTGAACGGTTTCAGCAGATACAGCGCTATTCCGTGCGCGACCGCGGCACGCACCATCTCGAGGTCGCGCGCCGAGGTGATGGCGATGACATCGGGTCGCGGACGCAGCCGGGCCAGGGCGGCGGTCACCTCGAGCCCGCCGATATCGGGCAGCCCCAGATCCATCAGCACCAGATCGATCGGAGTTCCCGCGGCGGCGGCGTGCGTCGCCGTCCGGATGGCGTCGCGGCCGGTGGCGGCCACGCCCACCGGCTCGAATCCCGCCACCCGCGTGACATACGAGTGATGCGCCTCGGCGATGCGCGGTTCGTCCTCCACGATCAGCACCCGGATCGGCTGGCCCGTCATCGCACCGGAATCCTCACCACGACAGCGGATTCGGGACTTCGCTCGGCTCGCAGCGAGCCACCGTATCGGGTCACCAGCCGCCACACCAGCGCCAGGCCGAGGCCGTGATGTTCGGCCTTGGTCGTATATCCCCGCTCCATCGCCCGGGCGAAGGTCTCCTCCGACATTCCCGGGCCGCTGTCGGCGACCCTGACCACCAGCGCCGAGGCCTCCGAGCGGACCGTCACCTCGACCCACGCGTCGGGATTCTGCGCCACCGCGTCCACCGCGTTGTCGACGAGGTTCCCGACCAGGGTGACCATTTCCTGCGTGGTCAGCGGAGCGGCGGATTCCAGCGCCGTGTCGTCGGCGACGGTCAGCTCCACTCCGCGCTCGATGGCCCGGTCGACCTTGCCGAGCAGCAGTGCCACCAGTACCGGCTCGTGGACCGCATCGGTCAGGCGGTCGATCAGCGCCTGGGACAGCTGTAGCTCTGCCGTCGCGAAATCGACGGCTCCGGCGACATTGCCCAGCTCGACCATGGTGATCACCGCATGCAACCGGTTGGCCGCCTCGTGCGCCTGTGCGCGCAGCGATTCCGCCAGACCGCGCGCGGAGTCCAATTCACCCATGATGTCGCGCAATTCGGTGTGGTCACGGATGGTGAGGACGGTGCCGAGGCGCCGCCCCGCCCAGGAGACGACGTCCTGATTGACCACCAGCACCCGCGCCGCTGTCACGTGCATCTCGTCGCGGATCACGGTCGCGTCGAGGCGCCGCAGCGAGACCGGCAGATCGGCGCGTCGCACCGGGCCGTCCGGGAGTTCGAGCAAGCGTCTGGCCTCGTCGTTGACCACCGCCGCCACCTCGTCGTCGCGGTCGAACACGATCAAGCCCTCGTGCACGGAGTGCAGCACCGCGTCGTGATGTTCGTAGAGCGTCCGCAGTTCGGCCGGACCCAGTCCCTGGGTCTGGCGCAGCAGCCGGCGGCGCAGCAGCAGTGCGCCCAGGACGGCCAGCAGCAGACCGGCGCCGGCCGCCCCGAGGATCAGCGGCAGCTGCGCACTCACCTGATCGCCGATGCGGGCCCGGGTCACGCCCGCCGAGACCAGCGCGACGACCCGGCCGGTGTCGTCGACGACGGGTGTGACCGCCCGGATCGACGGGCCCAGCGTCCCGGTGTAGGTCTCGGTGAACGTCTCACCGGCCAGTGCCCGATCGATGTTGCCACTGAACGGTTGTCCGATCCGGCTGACATCGGTATGGGTGTACCGGGTGCGGTCGGGGGCCATCACCACGATGAAGTCCACCCCGGTCCGCTGCCGGATCCGTTCGGTCACCGGCTGCAGCACGGCCGTGGGATCCGGCGTCCGCACGGCGGCCGCCGTGGAAGGCGCCTGCGCGAGAGCCACCGCGATGCCGGTGACCCGCCGAGCCGTCGCATCGTCCTGTTCCCGGCGCACCTCCCACACCGCCAGCGCCGATCCGACCGCGATCACCACCACCAGGACCGCCAGCTGCACCACGAAGACCTGGCCGGCCAGGGTCATGCCCCGCCCACGTCCGGCGGTCCGGCCTCTCGCCCGCAACGGTCCTCCCGTGAACGAAACGTACGTAATGGTGACCGAGGTCACGGTCACCCCCATCATCACAGTACGAACCCGAGGGACAGATCGGGCAGCACCGGAGGCACATCTCATGAGCGACTCGACACGGACGCACCGTCGCGACCGTACCCATTGGCTCTATCTCGCCGTCATCGTGGCAGTCGTGGCCGGCGTACTCGTCGGCTGGCTGGCGCCCGCATTCGGAAAGTCCGTGGGCGAGCTGGGCACCATGTTCGTCAACCTGATCAAGATGATGATCTCCCCGGTCATCTTCTGCACGATCGTGCTGGGTATCGGTTCGGTGCGGGCGGCAGCACGGGTCGGCAAGATCGGCGGCCTGTCGATCGGCTACTTCCTGATCATGTCGACGGTGGCTCTGACGATCGGTCTCGTCGTCGGCAACCTGCTGCAGCCGGGCAGCGGCCTGAACGTCCACGAACACATCGGCGCTGCCGCCGGCTACGTGAAACAGGCCGAAGGCAGCGGTGGCACCTGGCACTTCCTGGAAAGCATCATTCCGACCTCGCTGCTCTCGTCGCTGACCGCCGGCAGCGTGCTGCAGACCCTGTTCGTGGCGCTGCTGGTCGGCTTCGCCGTGCAGGCGATGGGCAAGCAGGGCGAACCGATCCTGCGCGCGGTGGGACTGGCACAGAAGCTGGTGTTCAAGATCCTGACCATGATCCTGTGGCTGGCACCGCTCGGTGCCTTCGGCGCGATCGCGAACGTGGTGGCGGCGACCGGACTGGATGCGGTGAAACAACTCGCGGCACTGATGCTCGCGTTCTATCTGACCTGCCTGGTCTTCGTCTTCGGCGTACTGGGCGTGCTGCTGCGGGTGAGTTCGGGCGTATCGATCTTCAAGCTGGTTCGCTACCTGGCCCGCGAATATCTCCTGATCTTCTCCACCTCGTCCTCGGAGTCCGCGTTGCCGCGGTTGATCGCGAAGATGGAACATCTGGGGGTCGAACGCTCGACGGTGGGCATCGTGGTGCCGACCGGATATTCGTTCAACCTGGACGGCACCGCGATCTACCTGACGATGTCCTCGCTGTTCATCGCCGACGCGATGGGTAAGCCACTGACGCTGGGGCAGCAGATCGGCCTGCTGGTGTTCATGATCGTCGCCTCCAAGGGCGCGGCCGGGGTTACCGGCGCGGGTCTGGCCACCCTGGCCGGCGGTTTGCAGAGCCATCGCCCGGATCTGATCGACGGTGTGGGCCTGATCGTCGGGATCGACCGATTCATGTCCGAGGCCCGCGCCATCACCAACTTCTCCGGCAACGCCGTCGCCACCGTCCTGGTGGGAACCTGGACCAAAACCATCGACGATGTGCGCTTGCGTGCCGTGCTCGACCGCGAACTCCCCTTCGACGAGACGACCATGGTCGACGACGAACCCGCCGAAGCACCCGCAACTCCCCCAGAACGGACCGAGCTCGTCCCCGCCTGAAACCTGGTCCTGCCCGAACCCGCTATCCGGCGAGCCGGTAGACGGCCAGGGTGCGCTCCCGCCTACGCGGCGCGATGTTGGCTCGGCCGAGATCGCCCGCGTAGTGGGCGGCGACCCTCGGATCCATCACCCGCCGCCACAGCGGCGGAACGGTGGCCAGCAGGATCATCGTCGCGTAACCCGCCGGCAGTTGCGGAGCCTCCTGGGTGCTGCGCAGGGTCTGATAGCGGCGGCCCGGATTGGCGTGGTGGTCGCTGTGACGCTGCAGATGGAACAGGAAGATGTTGGTGACCAGCCGATCGGAGTTCCAGCTGTCGGCCGGCGAGCAGCGCGCCCAGCGCCCACCGGGCAGGCGACGGCGCAACAACCCGTAGTGCTCGACGTAGTTCACGGTTTCCAGCAGCCCGAATCCGATGACGGCCTGCAGCAGCAGATACGGGAGCATGGCGAAACCGAACACCGCCAGCAGCGCACCGTAGAGCACCACCGTCATCGACCACGCCTGCAGGATGTTGTTGCGCACGTTCCACCAGCCGAGGCCCTTGCGGTGCAGCCTTTCGCGTTCCAGCCGGATCGCCGAGCGCAGTCCGCCGAAGATGCTGCGCGGCAGGAACATCCACAGCGATTCGCCCATCCGGGCACTGGCCGGATCGTCCGGGGTGGCCACCCGCGCGTGGTGACCCTTGTTGTGTTCGACGAAGAAATGCCCGTATCCGGACTGCGCCAGTGCGAGCTTGGCCAGCCACCGCTCCAGCCGTTCCACCCGATGCCCCAGCTCGTGCGCGGCGTTGATGCCGATACCGCTGACGAAACCGAGCGTCGCCGCCAGCCCGAGCTTGTCCACCACGTCGAGTTCGTCACCCGACCACATGTAGGCCGCGATCACCAGCCCGGCCAGCTGGATGGGCAGGAACAGATAGGTGCACCACCGGTAGTAGCGGTCGTGGGAGAGCCGCTCGTAATCCTCGTCGCGCGGGTTCGTGCCGTCCTCGCCGACGAACCAGTCCAGGAGCGGTATCACGATCAGCACGATGATCGGCCCGATCCACCAGAACGCTTCGATGCCGGTCCGGGCGACCAGCTGGGAAGGGAGCAATGCGCAGCCCGGAGCGATCAATCCCAACATCCACAGATGCTTCTTGGGATCAGCCGAACCCGAGCGTTTGCCGACCGTTTGCACTTATTGCCCCACTTGAATGAACCTGGACTCCTGCCAGGTAAATATGTAGCTGCTCCGGGGCCGTTACGCCCGGTTCAAACCCGCAAAGTGGTAACCGTTACACAGGCGGACCCGAAGTCACAGACAGCGGGGGCCGGAACCAGCCGCGCCGCATCACATGAGCAACCATCGTTTCCGCAGCGAGCGCCCAGGTCAGCGCCCATCAGTCCACTCGATCCGGCCGGAGAGCGCACGCTCGGTTGTCGGCCGGCACCCCAACCGGCCCGCGGACGAATCGTTATCAGTCACAGGGCGATTTCGGGCTACCGGCCACCGGTCCGGTCCCGCGCGGCGAGAATCGCCTCCACATACGGCGACAGCAACCTGCTCAGCTCCTCCGGGGCGTCGCGGTGCAGTGCGGCGGGGGTCGGGATGTAGCTGATGGCGATGCGCACCAGGGCGTGCGCGAGCACATCCGCCTCCGCCGGCGACGCCCCCACCCAGCTGTTTTCGAATGCCGCGCCCAAGCGCCGGGCGGCATGTTCGATGAGCGGTCCGGCGTCGAGGGTGATCAACCGCAGCAGATCCAACTTGGCCTCGCCGACCACCAGTGACTGCACCAGCGGATCGGCCGCACTGTCGAGGATGAAATTTGCCAGGCCTTCGCGGAACGCCGCCCGCGCATCCCCCACATTGTCCTCGATGGCCGTTCCGACATGGTCGACCAGCTGGTCGGCCAGCCGCAGCGCATACGCCTGCGCCAGCCCCGTCCGGGAGCCGAATTCGTTGTACAAGGTCTGGCGGCTCACCCCCGCCCGCGTCGCGACGTCGCCCAGTGTGATCTTGGCCCAGTCCCGCTCGATCAGCAGTTCCCGCATCGCGTCGAGGACCGACGTGCGCAGCAGGGTCCGCGCCGCCTCCTGATACGGGACCCGGGATCCGTTACGCGGCATACCCGCGACGGTGTCACGGGTCGATTCCGCAGTCAAAACGACTCACGAACGTTCGATCTCGACCATGAAGAAGTCGGCCTTGGCCGCGCCGCAGTCCGGACATGTCCAGTCGTCCGGAATGTCCTCCCAGCGCGTTCCCGGGGCGATACCCTCGTCCGGCCAGCCCTGCTCCTCGTCGTATTCGAAGCCGCACTGGATGCACTGAAAAATCCGATAGGGCCGACTCACCGTGCCTCCTGTAATTTGCGGGACACCCGCACCCGATCGGCACGGCGAGCCGCTCCGCGATTGTCACTCACCCTGCCTCCTCGAAATCGATCTTCTCCCGCACCCCGCAGTCCGGGCAGCACCAGTCGTCCGGCACCGAGTCCCACGGCGTGCCCGCTGGAAACCCTTCCCGCGGAGCGCCTTTCGCCTCGTCGTACACGTAATCACAGACAGGGCAACGAAAAGCCCCCATCATCCCTCCTGTGTCATGCGGGACACCCGCACCCGGTCGGCACGTCGAGCCGCTGCGCGATTGTCGCTCACCGTGCCTCCTGGTAACGCGCGAGGACCTTGTCCCGCTTGCTCGGCTGAACATTCGCCAGCGTGAGATCGCCGTCGTAGTGGGCCAGAACGCGCTTGTCCATCACGCGCCGCCAGAGCGGCGGGAAGTAGGCGAGCAGGATCATGCTGGCGTAACCGCTCGGCAGATTCGGCGCGCCGTCCCAACTGCGCAGAGTCTGGTAGCGGCGGGTGGGGTAGGCGTGGTGATCGCTGTGCCGCTGCAGGTGGTACAGGAAGATGTTGGTGACGAGGTGGTCGCTGTTCCAGCTGTGCCGCGGTGTCGGCCGCTCGTACCGGCCGCGGGCCGTGCGCTGCCGCAGCAGACCGTAGTGCTCCAGATAATTGACCGCCTCCAGCAGACTGAAGCCGACCACCGCCTGCAGCACCAGATACGGCAGGACCTCGATGCCGAAGCCGGCCACCAGCGCCGCGTACAGCACCAGCGACATCGCCCACGCGCTGAGCACATCGTTGTGCAGACTCCACGGCCGCTTCCCGAGCCGTTCCAGCCGGGTGCGCTCGAGGCCCCACGCGGAGCGCAGACTGCCCCAGACCGTGCGTGGCCAGAACGCCCAGAACGTCTCGCCCACACGAGAACTCGCGGGATCCTCCGGCGTGGCAACCCGCACATGATGCCCGCGATTGTGCTCGATGTAGAAGTGGCCGTAGAACGTCTGGGCCAGCGCGATGCGCGACAGCCAGCGTTCCAGATGGACCTTCTTGTGCCCGAGTTCGTGAGCGGTGTTGATTCCGATGCCGCCGATCATTCCGACCGTCAGGGCCAGGCCGATCTTGTCCACGACGGTGAGCCCGCCGTCGATGCCGAGCCAGCTCAGGTTGTCCGCGGTGATCAGGTAGCACGCCATGACCAGCGACGCGTACTGGAACGGCAGGTAGATGTAGGTGAGGTAGCGGTAGTACCGGTCGTTCTCCAGATACTCCATGACCTCGTCCGGCGGATTCTCACCGTCGGCCCCGAAGAACAGGTCGGCGGCGGGAATGACCAGATAGATCAGGATCGGGCCGAGCCAGAACGGCACTTTCGCGAGGGTATGCCAGCCCAGTTCGTTGAATCCCCAGATCAGCGGTAGGCCGATGATGAACAGCCCGGTCGGGGCGAACAACCCCCACAACCACATATAGCGCTTGCGGTCACGCCATCCCGAGTCGAGCAGGCCGTCGGCGGTTCCGGCTTCGGTCGACATCGTCGTCTCCATTCGATACAGCTGCCACATCTACTGTGATGTGGGTAACCATTACCGTGGACAATATGCCGATGCCTGTCGGGTGTCTATACATTTTTGCCGATTTGTAAACGCGTTGTGACCGCGCGGCGGCCGGGCGGGACGGATGCCGTTCGGCGACCCGCCCCGTCGGCGAAAGCTGGATCAGCGCAACAGCACGTCCGAATCGGCGGGCAGCGCGTCGACCGGCCACCACCGCAGATCAGTCGACTCCGCACTGCGCACCGGCACCGCGCCGCGCGGAGCCCGGATCTTGAACAGCAGATCCAGATGGCGGGTCGGCACCCCCAGCGAGCAGGTGATCGGATGGGCCTGCGCGCCGTACAGGCCGGGTTCGACCTCCAGCCCGGCGATCCCGGACTCCTCGGTCGCCTCCCGCAACGCGGCGTCGACGACGGTCTCGTCCCCCGGCTCGCAGTGACCGCCCAGCTGGATCCACCGGCCGACCCGCGGGTGCAGCGTCAACAGCACCTCACGCTCGTCGTAGGAGAACACCACCGCCGACGCGGTGATGTGGCCGGGTGCGTGTTCGCGCAGACACCCGCGCGGAGCCGACCCCAGGAACGCCAGCATCGCCTCGCGCACGGACTGTTCCGGATGCGTCGCGGGCTTCCAGTTTTCGAGCAGCTCGGTGGCCGAGGCGTGCAGCGACTCGGTACTCACAACTCGACCAGACCCGTTCCCGCCTCGCGCGGCGGGCGCGGCGAAAGCTCCTCCTCGGGATAGCCGACGGCTATGGCGCCCAACGGATTCCAGTCCGGCGCCAGCCCCAGCACCTCGCGGGTCACCTCGGGCGCGAAGATGGTCGAGCCGATCCAGCAGCTGCCGACGCCCCGCGTGGCCAGGCCGACCAGCAGTCCCTGCACAGCCGCGCCCACCGCGACGGTGAACATGGTCGATTCGGCGGCACGGCGGCGCTCGTCCGGATAGTCGTGCGCGCCGTCGGGGACACAGAACGGGATGATCACCTCCGGGGCCTCGAACAGAATCCGGCCGCGCGCGACCCGGCGCTCCACCCGCTCGGGATCGAGGCCGTCGCCACCGAGATCGTCCCGCCATTGCGCCGCCATCGAAGTCAGCAGTCGCGCGCGCAGCTCCGGCTGCCGCACCCAGACGAAGCGAACCGGCCGGGTGTGATGCGGCGCCGGCGCGGTGAGCGCGTCGCCGACCGCGGCCCGGATCACCTCGGGATCGACCGGGATCTCGGCGAAGGTCCGCACCGAGCGGCGCAACAGCAGCGCTTCCCGATGGCCACGCTCGATCGCCTCGGCGGTGCCGAGCCAGAACAGATCCTCCTCGCCGCCGCGCAGCAGATCCCTGGCGGTGGATCCGTCGTCGTGCGGAGTCAGCCCGCGCACGACCGCGACCGGCACCCCGCCCAGCTTGCCCTTCGCGAGATCCGCTGCGGCAGCGAGTTCGTCGGCCACCGCCACCTGGGTGACCTGCAACTCGTTACCCTGCCCGTCGACCGCGCCGGCGTAGTCGTGCACGACGCGCAGGCCGGCGGCGCCGATCGCGGCATCGGTCTGCCCGATGCGCCAGGCGCGACCCATGGTGTCGGTGATCACCACCGCGACGTCGACGCCGAGGCGCTGGGCCAATGCCGCCCGCAACGCCTTCGCGCTGGCGTCGGGATCGGTTGGCAGCAGGACCAATTCGCCCTGTTCCACATTCGAGCCGTCCACGCCGGAAGCGGCCTGCACGATGCCGAGGTGATTCTCGGTGATGAGGGTGCGGCCCTTGCGCGCCAACACCCGCACCGCCTCGGCATCGACCAGTTTCCGTCGCACCGCGTCGCGCTCGTCCGGATCCCGCGGCGCCTCGACGATGCGGCCCTCGGCCTTGGCGACGATCTTGCTGGTCACGACCAGCACGTCCCCGTCGGCGAGCCAAGGAGCCTGGGCCGCAATATGTTCCGCGACATCGTCGCCCGGCCGGAATTCCGGCAGCCCCGGCACCGGGATGATCCGGATCTCCCCGCCGGGCGCGTGATCGGTGTTTCGCTCCTGATCGCTCATGCTGTGCTCATTTTCGGTATGAGCTGGGTGCCGCGTGGTTACGCTCCGCTCCCGCCTCCGCGCCTGATCGCTCATGCCGGCACTCCCGCGAGATCGAGCGCTTCCCGCACCATCGCGGCGGTGGCGGCGGGATCGGTCATCAGCAGCGGCACGCTGCGCACCTCCACACCCGGTACGTCGGCCTCGTCGGTCGAGTGGATCAGCCAGCCGTCGAGGATGCCGGTGTCGGACCGGGCGCCGAAGTGCCGTCCGATGGCCTCGGCCGAGGTTTCCACGCCGATCACCTCGAGGCATTCATCGGCCATGCCGCGCAAGGGTTTTCCCCCGATCACGGGCGATAAACCGACGACTTTGGCGGAGGTGGTCCGCAGCGCGCCCCGGATACCCGGCACGGCGAGGATCGCACCGATGCTCACCACGGGGTTCGAGGGTGCCAGCAGCACCACATCAGCAGCCTCTATGATTTCCGTCACACCAGGGGCGGGTTTGGCTTGATCCGCCCCGATTGTGACGAATCCATGGGTCTCGACGTTTGCTCGGTACCGCACCCACCACTCCTGGAAATGAATCGCGCGGCGTTCGCCAGGGTTGTCGGGGTCACTGATCACAACATGGGTTTCGCAGCGATCGTCGGTCGCCGGGAGAAGTTTCACACCGGGCTGCCAGCGATTGCACAGAGCTTCGGTAACCGCCGAGAGCGGGTATCCCGCGCGCAGCATTTCACTGCGCACCAGATGCGTCGCGATATCGCGATCTCCGAGTCCGAACCAATCCGGTTGCGCGTGGTATTTCGCCAGTTCCTCCTTGGCGTGCCAGGTTTCCCCGACGCGCCCCCAGCCGCGCTCGGTATCGATACCCCCACCCAGCGTGTACATGCAGGTGTCCAGGTCGGGACAGATGCGTAAACCGTGCATCCAGACGTCGTCGCCGACGTTCACCAGCGCCGTTACATCTGCTTCCGGCAGCAGTTCCCGCACACCTTGTAAGAAGCGCGCGCCGCCGACTCCACCGACCAACACCGCAATGCGCGGTTTACGATCAATCCGCTCGATCTCGGCCGCGATGTCCGCTTGTTCTCCAGTCACATCCGCACAGCCTATGCGGTGCCCGGAAGCGGGTGTTCGAGTGCGTATTTGCTGGTCATTTGCTACTTCGGGGTTACCGAACCGCGCCGAAGGCGGCCTCGGATAGTAACGGAATTGTGTCGGCAGCTTGACCATCGGCGCGTCCGGCGTGTCTAATCACAGACATGTCATTCCGGGTCCGCGCGAGAGCCTTTGGCGCAGACCGCGTTTCGAACGCATGTTCGCATCGGAACGACAAGCTCGGGGATGTCCGCGGGACTACGTCGCGGTGTGGGACCGTCGGTGGGCACGTCCGGTCCGACGGAAAAATCATTCTGCGCTAACACACAGTGAGGAGGCGGAGCGATGGCCGAGGAGCTGGCCCCGTCGGGCATTCCGGGCGGTGTATCGCAAACCGATTCCACAGCATGCGCAGCACCAAGCGACTGCGCTGACAGCCGGAACGACGAACGAGAGGGGGGCAGCACGGTGAACAACGAATCGGGATCGCTCAACAGAACTCCGCAGGGAGGGCAGTGGGCGCGCACCCAGCGCAAACCCGAACCACCGCAGCTGAGTCTCATCGTCACCGACTTCGATGCGATGTTCGACACCATCGAAGAACAGTGGCAGGAACGGGCGCTGTGCGCCCAAACCGATCCGGAAGCCTTCTTCCCCGAAAAAGGCGGCTCCACAAGGGAAGCCAAACGGATCTGCATGGGCTGCGAGGTCCGCGACGAGTGCCTGGAGTACGCACTCGCGCACGATGAGCGGTTCGGGATCTGGGGCGGCCTGTCCGAACGCGAACGCCGCCGCCTCAAGCGCGGCATCAGCTGAGCTCACCCGCCTCTCCGGATATTTTGCGTGCCGTGAGAGCCGGGGGAGGTTCGCTTCGGGCCGGCGGTCGTGGGCCTGGTCGGGTTCTGGATGTACCCGGTGAGTTACCCATGTGCTCACGAAATCTGTTGTCCGGTCACCCCGTTCGCCTCGCTTCGTTTCGGCGGAGCGGGGCGGGCGACGGGAAGTGAGTCGCCCGGCACTCGTTCATGGTCGCCCGGCGTTCGTTCTCATCGGCGAACGCGGTGACCGGCAGTTCTTCCGCGCCTACTCCCCTGTCGGGTCGATGATCTCCGGGTCGACGCCCAGATAGGTGGCTATCTGCTGGACCAGGACTTCGCGGAGGAGGTCCAGGAGGTCTTCCGGGTCGTGGGCGCGGAGTTCGAGGGGTTTGCGGAACAGGACCACTCGGGCTCGGGTGGCTACGTTGTGGCGGTCCACTCCGGCCGGAACCAAGCGGGAGAGCGGGACCGGGCCGTCGGCGACCACCTCGTCGGGCCAGGTGACCGAATCCGGGTGCAGCGGGCGGATCTTGGGGACGTCGTCGACCGCGATGTCGAGTTTGGTCAGGCGATCGTGCCAGCGGGCGTCCAGAGGGGCGAACGCCTCCAATACCAGCCGGTCGAACTGCTGGCCGCGGGTGCGGCGCGCGGGCGCCGACGGCGGCAGCATCGGTCCGCGCACACCGCGCCCGCGGCGAACCACCGAACGGGTCGTCACCGGCCGCCTCTTCGATCGGGTCATACCTTGCGACAGTAGTCACCGCGCCGAGGGCGCGGCCACGTGCTCTCCCGGAGCCGGAGCCCCCGCGCACCCCGAACCGGCCGGGCACCGGCCCGCGTGTCTGTCTGCGACACACGGCGCGGGGGGTTAGTCTGCTGGATGTGATTCCCATGCGTCGTTGCTGCCGCCCAGGCTGCAAGAATCCGGCCGTCGCGACGCTCACGTATGTCTACTCGGACTCCACCGCAGTCGTCGGCCCCCTCGCCACCGTCGCCGAACCGCACTCCTGGGATCTGTGCGAAACCCACGGCTCCCGCATCACCGCCCCCAAGGGCTGGGAACTGGTCCGGCACGAAGGTGGATTCTCCTCCAGCACACCGGACGACGACGACCTGACGGCATTGGCCGAGGCCGTCCGCGAAGCCGGTATGCGGCGGCGCGCGCCGGAACCCGAGCAGCGCGGCTACAGCGACTACTCCCCACCGCCGGCGCGACCCCAGCGGCCCGGCCGCACCGGCCGCCGCGGCCATCTCCGGGTGCTGCCCGACCCCCCGAACTGAGCCAGCACCGCACGCGCCACACGCGCGACCGGCCTGAAGCCCGGCCGAGCCTGGGGCCCTATTAGGGTGTTGGTCATGACAGTCGCCCGGTCTGCCGAGTCCGTTCACGCAGTTGTCAAGGCATACGACGTTCGCGGGGTTGTCGGAGAGCAGATCGACGCGGAATTCGTCCGCGACGTCGGCGCGGCCTTCGCCCGGCTGATGCACACCGACACCACCCCCGCCACGCGCATCGTCATCGGTCACGATATGCGCGACTCCTCTCCGGAACTGGCCGCCGCCTTCGCCGACGGCGTCCTCGATCAGGGGCTCGACGTGGTCCACATCGGGCTCGCCTCCACCGACGAGCTCTACTTCGCCTCCGGCCATCTGCAGTGCCCCGGGGCGATGTTCACCGCCAGCCACAACCCCGCCCGCTACAACGGCATCAAGTTGTGCCGGGCCAACGCGCTGCCGGTCGGCCAGGAGACCGGGCTCGCGACCATCGCCGAGGAACTCGTCGACGGCGTACCCGCCGGGCCGGGCACCCGCGGCACCGCCACCGAGCAGAACTTGCTCGAGGCCTACGCCGAATTCCTGCGCGGCCTGGTCGATCTCGGCGCGATCCGGCCGCTGAAGATCGCCGTGGACGCGGGCAACGGCATGGGCGGCTATACGGTCCCGGCCGTGCTGGGCGCCGTGCCGCAACTGACCATCGCCCCGCTCTACTTCGAACTCGACGGATCGTTCCCCAATCACGAAGCGAACCCGCTGGATCCGAAGAACCTGGTCGACCTGCAGAAGTACGTCCGCGAGACCGGCGCCGATATCGGCCTGGCGTTCGACGGTGACGCCGACCGCTGCTTCGTCGTCGACGAGCGCGGCGAACCGGTCTCCCCCTCCGCCATCACCGCGCTGGTCGCGGAGCGCGAACTGGCGAAAGAGCCGGGCGCCACGATCATTCACAATCTGATCACCTCACAGGCCGTGCCCGAACTGGTCACCGAACTCGGCGGCACGCCGGTCCGCACCCGCGTCGGCCATTCCTTCATCAAGCAGCAGATGGCCTCGACCGGCGCGATCTTCGGCGGCGAGCACTCCGCGCACTACTACTTCCGCGACTTCTGGGGTGCCGACTCCGGTATGCTGGCCGCTCTGCACGTGCTGGCTGCCCTGGGTGAGAAAGACCGGCCGATGTCGGAGCTCGCGTCCTCGTATGCGACATACGCGGCGTCCGGGGAGATCAACTCCACAGTGGCGGATGCGCAGGACCGAACCCTGGCGGTGGTCACCGCATTCGAAGGGCGCGCGCAATCGGTCGACCGGCTCGACGGCGTGACCGTGCGGCTGCCCGGACAGGCGTGGTTCAATCTGCGCGCATCCAACACCGAGCCGCTGTTGCGACTCAACGTCGAGGCCCGTTCGCAGGAGGAAGTAGACGCACTCGTAACCGAGATTCTGAGCATCGTGCGCGGCTGACTGGAATAGTGGAATCACAGGGCTTGGATTCGCCCGGGGACAACGACATCCCCCGGCGTGGTGACCCGATTGAGGGGAGGTGGCAACGCCCGATGATCGCAGGGACACCCGTACTCGACCTCGATGACGTCGCCTCGTTGGAGGCCGCGGATTCCGGGGGAATTTTGCGTTCGGCCGCCTCGGGGGGCGCCCAGGTGCGTGCCACAGCGGCCGCCGTCGCCGAAAACGCGCTCATCCGGCTCGATGGGCTGCGGCCGCGAAGTCTGGTGCTGGTCTCCGGCACCGGGCGCGCGGCCCGGGCGGCCACTCTGCTGCAAGCCGCGCTCGGCGACCGCGCGGGGCTGCCCATCATCAGCGCCACCACGATTCCGCAGTGGGTCGGTTCGCTGGATGTGGTGGTCGTGGCCGGCGACGACTCGGCCGATCCGCGACTGACCGGCGCCGTCGACCGGGCACTGCGCCGCGGCGCCGAAGTCGTGGTCGCCGCGCCCGACGAGGGCCCGATGCGGGCCGCGGCCGCCGGACGCGCGGCCATGCTGCCGCCGCGGGTGCGGGTGCTGGACCACAACCGGATTCTGCGCTTCGTCGCCGTCGGGATCGCGGTGCTGCAGGCGATCGATCCGACGCATATCGGACCGCTGGTGCCGAACCTCGACGAACTCGCCGACGCGCTCGACGCCGAGGCCCTGCGCGACGGACCGCACCACGAGGTTTTCCACAACCCCG
Source organism: Nocardia elegans NBRC 108235 (assembly GCF_001612845.1). Taxonomy (GTDB): domain Bacteria; phylum Actinomycetota; class Actinomycetes; order Mycobacteriales; family Mycobacteriaceae; genus Nocardia; species Nocardia nova. The sequence goes on along the minus strand of NZ_BDBF01000009.1, from coordinate 69,743 downwards.
CCAAAACCCTCGCCGCGCGGATGCGGGAACGGCGGCTGGTGCTGACCGGCGATTCCCCCGCCGCCGCGGTGGTGGCCGAGCACGGCGCCGAGGTGCTGTTGCAGACCGCGGGACAGATCGCGGCCGCCGTCGACCTCACCGAGGCCGTGGCCGCGAACGCCCGGCTGATCGAATCCGCCGAGGCGACCGCACCCGGTTACGATCCGCTGTTCCACGACGAGCAGCTGGACGGGCCGGCGCCGGTCGATCGGGCCCGGGTCTTCGTGGTGAGCGCCGACGGCGACCAGGTCGCGGCCCGGCGCCGGCTGGCCGTCTTCGGCGCGGGCGCGGGCATCGTCGACGCCGATCTGGTCAACGTCGACATCGAACTGATGCGCACCGAGGCGAGTGTGCCGCGCGAGACGGGGGCGAGCGAACCCCAGGCGCCGGTGGCCGGGCGCGGCAGCGAGCTGGAACAACTGGCGGTGCTGGTGCTGCGGCTGGAAATGGCCGCCGCGTATCTGCGTCTGCTCGGCGGCCCCCCAGCCACGAGCCGTCCCGCCCACTACGACGGGGGCCACTACTAGTGCACGAACTCGTTGGTGCGTTGCGTTCCTATGCCTGGGGATCTCGCACCGCCCTCGCTCAGCTGTGCGGTCGGGAGGTTCCCTCCCCTCATCCCGAAGCCGAACTGTGGTTCGGCGCCCACCCCGCCGACCCGGCGAAGGTCCTCGCCGACGGCGCCGGCCGCTCGCTGCTGGAACTGCTCGAGGCCGAGCCGAACCGGGAGTTGGGTGCGGTCGCACCGGCGTTCGGCGGGCGTCTGCCGTTCCTGCTGAAGATCCTGGCCGCCGAGGAACCGCTCTCACTGCAGGCACATCCCAGCGCCGATCAGGCCCGCTACGGATTCGAGCGGGAGAATCACACGCGGGTGCCGCTGGATTCCCCTATGCGCAACTACCGCGACGACTCCCACAAACCCGAACTGGTGGTGGCACTCGACCGGTTCGAGGCGCTGGCCGGCTTCCGCGACCCGCTGCGCACCGTCGACCTGCTGAACTCGCTGGCCGTGCCGGAACTGGTGCAGTACACCGAACTGCTTGCCGCCCAGCCGGACTCGGGCGGCCTGCGCACGCTGTTCACCACCTGGATCACCCTGCCGCAGGCCATGCTGGCCACACTGCTGCCCAAGGTCCTCGACGGATGTGTGCGCTATCTCAAACAGGTCGACCCGCTCGAACCCCCCGGACTGGCCAAGGAATTCGCGGCCGAGGCGCGCACCACGCTGGAACTGGCCGAGGCGTATCCGGGTGATGCCGGGGTCCTGGCCGCCCTGCTGCTGAACCGATTGACCCTCGAACCCGGACAGGGCCTGTTCCTGGCCGCCGGCAGTCTGCACGCCTACCTGCGCGGTATCGGCGTCGAAATCATGGCCAATTCGGACAATGTGCTGCGCGGGGGGCTCACTCCCAAGCATGTCGACGTGCCCGAACTGCTGCGCGTGCTGGATTTCGAACCGCTGCGGGCGCCGATCATCGAACCCGAACCGGTCGATGCGCACTCGTTCCGGTATCCGACGCCCGCACCGGAATTCGCGCTGCGCCGCTTCGAACTGGCCGAGGACGCCGCGGCGGTCGACATCCCGCGCGTCGGACCGGGCATCATGCTGGTGACCGCCGGGACCGTCCTGCTGTCGCAGGCCGGGAGCGAATTGCCGATCGCGGCCGGAAGCGCCGCGTGGATCTCGGCCACCGATACCGATATCCAGGCACGGGCCCTCGGCGGCCCGGCGCAATTGTTCTGCGCGTGTGTGGGCGAGTGAGCGCGCGGCCGCTTTAGTAGATTGATCGAACAAATCGGACATCTACCGGCGAGCGCCGGGGACGGAAGGACCGGGGCTGCACCATGTCTGCTGGTGGCGGAAAGAAGGCGATCTTCGCGGCGTTGAGCGCGAATGCCGGCATCGCGGTGGCGAAATTCGTCGGCGCCGCGATCACCGGTTCCGGCTCTATGCTGGCCGAGGCCGTGCACTCGGTTGCCGACACCGGCAACCAGGGACTGCTGCTACTCGGGCAGAAACGTGCCGAACAGGAAGCCGACGACCTGCATCCGTTCGGCTACGGGCGCAACCGCTACTTCTACTCGTTCGTCGTGGCACTGGTGCTGTTCTCGCTCGGCTCGATGTACGCCATCTACGAAGGTGTGCACAAGATCCAGCATCCGGAGGAACTGACCTCTCCCGCGGTGGCGATCGTGATCCTGGGTATCGCGGCCGCGCTGGAGAGCTACAGCTTCATGACCGCGATGCGGGAGTCCTCGCCCCTGCGCGAGGGGGCGAGCTGGTGGCGGTTCATCCGCAATTCGCGCAGCCCGGAACTCCCGGTGGTGCTGCTCGAGGACACCGGTGCGCTGATCGGCCTGCTGATCGCGCTGGTCGCCGTGGTGCTGACCGTGGTGACCGACAACGCGATCTGGGACGGTATCGGCACCCTCGGCATCGGCGTGCTGCTCGGTGTCATCGCGGTCGTGCTGATCGTGGAGATGAAGAGCCTGCTGATCGGTGAGGGCGCGACGCCCGCGCAGGACGCGGCGATCCGCGCGAATCTGGTCGACGGCGAGCGCATCGACCGGGTCATCCACCTGCGCACCGAATACCTCGGCCCGGAGGAGATGCTCGTCGCGGCGAAGGTGTCGATCGTGCCCGGACTCGAGATCGCCGATATCGCCACCGCGATCGACGACGCCGAAGCCCGGGTGCGGGCCGCCGTCCCCGCCGCCCGGGTCATGTACATCGAACCCGATCTGTACCGCACCCAGCCGGTGTAGGTCCTTCCGGTTCAGCTCGTCACGCCGAGCAGGACGGCCGGGTCGAGGCGGATGCCGAACCGTTCGCGCAGCGCACGAGTCGCGGCGTGCATGCCGCACATGCCGTGCACGCCGGGCCCCGGCGGGGTCGCCGCGGAGCACAGGTACACACCGGGAAGCGGTGTGGCATATGGGTTCCAGCGCGGCGTCGGTCGGAAGATCGTCTGCGCCGGCGTCATCGCGCCGGCCGCGATATCGCCGCCGACGTAGTTGGCGTTGTGCGCGGACATGTGTGCGGCGGGGCGCACATGGGTGGCCTGGATCAGGTCACGGAAGCCGGGGGCGAAGCGCTCGAGTTGCGTGACGACTTCGGGACTCACGTCGCGGCCGGATCCGTGGGGTACATGGGCATAGGCGTAGAGCGTGTGGTTGTCGCCGGGAGCCCGGGACGAATCGACCACGCCCGGCTGGATCACCAGGACGTAGGGCCGCTCGGCGTGGCGTCCCGACGCGACGAGACGTTCGACGGCCATCGCCTCGGCTCGCGTGCCGACGACGTGCACGGTGCCCGCGGCCGCCAGCTCCGACGCCTGCCACGGCACCGGACCCGAGAGCGCGAAATCCACCTTGCAGGCCGCGCCGCCGAATCGATAGCGCTGCAGCCGGTTTCGATATGCCGTGGGAACTCGCGCGATCCGCAGCAGCTCCGTCGGCGCGGTGTCGAGCAGAACCGTTCGCACACCGGCGAATTCGTCCAGGGAATCGACGCGGTGCCCGGTGTGGACGCGTCCACCGTGCCGCTCCAGATCCGCGATCAGCGCATCGACGATGGCCTGCGAGCCGCCGCGCGGAATCGGCCAGCCACCCACATGACCGAGGGTGCCCAGCAGCAGCGCCACCCCGGCCGCCGCGAACTGCCGCGGCGGCATGATGGCGTGCGCACTCACCCCGGTGAACAGTGCCGCTGCGCGCTCCTCGCGAAAACGCAGGTCCCACATCGGCGATGCCTGCTCGAGCAGCCGGCGCCCGAAGCGCACGGCGGACAGCGGATCACGAGGGATATGGCGCAGGTCCGACATCCCCAGCTCCACCACCGCCTCCCACTGTCGCACCAGCGGGGCGAACAGGCGCCGCCATGTCGCACCGTCGCGGCCCAGGCCCTCGACCGTCCGATCCAGATCCCGCCAGGCCGACGCGGCCACCCCGCCGTCGAGCGGATGTCCGTAGGAGATCTCGGGAGTCGCCAGTTCGACGCCGTGCGCGCCGAGATCGAAGGCGCGGAAGAACGGGGATGCCAGCGCCATCGGATGCGCGCCCGCGCACACGTCGTGGTGATAGCCGGGCAGGGTGAGCTCGGCGGTACGGCAGCCACCGCCGGCATGATCCGCGGCTTCGAATACCTCCACCTCTAGCCCCGCGCGGGCCAGCAGCACCGCCGCGGCCAGACCGTTAGGCCCGGAGCCGACCACCACCGCATCCGCCATGATCACCACCTTAGGGCGAAAACCAAGGGCTCCACGGCATCCCGGCGCACCGACCGGCTACGGCAGATGGCACGCCGAGCGGCTGCGGTGCCACGCCACTTCGGAGCTCGTCAACTGCGAGTGCCCCAGCGCATGAGGACGTGCATGCGTTGTTCCCACAGGTCGGGGCGCAGGCGACCGCTTCGGTCCAATGCCGCCATCCCGTGCAGTGCGCTCCAGAACACTTCGGTGTACGCCCCGGACTCGTCGTCGGGGACGCGCGGGCGGAAGAGTCGCTCGAGTTCCTCGAAGCAGTCGCGCAATGTCTGCGGGGCGTCGGGACCGAAGGGCAGTTCGGTGTCCTGAACGAACATGGCGTCGTAGAGGGCGGGATTGTCGGCGGCGAAGTGCAGATACGCCCGGGCGACCGCCTCCATCGCGGCGTCGGGGCCGTCGGCCTGTTCGCGCGCGGCCCGCAGGACATCTCTGAGCAGGGCGATCCCCTCCTCGGCGACAGCCGAGACGATCGCTCGCTTTCCCGAGAAATGGCTGTAGAGCACGGGCTGGCTGTATTCGATGCGTTCGGCGAGCCGGCGCACGGTCACCGCATCCCAGCCGTCGGATTCGGCCAGTTCACGTGCACTGTCGATGATCGCCTGCCGACGCTGGGCACGTTCGCGTTCCTTGCGTTCCTGAACCGTCATATCGAAATTCTAGCAACGCTAGACAAGTTAGCGATCACCACTTACGATCGACTCATCGGTTAGCAACGCTAGATTTTGGAGCAAGACAATGACGCGTACTCGCATCGCCACCGCCCTCGTCCTGATCGGCGTCGCCTTCATCCTGTACATCGGCCTCGGCTACGTCCTCGCACCGAATTCCATGGCACCCGGTTTCGGGCTTCCGGCCTGGCCGCAGGGAGAGTCGTCGGCCTTCATGACACTGAAGGGAGTCCGCGATATCAGCTCCGGCGTGGTGCTGCTGGCGCTGCTGCTGACGCGGCAGCGTTTCGCCCTCGGTATCGCGATGCTCGCCGTCGCGGTGACCCCGGTCGGCGACATGCTGACGGTGCTGAACAACCACGGTTCGGTGACCACCGCGCTGAGCGTGCACGGCCTGACCGCAGCTTTGGTCGCGGCCACCGGCGTGCTGCTCGTGCGCGAGCGTTCGGCGGAGTCGTCCCGCGACACCGTCGCAGCGGTGCCGGTCACCGCTGTCTCGCAATAGTCGTAGGGAGCCCTGGCCGCTACACCGACAAAGGCCGCCCGTGCGAGTGCACGGGCGGCCTCGTCGATTCACAGCACGGCCGATTCACAGCACGGCCGATTCACAGCCCTGGAGCGGCGACCGGAACTAGACGTCGGTGGAGAAGCGGATCCCGCCGTCGGGCAGATCCACGCCCGGCCAGATGCGGGCGCCGCGCAGCAGCTCACAGCGTGCGCCGACGCTGGCGCCGTCACCGATCACGGCGTCGCGGACCAGCGCTCGCGGACCGATGCGCGCGCCGAATCCGATGATCGAGCGCTCCACGGTGGCGCCGGCCTCGACCCGGGCACCGTCGAACAGCACCGCACCGTCCAGCCGCGCACCGGCGCCGACCTCGGCGCCGCGGCCCACGACCGTGCCGCCGATCAGCAGCGCACCCGGCGCGACGCCGGCACCGGGATGAACCAGTGATTCGCCGCGCTGCCCCGGCAGCGCCGGAGAGGGCGCGATGCCGCGCACCAGATCGGCGGACCCGCGCACGAAATCCTCGGGCGTGCCCATATCGCGCCAATACGAGGCATCGACATGGCCCTGAATGTGGGCGCCCTCGGCCAGCAGCGACGGGAACACCTCGCGCTCGACCGATACCGGACGGCCACTCGGGATCTTCTCGATGTACTCGCGGCGGAAGACGTAGCAGCCGGCGTTGATCTGGTCGGTCGGCGGATCCTGGGTCTTCTCCAGGAACGCGGTGACCCGGCCGGTCTCGTCGGTGGGCACGCAACCGAACGCGCGCGGATCGCCGACCCGGACCAGATGCAGGGTCACATCGGCACGGGTCGAGGCGTGCGTATCGAGCACGGCCCCCAGATCGGCGCCGCCGAGGACGTCACCGTTGAAGACCATCACGTTGTCGGCGCGCAGCTTCGGCAGCACGTTGCGGATGCCGCCGCCGGTTCCGAGCGGTTCGGTCTCGGTGACATATTCGAGGTCGAGGCCGAGCTCGGCTCCGTCGCCGAAATGCTCCTCGAAGACCTCGGCCTTGAACGATGTGCCCAGCACCACATGAGTGATGCCGGCATCGGCGATCCGGGCCAGCAGGTGATGCAGGAACGGTAGACCGGCGACCGGCAGCATCGGTTTCGGCGCCGACAGCGTCAGCGGGCGCAGCCGGGTGCCCTGGCCACCGACCAGGATCACGGCGTCAGTTGCGGTATCCACGCCCGCTCCCTCCCGAATTGTCCGGCATCAGTCTTCCCCTGTTCAGGTTCGGTCCACGCGTTATCGCTGCGCTTCGCGGTCGCGCTCGCGCAGCGCAGATCGAACCGCAAGTTTGCAGCGAATCGCAAGTCCGGCCCGCAACGCCCAGCGCAGCGGGGCCTGCCACCAGTGCGGATGGCGGTCGGCCTGGAAACGATAGGCGGAGGCGTGGTGGGCGGGCAACATGGTCTCCGGATGCCGCCCGGCCGCGTGGCCCTTGGCGTGGGTAACCTCGGCGGTCGGCACGAAGACGTTGTGCCAGCCGGCCTTGCCCATCCGGTCGCCGAAGTCGACATCTTCCATGTACATGAAGTAGCGGGAGTCGAAGCCCTCGATGCTGTCGAACGCGTCACGCCGGACCAGCAGGCACGAACCCGACAGCCAGCCGACCGTGCGCTCGGCGATCTCCTCGTTCTCCTGCCGGTACCGGCGCGTCCACGGGTTACCCGGCCAGACCGTGCCGAGGATCGCGTGACCGGCGCCGTCGAGCAGGCCGGGCACCCGCCGCGCGGAGGGATAGATGCTGCCGTCCGGCTCGTGGATCAGCGGCCCGAGCGCCCCGGCTCGCGGCCAGCGCCGCGCGGCGGCCAGCAGCTGATCGATGGAATCGGTACCCCAGCGCACATCGGGGTTCGCGATGATCACGTATTCGATACCCGGATCGAGCTCGGCGACCGCTCGGTTCACCGCGCCGCCGTAACCGATGTTGCCGCCGGTGCGCAGCAGCGTGACGTGTTCGTTGGACTCCGCGGCCAGCTCGGGAGCGCCGTCGGTCGAGCCGTTGTCGGCGAGGATCACCTGCGGCTTCTCCGCGGTGGCGGTCGCGAGTGTGCTGATGAAGTGGTCGAGATGCTCGCCCGGCGAATAGGTTACGGTGACCACCGCCAGCTGAGGGGTACGGTCCGCGGAAGGGGCTGAATCCGAAGCGCTCACGGAAGGCCAGCCTAATGGGTGAGAGGCCGGAGTAGGCACCCGAGCGCAGCCACCCACAGGGCCTTATCAGACTGACGGCCTGCACCGGTGCTCACGCTCGCCGCCTCGCGCGGCGGCGAGCAGGAAGAATCACGGTTTCGCCCGATCCGATAGGCGTGCCAGCGCGTCGGCGAGCGCCGCGCGCCACTCACGCAGCGGGGTGAGCCCGGCCTCGGCCCACGCCCGATTCGACAGCACCGAGTACGCCGGGCGCCGTGCGGGACTCGGGAAATCGGCGGTGCCGCAGGGCCGCACCCGCTCGGGATCGGCCCCGAGTTCGGCGAACACCGCACGCGCCAGCCCGAAGCGGCTGACCGCACCCGCATTGCTCGCGTGTAGTACCCCCGGAACCGGCTGTCGTGCAACTAGTTCCAGCAGACCCTGCGCCAGATCGGGGGCGTAGGTGGGCGATCCGATCTGATCGTCGACCACCGATATCGTCTCGCGTTCGGCCTCGAGCCGGCGCATCGTCGCCACGAAGTCGCCGCGGTCACCGGTGTAGACCCAGGCCGTGCGCACGATCGTGGCCTGCGGATACTCTCCGAGCACGGCCTGCTCACCGGCCAGTTTGGTACGCCCGTACACACTTGCCGGTCCGGTCGGGTCGTCCGGCTCGTACGGGTCCGAGGCGGTGCCGTCGAAGACGTAATCGGTCGAGATGTGGATCAGGCGCGCATCGGCCACGCGGCAGGCGGCGGCGAGTACCGCCGGCCCGATGACATTGCCCGCATACGCCGCCTCGTGGTCGGACTCGGCGGCGTCGACGGCGGTGTAGGCGGCACAGTTGAGCACCACGTCGCCCGGACGCACGACAGCGCGCACCGCCTCGGCGTCGGTGATGTCGAGATCGGCACGCCCCAGGGCGAGTGCCGCGGGCGCCGCCGCGCGCAACGCCCGGCCGAGCTGTCCGCCGGCACCGGTGATCACGAGCCGGGAGTGGGAATCGGGACTCACCCGGCAAGTCTGGCACGCCACGCCAACAGCGGTTCAGCGGTGCGGGCGCACTGGTTGGATAGCCTCGAATCCGGGAACTCCCCGGTACGCCACCGGTATCGGCGGCGGTGGGCTACGCGGGCAGATTCTCGAACGGGGGTCGATCGAGCGTGGAAAAGGAATACGGAGTGCCGCAGAACAGAAGTGCGTCGTCGCCGCCCCGCGGCGCCGGAGCACCACTGCCCGGCGGCCGCATCCCGCGAGCTCGCGGCGTTCGCCCGAGTCCGGATCCCGGGGTGAATCGTCTCGGACGGCTGCTCGCCGTAGCCGCCGCGGCCGTGGTGTTCATCGTCACCGGCTTCGGCTGGCACAGTGTGGATTCCTTGATCTCCGGTATCGAGCGGATCGGCAATCTCGGCCTGGGCGGCGGCCACGACGGTGCGGTCGACATCCTGATGGTCGGCATCGACAGCCGCACCGACGCACACGGCAATCCGCTCAGCGACCAGGAACGGGCGATGCTGCACGCCGGCGACGAAGTCGGCACCAACACCGACACCATCGTGCTGGTCCGGGTGCCCAACGACGGCCGTTCGGCGACCGCGATCTCGATTCCGCGCGATTCCTACGTCGACATCCCTGGCATCGGCAAGGGCAAGATCAACTCCGCCTACGGCGCGACCAAGGAGAACGCCCGGCAGAAATACGCGTCGCAGGGCCTGTCCGACTCCCAGATCGAGCAGAAGTCCACCCAGGCCGGCCGGCAGGCGCTGATCAAGTCGGTCTCCAACCTCACCGGGATCACCGTCGACCACTACGCCGAGGTCGGACTGCTCGGATTCGTGCTGCTCACCAATTCCGTCGGCGGGGTGGACGTATGCCTGAACAATGCGGTGGACGAACCGCTCTCGGGCGCGGACTTCCCAGCCGGACAGCAACGCCTGGACGGGGCGCAGGCACTGAGCTTCGTGCGCCAGCGCCACGATCTGCCTCGCGGTGACCTGGATCGGATCGTGCGTCAGCAGGTGTTCATGGCTTCGCTGGTGAACAAGGCGCTCAACGCGCGCATCCTCGCCAATCCCGCGAAGTTGCGCGAACTCGGCGACGCCGTCGGCCGCACGATCGTGCTCGACGAGGACTGGGACGTGGTGGCCTTCATGCATCAGCTACAGGATCTGTCCGGCGGGAAGGTGAATTTCGAGACCATTCCGGTGCAGGACCTCGACGGGACGACCGCCGACGGCGAATCCGTGGTGAAGGTCGATCCGAAATCGGTGAAATCCTTCGTCGCGGCGGCGGTCGGCGCCACCACCGACGATCCCGACGACGACCGGGCGGTGGCGCCGAGTTCGGTCACCACCGACGTCTACAACGCCGGCAGTACCGGTGGTTTGGCCGGCCAGGTCGCGCAGGCCTTGACCGGCAAGGGTTTCCACACCGGAACCGTCGAGAACTGGCCGGGTTCGCCGGTGCGCAGCAGCCGGGTGCTCGCCGCCTCCAGCTCCGATCCGAAGGCGAAGGCGGTCGCCGAGGCACTCGGCGGCCTGACCGTGGTCGCCGCACCGGATGTGCCGGAGGGCGCGGTGCGCGTAGTGCTCGCCGATGACTACTCTGGTCCGGGCTCGGCGGCCGGCAGTCTGTTCGATATGTCCGGAACCTCGCCGGCCTCGGGCACCGCGACACCGGTGCCGCCCGCGCCTCCCATCGACGCCGGCCAGAACGGACCGAAATGCGTGAACTGAACGACACTCTCACCGATGCCCTGCTCGGCCCGATCCTCGCCCGCGAGCCCGCGGCGCCCCGGATCACCCACTACGACGACAGCACCGGTGCCCGCATCGAACTGTCCGGGCTGACGCTGGCGAACTGGGCGGCCAAGACCGCCAATATGATTCGCGACGAATTCGGCCTCGCTCCGGGCGCACGGGTGTCGGTGCTGCTGCCCGCGCACTGGCAGACCGCCGCGGTCCTGCTCGGCTGCTGGTGGGCGGGCACGGAGGTGGTGCTGCGGCCGGACGCCGACGCCGAACTCGCGCTGGTCTCGGCCGCGCGCATCGACGAGGCCGGTGATATCGCCGAGGTGGCCGCGCTGTCGCTGGATCCCATGGGCATGCCCGTCGCCGATCTGCCGGTCGGCGTCACCGATTACGCCACGTCGGTGCGGGCGCACGGTGATCAATTCCACCCGTCGGGCGCGGGCGCCGCCCTCGACGGCGCCACCGTCGCCGAGACCGTGGCCGCGGCCCGGGCCTCGGCCGAACAGCAGGGGTTCACCGCGAGCGACCGGGTGCTGTCCACCACCGACTGGGACACCACCGCCCACCTGATCGACGGACTGCTGGCGGTGTACGCGGCCGGGGCCTCGCTGGTGCAGGTGACCGCCCCGGATCCGGCTCGGCTCGAGCACCGGATCGACACCGAGCGCGTCACCACTCGCCGGCCCTGATCTCCTACCCGGGTAGGGCACGGCGATCCACCCGCAGTCCGTTTTCGGCTCGCCCGCTACTCCGTAGTGTGGGGGTCAGGGAACCGGACGACGAACGGGGATGGCGATGAAGCCGCAGTACTGGTTTCGATGGTTGGTGGTGCAGGGCACGCCGCGGCTGGTCTTGAAGACCTACGCCCGGCGCGGCGAAACCGTGGCACAACTGATGTCCAGCCCCGAGGCGGTCGATGATCCGATACCACTGCTGGAATCCTTGCGCGCACAGGGACGGCTGGTGCACTCCCCCCTCGGCTGGGCGACCACCGACTACGAGGTGGTGCGGACCGTGCTGCGCGACACCACCTTCAAGGTCGCGGCGGCCGAGGGTTTCGTGCCCGGACCGCTGCGGCCGCTGATGGATCTGGCGCCGCTGCCGCCCAATCCGGTGCAGCCGCCGTCGATGCTGGTGATCGATCCGCCCGACCACACCCGGATGCGTAAACCGGTGGCCTCTGCATTCACTCCGCGCGCGATCGCCCGGCTGCGCGACCGCGTCGAATCGGTGACCACGGAACTGCTCGATGCCCTGCCCTCCGGCGGTTCGGCTGATCTGGTGGCCGATTTCGCCTCCCAGGTGCCGATCGCGATCATCTCCGAAATGCTGGGCTTCCCCGACGCCGACCGCGACCGCTTCCTGGCGTGGGGCGACGCCGTGTCGCCGATGCTCGACATCGGCATCAGCTGGCCCACCACCCGCGATGCCTCGGCGGCCATTCTGGAGATGGACCACTATCTCGACGAGCACATCGCGCGGCTGCGGCGCGAACCGGGCGAGGACATCCTGTCCGGCCTGGTGAGTTCCGGCACGCTGGACAACACGGAGTTGAAGGCCTCCGCCACGCTACTGATGGGCGCCGGATTCGAGACCACGGTCAATTTGATCAGCAACGGCGTCGTGCAACTGGTGAACCATCGCGATCAGCTGGACCTCCTGCGCGAGGATCCGCAGCTGTGGCCCAACGCGATCGAGGAGATTCTGCGTTTCGACGCCCCGGTGCAGAACACCGGCCGCATCGCCGGGCGCGATGCGGAGCTGGGCGGGGTCACCGTGCACCGGGGCAGCACGGTGGTGCTGTCGCTGTCGGGCGCCAACCGTGACCCGAAGGTATTCGACGAACCGCACCGCTTCGACGTCACCCGCGCCAACGCCAAGGATCACCTGACGTTCTCCAGCGGCATCCACGCTTGCCTGGGCGCGAGCCTGGCCCGGATGGAGGGCACGTACGCGCTGCGGTCGCTGTTCGAGCGTTTCCCGAATCTCGTGCTGGCCGGTCGCCCGCGGCGCCGGCCGCTGTTCACCCTGCACGGCTACAGCCGGGTGCCGGTGCTGCTCGGTAAGCGCGCCGAACAGCCCAGCAGCGTCTGAGCCGGCTCAGCTGAAGCCGACCGCCTGGTCGCCCCAGGCGGTGTGCAGATCGTGATCGGGATCGTCGAGGACTCGATCCGCGGCGTCGACGACCAGTGTCGTGCGGGTGGATTCGCGGTAGGGCGGCCAATGCTTCGAGCCGTCCAGCGCGGCCGGCACCCCGTGCTCGGCGAAGGCCAGCCAGCGCCGCATCATCCGGCCCGAAACCTCGCTCGCGACCTTGCGACCACCCAGCCAGAAGGTCGGATCGTGATCGAAGGAGCCGAAATTGCCGAAGATGTACGGCAATTCGGTGGCGTGGCCGGCGCCTACCCGCGCCGCCTTCAGCATCGGCGTGGCCTGATCGAACCGATACATCCAGGTGCGGCTGTGCCGGGAATGCGCATCGGCGACCCAGTGTGCCGGCATCCGGAACGCCGCATCGGTCGACATCGCCAGCGCGCCGCGAGTCTTGGCCAGATCCGGGTAGGCGGAGGTGATTTCGGCGATGCGCTCGTGCGACAGCCCGGGGTGTTCCCCCGCGACGGCATTGAGCATCGCGTTCACCGCATCCGGTGTCACCGGCATGATCGGCGAGCGGAACAGCCGGAACAGCGATGCCTCGTCCTTGTTGGTGCCGATGATCAGCGGTACGCGATGCGAGCGGCCCTGCTGGAAGCGGTCGGTCGGATAGGTGGGCAGCAGATCACCGTCCACCACCGGCGCCGCGGCCAAGCGCCCCGGCGACTGCAGCGGCACCTCGTCCAGCAGGATTCCGGCCGCGTCCACGATCCGTTCGATGGGGCATTCCAGCAGTTCCCCGGCACGTTCGGGCGGCAGATCCATCAGTTCCAGGAAGCGGCTCGCCACCCCTGCGGCTCGATCGGGGCCGAAGACCGTCGTGGCCGGGGGGCTCTGCGCGATGGCGCGGTGGAACAGGCCCGCGGCCCGCGGCGAGGTCAGCAGCGCGGTGACGCATCCGGCGCCGGAGGATTCGCCGAAAACGGTGACGTTGCCCGGATCGCCGCCGAAGGCGGCGGCATTGTCGCGCACCCATTCCAGCGCCGCTATCTGGTCGTGCAGGCCGAGGTTGGCGACGAACCCGTCGCCCAGCGAGGACAGATCGAGGAAGCCGAGTGCGCCGAGCCGATAGTTCACCGCGACGATCACCACGTCGCCCATCTCGACCATCCGGCGGCCGTCGTAGATCGCCTGGGCCGCCGTGCCCAGACAGTAGGCGCCGCCGTGCAGCCACACCATCACCGGACGCGGCTGCACCGGCTCGGCGGCCGGCGCCCACACAGTGACCCACAGGCAGTCCTCGCCCATGCGCAGCCCCGAGTCGACGGGCACCATATCGCCCATGGTCTGCGGCGCGATCTCGCCGAATTCGGTGCAGTCACGCACTCCCGACCAGGGTTCGGGCGGTTCCGGCCGGGTGAACCGCTTCGGGCCCGCCGGTGCCGCGGCATAGGGGATGCTGCGCCATACGTGAACCGATCCCGTACGGAATCCGCGTACCGCACCGCTGGTCGTGTGGGCGACGGGTCCGGCAGTGTCCTCGACCGGGGTCGCCTCGAAGAATTGAGTGCTCATCTCGCACCTCCTCGTACTCCCTGTAACCGAGAGTACGTCCGAGATCATTCGTACCGCGTCAACCTCGATCGATGTGGCCGAGGTCGCGGGCGGGATCGATGCGGTCGCGCACGCGCTGTTTCAGCCCGGCGACATCCGGGAAGCCGCCGTCGGCCTTGCGCTCCCAGATCTGCTCACCGTCCACGGTGATCCGGAACACTCCACCGGTTCCGGGAATCAGTGCCACCTCGTCGAGGTCGGTGCCGAAGGTGTTCAGCAACTCTTGGGCCATCCATCCGGCCCGCAGTAACCACCGGCATTGCGTGCAGTATTCGATCGCGATTCGTGCCATGCGGTGACCCTAATGAGGGTCCCGATTCCCGGTAGTCACCGCGCGGCTGTCCACGTTTACGGCAACTCCTTCGCTATCTGTATTAATCGGAAATGTATTGCCGCAATGATAATGGGAGAGCACTGGAAACTCTTTACGAGCCGGTTAAGATTCGATATCTCCATCGACGTAGACCCAGCGGCCGTCGACGCGAGCAAACCTGCTGCACTCGGAGAGCACACCCCGCCGGCCGTCGTATCGGTAAGTGGCGCGAAATTCGACCACTCCGGTGTCGTCGAACAGGCCGCCCGCCTCCGTACCGAAGACCTGCAGCGATACCCAGCGCTGCGCCGGATCCAGTGCCAGCCGTCGCGGCCTGGTCCGCGGATGCCAGGTCCGCAGCAGGTAGTCGCGATCGCCGACGGCGAAGGCGGTGTAGCGCGAACGCATCAGCGCCTCGGCGGTCGGCGCCGGGCGGGTGTCGTCCAGGCGCGGGCCGCAGCACTGCCCGAACTGTTCGCCGCTACCGCACGGACAGCGGTCGGTGTCGTCCGGGCGCTCGGGAAAGGTATCGGCCATCGGACGATTATCGCCGCCCGGTCTCACCGGTTCCGGCGGCGGCCGAAGACGGCGGGTACATCCGCGCGGCCGATGTGGTCGAGTTCCTCGGCCAGCCGCGCGGTCTCGTCGTACCAGTCACGCAGTTCGTGCAGGGTCGGCGCGGGTTCGGAGTCGAGGTGATGCCCGGCCCGCGACAGCGTCGCCCACAATCCGGCGACCCGGCCCGACAGTTCGGGGCCGGCGCAGCTGTCCAGCGCCAGCAGCTGGGCGCGCATACTGCACCGGGCCAGCGGTGGCGACACCCGCGCCCACAGCCTGTCCACCGACTGTTCCAGCGCGATCCGCAGGATCCACACCGTCGCCCGGGACCACAGGCCGCCCGCATCGGTGACCGTGCCGTCGAGTAGTTCCGCGGCCGCCGCCAGACGCTGGGCCACGGTCGGGCTCACGGATTCAGCCATGTCACGAATCTCTTCGTCCCCGAGATCAAATCGCCCGAGCGGCGCTGGATACGGATATGGGCTCCGGCCGTGGCATCGCGCACCACCGCGCGCGCCCACGGTGCCTCCCGATCGAGATAGTCGTTGAGATCGTCGACCCGGTCGGGCACACCGAAGACCGCCAGGGCGACCGTCTCCCACGTGGTCCGGGCCCGATCGACGCGGCGCTGGACCTCGCGGTGGTCGACGCCGGCGGCCAGCAGTTCTCGCCGCGCGCGGGCCAGCGCGGCCGCCTCGATCGCGGATCGGCAGCAGGTGATGACCAGTTCGGTCGCGATGGGCTTGGGCAACTGCCTGGTGCGCAGCAGGGCCCGCGCGTCGGCGAGATAGCGCTGCACCGGATCCTCGACCGCGCGCACCTCCACCCGCGAGTGTTCGCGCCGCTGCACGTCGAGAACCGTTGCGTCCAAACGTAACCGGCGCACCGCCTCGGCCAGCCGCTCGTCGTGGGTGAACACGATGACCTGGCGTCCGCTGCGCGCCACCGCGGCCAGCACGCGGGCGAGCCCGTCGACCTTCGCCGGATCCATCGCCTGCACCGGGTCGTCGATCATGACGAATCCGAACGGACTTTCGGCCACCGTGGCCCGCGGCAGGAACAGGGCCAGGCCCAGCGCATGCAATTCGCCCTGGCTCATCACCCCGAGAGCGGCGGCTCCGGAGTCGTCCACGGTGACGTCGAGCAGCACCTTGCGACTGGCTCCCGCGTTGCCCTGCAGGCGAATCGCGCCGAGGTCCACATTGCTGCGCTGGCGCAGCCCACCCCAGATCCGCCGGGCGTGCTCGGCCAGCGGGGCGAGCCGTTCGTCGCGCAGGCCGGCGGCGGCCGACTTCAGCCAGTCCTCGGCGCGGCGGACGGTACGCAATTCGGCATCGGCCGCGGCCACCAGCCGCGCCTCGTGCAGCCAGGTGGCGATGCGCGGGACCAGCGGCGTCCAGACCGCATCGATGCGATCGAGCTCCTTGTGCACGGCCCGCTGCAACACCTCCAGCCGCACCGCGAGTTCGGCGTGCGCGCCGCGCATCCGGGCCGCCAGCGTGGCGCCCGCTTCGACCTCCAGCAGGGCGGACCAGGATGTCCAGGCGCGATGGGCGTCCACGGGATCGATATTCGGCGCGGGGATGGCCGATTCCAGTTCCGGCGGAACGGGTTCGATCAGCGCACGGGCCGCGGCGATCGCCTCGCCCAGCGCGCCCCGGGCGGCGGTCAGGACGGCGGCGCGCCGCTCGACGGCCTCGATCCGGGCTGTCGCCTCGCGCCGCCACCGCGAGTCGAGCCGACCGTGGCCGCAGACCGGGCAGGGGCATTCGCCGTCCTCGGCGTGTTCGCGGGCGCCACGCAGCAGGTCGACCACACGGAGTTCGGCCTCCAGATCGCCGGTCGCCAGGTCCAGCAGCTCCGCGGTGGCCCCCTCGACCGCCTCGGCGGCCGCCTCGACCTGGGCGGGAGCCGGAATGCGCAGCCGTGCCACGGCCTGCAGTGCCGCGACACCGCCGGGGTCGTGGCGGGCGCCGGCGAGTTCGTGGGCGATCGCGGACAGGTCCGGCGCGGGCGCGCGCAGCATCTCGGCGACGCGCTCGGCGCGCTCGTCGGCGACGGTGATCAGTTCGTCCAGTAAAGCCTGCCGGCCGTCCCGGGACTGTTTCGCGGCGCGTTCCAATTCGATTCGGCGCGTGCGGGTCCGGTCCAAGGCGGCACTGATGTCGTCGAGCCCGAGCAGCCGATGCAGCGCGTCGAACAGGTCGCTGGGACGGCCGTCGACCACCGCGCCGAGTTCGCTGTAGGACAGGAACGGCCGATACAGCTCCAGGGCGCGCGCCCAGTCCTGCGGGCGGAATCGGTCACTGTCGCTGCCGTTTTCGCGCTGCGTCCAGCTGCCTTCGGACAGTTCGTCGCCGCCGGCCCACGTGCGCTCGATTGTCAACGGACCGCGTTCCTGCGCGACCAGATCGATCGCGATCCGGGGATCCTGCTCGCAGTGCATATTCCGCCAGCCGTCGCGCCAGACCGCGGATCTGCCCTCCCAGCGCCGGTTGACGCCGGTGAGTGCGAGTTCCGCGGCCTCGGCGAAACTCGACTTACCCGACCCGTTGCGGCCGACCACCAGCGTCAGGCCGGGGCCGGGCGCGATGCGCAGTACCGCCTCGCGACCGATTCCGCGGAAGCCGCGGACGCGGATGGCACGCAGGAATACTCCGGATTGCGGCCCGGCGCCGCCCGCCTCGGCGGACTCCCCCAGCGCCTCCAGCACCGTCTGCGCTACCTCGGGGCTCACCGACGAATCCGTCTGCAGCCGAGCCGAAACCAGGTCGCGCAGCCGCGGCGCGACCTCCCCCTGCTCTTGCCCCACTGCCCCTCCCGGCCCTCGCACACGACTCGTCGTGGCGAACGCTACCGGAGAACCGGCCCGGGCGGGACGCATGGCCATCGAACGGTCGAACCGCCCGATGTCCACCCCTCGGCCGTCCCGGCCGGGCAGTTCCACGGGTTACACCCCTGACGGGTGGCTCGGTTCAACCGAACAGATCAGAATGCCAGAGATCACGATCATTCACAACAGCGCTTGATCCTGCAATCACATTCCGCGCCACGGCAATTCGTCTCGCAATCGATGAGCGAACCCGGTGACGGCCGGCCGGACGGCGGCGTCGACGGCCGGCCGCGTGATGTTGTCGGTGGGCTCGGGTACAAATCCGGGGGTACCGAACGAACGGGGGAACACGTGACGACCTCTCCGGCCGCGACCTACGCCGTCACCGCCGACAATGTGCTGGCCCTGGCGCCCGACGCCGCATCGGTGAGCGCCGCCCGCAAGCTCACCGCCGCATGGCTGGGCACCGGCGTCCACGGCAGCGCGCTGTGGGGGCAGTGCAAGGGCAGTGGCGCCAAGCCGTATCAGACGATCGTCGACCTGTCGGGGCCCGCCTATCGCTGCTCGTGCCCCAGCCGGAAATTTCCCTGCAAACATGCGCTGTCGCTGTTACTGCTCTGGTCGCAGGGCACGGTCGCGGCGTCCGACGCACCCGCCGACTTCGCGGCCGAGTGGTTGGCGGGCCGGGCCGCACGGGCCGCGAAACCGGCCGAGCCGGCCACGCCCGGCACCAAACAGTCGACAGTCGACCAGCGGCGGGCGCGAGTGACCACCGGACTCGACGATCTCGACGTCTGGCTCGGCGACCAGATCCGCACCGGCCTGGCCCAGGCCGACCATTCCGCGGCGGCCCTGGATGCGGTGGCCGCCCGGATGGTGGATTCGCAGGCGCCGGGGGTGGCGGCAGCATTGCGGCAACTGCCGCGCCGCACCCTGGGCGTCGAACAGTGGCCCGCGATTCTGCTCAGCGAATACGCCCGGCTGCATCTGCTGATCGGCGCACACCGGCGGCTCGACGACCTGCCGCCGGCGCTGGCTGCCGGGGTACGCGCCCATATCGGCTATCCGGCCAAGGCCGACGAGGTCCGCGGCGGCGAGCCCGCGATCCGCGACCGGTGGATGGTGCTCGGGGTGCGGATCACCGAGGAGGAACGGGTCTTCACCCGCCGCACTCTGCT
Organism: Nocardia elegans NBRC 108235; assembly: GCF_001612845.1. Taxonomy (GTDB): domain Bacteria; phylum Actinomycetota; class Actinomycetes; order Mycobacteriales; family Mycobacteriaceae; genus Nocardia; species Nocardia nova. Next base: position 50,775 of record NZ_BDBF01000009.1, on the reverse strand, counting down.
GCTCGGCCGGGACACACAACGCTGGGCACATATCCTCGACCACAGCTTCGGCAGTGCGAGTTTCGCGGGTGAGCTGCCGATTCCCGGCACCATGGTCGAGGCGGACCTGCACTACTACCCGGGGGCGATGCCGCTGCGCGCGGTGTGGGGCGTGCGCCACGGCGAGCCGGAACCGTTCACCACCATCATCTCGGAGTCCGCGTCCATCGCCGGACAGCTCGACGCTCACGCGCGGGCACTGGGCGCCGATCCGTGGTTGCGTGGGTGGCCGATGCTGCTGGCGGAGGTGGTGCCGAGCCCGGGAACCGCCGGCTGGTATCTCGCCGAGCCGGACGGCACGGCGGTGCCCATCGCCGCGACCGCCGAGGTGCCGTGGCAGTTGATCGGACTGTCGGGCGGTCATCCACTGACGGTGATCGGTGAATGGACCGCGGCCGGATTGGTCCCGGTCTCCGCTCTGGTGGCCGGCGAACTCGTCGGCGTCGAGACCGAATCGCTTCTGGGGGTACCGACCCCCGGCACCGCCGTCCCGGCCTCGTCGGAGCCGATCGTGCCGGTTGCGCTGCTGGGTACCGCCCGCCGCACCCTCGATCCCGGCGGACTGGCCGAGGCGGTGACTTCGGCCGCGCGCGCCGACACTCCGGAACATGCCGTGCTGGGGGCGGTGGCGCTCCAGGAGCTGTATCACCGCGGCGGGGTGCCACCGGTCCGGGCCGAGTTGCCGGTCCCGGCCGCCGACGACGATCGCGCCCCATTGCCGCGGGCAGCGGCACAGCGGCTGCACCACCTGCTGGCGGACGGCTCACCGATGCTCGCCGAATGGTTCGAGGCCGCGCTGCCCGGCGACCGGCGGGCACCCGACGCACTCTGCGCCACACTCCTCGAGACAGCGAGAAGCCAAGCCGCCCTGCGGGTTCCGCTGATGCGCCTGGCGGGCGCTCGGGGGCGGTGGCTGGCGGCGCTGCATCCACGCTGGCGACCGCTGCTGCGGACCGGTGACGACGATCCCCAGGTGTGGACGCACGGCCGGCCTGCCGAACGCCGAAGTTGGCTGGAAGCCCTGCGCGCCCGCGACGCCGAGGCCGCCCGGCAGGCCCTCGCCGAAACCTGGAGCCGGGAACCGGCGCGCGGCCGGGCCGAACTGCTGGCGGTGCTGGCCGCAGGAGTCGGGCCCGAGGACGAGCCGCTGCTCGAATCGGCGCTCGACGACGCGCGGCCCGACGTTCGCCGCACGGCCGCCGATCTCCTTGCCCACCTGCCTGATTCGGCCTTCGCGGAACGGATGCGCGAGCGCGCCGGCCGGTGGCTGACCGTCCGGTCCGGCCGGCTCGAGGCGCATCTGCCGCACGACCTCGACGACGCGGCTCGCCGCGACGGACTCGCCGACCGGCTCGACCCGGTGGCCTACCGCCGCGACGGCGGTGCGGACGTGGATGCCGAACGGCTGCGCCGCCTGATCGCCGCCACCCCGCTGCGACATTGGGAGCAGCTGTGCGGATCCGCGGAGGCCGCCACGGCGCTGGGGCTGCCCGACGACATCCTCGGACCGGTCGCCGCGGGATGGGCGGAAGCGGCTCTGGCACAGGATGATTCCCGCTGGGCGATTCCACTGTTCGAGGTGCTGACCACCACGCCCACGCTGGGTGCGGATCCGCGGCTGCGACAGCGGTTGTTCGCGCTGCTGCCGATCGACCGGCGGGTGCGGTACCTGTGCGGCCTGGACAGCAGTTGGCTGGCCGAACTCGAACTGCTCGTCTCGGCGCTCCCGCGGCCGTGGCCGCAGCCGCTGGCCGAACACCTGGTCCGGCTGCTGCTCGATCGCGCCCATCTGGCCGCCGCCCGTCCCGGCGCGGCCGGGCTGTCCCCCGCCTCCTATCGCACGCTGCTGCGCAGTGCCGCGATCAACTTCCCGGTCCACGCGGTCGCGGCGGTGACCGTCGCCGCCCGCCGCAGTGCGGACCCCTACTGGCAGAGCGCCTTCGACCGCCTCGCCGACGATCTGACCCAACGCACCCTGATGCTCGAGGAGCTGGCATGACCACCACCCAGAACCCGCCCGCCGACCTGCTACGTCCCCATGCCGAACAGGCCTACGCCGACGAACTCCGAGCCCTCGCCGCCGTCGACGACCGTCCGCGGCCGCCGTCGTGGCGGCTGTCGCCCTGGGCGGTGGTCACCTACCTGTTGGGCGACACCCTTCCCGACGGCACGGTGATCACCCCGAAATACGTCGGACCGCGCCGCCTGATGGAGGTGGCGGTCGCGACGCTGGCGACCGATCGGGCACTGCTGCTGCTCGGCGTACCGGGCACCGCGAAAACCTGGGTGTCCGAACATCTTTCGGCCGCCGTCAGCGGCGCCTCCACCCTGCTGGTGCAGGGAACGTCCGGAACCGCCGAGGAGGCGATCCGGTACGGCTGGAACTATGCGCGCCTGCTCGCGGAAGGGCCGAGCGCCGGCGCGCTGGTGCCGTCACCGGTCATGACCGCGATGCGCACCGGTGCGATCGCGCGCGTCGAGGAGCTCACCCGCATTCCCTCCGACGTGCAGGACGCCTTGATCACGGTGCTGTCGGAGAAGACGCTGCCGGTGCCCGAACTCGGTATCGAGGTGCAGGCGGCCAAGGGCTTCAACGTCATCGCCACCGCCAACGACCGCGACCGCGGCGTCAACGAACTCTCCTCCGCGCTACGCCGCCGGTTCAACACCGTGGTGCTGCCGCTTCCCGCGGGCGAGGACGACGAGGTCGCGATCGTGACCCGCCGAGTCGAACAGCTCGGCGCCGCACTGCAATTGCCGCCGATTCCGGCTGCCGCCGAGGAAGTGCGGCGGGTGGTGCGGGTGTTCCGCGAACTGCGTTCCGGCATCACCGAGGACGGCCGGACCAAGTTGAAGTCGCCCTCGGGCACGTTGTCGACGGCAGAGGCGATTTCGGTGCTCACCAACGGCATCGCGCTCGCGGCGCACTTCGGTGACGGGGTGTTGCGCGCGAGCGATGTCGCCGGTGCGGTCCTCGGTGCGGTGATCAAGGATCCGGTCGCCGATGCCGTGGTGTGGACCGAGTACCTCGAGGCCGTCGTCCGCGAACGCCCCGACTGGTCCGATTTCTACCGCGCCTGCCGTGAGGTGCACGGGTGAGCGGCGACGCCGTCGCGCTCGACGAGCCGCAGACCCGGATCTTCGGCATCCGTCACCACGGTCCCGGGTCGGCGCGCTCGCTGTCCTGGGCGCTGGAGCGTTTCAGTCCGGATGCGATTCTCATCGAAGGCCCGGCCGATGCCGACCCGCTGGTCGCCTACGTCGCCGCCGACGGCATGGAACCGCCGGTGGCATTGCTGGCTTATGCTCCGAACGAACCCTCGCGGGCCGCCTTCTGGCCGTTCGCTGTGTTCTCCCCGGAATGGCAGGCGCTGCGGTACGCGTCCGAACACGCCGTGCCCGTGAGCTTCTGCGATCTTCCGGCCACCCATACCCTCGCTCTCGACACCGAGCCGGGTGACAGCGGCGATCCGCTGGCCGCGCTGGCCGCCGCGGGCGGATACGACGACCCGGAGCGGTGGTGGGACGCCGTCATCGAATCGTCGTCGAATCCCACCGGGGACGGCACCGACATCTTCGAGGCCATCACCGAGGCCATGGGCGCACTGCGCGCCGCGACCGGCGACGGTCCTGCCCGCGCGGCGTCGGAGACGGACCCTGGAGCCGGCCCGCCGCCACAGTCCGATCTGGATCGGCACGCCACACATGCGTTCGACACGGAAGATACTGCGCCACAGCAGGATTCATCCACTCCCACGGAGCTCCTGCCCGGTGGCATCGACCTGCGCACGTTGCAGCGCGAGGCATATATGCGGCAGGTCATACGCCGGACGCTCAAAAGCGGTGCGCGCCGGATCGCGGTGGTCTGCGGGGCGTGGCACGCCCCGGCGCTGGCGGGCACACTCGGTCCAGCGGCGGCCGATTCCCGCCTGCTCAAGGGTCTGCCGAAGGTGAAGGCCGCGCTGACCTGGGTGCCGTGGACCCACTCGCGGCTGGCCGGCTCGTCCGGATACGGCGCGGGCATCACCTCGCCCGGCTGGTACCACCACCTGTTCACTCGGACCGACGACCCGATCGCCCGCTGGTTCACCCGGGTGGCCGGCGCGCTGCGCGCCCGTGACCTGCCGGTTTCCAGTGCGCACATCATCGAGTCGGTGCGACTGGCCGACACTCTGGCCGCGCTGCGCGGTCGTCCCGCGCCGGGATTGTCCGAGGTCACCGATGCCACGCGGTCGGTGCTCTGCGACGGCGACGAGTCGATGCTGCGGTTCGTCAGCGACGAACTGGTGGTCGGCGAGGCGCTCGGTTCGGTGCCCGAGAGCACGCCGACGGTCCCGCTGGATGCCGACCTGCGCGCGCAGGCGCGCACCCTGCGGCTCAAACAGCAGGCTCTGGCCCAGCAGTTGGATCTGGATCTGCGCAAGGACCGCGATGTGGCCAGGTCGCATCTGCTACATCGGCTGCGACTGCTCGGAATCGACTGGGGCACACCCGTCACCGGCGAGGTGCGCAATACCGGCACCTTCCGCGAATCGTGGGCGCTGCGGTGGGAGCCGGGCCTGTCCGTCGCGGTCATCGAGGCATCGTGCTGGGGCACGACAATCCTCAGCGCGGCCGAGGCAAAGATCCTCGACCGCGCCGGCGCCTCCGACGCCACGGTCGCCGATATCAGCGCGGCTCTGGAGACCGCGCTCCTGGCCGACCTCGGCGGCGCGGTGGACGGTCTGGTCGCTCGCCTGGAGGCGGTGGCCGCGCTGGATCACGACGTCACCCACCTGCTGGCCGCACTGCCCGGACTGATCCGCACCCTGCGCTACGGCGACGTCCGCAGCACCGACCTCGGCGCGCTGGCGCGGGTCGCCGACGGCCTGCTCCTGCGCATCTGCGCCGGATTGCCCGGCGCCGTCACCGGTCTCGACACCGATGCCGCCACCGAACTGCGCGGCCTGATCGACGCCACCCACGTCGCCATCGCGACCCGTGACGATGCGGACGCCACCCGGTCCTGGCTGGCGGCACTGGGCCTGGTGGCCGACCGCGACGATGTGCACGGGGCGCTGGTGGGCCGCGCGGTTCGATTGCTCTGCGATGCGGAAATCATCGCCGACGCCGAGGCCGCGCGCAGGCTGTCGGCGGCCCTGTCGATCGGCCACAGCCCGGCGGAGAAGGCGGCGTGGATCGACGGCTTCCTGGGCGGGCGTGGCCTGCTGCTCGTCCACGACCGAGACCTGTTGCGGCGCATCGACTCCTGGCTGCGCGAACTGGACGAGGAGCAATTCGTCGCGACCCTGCCGCTGCTGCGGCGCACCTTCGGCGCTTTCGAGGCGGGAGAACGACAGGCCATCGCCCGAGCCGTCCGGGACGGCACGCCCGCGGCCGCGCCGCAGCGCGACCACTCCGGGCCGGACGCCGCCCGCGGCGTGCTGGCCCTGCACGCGGCGACCGAAATTCTGGCGGGCGCACGATGATTCGAGCCGAGAGGAGCCGACGATGACCCATACCGAATCGGATGAGGTGCAGGCCCGGCGCTGGCGCCTGGTCCTGGGCGCTCCCGCCGAGGCGGGTCTGGGCGGGCTCGGTACCGCCGAGGACGCGGCGATGGACCGGGCGCTGTCGGCGCTCTACAACGGCGACGAGCACACCCCGTCGGACAAGCGCGCCGCCGGCCTGGGTGGTTCGGCGCCGAAGGTCGCCCGCTGGCTGGGCGATATCCGCACCTACTTTCCGTCGACGGTGGTCGAGGTCATGCAACGCGACGCCATCGACCGGCTGCACCTCACGCAACTGCTGCTCGAGCCCGAACTGCTCGAGGCGGTCGAACCCGACGTCCAGCTCGTCGGCACCCTGCTCAGCCTGAACCGCATGATGCCCGAAACCACCCGCGCCACAGCACGAGTCGTGGTCGAGAAGGTGGTGCGCGACATCGAACGCCGGCTCGCCGCGCGCACCGTGGCCGCGGTGTCCGGTGCGCTGAACCGCGCGGCGCGGGTGTCGCGGCCACGGCTGCGCGATATCGACTGGGATCGGACGATTCGCCGCAACCTCGCCCACTATCTGCCCGAACACCGCACGGTGGTGCCGCAGCAACTGGTCGGATACGGGCGCAAGGCGCAGGCGGTGCGGCGGGAGGTGGTGCTCGCGATCGACCAATCGGGTTCCATGGCGGCCAGCGTCGTCTATGCCTCCGTCTTCGGTGCGGTACTCGCGTCCATGCGCTCGCTGAAGACCTCACTGGTGGTCTTCGACACGGCCGTGGTGGATCTCACCGAGCAACTGTCGGATCCGGTGGATGTGCTGTTCGGCACACAGCTCGGTGGGGGGACCGATATCAACCGGGCCATCGCCTACTGCGGGCAACTCGTCACCCGGCCGGCCGACACGCTGTTCGTCCTGATCTCCGACCTGTACGAGGGCGGAATCCGCGACGAGATGTTGCGGCGGATCTCGGCGATGAAGGAGGCGGGCGTCCAGGTCCTGGTCCTGCTCGCGCTCTCCGACGAGGGCGCCCCGGCCTACGACCACGACAACGCCGCCGCGCTCGCCGCGCTCGGAGTGCCCGCCTTCGCGTGCACTCCCGACCGCTTTCCCGACCTGCTGTCGGTGGCCCTCGACCGCGGCGATGTCGCGACCTGGGCCCGATCCAACGCGAGCCGCCGATGATCACCCGAGCGGCACCAGTGTCCGGCGCCACCGAAAGGTCTTGCCGGACCGCAACTCTCACCGGCAGCACAGTCACACGGCGACTACCTGCTGTTCTCGGCGGGGTACGGCCGATTTCCTCCGTACGGGCCGCGCAGTTCGGCGGGCCGCGCGGCGGCGCGGAAATCGACGCGATAACTTGGACCGGTGTTGAAGAATTCCGTGGCCACGACGGCAGGAGCATGGCGGGTAGGTGACGGCACTGCGGTGTCATTTCGCGAGGCGGCGGTGGCCTGGGCATTGGCCGCACATGCCGAACTGGCCGAAACCGCGACCGGATACGGGCATTTCATCACTGTGAACGAGTTGGCCGAACGGATTCAGGACGTGTCCGGGGTGCATACCGAGGCGCCGACGCGCACCTGGATGGCCGCGATCCTGCGGAAGGTCGCGCGGCGCTGCCACGGCGCCGGCGAGCCGCCGCTGACCGCGCTGTGCGTACGCCAGAACCACACCGTCGGCGACGACTACAAGTACGTGCTCGAACTCGCGGGCCTGCCGATTCCCGACGATCTCGAACTGCACGCGGCGTACGCCCGCTGGCAGTGCTATCAGCACTACGGCGCGGAGATGCCCGCCGAGGTCGGCGTTCCGCCGCTGACGCCGAAGGTGGACGCGCGCCGCCGCGGTCGCAGCGCGACCAAAACCGTGATGGCACAGGAGGAGAAGACCTCCGAGCCGCGGCCGGCGGTCTGCTCGCAGTGCTTTATCCAGCTGCCTGCCGGCGGCGTCTGCCAGTACTGCGTCTGAGCGTGATCAGGGTCGGCCGCTGAACGCCTGCGCTCAGCGGCCGCACCCTCACCGTCACAGATCGGCGATCGCCGCCAGCGGTGGTGTGCGCGCGGCGCGCACGGCCGGCCACAGCGCCGCCAGCACACCGACCACGGCCGAGCCGATCAACATGCCCACGATCTGGCCCCACGGCACGGTGATCGTGCTCAACCCCAGATCCGACAGCGTGCGCAGGAATCCGACGCCGAGTCCCAGCCCGAGGACCACCCCGACCACGGCGCCGAAGACCGCGATCAGCATGGATTCGAGATAGATCGTGCGCCGGACCTGTGGGCGCTGCATGCCGACCGCACGGAGCATGCCGATCTCGCGCCGCCGCTCGACGACCGAGAGGGCGAGCGTATTCACGATGCCGAGGATCGCGATCACCACCGCCAATGCCAGCAGCCCGTAGAGGATGGCGAGCATGGTGTTGATCTGTTTGCCCTGCGCGCCTTTGAATTCCTCGCGGTCCTGCACCTGCACAACCACGTAGGACGCGGTCGCCTTCTCCAGGTTGCCCCGCATCGCGGCGACGTCGGCGCCCGGTGCGGCCTTGACCAGCACGATCAGGTCGGTGCGGAACGCCACCGGCATCACCTGGTTGTAGAGGTCCGGCGCCACCACCAGGGGGCCGAGCAGCTGACTGTCGGCATAGATGCCGGCGACCGACACCGAGAACTTCTTGTTGTCCACACTGGTGACCTCGACGCGGTCGCCCGCATGCCAATTGCGGTCGCCCGCTTCGGTTTCCGACACCAGCAGGGAGTCGCCGGTGAGGTTGTCGGTGCCGTGGCGGATGTCGTAGCGCAGGACCTGCCCCATCGGCGCGTCCGGCGAGGTGCCGGTGACCTGGTCGTCGCCCACCCGCAGCGCGACCCCGCGGAAGGCCACCACGTCCGAAACCCCGGGGACCGAGCGCGCCGCCTCCGCGGCGCCCAGCGGCACACCGATCATCTGCGGCCCGGCCAGAACGTAGTCGGCGTTCACACCCTTGTCGACGAGTTCGCCGACACTGGCCTTCGCCGAGGCGCCGAGCATGCCGATCGCCGAGACCAGCATCAGCCCCAAGGTGAGCGCGAACGCCGTGGCAGCGGTGCGGCGTGGGTTTCGCATCGCGTTGTTGCGCGCCATCGCGCCGATCGAGCCGAACGGACGTACCAGCAGGCCCAGCGCTCCGACCACCGGTCGCGACAGTGCCGGTGAGGCGAACAGGACCGCGAAAATCAAAGCGGCCGCGCCGACTCCGACCGTGGCCGCGGCATTGCCGCCGGTGTTGCGGGCCCCGAGCACCACCAGCACCACACCGATCACCGCCAAGACCGCACCGATCAGCGTGCGCACGCGCAGCGATTCACCGACCGAGGCGAACTCCTCGCGCATCGCCTCCACCGGCGGAATCTTGGCCGCCCGCCGAGCGGGCGCGTAGGCGCTGGCCACCGTCACCACCAGGCCGATGCCGATCGCCGTCAGCACGGTCCGCGGCAAGACCTGCATGGTTCCGGTGGGCAGTCCGAGGTCGAACGCGTTGAGCAGCGCGGACAGCCCGAACGCCAGCCCGATGCCACCGGCCAGTCCGAGCAGACTGCCGATCAGGCCGATGACGAAGGCCTCCGCCACCACCGACAAGCCGACCTGACGCCGCCCGGCCCCGACCGCTCGCAACAGCGCCAGCTCCCGCAATCGCTGCGCCACGATCATCGAGAAGGTGTTGTAGATGATGAAGGTGCCGACCAGCAACGCGATCGCGCCGAAGGCGAGCAGGAAGTAGTTGACGAATTTCAGCGCGTTGCCGACCTGGGCCTTCAGATCGGCTCGCACCTGATCGCCGTTCATGACCTTGTAGTCGGGCGCCACCTTCGCGATCCGGTCGCGCAATGTATCCGGGGACACCCCGGGCACGGCGGCCACATCCACGTAGGCGACATGCGCTCCGTCGGTGAACAGTTCCCGGGCCTGCGCGTCGTCCAACAGCAGCCCGATGAATCCGCCGGTGTCCGAGGACACGGTGTAGATGCCGCTGACGGTCATATCGATGGTGCCGCGGGAGGGAATCAGCACCTTGGCCTTGTCACCCACGTGCAATCCGGCCCGGTCCGCGCCACCGGAATTGATCGCGATCTGCCCCGGTGTCACCGGCGCCGCTCCGTCGACGAAATGCTCCGGGTCGGCGATCGCCTTGTCGGGCGGCAGATACGATCGACCCCAGCTCGGCGCGCCGCCCGTCTGCACCGCATGCCCGTCCTTCAGCAGAACGATCGGTCCCTGCACCGCCGGCGCCACCGCGCGCACGCCGTCGGTCGCGGCGACCTTGGCGACGAGGTCGTTCGGAACACCCAGCGACTGGCTGTGTTTCGGCTCCACCCGTACGTCGACGCCCTTCGCCTGGTCGGCGAAGATGCCGTCGAAGGTGCGCTGCAGGGTGTCGGTGAAGACGAAAGAGCCTGCGACGAAGGCGGTTCCGAGCACGACCGAGAGTAACGTCAGCGCCAGCCGCACCTTGTGCGCGGCCAGATTACGCAAGGCCACCTTGCGCATCGGCGATCCAGCCATGGCCCTATCCCTCCAGGGATTTCATGCGGTCCAGCACCGATTCCGCTGTGGGATCCCGCAATTCGTCGACGATGCGCCCGTCGGCGAGGAAGATCACGCGGTCGGCGTAGGAGGCGGCATGGGGTTCGTGCGTGACGATCACGACCGTCTGGCCGAATTCGTCGACCGCCGCCCGCAGAATCGACAGCACCTCACCGGAGGACCGCGAATCGAGGTTGCCGGTCGGCTCGTCGCCGAAGATGATGTCGGGCCGGCCGACCAGCGCCCGCGCGCACGCGACGCGCTGCTGCTGCCCGCCCGACAGCTCACTCGGCCGGTGGTCGAGGCGGTCGCCCAGACCGAGACGTTCGATCACGGTGTCCAGCCACTCCTGATCGGGCTTGCGGCCCGCGATATCCAGCGGCAGGGTGATGTTCTCGAGCGCGGTCAGCGTCGGCACCAGGTTGAACGCCTGGAAGACGAAGCCGATGCGGTCGCGCCGCAGGCGCGTCATCTGCTTGTCCGACAGACCGGTCAGCGCGGTGTCGCCGATGTACACCGTGCCGGAGGTGGCGCTGTCCAGTCCGGCCAGGCAATGCATCAACGTCGATTTTCCGGAGCCGGATGGGCCCATGATCGCGGTGAACTCCCGCTGGGCGAAATCGGCCGAAACCCCGTCGAGGGCGCGGACCTGGGTGTCTCCGGATCCGTACAGTTTCGTCAGGTCGGTGGCGCGGGCCGCGAGCGTGGTCGCCGCGGCGGGTTCGGTGCCCAGGGCATCGGCAGTCATGGTCTCCAGTCTGTCCAAACCGGCGTGCGGGCGCCATCAGGATTTCCCCCCAATACCTGAGGCGCATTCCCCGGGGCCCGCCGGGGATCCCGCAGCGCCGAACTTCCGCGCACCTATCCTCGTGCGCATGGCTGCGCTCACCCCGGTCCTGCTGATGCTCGTCGGTGGGATCGCGCTGGCGCAGTACGGCCTTCTGCGCTGGATTTCGGCCGCCCGATTGGTTCTGCCGGCGGTGGTCCTCGGCCTCGCCGCGCAACTCACCCACGACGCGATCGACGGTGGCGGCATCACCCGCATCGACGAACCCGTCACCGACTGGGTGATCGACCATCGCATCGGTTGGCTGAACCCGGCGATTCGGACACTGACCGATGCCGGCGGCGTCGCCGCGATGACGGCCCTGACCATCGTGGCCTGCGTCTGGTTCGGTGTGCGGCGGCACTGGGCGCGGCTGCTGACCACGGCCGCGGTGGGTGTCGGGATAGCGGTGATCGGTTCCGGGCTGAAGTCGGCCATCGGGCGGCACCGGCCGCCCGCGATCGATCAACTGGTCACCGAGACCAGTCCGTCGTTCCCGTCCGGTCACACCATGGGGAGTACCGCGGTGGTCGGGGTGCTGGCCGCCATGGTCGTGCTCTCGCCGTGCGGCCGGATGGCCCGCGTGGCCGCAGTCGCGGTCGCGGCACTGTTCGCGGTGGTGATCGGCCTGACCAGGATCTATCTCGGCGTGCACTGGACCACCGATGTGCTGGCCGGTTGGTCGATCGGGCTGATCTGGCTCGCGCTGTGCCTCGGCCCCTACCTGTGGTGGCGGGCGCGGGTCAACTCGAGAGCGCGGCCAGCAGAACCAGAACCACCAGCAGCAGCACCACCGCGCCGACGATGATGCCGATGATGAGCCCGGTATTCGATGTGTTCTGCGCCGGGACCGGTCGCATCGGCTGCATCGGCGCCGGCGGCCGCTGTCCGTAAGGCTGGTTGTACTGGTTGTACTGCCCGGAAGCTCCGTACGGCTGCGGCTGATTCGCCGGACGCGCGGCGGTGGCGGGATACGGCTGCGGCACGGGCCCGTGGTGCGGCATCGGCTGGGGCCGGGCCGCGTGCGGCATCGACGGACCGGTCGCCGGCCGGTGCACGACCGGCTGTCCCGGCCCGGTGCCCGGCCGGCCCGTCGTCGGCATCGGCGGACCGGTGTAGGGGCGCCCGACCGTCGGCATCCGCGGCGCACTGGCCGGGGACAACGCCTGGCGGGCGGCCGCGGCGAACTCCGCACAGCTGCCGAATCGGTCGCCCGCACGCTTCTGCATCGCCTTCAGCAGGACCGCGTCCAGGCTCGCGGGCAGGCCGGGTCGCACACCGCTCAGCGCGGGCGGCGGCCCCTGCAGATGGCCGCGGATCACCGCCGCCGGATTCGGCGCGTTGAACGGTCCCCGGCCGGTGAACAGCCAGAACAGGCTGCACGCCAGCGAGTACTGGTCCGAACTGCCATCCAGCGGCGCGCCGGTGAGCTGTTCGGGTGAGGCATAGGCCAGGGTCGCGGTGAAGGTTCCGGTCTGGGTGAGGTGACCGCCGTCGTCGCGCAGGCGGGCGATCCCGAAGTCGGTGAGGTAGACCCGCTCGCCCTTGCCGCCGGTGGAGCGTGCGAGCAACATGTTGCCCGGCTTCACATCGCGGTGCATGACCCCGTTGCCGTGCGCATAGTCCAGCGCCTCGGCCACCTCGGCGATGATCTGCACGGCTCGCTCCGGCGGCAGCTTCTTCGGATCCACACTGGCGGCGTCGATACCGTCGATGTACTGCATCGAGATCCAGAGCTGACCGTCCTCGAGGCCGCGATCGTAGACCGTGACGACCTTGGGATGATCGAGTTGGGCGACCAGATCGGCCTCGCGCTCGAAGCGGGCCCGGATCTCCGGATCGGCGACCATCTCGCGGTTGAGCAACTTCAGCGCGGTCATCCGCGGCAACCGCGGATGTTTGGCGAGATAGACCTGCCCCATACCGCCGCGGCCCAACAGTCGTTCGATGACGTAGCCCGCGAACACATCACCGTTGGCCAGCATGCCCCGCTCCCACTTCCCGTGCCGGAATCACCGAAACCATAGCAGTCCACCGGAACCGGCATTCTCGATCGACGGGGCCGCCGGCCCGGGTGAACACCGGGTCACCGCCTGTCGCTGCGGGCTGTCGGTGCCTACCGATACGCTCTCTGCCATGCGTATTGGAGCACACGTCCGTCAAGACAGTGATCCGATCGGCTTCGGCGAGCGATTGGGTGCCGACGTCATCCAGATGTTCGTCGTGGATCCGCAGGGCTGGGACAAACCGCAGCCGCATCCGCGCACGGAGGAGATCAAATCCAGCCCCATCGACGTGGTGGTGCATTCCTCCTATCAGATCAACGTGGCAAGTACGAACAACAGGTTGCGCATGCCCTCGCGCAACGCGGTCGCGCAGCAGGCGCAGGCCGCCGCCGATCTGGGCGCGTTCGGCCTGGTCGTACACGGCGGGCACGTGCGTTCGGATGCCGAGATCGAGGCCGGAATCGTCAACTGGCGCAAGCTGTTCGAGCGCCAGCAGGACAAAGGTGGGTTCGCGGTGCCGATCCTGATCGAGAACACCGCCGGCGGTAATCACGCCATGGCACGTCATTTCGATTCGATCGCCCGGCTGTGGGATGCGGTCGGCGACTTCGGCGCGGGCTTCTGCCTCGACACCTGCCACGCCTGGGCGGGTGGTGAGGAGTTGGTCGGCGTGGTCGATCGGATTCGCGCGATCACCGGCCGCATCGATCTGGTGCATCTGAACTCCTCGCGCGACGACTTCGATTCCGGCGCGGACCGGCACGCCAACTTCGCCGACGGCACCATCGATCCGCAGTTGCTCGCCGAGGTGTGCCGGACCGCCGACGCGCCCGTGGTGCTGGAAACACCGGCCGAGGGTGTCGCCGAGGACCTCGCCTACCTGCGCGAACACGTCGGCTGAGCGCAGCGCCGGCACCGCCTTTGTGATCGCGCTGACCGTAAACCTGGTCGCGCGCGGGCCCCGATGGTGTGCTCGGAACACAGCACGTTCCGAGCGAAAGGCCCTCCATGTCAAGCGATCACGCAGCAGAGTCCGTGTCCGTGGTGAAACTCGGAACCCACATCGGCGCCCGGATCGACGGCGTCCGGCTCGGCGGAGATCTGGCTCCGGAGACGGTCGCGGCCGTCCGCGCGGCCCTCAACGAGCACAAGGTGATCTTCTTCCGGGATCAGCACCATCTCACCGAAGACGGTCAGCACGAATTCGCTCAGCTGCTCGGCAGTCCGACCACGCCGCACCCGACGGTCACCTCCAAAGGCGTGAAGAGCCTGGCGATCGATTCCCACCACGGCCGAGCCAACAGCTGGCACAGCGACGTCACCTTCGTCGACCGGATCCCGAAGGCCTCGATCCTGCGCGCGGTGACCCTGCCCAGCTACGGCGGCTCGACCACGTGGGCCTCGACCGTGGCCGCCTACGCCTCGCTGCCGGAGCCGCTGAAGCGCCTGGCCGAGGAGCTGCGCGCCGTGCACACCAACAAGTACGACTACGCGGCGAGCCACGAGGAACAGCCGGACCCCAACGCGCAGGCCTACCGGGAGGAATTCCAGTCGACCTACTACGAGACCGAGCATCCGGTAGTCCGGGTACACCCCGAGACCGGTGAGCGTGCGCTGCTGCTCGGACATTTCGTCAAGCAGTTCGTCGGTCTGTCCAGCAACGAGTCGCACGCCCTGTTCCGCCTGCTGCAGGATCGCGTGACCCGGCTCGAGCACACCACCCGGTGGAACTGGTCGCTCGGCGACGTGGCGATCTGGGACAACCGTGCCACTCAGCACTATGCGATCGACGACTACGACGGCGCCGAGCACCGCAAGCTGACCCGCATCACGCTGGCCGGAGACATTCCGGTCGGCGTGGACGGCCGGACCAGCCTCAGCATCGCCGGTAACGCCGACCACTACTCGATCATCGAGGATCTGGCCGAGGCGGCCTGATCCACCGGCGCCGGCCGGTGGTTGAATCGGTACATGGAGATTCGACCGCTGGCCGGCGTTCGGGTACTGGAACTGGGCAACTACATCGCGGCGCCGACCGCGGGTCGCATTCTCGGCGACTTCGGCGCCGAGGTGATCAAGGTCGAACGCCCGAAAACCGGTGACGAGCTGCGCAATTGGCGCCTCTACGGCGGCGACACCTCGATGTTGTATCGCACGGTGAACCGCAACAAGAAGTCGATCACCCTCGATCTGCGCACCGAGGCGGGGCGGGCGATCGTGCTGGATCTCATCCGGCACTGCGATGTGCTGTTGGAGAACTTCCGGCCCGGCATGCTGGAGAAATGGGGGCTGGGGCCGGAGGTGCTCGACGAGGCCAATCCCGATCTGGTCATCACCCGCATCTCCGCCTACGGGCAGACCGGACCGCTCTCACAGCGGCCGGGCTTCGCCGCGGTCGCCGAGGCGATCGGCGGGCTGCGCGAACTGGTCGGCGATCCGGACCGGCCGCCAGTGCGGGTGGGCGTCTCGATCGGGGATTCCATCGCGGGGATCTACGCCGCCTTCGGCACGGTGCTGGCACTGTTCCAGCGCAAGGGCACCGAGGAGCGAATCCCGTTGCCGCAGCGCATCATCGACGTCGCGCTGAACGAGTCGATTCTCTCCGTGATGGAGTCGCTGGTTCCCGACTACGAGGCCTACGGCATCAACCGCCAGCGCGTCGGCGGGCGGATGGAAGGGATCGCGCCGAGTAACGCCTACCCGTGCGCCGACGGCACCAGCATCATCATCGGCGGTAACGGCGACGCGATCTTCCGGCGCTATATGCAGGTGATCGAGCGTCCCGATCTCGCCGAGGATCCGGAATTGCAGGACAACGCCGGCCGCTGGCGCCACCGCGACCGCCTCGACGCCGCGATCGGCGAATGGAGTGTGCGCCACACCCGCGACGAGGCGCTGGCGATCCTCGAGCAGGCGGCCATCCCGTGCGGCCCGATCTACACCGCGGCCGATATCGTCGCCGACGAACAGTACCGGGCGCGCAACATGATTCAGCATTTCCCGGTCGACGTCGGCGCCGCCGAACCGAAACAGGTCGCCTTCACCGGCATCGTCCCGGTGATCGGCGAGCGTTCGCTGCCCATCCGCGCGGTGGGCCCCGATCTGGGCGAACACACCCGAGAGGTCCTCTCGGAACTGCTGGGAATGTCGGACGCCGATATCGACAACTTGGAGGCGGGATGAGCGACAATCGCGCAGCGGCTCGTCCCGCCGACCGGGCGCGGGTGTCCCGCAAGACACAGGAGGCGGGATGAGCGGCGTTCCTTCCACCACTACGGGCGCGTTGCGGGATGTGACCCTGCGGGACGGACTTCAGCTGACCGGCAAGGTGCTGCCGACCGAGCACAAGGTGGAGATCGCCCGCACCCTGCTCGCCCTGGGCGTGCCGGAACTCGAGATCGGTTCGATGGCACGCCCGGATCTGGTGCCGCCGATGGCCAACAGCATGGAGGTCGTGGCCGCGCTGACTCCCGAAGAGCTGCGACGCTGCTGGGTGTGGGTGGCCACGCCTCGGCAGGTCGCGCGTGCCGCCGAGGCGGGGGTGCGGAACTTCCAGTACTGCCTGTCGGTGTCGGATGCGCACAACAAGGCCAATATCGGCCGCACGGCCGAGGACAGCGTGGCCGCGATGCCCGAGGCGATCCGGCTGACCGAGGAGGTCGGCGGGTCCATTCAGCTCTGTCTGGCAACGTCTTTCACCTGTCCGTTCGACGGGCCGGTGGATCCCGAGCGGGTGCTGGCGATCGCCGCCGATCCCCGCACCGACGGCGCCGCCGATATCGTGATCGCCGATACGCTCGGCCAGGCCTATCCGGCGCAGGTGCACGCCCTGATCGCCGCCGTGCGATCGGGAACTCCGCGGCGCCGCATCCTCTTTCACGGCCACGACACCTGGGGTATGGGCGTCGCCAACTCGCTGGCGGCCCTGGCCGCCGGCGCCGATGCGGTGGACGGTTCCCTGGGCGGTCTGGGCGGCTGCCCCTTCGCGCCGGGCGCGAGCGGCAACACCGCCAGCGAGGACATTCTGTTCGCCACCCGCCCGGACTGGTTCACCCCCGCCGCGCTGGCAACCATGGTCGGCCTCACCGAACGTCTGCTGACCGACCTGGGCGAGCCCAACCGCTCCCGCACCGCCGAAGGCGCTCGTTCGGAGGCTCGCGCCTTCGAATGGGTTGTGCCGCGCCAGGATTAGGCGCGCCTGGCCCTATCGGCCGTCCGGCTCGTTCAGCCCCATGCGCGCGGTGATGCCGTCGAGCAGGCACCCGAGTGTCCACGCCACGGGGTCGGCGGGGGCGGCGCCGCTGCGGCCGTGGAACCAGCGCGTGAAGGCGGGATAGCGACTGTCCGCGAGCAGGGGTTCCACCAGGGGCTTCGCCGCCTCGGCGAGCTCCTGGTCGGTGGCGAGTCCGACGCGGGTCCGCATGCGCCGCTCCTCGGCCACCTGCAGGGCGGCGCCGAACAGATGGCCGTCCACCGCACCGGTCAGCAGTGAGAGGTCGTCGGCGGACAGACCGAGCGGTTCGAGCATCGCGAAACGGAAATCGAAGTAGCGCAGCGCATTCGGGCCCAGCGGGGGGCGGGTGTGGACGAGTTCGCCGAACCAGAGATGGCGCTGGATGACAGTCCAGGTATCCAGCGCGAGACGTTCCAACGCGCCTCGCCAGTCCGAATGCGCCGCCGGAGCCGGGGCGTCGGCGAGCGGCACCTCGCCGTAGACGGCGTCGATCATCAGATCGACCAGCCCGTCCTTACTGCCCACGTACCGATACAGCGACATCGGCGTGGACGCGCCCACCGCCTGGGCCACCCGGCGCATCGTCAGGGCCCGCGCGCCCTCGGCATCGGCGATCGCCATTCCCGCGCGCAGAATCTCGGCCCGGCTCAGATTCGTCGTCGGCCGGCCGGGCGGTTCCGGCAGGGACCAGATGAGCGGTCCCGGCACTTCCTCGGTCACCGTGCACACCTCCTTGCCGGAATTCAACCACCGGTGTACAACGTACACATGATGTACGACGTACACTCAGATCCCGTCCTCATCGTCGGCGGCGGATTGACCGGCCTGACCGCGGCCTTGTTCCTGCGCCATCAGGGCATACCGTCGGTGCTGGTCGAGCGCCGGACCACCACCTCGGCCCAGCCGAAGGCACGCCGGATCAATCTCCGGACGATGGAGCTGTTCCGCCGGATCGGCATCGCCGCGGCCGTCGAGCACGCCGCCCGTGGACTCTCGGCACATCAGGCGATGGCGGCGGGGCCGACACTGGCCCGCGCCGAGCGGTTGCCGTTCACCTTCCCCGGCGGGCTGCCGGACTGGGAGGCGATCACACCCGCCGCGGCGTGTCTGTGCGCACAGGATCTGCTGGAGCCCACTCTGCGCGAACTGGCCGAGGCACGCGGTTGCGATATCCGCTTCGGTGTCGAATGCGTCGACGTCACCGAGGACGCCGCGGGTCTCACCGCGACCCTGTGCACCGGTCCGGCTCGCGTCGACACCCTGCGAGCGTCGTACCTCGTCGCGGCGGACGGTGCGCACAGTCCGATCCGCGAGCGACTGAAGATCGGCCGCCACGGCCGCGGCACCCTCGGCCGCGCCGTGAACGTGTACTTCCGCGCGGATCTGACGGAGTGGGTGCGGGGCCGCGAATTCAACCTCTGCCAGATCGAGAACGACCGCGTCCCCGGCGCTTTCGCCTCGGTGGACGGCTCACACCGATGGATCTTCACCAGTTCGACGGAGGTCGACCGCCCCGCCGGCCGGTGGCCCGAACTGCTGCGAGAGGCCATCGGGGTCCCCGATATCGATGTGGAGGTGTTGAGCGTATTGCCCTGGGAGCCGGGAATGTTCATCGCCGATACGTTCCGATCGGGCCGGGTGTTCCTCGCCGGCGACGCGGCGCATGTGATGCCGCCGTACGCGGCCGCGGGCGCCAACACCGGCATCCAGGACGGCCACAACCTGGCCTGGAAACTGGCGCTGGTCCTGCGCGGCGCGGCGCCGGCACACCTGCTCGACAGTTACGACCTCGAGCGCCGCCCCGTCGGCCGGTACATCGCCGATCAATCGAGCATCCGAACCGCCAACCTGCGCACCATGACCCGCGCATCCACCGACGGCACGCCGCTCGCCGACCCGATCGCCCTGATCCTCGGCACTCGATATCCCGCCGGCGCGTTCGTCGACGACGGCAGCACGCACACCATGGACCGTCTGGATCTGACCGGGCAGCCCGGTACTCGGCTGCCCCACCGCTACCTCGCCGACGGCCGCTCCACGCTCGATCTGATCGGCACGGCGTTCACGCTGCTGGTCGGTCCGGAGGCGCCGGACTGGGAGCTCGACGCGCAGCCTGTCGAGATCGTCCGCATGGACCGGTCGTGGTGCGCCACCACCGGATTGACGCCGACGGGCGCGCTGCTGGTCCGCCCGGACCAGGTGATCGCGTGGCGGGTTCCGGTCGCACCGGCCGATCCCGCCGCGGCCTTCCGGTCGGCCTGGGCCCGAATCATGGACGGCACCGATCACGAACCCGAGCGCGGCTGCCGCTCGACCACCATCCACACGGACGCTTGACCTGAAGTTAACTTCAGCTTCTAGGTTGGCTGTAGCCGAAGCGAACACGACACAGGAGACAGCCATGACACAGCGCCCGACCCTCGACGACCCCGCAGCCCGCACCACGGCACAGCGGGTGGCCGCGCATTTCGCCGCGGAGCTCCAACGCGCGGGCGAGACCGGCGACGCTGATCTCTACGACCACTCCTTCGCCGCGGATGTGCTGTGGGGCAGCCCGTTCGGCGCCACCGTCGTCGGTTACGACCAGCTCAATCCGATTCACCACCGCCTGATGGCCGGACAGGTGGCGCCACCTTCGACCTTCGAGGTGGTCGCCGCGACCACACCGGCGCCGGGCGTGGTGGTGGCCCAGATCCGCAGGCAGGCAGTCGATCCCGACGGCTTCTCCGAGACGGCCATGTACGTGCTGGTGGAACGGGACGGGCGGTGGTGGCTCGCGGCCGCCCAGAACACCCCGTTCCAGCCGGAGAAATCGGCACTGGGGCGCACGGCGTAGCCGCCGTCACTCGGAAGCGCCGAAGACGAACCTCAGGAAGTCGCCGACCGGGAGGTAGCCGATCTCCTGATAGATCTTGTTGGAGGTCGGATTGGCGAGATCGGCGAAGAGGCATACCTGGGAGCCGCTGTCGCGCAGCACTTTCGACACCTGCGCGGTGGCGGCGGCAGCGTACCCGCGGCGGCGGAATTCGGGAGGGGTGTAGACCGGCCCGATCCGGGTCCAGCCGTATGCGCGCCGCTGATGCGCGACCACGGAGACCGCCGCACCCTCGTCCTCCCACAGCCACCACTGCCCCGCGGCGATCCGATCGGGCACGGCACGGGGATCCGGGCCGATATCCTCCTCGCGGCGCATGCGTTCGGCCAGGCGCACGCACACATCGGTATCGGATTCGCCGGCGCGGCGGACACGTCCCGGAACAGCAGGGATGCGCAGCTCCCCGAGGCGATACAGTCGCGTCGTCCACTGCGGCCGAAACGCGGTGCCGGACAAGCGTTGCCAGTGCACGGCGAATTCCGACGCGGAGTGCGGATCTCCCTCGACGGCCACGACGGCCGGGTCGCGATCGAACAGGGCCACGGCCAGCCCCGTCGCTGCCGTGGCGGGAATGTCACCCAGGTACGCGCCGTACCCGGGCGTATTCATGGCGACCCCCAGCACCGTGTCGCCGTCGCAGACCATGGCGAAGACCGGATCGACCGTCATCGCCCCGGCCGCGCAGTTGCGGAGCATCGTGGCAATAACCGTGTGCCGCAGCGGGTCTCGCGCAAGGCAGTCGCCTGCGCGGACACGGAGTTCGAACGGGTCCGTGGTCAGCTCGATCCTCATGCCGCCAACGGTAGGCCCGTCGGATCACCTGGCCTACCGATTTTCCGCGACGGCGGGACCCTCAGGCCGATTGTTGCCCGTCGGCGCGAAGTTTCAGCAGGACCAGACCGGCCGTGCAGGCCAGAATCAGTCCGGCAACGGTGATTTCGACACGAAGGCCCGCGATGCCGAGCACCGCGCCGACCAATCCGCCGAGGAAGATCAACCAGGCCGCGATGCGGGATGTGATCGACCAGGCGCTGCGCCCGGATTCGGCGGCAGCCGAATCACCCTGCGACACCGCGCGCGTGGGGGATGTCGAATAAGCTCCCATCACTACTCCTCGATGACGCCCACCGAGACTGTCGAAACGTCCGTTTCACCCGGTAAATAACACGCGTCGCACATGTAACTTCGCTCACACGGTACGTGTACGACACCAAATCTCCACGCGACACGTGCCCGCGACACGCTGAACGTAACTACTTCGTTATGTGAAGTATTGGCATTTCACGTTACCGTCCGGTATTTTGCGGACCGACCGGCATGCCTGGCCCCGGGTGCGGCTCTCGGTTACTGTGAGTCCACTCGGAAACAGTTTGAGGGAGCACCACATCCATGGACGACAGGGCGAGCACGGGGGATCGCGCCGATGAGGAGACCCCGGGCCGCCTGAACATGAAGGTCGCGGGTCCCGCAATGGCCGCCGGTGCGGTATCGCTGGGTTTGGTGTTGATCGGAGCCTGCGGAATCGGTCACAAGGACGTCTATGTCGCCCCGCCGCCGCTCGCCGCGGATCTGCAGGTGGCCACCACCCCGATCACGCGCAGTGGCACCACCACCGCCCCCGCGGTGATCATCCCGCCCTCTCCCTCCTGGCGTGTCGCGGCGAATACCCCGGCCCGGCGCACCACCTCCGCCACGGCGACCAGCACCACGACCGAGGCCGAGCCGAGCTACACCGCGTTCGCACCGCCCGTGCCGACCACCACCACGACGACGCAGACTCCCCCTCCGACCCCGGAACCGTCCGCCGGCGAACCGTCCGCCGATTCCGACACCACGACGACCACGCGGCCCCATCACACACCGCGCACGGTCGAGGAATCCGAACCGACGGCCGATCCCTATGTCGCGCCGACCACCGAGACCGCCGGCAACTGATCCGCACAGCGAAAAGGGTGGCGGCCGCGCGGATTCGCGACGACCGCCACCCTCACCGGTGATCCGGCGTACGGATCAGAGTTCGGCCAGGCCGTAGTCGCCGACCCGGCTGCTCAGCACACCCAGATGTTCGCGGCGGCCACCTAAGGTCTGGTCCACGGCGGTGAGCCGGGCGACGTAGTGGCTGACCGGATATTCGGTGGTGATACCGATTCCGCCGTGCATCTGCACCGCTTCCTGTCCGATGTGGCGGGCGCCGCGGCCCACCTGGAGGCGGGCCCGCGACAGCGCGATCGGATCGACCGTGCCCTCGGCCAGCGAGGCGGTGGCGTAGAAGCTCATGCTGCGAGCCAGTTCCATCGCGACGTACATATCGGCGGCGCGCTGGGTCAGGGTCTGGAACTTCGAGAGCGTGACCCCGAACTGCTTGCGCGTCTTCAGATATTCGGTGGTCAGACGCAATGCCTCGCCCATCGCGCCGATCGACTCCGCGCACAGGCTCGCCTGGGCGGTCGCGATGGCGGTGGCGACGGCCTCCGTGGCGTCGCCGGCCTCGGCCGCGCCGAGCAGTTCGGCCGGGGCCGAGGCGAATTCGATCTGCGCACCCCGGCGTTCGTCGAACGTGCGGTAGGAGGTGCGGGTCACCCCCTCGGCATCGGCGGCCACCAGGAACAACCGCAGCACGCCGTCGGATCCGAGCGCGGTGACGACCAGCTCGTCGGCGCAATCACCGTGCGACACCCGGCTTTTCACACCGGAGAGGCGGTAGCCGTCCCCGTCTGCGGTGGCGGTGGTCGCCACCGTGAGATCCGGCCAGCGCGAACCGGCCTCCTCGTGCGCGAAGGCCAGCAGCCGGGAACCGCCGGCCACCTCGGGCAGAATCCGCTGCCGCTGCTCGGTGGTGCCGAGGGAAGCGATCAGGCCACCGGGCAGCAGGACCGCGTCCAGCAGCGGTTCCGGGGCGAGGCGTCGGCCGACCTCCTCCATGACGACCATCGTCTCCACGGGGCCCGCGCCGACTCCGCCGTCCTCCTCGCTGAAAGACAATCCGAGGACACCCAATTCGGCCAGCTGCGACCACACGTCGCGACTCCAGCCGAGTTCGGTGTCGAGCACCTTCAGCCGGCTCTCCGGGTCGTAGGCACGGGCCAGCAGATCACGCACCGTCTCACCCAGCATGACCTGTTCATCGGTCAATTCGAAATCCATGGCAGCGCCTCACAATCCGAGGATGGTGGAGGCGATGATGGTGCGCTGCACCTCGTTCGAGCCTCCGTAGATGCTGGTCTTGCGGTAGTTCAGATAGGTGGGGCCGGTGCGCTGCGCCCAGTCCGGCGCGGCGATGTCGTCGGCGCCGACCGGCACCGCGTCCGGGCCCGCCACATCGAGCATCAGCTCGGTGGCCGCCTGCTGCAATTCGGTACCGCGCAACTTCAGCACCGACGACACCGGATTCGGTTTGCCCTCGGCGGAATTGGCCACCACCCGCAACAGCGTCAGTTCGAGCGCCAGCAGTTCGTTCTCCAGCTCGGCGACGCGCGTGGCGAAAACCGGATCCTCCAGCAGGGTGCCGGAACCCGTCGCGATCTGTGCCGCATGCTTTTTCGCGGTGGCGATCACCACCTTGGTGCGGCCCACGCCGGCAATACCCGTGCGCTCGTTGCCGAGCAGGAATTTCGCGTACGTCCAGCCCGCATTCTCCTCACCGACCAGTTGATCGGCGGGCACCCGCACGTTTTCGAAGAAGACCTCGTTGACCTCGTGCCGGCCGTCGATCAATTTGATCGGCCGCACGGTGACACCGGGCGATTTCATATCGAAGAGCAGCATCGAAATACCGGCCTGCTTCTTCGGCGCATTCGGATCGGTGCGCACCAGGCAGAAGATCCAGTCGGCGTACTGAGCCAGCGTGGTCCAGATCTTCTGGCCGTTGACGATGTAGGAGTCACCGTCACGCACCGCGGTGGTGCGCAGCGACGCGAGATCGGATCCGGCGTCGGGCTCGGAGAAGCCCTGGCACCACCAGATATCGAGGGCGGCGGTCGGCGGCAGGAAGCGCTGCTTGAGTTCTTCGGAGCCGAATTGCGCGATGACCGGGCCGATCATGTTCGCGTTGAAGGTCAGCGGCTCGGGCACGCAGGCCAGCTGCATCTCGTCTTCCCAGATGTGGCGCTGCATCGAGGTCCAGTCCTGGCCGCCCCACTCCACCGGCCACTTCGGCACCGCGATGCCCTTGGCGTGCAGGAGTTTGTGGGCGGTGACGATGTCCTCGCGGGAGAGTTCCCGGCCGTTTTCGACCTTGTCCCGGATCTCTGCCGGTATCTCGGTCCGAAAGAACGTGCGTAGTTCGTCCCGGAAGGCCACCTCGTCGGGTGACAGGGCAAGTTTCATGGGCATCTCCCACCGTATTTCGTAGGTCCGAATCGAATCTACGCCTCGAATCGAACCGGTCGTCGACGGGATCATAAACGACGAATCGCGCACGACGCCGCGATCCCGAGCGGTCCGGTTCCACCGCCGGTACGAAGGAACCTTTAGGTTGCGGCGAAATGCCCGTACGCTGCGCAATTCCCCGCGAATGGAATAAGTTAATAAGAATTCGCATGCATTCCGCCGAATTCCCCACGACGGGAACGCGCCCGCCGGTCGACGCCGCGACACCGGGCGGCGGGCCGGTTTGCCGTTTCGGCAAGTTTCCTTGCCGCCCCTCCGGACCATTGGTGATCCTGGGAGCAGGCGCCGACAGGGGCGCCCCGAGCGACGAGGAGTCTCATGTCCGCCACATCACCCACCGAGGCCGCGGTGTTCTGGGAGCAGCGGTATCGCGACAACGACCGGGTCTGGAGCGGTAATCCGAATCCCTTGCTGGTGCGCGAGACCGCGGACCTGCGGCCCGGCCGCGCATTGGATCTGGGCTGCGGCGAAGGCGCCGACGCGGTCTGGCTGGCCGCTCAGGGCTGGCAGGTGACCGGCGTGGACATCTCGCAGACCGCGCTGGAGCGCGCCGCGGCCCATGCCGAGCAGGCCGGCCTGGGCGATCGCATCTCATGGCAGCGACACGAACTCGGGCGCACCTTCCCGGACGGCAGCTACGACCTGATCAACGCCCAGTTCCTGCAGTCACCGGTGGCCCTGGACCAGGACGGCGTGCTCCGCCGCGCGGCCGACGCGGTGGTGCCCGGCGGCACCCTGCTGATCGTCATGCACGCCGGATGGCCCACCTGGATGACGCCCGACGAGTATCCGTTCGAGGCCGTCTTCCCCACCCTCGACGGTGTCCTGCACGCCCTGCACCTCGGCGACGAATGGACCGTTCGCACCTGCGAGCCGGTCGAACGCGCACTGACCTCCCCGGACGGCCGATCCGGCACCCGAGTCGACAATGTGTGGCGCCTCTCGCGCGCGGCGGCGGCCCGAAACTAACTGCGCGGCTTGCGACGGTCGTATTTGCGCGGACCTTCGCGGCGCGGTCCGCGGCTCAGGGAGCGATGGGACGGCGCGCCCTGGTCCAGCTGCAACTGGATCAGGACACCGCTGATCCTGGTGCGACGCAACGCATCCAGAGTTTCCGACGACAGATCCGCAGGAAGTTCCACGAGGCTGTGGTCGGGGCGGATGCTGATGTGGCCGAAGTCGCTACGACGCAGACCGCCCTCGTTGGCGATGGCGCCGACGATCGCACCGGGGACCACCCGGTGCCGTTTGCCGACCGCGATGCGGTAGGTGGCCATCTCCGCGCCGGTGGCCCGGTGATGCTGCGGCCCGCCCTCCGGGCGGCGCTCGCGATCCTCTCGGGGGGCACGTTCGCGCCGCGGCGGGCGGATCGGCTCAGCCTCGGCCTCCATGAAGAAGTTGTCGCCGTCGTGGCCGCCCACCGCCAGGGCGGCGGCGATGTCGGCGAGCGGGATGTTGTGCTCGGCCTCGTAGTCCTCGATCAGCTTGCGGAACAGCGCGAGATTCGACGACGCCAGATTCTCGGTGATCGCGTCGTGGAATTTGACCACGCGCTGAGCGTTCACGTCGTCGACGCTGGGCAGCTGCATCTCGGTCAGCGGCTGGCGGGTGGCGCGCTCGATCGCATCCAGCAGGCGGCGTTCGCGCGGCGCGACGAACAGCAGCGCCTCACCGGTGCGTCCGGCCCGGCCGGTGCGTCCGATGCGATGCACATAGGACTCGGTGTCGTGCGGGATGTCGTAGTTGACCACATGCGAGATGCGGTCGACATCGAGTCCGCGCGCGGCCACATCGGTGGCGACCAGGATGTCGAGAGCGCCGGACTTCAGCTGGCCGATGGTGCGTTCGCGCTGGTTCTGCGCGATGTCGCCGTTGATCGCGGCGGCCGAGTAGCCGCGCGCGCGCAGTTTCTCGGCCAGTTCCTCCGTAGCCTGCTTGGTGCGCACGAAGAGGATCATCGCCTCGAACGGCTCGACCTCGAGAATCCTGGTCAGCGCGTCGAGTTTGCGCTGATGCGAGACGTGCACCCAGCGCTGGGTGATGTTGGTGTTGGTCGAGGTCTTGGACTTGACCGTGATCTCGACCGGATCCTTGAGGTACTGCTTGGAGATCTTGCGGATCACCGACGGCATGGTGGCCGAGAACAGCGCCACCTGCTTCTCCGCGGGAGTGTCGCGCAGAATGCGTTCGACGTCCTCCTGGAAACCCATCTTCAGCATCTCGTCGGCCTCGTCGAGCACGAGATACCGCAGCTGAGTGAGGTCGAGGGTGCCACGCTCGAGGTGATCGATGACCCGGCCCGGCGTGCCGACGACGACCTGCGCGCCGCGGCGCAGACCCTGCAACTGGACCGCGTAGTTCTGACCGCCGTAGATCGGCAGCACGTGGATTCCCGGCAGATGCGACGAGTAACGGCCGAACGCCTCGGCCACCTGGATCGCCAGTTCGCGGGTCGGTGCGAGCACCAGCGCCTGCGGCGGCTTCGGCCGCTTCTCCAGGCCCATCAGAATCGGGATGGCGAAGGCCGCCGTCTTACCGGTGCCGGTCTGGGCCAGGCCGACGACGTCGGCGCCCGCGAGCAGCGGCGGGATGGTGGCCGCCTGGATCGGCGACGGGGACTCGTAGCCGACATCGGCGATCGCCGCGAGCAGCCGATCGTCGATGCCGAGATCGGCGAACGACGGCTCGATCGCGTCGCCGCTGTCGTCGCGGTACCCGGTGGCGGCGTCCGCGGGCCCTTCGTGGTTGCGCTCGTCTGCGCCTTCGGGCCTGTCGCCCCCGCCGCCGGGCACGCTGTCGACCGATGAGTTGTTCATATTGACCAGCAGTTTAATGCCTTGCGTTGGCCGCCCGGACCATCGGGCCAATACGGTGAGACCTATGCAACCGCAGCAGCCGCCCTCGCGCGCCGTTCCGGAATCCGCCGAACCCCTGCGGCCCACCGCATCTGCGCCCGCCGAGCCGAATTCTCCGGGCGGCGCCGGAGCGCGCGTGAGTGACGAATCCGACACCGCCGACGCACCCGGAACGACCCGTGCGCACACCGCCGAACCGATCGGCAGCCCCGTCCCGATCGTGATCACCTACTCGACGACCGCGGAGGCGGGGCGGCCCGCGCCCGCGGTGGGCGGTGGACTCGAACCCCGGCCCGCCGCCCGACCGGCGCCCGCCCCGGCTCCGGCGCAAGCGGTCGACATCGCGGTCGTCCAGTTCGGGCCTTATACCGACAAGGCCGCCAATCTCGCCGCGCTGCGCGACCATGTTCGCGCCGCTGCCGAGCACGGCGCGAAAGTGGTTGTCGCGCCGGAGTATTCGATGTTCGCCGTGAAGCGGCTGGACGAACGGGTAGTGGCGGCGGCCGAACCGATCACGGGCCCGTGGGCGAGCGAATTGCGCGGGCTCGCCGCAGAATTCGGAGTGCACGTGGTCGCCGGCGTCGTCGAGGCGCCGGGTGGGCAGATCACCGACCGGGTCTACAACACGCTGATCGCGGCGGGTCCCGATGCCGAGTTCGCGGCGATCTACCGCAAGGTGCATCTCTACGACGCGTTCGGATTCCGCGAATCGGAGGTGGTCGCCCCCGGCCCGATCGAGGATCCCGCCACCTTCACCGTCGAGGGCGTCACCTTCGGTCTGCAGACCTGCTTCGACCTGCGCTTTCCGGAGGGCTGCCGCCGGGTGGCGGCCGCGGGCGCGCAGGTGTTGCTCCTTCCCGCGCAATGGATTCCGGGGCCGGGCAAGCTCGATCAGTGGACCACGCTGCTCCGCGCTCGCGCGATCGAGAACACGGTCTACGTGGCCGCCGCCGACCACTGCGCCCCGCGCGGTGCGGGCGCGTCGATGATCGTCGACCCTTCCGGCAATCTGCTGGCCGAACTCGGTGATGCCCCCGGCATCGCCACCAGCCGCGTCGACCTCGATCACCTGCGCCGGATCCGAACCACCAACCCCAGCCTGAGCCTGCGCCGATTCACCGTCGAGCCATAGACTGGATGGCACCATGATCTATCCGGATCGTCGGTCGGCCGGTCGCACGCTGGGTGAATCGCTGTCGCACCTGCGGGCGTGGCATCCCCTCGTGCTGGGACTGCCGCGCGGCGGGGTGCCGGTCGCGGCCGCCGTGCGCGAGGTCATCGGCGGAGATCTGGATGTGCTGCTCGTCCGGAAACTCGGCGTGCCGTGGCAACCCGAACTGGCGATGGGCGCGATCGGCGAGGACGGGGTCCGGGTTCTCAACGACGACGTCGTGCGGCAGACCGGCGTGCGATCCGAACAGATCGCCGCCGTGGAGGAGGCCGAGCGCGCGGAGTTGTCCCGCCGGCAGCGGATGGTGCGCGCGCAGGTGCCGCGGGTGCCGATTCACGATCGCGCGGTGGTGATCGTCGACGACGGGATGGCCACGGGCGCGACGGTCGCCGCGGCGTGCCTCGTGGCGCAATCGCACCGGCCCCGCTGGATCACGGTGGCGGTGCCGGTGTCCTCGATCGAGGCGATGGAGCGGCTGCGCGGCCTGGCCCGGGAGACGGTGTGCCCGCTGATTCCGCGTTCCCTCGGCGGGGTCGGCGGGGCCTATCGCGATTTTCATCAACTCGACGACGAGGAAATGCTGGACCTGTTGCGCACGGCGCACCAGCCCGGCCGCTGAGGAACCGCGCGGGTGCGAATCACTCGGTCTCCGAGTCGATCTCGCGCACCCCTTTCCGATGCCGCTGCGCGAGGTCGGCGTAGTACCCGGGGTTGATCCTGACCCAGTTCTCGGCCTGGGTGCCGGCGATGGGACGTTTGACCTCGGCCGGCGCTCCCGCCGCCAGGACTCCCTCGGGGATTTCGGTTCCGGGCTGGACCAGCGAGTGCGCGGCGATCATCGAACCGGCGCCGATCGTGGCCATATCGAGCACCGTGCTGCCGTTGCCGACGATCGCTTCGGCTCCGACGCTGGCGCCGTGCAGGACCACGCTGTGCGCGATCGTGGCGCCGGGCCCCACCTCGACGGGGACGTCGGGCGGGGTGTGAATCACGGTGTTGTCCTGCACATTCGCCCGCTCGCGGACGACGATCGGCGCGAGATCGGCGCGCAGCACGGCGCCGTACCAGACCGAAGCGTTCGCCTCCACGCGCACATCGCCGATCAGGGTGGCGGTCGGCGCGATGAACGCGGTCGGATCCACCTGGGGGCGTTTACCTTCGAATTCGTAGCAGGGCATGCGTTCTCACCATTCGTTGTCGTCGGCGACCACTCGTTCCGCGGCCGCGACCATCGGGCGCAATTGCGCGGCAAAGGTTTCCGCGGTGACGCCGACGATATCGACCTCCGCGCGGGTGCGTACCGCGTAACGGCCGTCGCCGGTGACATCGATCCAGCACAGCACGCCGAGCGGGCGCATGCCGTCGTCGGCGCGACGCGCGGAGACCACGATCTGACCGATGCCGTCGCGGGGCTGCTTGAGCAACCGCCGCATCCGCGCCGTGGTGGAGGGACCGGCGACCGGCACGGTCACCAGATCGCGACTGTCCTCGCGCACCCGGTCCAGCGGTGCGGTGCGGCGCGGTTCGCCCCCGGGCGGGCATTCCGGCAGCAGCGAGACCACCCGGGCCGCGAGGGTGCCGGAATTCCCGACGAACAGCCGCACGTCGCCGCCGCGATCGGGCGCGCTGCCGTGGCGCTGGGCCGCGACCACGGTGATGTGACCGGCGGCCGCGCCCAGCACCCGGACGGGCCGAGCCTCTCCCGCGCCGTGTTCGCCGAAGACCTCGACGCATACGGTGGGCCGGGCGAGCAGTCGCAGCGCCGCCTCCAGATCGGGGTCCACGGTGCGGTCGCACCACTCGGTCAGCTCCGGCAGCTGCGCGGCCCGTTCGGCGCTGTCGCGGGCGGACAAGCGCACCGCGAGCGGATACGGGATCCGGTCACCGTCGATCCGTTGCCACGCCATCGCGAACTGATCGGGCGTCAGCGTCCATTTCACCGCCGCCGGACCGCCTCGGCACCGGCCGTGACCCCGCGGTCAGTCATCCTCGGACCATTCGCCCAGCACGGGTGGGGTGGTCGGGTCGAGGTGCCCGACCAGTTCGCCGCCCGGCTCGGCCGGTTCGAGGAAGGTCGGCTCGTCGTCGAATTCGGGGTAGTAGTCCTCGTCTTCGTCCTCGTCGACGCGGCGGATCGGCTTCGCCGCCACCGGGGTCGACGGGCTTTGTCGCACGGCATCGCCCGCGGCGAACGCACCCCCGGCCAGGCCGCCCACGATGCCCGCGCCCATGCCGGACATCGAGTCGGCGCCGGGGTTGCGGTCCGGGTCGTGGTCGTCGCGCTTGGTCGAATCGGAATTCTGCGCCGTCGACGCCGGGCCGGTGGCCGCCCCGGCGGGGGCCACGGCGGCCGCGGGGACCACACCGGGAGCGGGTGGTACCCCGGCCGCGGGTGGCGCGGCAACGGACGGTTTCGATTGCGCGACATCCTGATTCGTGGTCGCTACCACCGGCACCTCGGAGACCGCGGCGGCGGGAAGCGCGGTGTTCGCCGGAGTCGTGATCGGTGTCGCGGGCTCTACGAGCGTCGGTGCGACCGCGGCGGGCGCCACGGCCGCGGGCCGATCGGCGGCCGGCTGGTCACCGACGGGCCGGTCGCCGTCCGGCCGGTCGCCGCCCGGTTCGCTCGGCCGATCCGCCGGAGCCGCTTCCGGACCCTGCGGTCCGTCCACGGTCGGCGTCACCCGAGAGCCCGTCGCCCGGCCGACCAGATCCGCGCTGCCGCCACCCGGTGCGGTCGCCTCGTCACCCGGTGGCACGACAGCGGGATTCGGGTACATGCCGCCGTCGGGAAACGCCGGCACGCTGTCGCCGGTGCGCAGGAAGACACCGGCATAGACCGAGTCCATCACCCGCACGGCGTCCTGCCGCACGTTCTCGGCGCTCTTCTGCACGGCGGCGTTGGCGGCCGCCTGTTTCGGATCCAGCAGTGCCCCTTCCAGATCCGGATGGGCGGTCACCTGTTGCGATACCGAGGCGCGCAATGTCTCGGCTGCGTCGTTGGCCTGCGCGAGTCGTTGTCCGACAACCGCCATCACATCGGACAGCTGCTGGCCCAGCCGTTCGAAGGCCGTCACCGCGTCGGCGGCCAGTTGCGCGGCGCCTCCGCGCCAGCCGTCGGCGATGGCGCCGCGGATTTCGGTATGCGCGGACTGGACGGCATCTGCCATCCCGGCCGCCGAACTCTGCCAGGCCTGGCGGCCGGCGGTGAGGATCTCGGGATTCAATTCCTGGACCCCACGCTGGATTTCGCGATGGGTGAGGTTGTCGAACACCTCGACCGTCGGGGCGTAAGCCGGATCGGTATGCCCCTGCGCCGGCGGTGTTCCGTTGCCGCTGAGCCTATGCATGTCCGACCCCCACCGGCTGCGACGGCTGTACCACGACCGCGGGTGGTGCGGTTTTCCCGATCGCCGCGGCGGCATCGGCGTCGTGCTGGGCATAGGCGGCCGCGGCGGCACGCAGCGTCTGCGCCAATTGCCGTGCGGCATCGGCATATTCGCGTAACCGATCGACCGCGTCGGCGGCCTTGCCCTCGAAACCGCGGCGCAGCGACTGCCCCGACTCGAAGCCGCCGAATCCGGGCAGCGACGCGGCCGCGCCGAGGGTGCGGATCTGCTGCTCGACCTCGTCGGCCAGTGACTCGTACCGGCGCGCGCAGCGTTCGTGGGTGCCGTCGCCGACCAGTACGCCGTCGATCCACAGCTCTCCGTCGTCGACCGCCTGGGCCAGCGCACCGACATCGTTGCGCAGATCCCCGGCCTCTTGTGACTGCATCGCGGTCCCCCTTTCTCAACCCACTTCCGCGGCGCGGTAACGACGGTCCGCGACCTCGCGAATCCACTCCGCGATATCGGCGGTGACTGCCGCGTGCACCGGCTCGTGCAGCAAATCGTGCCCGGCATCGGTGTACTCGTGCAACCCCACCGACCGGTGCCGGGCCGACCACTCGCGCGCGGAGTCGATCGGTGCGCGGCGGTCGTCCACACCGTGCAGCGCCAGGATCGGTAGTCCGGGCGGCAGGGCGGCGGGCGATTCGGCGGCCCGTTTCGGGGTGCCGGTCAGCACCATGCCCGCGCACCCGGCCATCTCCGGCAGCGACATCGACGCGAGACAGGTCGCCGCTCCCAGCGAGTGGCCCGCCAGGAACAGCGGCGGATCGGGCTGCTCAGCGCCCATCGCCCGCACCAGCGCGGCGGCGTCGGCCGCCAGTTCGGTCAGCGTTCCCGGCGCCTCCGGGTCGCCTTCGCTCAGCCCCTGGCCCGCGGTGTCCAGACACCAGACCTCGATCTCGCGCGCACCCAGGGCACGGCCGAAACGATGGTAATGGCCGCTGTGCTGGCCGGTTCCGGGCAGGAACGCCACCACCGCCACCGGCCGCTCCACCGGCCACCGCCGGTAGTGCAGTCGACCGCGGGCACCCTGGAAGTACGGCATCACCCCATTGTCACGGGCGGGTCGCCGGTGAGCGGGCCCGGCCCGGCGAAGTGAGACCGATATCCGACACGCCCCCCTCACGCCACGCCGTACGACCTCGAATGATTACGCTGTTGCGCGACTCGGCACGCGAGCGGCGCGTCGGCCGCGTGCGGGTGTCCGGACTCAGGAGGGCCGCGATTGATTCTGTTCGGTGATCGTGTCGTGTGCAGCACCGATGACCTGGTGAGGGCAGCGCGCTGCGAATTCGCGCTGCTGCGCGCGCTCGATACCGAACTGGGCCTTGTCGTTTCGCCGAATCCGACCGATCCGGTGAGCTTTCCGCTGGGTTCGGACGCACTGTCGGACGACGTGTTCGACGATGTGCACGCGGCTCTCGGCGCGGCCGTGATCGGCATCGATTCGCCGGGCGCCACGGCCACGGAATTGCGCCGCGCACACGAGCAGACCGTCGCCGCACTCGGCACCGACGCGCCTGCGATATTCGGGGCCACCTTCTTCGACGGATCCTTCGCGGCCGGATGCGCCGTCCTCGTCCGCCGCGACGACCTCACGCCGGTACGGCCCCGGCGATCCGCGGCCGCGGCGCTGCCCGACATCGGCGCGACCGGAGAATCCGCGACAGCGGCCGCCGGCGTCCCGGATCGCGACGCCGCGCCGACTCCGCATTCCTCCTTCATCCTGTACGCCCGTTCGATGTCGTCCGATGTCGCGGCGCTCATGGACGCCGCGGCGTGTGCGCGCATGGTGCGCGCCAACGGATTCGACGTCGATCCGTGGGTCCGGATCCGGGATGCCGCGGGTGCGGAACGGATCTACGAGCTCGGTCCGGCCGAAACGGTGTACGCGGCGCGACGGATTCGGCTCGCCACGATCCTCGCCGCCAAACAGGACGAACTGCTGCCCGTGCAGTGGGGGGACCGCCGCTACCTCGCCTGCGGGCAATGCGCGAGCTGCACCGCCGAACTGGTGGCCGGGCGTGATCTGCTGCTGGTGGCCGGGATGCGACCGTCGGTGCGGGCGCAGCTGCGCGATGCCGGCATCACCACGGTCGATCGCCTCGCCGCCGCGGATTCGTCGGTGACGGGCGTTGCGGTACAGACGTTTTCGACGCTGCGGCGGCAGGCCGAGCTGCAGTTGCGCCGCGAGCGTACCGGGCGCCCGGCCTATGCGGTCACCGATGCGGCCGCGTTCGGTGAGCTGGCCCGGCCCGACACCGGGGACGTCTTCGTCTCGGTCGCCGGATCGTCCGTCGGCGTCGGGGTCGCCGCGCGCGGTGCGGACGGTGGCGAGGGCGTGTTCCTGTTCCACGCCTTCACCACGCACGATCCGGTGGCGCTGCTGGAATTTCTGGCCGACCGCCAGCAGCACCATCCCGACCTGCGGATCTACCACTTCTGTTCGCCGATCCGGACGCTGCTTGCCGACCTGTGCGCACGCTGCGGCGCCGACGAGGAGACCGCCGACGAGCTGCTCGGCGCGCTGCTGGACCTGTATCCGATCGTGCGTTCCGCGCTGCTGATCGGCGCCCGGTCCTATGATCTGCCGGAAGTACTCGGCCTGCTCGACCCCGAGGCGGAACCGGTTCGCGCCGATCTCGAATCCTCCTGTGCGGCAACGCTGCGGCTGCGCGAGCGACTGTACGAACTCGCCGCCGAGCACGACATCCAGCCCTGCCCGGTCCCCCGCCGCACTCTCGCCGAACAACCGGCCGCGGTGGAGGCGGCGCTGCGCGAATTCGCCTTCGACTACGACGACACTCGCAGTGCCGGACAGCAAGCTGCCGCGATGATGGCCGCGGTGCTGGGTTATCACCGGCGCGAGCGGCAGCCGCTGCACTGGGCGCACGAGGACCGCCTGCATCGGCCGATCGGCGAATGGGCCGATACTCCGGGGGTTCTCGTCGCGGACTGGGCCAGCGTCGACACGAAATGGCAGCACACCGACGACCGGCCGATGCGGCGCTACCTGAAGCTGACCGGCAGGCTCGGCACCGGACGCCCGCCGCCTCCGGGCACCGCGATCCGCACGCTCTACGATTCGCCCGTCCCCGACCTCCCGGCCACCCCCGGCCGGCGCGCCACCGCGGCGGCGACGGTCCTCGGCTTCGCCCTCGACGACAACTTCGACGATGTGGTGCGGGTGGAGGAGCTGCTACCGCCGGGGTGCGCACCCTACGACGAACTGCCGGTCGCCATCGTGCCCGATCCGCCGGGCCGCGACGACAATGTGGAACAGGCGCTGAACGCCGTGGCGCACGATCTGCTGGTCAGCCTGCCGGACGTCCCGCTGACGGCGGCCTTCGATCTGCTGTGCCGGCGGCGGCCCCGGCTGCACGGCGCGACCGCGCTGCCGCAGGTCTTCGGCGACTACGCGGCCGCGATCACCGCGGCGGTGCTCGACCTCGACCACTCGTATCTCGCGGTGCAGGGGCCCTCGGGCACCGGCAAACTCGACACCGCGGCGCGGGTGATCGAGCGGCTGGTAACCCGCTACAAGTGGCGCGTCGGGGTGGTGGCGCAAACGCATTCGGCCGCCGAGGTGCTGCTCGACGCTGTGGTCCGCGTGGGCGTACTGCCCGAACTGGTCGCCAAATCGGATGTGCACACCGTGGCTCCGGAATGGCTGGGAATCGCCGCCGACCGCTATCCTCGCTTCCTCGACAACGCGGTGAACGGTTGTGTGATCGGCGGACTGACCGGCGATTTCACCGATCCCGACCAGGTGGCGCCGCAGAGTCTGGACCTCCTGGTGATCGCCGACGCCGGGTATTTCCCGCTGGCGCAGGCGATCGCGGTCGGCGCGTCGGCGCGCAATCTGCTGCTGATCGGCGATCCCGCTCCGTTGCCGGGTACCGGCCTGCATCCCGAGCGCGTCCACGAATCGGCCCTGGGTCGCATCGTCGGCGACAACCCCACGGTGCCCACGGCTTTCGGCTATTTCCTGGAGCGCACCTGGCGGATGCATCCCCAGGTGTGCGGGCCGGTGTCGTCGCTGCGCTACGGCCGCCGGCTGCGCTCCAACGAGACGGTCACCCTCGCCCGCGAACTCGAGGGCGTCGCGCCGGGTGTGCGCGCGGTGCCGGTCGAACATCACGGCAACAGCACCGAATCCGCGGAGGAGGCCCGCGAGATCGTCCGTCAGGTCCGGTCCCTGCTGGGCCGCACCTGGCGCCAGGGCGTACTCACGCGGCGGCTGCATCCGCACGACATTCTGGTGGTCACGCCCTATCACGCGCAGGTGGCACGCATTCGAATGCTGTTGTCGCGGGCCCGGATCGAGGACGTGGTGGTCGGCACCGCCGATCGCTTCCGCGGCCGGGAGGCGGCGGTCGTGCTGATCTCGATGACGACCTCGGCCCCCGCCGACGCACCGCACGGAATGGACGATCTGCTCTCGCGGCATTGGCTGACCACCGCCGTCTCCCGGGCGATGTGGTCGGCGATCGTCGTGGCGTCGCCGCTGCTCACCGACTATCTGCCCGAAACCCCTGAACAGCTGCCCGATCTGGCCGCCTACCTCGAACTGACCGGGCGCGGCTAGCCGAAGTTGCGGCCCTCGCCCCGATAGGTCGGCACCGTGGTGCGCCGGTCGTCGGCATCCACGATGTGGATGGCGTCGAAGCGTTCGCAGACCTCGCCGGCCTTGGCGTGGCGCATCCACACCCGATCCCCGACGGCCAGGTCCGCGGCGCCCGTGAACGGCGTCTGTACCTCCCCCGCAC
Organism: Nocardia elegans NBRC 108235; assembly: GCF_001612845.1. Lineage (GTDB taxonomy): Bacteria > Actinomycetota > Actinomycetes > Mycobacteriales > Mycobacteriaceae > Nocardia > Nocardia nova. The sequence goes on along the minus strand of NZ_BDBF01000009.1, from coordinate 14,175 downwards.
CCTCGGTGCCGATCAACCGTAACCCCTTGGGCCACACCGGCTTCGGCACTCGTGAGGCACCGACCGGACCGGAGGCGATATAGCCGCCGGCGAAGACGGTGGCGATCTCGGCGGCCGGGCGGCGCAGCACCGGCAGTGCGAAATACAGCGCGGGATGAGGCGTGAACGCGCGATATCCGTCGAACAGCGTCGGCACGTAGAGACCGGATCCGGCGGTCACCTCGGTAACCTCGGGCGCTGCCACACTCACCTCGATGGACCCGCTGCCGCCACTGTTGACGATCTCGAGCTCACCGGCCACCGAACGCACGGCCTCCAGCACATGCGTACGGCGAGTGCCGATTTCGGCCGCGGAGAGCCGTTTGACCAGCCGCACCGCGGGATTGGTGTCGGGCAGGCCGGCGATCTGGGCCTCGTAGGTCATCACACCCACCACCCGGAAGCCGCGCTCGCGGGCGACCCGGGCCAGCCACTCGGCCTGCTCCGGAGTCCGGATCGGCGATCGGCGCACCCCCAGGTGCAGCGGGCCGATCCGCAACGAGGCGTCGACGTCCAGGCATATCCGCGGGCTGATTCCGGCGCCACCGACCGCGGCGCGGATCAGATCCAACTGGGCGACGTCGTCGACCATCAGCGTGATCGAGTCGAGCAGGGTGGCGTCGGCGGCCAATTCGGCCAGCGCGGCGCGATCGACGCTCGGATAGCCGAGCAGAACGTCGCGTGCCCCGTGTCCGGCCAGCCACAGTGCCTCGCGCAACGAATAGGACATGATGCCGGCGAATCCGCCGTGGCCGGTGAGCTGCGATCCGAGCACTTCCTCGAGGACCGCGCGGCAGCGCACCGATTTACTGGCCACCCGGATCGGCACGCCGCGGGCCCGGCGCACCAGGTCTGCGGCGTTGGCGCGCAGCGCGCTCAGGTCCAGCGCGGCCAGGGGCGGATCGAGGTCCGCGGTGGCGGCGTGCAGGTCGGCGATGGGCGACGCGTCTGTCACCACATCAGCCAATCACGAAACTGGTCACACGTCCAGGAGAACCCGGCGCGTCGTTACCGATCGACCGCCTTGGTGATCAGCGTGGCGACCAGATCGTCCAGCACCACGAGCGTGGTCTCGTCGTCACCGTCGGCGAGCCAGCGCAGCACGGCGCCCTGGATCACGGCCAGCACATACGCCGATATCGCCGCTACCGGCTCGATCCACTGGGTATTCGAACGCTCGGCACACGCGTCCAACGCCGCACCCACCTCGGCGTCCAGGTCGCGCAGCCACTCCGTCGCCGAGAGACCGGGGCAGTCGGCCTCGCCCTCCCAGCGGCGGCGTAAGGAACTGATCGTGAGATCCAGCGTGTGCACCTGCCGTTGCGGGGTGGCCCGGATGGCCGACCACATCGCACTCACGCCGGCATGCAGAACCACCCGTAACGCGCGCGTGCCCGTGCAGTCGCAGGCGGCCGACGCGGCGTCGATGGCCTCCTGCACGATCGGCCGCGGCCGGACCCGAATCATCTCTCCACTAGCGCTCAACGACGACTCCCTCGGCGAAAGAACTCGCGCACCTCGCCTGCGCGGCTCGCTCAACGGGCATCGGATCCGCGGTGATCTCTTCCGAGGTCTACCTCGGGCGGCCCGTTCAACATCCGTCAATGTTAGAGGGTTTTCGGGGATCGCGACCAGGTTCGATCGGTCATTCCGTACTGAAAGATTGTTTTGTTACCACCCCGACACATCCCGCGGTGGGGTTCGGCGGCGGATCCGCCACGGTCAGGGCGGCTGCCGCGCGGGCGCAAACGCCCAGAACTCTACGGCCTCCGGCCGGGAATCGTTATATCGATGTGGGCGAGCACACAGCTGAGCCATCGCCGCCCACCGTGTCGAACCCGCCGATAACCTGGAGTCGTGACAACGGTGCGCCCCGATCATCTCCACATTCCCGGCACCTTCAACTACCGCGACGTCGGCGGCCTGCGCACGGCGAGCGGGACCAAGATTCGCAGCGGAGTTCTGCTCCGGTCGGCTCAGCTGTGCCGGCTGGACGAACGCGGGCACGACATCCTGCGCCGGCTCGGCGTCGCCACCGTGCACGATCTGCGCGGGCCCGGCGAGGCCGACCGGATGGGCGTCGACATCCTTCCCGACGGCGTGCGGCTGGAGGTGACACCGTTCCACTCCGGGGTCGGCGCCGCCCGGGCCCCGCACGAGGCTCCGCAGGCGACGGCGCTGCCGCCGCACGAGGCCGCCGCGCGCGACGACGCCCCGACGACCGGCCGCCACCTCAACCTGCTCGAGGTCTACGCGGAATTCCCCTCGATGCCGGAGGCGGGACTCGCGATCACCGCCATGGCCCGGTCGCTGGCCCGCGGCGACGGCGCGGTGCTGGTGCACTGCGCGGCCGGTAAGGACCGCACCGGCTGGGCGGTCGCCACCCTGCTGCGGGCCGTCGGCGTCACCGAGGACGACGTCCTGGCCGACTATCTGCTCAGCAACGAGGCCGTCGAATCGCTGGCCGCCGACGTGGCGCGCAATTCCGGCGAGTCGCTGCCGCCCGCCCTGCTGGGCGTGAGCATCGAATACCTCGCCGCCGGCACCGAGGCCATGCACCGCCACCACGGCACCCTCGACGGCTATCTCGAGGCCATCGGCATCACACCGCAGCTGCGGGCCGCCCTGCACACCCGCATGCTGGAGTGATCCGGTCCTGCCGGCCGGCACCGGCTATCCGGTGCGGTGGACCAGACCATCGGTGTCGATGCTGACCTGATTGCCGGTGTGGAACCAACTGCCCGTGAACCGCGATTCCGTGGTCTGCGGGTCGTTCCAGTAGCGCGGGGTGATATTCGGCCCGCGACAGAGCAATTCGCCGCTGCCCACCCCGGCCCGCGGCCCCCACAGCGCCAATTCCGTACCGCCGAACGGGAATCCGAGAACGTCACTGCCCGGCGTCACGCCGCTGTCCACCAGAGCCAATCCGATGCCGCTGGTTTCGGTCGCACCCCATACCGACCACTGCCGGGCCAGCGGAAACACCTCGCGCAGCGCCTCGGCGACGATTTCCGCGGTGCCGGTGTCGGTCGCGGCCAGTTCGGCGCGATGTCCCGCACTGCACACCTGGCGCACGCCCTCCGCACGCAATCCGGCCAGTTCCGGGAGCAGGCCCGCGAAGATGCGGGGCGTCGCGGCCACCATATCGACACGTTCGGCGACGATCGTCTCGGCGATCATCGCCGGATCCGGGGCGAGGACGACCGTGCCGCCCACGGCGAAGGTCGGCAGCAGTTGATCGACACAGCCGCTCGCGTGCGCCAGCGGCATCAGGACCAGATTGCGCAATCCGTCGGTCGGCAGGTCGAAGGCGCCCACCACCGAGCGCACCGCCGACAGCAGATTCTCGTTGGTCAACTCGACACCGCGCGGACCGCCCGGCGCCTCCGAAAGGCCCTGGCTCGCAGCGCCGCTGGTGTAGCACAGCAGGGCGAGCTCGCTCAGCGAGGCACCGTCGTCGATGAAGGCCGCGCCGTCGGGGAAGTCGGCGTACCCGGCGTCGGCGCCGCCGCCGTCGAGCACGAAATCCGCGCAGCTGTCCGCGATCACCTGGGCGGCCGCGGCATCGGGCAGCCCGTCGTGCACCAGCACCGGCACCGCACCGGACAACAGGGCGCCGAGGAAGGCCTGGACCCAGCGCACGCCCACCGGCATCCGCACGGCAACCCGGTCGCCGTAACCGATTCCGTGTTCCTGCAATCCGCCGGCGATCCGGGAGGCGGCATGCCACAACTGCCGGTAGGTCAGCCGCGGACCGCCGATCTCGACGACCGCCTCCCGGGCCGAAAACGCGTGTACCTGCACATCGAGCAGTTCGGTGAGGGCCGGATTGAGATTTCCGTACCGCAGCACGCCGTCGGCACCGCGAGCAAGAGGGTTGCCGCACCACGGATTTCGCGTCTGTGGATATTCGATCAGAAGCTGCGTCATCAAGTCCCTCCGGATGCCTCGATCAACAGGCATTTGTGACTATATGACGCAGATCACAATCGCGGGGCGTTAGGCGACAAAGATGTCCCGGCGATCACCGCCCGGTGTAGCTCGCCTTCCCCGGGCCCACGTCCAGGAAGCTGCGCACCGCACCCCGCAAATCCTCGGTTTCGAACAGTTCACCGGAGACCTTGGGCGTCACCGAATCGGCATGTTCGACGCCGCCGGAACGCCATGCCGCGATGATCTGCTTGGTGGCCGCGTGCGCGCGGGTCGGGCCGTCGGCGAGGCGGGCGGCCAGCGCCCGGGCCGCGGCGTCGACATCCTCGTGCACCGCGTTGACCACACCCCACTCGGCGAGGGTGGCCGCGTCGTACAGGTCGCCGGTCATGACCAGTTCCCGCGCCCGGCCGGAACCGGCGCGTTCGGCCAGCCGCTGCGGGCCGCCCATCGACGGCGTCAGGCCCACGACCGTCTCCACCAGCCCGAACTTGGCCTTCGGCGAGGCCAGCAGGATGTCGCAGGCCAGCGAGATCTCGAAGGCGGCGGTCAGGGTGAGGCCGTGGGCGGCGAAGACGACCGGGCACGGCAGGGCCTCGACCGGGTGGATGATGCCCTGGAACAGGCGCTGCCACAGTTCGGCGCCCTGATCCACGCTCAGCCCGTCGAATTCGTGGACGTCGACCCCACCGGAGACGACCTTGCCCGCGGCGCGGATCAGCAGCGCGCGCGGCGGGTTCGCGGTCAACTCGGCGAGATCGGCGGCGAGCGATCCCAGCAGCGCCGAATCGAACAGGTTCAACGGCGGATGGTCGATGGTGATGATCGCGAGCTGGGCGCCGGCCTCGGTCTCGGTCCGCTCCAACCGGGTGGGTTTCGAATCGCTCATCGGCCGAATCTATCCAGAACCAGTCGTAACCGGTACCCCGGCCGCCGGTCTGCCAGACTGGTGCGGTGGATACCTCGCCGACCGAGCACGCCGGTTCGAACACCGCGACCTATGTCGAGCCCGGCGAATTCAAGCGCGATACGAACTACATCACGACCCGGATCACCGCCGACGGCCGCGACGGCTATCCCGTCGAACCGCAGCGTTATCGGCTGATCGCGGCGCGGGCCTGCCCGTGGGCCAACCGCACGCTGATCGTGCGGCGGCTGCTCGGCCTGGAGCAGGTGATCTCGCTGGGGTTGTGCGGGCCGACCCACGACAAACGCAGCTGGACCTTCGACCTCGATCCGGACGAGGTGGACCCGGTGCTGGGCATCCACTTCCTGCGCGACGCCTACCTCGCGCGCGACCCGGAGTATCCGCGCGGCATCACGGTCCCGGCGGTGGTGGACGTGCCGACCGGACAGGTGGTCACCAACGACTACCCGCAGATCACGCTCGACTTCTCCACCGAGTGGACGCAGTTCCACCGGCCGGGCGCGCCGCAGCTGTATCCCGAACCGCTGCGCGCCGAGATCGATCAGGTGAACCGGCGCGTCTACACCGAGGTCAACAACGGTGTCTACCGCTGCGGCTTCGCCGGCAGCCAGGACGCCTACGACGCCGCCTACGATCGGCTGTTCACCGCGCTGGACTGGTTGTCGGAACGGTTGAGCGAACAGCGCTACCTGGTCGGCGACACCATCACCGAGGCCGATGTGCGGCTGTTCACCACGCTGGTGCGGTTCGACCCGGTGTATCACGGCCATTTCAAATGCAATCGGAACAAGCTCACCGAACAGCCCGTGCTGTGGGCCTACGCGCGCGACCTGTTCCAGACCCCGGGATTCGGCGACACCATCGATTTCACGCAGATCAAGCGGCACTACTACATCGTGCACAGCGATATCAATCCGACCGGGATCGTGCCGAAGGGGCCGGAACTGTCGGGCTGGCTGACGCCGCACGGCCGAGAAGCACTGGGCGGCAAGCCCTTCGGGGACGGCACCCCGCCTCCGCCGCCCCTGCCGGCGGAGCGGGTTCCGGCCGCCGACTGGGTCTGAGCGTCACCGGGCGGAGGCTGTCCCCGCCTCCGCGCCGGATCCGCTCGTGCGTCGTTTCGTCAGGCGGAGGTTCCCGCGTAGGTGCCGAAGCTCCAGAACACGCCTTCGGGATCGCGGCAGGTGAATCCGCGCGAGCCGTAGTCCTCGTCGCGGAGCTCACGCACGATGGTCGCACCGGCGGCGCGGGCGCGTTCGTAGAGTCCGTCCGGGTCGTCGACGACGATGTACACCGAGCCGGTCCCCGGCGGCTGCTCGCAGAGCGCGGAATCGTCGCGCTGCGAACCGAGCATGATCCCGCCGCCGCCGGGCCAGCCGAGTTCGGCGTGCTGGACCAGGTCGGCGGTGCCGTAGCGGGCGACTTCTACGAAGCCGAAGGCGCGCTGCAGGAAGTCGATCGCCGCCGGGGCGTCACGGTAGATGAACGTCGGCCACAGCGGGGCGGTCGTCGTCGCGGTACGGGTCGTTGCGGTATCGGTTGTTTCGGTCATGCACCCAGCCTTTCTCGCCCGGGCCCCCGTCGTCTTGGACGAATGGGAACACCTCTCGCGCGCGCCACGCCGACGGCGGGCAGCCGGCCAGTTCGCGCCACTCGCGGGCCATATGGGCCTGGTCGTAATAGCCGGTCACGGCGGCCACCTCGGCGATGCTCACCTCGGGGCGGCGCACCATGCGATGCGAGACCTCGAAACGGGTCAGCCGCGCGGCCTCCTTCGGCGTGATGCCGAACTCGCCGGCGAATCGCGCGGCCAGATGCCTTCTGCTCCAGCCGATCTCGTGCGCCACCCGATCGACCGCGGGTGCGCCGGCGGGATCGGTCAGCAGCCGCCAGGCCCGGCGGAGATTGGCGTCCATCTCGAGCCGGCGCGCATCGATCGCGGCGACCCGCGCGCAGAAGACCTCGTCCAGCACGGCGAACCGCGCCCGCCAGTCGGAGGTCGCGGCGATCCGCTCCCGCACCCGCTCGGCCTCGGGCCCCAGCAGATCCGACAGATCGACGATCCACTCCCCCAGCTCGCCCGCGGGTATGCCGAACAGCGCCCGCGCACCCAGCGGTGTCACCGCCAGCTGGATTCCGTGCTGGTAGCCGTTGTGCGCGATCAGTGTCGGCCGCAGCGTCAGCCCGCCGGCCAGCGCGTCCCAGCGGCCTCCGGCCTGGTCGGGATGGGAGGACACCGGCACGTCGATCGGTTCGTCGATGGTGAGGATCACCGTGATCGAGGTACTCGGCATGCCGACGTGCACGCCCGGGTCGAATCCGCGCAGCAGATAGCCGTCGTAGCGGCCGAGATAGGGCCGCAACGACGGGGCGGGCAACCGGCGCGCTCCCGCGGAGACACCACTCACCCTCTCCACGGTAGGCGGCGCGGGGGCGCGGCGGAACCGGACCCGGGCGCGGTTCGTTGCACGGACGACGGCCGTATCGGCCACCGTCGCCGACTTCGTCCGCGGCCGTCGGATCGGCACCACTAGAGTTTGTGCCGACCGGACGAGAGGGGTGCGTTACCGATGTTCAACAGCGGCGTGGAAAAGGCCGTGCGGTCACTGCTGGACAACGGGGCACAATTGCAGGCTCCCGCGGTCGCGAAGTACGTCGACCGGTTCCGCCGGGCACATCCGGACGAGAGTCCGGCACAGATCCTCGATCGGCTGGAGAAGATCTATCTCACGACCGTGACCGGCAGCGGCACCGCGGTCGGCGCCACCGCCGCCGTGCCGGGGGTGGGCACCCTGACCTCGCTCGCGGCGATGAGCGCGGAGACCACCTTCTTCCTCGAGGCCTCGGCCGTCTTCACCCTGGCCGTCGCCGCCGTCCACGGCGTCGCCCCCGAGGACAAGGAACGCCGGCGCGCGCTGGTGCTGGCGGTGGTTCTCGGCGAGAGCGGTATGGAGATCGTGCAGCAGAGCGTGGGTCATTCGGCCAAGAACTGGGGCACGCTGCTGGCGGAGCGGATCCCGGGCATCAAGGGCATGAACGAATCGCTGATGAAGCGATTCGTCGTCCAGTTCGTCACCAAGCGCAGCATGCTCATGTTCGGCAAGATCCTGCCGGCCGGAATCGGCGCGGCCATCGGCGGATTCGGCAACCGCGCCCTGGGGAAGAATGTGATCGGCAACGCGCACAAGGCATTCGGCCCCGCGCCGATGCGATGGTCCGGCGGTACCGCACGCGGCACCGTGATCGACGCGGATCCGCTTCCGGCACTGGGTAATCCGGACGGCACGGCCTCCGGTTCGACGGCCGAGCAGCGATGAGCGCGGCCCGCTCGCTCGCCGTCTCGATCAGCGGACTGCACAAGCAGTTCGAGGGTGTCCTCGCCCTGCGCGATGTCGGGTTCTCGGTTCCGGCCGGCACCACCGCGGCCCTTGTCGGCCCGCCCGGATCCGGAAAATCCACGCTGCTCCACATTCTGCTCGGACTGTTGCGAGCCGATTCCGGCGTCGCCGAGACCTTCGACGGCGGCGGGATCGGCGCGGTGCTGCAGCCGCGCGGACTGCACCCGGCTCGGACCGTGCGCGCCCAGTTGCGGGTGTACGCGGCCGCCGCGGGTGTCGACGACGAGCGGGTCGACGCCCTGCTCGCGATGCTGCGCCTCGGCGAGGCCGCCGCCACGCGGGTGCGGGATGTTCCCGACGGCGTGCGCACGCGGCTCGCGGTGGCGCAGGCACTGCTCGCACAGCCGCGCCTGCTGGTGCTCGACGACCCGTTCGAAGGTCTCGATTCGCCCGAGCGGGCATGGCTTTTCGACTATCTGCGGGCTCATGCCCGGCGCGGTGGCACCACCCTGTTCACCTCGCAGAGCCTGGCCGCGGCCGTGCCGGTCTGCGATCAGGTGATCGTGCTCTCGGCCGGTTCGGTGGCCTATCAGGGCAGTCCGCGGCGGTTGCGGCGCAACCATCCCGATCGGCTGGTGGTCGCGGCGTCGAGCCCGATCGCGCTGGCCACCACTCTGGCGGCGCAGGGCTTCACCGACGCGGTGATGCGCAGCGACGGCCGACTTGCCGTCGCCGAGGCTTCTCGCGCCGAGATCGAGGCCGCCGCGGCGCTGGCCCGGGTCCATCTCGGCGAGGTGGTGGCCGAACCCGTCCACCCCGATCGGGTGCTGGCCATCCTCACCAAATCGTCCGCGCCGCCGGCCTATCCCGTCCCCGCCCCTGCGACCATGTACGGAACGCGATGATGCTGCCGACCCTGCCCACTGTTCCCGCCGAGGTGAACCGGGCGGCGACCGCCGAACTGCGCAAGATCAGCGCGGTGCGCTCCGGATGGATGCTGCCCCCGGTGCTCGCGGCCGTGGGTTTCGTCGTCGCCTCGGCCTCCGCACTGCGCGGGTCGGGTCCGCAACCGCGCGAGGCGCTGGTTACCGGGACCGCGACCGTCGGGTTGTATCTGGCGATCGCGGTGGCGGTGGGTGCGGCGGCGATCGGCGGCGCGGTCGCGGCAGGCGACGAATACCGCTACCGCAGCATGGGACTCACCGCGCTGTTCACGCCCGACCGCAACGTGCTCTTCGGCGCGAAAGCCGGGGTAGCCGCGGCCTATTCGCTGGTTCTCGCGGCGGGCGCGGAGATCGGCGCGGCCTTGGGCCTGCTGGCCTTCGGGCGGCACACCGTCGAATTCGGCTGGCGACTGGTCGGGGTGTTCGGCGGCGGCCTGCTCGCGGCGGTGTGCTGGAGCGTGATCGGCGTGGGCCTGGGATTGCTGGTGCGTTCACCCAATCCGGCCGTGATCGCGATGGCGGGATGGCTGTTCATCCTGGAACCGCTGATCTGGCTGGTCGCCAAGGGCGCGGGCATCGCGGGCGTCGTGGTGCTGCTGCCGGGTTCGGCCACCATCGGCTCGGTCGCGGTCGGTTCGTTCCCCGAGAGTCCGTTCCTGCCGCCGAATGCGGCCTCGGCCGTGGTGCTGGTGGTCTGGGCGATCGCCGCCGGGGCGGCCGGTTGGTGGTATCTGCGCACGCGCGACATCTGATTCGACAGCCCATCCGGGTGGAATTTCCCGCACGGGGTGCGGGAGACGCCGGGTGTCGGGGCGCGTCGGTACCGTCGAATCGACATGAACGACACCGAAACCCTCGACCCCGGATCTCGCCGCGACGCCGGCTCGGCCGCAGCGGCACCGTCCCGTGAGCGGTCCCACCGCGCGCCCGAAGCGGGCCGTAGCGGCTGGTTGCGACGGCTCTGGACGGCCTGCGCCGGTCATCCGCGGGTGCTGGCCGGCGTCATCCTGGCCGTGGTCGCGGGCGCCGGCGCGGAGGCCGCGGCGCCCCTGGCCGCGAAGGCCGCATTGGACCGGGCCCGGGTCGGCGAGGTCGGGGCACTCGCTCCGATCGCCGGGATACTGGTCGCCCTGGCCCTAGCCCGATTCGCGGCGACCTACGGGCGGCGCTGGCTCGCGGGACGGCTGGCGCTGGACGTCCAGCACGAGGTGCGGGTGGACCTGCTCACCGCGCTGCACCGCTACGACGGACCGCGACAGGACCGGTTGCGCACGGGCCAGGTGGTGTCGCGCTCGATCAGCGATCTGCAGTTGGTGCAGGGGCTGCTCGCGATGGCGCCGCTCTCGGCCGCCTCGCTGCTGATCTTCGTCTTCGCCGCGGTAGCCATGCTGGTGCTCTCGCCGCCGCTGGCCCTGGTGTCGCTGCTGACGGTGCCGGTGCTGGCGCTGGTGGTGTACCGGGTGCGGCCGCGGCTGCACGCGGCCACCTGGTCGGCGCAGCAGCGGGCGGCCGATCTGGCCCAGCACGTCGAGGAAACCGTCACCGGCGTGCGAGTGGTGAAGGGTTTCGGCCAGGAATCGCGGATGGTGCGGATTCTGGAGGAGCACGGGCGGCGGCTCTACGCCCACCGGATGCGCGCGGCGCGCATCGATTCCCGGTTCGCGCCGACGGTGTCGGCGATTCCACAGGCCGGACTGGTGATCGTGATCGCCCTCGGCGGCATGCTGGCGCTGCGTTCGGTGATCGGTGTCGGCACCTTCCTGGCCTTCGCGACCTACGTGACCATGATGGCGTCGAGCACCCGGATCTTGTCCAACGTCCTGGTCATGGCGCAGCTGACCCGGGCGGCGGCCGAACGCGTCTATCAGGTCATCGACGAGGCTCCGGAGAGCATCGACCCGCCCGATCCGCAACCGCTGCCGGAGGGGCCACTCGGCCTGCACATCCGAGGTCTCACCTTCGGATTCGAACCGGGACGCCCGGTGCTGCACGATTTCGATCTCACCGTGCGCCCCGGCGAGACGGTGGCGGTGATCGGCCCGGCCGGCTCCGGAAAATCGACGCTGACGCTGCTGTTGCCGCGATTCCATGCGCCCGAGTCGGGACGGATCAGCCTCTTCGGGGCGGACCAGGATCCGGAGACCGCCGGGATCGATATCGCGCGGGCGCGGGCCACCGATCTGCGCGAGGCGATCGGTGTCGTCTTCGACGAGCCGTTCCTGTTCTCCGACACCATCTCCGCCAATATCGCACTCGGCGCACCGGATGCCGATCCCGAGCAGATCCGCGCGGCCGCCCGGATGGCCGCGGCCGACGAATTCATCCGCGCACTGCCGGACGGTTACGACACCGTCGTCGGCGAGCGCGGCCTCACGCTCTCCGGCGGGCAGCGACAACGCCTGGCCCTGGCGCGCGCCCTGCTCGCCGACCCGCGCGTCCTCGTCCTCGACGACGCCACCTCCGCGGTGGACGCCGTCACCGAGGCCGCGATCTTCGATGCCCTGCCCGCCCACGGCCGCACCACGCTGATCCTCGCGCACCGCGAATCGACCCTGGCACACGCGGATCGGGTGATCCGGCTGCCGGGACCGGGCGGAAGTATCGCGGAGCCGGGCCCGAATGGATTCCCGGATGCCGAACTCGTTGCGCCTCCCGAGGATTCGAGTTCGGAACCGGATGCGCCGCCGGAGATGCGGGCCGCGCTGGCGAATCTGGCTCCGGCCACCGAACAACCGGAGCTCGACGATCGCGAGCTGGAACGGCCGGACCCGAAATTCCGGCTGGTGCGGTTGCTGCGGCCGGTGCGCCTGCTGCTGGCGGCCGTGGTCGCGCTGCTGGCGGTGGACGCGGCCATCTCGGTGGCGTTCCCGGCGCTCACCCGATTCGCACTCGACGACGGCGTCGGACAGCATCGCGGCGCCGTACTGGTGGTCGCGGCCGTCGCCGGGGTGGTGCTGGTGGTCCTGAGCTGGGTGGCCGAGGCCCTCAACACCCGGCTCTCGGCGCGCGGCGGCGAGCGAGTGCTGTACGGGCTGCGGGTGCGCAGCTACGCCCACCTGCAACGACTCGGCCTGGACTACTACGAGCGTGAGCTGTCCGGCCGGATCATGACGCGGATGACGACCGATATCGACGCACTGTCGACCTTCCTGCAAACCGGGCTGGGTACTGCCCTGATCAGCCTGGTCACGGTCGTGGGCATCGTGATCGCACTGCTGGTGATCGACGCCGCGCTGGCCGTCGTGGTGTTCGTGGCGCTGCCGCCGCTGATCGTGGCGACAGTGTTCTTCCGCCGCGTCTCGGCCTCGGCGTATTCGGCCTCGCGGGAACGGGTGGCCACGGTCAACGCCGACTTCCAGGAGAACGTCGCGGGCCTGCGCGCGACCCAGGCCTACCGCCACGAGGCCGAGGCCGCCCGCCGGTTCACCGACTACTCCGATCGATACCGCCGAGCCCGGTTGCGGGCCCAGCGCGCCATCGCGCTGTATTTCGCGTTCGTGCTGGCGTGGGCGGATCTGGCGCAGGCGGCGGTGGTGTATCTGGGCGCCCGCGAGGTCGCGCACGGCACCACGACCGCCGGCACCCTGGTGGCCTTCGTGCTCTACCTGAGCCTGTTGTTCGGGCCGATCACCCAGCTCTCCCAGGTCTTCGACGGCTACCAGCAGGCCCGGGTGGGGTTGCGGCGCATCGAAACGCTGCTGCACACGCCGTCCTCGATCGCTCCCGATCCGGCCGATGCGGTCGACATCGAGGGCGGACTGCGCGGCGACGTGCGCTTCGACCGCGTCACCTTCCGCTACCCCGACGCCAGAACGCCTGCACTGGAAGATGTTTCGCTGCACATCCCGGCCGGCTCGACCCTCGCGCTGGTCGGTGAGACCGGGGCCGGGAAATCGACGGTGGTCAAACTGCTGGCGCGCCTCTACGACCTTCCCCGTTCGCATCCCGGCGGAGACGGAGCCGACACACACTCCGGATCCATTCGCGTCGACGAGATCGATATCCGTGACTACCGGCTCGACCGGTTCCGTGCCCGGCTCGGCGTGGTCCCTCAGGAAGCTCACTTGTTCACCGGCGATGTCGCCAGCAACATTGCATTCGGGAAACCCTGTGCCACATCGGCCGACATCGCCCGGGCCGCCGCGGCGGTCGGCGCACTCGAGATGATCGAGACGCTGCCGCGGGGTATGGCCCAGCCGATCGGTGAGGGCGGACGCGGGCTGTCGGCGGGTCAACGCCAGCTGATCGCGCTGGCTCGCGCGGAGCTGGTCGACCCGGATCTGCTGCTGCTCGACGAGGCAACCGCGGTCCTGGATCCGGCCAACGAGGAAAAGGTGCTGGTAGCGAGCAGATCGCTGGCTCGCGGGCGCACCACGGTGATCGTGGCGCACCGTCTGGCGACCGCCGCGCGCGCCGATCGTATCGCGGTTGTCGCGCACGGCCGGATCGTGGAATTCGGCGCGCACGCGCAGTTACTGGCGGAGCGCGGAATCTATAACCGACTCTGGGAGGCAGCCGATTCCGACGAAGGAATATTCTCGACCGGGGACGAGTCGTCACCTATGAGGCTGGGTCTGTCCGGGGGTGGTTAACCGGACAGTGGCGCGGCGGTGCGCCTACGCATGGCCGCGCTGGGGCACGCTGTCACGGCTGGGCCTATCCTCAGAAAGGGCGCATCGGCGCACATCGTGCCGATCGACCCGTGCCGGGCACGTCACAAACGTCGCAGCGCGAAGAACGAAATGAGGCGAACACCTGCTGTGAGCAGCTCAACATCCCAGTTCGGACAGAACCAGTGGCTCGTCGACGAGATGTACCAGAAGTACAAGCAAGATCCGTCGTCGGTCGATGAGAGCTGGCACGAGTTTCTCGCCGACTACACACCGGAATCGCCGGGTGAGATAGCCAACAGCACTCCCGCCGCCTCCGCGCCGACCGCCGCCCCCAGCGCGCCGGCCACTCCGGCTCCGGCCCCCGCGAAGGTCAACAACGCCGC
>NZ_BDBF01000008.1 GCF_001612845.1 Nocardia elegans NBRC 108235 | reverse complement strand
GCCATGCTCAGGCACGCTCGCCACCACAGCAAAGCCACGCCATCGACCGCACCGTAGCGGCCGATCCCCCACAACCGCCGTGATAGCGCATCGCGTCGCTCGACCGGCTGTCACCGGTGCCACCGCAACCGCAGGTCGGCCGCACGACGGGAGCCACTCGTGGTGACGTTGGACCGTCTGGCCGACGTGCTCAGTGGCTACGGGGTGCGGGTGCGGTTGGGTGCGGTAGCCCGATCGATCCCCCTGCGCAGCGTGGTCATCCACGGCCCTGTCACCGACCCCACGGAAACCGGCGATGTGCTGCTAGGCATCGGCGCACGCTCGATCGCGGAGGTAATGGCCTGGGCAGTGTCGGCGCGCGCCACTGTCGCGCTCATCCGTGGCGGCGAGGACACCGGCGACGCGCCGGTGCTCGAGGATGTGGCGGTGCTCGAAGTCGACCCCGCGGTGGCCTGGAGTGAGGTGGCCGCTGTGGTCTACGGGCTGGTGCTGGAAGGCCGCGAGACCGAGGCAGGGCGCGGGCCGACCGATCTTTTCGCCCTGGCCGACAGTCTCGCCGACGCGGTCGGCGGTGCGGTAACGATCGAGGACCATCGATCCCGCGTACTGGCGTATTCGAGGCCGCAGTCCCACCTCGACCCCGCGCGGGTCGAGACGATCCTGGGCCGGCAGATGCCGCCCTGGTTGCATGAGCTGTTCGACGAGTGCGGTGTCTTCGCGCATGTGGCGGCCTCGGAGGAGCCGTTGTTCGTTGCCGCTCAGCCGGAGCGCGGGATGGCCGGGCGGATGGTGGCGGCCGTGCGGGTGGGCAGACAACTGCTGGGATCGGTATGGGTATCGTGCCCGACACCCCTGCGGGGGGATCGACGGGCCGCATTGGTCGACGGCGCGCACACGGTGGCCCTGCACCTGCTGCGGTCGCGCGCAAGCGCAGACCTGGAACGACACGTTGAATCGGAACTGGTGATCGCACTGTTGGAGGGGGCCGCGGACGCAGCGACGGTGGCCAGCAGGCTGGGATTGGCGTCGGCCACCATCCGAGTGATCGCGCTCCGCGCCCGAGTCCACGAGCCGCACACCGCTTTGCTGCTCATCTTCGAGCGGGCAACAACCGGATTCGGCTGGTCCCGTCCGAGCCGCAGCGCCCTGATCGGCGACACCATCTACACCCTGCTGCCCGCCGATCACCCAACCACCGCCCGCCGCTGGATAAGCGAACTGCGCGCGGGGCTGAACGACCAGCTCACGGTGCTCGCCGGCATCAGCGGCGTCGCCCAGGCCACGGAAGTGTCATTGGCGCGCCGAGAAGCCGAGGAGTGCCTGGCGCTGCACGAGACTCGTCCAGCAGGCACGCCGCCGCCCGCCTACGACGAAGCATGGGCCGACATCGTGCTCCAGCGATTGCGCACCGCGGGGCTCGCGGGACGAACCCCCGCCCGCGGCCCGCTCGCACAGCTACGACACTACGACCGCACGAACTCCACTCAGTATGTGGCGACACTGCGCGTCTGGTTACAAGCCCAGGGCGACCCCACCGAGGCGGGCGAACTTCTGGGCGTACACGAGAACACCATCCGCAACCGGCTACGAAAGATGGCGGAAGTGACCGACCTCGGCTTGGACGAGCCCCGCAAACGGCTCGCCACGCTGATCGAACTCGCTGTCACCGAATCACCCGGCACAGCTCCATATCCACAGTGACATCACCACAATTTGCACGACCGGATTGTCCGATCAGCGCAACCGATCGCCGTAGTCGGCGCCTCATACTTGGGTTGACCAGCAACGCCGCAGGCACTCGCGTCGTTGTACGCGGTCACCGACAGACCGCGTCAGAGCCTGGCGTCGATGGGGTCAGCTGCAGCGAGGAACCTGCTTTTCGTTGTAAAGCCGGTAAGAACCGATGGAACGGAGTTGAACAGCAATGAACACCATGCCGGTATGCGAGGTGATGAGCCGGCCGGTCGTCGCTCTGAGGCACAACAACACCGCACGCGAGGCGGCGCTGATGCTCGCCGAATCGGGGTACGCGGCATTGCCTGTTCTCGACCGCGACGATCGGCTCACCGGAGTACTCACCAGCGGCGACCTGCTGCGGGCCGGTGAACTCGACGACTCGGTCGGTGCGGTGATGACCACACCGGCGGTGTCGGTTCCCGGCAGTGCGGCAGTGGCCGTGGCGATGACCGAACTGGTGATCCACGGCCTGCGCAGTCTGCCCGTCGTCGACGCCGACAACCATGTGATCGGCATGCTCAGCCGCGGCGACGTGTTGCGCATGTTGCTGACACCCGACGACACCCTGGCAGCAGAAGCACAAAGTCGCCTCGATCAGTACGCCGGCGCAGGGCGCTGGCATGTCGCCGTGGCCAATGGCCACCTCGGCGTCTCGGGCCGGTTCGCCGACGAATCCGAGCGGCGCATCGCCATCGCCCTGGCCCGCACGGTGCCCGGCGTGCGCACCGCGACCATCGCGACCACTACTACCGTGCACTGACCCGAGCACGGAAGTGATGGTGATGCAGCCAGCCGCCTTCAGCGCGGCCCCCTCCGCCCGATACCGAGCCACGTTCCGGATCCCGGCCCTGGAGATCAACATGACCCACGCACCCTCACGCACATCCCTTACCGACCATCTGCCCACACTCCGACACGCCCTGAATCAGCAACGCCGATTCCGTGTGCAGCAACTGACCGAATTGGACGCCGAACTCGGTGACGCTCCCCAACTCGCCACCGCGGCTGACAGGGCCAGACATGAAGTCACCGTCACATTGGCCGTCGCGGCACGGCAAGCGCTGACCGATATCGACGAAGCGCTCGCGCTCATAGCCGCGGGACGATACGGCCGCTGCCGCGCCTGCTACGCCGATATCCCGATTCATCTGCTGCAAACCATTCCCACCACGCAGTGGTGCCTGGACTGCCGGCAGCAGCTCCTTGACCGCGACGACTCCCGCCCGACTCGCAGACAGGTGTTTCGCCGGCGCTCCCCTGCGCCCCGAAACGACCGCCCGGTGTTCCGCCGAACCGCCGCAAGGACGCGACCTCCGGTCCGGGTCGAATGAGTCGGGTAGGGAGTGGGGCGATATCGCCGTTCGCGCGCCGCGTCCTCGACGTGATCGACCAGATTCCGCCCGGCCGGGTGATGTCCTATGGCGCGATCGGCGACCTGGTCGGCGCGGGTCCCCGGCAAGTTGGACGGGTCATGACCGCCTGGTCCGACGAGACCCTTTGGCATCGGGTCGTGCGCGCTGACGGCACGCCCGCGTCCTGCCACGCCGGCAGCGCCGTCGAGCTGCTGCGCGCCGAAGGCACCCCGATGCGCGGGAGCCGTGTGGACATGAGCTGCGCGCAGTGGAACGGCCCACCCGATCACCCCGGCATGGACGGATAGCTGACTCGCGTCCCACCGACCACCGCGAAGCTCGTGATCGTCGCCGGTACGAGCTGTACCGCACCCATGATGTGCTGGACGTCGATGCCGCGCACGAGAAGTGCGTCGGCGACCAGGCGGCGATGACAGCGCCAAAAGACAGCCTCGGCGCACATGATGGCGACGACCTCTTGCCCGGAAAGCGCGATGAGCTCATCGAGCGCCTCCTCGAACGAGGGCGTCTGCATATAGTCGGCGTATCCGCGGAAGGACGCGTTGCGCCATCCGGTGTTGATCGAGCCTTCCGCCGGCTTGCGTAGTCCGCCCAGCCCCGGCATCGGCCGGTAGTCGATACCCACGGCGGCCAGCGATTCCGGGAGCCGGTCGATGTGGAACTGTGGATTGTGCCGGGACTTCGGCATGGTTCGAATGTCTGCCACCACACCGATGCCGAAATGCTGCAGGATCCCGATGAACTCCGTGATGGCATGGGTGGAATGGCCGATGGTGTAAACGGTCGACATGGCACTCCCGAAGTCGGTCATACTGCCGTCTCGGAAACAGGATGTCATCGGATCGGCCGGGTCGCATCGCCTCCCAGAGTCGAGAACCGTCCAGCCTCGCCCACCAGACCGAGGTGTTTGGCCAGCGAGATCGAGCGAATACGAACGGTCGTTGGCAGTCAGATCGAACAGTCAGGCAGATGGGCCTGGCGAGGATGCGGCGGCGTCCCACTGCGCGCGTGTGGCTGCGAAGAGGTCCACGCATACCGCCACGAGGTCCGCGGGGTCGTCGCGGCGGCCGTCCATCAACCAGTCGACCAGCAGGTGGTTGACGCCAAGTCCCACGAATGACCAGACGAAACCGAGTGCACGGCATTGAAAGTGACATCGAGAGGGCACGACGTACGCGGGCAGCCTGAGGTCCTGGTAGGTCATGGTCAGCGATCGCTGCCTGGTCGACTACTAGCGGGTTCGGGTCGCGGCAACCGCATCCTCACGGCTGAGGCCGAGCTGTCCAGAAGCGACGGCTCTTGTCAGCGGCTGCTCGTGCCGCGTGCGGCAAGATAGTCGGCCCATCCGCTCTGGGCGAACTGCGCCCATCGCGCGGCTGTGCCCGGGTGGATTCCGAGGAGGTCACTGACCACCACCGGCGGCAGCTCGGCGATGATGGTCATCATCGCGGTGTTGCGTGCAGAGAGGCTGGGCAGCCGGTTGTCGGCGAGTGACTGGCGCAGAGAACGAGTATGGCGGGGGCGGGTCGGCGGCTTACCTGGAAACAGGTAGGGCGACTCTTCGACCGCGGGCAGTAGGGCTCGTGTGACAGGCTGCCCGATAAGTTGTTCGATGAGTCGAGTGAGGCTCGGCGGCAGCAGGACTGGATGTTTGTCGATAGTGAGGTAGGCGTCGCGCTCGTCGGCGCGTCGGAAGCGGTCCTTGGTGAGTTCGACGATGTGGTCTAGCGACATTCCGTACAACCGGATCAGCGCACCGGCGACCCGTAGGTCGAGCGGCAGACTGTCATCGGTGAGGCAGCGGCGCAGCTGATTCTGGTACTCCTCGAATTCCTGGAACTCCTTGGCCGGCCCGAAAGCCGACTGACGTGCTGTCAGGGCGAGGACACTGCCGGGGCCTCGATCACGGATCCACCGTAAGAATGCGGTCAGCGGTTCCAGCTTAGCGGGATTCTGCGACAGATAGGTGTCGAGGTGTCGCTGGTCGATCCGCTCGACCGATGTTTCGACAGTGTCGAGCCAGGCGAGGAATCCTATGGCGGCGCGGATCTGAGCGCGGTCGGCGCGAGATGCGGCGTCGGTGTACCGGCCGCGCTCGGTCCGTCGACGGGCATCGCGGATAACCGCCCACTTGGCGAAGGGCCGAACAATTCGCTGGTGGTGGTCGGACAGAGCAGAAATGGTTCTGTCTTCCCACAACACCAGTTGCGCGAATGATTCGTTGCGCGGTTCCAGCACGCCGGTGGAGACGAGCAATTCACGCAGGTATCGGGTGGCATGGCCTTGCGGCAGCTGATCGAGTGCTTGGTACCTGATGTCTGGGCCGCTGGCGACGAGTTCGGCGAGCCGTTGTGATGATCGGCTGGATTTGACCCATTTCATCAGCGACGCGGATTTGGCGTTTGCCAGCGCGTCGGCGAGCGGAAGTAGTTCCGGGACGATATGTCCATTGGCGCCGGTGATCAGCTCGCGGACATGGTCTACCGCGACGCATCGTCGACATCGCCTTTTCGCATAGATGTCGCCTTCATGGCCGCATTGGCGGCAGGTGTAGTTCAGGTCCGAGCCGGCACAGCTCGCGCAGATCGGGCCAGAATCGTTGACGCCGACCAGCACGCGGGTGTGGCCGCAACTGCCGCACGGCGCAGGGTGGTGGGTCCGATGGCGATGGCATCGGAAGCAGACAGCTCCGACTGGCCAGTTCGCGCACTTTTGTGTCGTCTCACCGCAGATCGCGCATTTGGTGTCGTTGCGGTAGCAGCCGTGACACACGTCCGGATTGTCAGCGGTGGCACGCAGGGTGATGGGTTTGACGTCCCCGCAGATCCCGCATGTGCGCGCCGGACTCTTGTGGCAGGAACCGCAGATCGGCCCCTCCGCAGTCCTGGCATCCGCGACACGGAGCCGACCGCAGCGGACGCAAAGGGTGCGTGGCTTGGGGCGACATGCGCTGCACAGGGCTCCGCCGTCGGGAAGTTTCAGCCGAGGAGGGCGCCTGCGCCCGCAACGAGAACATTCGATTGCGCGCTCGGGATCGCTGTAGTGGCACCTGCGGCAGATCGGGCCCTCGGCACGACGGGCGGCGATATCCGATACCGTGCGGTGACAACGCGCGCACTCGATCTGGCGATCGCGCAACATACACCGTGCACAGCATCGTCCTTGCGGAGTGGACCGACGTAGATCGTCGTCAGTACGGCCGCAACGGGCGCAACCGAGCAGAACTACCTTCTCGCCGAGCCCTTGCGCATCCAGCAGCCGCAACAATTTCGGCAGCGGAGCCGGACAGTGCTGTTGTGGCGCGAGGAAGGCATCAGGATGTTCGCTCAGGTGAGCGTCCAGACCGTAGGCACCGGTCGTTCCCCACGCCTTGGCGCGGCGCAGAAGCTGTTCGGCCTGGTCCTCACCCACGAGCCCATCAGTAGCCCGCCGAATGAACTCGATCAGTCTCGTTCGAGCCTCTGGCAGTTCGTGGGGCCTGCGGCGCGGACGTCCGCGACGATGTGTCATTTCTGCCTGGGCCGGCGAATGACCGTGCGCTGCGGCGTGATCGGCGTCGACACCGCCTGGCCTGCGGTCTTGCGGACCTGCTCGTTGACGACCATCGGCTGAATCAGATCGTTGGGACTGCACCCGAGGATGTCGCACAATGCTACCAGCACATCCATACTCAGCCGCTGCGGCGGCTGGGTCACCAGCCGATACACCTGTTCCCGGGACAACGTGATGCCGCGTTCGACCAACAGGGGCACAAGATCCGAAGTCTGGAACATCTGCTGATCAGCCATCACATCCCGCAGCCGCCAGTGGTAGCCCATCTTCTTGATCATGTGTCGCTCTCCCACTCGGCGCCGAGCCGGTTCTTCAACGCTGCCGCCAGCAACGTATTT
>NZ_BDBF01000007.1 GCF_001612845.1 Nocardia elegans NBRC 108235 | reverse complement strand
TTGCTCCTGCACAAACCGTGCGGGATAACCGAATTCGGTCCAATGAGTGACAGCACTGTGACGCAGACAATGCACATCGAGAGCGTCGTCCAAGCCTGCGGCCTCCCTCACCGAAACGAACGCCTCGTTGATCGAGCGTGGAGACAACCGCCCCACCCGTTCAGTGATCCAGAGCGCAGGATGTTTGCCGGGCGAGAATCGGGGTCGTAACTCGGTCAGCCATTCATTCCCTTGGGGCGTTGTTCTCACCGATGCGGAGCCGGCGTCGTGATACGGGACGCTAAATTGGGGGAAGGCTCCGAGAGCGGAAACGGCCACCGCACGGGCCTTGAGCGGGGTCCCGACGGCCGCGGACCGCGCGCGTCTGGTGGCGATGATGGGCACCAACATCGGCCTTACGGCACTGTTCGGACCCTCACCCGACATCGATACTCCGGCCGGATATGCCGCGACGCATGCGGTCGGCGTACTGGGGATCATCGGCGCGGTGTGGGGGCTGCTGGCCGCCACCCGCGCGCTGCGCGGTGAAGAGGACGCCGGTCGCTGGGAGGTGCTGCTCGCCGGTGCGACCACCGCCCGTCGTGCGGCCGCCGCCGCACTGGCTGGCCTCGGCATCGCGTGGCTCGCGCTGTGGGCGGTGACAGCGACGATCTACACAGCGACCGGACGCTACCATGATGCTCGATTCTCGGTTGCCACAGCTCTTTTCGCTGCCGCGGCGACAGCTGCCGCAGCGGCGGTGTTCCTCGCAGTCGGGGCTCTTTGCAGCCAGCCTGCGAGCAGTCGCAGGCAGGCGGCCGCGCTGGCGGGGGCAGTATTCGGGGTGGCCTACCTGGTCCGAGTCGTCGCATACAGCACGACCTCACTGCGCTGGCTGCGCTGGGCCACCCCGCTGGGCTGGGTCGATGAGACGCATCCATTCATTCGCAGCCACTGGCCACCGCCGCTGGCGATCGCTGCCACCGTCACCGTGCTGGTGGCGGCGACGATCAGGGTCGCCGGCGCCCGCGACCTCAACACCGGCATCCTGCCCGGCCGCGACACCGCCCCGGCCCATACGCGACTGCTCAACGACACCATGGGATTGGCGTATCGGCTCGAGCGAGGCACCGTACTCGGCTGGGGCGTCGGACTCGCGGTCGGCGGCTTCATCGTCGGACTCATAGCCAAGGGTTCCACCGACATCTGGGCCAACCAGACCGGCGGCCTCTTCGTCGCCATCGCGCACGCTCGAGGCGGTGCGGCCCGACCGGTTGCCCGGACGCCGTGGCTGGCACAACGATTCGTCGTATCGGTCACAGTCCTGGCCGGGCTCGGAACAGCCGCCGCCGTCTTCGTCTGGGCCGGTACCGCCGTGACCAACGCCGGATTGAGCTTCGGCACCTTGCTGGCTGCCGGAATCAACGTCATCCCGGTCGGCATCCTTGTCCCGGGCGTCGGAACACTCGCACACGCACTGCCGCCACGATTCGCACGCTTGGTCACCTACACAGTTGTTGCCTGATCGTTCCTGCTCGAGATCATCGGCGCCGGCCTCGGCCTCGACCACTGGCTGCTGGATCTGTCGGTCCTCCATCACATTTCCCGTGCGCCGGCCGAAGCGGTGAACTGGAACACCGGGGCCATGCTCACAGCGGTCGGTATCGCGGCAGCGGCTGCCGGAGCCTACGCGTTCTCCCGCCGAGACCTGCAAGATTCCTGACCACTGAACCTGAGGCCTTCGTCCGCCCATGACCACGCGCCGGGATACTCGAAATGCACCGCGCCAGCTGGAAGTCCAAACCGCGGCTCGGCGGGAACTATTGCCGAGCCCGCGGTCGGCGCGGCTGTAGGTCTGGCGGGGCCCGTGACGTCAGAGCCCGAGAATGCTCTTGCGTTGGGCGTCGGTGAAGTTCACCAGGGCCGGTGAGGCCCATGATTGATGGCGGTAATCGATCCACTCACCGGCGCGGGTCTCGCGCAGCATCGCCTCACGCCACAAGGGCTTTTCCGCCTCGGGCAGGTTCGAGGCCTCCAGTTCGCGGATCTTGTTCGTCCGCACCGTTTTCGCCAACGGGATCTTTTTCGGCGCACCGGTGAGTTCCGGCCACCCTGCAGCCTGGACGGTCTCGATGCTGGCGGCGTTCTCGGCGTCGTAGTTGCCGCAACGACCTCGGTGGCCTCGCGGACCTCGCCGGCATCGTGATCGGCGCGCACCACGACTGCATTCCGCTGCGACAAATCAACCATCACAACATACCTTGACCAGCTGAAATGCGGTGTCGGTGACCGTGTCAGGCGGTTGTCAGGGCAGTGTCAGGCCCGACACCGAAAGTTATCGGCATGACGAAGAACAGCAGCATCTCGAACGCCTCGAACTGGACCGGCATGGTCGCCGTCGACGACACCGCCCTCGCGGTCACCGACACCGGCGGGGCCGGCCTTCCGATCATCTACTGCAACGGGCAGTTCGCCACCCAGGGCTACTGGAAGCGGGTCATCGCCGACCTCGGCCCCGGCTTCCGCCACATCACCTTCGACGAGCGCGGACGCGGCAAGAAGTCGAAACTCTCCGCGGACTACTCCTTCGAGGCCGCCGTCCGCGACGTCGACGCCGTCCTGGAAGCCCGCGGCGTCGACCGGGCGCTGGTCGTCGGCTGGTCCTACGGGGCCTTCGTCGGCGCGCACTGGGCCGCCCGCAATCCCGGACGGGCCCTGGGCGCGGTCCTGGTCGAAGGCGCACAGCCCCACGACTGGCTCGACGACGCCATGGAACAGCGCATCCGCAAGCTGTTCAAGCGACTCAGCCCGATCACCACACTCCTGCGCCCGACCGGCCTCACCCCGCGCCTCAGTGCCGCACAGCAGGCTGAATGCAATATCGAACTCGGCAAGATCGCCCGCGAAGCCGCCCTCGGTCCGGTGCTGGACAGCATCACCGTCCCCACCCGATACGTCGTCGCCTCCGGATCGTCGTTCGGAAGCAAAGGAGACGAGCAGGAACGCATCCGCGCCAGCCTCGACGCCGTCTGCGCCCGCAACCCCCACATCCACATCCACGCCAAAGTCCCCAGCAACCACGACCACATCCTCCGCAAGGACTTCCACGCCATCGCCGACGCTGTCCGGGAGGTCGCTCACCCAGCGCACGAGGACCGGTGACGAGCATCGCGACGCCCACTACTCTGTGCTACTATCTACCAGTAGTAAGTGCCACTAAATAGTGGGCTTGAGGGAAGTGAGGCCGCCACGAACAATCTGACGGAAATGCTGAAGGGAACGCTCGAAGGTTGCGTTCTCCAGATCATCGGCAGCGAAGAGACCTACGGATACGTCATCACCCGCCGGCTGCAGGAACTCGGTTTCTCCGACGTCGTCGAGGGGACCGTGTACACCATCCTCATGCGACTGGAGAAGAACAAACTGGTCGACGTCACCAAACGACCGTCCGAAGTCGGGCCGCCGCGCAAATTCTACGCACTCAACGACGCGGGGCGCAGGGAACTCGCGACCTTCTGGGCGAAATGGGACTACGTCTCGACGCGCATCAACGAACTCAAGGAAAGTGGGACATGAACTTCTGGGAGACGATCACAGGAAGCGATCTAAACAGAGAATACAAAGCCTTCCAGGCTCGGGCCGAGACCCTGCCACCAGAGTATCGAGCGGCGTGGAGCGAAATCCAGGCCCACCTGTCGCTGCGCTCGGACTTCACCGGCCGCGACCTGATGCCGATCCTCGACAGCACGCTCGGCTTTCTCGAGGAAACGGCGGCGGAGGGCCAGAGTGTCCACGAGGCGCTGGGCGACGATATCGCGGGCTTCTGCGCGGCGATCGCCGGACAGGAACGAGCCAAGGACTATCGCGACAAATGGCGCGAACAACTGAACCGGAACGTTGCCCGGAAACTGGGCCGGATAGGAGCATGAAGTGAGCATCCGCGACGTCATAGAAGGCAAGAAGCAGTGGCGGGCACACCTCGCCCGTGTCAAGACACTCCCGGCCGATTACCAGATCGTCTACGAGGAGATCCAGAAGTACTTCTTCAAGGTCGGCCCGGTCGAACTCACCGACGGCAACCTGCTCTCGGGAATCGTCGACTTCTTCGAGCGAGGAGTCGCAGACGGCAAAAGCGCCACCGAACTCCTCGGCACCGATATCGCAGCCTTCGCCGACGACCTGATCAAGGACTCCCGAACCCACGCCGACATCTACCAGGAATCCATCCGGAAACGAATCGGCAAGGAAACGACATAGTCTCCGTTACCTGCGCAACGCAAGGCGGCGTTCGCGAACTCAGGCGTATCGCCAGTCCGGCGACCACTCGCACTTGCCCGTGTTGTGGTTCCGTTCGCCCACCTAGTATCTCGAAACCGACGCCAAGGACAGATGTACCCGGCGACGCCATCACCCCGAAACCCAACCGGGAACGGTCAGTGCTGATGTCGAATTCTGTTGCATAACAAAATATTTGAGCAAACATACGAGAATTCGGAGGTCGAGTCTCGGGTGCCGGACAACGTCCTCCTCGACCGGGCGCCCTCACCGCTCCGGCGCCGCCCAGCCGCTACGGCGGTATAGGCCGGCGGATTACCGGAGGCGAAGTACTGGGAGCTGATCCTGGCGGGAGTGGGTCCGGTCGAGGCGGCCCGCCGGAGCGGGATCGGACGCAAGACCGGATACCATTGGCAGCACGAGAACGGCCTGCCACCGGCACGGATCTCCGATGAGGTCCGATCAGAACGGTATCTGAAGCCTGGCTTCGGGAGTCTGGTCGGGCAGTAGCCGGGTCAGGGTGTTGAGCGCACCGGCGTCACTGATGACCAACGGCGCTCGGAAGGTCGGTAAGCGGCAGGCGATATCGCGACGCGGTCGCCGGATTGTCGGGCTTCCAGCGATAGGACACGAGAATGACGTCATCAACGCAGGAGACCGCGATGTCGCCGAGGCGGATCCACGGGGTGCGACCGTCCGGGGCGTCGTGTGGCCCTCGGCGTACTGGCCGGACCTGGCCTGTGCTTGTCAGCGCCGCTGGAGGCGGCAACGCGGCCGCCTCCAGCAAGTAGGAGCGCAAGGACTCCGCAATGGCGAGCACCCATGACGGTGATCTGCTGGCACTCTCGGTCGTTTGCCCAGTGTGTCATTCACCCGACGGCATGGCGCTGGGCCGAACGCGGCGGGGCAGAGCGGGCGCAGCGGCGCCAGGTGACCGACCCGGCTCGATGCGGGCGCCGCGGTCGAGGCTGCCCGAGATCGGGCGACGCACCTGCTGCACGGCGGCCAGGTCGGCTCTCATCTTCACATTGTGTGCCTCAGCGACCGCCGCGCACACCTCCGCGATCACCGAATCCCGAAGCGGCGCGACTCTTTCCCGCCATTCCAACGCTCCGCAGCTCTCGCCTTCGAAGTCGACATCGAGCTGGCTGACATATCGATGCAAAGCCTGCGCTTCGGTCACAGACAAGATCGGTGTGGCGCGCAGCAGCCGCGCCACACTACGAAACTGGGATTCGATCGACACCACGAGCTACCTCCCACCACGCGAACGAACGGGAAACACACCAAGAGCAAGGATCCCCACCAGCGTAGGCCTTAGCGCCACCCAACCCGATCCAGCAAGCCGATGGCTCGTCGATCAGCACCCTCGGTCCTGATCCCGGACCGTTCCGGTCGGCGCAGGTTGGCGGACGTTTCTTCCTGTGACGGAACAAATCTGTTCGGTCCAACGCCAGCCGTCTGCTCCGCCGGCCCGACGCTCCACACAAAATCGACGATTCGCGGCAGACACCAGCCACCGGCACCCCCGATACCCGATTGCCCCCTCCGGCCACAGCGGTCGAAGACGGGTGGACTCGCTCATCCGTCCGCGGGTCCCACCGAAGCAACGGCGCCGCAGTGACAACCAAGCAGATCCCTCGTATCGCCGCCCACGGCGCAGACTCACCCGATGCCGCCATCGCACATTGACGATGTAAACAACACAGTCGACAACTAATGTTTAGATGCGCATATTCGTAACGCAACATTGCATGCCGGCCAAGGCGGGCAAAACGGCGAATCGACCCTGACGGGCGGTTCAGCTGTCGGCGGGAAACGTCTCGAGAATAGCACTGGACGTGGGAAAACGGCGGCTGTATCAGGACGTCCACAGGACGTCACAGGTCCACAAACAGCAACAAACACCAACCGACAACACTCACCAACAACCACGAACCCGCAGGTCGCGCCGCTTCGCCGGACAAAACCAACCGGTCATCAGTAGCATCGAAGGATGCGATCGATCTGGAAGGGTTCCATCGCGTTCGGGCTGGTGAATGTTCCGGTGAAGGTTTATACCGCCACCGAGGACCATGACATCAGGTTTCATCAGGTCCACGCCAAGGACGGCGGACGGATCAAGTACGACCGCGTCTGCACGGTGTGCGGGCAGTCGGTGGCCTTCGCGGATATCGACAAGGCGTACGAGTCGCCCGAGGGCGACAAGGTGATTCTCACCGACGAGGATTTCGCGAAGTTGCCGGTGGCCGAGAAGCACGAGATTCCGGTGCTACAGTTCGTGCCCTCCGAGCAGATCGATCCGATCCTGTTCGACCGCAGTTACTACCTCGAGCCCGACTCCACGACACCCAAGGCGTACGTGTTGCTCGCGAAGACGCTCGATCAGGTGGATCGGGTCGCGCTGGTGCATTTCACGCTGCGGCAGAAGACGCGGCTGGCGGCGCTGCGGGTGCGTGACGGGGTGCTGGTGTTGCAGACGCTGCTGTGGCCGGACGAGGTGCGGGCCGCCGAATTCGAATCGCTCGACGATGCCGCCGCGCCGCGCTCGCAGGAGGTCGCGATGGCACAGACGCTGGTCGACAGCATGTCGGAGGATTTCGATCCCGATCAGTACACCGACGAGTATCAGATCGAGCTGAAGAAGCTGCTCGACGAGGCCATCGAATCCGGATCCGACCGCGTCACCCGCCACGAAGAAGCCGAACCGGCGCAGATGGATGCCGAGGTGGTCGATCTGGTGGCTGCGCTGCAGCGCAGCCTCGAAGCCACCGGCCGCGGTGGGGAATCCGCGAAGTCGAGCCGGGGCCGCGCCTCGAAATCCGCGGCCGAGTCGACCGCGAAGGCGACCACGAAGCGGACCGCGTCGAAATCCACCGGCAAGTCGGCGAGCAAGTCGACCGCGAAGAAAGCGGCGCCCAAGGCCACGAAACAGACTCGCAAGGGGGCATAGCGCCCAGTCCGCGCCGATTCCGGGACATTCGCCGAATCAGGCAATCGTGAGATATCCGACTGTTCGGCGCGCCCATTGCGCGCGGGTCGGCCATACTTTGGCGGGGCCTGGCGGTTACCGTACGGTGCAATCACAGTTCGACCCGGTCGGGGCCCGGATCGTCCCCGTACCACCAGCTTCCGGAGGAACCACATATGACCAACCCGTCGGACCCGAACGGCCCGTACGGCCAGCCGGGGCAACCGGGCTACGGGTATCCGCCCGCCGGCCCGCAGCCGGGCTACGGCGCACCCCCGCCGGGTTACGGCGCGCCGCCGCCCGGATATGCAGCTCCCCCTCCGGGTTACGGGACCCCGCCTCCGGGATACGGTGCGGCACAACCGAATTACGGTGCGCCCGGCTACCCGCCGGCCGGACCCGGATACGGCTATCAGCAGCCGGGATTCGGCCCGCCCGCACCGTACGCCAGCTGGTTCGCGCGCGTCGGCGGCTACCTCATCGACGCGCTGATCGTCGGCGTCCCGCTGGCCGTCCTGTACGGGCTCGCGTTCGGACTCGGCACCAAGGACGTGGACTGCTCGTTCGACGACGACCCGTACAGCTCGTCGTATTCCTACTCCAGCACGTGCACGGGGGGCGGCCTGACCGCGGTCGGCATCATCCTGTTGCTGCTGGCCATCGCCGTGGGCGTGGGCCTCGGACTGTGGCTCATCCATCAGGAAGGCACGACCGGTCAGACGCCCGGTAAGAAGGTCGTCGGCATCCGCGTGATCAAGGAAGCCGACGGTCAGGTGCTCGGTTTCGGCATGGCCTTCGTGCGCAAGCTCTGCCACATTCTCGACAACGCCCTGTGCGGCCTCGGCTACCTGTGGCCGCTGTGGGACGAGAAGAACCAGACCTTCGCCGACAAGATCGTCGGCACCATCGTGGTGCAGGCTCAGAAGTAACGTCGCTACCCAGCGCTGTCGCGGCCCCGCGGTTCCCTCACCGGACGCGGGGCCGTTTCGCGCGGCCTCACACGCCCTTGGGCGACCGGGAGGACATGAATCCGAACAGGTAGCCCGCTACTCGCCGCATCTGAATCTCCTCCGCCCCCTCGGTGATTCGATAGCGGCGGTGGTGGCGGTAGATGTGTTCGAACGGCTGGTGGCGGGAATAGCCGAGGCCGCCGAACACCTGCATGGCGCGATCGGCTGCCTCACAACACAATCGGTTGGCCCAGTAATTGCACATCGACACCTGTTCGGACGCGGCGAAGGTGCCGTGACGATCCATGGTCCAGGCGGTCTTGTGGATCAGCGTGCGCAACATCTCGCACTGGGTGTGCAATTCGACCAGCGGGAACTGGATCGCCTGATTCTCGGCGAGCGCTTTACCGAAGGGCTTGCGCTCCTTGGCATACGCCACCGCCCGGTCGATGCAGTATTGCGCCGCTCCGAGACTCGACGCCGCCTGGCGAATCCGGTTCTCGTTGAAGAAGTGCTGGACCACCGCCAGACCGCGGCCCACGGGTCCGAACACGGCGTCGGCGCCGACGCGCACATCACGCAGGGTGACCCGGCCGTGATCGGTGGGCATGTTGAAGGTCCACAGATATTCCTCGACCGTGAATCCGCGGGTATCCGGGGGCACCAGGAATGCGGTGATACCGGCGCCGTCACCCGCCTCGCCGGCGGTGCGCGCGAAGATCAGATCGGCGTCGGCGGTGTGAATGCCGGTATTCCAGGTCTTTTCCCCGTTGATCACCCAGCCGTCGCCGTCGCGTATCGCGCGGGTGTCCATATGGGTGGCGTCGGAACCGTGTTCGGGTTCGGTGATGCCGAAGGCGAAGAACTTCGTGCCCGCCGCCAGGCCCTCCACCCACTCCGCTTGCTGTTGCGGCGAACCGTATTCCAGCATCAGCAGCAGGCCCACGTTGTTGGCGACCACGGCATGTTCGTTCTGTAGATCGCAGTGCAGGCCGAGTCCCCGGCGGGCGAGGTGTTCGCGGATGACGGCCATATCGAGGTTGTTGCCGCCGCGGCCGCCGAATTCGGGTGGGAAGGCGTAGCGGTAGTGCCCGGCGGTATCGGCTCGGCGGCGGGTCTCGGCGAGCAACTCCTCCCACTCGGCGCTGGGCAGCCCGCCGCGATCCCAGTCGGTGCGCGCGTCCTCTCGGCGGTGGTCGAAGAAGCGGATGTTGTCGTTATCGCGTTCGAGCGGCACGATCTCACGGTCGATGAAGGCATCCAGTTCGGCCAGATAGTCGCTGAGCTCGGAGGGTATGTCGAAATCCACTGCTGCTCCTACCGTTTCGGCCGGTCCGGCAATTCGGCCCTCACGATATCGCGCAGCAGGCCTTCTCGGAGAAAACGACGGCAGCCGACCTGGAACCGGGTCGGCCGCCGCGGGTGTGAAACGTTCAGTGCGCGTTCGCGGTGCAACTGCTCAAGGCGATGTTCGCCGGGCGCGGGATCGCGCTCCCCAGGTCGGGGAACGGCGGGGCGCTCGGCCCCAGGAAATCCCTCGCCTGCTTTTCCGCCTCGACCTGGGTCGGACCCCAGCCGACCGCGATCCGGCCGTCCGCTCCCTGGGCGACAGCACCGCAGCCGTTGCTGAAATCCAAGATGACGCGGCAGTCACCGCGGCCGCAGTGCGCCCGGGCCGCGGCATCCGCGCTGGGCGCGTCGGCGAAGTTAGTGGCCGCGGCGACCACTCCGCTGCTGTCGGAGTAGGCGATCGCACCGTGCAGGTCACCGTCGGCCTGAGCCGAACCGGCGGCACCGGCCACCGCGAAACCCGCACCGGCCATTACCGCGACGGCCGCCGAGCGGACGCGCGTAAACATATGGGACATCCGTGAATCCACCCCGTTCGAGTCTGCGTACTGGACGCAGGCGATCCTGCTTCACGGCGGACCCGGATGTCCACTTCGCCCCCTACCCGGTGGCGAGAATCAGACCGTGAAGCCCAGTGCGCGCAGCTGCTCGCGGCCGTCGTCGGTGATCTTGTCCGGACCCCACGGCGGCATCCAGACCCAGTTGATCTTCAGATCCTCCACCAAACCGCTGCGTACCAGCGCGTTTCGCGACTGGTCCTCGATGACGTCGGTGAGCGGGCAGGCCGCGGAGGTGAGGGTCATGTCGAGGACGGCTACGTCCTCCTCGACCCGCATCCCGTAGACCAGTCCCAGATCGACCACGTTGATGCCGAGTTCGGGGTCGACGACGTCACGCATCGCCTCTTCCATATCCTCGAGCAGCGCGATCTGCTCCTGGGAGAGTTCGGCCTCGGTGTTCGTCTGTTCGGTTGCCGGCGTCTCAGTCATGACGTTTCCCATTTCCGGCGGACCCGTTGCCCATGGTCCGCTTGGTCTCTTCGGCCGAGGTTATCCGCACTACGGCGTCCTTGAACGCCATCCAGCCCAGCAGGGCACATTTCACCCGGGCCGGATATTTCGCCACACCGGCCAGCGCGATGCCGTCGCCGATCATGTCCTCGTCGCCCTCGACCGTGCCGCGGCTCGAGATCATCTCGCTGTAGGAGTCGACCACCTTCAGCGCCTGCTGCACGGGCTGGCCGATGACCTGATCGGTGAGGATCGAGGTGGCGGCCTGGCTGATCGAACAGCCCTGCCCGTCATAGGACACATCGGCGACGTCACCGTTGTCGTCGATGTGCACCCGCAGGGTCACCTCGTCACCGCAGGTCGGGTTGACGTGATGCACCTCGGCACCGAACGGCTCCCGCAGCCCGCGGTGGTGCGGATGCTTGTAGTGGTCCAGGATCACTTCCTGGTACATCTGTTCCATACGCATTGCGAAATCTCACGCCCCGTTCACTGGTCGCTCGCGCTCACCGGATTCAACGGTCGGCCACACCGAAGAATTTCTGTGCCTTACGGACCGCGGCCACCAGCGCCTCCACCTCGTCGAGGGTGTTGTAGACCGCGAAGGAGGCCCGGGCGGTGGCGGGTACGCCGAGCCGGCGCATCAGCGGCCAGGCGCAATGGTGCCCGACGCGGATGGCCACGCCCTCGTCGTCCAGGATCTGGCCCACGTCGTGCGGGTGGATTCCGTCGACCACGAACGACACCGCGCCACCGCGATCCACGTTCTCGGTCGGCCCCACGATGTGCACGCCGTCGATCGCGCCGAGTCCCTCCAGGGCGGCGCCGACCAACGTATGTTCGTGCGCGGCAACGGCGTCCATCCCGATCGCCTCGAGATACCGCACGGCCGCGCCCAATCCGACCACCTGCGAGGTCATCGGCACGCCGGCCTCGAACCGCTGCGGCGGCGCCGCGTAGGTAGTGGCCTCCATGGTGACCGTCTCGATCATGGATCCGCCGGTGATGAACGGCGGGGTCTCCTCGAGCAGGGCGTAGCGGCCGTAGAGCACGCCGACACCGGACGGACCCAGCATCTTGTGCCCGGAGAACGCGGCGAAATCGATGCCGAGTTCACGCAAGTTCACCGGCATGTGCGGGACCGACTGGCAGGCATCGAGCACTACCAGGGCGCCGACCGCCTTGGCGCGGCGCACCATCTCGTGCACGTCGGCGACCGCACCGGTCACATTCGACTGATGAGTGAACGCGACGACCTTGGTCGCGGGCGACAGTTCCAGCGAATCCAGATCGATGCGTCCGTCGTCGGTGATGCCGTACCACTTCAGGGTGGCGCCGGTGCGACGCGCGAGTTCCTGCCACGGAACGAGATTCGCGTGATGCTCCAGTTCGGTGATCACGATCTCGTCGCCCGGTCCCACGTGGTACGGGAAACGGTCGTCGGAGAACGAATACGTCACCAGGTTCAGCGATTCGGTGGCGTTCTTGGTGAAGACGATCTCGTTCGCCTCCACGCCCACGAAGCGCGCGATATCGGCCCGGGCGCCCTCGTAGGCGTCGGTCGCCTCCTCGGCGAGCTGATGCGCGCCGCGGTGCACGGCGGCGTTGGTGTGGGTGAGGAATTCGCGTTCGGCGTCCAGGACGGCCAGCGGTCGCTGCGAGGTGGCCCCGGAATCCAGGTACACCAACGGTTTTCCGTCACGCACCGTCCGGTTCAGGATCGGGAAATCGGCCCGGATCCTGGCGACGTCGAGTGTGCGTGTCACAGCGGTCATATCAGGCTCCCGCGGTCGCGGTCTGTGTGAAGCGGACGTAGCCGTTGGCGTCGAGTTCGTCGGCCAGTTCGGAGCCACCCTCGGCCACGATGCGGCCGCCCACGAACACGTGCACGAACTGCGGCTGGACGTAGCGCAGGATCCGGGTGTAGTGGGTGATCAGCAGGACGCCGCCGTTCTCGCGCTCCTTGTAGCGGTTGACGCCCTCGGAGACGATGCGCAGCGCGTCGACGTCCAGACCGGAGTCGGTCTCGTCGAGGATGGCGATCTTCGGCTTGAGCAGGCCCAGCTGCAGGATTTCGTGGCGCTTCTTCTCACCGCCGGAGAAGCCCTCGTTGACGCTGCGGTCGGCGAAGGCGTCGTCGATCTCCAGCTCGCCCATCGACTCCTTGACTTCCTTGACCCAGTGGCGCAGCTTCGGGGCCTCGCCGCGCACGGCGGTGGCGGCGGTGCGCAGGAAGTTCGACATGGACACACCCGGCACCTCGACCGGGTACTGCATGGCCAGGAACAGGCCGGCGCGGGCACGCTCGTCGACGGACATGGCCAGCACGTCCTCGCCGTCGAGGGTGATCGAACCCTGGGTCACGGTGTACTTCGGGTGCCCCGCGATGGCGTAGGACAGGGTGGACTTGCCGGAGCCGTTCGGGCCCATGATGGCGTGGGTCTCGCCCGACTTCACGGTGAGGTTCACGCCCTTGAGGATCTTGATGGGCTCGCCGTTCTCGTCGGGATTGGCGACTTCGGCGTGCAGGTCCTTGATTTCGAGGGTGGTCATTGCATTCCTTCTGGGCTGATGGAGGTTTCGGGCTGCCGGGACGCGTCGGTGCTAGGCACCGATGGCGGCGAGTTCGGTCTCGATGGCCGACTCCAGCCGCTCCCGGATCTCGACGACCGCGATCTTCTGGATGATCTCGTGGAAGAAACCACGCACCACCAGACGGCGGGCGGCCTCCTCCGGAATACCGCGAGCACGCAGGTAGAACAGCTGCTCGTCGTCGAATCGGCCCGTCGCCGAGGCGTGGCCGGCGCCGAGGATCTCACCGGTCTCGATCTCGAGATTCGGCACCGAATCGGCGCGGGCGCCGTCGGTGAGGACCAGATTGCGATTGGCCTCGTAGGTGTCGGTGCCCTCGGCCTCCGCGCGGATCAGCACATCGCCGACCCAGACGGTGTGCGCGTCGGGCTTGGCCGAGCTCGGATCGCCCTGCAGCGCACCCTTGTACAGCACATTCGACTTGCAGTGCGGCTGCGCGTGGTCGACCAGCAGGCGCTGCTCGAAATGCTGTCCGTCGTCGGCGAAGTACAGGCCCAGCAGTTCGGCGTCGCCGCCGGGACCGTCGTAGCGCACGGTGGCGGTCAGCCGCACCAGATCGCCGCCGAGGGTCACATCGGTGTGCCGCAGCACGGCATCGCGACCCAGCTTGGCGTGATGGGCGGTGACGTGCACGGCGTCGTCGTCCCAGTCCTGGACCGCGACCACCGTCAGCTTGGCGCTGTCGCCGAGCACGAATTCCACGTTCTCCGCGTAGGTTCCGCTGCCGCGCTGGTCGATGACCACCGTCGCGGCCGCGAAGTTGCCGAGCCGGATCTGCAGATGACCGAACGCCGTCTTGTCCGCGCCGGGGCCGGTGACCCGGACGACGACCGGGCGGTCGACCTCGGTCTCGGCGCCGACCGACACCACGGTGGCCTGTTCGAAACCCGAATAGGCTTGGGCGGCAACACGATCGGTGGGCACCCCACCCTCGCCGAGCCGGGCGTCGTCACGGCCGACGGTCTCGACCGTCACACCGTCGATCACCGAGCCGTCGACGGCAGCGGTGCTCGCGTCAGGGCCGGAGGCGGCAGCCTGCGTAACCGCGGAGGCCCCGCGAGCATCGCCATCGGACACAGCGACCTCGATACCCGCCCGGCCGTCACGCACCGCAGTGCCGTCGTGCAGGCCACGCAGCCGGCGCAGCGGGGTGAACCGCCAGGCCTCGTCGTGTGCCGAGGGCACCTCGAAGGCGGCCACATCGAACGAGGCGAACAGCTCACCCTTGTTGACGGCCGGGATGCGGGCCTCGCCCGCGACAGCCACATTCTCGACCGGCATCAGCCGACCGCTCCTTCCATCTGCAGCTCGATGAGCCGGTTCAGCTCCAACGCGTATTCCATCGGCAGTTCCTTGGCGATGGGCTCGACGAAGCCGCGCACCACCATCGCCATCGCCTCGTCCTCGGTCATGCCGCGGCTCATCAGGTAGAACAGCTGATCCTCGGACACCTTGGAGACGGTGGCCTCGTGGCCCATCGTCACGTCGTCCTCGCGGATGTCGACGTAGGGGTAGGTGTCGGAGCGGCTGATCGTATCCACCAGCAGCGCATCGCATTTCACGGTCGACTTGGAGCCGTGCGCCCCCTTGTTGACCTGAACCAGGCCGCGGTAGGACGCCCGGCCGCCACCGCGCGCCACCGACTTCGACACGATGGTCGAGGAGGTGTGCGGCGCCAGGTGCAGCATCTTCGAGCCGGTGTCCTGGTGCTGACCCTCGCCCGCGAACGCCACCGACAGCACCTCACCCTTGGCGTACTCGCCGGTCATCCAGACCGCCGGGTACTTCATGGTGACCTTGGAGCCGATGTTGCCGTCGATCCATTCCATGGTCGCGCCCGCCTCGGCCTTGGCCCGCTTGGTGACCAGGTTGTAGACGTTGTTCGACCAGTTCTGGATGGTGGTGTAGCGGCAGCGGCCGCCCTTCTTCACGATGATCTCCACGACCGCCGAGTGCAGCGAGTCGGACTTGTAGATCGGCGCGGTACAACCCTCGACGTAGTGCACGTAGGCGCCCTCGTCGACGATGATCAGGGTGCGCTCGAACTGGCCCATGTTCTCGGTGTTGATCCGGAAGTAGGCCTGCAGCGGGATGTCGACGTGCACGCCCGGCGGCACGTAGATGAAGGAGCCACCCGACCACACGGCGGTGTTCAGCGCGGAGAACTTGTTGTCGCCGGCCGGAATCACCGAGCCGAAGTACCGCTGGAAGATCTCCGGGTGCTCGCGCAGGCCGGTGTCGGTGTCGAGGAAGATGACGCCCTGGGCCTCGAGATCCTCGCGGATCTGGTGATAGACCACCTCGGACTCGTACTGGGCGGCCACACCGGCGACCAGGCGCTGCTTCTCGGCCTCCGGGATGCCCAGCTTGTCGTAGGTGTTCTTGATGTCCTCGGGCAGATCTTCCCAGCTCTCGGCCTGCTTCTCGGTCGAGCGCACGAAGTATTTGATGTTGTCGAAGTCGATGCCCTCGAGGTTGGAGCCCCAGCTCGGCATCGGCTTGCGATCGAAGATCCGCAGCGCCTTGAGGCGGGCGGCGAGCATCCACTCGGGCTCGTTCTTCTTCGCCGAGATGTCGCGCACGACGTCCTCGGACAGGCCGCGCTTGGCGCTGGCGCCGGCGATATCCGAATCCGCCCAGCCGTAGCCGTAGGTACCCAGCGAGGCGATGGTCTCCTCTTGGGTCAGGGGCTGGTTCTGGGGCGCATCGGATTCACGGCTCGCCGCGGTGGTCGACGTCATTCGGCACTCCTTCCGGAGTCGTTTCGAGCTGCCGTTGCGGGCTGTGCAACGGCGCGGGTGGCGGGCTGAGCATTGCTCGTCGGGGGATTGCTCGTCGGGGGAACGGACAGGGGTACGTGGGTGGTGCAGGCGCAGTCGCCGTTGGCGATGGTCGCGAGCCGCTGCACGTGGGTTCCGAGCAGCTCGCGAAATGCCTCGAGTTCGGCGGCGCACAGTTCCGGGAACTCCTCGGCCACGTGCGAGACCGGGCAGTGATGCTGGCATATCTGGACGCCGGAGCCGACCTTGCGGGTGGTGGCGGCGAATCCGGCATCGCTGAACGCCTCGGCGATCTCCTCCGCCTTCTCCGAGGTGGCGGCCGGCGTGTGCTGAGCCAGGCGGTCGATACCGGCGACGATCACACCGACGCGACGGCGAGCGAAATCCATGATCGCGTTCTCGCCGCCGATCTCGCGCAGCTGCCGCATCGCGGCTCCCGCCAGATCGTCGTAGGCGTGGCCGAGCCGGCCGCGACCGGCCGCGGTCAGCTGGAACTGCTTGGCGGGACGACCGCGGCCCTGCTGTTGCCACGGTGCCGAGCGCATGGCCCGGGCCTCGCCGGATTCGATCAGCGCGTCGAGATGACGACGCACGCCGGCCGGGCTCAGACCCAGCCGCTGCCCGATGGCCGTCGCGGTGATCGGCCCCTCCTCCAGCAGCAGCTGGACGACGGCCGCGCGAGTATGCCCCTCACCGGCGGCGGCCGCGGGCGCGGCGGAAGGCCGGGCGCCCTGCTGACGCTCGGTATTCACCTCGTTCTCCCGCAAACCCACGGTTTTCACAACATCAGTGTGACGGAATTATTTCCCGCATTCTAGTAAGGGTGCCCTGAATCGCAGTCGGATGCGGCTCCGACCTGGGCATCGACCGCCGGTGCAATATGTCACGGCTCGCGCCGCGACGTTGCGACGG
This sequence comes from Nocardia elegans NBRC 108235, assembly GCF_001612845.1. Lineage (GTDB taxonomy): Bacteria > Actinomycetota > Actinomycetes > Mycobacteriales > Mycobacteriaceae > Nocardia > Nocardia nova. The sequence goes on along the minus strand of NZ_BDBF01000007.1, from coordinate 231,929 downwards.
CCGCGGCTCCCACCCCGGCTACGCTTGACCTCCGTGGCGGTTGTGGAAGGCGCATGGCGTAGGAGCATCGAGATCGGACGCCGGGCCCTGGGCCTGGACGTCCCGCCCGCCGATCACACCATCGCGGTACTACACACCGTCGAAGCCGACGCGCCGGGGCTGGACAGCCGGGAAACCGCGCAGTTCAAGCGAATTCGACTGCTCGGCGCCACCGGCTCGGTGCTCATGGCGATCAGCGCGCTGGGCGTCGCCGCCCAGCCGGTACTGCAGAATCCGGTCTCCGGTGTCCGGGTGATCGGCGTCTTCGCACGCTGGCAGACCTCGTCGCTGGCGCTGTGCATGATCGGCACGGTCTTCGTGGTGATGGCATGGCTGCTGCTCGGCCGCTTCGCGGTCGGCGGTTTCGGCGGCTCCCCCGTCCATCGGCTCAGCCGCTCGCAGCTGGATCGCACGCTGCTGCTGTGGATCATCCCGCTGTCGGTGGCCCCGCCGCTGTTCTCCAACGATGTCTATTCGTATCTGGCACAGGGCGAGATCGCGGCCCGCGGCCTCGATCCGTACGCCGTCGGCCCGGCCACCGGCCTGGGCCTGCACAACGTGCTGACCTACAACGTGCCCAACATCTGGCGCGACACTCCCGCCCCGTACGGACCGCTGTTCGTCTGGATGGGCCGCGGGATCGCCCATGTGACCGGCGACAACATCATCGTCGGCGTGTGGGCGCATCGGTTGCTGGCATTGGCCGGGGTGGCTCTGATCGTCTGGGCACTGCCGCGCCTGTCGCGACGCTGCGGAGTCGCGCCGGTCAGCGCGCTGTGGCTGGGCGCGGCCAATCCGCTGGTGCTGTTCCATTTGGTCGGCGGCGTGCACAACGAAGCCTTGATGCTGGGCCTGATGCTGGCCGGGGTGGAGTTCTGCCTGCGCGCGCTGGCCACCGAGCACACACCCGGGCTGGGCGGGTTCGACCAGCGTGGCTGGCTCCTGCTGACCTTCGGCGCCGTGGTGATCACGCTGTCGTCGGCGGTGAAGATCCCCTCGATCATCGCGCTCGGATTCGTCGGTATGGCCCTGGCCCGGCGCTGGGGGCGCGGCTGGCGGCCGCTGCTGGCCGCCGCGGCGGTCCTCGGCGCGATCACCCTGGTCACCACGTTGTTCGTCAGTTACACCTCCGGGCTCGGTTTCGGCTGGACACACACCCTCAATGCCGCCAGCACCGTGCGCAGCTGGATGTCGCTACCCACTGCGGTCGGCATCGTCACCGGATTCGGCGGCGTGCTGCTGGGACTGGGCGACCACACCACTGCGCTGCTGAGCATTACCCGCCCGATCGCCGCGGTCGTGGCGGCGCTGATCACCGTGCGCATGCTCATCGCCACGTGGACCGGGCGGTTGCAGCCGGTCGGCGCGATGGGTGTGTCGCTCGCGGCGATAGTGCTGCTGTTCCCGGTCGTACAGCCGTGGTATCTGCTGTGGGCGATCATGCCGCTCGCGGCGTGGGCGACCACTCCCGCGTTCCGGGTCCCCGCCGTGGTGTTCTCCGCGGTCGTGAGCGTGATCCTGATGCCGCGCGGCGCGGATTTCGGGGTCTTCCAGATCATCGAGGCGGCGGTCGCCGTGGTCATCGTCGCGCTCGGATTCATCGCGGTGACCCGGAACCTGCTGCCCTGGCGTAACCGGACAGGGGTGTCTGCTCCGTCACAGCCGGGCCCGGCATACGGTGTCTCATCGTGAGCGCCGCCTCGGAACCCGCTGTCTGTATCGACGGTGTTGTGAAACGCTACGGCGACATCACCGCCGTGGACGGGATCGCTTTCGAGGTCGGACGCGCGGAGGTGCTGGCGCTGCTGGGACCCAACGGCGCCGGGAAGACCACCACGGTGGAAATGTGTGAGGGGTTCCTCTCCCCCGACGCCGGTTCGGTGCGAGTGCTCGGGCTGGATCCGGTCGCCGATTCGGATCGCCTGCGCCCGCGCATCGGTGTGATGCTGCAGGGCGGCGGGGCCTATCCGGGTTCGCGGGCCGGCGAGATGCTCGATCTGGTCGCCTCCTACGCCGCCGATCCGCTCGATCCGCAATGGCTGCTCGACACCCTCGGCCTGCACGACGCTCGCCGCACCCCGTATCGGCGGCTCTCCGGTGGCCAGCAGCAGCGCCTCGCGCTGGCGTGCGCGCTGGTGGGGCGGCCCGAGCTGGTCTTCCTCGACGAGCCCACGGCGGGAATGGACGCGCAGGCCCGGCATCTGGTGTGGGAGCTGATCGATGCGCTGCGCCGCGACGGCGTCGGCATTCTGCTCACCACGCACATGATGGACGAGGCCGAACAGCTGGCCGACCGGCTGGTGATCATCGATCACGGCCGCATCGTCGCCGCCGGCACCCCGGCCGAGGTGACCTCCGCCGGCGCCGAAGGCCAACTACGTTTCAGCGCGCCGCCGAAACTCGACCTGTCGCTGCTGGAGAGCGCACTGCCGGAAGGGTTCGCGCCCAGCGAGACCGCGCCCGGCTCCTATCTGCTGTGCGGCGACATCACCCCGCAGGTGCTGGCCACCGTCACCGCCTGGTGCGCGCGAATCGACGTGCTGCCCACCGACATTCGCATCGACCAGCGCCGCCTGGAGGATGTGTTCCTCGAACTGACCGGACGGGAGCTGCGCGGATGACCCGGACCGCCCCTCGTTTCACCCCCGGCACCTTCAGCCCCGCGCCGCGGCCGGCCCCGCGCCTGGCGATGCTGACCGCGCAGACCCGCATGGAACTGATCCTGTTGCTGCGCAACGGCGAACAGCTCCTGCTCACCATGTTCATCCCGATCACGCTGCTGATCGGGCTGACCCTGCTGCCGCTGGGCTCGAGCCTCGGCGAACACCACAAGGTCGACCGGATCGTGCCCGCGGTGATGATGGTGGCCATCATGTCCACCGCCTTCACCGGCCAGGCCATCGCGGTCGGCTTCGACCGCCGCTACGGTGCGCTGAAACGCTTGGGCGCCACGGCATTACCGCGCTGGGGCATCGTCGGCGGCAAATGCGCGGCGGTGCTGATCGTGGTGGTCCTGCAATCGGTTCTGCTCGGCCTGATCGGTGTCGCACTGGGCTGGCGGCCCTCGATCGGCGGCCTGCTGCTGGGCGCGTTCGTCATCGCGCTGGGCACCGCCGCCTTCGTCGCGATGGGACTGCTGCTGGGCGGCACCCTCAAGGCCGAGATCGTGCTCGCGCTCGCCAACATCCTGTGGTTCGTGATGCTGGGAGTGGCGAGCCTGGTCTTCGCCTCCGACAACCTCCCGCACGCGGTGACGCTGATCGCGCGACTGATCCCCTCCGGAGCGCTGGCCGAGGCGCTGGACCAGGCGCTGCACACCAGCGTGGACTGGTACGGCATCGCGGTGCTCGTGGTGTGGGGCGCGGTGACGGGCTGGCTCGCGACGCGCTGGTTCCGCTTCGACTGAGTCACCGGACCCAACCCGATGTGACGGCAACGACACAACGTAGTAGCCCCGGTGCGGGCGCGGATCCGGCTGCGTCTACCATCGTTTCGTGCTGTCACGCGCGTTTGTGCGACTGGTCGACTTTCTGCCGCTGCCCTCCCTGCGGGTGCAGCGCATCTTCGCGTTGGCGGTGATCCTGTCCCAGGCGGGCATCTCCGTGACCGGCGCGATCGTGCGCGTCACCTCCTCCGGCCTGGGCTGCCCGACCTGGCCGCAGTGCTTCCCCGGCAGTTTCACACCCACCGCCCACGCCGAAGTTCCGGCGCTCCACCAGGCGGTCGAATTCTCCAATCGCATGCTCACCTTCGCGGTGACGCTGTGCGCGGCGCTGATCGTGCTCGCCGTGGTACGCGCCCGGCGGCGGCGCGAGGTCGTCGTCTACGCCTGGCTGATGCCCGGCGGCACCGTGCTGCAGGCCGTGATCGGCGGGATCACCGTGCGCAGCGGATTGCTGTGGTGGACGGTGTCGGTCCACCTGCTGGCCTCGATGCTGATGGTGTGGCTTGCGACGCTGCTGTTCGCCAAGGTCGGCGAACCCGACGACGGGGTCGACGTCGTGCAGGTCCCGGCACCCCTGCGCTGGCTGACCGCGCTCAGCGCGGTCGCGATGACCGGCACACTCATCGCCGGCACCCTGGTCACCGGCGCCGGACCGCACGCCGGGGACAAGAGCACCGAACGGCCGGTGGCGCGTCTGCAGATCGAGATCGTCACCTTGGTGCACGCCCACGCCGAATTGCTCGTGGCCTATTTGGCGCTGCTGGTCGGCCTCGGCTTCGGACTGGCCGCGGTGGGGATGACCCGCGCGATCCGGGTGCGTCTGATCGTGGTGATCGCCACGGTCTGCGCCCAGGCGCTCGTCGGCATCGTCCAGTACTTCACCCACGTTCCCGCCGCGCTGGTGGTCGTCCACGTCGGCGGCGCCACCGCGTGCATCGTCGCGACGGCCGCGTTGTGGGCCTCGATGCGCACCCGCGAACAGGTCACCGCGCCTGCCCCCGAAGCAGCCGCCCGCGCCGCCTGAACCGGGCGCGCGCTGCTGTCGTCACGCCCCGCTGACAGCAGGGCCGCGCGGACCCCTGCCCCCCTGCCTCCACTGAGCGACTGCGCTACGCCGGTGTCCGATCGAGTGCGTCCCAATCGCGGATCGCGGCGCAACTGCGGCGCACCATCGCGGCGAACATCTCGTCCCCCCGCGGCGTGACCGTGCCGTAGGCAGCGCCGAACACCGCCACCAGCGGCCCCTGCACCAGGGCGAAACCGTAGTCGCGCCGGCACTGATCCAGTGTGTAATCGCCGACGCCGTAGGAACACAATGCGCGCCAATAGGTTTCGATGATGGAGTCCTCGTGCGCCCGCCGGAGGTCCGGTTCGAGACCGGTGGCGACGAAATACGACAGATCACGCGCCGGCAATCCGAGACCGAGCGTCTGCCAGTCCAGCGCCCACACCTCGACCTCGCCACTGTCATCGGAGAACATCAGATTGTCCAAGCGGTAATCGCCGTGGACCGGCGAGAACCGATCGGGCGCCGCCAGCAGCCAGTCGGCGATGCCGGGAACACAGGCGCGCAAGGTGTCGCGGTCGGCCGGGGATAGCCGCTCTCCCAGGCGCTCGAGGAAGATCTCCGTCGCCGGACCGTACAACTCCGACAAGGCCTGCGCCTCGGCCGCCCCGTTGAAGTTCAGCCCTTCGATCGCGGACAAGCCGGGATCGCACCAGCGCGGACCGTGCAGTCCCGCCAGATTCCGGACCGCCGCATTCGCCTGCGCCACCGTGCATCCCGCGATCTGATCGCCCTGGCGCGCCGGCGCGAGGTCGTCGAGCAGCAGGGTGAATTCCGCTCCGTCACCGGCGAATTCGGCGAAATGGCAGGTGGGCACCCGCACCGAGACGGTGGGTGCGATCTCGCGGTAGAAGCGGATCTCCTGCCGATAAGCGCCCGCGACCATGGCACGCGCGGCCGGGTCGGCGGCAGGCAGTTTCGCCATCAACCGCGCGGGCGCCGATTCGCCGTCGATCTCGAGCCGGAACACCGAACCCATCTGCCCGGTGCCCACCGGCGTCGCGGTGACCGCGCGCACCGGCGTCGACAGCGCCCGGCTCAACCACCGCGGGGTGATCTGCTCGGCGTCCACCACGACCTCCGCCATTGCCGTCATCCGCGGACTCCCTTCACCCGGACACGATGCCGGACATGTGTCCGGGACAGTAACACGGCCGGGCGGCTCGGATACCGGAATGAGGGGCTCGGATGATGCGGTCACGGCCTACCCAGGCCCGTGCGCTCAGCGACGATCACGGCCGGATTTCGAGCGAAGCCGGCCGGACCCTGGCGATCCGGTCCGCCGCGGACGCGACATAATTTCCTCATGCCGACCTACGCCTACCGCTGCCGGGAATGTACCGAATCGTTCGAACTGACCCGGCCGATGAGCGAATCCGGCGACCCGGCTCTCTGCCCGGGTGGCCACAGCGACACCGTCAAACTGCTCACCACGGTCGCCTTGACCGGTAAGGCCGCGGGGTCGGCCGCCGCACCGCCCGCGCCGACCGGCGGCGGTTGCTGCGGAGGCGGCTGCTGCGGCTGATCGCGGTCAGACACGGTCGGCGATCAGCGTCCGCCCCAATCCGTAGGCACGGGACTGGCGGGCCGGTACGTCGAGCCGGCGCGCCGCCTCGATCAACTCCACATCGGCGGTGACGGTGAGCCCGTAACGCGTTGTCAGCGCGGCCATGTCTGCCGGCGACCACGCCGATACGTGCGGTTCGTCCGCGAGCGGATCCCGGCCACCGGACAGCTTGCTGAACAGGCGCATACCGGCACGGCCCAGTCCGGCGAGGCGGTTCGGGGTGGGATAGGTCGCGATCAGCCGGCTGCCGGGCGCGCTGCGGGCGGCGACGACGGCCAGCGTCGATTCGACCTGCGGCTGCGTCAGATACGGCAGGACTCCCTCCCACACCCACGTGGTCGTCGCATCCGCGCGATGGCCCGCCTCGGTCAGTCGCGCCCCCAGGTCGTCGCGGCCGAATTGCACCGGCACATAGGTCAGCGACTTCGCGACCGGCGCCAGTGTGCCCGCCCGTTCGCGCTTATCCCGTTGCGAGGCAGGATGATCCACCTCGAATACGTCGGCCGCGGGGTGGTCCGTCCGCCAGGCCCGCCCGTCGAGTCCGGCGCCGAGAAGCACCAGCTGCGCGGCGGACGCCTCGCGGATCGCCTCGTCGATGACGACGGTGCGGGTCGCGAGGACGGCGGCCGTGGCGGTGAGCATCTCGTATTCGAGCCGCTCCCGCCAGCCGCCGGGCGGATGCTCGGCTCGGGCGCGCCGCACCGCCGCCCGTTCGTCGTCGTGAAGTAGTTGCGCCGCAATGGGATCCGAGAATCGCCCGACCGCCAGTCGCCCGTCGGCCACTGCCCGGCCCTGACAGACCAGCACCGCGGTCCGGCTCGCCGCTTTATCCGTCACCCCGTCGATTATGGTCGGGCGTCGCTCAGGCGGTGGCGTGCGGCCCGATCCATTCCGCGACACGCCGGTCGACTCCCCCGGTGGCCAGCTGACTCGCCAGCCAGGCGTTCACCGTCAGCGCGGTCGGCACATCGTTCTTCGGCAGCAGGAACACCTTGCCGAAGGAGTCGAACGGTGCCTCCGGATGCAGGACCCGCAGGTCGGGATGCTGCCGCACGCGGTAGCGGCCCTCCACCGAATCGGTGACGAAGACGTCCGCGCGACCGGCGGTGATCTGATCGAAGATGGTGACGTTGTCGGGCCATACCGTCAGCTGCGCATGCGGGAAATGGGCGCGGGCGAACTGTTCGTTGGTACCGCCGCGGTTGACGATCACCCGGACCTGCGGCTGATCGATCTGCTCGATCGTCGCGTACTTCCCGGCGTCGGCGGCACGCACGATCGGGGTCTTGCCGTCGGTGCCGTAGCTCAGCGAGAAGTCGGCGTAGGCGCGCCGGGCCGCGGCCTCGGATATTCCGCCGACCGCCAGATCGCAGGCGTGCGCCGAGAAATCGCTGCCCATCGACGCCCAGGTGGTCGGCACGAATCGCAGCGGGCGCCCCAGCGGCTGCGCCATATCGCGGACCAGGTCGATGTCGATGCCGCGGTAGCCGCCGTGGCCGTCGGTCACCGAATAGGGCGGGTAATCACCGGTGGTGCAGACCCGCAGGGCCGCGGGGTCCTCGGCGTGCGCCGGGGCGATCATCGTCAGGACCGCGGCCGCACCGGCCGTCGCGGCGGCGATCAGCCGATGCCGCAGAGCCATCTCAGTTCTCGTTGCGCGCCTTCGGGAACCGGGCCTGGTGGGCGACCCAGCCGGCCATCCGCGCCCAGTGTCCCTTCGCAGGGGTGGCGACCGAACTCAGATCGCGATCCCAGTGCTCGGTTTCGTCGAGGCCGTCGACGGCCTCGACGACCGCCTTGGCGGTGGCGAGATCCGCGACGACTCGATCGCCGAGCACACCGTCGGCACCGACGAGGGTGATGCGGACCCCGATGCGCCCGATCGGCTGCAGTACGGCCGTACCCGAACCACCATGGGCGGAGACGAACTTCTTGACCGACTCGATGACGGCGGACGACGGCGTGACCGGGGCCGCGGTAGCGGTTTCGCTCATGGCGTGGAGTTTACCGTCCGGTAGGGAGGGCCCGACCGCCCTACCGGTGTTCGTGGCGCGAGGGGGTGTAGAACTGAAAACCATGCGCGCCATTCAGGTCAGCGAACACGGCGGTCCCGAAGTTCTCGTCGCGACCGAGGTCGATGATCCGGTCATCGGGCCGAATCAGCTGCTCGTCGATATCGAGGCGGCCGGTGTCAATTTCATCGACACCTATATCCGCACCGGCACCTATCCGCAGGAGGTGCCCTACATCCCAGGTTCCGAGGGCACGGGTGTGGTCGCCGAAGTCGGTTCCGAGGTGACCGAATTCACCGTCGGCGATCGGGTCGCGTGGGCCGCCGCCCCCGGAAGTTATGCGGAGAAGGTCGCGGTGGACGCGGCGGTGGCGGTGGCCGTGCCGGACGGGGTGTCGCCGGCGGTGGCGGCCTCGGCGCTGCTGCAGGGCATGACCGCGCACTACCTGATCGAATCGGTCTACAAGCCGCAGCCGGGCGAGACGATCCTGGTCCACGCCGGCGCCGGCGGGGTCGGGCTCCTGCTGACCCAGCTGGCCGCCGCCCGCGATATCCGGGTGATCACCACGGTGTCCACCGACGCGAAGGAAGAGTTGTCCCGCGAGGCCGGCGCCGCACACGTGCTGCGCTACGGCGACGATCTCGCCCAGCGCGTACGCGACCTCACCGACGGGGTCGGGGTGGCCGCGGTCTACGACGGGGTGGGCGCGGCGACGTTCGAGTCGAGCCTGGCGGCCCTGCGCATCCGCGGCATGCTGGCCCTGTTCGGCGCCGCCAGCGGTCAGGTGCCGCCGTTCGATCTGCAGCGGCTCAATCCGGCAGGTTCCCTGTTCGTCACCCGCCCGACGCTTGCCCACTACACCCGCGATCGCGCGGAATTGACCTGGCGCGCAGGCGAAGTCCTCGACGCCGTCGCCGACGGGACACTGCGGGTGCGGATCGGCGCCGAATATCCCCTCGCCGAGGCCGCGCAGGCACATCGAGATCTGCAGGCCCGCAAGACCACCGGGTCGATCGTGCTGATGCCCTGAGCGGTCAGTAGTCGCGACCGGTGAGCCCCCGGTAGACGAATCGGGTCAGCCCGGCCACCGCCTGCTCGTCGTCGACGGCGAGCACACCCTCCTCGACCGCCTCCAGCAGTGCCCGGATCAGCAAGAACATCATCGCCACGCTGACGTCCGGGGTGCTCGGCAGGCGGAGTCCGGCCGCGCCGAAGCCGTCGACGTGGTCGACGACCTCCTCGAGTTGACCGGCCGTGAACCGGTTGGCCAGCCGCGCGAACTCCCCGTCGACCAGCGCCGCCCGCGTGACCGCCCGCAGTACCGGCCAATTGCGGCGGGCGAAGCGCCGGTACTGCTCGATATGGAAATCGACGGCCGCCGGCTTGGTGAAATCCGGATCGTGCGCGCTCGCCTCGGCCGACGTATCCCCTTCGGCCGCAAAGTCTTTCAGCAGCGCCTGCAGTAGCCGTTCGATTTCACCGAGGACGCCGACGGGGCGCGGGCCGTGCTGACCGGTCCGGACGGCACCGAGAACGTCACCGCGCACTATCTTGTCGGCGCCGACGGCGGCGCCGGAACCATGCGACGCACCCTGGGGATCCCGCTCGAGGGGACGACCGACGAATCGATCCGCGTGCTGCTCGGCGACGTCCGGGTCGACGCGCTGGACCACGGCTTCGGCTATTGGTTCGCCACCGCGGCCGCCCCCACCGCTGGGGGTCGCGCTCACGCCACTGCCCGGTGGCCGGTTGTCCAGTTCGCGGCCCCGCTCGGCGACCACCCGCGGGCCACCCGGGCCGTGCTACAGGAACAATGGGATAGGGTGAGCGGCCGCACCGATCTGACGGTGGGCGAACCGGTGTGGTCCACGGTGTGGCGGCCGAATATCCGGCTGGCACAGCGGTTCCGGTCCGGGCGGGTGTTCCTGGCCGGTGACGCGGCGCACGTACATCCGCCCACCGGCGGGCAGGGGATGAACACCGGTATCCAGGACGCCTACAACCTGGGCTGGAAGCTGGCCGCCGCGCTCGACGGCGACCCCGGCCCGCTCGAAACCCACGAGCCCGAACGCCGGGGCGTCGCGCAGTGAGTACTCGGCGTCAGCACGGCACTGCTCGACAAACATACGCGGCCACCGCGGGCACGCAGGTACAGGTGCGACCGGACGGATATCTCGCCTGGCATCGGCAGGGGTGACCCGCCGACGACCCGGGCAGGCCTATGGTGGATGATCTGTGCTGCCGCCCAAGCCGATTCGCCCGCTTCGCCGTACCGTCGTACGGTGGTCGAGCGGTCGCTCGGGGCGGCCGGCAGAACAGGCATCGGTCAGGGGTTGATCCAGATGTTGGTGAAGGTTCGCAACGACGACCCGTCGCGGCTGTCCAATTCCGAACGGACGGTGGCGAACTGGCTGAAGACCTGGACCGGCGCGCACGCGTTACCCGGTATCGCGGTGGTCGCGGCCGGTGTCGCCGATGCGATCGTCTGGACGCCGAAGACCTGCGTGGTCGTGGTGATCAAGGACTTCACCGAACGGGCGAGCGGCACGCTCACCGTCTCCGGTTACCGGCCCTGGACCATCGACGACCGCATCGCGCCGCTGGCCGGAACCGAGGCCGGCACCGAACCGATGACCGAGATCCGCGCCCGCACCGGTGAGATGGCCGAGCTGCTGCGCGGCGCGCCCGGCCGGGAGCGGGTCGGGGTGACCGGCATGGTGCTGGTCATGCCGCAGTTGAGCAGCCGGGTCGCATTGGACAAGGGTGATCTCCCGGACGGGATCGATGTCGTTCTCGGTGACGGGCCCGCGGCGTTGCGCAACTACTTCAGCCGGATCACCGCGGACGCACCCGACACCTGGGATGCGACGCAGGTCGGCCAGGCACTGGCCGCGATCGGATTCGCCGCGGCCGCAACCCATTCCGATCTCACCGCGGAGGGCTTTCCCGCGCGGCTGGAGCGCACTCCCCCGCCGCCGAACCCGGTCCCGTCCCGCGGCCCCACACCACCGGCGGGGGCGCCGATTCCCGGGCGGGGTCCGGCCGCTGTCCCGGTCGCCGCCGCTGCCCCGATGTCGCCGGGTGGTGCGCCGGTATCGATGGCTCGCCCGAATCCGGCGCCGCAGCCCGCGCCCGGTCCGGTCCCCCAGCCCGTGGCCGCGGCCGGTTCGGGTCCTGTAGGGCCCGCGCCGGCCTACGGGCAGAACCAGCAACCCTATTCGGTGCCCTTCGATCCGCGCCCGCCCGCGGCTCCGCCTCGGCGCAACCGCAACCGCAGCCTGGTGCCACTGGTTCTGCTGGGCGTTCTGGTCGTCGTGCTGGCGTTGGCGGCCATGTGCACCGCGGGCGGCGGTTCCGGGTCCGGCCCCGGCCACGCTCCAGCTTCCGGTCGCACCACCACAACGACCACCTCGCACTACACCCCGGCGCCCGAACGCACCGTGCCGCCCTCGACGCCCGGGCACGCGTGCTACCCGTTCCAGCCCGGCTGCCCCTGAGTCGCGAACCTACGGGCCGCCGGACACTACAGGCGTAGGTGGCCCAACAGCTCGACTCCCCACCCTGGAAGCGCGGCGCATCGGGACCGCCTACCGGATCGAATTACCGGTGACGCGCGCGTCTATTCGATGTGGCGGATTGCGGGCCCATGGCCGGGCCCGACGCGATCTCAGCCGAACAGCGTCGAGCCGATGGTGTGCCAGCCGAGGACCGAGTCCACGGCCAGACCGCAGAACACCACGGCGAGGTAGTTGTTGGACTGCAGGAACAGCCGCAGCGGCTTGACCGATGCCCCCCGGCGCACGCCGGAGTACAGCTGATGCGCCATCAGCAGGAACCAGGCGCCGGCCACGATGGCGACCGCCGCGTACACGACACCCGTCGCCGGGATCAGCGCCAGGGTGGCGAGCACGGTCAGCCAGGTGTAGATGACGATCTGCTTGGTCACCGCGCGTTCGGTCGCTACCACCGGCAGCATCGGCACGCCGGCCGCGCGGTAGTCGTCCTTGTAGCGCATGGCCAGCGCCCAGGTGTGCGGCGGCGTCCAGAAGAAGATGACCGCGAACAGCGCGACCGCGGGCCAGCCGATGGTTCCGGTGACCGCCGACCAGCCGACCAGTGCGGGCATACAGCCCGCCGCGCCGCCCCACACCACGTTCTGCGAGGTCCGGCGCTTGAGGCCGAGGGTGTAGACGAAGACGTAGAACAGGATCGTCGCGACCACGAGCAGGCCCGAGAGCAGATTCGCCTGCCACCACAGCCACGCGAACGAGCCGGCACCGAGAGCGACACCGAAGACGAACGCGTTGCGGGTCGGCACCGCGTCGCGCGCCAGCGGACGCTTCGACGTGCGCTTCATGACCTTGTCGATATCGGCGTCGGCGACACAGTTGAGGGTGTTGGCACTGGCCGCACCCATCCAGCCGCCGAACAGGGTGGCCACGATCAACCGGATGTCGACATGGCCACGATCGGCCAGCAGCATCGTCGGGATGGTGGCCACCAGCAGCAGCTCGATGACCCGCGGTTTCGTCAGCGCGATGTAGGCGAGTACCCGGCGGGTCAGCTTCGACAGCGGGCCGCTGCCCTGGACACGGTCGGCGAGCGCCGTCGCGGAGGAGCCATGCGCATCACCCGGCTGTTGCCCAATCCGCACTGTCTCTCCTCGCAGGTGGTGCATCGATCCGGTAGGGAAGCAACGGTTTCGGCGGCGTGGCGGGTCCTCCCGCGCGCAGCCGTTTCCGCTGTCACCGCAGAGCGCGGCGCGGGCGGCGCAGCCTCTACTACAGACGATGGTAGACCCCTGCGTGTTGTGCTCCGGCACCCACCCGCCGCCAAACCGCCCGTGCCGCAGGCGATCGGCCCCGGCAGGACCGGACGCGAGCGCCACGTCACATATCCGCCGTCGGCCGCTGTGCGGAATCGCCGCGACCGGTCACGGCGGCGGCTGTCATCATTCACCGTAACCCCGCGCACCTGCACGGGGTGCGGGCGAAGGGTTCCCCACTCACGGCGATCAGGCGACCTCTAGGGTGGTGGGTACAGCCCGCAAGCCGCCGTTGTACACACACGAGAAGGTCAGGAGAACCTCGGTCGTGTCAGTCACAGACGACATCCGCGCCCTCACCCAGCCCGCACATCCGGCCGACTGGACCGAACTGGACACCAGAGCCGTCGACACCGTCCGTGTCCTGGCCGCCGACGCGGTGCAGGCCGCCGGCAACGGTCACCCCGGCACCGCGATGAGCTTGGCGCCGCTGGCCTACACCCTCTACCAGCGGGTCCTGCGCTACGACCCGAGCGATCCGGATTGGACCGGCCGCGACCGGTTCATCCTCTCGTGCGGACATTCCAGCCTGACCCAGTACATCCAGCTGTACCTGTCGGGACTGGGCCTGGAACTCGACGACCTGAAGCACCTGCGCAAGTGGGGTTCGCTGACCCCGGGTCACCCGGAGTTCCGCCACACCAAGGGCGTGGAGATCACCACCGGCCCGCTCGGCCAGGGCCTGGCCTCGGCGGTCGGCATGGCGATGGCCGCCCGGCGCGAGCGCGGTCTCTACGACCCGTCCGCCGCGACCGGCGCCAGCCCGTTCGACCACTTCGTCTACGTCATCGCCTCCGACGGCGATATCGAAGAGGGCGTCACCTCGGAGGCCTCCTCGCTGGCCGGCACGCAGCAGCTGGGCAATCTGATCGTCTTCTACGACGACAACCGGATCTCCATCGAGGACGACACCTCCATCGCGCTGACCGAGGACACCGCCGAGCGCTACCGCGCCTACGGCTGGCACGTGCAGGTCGTCGAGGGCGGTGAGAACGTCACCGGCATCCTGGAGGCGATCGAGGCCGCCAAGGCGGTCACCGACAAGCCGTCGTTCATCCTGCTGCGCACGATCATCGGCTATCCCGCGCCGAACAAGATGAACACCGGCGCCGCGCACGGCGCCGCGCTGGGCGCCGACGAGGTCGCTGCCACCAAGGAGATCCTGGGCTTCGATCCGGGCCAGAGCTTCGTCGTCGACGACGAGGTCATCGCCCACACCCGCGGCAACGCCGCCGAACGCGCCAAGTCGGCCCGCGCCGTCTGGCAGGAGCAGTTCGACGCGTGGGCGCAGGCCAACCCGGAGAACAAGGAGCTGTTCGACCGGCTGCGCGAGCGCCGGCTGCCGAAGGGCTGGACCGAGGGCCTGCCCTCGTTCGAGCCCGACGCCAAGGGCATGGCCACCCGCAAGGCCTCGGGCAAGGTCCTGGCCGCGCTGGCCCCGGTGCTCCCGGAGCTGTGGGGCGGTTCGGCCGACCTGGCCGAATCGAACAACACCACCATGCCGGGAGTGCCGAGCTTCGGCCCGGCGTCGATCTCCACGGGTATGTGGAAGGCCGAGCCCTACGGCCGCACCCTGCATTTCGGTGTGCGCGAGCACGCGATGGGATCGATTCTCAACGGCATCGCCCTGCACGGCCCGACCCGGCCCTACGGCGGCACCTTCCTGGTGTTCTCCGACTACATGCGCCCGGCGGTCCGGCTGGCCGCGCTCATGCGCGTGCCGGCCATCTACGTCTGGACCCACGACTCCATCGGCCTGGGTGAGGACGGCCCGACCCACCAGCCGATCGAGCACCTCGCCGCGCTGCGCGCCATCCCGGGCCTGAACGTGGTCCGCCCCGGCGACGCCAACGAGACCGTGTACGCGTGGCGCACCATCCTGGAGCTCGAAAGCGCCGAGCAGCATTCGCATTTCGTGCCGGCCGACCACCCGCACACCGACGGCCCGTCGGCGCTGGCGCTGACCCGTCAGGACGTGCCCACCCTGGAGGGCACCAGCTACGAGGGCGTCTCCCGCGGCGGCTACATCCTGGCCGAATCCTCCACCGGCACACCGCAGGTGATCCTGATCGCCACCGGTTCCGAACTTCAACTCGCCGTCGCCGCGCGCACTACGCTGGAGGAGCAGGGCATCGGCACCCGCGTGGTGTCCATGCCGTGCGTGGAATGGTTCGACGCGCAGGAACAGTCCTACCGCGACGAGGTGCTGCCGCCGCAGATCACCGCCCGCGTCACGGTCGAGGCCGGTATCGCGATGCCGTGGCACCGCTTCACCGGCAGCGACGGTGAGAACGTCTCGATCGAGCATTTCGGTGCCTCGGCCGACTTCAAGACCCTGTTCCGCGAATTCGGCATCACCGCCGAAGCCGTCGTCGATGCCGCGAAGCGCTCACTCGACAAGGTGAAGGGATAACCAATGGCACAGAACGAGAATCTCGCCGCACTGTCTCGCGCAGGCGTGTCGGTGTGGCTCGACGATCTGTCACGTAACCGGATCCGCTCGGGCAATCTCGCCGACCTCGTCGCCACCCGCAGCATCGTCGGCGTGACCACCAACCCGACCATCTTCCAGGCCGCCCTGAGCGAGGGCCACGCCTACGACGACCAGGTCAAGGAGCTGGCCGCCCAGGGCGCCGATGCCGACGCCGCCATCCGCACGATCACCACCGACGACGTCCGCTCGGCCTGCGACGTGCTGGCCGAGGTCTTCGACGCGACCGGCGGCGTGGACGGCCGGATCTCGATCGAGGTCGACCCGCGACTGGCCTTCGACACCGACAAGACCGTCGCGCAGGCGGTCGAGCTGTGGAAGATCGTCGATCGGCCGAATCTGTTCATCAAGATTCCGGCCACCGAGGAGGGCCTGCCCGCGATCACGCGCGTGATCGCCGAAGGGATCAGCGTCAACGTCACGCTGATCTTCTCGGTGCAGCGCTACCTCAGCGTGATGGGCGCCTATCTGGACGGCCTGCGCAAGGCGCGCATCGCCGGCCACGACCTGTCCCGCATCCATTCGGTCGCGTCGTTCTTCGTCTCCCGCGTGGACACCGAGATCGACAAGCGGCTCGAGCAGATCGGTTCGGACGAGGCGCTGGCCTTGCGCGGTAAGGCCGGAATCGCCAACGCGCGCTTGGCCTATGCCGCCTACCAGGACGTGTTCGACGGGGGTAGCCACACCTCGACCTACTCGCATCTGGCTTCGTCCGGTGGTAACCGGCAGCGGCCACTGTGGGCGTCGACGGGCGTGAAGAACCCGGACTACCCCGACACCATGTACATCACCGAGCTGGTGGCGCCGAATACGGTCAACACGCTGCCGGAGAAGACCCTCGAGGCGTTCGCCGATCACGGCGAACTGCGCGGGGACACGGTGTCGGGCACGGCGGCCGACGCGCAGGGTGTGTTCGACGCGCTCACCGGCGTCGGAGTCGATCTCGACGACGTGTTCGCCGTCCTCGAGCGCGAAGGTGTCGAGAAGTTCGAGAAGTCGTGGGACGAGCTGCTCACGGCGACCACCGCCGAGTTGAAGAGCACCGGAAGCAACTGACCGCGATGGCCGGCCAGAGGAAGACGGCCGCCCCGGGGAATCCGCTGCGCGAGGAGCGCGACAAGCGGCTTCCCCGGATCGCCGGCCCGTGCAGCATGGTGATCTTCGGGGTGACAGGGGACCTGTCACGCAAGAAACTGATGCCGGCCATCTACGACCTCGCGAACCGGGGGCTGCTGCCCCCGGGTTTCGCGCTGGTCGGGTTCGCCCGGCGCGATTACGCCGACGAGGATTTCGCTCAGGTCGTCCTCCAGGCGGTCAAGGAGCATGCGCGCACCCCATTCCGGCAGGAGGTGTGGGAACAGCTGTCGGAAGGTATCCGCTTCGTGCAGGGCACCTTCGACGACGACGCCGCCTTCGGCACGCTCGCGCAGACGCTCAAGAAGCTCGACGCCGAACGCGGCACCGGCGGCAACCACGCCTTTTATCTGTCGATTCCGCCGAACGCGTTTCCGATTGTGCTGGAACAGCTTTCGCGCACCGGGCTGGCGAAGCCGCCGGATCCGGGGCCGGGCAAACCGCAGCCGTGGCGGCGGGTGGTGATCGAGAAGCCCTTCGGTCACGACCTGCAGAGCGCCCAGGAGCTCAACGCCCTGGTCAACCGGGTGTTCCCCGAGGAGACGGTCTTCCGTATCGACCACTACCTCGGCAAGGAGACGGTGCAGAACCTGCTGGCGCTGCGGTTCGCGAACGAACTGTTCGAGCCGATCTGGAACGCCAACTTCGTCGACCACGTGCAGATCACGATGGCCGAGGACATCGGATTGGGCGGGCGCGCAGGCTATTACGACGGCATCGGCGCCGCCCGCGACGTCATCCAGAACCACCTGCTGCAGCTGCTGGCGCTGACGGCGATGGAGGATCCGGTCAACTTCCAGCCGCGACAGCTGCAGATCGAGAAGATCAAGGTGCTCTCGGCGACGAAGCTGGTCGAACCGCTGGAGGAGACCACCGCCCGCGGCCAGTACGCGGCCGGCTGGCAGGGCAGCGAGCGCGTGGTGGGCCTGGCCGAGGAGGAGGGTTTCGATCCGCATTCGCGCACCGAGACCTACGCCGCGATCACGCTGAACGTCGATACGCGCCGCTGGGCGGGCGTGCCGTTCTATCTGCGCACCGGAAAACGCCTGGGGCGCAGGGTCACCGAGATCGCGGTCATGTTCAAGCGGGCCCCGCATCTGCCCTTCGATCAGACCATGACCGAGGAGCTGGGCCAGAACGCGCTGGTCATCCGGGTGCAGCCGGACGAGGGCATCACCATGCGGTTCGGGTCGAAGGTGCCCGGATCCAGTATGGAAGTCCGCGACGTCAACATGGATTTCAGCTACGGCGAATCGTTCACCGAATCCTCGCCCGAGGCCTACGAGCGGCTCATCCTGGATGTGCTGCTGGGCGAGCCGTCGCTGTTCCCAGTCAACGAGGAGGTCGAATTGGCGTGGCGCATCCTCGATCCCGTACTCGATCATTGGGCCGAGGGCGGTAAGCCCGAGTCCTACGAGTCCGGCACCTGGGGTCCGGCCTCGGCCGACGAGATGCTCGCCCGCACCGGGCGCGAATGGCGGCGGCCATGATCGTCGACATGCCCGACACCAGCACCCGCGAGGTGACCAAACGACTGGTCAGCCTGCGCGAGTCCAACGGTGTGATCGCCATGGGCCGGGTGCTCACGCTGGTGGTGTGCACGCTGGATTCCTCGGAGGCCGAGGACGCCATCGACGCCGCCAACGACGCCAGCCGAGAACATCCCTGTCGCGTGATCGTGCTCGCGCGCGGCGACCGATTCTCCGAGACCAAACTCGACGCCCAGATCCGGGTCGGCGGCGACGCTGGGGCCGCCGAGGTGATAGTGCTGCGACTGCAGGGCGAGCTGGTCAACAACGAGAGCAGCGTGGTCATCCCGTTCCTGCTGCCGGACACTCCGGTGGTGGCGTGGTGGCCGCGCGGCGCGCCGGAGTTTCCGTCGCGGGATTCGGTGGGACGCTTGGCCATTCGCCGGATCACCGATTCGACCTATGCCCCCGACCCGCGTGCGGCGATCACCCGGCGGCTGGATTCCTACGCGCCGGGCGACACCGATCTGGCATGGAGCCGGATCACGTTCTGGCGGGCGCTGCTGGCCTCCGCACTCGACGTGCCGCCGTACGACCCGATCGAATCGGTAACCGTGTCGGGTTTGGCCGAAGAACCCGCGCTCGACATTCTGGCGGGATGGCTGGCGGCCAAATTGGACTGCCCGATCCGCCGCCGGACCGGAGAGTTGAAGGTCGTCCTGCACCGCGCGTCGGTGTCGGTCGGCATCGAACGTCCGCAGACGGGCCGCACCGCGACCCTGACGCGGACCGGCGAGCCCGATCAGCGGTTCGCGCTCGCCCGTCGTGAGACCAAGGACTGCCTGGCGGAGGAACTGCGGCGGCTCGATGCCGACGATGTCTACGCCGAGGCATTGGCCGGAATCGGGAAGGTGCTCTATGAGTAAGCCGGAAATCGCGGTTTTTGCCGATCACGACGAACTGGTGAAGGCGGCAGCCGTGCGGTTCGTGCAGGTGGTGACCAGAGCTCAGGCCGAGCGTGGTTCGGCGTCGGTGGTTCTCACCGGCGGTGGCACCGGGATCGCCCTGCTGGAGCAGGTGCGGCACGCACCCGGCGCGATCGACTTCGGTCGCCTGGACGTGTTCTGGGGCGACGAGCGTTTCGTCCCGGCGGGCGATGCCGAACGCAACGAATTGCAGGCACGTGAGGCGTTGCTCGACCACGTGCCGGTCGACCCGGCGCGGGTGCATCCGGTCGCGACCTCCGACGGGGAGTATCCGGATCCGGTCGAGGCCGCCGCCGAGTATTCGGCGACGGTGCACGCGCATCTGACCGAGCACGGCGCATTCGACCTGCATCTGCTCGGCATGGGTGGCGACGCTCATGTGAACTCGCTGTTCCCGCATTCCGCGGCCGTGGCGGAGGAGCACGAACTCGTTCTCGCCGTGACCGATTCGCCGAAGCCGCCGCCGGTGCGCGTCACCCTGACCCTGCCCGCGGTCGCCCGCGCGCGGCACGTGGTTCTGGTAGTCGGCGGCGAGGGCAAGGCCGAGGCGGTGGCCCAGGCGGTGGGCGGCGCTTCCCCGCTCGAGATCCCGGCGGCCGGGGCGCACGGCAGCGAAACCACCACCTGGATGCTGGACGAAGCCGCGGCGGCGAAGCTGCCCTGAGGTAGTGCGGGCGAAGCTGCCCTGAGCCGGGGCGGCAAATCCGGCTAATCGTCCTCTGTCTGCGCCCACGCGGCAACAGGCAGTCTCAGATACACACCGACGAGGTGGCCCGCGGGCAGGATGCGGGCCACCTCGTCGTGAATGTGGGCCGCCCGGCTGTGCGCGTAGACGCTCCGGCCGCACCCGGCGCGGGGAGTAGGCGAATCCCTACCGCGGCACCGCATTTCGCGACGCATCGCCGGCGACAAGTTCGGCGAGGTGACGCAACAGGAAGTCGTTCACCGCATCGGTGCGCTCGAGTTGGACGAGATGTCCTGCGCCGGGCACCTTTTCGACCGCCCGCAGATCCGGTATGTGCGCACGCAGCACAGCCAGTGGGTCTCGGCCGCTGAAACCCTCCATATCCGGGTCGTTTTCGCCGTAGAGGAAGCAGGTCGGCACCGGCACCGTCGTCGGCAGGCCCTCGGTCAGCTCCCAGTTGCGGTCCAGCGCCCGGTACCAGGTCAGCCCGCCGGTGAAGCCGGACCGTTCGAATTCCGCTGCGAGGGTGTCGAATTCGGATTCCGAGAGCCACGGCCAGGGCAGTGCGGGCGCCTGCGGCAGCGCGTCCAGGTAACCGATACCGGGCGGATTCTTCCAGGTGTCGAGGTAGTGGAACTCGCCACTGAGCGCGTAGTACACGCGGGCCAGGAATTCACGGGGGCGAGCGGCGAGTTCGGCGTCGGCGACACCGGGCTCCTGAAAATACGACAGGTGCAGGAAATGACGCTGTGCGGCGCGCGTCCAGAACTCCGACGGCGCCTTCGGCGGCCGGGGCGCGTACGGATTGTTCAGCACCATGATCGCCGCTACCCGTTCCGGCGCCCGCAGTGCCAGCTCCCACACCAGCTGCGCGCCGAAGTCCAGGCCGACGAAAACCGCTCGCTCGGCGCCGATCTCGTCGAGCAGCCCGAGCAGATCGCCGATCACCGCCCGATTGGTGGTCGCCTCCACCCCGCCGGGCGCCTCGGTCCGGCCGTAGCCGCGCAGATCCGGGGCGATGGCGTGATATCCGGCCGCCGCCAGCGCCGACAGTTGCCGATGCCAGACGTACCAGCCGTGCGGAAATCCGTGGCAGAAGATTACCGGATACCCGCGTCCCGCTTCGGCGATATGCAGCCGAATCCCGTTGGTCTCCACGAACCGATGCGTCGGCCCCACTGCGCCTCCCAGGTACTAGAACACGTTCTCGTTTCACGGTAGTGTCCCGGAGTCGTGAACGGAATACTGACCGATCGAGTCGCCGTCGTCACCGGTGCGAGCCGCGGTATCGGCAAGGGCATCGCGCTCGAGCTGGGTGCGGCCGGCGCGACGGTGTACGTGACCGGGCGCTCCGAACGTCCCGGGCAGCTGCCGGGCACCGTGGCCTCGACCGCCGGCGAGATCGACGAGCTCGGCGGGCGCGGGGTGCCGTTCGTCTGCGACCACCGCGACGACGCGGCGGTGGCACGGTTGTTCGAGACCGTGCGCGCCGATCACGGCCGGTTGGATGTGCTGGTCAACAACGTCTACAACTCCCCTGCCTCGGCGCGCTGGCTCGGCAAACCGTTCTGGGAGGTGCCGCCGAAGGCCTGGGACGAGGGCTTCGATATCGGAGTGCGCTCCCATTACGCCGCAGCCCATTTCGCGGCGCCGCTGCTGATCGAATCGGGCGGGCTGATCGTCGACATCTCGTCACCGGGCGCCGACCATTTCACCCACAACGTCGTCTACGGCGTGGGCAAGGCCGCTGTCGATCGGCTGACCGCCGATATGGCGCATGATCTCGCCGGCACCGAGGTCACGGTGGTGTCGCTGTGGCCGGGGATCGTGAATACCGAACTACTGCAGCTGGTTCCGGCCGATGCGCAGGGCCGGCGCCTGATCACGCTGCCCGGTGAGGGCACCTTCGATCTGAACGAAGCCGAGACTCCGCATTTCGCCGGACGCGCGGTGGTCGCGCTCGCCGCGGATCCGGGCCGGCGCTCACGCACCGGCCGGGCGTGGCGAGTGGCCGATCTGGCCGAGGCCTACGGCTTCACCGATATCGACGGTCGCGTGCCGCGCACGTGACAGGCGCTGTTCCCTTAGCCTGAGGCGGCGGGTCGCATCGCGCGACGCCGGCAGTGAAGGAGGGTGGATGGACGCGATCGCGAATTTCGACGCGCTGGTAGCGGCGGCGGACGCTCCGATCTATGTGGTGACGGTGGCGACGGAATCCGAGCGCGCCGGGTGTGTGGTCGGCTTCGCGTCCCAGGTCGGGATCGAACCACGCCGATTCCTGGTGTGCCTGTCCGAACTCAACTACACCTACCGGGTGGCCGCGGGCGCCACCCACGTCGCGGTGCATCTCGTCGATTCCGGTTCGCGGGCCCTGGCCCAGCTGTTCGGTGCGGAGACCGGCGACGATGTCGACAAGTTCACCTGGTGCCGGTGGCATCACGGGCCCGACGGAGTGGTGGTGCTCGACGAGGCGGCGGCCTGGTTCTCCGGCCGGATCCTCGAGCGCCACGATTTCGGCGACCACGTGGGTCTGCTGCTGGAACCGCTGGGCGGCCCGACCCCGCCGGAGGGCACCACCGGGCTGCGCTACAGCGACCTCGCCGGTCTCACTCCCGGCCACCCCGCCTGAAGGCTTCCCCTGGTTTTCGAGGCCTCCGGCGTTCGAGACCCTCAGCCGTTCGCGGCGAGGTCGAGGAAGCTCCGCACCGACCTGCCCGGCGCGGGCCGGGTCCGCCAGGCCAGCCGCAGGGCCGACGGCGGGGCGTCCGGGATATCGAGGTAGGCCACGCCGGGATGCGGCGCTCGGGTGCGTGCCAGTTCGGGAACGGCCCCGATGCCCCGGTCGGCGGCGATCAACTCGATCCACTCGTCGAAATTGGTGCAGGTGACGATCTCGCGGCCGGGTTCGGCTGCGGCCCAACTGGTTTCGTCGGTGGTGCCGGAGACGGTATTGACCACCAGCGGATAGGCCGCCAGATCCTGCCACCGCAGCCCCGCCGCGTTCGCCAGCGGCGAGCGGATGGACACCGCCGCCACCCGCCGCTCGGTGCCGATGATCCGCCCGCTCATGGCGGCAGGCAGCCGAATATCCTTGCGATACAGCGCGATATCGATACCTCCCGCCGCGACGGCGGCCACCGGATCGTCGATGCGATGGATGCCGACCCGCCCGCCGCGCGCCTCGAAGCGGGTGCGGACCTCGGTGAACCAGTCGTCGGGCAACAGCCAGGAAAACCCCACCGATACCCGGGCCCGCAGCCGCAGATCGGCGGTGACGGCATCGATATCGGCGACGATCCGGGTCGCGGCCGCGAGCAGATACTCCCCTTCCGCGGTGAGGACGAAGCGCCGCGCACTGCGCTCGACCAGCCGGCAGTCCAGAATCCGTTCGGCCTGTTGCACGGTGCGAGTCAGCGAGGGCTGGGTGGTGTGCAGCCGCGCCGCGGCGCGGGTGTAGTTGGCTTCCTCGCACAGCACCAGGAACGCGCGCAGATGCCGCAGTTCCAGATCCATACGTTCAGCGTATACATCGTGCACAGGAAGCATTTCACGGGGCCGCGCCGGATCCGTAACGTTGGTCGGCGTGACCATCGCACTTCCTCGACAGGCATCGCTCGCGCCCGCGCTGCGCGCCTCGGCCGGATTGGCCGCCGCCATGGGCATCGGTCGCTTCGTCTATACGCCGCTGCTTCCGGTGATGATCGACGCCGGGCGCTTCGGCGCACATACCGGCGCGGTCGTGGCGGCGGCCAACTACGCGGGCTATCTGCTGGGCGCGGTCGCGCTGGCGCGGTTTCCGGAATACAACGGCCGCACGACATTTCGGCTATCGGCCGCCGCGCTGGTGGTGAGCGAGGCGGCCATGGCGATCCCCGCGCCGGCGATCCTGCCGATCATCCTGCGGACGGTGGCCGGCGTCGCGAGCGCGGCCCTGTTCATCGGCTGCGCGCAGATCGCCGCACGGCACGAACACCGAAGGCGCGCAGCGGGTATCGCCTTCGCCGGAGTGGGCACGGGGATCGCGGCAACGGGTGCGCTGGTACTGGTCGCGCAATCGGTGCTGTCGTGGCAGGCGCTGTGGCTCGCCGCGGCCGCGCTGACCGCGCTGCTGCTGTGGCCGGCCCTGCGGCTGGAAGTCGTCGCCGGTAGCCGTACCGGCGCGGCGACGGTGCGGTCGCCGCGCTCCTGGCGGCTACTTCAGCTGACCTATTTCCTGGAGGGGCTGGGCTATATCGTCCTGGGGACGTTTCTGGTCGCCGCCGTGGACGCCACCGGTCATCGGACCACGGGCACCGCGATCTGGATCGTCGTGGGAGTGGCGGCCGCCCCCGCGACCGTGGTGTGGGGCCTGATCGCCCGGCGGGCTACTCCGGTGATCGCGCTGGTGGCCGCCCTGGTGCTGCAATGTCTGTCGGCTCTGTTGCCGACGCTGTCGGCGGGTATCTGGCCGGCGGTGGCGTCGGCCGCGCTGTTCGGCGCGACCTTCATGGGAATCACCCTGCTCGCCCTCGAGATCGGCGACGATCTGGCCGGTCTGGGGGCGGCGGCGACGTTGACCGCCGGATACGGGCTCGGCCAGATGCTCGGACCTCTGGCGGTGGCGCCGGTGCTCGGCGAGAGCTACGACGCCGCGTTCACGATCGCGGCGGCGATCCTGGCGGTGGCCGCGGTATCGGCGATCGCGATCTGCGCGCGGCGGCGCCTCGACGCCGCCACCGCGCCGATCAGGCGAACTTGATCTCGAAGCCGATACCGAGGATGGCGATGAACCAGATCAGGCCGACGAAGATGGTGATGCGGTCGAGGTTCTTCTCGACCACCGTGGATCCGGACAGACTCGACTGCACACCACCACCGAACAGGCTGGACAAGCCTCCACCCTTCGCGCGGTGCAGCAACACCAGCAACACCAGCAGGACGCTGGTGATGACCAGGAGGATATCCAGGAACATTTGCATGCCGACAGTTTATGGGATGCTCAGCCCACCACCGAACCGGCCGTCATCCCGCCGTCGACGACGAATTCCGCACCGGTGCAGTAGCTGGATTCGGTGCTCGCCAGAAAGACCACCAGATCCGACACCTCGGCGGGCAGGCCGAGCCGCGCACGCACATTCTCGCCGCGATCGACCGCGATCTCCTCGGTGACCCCGATCATCGGCGTCAGAATTCCGCCGGGATGCACCGAGTTGACCCGCACGCCCTCGGGCGCGAGTTCCAGCGCGGCCGACTTGGTCAGCCCCCGCACTCCGAACTTCGAGGCGGTGTAGGCGTGCATGCCGCTCACGCCCTGCATACCGGCCGCGGAGGAAATATTGATCACCGCGGCCGGGCGGGCGGCGACCAGAGCGTCGCGCGCGGCGCTCAACCCCAGGAAGGGACCGGTCAGGTTGATGTCGATGACCCGCTGCCACTGCTTCTCGGTGTAGGTGCCCAGCGGGCCGCCGTCCAGCACGCCCGCATTGTTGACCAGCACATTCAACAGCCCGAATCGTTCGACGGTGGCGGCGACCGCGGCCTGCCAGCCGGCGGCTTCGGTGACGTCGAGATGTACGTAGCCGGCCTGCTCACCCAGTTCCGCGGCCAGCGCCTGCCCCGCGTCGTCGGCGATGTCGCCGAGCATCACCCGCGCTCCCTCGGCGACGAAGGCCCGCGCGTGCGAGGCCCCCATGCCGGAGGCGCCGCCGCTGATGAGGGCAACCCGGCCCGTCAAACGTCCACTCATGACATCGTCTCTCTTCTCTCGTCGGTCTGGGTCAGGAGGCGGGAATGGGCGGGCCGTCCAGCCGCAGCACGCATCGGGTCCCGGTGTAGATGGTGGGCATGCATTCGTTGCAGTGGATGCAGGCCGAACGGGTCTCGGCGTCGGAGCGGATGCGCTGCAGCAGATCCGGCTCGCGGAGCAGGGCGCGGCCCATCGCCATGAATTCGAAGCCCTCACGCCGCGCCCGCCGCATATCGTCGATATCGGTGATGCCACCCAGCAGCACCAGCGGCATCGACAACTCGCGGCGGAACTGGCGGGCCCGTTCGAGCAGGTAGGTGCCGTGATACGGGTACTCACGCAGGAACGCCTTGCCGACGACCTTGAAGCCCAGGCGGGTCGGGCCGGGCAGCGTCTTGGCGAAGGCCTGCCGTGGCGCATCGCCGTGGAACAGCAGCATCGGGTTGAGCAGCGAACTACCCGCGGTCAGCTCGAGGGCGTCGAGTCCGCCGTCGGATTCCAGCCAGGAGGCCACCCGGAGTGACTCGGCCAGCGAAAATCCGCCGCGCACACCGTCTTCCATATTCAGCTTGGCCAGAATCGCCAGCCGGCCGCCGACGGCTTCGCGCACCGCGAGCGCGATCTCGCGGGCCATCCGGGCGCGATGTTCCAACGGCCCGCCGTAGGCGTCCTTCCGGCGGTTCAGCAGCGGACTGAGGAACGAGCTGACCAGATAGTTGTGGCCGAAGTGCAATTCCACGGCATCGAATCCGGCCTCCTCGGCCAGCAACACCGCCCGCACGTGCGCGGCGACCAGATCCTGGATCTCGGCCACCGAGGGTGACCGCATCATCTTCATGCTCAACGGCGACCACAGCCGCGTCGGCGCCAGCGCGGGTGCCCGGTTCGAGGCCGCGTTGGCGACCGGTCCCGCATGGCCGATCTGCGCACTGACCTTGGCTCCTTCGGCGTGGATGGCGTCGGTGAGCCGCCGCAGTCCCGGTAGCGCCTCGGGGCGCATCCAGATCTGGTGGCGGTCGGTGCGCCCGCCCGGAGCGACGGCACAGTAGGCGATGGTGCTCATCCCCACGCCGCCGGCCGCGATCTCCCGATGGAACTCGATCAGTTCGTCGGTGACCAGCGCGTCGGGGGTCCGCCCCTCGAAGGTGGCCGCCTTGATCACCCGGTTGCGCAGGGTGATCGGGCCCAGATCGACGGGTTCGAAAATATCGTTCACTACTACTCCTGTACGGCGGTATGCGAAGCGGTGGAGGCGGGCGCGGCGGGATGCGAGGCACCGGTAGCGGGCGGCGGTGCGGCCAACCCGGCGATGACGAATTCGCGCAGCGTCGCCACCGCGGACGGCGCGATGTCGTAGTCCTCGGTGCTGCCGAAGCGCATGATGATCAGGTCGAAGGCCAGCTGCCAGCGGCGGCGTGCCTCACCGGAGGTCAGCTCCGGCAGCAGCTGTGACCACGACTCCATCCGGAACCACTGGTGCTGCCAGGACATCGGCCGCCGGCGCAGGATCAATCCGGCCAGCAGCCGCAGATGCAACCGGCCCATCGGGTCGGCGGCGAGCTCGACGAACGGCGCGAGCACCGCGTCGACCACGGCCGGGACCGAGCTCGGCTCGGTGGCGGTGGCCGCCGCCAGCCCCTCGGCCCACAGCGGTCCGAGCCGATCCTCGATGAGGGCGGCGATCAGCGCCTCCTTGGAGCCGAAGTGGTAGTGCACCGCGGCCGGGTTGGCGCCCGCGGCCACGCAGATCGCCCGCACCGAGACGTCCTCGTAGCGCTCGGTCAGCAGTAACCGCTCCGCTGCCGCCAGCAGTTTGGACCGGGTACCGGCTGCCACCTTCTCGCCCATGCCGTTAGTGAACCACGACACAGAACAACTATCAATCACTGATTGAATCAGTGAGACAAAGTGCTGCGCACCGGCCGTTTCTCGGGTAGTGGACATGTCAAGGAATACTGGGACAGCGGCCCTCGTTCAGGTGATTGAACTTTTGATCAGATCTCAGGAGGCGGCCATGCAGTTCGGCATCTTCACCGTCGGCGACGTCACCGTCGATCCGACCACCGGCATCGCGCCCACGGAGGGCGAGCGCATCGACGCGATGATGCGCCTGGCCCTGAAGGCCGAGGAGGTCGGGCTGGACGTGTTCGCCACCGGCGAGCACCACAATCCGCCGTTCGTGCCGTCCTCGCCCACCACCATGCTCGGGTGGGTCGCGGCGCGCACCGAGAAATTGCAGTTGTCGACCTCGACCACGCTCATCACCACCAACGACCCGGTGAAGATCGCCGAGGATTACGCGATGCTGCAGCATCTGTCGGGCGGCCGGGTCGACCTGATGATGGGCCGCGGCAACACCGGGCCGGTCTACCCGTGGTTCGGCAAGGACATCCGCAAGGGCGTCGAGCTCGCGATCGAGAACTACCACCTGCTGCGCCGGCTGTGGCGCGAACCGGTGGTCGACTGGCAGGGCCAGTTCCGCACGCCGCTGCAGGGATTCACCGCGACTCCCGCACCGCTGGACGGCACGCCGCCGTTCGTGTGGCACGGCTCGATCCGTTCGCCGGAGATCGCCGAGCAGGCCGCCTATTACGGCGACGGCTTCTTCCACAACAACATCTTCTGGAACAAGGAACACACCGAGGAGATGGTGCGGCTGTACCGGCAGCGGTTCGAGCACTACGGTCACGGCTCGGCCGACCAGGCGATCGTCGGTCTGGGCGGGCAGGTGTTCATGGCCGAGACCGAAGCGGAGGCCAAGAAGTTCTTCCGGCCGTACTTCGACAACGCGCCGGTCTACGGGCACGGTCCGTCGCTGGAGGATTTCAGCGAGATGACGCCGCTGACCGTCGGTACTCCCGAGCAGGTCATCGAGCGCACCCTCGGCTTCGCCGACTACGCCGGTGACTACCAGCGCCAGCTGTTCCTGATCGACCACGCCGGCCTGCCCATCGACGTCGCCCTGGAACAGGTCGAGATCCTGGGCCGCGAGGTGGTGCCGGTGCTGCGCAAGGAATTCGAATTGCGCCGTCCCGCGCACGTTCCCAGCGATCCGCCGACCCACGCGTCGCTGGTGGCCGACGGTCCGGAGGCGCCGCATCATCTGGTGGAGCCGGCGCGTGAGCGGCTGCTGGCCGCGGCCGAGCAGGCCTGATTCATCCCACCGCGTATTCATCCGACCGCATCGAACGAGGGACGAAAACCCATGTCGCACACCGTTGTCGTACTCACCGCCGGGTTGTCGCAGCCGTCGAGCACCCGCCTGCTCGCCGATCAACTTGCCGACGCGGTGGCCTCGGCCGTCGGCGCCCGCGGTGAGGCCGTGACCATCGAGGTCATCGAATTACGGGATCTGGCAAGCGATCTCGCCGCCACGATGGTCTCCGGCGGCCTGCCGACGCCCGCGGTGGCGGCGGCACGGGAGAAGGTGTCCGCAGCCGACGGCCTCATCGCCGTCACCCCGGTGTTCGCCGCGAGCTACTCCGGGCTGTTCAAGATGTTCGTCGACGTGCTCGACACCGAGGCGCTCAACGCCATGCCGGTGCTCATCGCCGCCACGGCGGGAACCGCCCGGCACGCGCTGGTGCTCGAGCACGCGATGCGGCCGCTGTTCACCTACCTGCGCGCCGTCGTCGTTCCGACCGGCGTGTTCGCCGCGACCGAGGATTTCGGTTCGGCCGGACTGGGTGAGCGGATCCACCGCGCCGCGGCCGAATTCGCCACCCTGGTGGTCGCGGTACCGACCGGCGTGGACGGGTTCCTCCCCGAACCGGCTCGGACCCGGCAGTCGGGCAACCACCTCGGCGAGGTGACGCCGTTCGCCAAGCTGCTCGCGGGCCACACGGGACACACCGAACATTCCCACCGGCCGGCCGAACAGCGGTAGGACACCGCGCTTCTCTCCCCTGCCGGCCCCGCCACGCTCTGATCGACTCGCTCGGGTAGGCCGGCGAGTTCGCTTCGACCGCCCGCGCACCCAATCCGGTGCGCGGGCGGTCCCACGCGACATGATGGAGGGGTGACTGCGGGCCCGGAAGAGCTTCTCGACGACTGGTTGCGTATATCCCTGGCGAAGGTGCGGCCGGGACCGCGGCGCGCCGCCACCGATCCGATCGGCAGCGGCAGTCCGATCACCGTCGGGACGTGTCTGGACTTGTTCGATGCTCAGGCCACGAGCCGGCATCTGGATTTCGCGGCACGGCGGCTCGGCGCGAGCAAGCGCGGGTACTACAGCATCGGGTCCAGCGGGCACGAGGGCAATGTGGTGCTGGCGCAGGCATTGCGCAGCACTGATCCGGCGCTGTTGCACTACCGGTCCGGTGCGTTCTTCGTGCACCGCTGCCGGCAGATCCCGGGACTGGACCCGATCCGTGACGTGCTGCTGGGAGTCGTCGCGGCGGCCTCCGATCCGATCTCGGGCGGGCGGCACAAGGTGTTCGGCAGTGCGCCCGCGTCGGTGATACCGCAGACCTCGACCATCGCCTCGCATCTCCCCCGCGCGATGGGTCTGGCCTTCGCGCTCGATCGGGCCCGCCGGCTGGGCCGGGACACGCCGTGGCCGCGAGATGCGGTGGTACTGTGCACATTCGGCGACGCGTCGGCCAATCATTCCACCGCGACCGGTGCGATCAACGCCGCGATCCATACCGCGCACCAGGGTATTCCGATGCCGCTGCTGTTCGTCTGCGAGGACAACGGTCTCGGCATCAGCGTGCCCACTCCCCCGGGCTGGATCGAAGCGGCCTTCGGATCGCGACCGGGGCTGCGGTATTTCGACGCCGACGGCTCCGATCTCCGGCAGGCCCTGTCGGTGGCGTCGGCGGCCTCGGAATCCGTGCGTGCCCGGCGGCGTCCCGCACTGTTGCGGCTGCGCACGGTGCGGCTGCTCGGGCACGCCGGATCCGACGTGGAGTCGGCGTACCGCCGGCCCGAGGACATCGAGGCCGACCGCCGCCGCGATCCGGTCGCCGCGACGGCCCGGTTGCTCGTCGAGATCGGTGCCGCCACCGCCGGAGAAGTTCTCGCCCACTACGACGCGATCGGCGCCCGCGTGGCGGCGACGGCGGCACAGGTGGCCGAAGAACCGCATCTGGACTCGGCCGAGGCGATCCGGGCGCCCCTGGAATTCGGACGTGCCCGACAGCCTTCGCCGAATCCGAAGCCGGGCCCCCGCGCCGGAGACCGCACGCCGGCCGCTGCCACCACGGCCTCGCCGCAGCAGTCCGAGAGCGCTGCGCGGACAGATCCTTTCGAGCATCCAGTGTCCCGGACCGAGTCCGCGTCGGCCGCCGAATCGGCACACCGCACCGACTTCGGTGGCTCCCCCACGGTACCCGCGGATTCCACCGGCACCTCGACGGACGGCGAGACGAGTCCGGCGCCGCGCTCGCATGCCGGG
This sequence comes from Nocardia elegans NBRC 108235, assembly GCF_001612845.1. Taxonomy (GTDB): domain Bacteria; phylum Actinomycetota; class Actinomycetes; order Mycobacteriales; family Mycobacteriaceae; genus Nocardia; species Nocardia nova. The sequence continues at coordinate 201,087 of NZ_BDBF01000007.1, read as the reverse complement.
GCCTCGGAGCAGACCGCCGATCGCGCCGGGCCGATGACGCTGGCGCAGGCGATCAACCACACGCTGGCGTCGTTTCTCGACCACGACCCCGATGTGCTGGTTTTCGGCGAGGACGTCGGCCGCAAGGGTGGCGTCTACGGCGTGACCAAGGGGCTGCAGCGGCAGTTCGGGGCGCGGCGGGTGTTCGACAGCCTGCTGGACGAGCAGAGCGTGCTCGGCACCGCGCTGGGCGCCGGACTCGCCGGATTCGTCCCGATTCCGGAGATCCAGTATCTCGCCTACGTGCACAATGCCCTGGACCAGATCCGGGGTGAGGCGGCGACCCTGCCGTATTTCTCCGCGGGGCGGTACCACAACCCCATGGTGGTGCGGATCGCCTCGTTCGCCTATCAGCGTGGCTTCGGCGGGCACTTCCACAACGACAATTCCGTTGCGGCGCTGCGTGATATCCCCGGCGTGGTGGTCGCGGCGCCGGCCCGGGCCGACGACGCCGCCGCGATGTTGCGCCGGTGCGTGGAGGCCGCTCGCAGCGAGGGCCGGGTGTGTCTCTACCTCGAACCGATCGCCCTGTACCACACCCGCGACCTGCACCGCCCCGGCGACGGGGGCTGGCTCGCCACCCCCCACGAGGATCCGGTATCGCTCGGCCGGGCCCGAATCCACGGCGACGGCACGGATCTCACGATCGTCACTTTCGCCAACGGTGTACCGATGAGCCTGCGCGTCGCACAGCGCTTGGCGGACAGCGGCATTCGCGCGCGGGTGCTCGACCTGCGCTGGCTCACACCTCTTCCCGTCGACGATCTGCTGCACCACGCCCGCGCTACCGGCGCCGTTCTCGTCGCCGACGAGACCCGCCGCAGCGGCGGGGTTTCGGAATCGGTGTGCACCGCACTGCTCGACGGCGGTTTCGACGGCCCCCTCGCCCGCGTCACCAGCGCCGACAGTTTCGTCCCGCTCGGACCCGCCGCAGAACTGGTGCTGCTGAGCGAAGCGGCGATCGAGGCCGCGGCGCATCGGTTACTGAAATCCGGCCCGCTCCACGAGGATTAGCGGCCGCCGATGATCAGCGCAGTGTGACCGTTGTCGGCAGCGCGGCGAAACCGCGATTGTTCGAGGAGTGGATGCGGCGCAGCCCGGACGGATCGATGTCGTAGTCGGCGACGCGGGCGGTGATCTCCCCGAGCGCGGTCCGCAACTCCAGCAGGCCCAGATTCGAGCCGAGGCAGTGGTGGCGGCCGCTGCCGAAGACCAGCGCATCGGAGGTGTCGCGATCGAGATCGAAGACATCGGGCCGGTCGAAGACCTCGGGATCGCGGTTCGCCGAACCGGTCAGCAACAGCATCCGCGCGCCCGCCGGAATCGTGACGCCGTGCAGTTCGACAGCCTCGGTGGTGGTGCGCAACTGCGACTGGGTCGCCGGGTCGTAGCGCATGCCCTCGGCGATCCAGTCGTCGACGCGCCCGAGCGCCGCGGCCCGCTGGGCCGGATGCGCCCACCCGGCGTACCAGATATTGCCCAGCGTGAGCATGGTCGTCTCGATCCCCGCGCCGATCAGCAGGATCAGCACGCCCACGATTTCCTCCGGGGTGAGCCGGTCGTCCCCGTCGGCGGCGTCGAGCAGACCGGACAGCAGATCGTCGGTGCGGTGCTTACTGCGTTCGATGGTCAGCTCGGTGTAGTAGCCGACCAGGGCGCCGATCGCCTGCATCGCCTCCGGCCGCAGATCGGTCGACTCCTCCTCGGTGTACATGATCTCCATGCCGAGTTTGCGCACCAGATCGCGATCCGCGGTCGGCACGCCGACCAGTTCGGAGATGACCTCGGTCGGATACGGGCCCGCGAACTCGGTCATCAGGTCGAAACTGCCGCGTTCGAGCAGCGGCTCCAGCAGGCCGATGGCGATCTCGCGCAGCCGCGGCGCCAGCGCCTGCACCCGGCGCGCGGTGAACGCGCGCGTGACCAGGCCGCGCACGCGAGTGTGTTTCGGCGGGTCCATCGCCACGAAGGAGAAGAACTGCTCGGCCTGCGGGCCCCAGAAGGCCGGTTCCATCCGCAGCCCGTTGGCGCTCGAGAAGCGGTCCGAATCACGCAGTGCGGCAAGCACATCGGCGTAGCGCGACAGCGCCCAGAAGTCGTCGTCGGAGTTGCGGAACACCGGCGCCTGCTCGCGCAACTGCGCGTAGACCGGATACGGATCGTCGTGAATGCCGAAATCGTACGGACTGAATTGCACTGACATCTTCGACCTCCCCGACCGCACGGCGGGGGCCGCGCCGGTTCGCCATCCGAGCTGACAGGATGACAGTAGTCGATAATGGTTCGTCGCCGCCGACAGAAGGAAGAGGTGTCATGGAACCAGTGACCGGATCACACGGCCCGCATACGGATCCCGTGGCGCCACCCGGTATCGATGTCACCACCCCGCATCCGGCCCGGCGTTACGACTACTGGCTCGGCGGTAAGGACAACTTCGAGGCCGACCGCGCCTCCGCGGAAGCGGTCGCCGAGGCTTTTCCGAGCGTGCAGATCTCCGCGCTGGAGAATCGGGCCTTCCTGCACCGAGTGGTCGGTTATCTGTCGGCCGAGGTCGGTATCCGGCAATTCCTGGACCTCGGCGCCGGCCTGCCGACCGCCGGAAACGTGCACGAGATCGCGCAGGCCGCCGCGCCCGATTCCCGCATCGTCTACGTCGACAACGATCCGATCGTCGCCCTGCACGCCCGCAGCCTGCTCGACAGCGCCCCCGAGGGGGCGACCGCCTATCTGGAAGCCGACGCGCGCGACCGCGAGCGCATCCTCACCCATCCGGAGCTGCTCGCCACCTTGGATCTGTCGCAACCGGTGGCTCTGATGATGCTCGCTGTCGTGCATTTCTTCACCGACGAGGACCGTCCCTACGACATGGTGCGCCAGTGGGTCGACGCGCTGGCGCCGGGCAGCTATCTGGTCATGTCGCATGCCACCAGCGATCACCTCTCCGAAGAAGACCTCGCCGACAGCGAACAGGCCAACAAGCGCAGCGGTATCCCGTTCCGGCTGCGCTCGACAGCCGAGTTCAGCCGATTCTTCACCGGCCTCGAACTCGTCGAACCCGGGATCGGATCGGTCATCCACTGGCCCACCGAATCCCGGCGTGCCCATCCCCGGCCGGAGGCGGTGTCGATGCTCGGTGCGGTGGCGCGCAAACCCTGATCCGGTTGCTCCACGACGTCGGCCCCGGTTCCGCAGTACGCGGAAACCGGGGCCGAATCGTTTTGTGCTGCAGGCGATTACCCGCCCATGGCGATCAGGGCAGCGGACCGCCCGCGGCGATCGCCGACAGGGTCGCGAATTCGTCGCCCTTGAGCGAGGCGCCACCGACGAGCGCGCCGTCGATATCGGCGGCCGCGATGAGCTCGCCGACGTTCTTGGCGTTCACCGACCCGCCGTAGAGGATGCGCACACCCGCCGCGACCTCTTGGCCGGCCAGCTCCGCCAGTTCGGCGCGCAGCGCACCGCACACCTCCTGCGCGTCCGCCGGGGTGGCGACGCGACCGGTACCGATCGCCCAGACCGGCTCGTAGGCGATGACGACCTTCGCGATCTGCTCCGGCGTCAGCCCCTTGAGCGAACCCCGCAACTGCTCGAGGTTGTACTGCACATGGGTCTGCGCCTCGCGCACGCCCAGCCCCTCGCCGATGCAGACGATCGGCGTCATGTCGTACTGCAGTACCTTCTTGGCCTTCGCCAGCACCGTGGCGTCGTCCTCGTTGTGGTACTGCCGCCGCTCCGAGTGGCCGACCACGACGTAGCTGCACGACAGCTTCGCCAGCATCGCCGCACTGATCTCACCGGTGTAGGCACCGGATTCGTGCACCGACACATCCTGGGCACCGAAGGTGAGCCGCAGCCGGTCGCCCTCGATGAGGGTCTGGATGCTGCGGATGTCGGTGAACGGCGGGATGACCGTGACATCGACCTTGTCGAAGTACTTGTCCGGCAGGGCGAACGCGATCTTCTGCACCAGGGCGATGGCCTCGAGGTGATTGAGGTTCATCTTCCAGTTGCCGGCGATCAACGGTTTGCGTGCCATGATCAGCCCTCCCCGTCCTCGAGCACGCTGATACCCGGAAGCTGTTTGCCCTCCAGGTATTCCAGCGAGGCGCCGCCGCCGGTGGAGATGTGGGAGAACCCGTCCTCCGGCAGGCCGAGCGTGCGCACGGCCGCAGCCGAATCGCCGCCGCCGACCACGGTGAACGCGCCCTTACCGGTCGCACTCACCAGCGCCTCGGCCACCGCGCGAGTCCCCGCGGCGAAGGCCTCGAATTCGAACACACCCATCGGCCCGTTCCAGAACACCGTCCGAGCCTCGGTCAGCAGCGCGGCGAAGCGCTTGGCCGACTCGGGACCGATGTCCAGGCCCATCCAGCCCTCGGGAATCTCGTTGGCGGCCACGGTCTTCGACTCCGCGTCCGCGGCGAACTTGTCCGCGGCCACGATGTCCACCGGCAGGTGGATGACGTCGGCGAAACGCTCCAGCAGCTCCTTGCAGGTATCGACCATCTCCTCCTGCAGCAGCGAGGAGCCGACCGAAAGACCTTGAGCGGCAAGGAAGGTGAAGCACATACCGCCACCGATGACGAGGGTGTCGACCTTGGGGGCCAGCGCCTCGATCACGGCGAGCTTGTCCGACACCTTGGAACCGCCGAGCACGACCGCGTACGGGCGCTCGGTGTCGGTGGTGAGCTTGCGCAGCACGTCGACCTCCGCGGCCACCAGTGTGCCCGCGTAGTGCGGCAGCAGTTGCGCCACGTCGTAGACCGAGGCCTGCTTGCGGTGCACCACCCCGAAGCCGTCGGAGACGAACGCGCCGTCGTCGCCGACCAGCTCCACCAGCGCCCGGGCCAGCTTCTGGCGCTGGGCGTCGTCCTTGCTGGTCTCGCGCGGATCGAAGCGAATGTTCTCCAGCAGCAGCACATCACCGTCGGTGAGGCCCTCGGACCGCGCGAGCGCGTCCTGGCCCACCACATCACCGGCGAGCTGCACGTTGCGGCCCAGCTCCTCGCTCAGCTTCGCGGCGACGGGCGCCAGCGACAGCTTCGGATCGGGTTCGCCCTTGGGGCGGCCCAGGTGGGCGGTGACGACGACCTTGGCGCCGGCCTCGGCCAGCGTCTTGATCGTGGGCACCGAGGCGATGATCCGGCCCGGATCGGTGATCACGCCGTTGTCGAGGGGAACGTTCAGGTCGGAGCGCACGAGTACGCCCCGCCCCTCCACGCCCTCGGCAAGGAGATCCTGAAGGGTCTTGACTGCCATGGGTTTACAGCGACTTGCCGACGAGGCCGATCAGGTCGGCGAGACGGTTGGAGTAACCCCACTCGTTGTCGTACCACGACACGACCTTGACCTGGTCGTCGATGACCTTGGTCAGCGGCGCGTCGTAGATCGAGGAGTGCGGGTCGGTCACGATGTCGCTGGAGACGATCGGGTCGACGTTGTACTTCAGGATGCCCTTCAGCGGTCCCTCGGCGGCGGCCTTGTAGGCGGCGTTGATCTCGTCGATGCTCGCCGACTTGCGCAGCGTCGCGGTCAGGTCGGTGACCGAACCGGTCGGCACCGGCACGCGCAGCGCGTAGCCGTCCAGCTTGCCCTGCAGCTCCGGAAGCACCAGGCCGATGGCCTTCGCGGCGCCGGTGCCGGTGGGCACGATGTTCAGGGCGGCGGCGCGGGCGCGACGCAGGTCGCTGTGCGGGCCGTCCTGCAGGTTCTGGTCCTGTGTGTAGGCGTGGATCGTGGTCATCAGACCACGCTCGATGCCGAATTCGTCGTTGAGGACCTTGGCCAGCGGGCCGAGGCAGTTGGTGGTGCACGACGCGTTGGAGATGATGTTCTGGCTGCCGTCGTACTGGCTGTCGTTGACACCCATGACCACGGTCAGATCCTCACCCTTGGCGGGCGCGGAGATGATGACCTTCTTGGCGCCGGCGGCCAGGTGTCCCTTGGCCTTGGTGGCGTCGGTGAAGATGCCGGTCGACTCGACGACCACGTCGACACCCAGATCACCCCACGGCAGCGCGGACGGGCCCTCCTTGATGGCCAGTGCCTTGATCCGCTGGTCGCCGACCACGATGGTGTCGTCGCCGTCGAGCGAGACGTCCTGCGGCAGCCGGCCGAGGATCGAGTCGTACTTCAGCAGCGTGGCCAGGGTCGCGTTGTCGGTGAGGTCGTTGACCGCGACGATCTCGATATCGGTGGTGCCGAGCGCTTTCTGCGCCTCCACCGCCCGGAAGAAGTTACGTCCGATACGACCGAAGCCGTTGATGCCTACCCGGACAGTCACGTTATCGCTCCTCAGCTTTCAAGCGGATTCATTCCGATGCCAGACCACCCTAATGCCCGGCCATAACATCACGGACACGCCCCTGCCGCGACCTCACCGGCCCGACGCTGCGCCGGTGAGCGTGAGTTCACGCCTCTCGCACCGAACCGTGGCGGCCGCGGCCGCCGGCCCTGCCCATTCGCGGCGGGGATACCCATCTGCCAGGGTTTTCACCTGTTCCGGCTCAGCTGTTTCGGCGCCGGTGGGTTCGGTAGCAAGAGCCTATCGCACCGCGCTCGCCCGCGAAGGCGCCACGAACGCAGGTTGTGGACAACCACGAACCTGTGGACAAAACATCGCTCGTGCGGCACAAGGGGATTCGCGACCACGGCACCGCTCGATTCACCCTCGGACCGGGAAATCGACCGAGGGGCCGTCATCGCGAGGACGGTCCCGGGCCGATGCCGACCACCCGGGACCGGTCCCGCTCACGCGTCTTCGAGCAGTTCGGCGGTGACGGCCGATTCGGTATCGGGAATGCCCAATTCCTTGGCGCGGCGGTCGGCCATGGACAACAGGCGGCGAATACGCCCGGCGACGGCGTCCTTGGTCATCGGCGGGTCGGCCAGCTGTCCGAGTTCTTCCAGCGAGGCCTGGCGGTGCTGCACGCGCAACCGTCCCGCTGCGGCCAGATGATCGGGCACGTCCTCGCCGAGTATCTCCAGGGCGCGCTCCACGCGGGCCGCGGCGGCGACGGCGGCCCGGGCCGAGCGGCGCAGATTGGCGTCGTCGAAGTTGGCGAGGCGGTTCGCGGTCGCGCGGACCTCCCGCCGCATCCGGCGTTCCTCCCAGGTCAGCCGCGTGTCCTGGGCGCCCATCCGGGTCAGCAAGGCACCGATGGCCTCCCCGTCGCGGACCACGACGCGATCGGTGCCACGCACCTCGCGGGCCTTGGCCGAGATGCCCATCCGGCGGGCCGCGCCGACCAGGGCCAGTGCCGCCTCGGGGCCGGGGCAGCTCACCTCGAGCGCCGAGGAACGCCCGGGTTCGGTGAGCGAACCGTGGGCCAGGAAGGCCCCGCGCCAGGCCGCTTCCGAATCGCCGATGCTGCCGCCGACGACCTGCGCGGGCAGTCCACGCACCGGGCGGCCGCGCACATCGAGCAATCCGGTCTGGCGGGCCAGCGCCTCGCCCTCCTTGGACACGCGCACGACATATCGGGAGGTCTTGCGCAAACCACCCGCGCCCAGCACGTGCACATCCGATCCGTAGCCGTAGAGCTCGAAGATCTCGCGCCGTAGTCGCCGCGCGATCGAGCCCATATCGACCTCGGCCTCGACGATCACCCGACCGCCGACGATGTGCAGGCCACCGGCGAACCGGAGTAGGGCCGACAGTTCCGCCTTGCGTGCACTCACCTGCGAGACGGACAGACGGCTCAACTCGTCTTTCACCTCGGCTGTCATCGCCACGAGACCCGCTCCTTTCCACCCAACACGGACCGCACCTGCTGGACCGGATGCCGTCCTTCGACTCGAAGCCCTGCCAATTCCGGCCGAGGTTGGCGGATCACCTGATCCAGTGCGGCGGCTAGCTTTCCAGGGTGGTGCCGGTCCGTCCCCGCCTCGGCGACATCAGCGAAGGTTACTCGTGCACGCAGCTGTTCGGCAGCTCTTGCCACATGTTCGCGCTCCCTACCCTCGGGTACGGAGCCGGAGTCCACCAGCACATGGTCGACAGCGAAATCCGGTGCGTGCTGGGACAATACATGCAGGTGCCGTTCGGCGGAGAATCCCGTGGTCTCTCCGGGCTCCGCCGCCAGGTTCAGGACCAGCACTTTCACCGCGTGGGTAAGCATCAGCGCCTCCCGCAGATCCGGCACGAGCATGTGCGGAATGACGCTGGTGAACCAGGATCCGGGACCCAGCACCACCACGTCGGCGTGCTCGATCGCCGAGGTGGCCTCGAGGCTGGCCGGCGGGTCGGACGGGATCAGCCGGACCCGGCGTACCTTGCCCGGCGTGGTGGCCACCGCGACCTGGCCACGGATACACCGGCTGACCCGCGGGTCGGCCTCGAGGCCGGAGACGTCGGCCTCGATGGTCAGCGCGGTCGGCGACATCGGCAGCACCCGGCCGACGCAGCGCAGGATCGCGGCCATCTCGTCGAGCGCCGCGACCGGATCGCCGAGTACCTCGGCCAGCCCGGCCAGCACGAGGTTGCCGACCGAATGCCCGGCCAGCGCTCCGGTGCCGCCGAAGCGGTGCTGCGCCGTGCGCGCCCAGACCCCGTCGGGGTCCTCGGCCAGGGCCGCCAGCGCCATGCGCAGATCACCCGGCGGCAGCATGCCCAGTTCGGCACGCAGCCGCCCGGACGATCCACCGTCGTCGGCGACGGTCACGACCGCGGTGATGCGCTCGGTGAGCCGGCGGGCGGCGGTCAGGGTGGCGTAGAGACCGTGCCCGCCGCCCAGGGCCACCAGAGTGGGCTCTTCCGAATCGCCGGATTTTCCCGACTCGGAGGTGTCGTCGCTATGGTCCGCGGCGTTCATTCGCGCCCCAGATCCCGGTGGACCACGCGGACGACATCGGTCGAGGCACTGTCGGGCCGGCCCAGCAGTTCACCCAGCTCTTCGGCGATCGCCACGCTGCGGTGCTTACCACCGGTACACCCCACTGCCACGGTCATATATCGCTTACCCTCCTGGCGGTAGCCGCTGGTGGTCAGGTCGACCAGATGGCGGCACGTATTCACATAGTCGTCGGCGCCGGGCCGTGACAATACGTACTCGCTGACCACGGCGTCCTGCCCGGTATGTTCCCGCAATTCCGGAATCCAATGCGGGTTCGGCAGAAATCGGACGTCGAAAACCATGTCCGCGTCCAGCGGAACACCGTATTTGAATCCGAACGATTGGATCGTCACCTGCAGGGCCGCGGGTGCGCCGCCGCCGTAGGCCTCCTCCAACTTGCGGTGCAGCTGATGGACCGACAGCGCGGTCGTGTCGATCACCAGATCGGCGGCGGTCTTGACCTTCGACAGGGCCCGGCGTTCCGCGGCGATCCCGGCCGAGAGGGTGCCGTCGGCGCTCTCGCTCTGCAACGGGTGGCGGCGGCGGGCGAAGCCGAAGCGCCGGATCAGCACATCGTCGGACGCCTCGAGGAACAACAGGCGGGTGCCGACCCCGTTGGCCCGCAGCTGATCGGTGACCCCGGACAGGTCGCCGGTGAAGAAGCGGCTGCGCACGTCCATGACCAACGCGAGTTTGGTGATCGGCGGATCGGCGGCGGCACCGAGTTCGATCAGCCGGCCGATCAGTTCCGGCGGCAGATTGTCCGCGACGTACCAGCCGAGGTCTTCGAGGACTCGGGCGGCGGTGCCGCGCCCGGCACCGGACAGGCCGGTGACGATGACGACCTCGACCGGATGCGCATCGGGCCGCGGCCGGATGCCGGTACTCGCGTTGGGGTTCGATTCGACGCTCGTCATGTCCTATCGGGTTCCGTCCGTGGCTGCCATTCGATCATCCTGCCCGCCCCGACCGGCCGCGGCGGAGCGCGCACCGCCGGCGAAACCGAGCCGTGACCGAGACGTCATTCGGAGTTGAGGGCCGCGAGCACGGCCTTGGCCGTCGCCACCCCGATACCGGGCACCTCCGTGATTTCCTCCACCGTAGCCTGCTTGAGTTTGGCCACCGATCCGAAGTGGGTCACCAGTGCGGTGCGGCGCGCCTCGCCCAGCCCCCGCACCGAATCGAGGGCCGAGGCGGTCATCCGGCGCGAACGTTTGCTGCGATGGAAGGTGATGGCGAATCGGTGCGCCTCGTCACGCACGCGTTGCAGCAGGAACAGCGATTCGCTGGTGCGGGGCATGATCACCGGGTCGGACTCGCCCGGCACCCACACCTCCTCCAGGCGTTTGGCCAGCCCGATCACCGCGACGTCGGTGATGCCGAGTTCGTCGAGCACCTCCGCCGCGGCCGCCACCTGCGGGGCGCCGCCGTCGACGACGTACAGGTTCGGCGGATAGGAGAATTTGCGCGGCCGCCCGGTGGCCGGATCGATGCCGGGCGGCAGATCAGCGGGTTCGGCCTCGGCGGTGGCGATCGCCGCGGCGCCGGCCTGCGGATGTGGAGCACCGGTCCCGCCCGCGTGCTCGGCCGCACCGGCCTCCGCCGTCGCCGCCGCACTGATTTCGTCGAGTTCCTTGCGCAGCCGATAGAACCGGCGCCGGGTGACCTCGGCGATGCTGGCCACGTCGTCGGAGCGGCCCTCGCCCGCGGCCTCCTTGATCGTGTAGTGCCGGTATTCCGATTTGCGCGGCAACCCGTCCTCGAACACCACCAGCGAGGCCACGACATCGGTGCCCTGCACGTGGCTGATGTCGACACATTCGATGCGCAGCGGAGCGCTGTCGAGATCGAGGGCGTCCTGAATACCTTGCAGCGCGGCCGATCTCGCGGTCAGATCGCCGGCGCGCTTGAGTTTGTGCTGGGCCAGCGCCTCCTGCGCATTGCGTTGCACGGTCTCCATCAGCGCCTTCTTGTCGCCGCGCTGCGGCACCCGCAGCGCCACGGAAGAGCCGCGCAGCCCCGACAGCCAGCCCTGCACCTGCTCCGGATCACCGGGCAACTCCGGCACCAGAACCTCGCGCGGAACCGCGGTCGCGGGAGTCTCGGTATCGGTGTGCTCGGCGAAGGCGGCCTGTTCGCCGTAGAACTGGGTGACGAACTGTTCCACCAGCGCGGCCAGCTCACTCGGCCCCCGGGCACCCTGGTCGATCGGCGCGGCGCCCGCGGCGTCTTCGGTACCGGCCCAGTTCAGGTCGACGGCGTCGCCGGATTTGTCGACCACCCAGCCGCGCTGGCCGCGCACCCGCCCGTCGCGCACGTGGAAGATCTGCACCGCGACCTCGAGTTCGTCGGAGGCGAAGGCGATCACGTCCGCGTCGGTGCCGGTGCCCAGCACGACCGCCTGCTTCTCCAGTGCGCGTTTGAGCGCGGCGACGTCGTCGCGCAGGCGTGCGGCGGTCTCGAAGTCCAGATCCGCTGCGGCGGACTGCATTCGGCGTTCCAGCTCCCGCACCATGCGGTCGGTGCGGCCGGACAGGAAGTCGCAGAAGTCCTCCGCGATGCGGCGGTGCTCGTCGGCGTCGACCCGGCCGATACAGGGTGCCGAACATTTGTCGATGTAGCCGAGCAGGCACGGACGCCCGATCTGCGTGTGGCGCTTGAACACTCCCGCCGAACACGTCCGCACCGGGAACACCCGCAACAGCAGATCCACCGTCTCGCGGATGGCCCAGGCGTGGGCGTACGGCCCGAAATACCGCACGCCCTTCTTGCGAGCGCCCCGATAGACGAACACCCGCGGATATTCCTCGTTCATACTCACCGCGAGCATGGGGTAGGTCTTGTCGTCGCGGTAGCGCACGTTGAAGCGCGGATCGAATTCCTTGATCCAGTTGTACTCCAGCTGCAACGCCTCGACCTCGGTGGATACCACCGTCCACTCGACGCTCGCGGCGGTGGTCACCATCTGCCGGGTGCGCGGATGCAGCGAGGACACATCGGCGAAGTAGGAATTCAGGCGGCTGCGCAGACTCTTGGCCTTGCCGACATAGATCACCTGCCCGTAGGAATCCCGGAATTTGTAGACGCCGGGTTCGACGGGAATGGTGCCCGGTGCGGGCCGATAGGTCGCGGGATCTGCCACGGAACCAGGTTAACGACCGGCACCGACAGCGGATACGCGCCGTGACCGTGAACGGTGTGCGGGCGGTGACAGGCGGCACGCGGTGGTCATCGGTGCATGCGGTGGGCGCCGGCGACGATCGCGTCGCAGAGCGCCTGTTCGGGTTCGGAGAGCCGGCTGTGCCGGCGCAGCAGCACGAACTCCAGCTCGCCCAATTCCGGCAGCTTCTCGTCGTCGATCGCGAAAAGTCCTGGCGGAAGCAGGGTTTCGGCGTGCGCCACGACCCCCAGCCCGGCCAGCACCGCGGCCCGCAGGCCCAGCTGGCTGTCGCTGACGCAGGCGATCCGCCAGGTCCGTCCTTCCCGCTCGAGTGCGCGCAGTGCCACGTGCCGGGTCAGGCTCGGCGGCGGATAGGTCACCACGGGGACCGGATCGACGATGTCGCCGACGCCCGAACGCCCGGCCCACACCAGCCGGTCGCGCCACAGCAGTTCTCCGTGCCGCTCGCCCGGCAGCCGCTTGGCCACCATCAGATCCAGTTCGCCCGCCGCCATCCTCGTCTTGAGGTTCTCGCTGAGCCCGACGATCAGTTCCAGATCCACACCCGGATGCGACCGCTGGAATTCCAGCAGGACGTCGGGCAGTTCGCGCGCGACCAGATCGTCGGAGGCACCCAGCCGGATCAATCCCGTGAGCCGGGAATCGGAGAAGTAGCGGTCGGCCTCGGCCTGTGCGCCGAGGATGTTGCGCGCGAAACCGACCATCGCGGCACCGTCGGCGGTCAGCGCCAGATTGCGGGTGTCGCGTCGGATCAGTTCGCGGCCGGCGGCCTGCTCGAGCCGGGCGATATGCCCGCTGACCGTGGACTGGCGCAGGCCCAGGATGCGGCCCGCCGCGGTGAACCCGCCGGCGCGTTCGACCGCCAGGAAGGTGCGCAGCAATTCCGGATCGAACACATTCATCACGATACTCGTTCATAGATATCGCTTCCATCGACTTTGGCGATCAGTAGTGGACGCCGTACCGTGGCGAGGTGACGTTGCTGGCCAAACTCCGTATCGACGGGTTCCTGCTGGGCTTGTTCGCGGCGATGGCGATCGGCCTGATCCTGCCCGCTCGCGGCGGCGCGGCCGACGTACTGGAGTGGGGCACCAAGGTAGCGATCGCGGTGTTGTTCCTGCTGTACGGCACCCGGCTCGAACCGCGCGAGGCGCTCGCGGGCCTGCGGCACTGGCGGCTGCACACGACGGTGCTCGCCGCGACCTACATCCTGTTCCCGCTGCTCGGCCTGGCGATGCGACTGCTGGTCCCCTCGGTGCTCAGCGACGAGCTCTACACGGGAATGCTCTACCTGTGCCTGCTGCCCTCGACGGTGCAGTCCTCGATCGCGTTCACCGCCATCGCGCGCGGCAATGTCGCGGCCGCGGTGGTCAGCGCGTCGGTGTCGAACCTGCTGGGCGTGTTCCTGACACCGCTGCTGGTGATGCTCCTGATGCAGACCACCGGCGACGCCACCGTCTCGCCGATGTCGATCGCGCAGATCGTGGTGCAGCTGCTGCTGCCGTTCATCGCCGGTCAGCTGCTCCGGCCGAAGCTGCATCGCCTACTGGCGCACACCACCCTTACCAAGATCGTCGACCGCGGTTCGGTGTATCTGGTGGTCTACGCGGCCTTCAGCGCGGGCATGGTCGAACACGTCTGGCAGGGGCTGGCCGTGGGTCGTCTGCTGGCGGTCGTGGGTGTGGCGATCGTCCTGCTGGCGGTGGTGCTGGGCGTGACGGCGGGAGTGGCGCGGCTGTTCGGATTCGACCGGGCCGATCGCATCGTGGTGATCTTCTGCGGGTCCAAGAAGAGTCTGGCCACCGGCCTGCCGATGGCGACAGTCCTGTTCGCCGGACATCCGGTGGGCCTGATCGTGTTGCCGCTCATGATCTTCCACCAGATTCAGCTGATCACCTGCGCCGCGCTGGCCGGGCGGTGGGGGCGCGCGGCGGACGAGGCCGAGGCGGCTCGGACCGCGACCACCTCCCCCGATGCGGCGGTCCCCGGGATCACCCGGGCTCCGCGACCCTGACCCCGGCCGGCACCGAAACCCGTTCGCGGGCAGCCACGTCGACCGCCAGCGCCGCGGCCAGATCGCCGCGCTCGCCGACCACCACGGTCTCGAGCTCGAGCCACCCGGCCATCGCCTCCAGCTGCCGGGCCAGCTCGTGGGCGATGCGCGCGTGCGGCCGACCGGGTTCGGCGAAGGCGCCGAGCACGTGCAGCCGGCCGGTCGCCCGGTCCGCGCGCAGATCCACCCGGGCCACCAGCTCGCCGTCGAGCAGGAACGGGAACACGTAATAACCGTGCACCCGTTTGTGTTCCGGGGTGTAGATCTCGATCCGGTAGTGGAAATCGAACAGCCGCTCGGTGCGCGGCCGGAAGAAGATCAGCGGGTCGAACGGGCACAGCAGTGCGGCGCCCTCGACCCGCCGCGGGATCCGCGTCCCGGTACGCAGATAAGCCGGCTTGTCCCAGCCGTCCACCCGCACCGGCTCGAGCTCTCCCGCGTCGACCAACTCGGCCAGCGCGGGTTCACATTGCCGCCGATGCAGCCGGTAGTAGTCGCGCAGATCGGTCTCGGTGGCCACACCCAAGGCGTCGGCGGCCCGCAGGACCAGTTCGCGCACCGCATCCGGTTCGTCGACGCGGCGGCCGACGACCTCGGGCGGCAGCACGCGCTCGGTGAGGTCGTAGTGCCGCTGAAAACCCACGCGCTTGTCCACCGAGAGCTCCCCGGTGGCGAACAACATCTCGCACACCACCTTGGTGTCGCTGTGGTTCCAGCCCCAATGATCCTTGCGCCGAGGGCGATTCAACTCGAGCTGGCGTTCCACCTCCGCCGCGGTGCACGCGCCGACCTCGTCGATCACGCTCAGCACCCGCCCGGGCAGGTCGGGATTCTCGTCGAGCACCCGGCGCGCCCCACCCCAGCGGCCGTGGGCGTACCCGGCCATCCGCCATCGCAGCAGCGGCCAATCCTCCACCGGAATCAGCGCCGCCTCGTGTGCCCAGTACTCCACGAGCCGCCGCGGCCGCCGCGCACTGTGATCCCATATCGACTCGTCGAGCAGCGAACGATCGTAGGCGCCGATCCGGGCGAACACCGGCGCGTAATGCGCGCGGACCACCGCGGCGACCGAATCCAATTGCAGCAGTTTGGTATTGCGGACGACTCCGAGCACCGCGCGGCGCGTCGACGAACCTCCCGCGCCGTCCGTCCGGTCACGGGCGGTGGTGGCGAATCCCTGGGCGGCGAGCGCGGCCCGGCGGGCCGCGGCGGAGGTGATGGTGCGCACGCACCGAATCTGCCATGGGCCACCGACAGATATGGCGGAGCCGGGCTCGGGACGGCTCGAATCTGCTACCTTGAACACGTTCGATACACGAATGTATCCAAATCGCCCGAACGCGGAGGAGTACCCGTGGCGCCGTCACAACAGCCGGATGTCATCGTCGTCGGAGCCGGGCTGGCCGGACTGGTGGCCACCTATGAACTGACCCGGGCAGGACGGCGGGTACTGGTTCTCGACCAGGAGAATCGCAACAACCTCGGCGGGCAGGCTTTCTGGTCGCTGGGTGGACTGTTCCTCGTCGACAGTCCCGAGCAGCGACGCCTCGGCATCAAGGACTCCTTCGCGCTGGCCTGGCAGGACTGGCTGGGTTCGGCCGGATTCGATCGCGACGACGAAGACCACTGGGCGCGCCGGTGGGCGCGCGCCTACGTCGAGTTCGCCGCCGGAGAAAAGCGTCAGTACCTGCACGATCTGGGGTTGCGGGTCACTCCCCTGGTCGGCTGGGCCGAACGCGGCGGAGCCACCGCCGACGGGCACGGCAATTCGGTGCCGCGCTTCCACCTCACCTGGGGTACCGGGCCGGAGGTGCTGCGCGTCTTCCTGGAACCGATACTGGCCGCGGAGCAGCGCGGACTGGTCGAATTCGCGTTCCGGCACCGGGTCGACGATCTGATCGTCGAGGACGACGCGGTGGTCGGCGTCCGGGGCAGCGTGCTGGAACCGAGCGACCTGGATCGAGGCGTGGCCTCGTCGCGAACAACGGTGGGCGAGTTCGAATTCCGCGCCCCGGCGGTGCTGGTGTCCTCCGGCGGCATCGGCCACAACCACGACCTGATCCGGAAGAACTGGCCCACCGAACGGCTCGGCCCCTGCCCGCAGACCATGATCTCCGGCGTGCCCGCCCATGTCGACGGCCGCATGCTCGCGATCTCCGAATCGGCCGGCGGGCGCATCGTGAACCGCGACCGGATGTGGCACTACACCGAGGGCATTCACAACTGGGATCCGATCTGGCCCGATCACGCCATCCGCATCATCCCGGGACCGTCGTCGCTGTGGTTCGACGCGAACGGAAAGCGTTTGCCCGCACCGTGTTTCCCCGGTTTCGACACCAATGCCACGATGAAGGCGATCCTCGACACCGGCTACGACTACTCGTGGTTCGTGCTCACCCAGTCGATCATCAAGAAGGAGTTCGCGCTCTCGGGTTCCGAGCAGAATCCCGACCTCACCGGTAAGGACCTCAAACTCACGCTGAAGAGCCGCGCCGCCAAGGGCGCGCCCGGCCCGGTCGAGGCGTTCAAGCGGCACGGCGTGGACTTCGTCGTCGCCGACACCCTGCCGGAACTGGTGCGCGGCATGAACGAGATCGCGCGCGGCCCGCAACTGGACGTCGCCGTGCTGGAACACCAGATCGTCGCCCGCGACCGCGAACTGGACAACAAATACAGCAAGGACGCGCAGCTGATGGCGATCGCCAACGCGCGCCGCTCACTCGGCGACAAACTGGGCCGGGTCGCGGCGCCGCATCGGATTCTCGATCCCGCACACGGTCCGCTGATCGCGGTACGGCTCAACGTACTGACCCGCAAGACGCTGGGCGGATTGCAGACCAATCTGGACTCGCAGGTGATCCGCTCCGACGGCTCCCCCTTCCCCGGCCTGTATGCCGCGGGTGAGGTCGCCGGCTTCGGCGGCGGCGGCGTCCACGGCTACAACGCCCTGGAAGGCACCTTCCTCGGCGGCTGCATCTTCTCCGGCCGCGCGGCCGGGCTCGCGATGGCCCGGCTGCCGCGTTAAGGCCGTTCCAGGCTCTTCGCCCCGACGGTGCGGGTCAGGCTGAAGATCGGCAGGCCGATCACCAGATGTTCGATGGCGGTGGTCACTCCCACCCAGATGTCGCTGGACAGCGTCAGCGGGATGACCACCGCCGCGGCGATGAGAATCCCGACGATCCAGGCGAAGAACATGTCCGGCGACGGCGTGCCCAGATGCAGCAGATACCAGAGCACGCCGGCGAGCAGGGCGCAGAAGAAGGCCACCACCGCGAACCAGTAACCCTGCTCGGCCATCGGGTTCCAGACCCCGAACTTGCCGCTCTCGGTGGCGCGGGTGGCGATGACGTCGATGATCCACGCGCACAGCCAGGCCGCCAGCGCGGTCACGATCGCGGTGGCGAGTACCCCGCCCGCGAACATGCCCACGTTGACCTCGGGTCGCCGCCGCGGCGCGGGCTGCTGCCCGCCCGGCGCCCGGTAGGGCTGATAAGCGGGATCCTGCTGGTAGTAAGCGGGATCCTGCCGGTAGGCGGGGTCCTGATAGCCGCCCGGCTGATAACCGCTTTCGTACCGCGTGGTGTGCTGCTCACGCGGATCCTGGGGATGCACCGCCGATCACCTCCGTCGAGTGTGTGTGCCGAGTCTAGGGCCACACCCGCCGCTCGGCGCGCCTTCGGCATACCCGGTGTCGCGGTCGCGTACACCCGTCCGCGGCCTTCGGTCGCTCCGATCCGGCGCGGAACCGATCAGGCTGGAAGCAAGCGTCTCTCGTAATCCGCGGCCAGGGCCCGCAGTGCGGCGGCGCCGTCCCCGGCGAAGCTGGAGCCGTGCATCACCGCCAGCGTCGCCGGATTCAGCTCCGCCAGTCGGTAGAGGGCGGCCGGCACCGCGGGGCCCAGTGACGTCGCCCGGAAGACGTCCTCGGCGAGGACTGCCGGACCGACCACGTCGGATTCGGTGAGTGCGGGCCCGTCGCCCACCTGGGTCATCAGATCACCGCAGAACAGCACGCCCGTGGTCTCCTCGTAGAGCACCCGCGACTCCCAGTTGTGCGGTGCGTGCGGAGTGTCGATGTGGCGGACGCGCCGCTCACCCAGTTCGATGACCTCCCCGTCGGCCAGCGCGCGCGGCGGCCGGTCGGCGAGATCGTCGATCGACACCTGACAACCGAGAATTCCGTGCGCCACCTGCGCGTGCGGCGCGGCGGCGAGGAACAGATTCATCGCCCCGCATTCGTCGGCCTCGACGTGGCCGAAGGTGATCCAGCGCAGCCGTTCCACCGGCACGATCGCTGAGATCTGCTCGCTCACCAGCGGGAACAGCGCGCGCATGCCGCAATGGAACAGCAGCGGCTCCTCGTCGACGATCAGGAATTGGTTGAAGCTGAATCCGGTCGGCCCGACCTCGGGTACGAAGGTGGATATCCGGTAGATCCGATCGGCTATCTCATCGGTACGAGTCTGCATGATCTCGCTCCCATCCGAGGCTCGCGCACCGACGGCACCACTCTCGGCGGCGCGGACCCGCGTCTCGACGTCGACCCCGGAACAAATGTTATCCAGATCACACGGCGAGGTCGATAGCGCCGCCCGGCCCCGCGGCTCGCCGGACGACCGCCGCTAGCATCGCGATCATGAACGACCGGCCGAAGGCGCTGCTGTTCGATGTGCAGGGCACCGCCACCGATTTTCACTCCACCGTCGTCGCGGCGGCTGCGGCGACGCTCGGGCAGCGCTATCCCGGCCGGGACTGGTCGGCGTTCGTGAACGATTGGCGCGCAGCGTATTTCCGCGGCACCGCCGCGGTCGGTGACCGCTGGGTGAGTGTCGATTCGATCTATCGCGCGGCACTCGACGAACTCCTCACCGAGCGCGGTATGGATGCGCCGTCGGATGCCCGCGCCGAACTGAATTCCGCCTGGAAGCGCCTGGACCCATGGCCGGACGCGGTGCCCGGCCTGACGCGGCTGCGACGCCGCTACACCCTCGCGACGTTGTCGAATGCCGACGTCGACGCGGTCGTCGGCATCACCCGGCACTGCGATTTCCCGTGGCACGCCGTGTTCACGGCCGAGATGGCAGGTGCACACAAACCCGATCCCCGCACCTACCGCATGGCCGCGCACTATCTCGGCGCGCAGCCGGGCGAGATCATGATGGTCGCGAGCCACAAGTAC
Source organism: Nocardia elegans NBRC 108235 (assembly GCF_001612845.1). Taxonomy (GTDB): domain Bacteria; phylum Actinomycetota; class Actinomycetes; order Mycobacteriales; family Mycobacteriaceae; genus Nocardia; species Nocardia nova. Next base: position 181,801 of record NZ_BDBF01000007.1, on the reverse strand, counting down.
GACATCCGGGCCGCGGCCGCCCTCGGCTTTCGCACCGCCTTCGTGGCGCGGCCGCTCGAGTTCGGCGATCCGGCCCTGGCCGACACCGCGTTCAGCGACGAATTCGATATCAACGCAACCGATTTCGAGGACCTGGCCGTCCAGCTGGGATGCTGAACCGCGGCGATCGAAGCCATCCGTCCGTGCCGATGAGCGCACTCGAGGTCCGGAACGGGCGGCAGGCGCGTTCCGGACCTCGATTCACGTCGCGGAACTACCCCGCAGGCGCCGGCTCGGCCGGCGGCGCGGCTTCCCCCGCCGCCGCTTCCCCTGCGCCGGAAGCGCTTTCGGCAACCGTCGCCGGCTCTGCCGAATCCGCTGCCGAGGTCTCCTTCCCGGCCTCGGTTTCCGCCAGCGCCACCAGTTCCTGTCGCACGCGCAGGTCGTGTTCGGCGGCATCGGCGGCGGCCCGCTTCGGACTCCAGCGCCCGGCCATCAGGAAGACGAAGGGCAGGAACAGCACCTGCGCGATCAGGCAGATCCACCACCACTGCCGCCACTGCACCGGCGAGTCGGCGGCCGCCTGCTTCACCTCGGCGCCGTGTTCGGCGACATAGGCCAGATCATCGGCCGGCACGGTGGCCACCGCCTGCAACTGCGCTTGCGCGGTCACGAGTTTCGGGCCGACCGCACTGGCGACCGCGAGCTGATCGCGCGGAATCTGCTGGGTCGCGGTCAGCCGCCCCACCGCTTCGGCGGGGCTGATGCCGAATTTCGCCGCCACCTGACCGACCGCGGCGCCCGCGGCCCGCGCGTCGTTCGGATTCACCGCCAGAGCACCGAGCGTGGCCGGATCCACGGCCTGCAGTGTCGCCAGCTCCTGCGGATAGCGCGCGTTCAACGCGATGGTGGCCTGGATGTCGGCGGGTGACGCGCCGGTCAGCTTGGTCAGCGCGGCCATCTGAGCGGCGGGATCGGCGGGATTGCGACCGAGTTGCGTCATGGTCTCGGCGCCGACGGTCTGGATGGTCGCCAGCTGCGCTCCGTGCTGCGCCTGGATCTCCTGCAATCGCGGACCGTTGTTGACCAGCGGTCCGGCCGCGTCGACCACCATCAGCAGACCGAACAGCGTGAAGGTCACCACCGTGCGCAGCACACCGCCCCACACGGCCAGCCCGACCGCGGTCGCGGCCGGATTGCGGCGCTCCACGGTTTCGGTGAAGCTCGCCATCCAGGTGGCGTAGGCGATGCCGCCGCCGACCGCGATGACCATCATCACCACCGCGAACGAGTAGTACCCGGTATCGGGATGATCGGTGTAGCCGAGGAAGACGTACAGCCCGGCGATGCTGATCAGGGCGCCGAGGATCATGAACGGTTTGCGCACTTTGAGGATGTCCGACACGATGCCGGTCACCACCAGCGCCACCGCGTTCGCGATCCAGTACCAGTTACCCAGCGCATTGGCCTGAGCCGGTGTGAAACCGAAGTTGGTCGCCAGATACACCGGCAGGAACGACACGATGGTGTAGAAGAATGCCAGGAAGATGCTGATGGCCAGCGCGGAGCCGACCACGTCGACCCGCATCATCTGCCGCCACTGCCCGCGTTCGAGCGCCTCGACGTCCAGGCCCTTGGCCCGCGCCTCGACCAGTGCCCGATCCCGCAGGCTCACCATCACCTGATCACGCAGGCGCGGACTCAGTTCGCGCAATCCGATCACCGCGACCACGGCGACCGCACAGCTGATCACACCGCACAGGCGGTAGTGGAACTGCCAGTCCGGATGACTGTCGAGGGTGCGAGCGGTGATCTCGCTGGTGACGAGTGCGCCGATCACCGGCCCCAGGGTCCAGAATCCCATCGCCGAGGCACGGCCCAGCTGCGGCGAGAAGTCCCGGATCAACGCGGGGGTGGCCACCAGCACCGCGCCTTCGACCACGCTCACCACGCAGTAGACGACGAGATAGGCCATCTTCGTGGTCGTCGCCGGAAGGGCGAACAGGGTGAGCAGCGAACAGATCACCACCCCGTAGGCCACGATATTGGCACGTCCCCAGCGGTCGAGCAGGCCCGCCGCCACCGAGGCCGCGGCGCCGAAGGCCGCGCCGATGATGAAGATCCACACGAAATAGGCGAACGAGAGGTGGAAGTACGCGATCAGCTGATTGCCGACCGCGCCCGCGACGAAGAGCTGGTAGTACAGCACGATCGAGGTGATCACCACGAGCGTCAGGTACCAGGAGCGGGCGGGAGTGTCGGGATAGTGCGGTAGTTTTCGCCGCCACAATCCGGTGAGCAGGGTGGGAGCGGCTGCTGTCGAGGTCGAGCTCATGGTCGAGATGCCTTTCTGGCCACGGCATCTCGTCGCGGGATGATCTCTTGTGATTCCGCACGAGCACCGGGTGGGAAAAGGGTAGCGGCCAATCGTGATCCACATCACTTTTCCGGCAACTCGATCGAACCGACCGATTCGATTGTGGGCACAAACCGACCGGTCGACGGTTGCCCGATATTCGCGGCGCTCCGTGCGCACTTCGCGACCTATCAGCTTGTCTGAGGAGTTTGCTACCGTCGAGCACATGGTCGACTCCCCCATCCTGCAGGTGGACGCCGTAGATTTCGTGCGCAACCGCAATCCGATCCTGTCCGCGGTCTCGCTCACCGTGCGCGCCGGCGAGCACTGGGCACTACTGGGCCCCAACGGCGCCGGCAAGACCACGCTGCTGAAGATGCTGGGCGCGTTCGAACACCCCACCCACGGCAGTGTGCACGTGCTCGGCCATCGGCTGGGACGGGTGGATATGCGCGAGTTGCGTACCGCTATCGGCCATGTCGACCCCCGGCACAATCCGCCCTACCCGCTCACCGCGCACGAGGTGGTCGTAACCGGCCTGACCAATACCGCCGACATCAAGCAGCGCTGGTCACCGACGCCGGAACAGGACGCCGAGGCGGATCGGCTCATCGAACTGATGGGGCTGACCCATCGCCGCGACGCTCGCTGGCCCACGCTGTCCCAAGGCGAGCGCGGCCGCGCGCTCATCGCCCGGGCACTGATCGCCGAACCGCGGCTGCTCCTGCTCGACGAACCGGCCACCGGACTCGACGTAGGCGGCCGCGAACAGCTCATCGACCGTATCGATCTGCTGCAGGCCACCTATCCCGAGCTGGCCTCGGTTCTGGTCACCCATCACCTCGAGGAGTTGCCCCCGGCCACCACCCACGTGCTGTTGCTGCGTGCGGGACGCTGCGTCGCGAGCGGACCGGTGGACGAGGTGCTGACCAGCAGCAATATCAGCACCTGCTTCGACCATCCCATCCGGCTGACCCGCACCGAGGACGGACGCCGGCATGTGCGCGCGGAGCGCAGCGTGCGGGCTCGAGCCGGCTCACCTCGCAATCTTGTCATTGACAAGATTGCGAGCGCGTGCGATGTTGGGCAGGCGACAGCACCACACTCGACTCGTCGAAAGTTCACCGCCATGCCCACACTGCCTTGGGTCACCGTCGAGCGGCCCACCACCGATACCGTCCAGATCATGGCCTCGCGGCTCGAAGTCCGGTCACTGCGGCACGTCCCCGGATTTCTCGCGACCTCGATCGTGCTGCGGCGCCAGGCCCGCCGCTCCCCCGGCGCACTCGGCATCGCCCTGAAGGCCGATCTCACCCGCCGCACGTTCTGGACTTTGTCGGCCTGGACAGACCAGGCGGCGATCAGCGCCTACGCCCGGACCGATCCGCACGCCTCGGCCATCGTGCGCGCCCGTACGGTGATGCGCGAATCGACGTTCGTCTTCTGGTCCGTCCCGGCCGCCGACCTGCCGATCGCATGGTCCGAGGCGCAGCGCCGCATCGCCGAGGAGCGCGAAAAGCGAAGCAGCACAACCTCGTTGTGACCCGACGGGCCTCGCGACAGTCCGGCCCGAGGGCCGGTCAGTCGTCGACGGGGACCGATTCCGAGCGTCTCGCCGGCTGCTCGTCCTCGGGCGGTTCCCGCAGCCGCGCCACCTCCAGTACTCGCGAGCGGGCGGCGAACCAGCCGATGATCAGCGCCGGGATCAGGACCACCAGACTCGCCACCGTCCAGGTGCCCACCGGGTGGTCGAAGGCCATCAGCACCAGCATCGCGGCCAGGAACACCAGGGTCGCGATGCCGGTATAGGGGGCGCCGAACATGCGGAACGCGGGCCGTTCCAGCTCACCGCGCCGCCAGCGCCGGTACAGCGCCAGCTGGCACAGCACGATCGTCGCCCACGAGGACAGGATGCCCAGCGACGCGATGTTGAGCACGATCTCGAACGCGCGCGCCGGCACGATGTAGTTGAGCCAGATGCCGACCAGGGCGATCAGACTGGTCAGCACGATGCCGCCGTAGGGCACACCGCGGCTGTTCATCCGCGCGGTGAAGCGCGGGGCGCTGCCGTTGACCGCCATCGAGCGCAGAATGCGTCCGGTCGAATACAGACCGGCGTTGAGACTGGAGAAGGCCGCGGTGAGCACGACCAGGTTCATCACCGAACCGGCATGCGGCACACCCAGTTTGGTGAAGAAGGTGACGAACGGGCTCTCGTCGGCGTGATAGGCGGTGTAGGGCAGCAGCAGCGCCAGCAGGATCAGCGAGCCGACATAGAACACCGCGATACGCAGGATCACCGAGTTGATGGCGCGCGGCATGATCTGCTGCGGATTCTCGGTCTCCCCCGCCGCGGTGCCGACCATCTCCACCGCGGCATAGGCGAACACGACGCCCGAGGCGACCGTCACCAGCGGCAGCACCCCGGTCGGAAACCACCCGCCGGAGTGCGCGACCAATCCGAGACCCGTCGCCACCCCGTCGACCCGGAATCGCCCGCCGAGGAAGACGATGCCGATGATCAGGAACGACACCAGGGCGATGACCTTGATCAGCGCCGCCCAGAACTCGAGTTCACCGAACCATTTGACCGAGATCAGGTTCACGCTCAGCACCAGGCACAACGCGATCAGCGCCAGCACCCACTGCGGGATCGCGCCGAACGCGCCCCAGTAGTGCAGATAGGTGGCGATCGCGGTGGTGTCGACGATGCCGGTCATCGACCAGTTCAGGAAATAGGTCCAGCCGGCGACGAAAGCCGCCTTCTCCCCGTAGAACTCGCGCGCATAGGAGACGAACGACCCCGACGAGGGCCGGTACAGGACCAATTCGCCCAGCGCCCGCAGGATGAAGAAGACGAAGACACCGCATACCGCGTACACGAGAAACAGTCCCGGCCCAGCATGGGCCAGCCGCCCGCCGGCGCCGAGGAACAGACCGGTGCCGATGGCGCCACCGATCGCGATCATCTGCAACTGCCGCGGCTCGAGGCTCTTGTGATAGCCGCTGTCCTCCGCGGACAGGTGCGTCTGTGCTGGTGTCTCGCTCATCGGTCGGGTGATCCCTTGGTCGAGGTCGGGGCGGCTCGACGTTACCCGGTATGGGAACGACACCCCGCGTGGTGGGGCCGATGCGGGTTAAAGTGCCTGCATGAGGCGCACGCGAGCGATTCTGGGCGGCGCGAGCGCCGTCCTGCTGCTGATCACGGGGCTGCTCACGGGCTGCTCGTCCACCACCTCCGAGGCAGGCCGAAGCTGCGTCGAGGGTCCGGACGGCACTCCGATCACCGCGGTGGCGGGACCGGCGGCGGGTGCGACGAATCTGGCCACCAATCCCGAGATCGCCACCGGCTATCGCAGTGGTATGACCCCGGTGCGCACGCACACCTTCGCGGTCTCCACCGCGAACCCGCTGGCCACCCACGCCGCCTGCGAGGTCCTGGCCGAGGGCGGCACCGCGGCCGATGCGCTGATCGCCGCGCAGACGGTGCTGGGATTGGTCGAACCCCAGGCCTCCGGCATCGGCGGCGGCGCATTCCTGCTCTACTACGACGCCGCGGCCGGATCGGTCGACGCCTACGACGGGCGCGAGGTCGCACCCGCCGCCGCGACCGAGAACTATCTGCGCTGGATCAGCGACACCGATCATTCGGTGCCGCAACCGAATACGCGCGCCAGCGGACGGTCGATCGGCGTGCCGGGTGTGCTGCGGCTGCTCGAGGCGGCCCATCACGACCACGGCAAGCAGTCCTGGCGCGACCTGTTCGATCCGGCGATCTCGCTGGCGGACAACGGTTTCGACATCAGCGCTCGGATGGCGAGCCAGATCGCGCAGTCGGCGCCGGACCTCGCCCGGGACGCGAACGCCAGGCAGTTTTTCCTGCAGCCCGACGGCTCCCCGAAACCGCGAGGCTTCCACCTCGCCAATCCGGCCATGGCGAAGACGTTGAGCGCCATCGCCTCCGACGGTCCCGACGCCTTCTACACCGGCGCGGTCGCCCGCGACATCGTCGACGCCACCGCGACCACCAGCGGTGGCCGTACCCCGGGGCAGATCTCGCTCGACGATCTCGCCCGGTATCAGGCGAAGAAACGCACCGCCCTGTGCACCGACTACCGCACCCACCGGATCTGCGGGATGCCCAATCCGTCCTCGGGTGGCATCACCGTCGCCGCGGCCCTCGGGATTCTGGAGAACTTCGATCTCGCCGGCCTGCCCCCGGACCGTCTCGACCGCAACGGCGGTACCCCGAAAGCCGAAGCGGTGCATCTGATCTCGGAGGCCGAGCGGCTGGCCTACGCCGACCGCGACAAGTACATCGCCGACCCCGATTTCGTCCCGCTGCCCGGCGGCTCACCCGCCGCGCTGGTGAACAAGGATTATCTGAAGCAGCGGGCCGCCCTCATCGATCCGAACCATTCCATGGGCACCGCGAAGCCCGGTGACTTCGGTCCGGTCCCGCTCGGCACCGGCGTGCAGCAACCCGAACACGGCACCAGCCACATCTCCGTCGTGGACCGGTACGGCAACGCCGCCGCCATGACCACCACCGTCGAATCGGCGTTCGGATCGTTCCATCTGGTCGACGGATTCGTGCTGAACAACCAGCTCACCGACTTCAGCGCCGAACCCGCCGATGCGACCGGTACGCCGCTGGCCAACCGGGTACAGCCGGGGAAGCGACCGCGCAGTTCGATGAGTCCCACGCTGGTGTTCGATCGGGCGCCGGACGGGTCACGCGGACAGCTGGTGGACGTGACCGGTTCGCCCGGCGGTTCGGTGATCATCCAGTTCGTCGTGAAAGCGCTGGTGGGCCTGCTGGATTGGCAGCTGGACCCGCAGCAGGCGGTATCCCAGGTGGCCTTCGGCGCGGCGAACACACCGGTGACCGGCGTCGGCGGGGAACATCCCGCGATCGACGCCACCGACAACGGCGCCCACGACCCGCTGGTGCAGAAGCTGCGCGAGATGGGTCATCAGGTCTCGGTCGACCCGCAGTCCAGCGGCCTCAGCGCTCTGCAGCGCGAGAACGGCGGCTGGATCGGCGGGGCCGATCCGCGGCGGGAGGGCATCGTCCTGGGAGATACCCGCTGACGGCTCAGTCCTGCTGTGCGGCGGTGTATTTCGCGCCGAGTTCGCGGAAGCGGTCCATCGCGCGGGCGGCGTGATCCTTGTCATTGACGCGGATCGCCAGCATCGGCACGTATTCGTCGCCGGCCAATTCCAGTCGCGCCCAGGCCTTCTTGTCCGGAATCGCGACGCCGCGAATATCGGCCCAGCGGAACTCGTTGTCGCCCAGAATGTTGCGGACCACCACGCCCTGCGGCCCGACTCGCACGCGCGGCCGGGTCAGCAGCAGCACGGCACCGGCCAGCAACAACCCGAAGCAGATGATGGCGACCTGGTCGGCCCCGCGGAAGTTCACCCCGGTCGCCGAATTACTCGACAGCACCCCGGCCAGGACGAACAACACCGCGATCACCGCCGCCACGATGCGCGCGGTGCGCACCGCCCGGCGCGGGCGCACCTCGAGATCCCACTGCGGCGCATCCGCCGGGGGCTGGGGACCGCGTTTGAACAGGCGAACGACCGGCGGCATCGGCTCAGACTTCCCGGCGCAGCGCGCGCAGGGTCAGCGCGGCGTCCAGGGCCGCCGCACCCGCCTGCTCACCCTTGTTCTCGGCCGAGTCCGGCAGGCCCGCACGGTCGAGGGCCTGCTCCTCGGTGTTCACCGTGAGCACTCCGTTGGTGACCGGTGTGCCCTCGTCCAGCGACACTCGCGTCAAACCGGCGGTGACCGCATCGCAGACGTATTCGAAATGCGGTGTCTCGCCGCGGATCACGACGCCCAGCGCCACGACCGCGTCGTGCGTGCGGGCCAGCGCCTGCGCGACCACCGGCAACTCCATCGCCCCGGCACAGCGCACCACGGTGATCTGCTCGACGCCCGCTTCCCGGGCCACCCGTTCGGCGTTGGCGAGCAACGTGTCGCAGATCTTGGTGTGCCAGCGCGAGGCGACGATGCCGACCGTCAACTCCTTCGCGTCCGCCAGCGCGAACTCCGGTACGCCCGTACCGCTCATCGACCGATACCCCTTCTTCGAATTCCGACTACTGCGCGGTCTCGCCGAGATCCAGGTCGTCCAAGCCGACCAGGTCGTGGCCCATCCGGTCGCGCTTGGTACGCAGATACCGCAGATTCTCGGCATTGGCGCGCACCGGCATCGGCACCCGCTCGGTGATGCTCAGGCCGTAGCCGTCCAGACCGACCCGCTTGGCCGGATTGTTGGTGAGCAGCCGCATCGACTTGATCCCGAGATCGACCAGGATCTGCGCGCCCGTGCCGTAGTCGCGGGCATCGGCGGGCAGGCCGAGTTCGATATTGGCGTCCACGGTGTCGTGGCCGGAATCCTGCAGCTGATAGGCCTGCAGCTTGTGCATCAGGCCGATGCCGCGGCCCTCGTGCCCGCGCATGTAGAGCACCACACCGCGCCCCTCGGCGGCGACCATCTCCATCGCCGCGTCCAGCTGCGGGCCGCAGTCACAGCGCAGCGAACCGAAAACGTCACCGGTCAGGCATTCCGAGTGCACGCGCACCAGGACGTCGTCACCGGCGTCGACGCTCAGATCGCCGCGCACCAGCGCCACATGCTCGACATCGTCGTAGATGCTCTTGTAGCCGACGGCCTTGAACTCGCCGTACTTGGTGGGGATGCGCGCCTCGGCGATCCGCTCCACCTGCTTCTCGTGCTTGCGGCGCCACGCGATCATGTCGGCGATCGAGATCAGCGCGAGCTCGTGCTCGTCGGCGAAGATCCGCAACTCTTCGGTGCGGGCCATATCGCCCTCGTTCTTCTGGCTGACGATCTCGCAGATCACACCCGCCGGGCTCAGGCCGGCCATCCGGGCCAGGTCCACGGCCGCCTCGGTGTGGCCCGGGCGGCGCAGCACTCCGCCGTCCTTGGCGCGCAGCGGCACGACGTGGCCCGGCCGGGTGAACTCGTCGGCGCGCGAGGCCGGATCGGCCAGCAGGCGCATGGTCGTCGCACGGTCGGCGGCGGAGATGCCGGTACTGATGCCCTCTCGCGCGTCCACCGAGACCGTGTACGCGGTGCCGTGCTTGTCCTGGTTCATCGAGTACATGGGCGGCAGGCCCAGCCGATCGCAGTCCGCACCGGTCAACGGCACACAGATGTAGCCGGAGGTGTATCGGATCATGAAAGCCACCAGCTCGGGGGTCGCCTTCTCCGCGGCGAAGATGAGGTCGCCCTCGTTCTCCCGGCCCTCGTCGTCGACGACGACTACCGCCTTACCGGCGGCGATATCGGCGACTGCGCGCTCGATGGTGTCGAACCTGGTCACGTCTGCTGTGCTCCACTTCGGAATAGGTGCGACTCGAGCCTACTGGGTCGGGTCGCCGATACGACGTCGCGGTTGCTCCGGCTAGCCACGCTGCTGGAGTCGCTCGACGTATTTGGCGATGACGTCGACCTCCAGATTCACGGTGGTGCCGGCGGGCGCGGACCCGAGGGTGGTGAGTTCGCGGGTGGTGGGAATCAGCGAGACCTCGAACCAGTCGCGGTGCCCGGGCTCTCCGGCGTCGTCCACGCCGAGACCCGAGACGGTCAGCGAGATGCCGTCGACGGTGATCGACCCCTTCTCCACCACATAGCGAGCGAGGTTGTCGGGCAACGAGATTCGCACCACCTCCCAGTTGTCGGAGGGTGTGCGCGACAGGATGACCCCGGTGCCGTCGACGTGCCCCTGCACGATGTGGCCACCGAGTCGGCTGTTCACCGCCGCGGCGCGCTCCAGGTTCACCTTCGAGCCGATGTCGAGTGTGCCGATGCCGGAGCGATTGAGCGTCTCACCCATCACATCGGTGGTGAAGCTGTCACCGTCGACCACGTCGACCACGGTCAGGCAGACGCCGTTGACCGCGATGGAGTCACCGTGGCGGGCATCGGAGGTGACGGTCGCGCCGCGAATGGTGAGCCTGGCCGCGTCCGCGGACCGCTCGGCGGCGACGATCTCGCCCAACTCCTCGACGATGCCTGTGAACATCCGTATCTCCTGTCAGCCCGGCGCCCACCGCGTCGGGGCGTCCGCTAGCGCAAACGGTGCCGGCGGCCCGGGGTATTCCCCCGTGGGCCGCAGTGTCATCAGCGTAACGACGCGCTGTAGCAGAGCACATCCGGCCGTCCTACCGACCGGTCGCGGTTGGGCATTCGAGACTTTCGGACCGGAAATATGCACTGAACCGGACGCCGTCTCGGCGGCGCGCCGAGCGGGCCGATCGGCGTCCCCGCGATTCGGCCGTACCCCGGATACCGAAAAGGAATTGTCGGCAATTTCCGGAGAAATGGAATTCAATTCACGTTTTCACCGGTCGAATATCCGGCTTCTACCGGCCCGGATCGCGGCCGAATTCGATTTGTTACCCACGTGACTGCGAATTCAACCCCGGCGCTTGCACCAGGGCGAATTCGGTAGCAATATTGTTATGCAGTTGATTCCAACAGTTCATTCGATGCCGACAGTTCGGGACAACAACCTCATGGGGGTGTGGCGTGACCACAGTGATCGATACGTCTCTCACGGATCGTTGCGAGCGGTATCGCCGCATTTTTCATCTCCCCGCGACGGTGGACGACGCGGCCCGGCACATCGTTCTCGAAGTCGGGCAGCAATTCGGTGCGGTCACCATGCCGGCCGATCTGGGTGAGCGGGTCTTGCGCCAGCTCACCCAGTCCGGACTCGTCACTCCCGTGGTTCACCATCCGCGCGCGCGGCGCTGGACCTTCATCACCGGCCCGTCGTGCTCCGCCGGCGTCAGCACATCCGTTGCGGCCGAACTGTTCCGGCTGTACACGACCGTCGCGTGCGCGGGCAGTCACGTGGTGTTGCCCTCGGCCGAGGACGAACGGACCGGCTATCGGATCTGGGTGCAGACGCCCGACCATCTCGACGCGGTGGTCCCCATGGCCGCGGTCGTGGAGGCCGCGCGGCTCAGCGCCGTGCCGCCTGCTCCGTCGCGATGACCTTCTCGCGCAAGGCTTCCACGGTCGCGGCCGGATCGTCCGTGCCGTAGACCGCGGAACCGGCGACGAAGCAGTCCACCCCGGCCTCGGCGGCGGCTTCGATGGTGTCCATATTGATGCCGCCGTCGATTTCGACGACCAGACGCAATTCGCCGCTGTCGACGAGCCGGCGAACCGCGCGCGCCTTCTCCAGCACGTGCGGAATGAACGACTGCCCGCCGAATCCGGGCTCGACGCTCATCACCAGCAGGGTGTCGAAGTCGCGAAGAATTTCCAGATACGGCTCGATGGGTGTATTCGGTTTCACCGACAATCCGGCCTTCGCGCCGGCGGCGTGGATATCGCGGGCCACCGCGACCGGGTCGTCGGTCGCCTCGGCGTGGAAGGTGACGTTGTAGGCACCGGCCTCCGCGTACGGGGGCGCCCAGCGGGCCGGATCCTCGATCATCAGATGGCAGTCCAGCGGGATGTCGGTGGTCTTCAGCAGACTCTGCACTACGGGCAGACCCAGGGTCAGGTTCGGTACGAAGTGGTTGTCCATCACATCGACGTGCAGCCAGTCCGCTCCCTCGACGGCGCGTACCTCCTCCGCCAGACGAGCGAAATCAGCGGACAGGATGGACGGTGCGATCATCGGCGACGGCCGGTGAAAGTGGGAATTCGAGGTGGACACAGCGCGTGAGTGTACTGGGTCGATCACACCGGTTTTCGGCACTGTCGACGATTGCGCGACGCGAAGTTGGGTAGCCTTCGTAGGGTGATCAACATGTCGGCTGAAGAGGGACTGCGCAGCACACCCGTCGAAATCGGAGTAGCGGCCACGGTGTCGCAACTGCCCATCGTGCGCGGATTGGCCGAAACACTGGTCCTGCTCAGCGATTTCACACTCGACGAGGTCGCCGACATCCGGCTGGCCGTCGACGAGGCGTGCTCGACGCTGATCGAACTCGCCGTCCCCGGCAGCACCCTGCAGTGCCGCTTCACCGTCGGCGACACCGATCTTCTCGTCCGGGTGGCCGGAATCGCGGCCACCTCGAAACTGCCCGACCAGCGCAGCTTCGGCTGGCATGTGCTGCGGACCCTCACCGATGGGATCGAGGTCGCGCAGGAACCCTTCGATTCGGCGATTTCCGGATACCCGACGGTGGTGGAATTTCGCCGGGTCCGGGGGAAGGCGTAGTGGCCGAGCACGACAGCGTGTTCGAGGCCGACGACGCCGAGGACACCGCGGGTACGGCCGCGAGCGGATCCCCTGACGACACCGGCGCCGAGGACGGCGACGGCCGCGCGCACAACAGCGAGAACACCCCGGACGACGACGAAGACGGCGACGAGGTCGCCGAGGTCACCGGTTCGGTCTCCGGCTACGACGATGTGAACCTGCTGTTCCAGGCGCTGTCGGAGGCCGGTGAGGACCGCCGCGCCGAATTGCGCGACGAGTTGATCAATCGCTGTATTCCGTTGGCGGACCACATCGCCCGCAAATTCAGCGGTCGCGGCGAGCCGTTCGACGATCTGACGCAGGTGGCCCGCGTCGGGCTGGTCCACGCGGTCGATCGGTTCGACGTCTCGCGGGGCTCGAACTTCCTGTCCTTCGCGGTGCCCACCATCATGGGCGAGGTGCGGCGCTACTTCCGCGACAACACCTGGGCGATGCGGGTGCCGCGGCGGGTCAAGGAGACCCATCTGCGCATCGGCTCGGCGATCGATTCGCTTTCGCAGTCGCTGGGCCGCTCTCCGACCGCCAAGGAGATCGCCGCCGAACTCGACATCCATCCCGACGAGGTGACCCAGGCCGTCATCGCGGGCAACGCGTATCAGCCCAGTTCCATCGACGCGGTATCGGTGGGCCGCGATACCGAGGCCTCGCTGCTGGACACTCTCGGCGAAGAGGAGTCGCAGTTCGACCGGGTCGAGGAATACGTGGCGATCCGGCCGCTGCTCGCGGGCCTGCCTGAACGCGAACGCCGCATTCTCACCATGCGGTTCTTCGAATCGATGACGCAGACCCAGATCGCGCAGCGGATGGGGATATCGCAGATGCACGTATCCCGGATTCTCGCGAAAACGCTTGCGCGGCTGCGGGAGCAGAGCGCCCGCGAGTGAGGCCGGCGGTTACGCCGGAGCGGACGTTCGCGGTGTCGTGGCGCGCTGGGCATGCACGATGGCCGACACCAGTTGCCCGGCCGGCCCGCCGAGTTTGCGCGGTGGACGCCACACCGCGCGCAGGGTGCGCCGCAGGTCCAGGCCCTCGACGGCGACCGCGCGCAGTTCGCCGCGCTCGAGCTGATCGCCGACCGCGAGGGTGCTGAGGACCGCGGGCCCCACACCGCCGAGCACGCTGGTGCGGATGGCCGCGGCGCTGCCGAGCTCCAGAAGCGGTTCGGCACGCGGATATTCGGCCAATGCGACATCGAGCGTGCTGCGGGTGCCGGAACCGGGTTCACGTACCACCAGCGGTGTCGCGGCCAGTTCGGCGACGGTGAGTGGGGTGCGGCGCCGCGCCCACGGATGCCCGGGATCGACCACGACGAGCAGGCGATCGTGCGCCACGGTCACATGCGGCAATCCCTCGGGCACGGCCGGCGATTCGACGAATCCCAGATCGCATTCCCCCGCCACCAGCCGATCGCACACTTGACGCGAATTATGCACCTGAAGATGGACTTTCACATCCGGATGGCCGCGGCGGAACGCGCCGAGCCACCCCGGCAGCAGACATTCCGCGACCGTCATGCTGGCAGCGACGGTGAGTTCGGCCTCCTGATCGGTGCGCAGCGCGGCGGCGGCATCGAGTAGCCGGTCCACATCCGCCAGCACCTCGCGCGCCCAGTGCACGACGACGGTCCCCGCCGGAGTGAGCGTGGAGCCGCGCGGTGAGCGCCGCAGCAGGGCGAGGCCCAGCCGATGCTCCCACTGCCGTACCGCGCGGCTGGCGTTCGGCTGTGCCATGCCGATCGAGCGTGCGGCGGCGCCGAGACTGCCGTGGTCGTCGATGGCGACCAGCAGCTCCAGGAAAGCCAGGTCGGGGCGGATATCGGCCATACCGTAATCATATGCATCTGGCACAGCCCATATCACCGCGATATGAGTCCGATGCCTTTTCGGCCGCTACCGGACCCCACCGATTCGCGAGACCGTTGTCGTCATGACAAGTCTGGACTCCTCGCGAGCGGCCGGGTCCGCCGACGAAGCGCCTGGTAGCACCGGGCCCGGCGCGCCGGACCGAACCGGCGATACCGACCGCGCGGCCGGTCCGCAGCGCGGTATCGAATCCTCCGGCACGCAGACCTCGGCCCGCACGCCACGACGCCGCCGGCGAGCGCGGCTCGGACCGACCGGATTCGCGGGGCGAGCCCAGCGGTCGGGTGCGCCAGCCGGGGCCGGCATCGTCCCCGGATTGGCCCTGACCGTCGCGATCACAGCTCTCGTGCTGGGCATCGCCCAGTTCACGCCGACGGTCAGTCCGCTACTGCTCGCCATCGTGGTCGGGGCGGTCCTCGCCAATTGCGTCCCCTTGCCGCAGCGGGTGCAGCCGGGGTTGCAGTTCTCGGCGAAGCGGTTGCTGCGTATCGGCGTCGCGCTGCTCGGTCTGCAGCTGACATTCGCCGACATCCTCGGGCTCGGGCCCGCGGTGATCGCGGTGGTCGTCGCGATCGTCGCCCTCGGAATCGGCGGCACGATGTTCATGGGCCGGCTACTGGGGCTGAGCTGGACGCAGCGACTGCTGATCGCGTGCGGATTCTCCATCTGCGGTGCGGCCGCCGCGGCGGCGGTGGACGGCGTGGTCGACGCCGAGGACGAGGAAGTGCTCACCGCGATCGCCCTCGTGGTCGTTTTCGGCACGATCATGATCGGCGCGCTGCCCCTGCTGGCGAGCGTGCTGGGGCTCGACGATCGCACCGCCGGGATCTGGGCCGGAGGTGCCGTGCACGAGGTGGCACAGGTCGTCGCGACCGGAGGCGCCATCGGCGGTGCCGCACTGACCGTCGCGGTCGTGGTGAAACTCGCGCGCGTGGTATTGCTGGCACCGGTACTGGCGGTCATCGGCTGGCAGGTCCGGCGGCGCGAGGACGCCGCGCCCGGCACCCGCAGGCCGCCCCTGATTCCACTGTTCGTCGTGGCCTTCCTGGCCTGCGCCGCACTGCGCACCACCGGGCTCCTGCCGGAATCGGCACTCGCCACGGCCAAACTGCTTCAGACCGCTCTGCTCACCGCCGCCATGTTCGCCCTCGGCGCGGGCGTACGCCTGGCCGCCCTGCGCCGAGTCGGGCCGCGCCCGCTGATCCTGGCGCTCCTGTCGACCGTCTGGGTGGCCGGCGTCGCCCTCGCCGGTGCGGTTCTCGCGGGCTGAGCGGCCCGCGGTGTCAGAGCGGTTTGCGCAGCGCGGCCATGAACATGGCGTCGGTGCCGTGGCGGTGCGGCCAGAGCTGGGCGGCGGGACCGTCGCCGATATCGGTGACGCCCGGCAGCAGCGTTCGGGTGTCGAGTTGTTCGGCGTTCGAGCGGCGGACGAAATCGGAGACGACCGAGACGGTTTCGGGCAGGTGCGGGGAACAAGTGGAATACACCACCACACCGCCCGGGCGCAGCAGATCCCATGCGGCGGTGAGCAATTGGCTCTGCAAGGTGGTCAGGTCGCGCACATCGGCCGGGGTGCGCCGCCACCTCGCCTCCGGTCGCCTGCGCAGCGCGCCCAGACCGGTGCACGGTGCGTCGACCAGGATGCGGTCGTAGCCGGGTTCCAGCCCGGAGTCGCGGCCGTCGACCACATGGACGGTGACCGGGAGGCCGCGAGTCGCCTTGCGCACCAGATCGGCTCGGTGTTCGGCGGGTTCGACGGCATCCACCCGATACCGATCGATATCGGCCAGGGCGCCGAGCAGCGCGGTCTTACCGCCCGGGCCGGCGCACAGATCGAGCCAGCGCCCGCCGTCCTCGCCCAGCAGCGGCGCCCGGGTCAGCGACAACGCGACGAGCTGGCTGCCCTCGTCCTGCACCGCGGCCATTCCCTCACGCACCGCTTCCAGCTGCCCCGGATCGCCACTGTCCAGGTACACCGCATACGGCGACCAACGCCCCTCCTCACCGGCACTGACCAGGGCCAATTCCTCGGCGGTGATATCGCCGGGCCGCGCCACCAGGTGCACGATCGGCCGCTGGTCGTCGGCGGCGAGCAGATCGCGCAGCTCCCCCGCCCGCGCACCGAGCGCATCGGCGAAGGCCTGCGCGATCCAGACCGGATGCCCGAATTCGAATGCCATGCGGCCGATCGGATCCGCGGGCGCCAGATCCTCGACCCACTGCTCCGGTGTGCGGGCCGCGGCCCGGCGCAGCACCGCGTTCACGAAACCGGCTTTGCCGCTGCCGGATTCGGTGCGCACCAGATCGACCGACGTATCCACCGCGGCGTGGGATCCCACTCGGGTCCGCAGCAGTTGATAGACGCCCAAGCGCAGGACGTCGAGCAGCGGGCCGTCGATCTCGGTGATGGGACGTCCCGCGCAGTCGGCGATCACGGCGTCGAGGACCCCCATCGCCCGGCAGGAGCCGTAGGCGAGCTCGGTCGCGAAAGCCGCATCGCGCCCGGACAATCCGTATTCCCGCAGCAGGACGGGCAGCACGAGATTCGCGTAGGCGTCGCGCTCGCGAACCGCCCGGAGCACATCCCGGGCGACGAGCCTGGGAGCGTCACCCACCACACCACGGCGTCCCTGGGTCCGGGCTGCGGAGCCACCGGTCCGCCGCCCGGAACCGGAGCCGGCCTCGCGTCGCGACGACTTCTGCTGCCCCGCAGCGGATTTCCTTGCCGATCTATTCTCGGAGGCCCGTTTCGACGCATCAGCGCCGGCCCTTCCGGGGGCGGCACCGTGGGCTCGTCCGGATCCGGCGTCGGCGCGCCCGGCACCGCGATCACCACTCGCGCCGGAGCGGCGGCCGCGGTCCTCCGACGAATCGCGCCCCTCGCCCCGACGACCCCGCGTGGCGTCACCGCCACGGCTGCCCGAACTTCTCCCCGCGTCGCCGTGCTGCCGAGAGCCGTTGTCCGCCCGGTCTTTTCCTCGGCGCGCATCGTCGGCCGTCCGGCCGTCGCGGTCGGGTCGTTCGCCTCCTCGACGTGGGCCGGTCACTCGACCACCGCGCCGGGCTGCAGGCGGGCGCCGCGGGCCCAGTCCAGGGCCGGCATCATCCGCTTGCCCTGGGGTTGCACCTGATCCAAGCGCACGGCCGTGGTGGCGGTGCCGATGTAGACACCGGATTTGCGCACCTCGATCACCCGCTCGGGCAGCTGGTCCTCGACCAGTTCGACCGGCCCGAGTTTCAGTCGCTTACCGTCGATCTGGGTCCACGCGCCCGGCGCCGGAGTGACGGCGCGAATCCGGCGGCCGACCGCCAGCGCCGGTTGATCCCAGCGGATGTGGCCTTCGTCGGCCTCTACCTTGGGCGCATAGGAAATGCCCTCACCGGATTGCGGCACGGCCTGTACGGTGCCGTCCTCGATGCCGTCGAGGGTGGATTCGAGCAGCTGCGCACCGGAGATCGACAGCCGCTCCAACAGGGATCCGGCGGTATCGGTGATGCCGATGCGTTCGGTGACCACGCCGTAGACCGGCCCCGTGTCCAAGCCCTCCTCGATACGGAAGGTCGAGGCGCCGGTGATTTCGTCGCCGGCCAGGACCGCTGCCTGCACCGGCGCCGCCCCACGCCACGCGGGCAGCAGCGAGAAGTGCAGATTGACCCAGCCGTGCCGCGGGATGTCGAGCACCACCCGAGGCAGCAACGCGCCGTACGCGACCACCGGACAGCAGTCGGGCGACAGATCCGTCAGTGCCGCAACGAATTCCGGCTCCGAGGGTTTGCGCGGGGTCAGCACCGGAATACCGTATTCGTCGGCCAGCCGCCCGATCGGCGAGCGCGTGACCTTGCGACCGCGCCCGGCCACCGCATCCGGCCTCGTCACCACCGCCACCACCTCGTGGCGCTCGGATTCGATGAGCCGCCGCAGGGACGGAACGGCCGGTTCGGGAGTCCCCGCGAACACCAGGCGCATCTACTCGCCCCGCCCGGACTCGGCACGACTGCCGGCGACCTCGGCCGCCGACATCACCGTCTTACCGGCGGCGAACCACTCCGATTCCCGCACTGCGCGCATGGCCTGTTTGCGGGTGGCCGGTTCCAGCCGCTGCAGGTACAGCACGCCGTCGAGATGATCGGTTTCGTGCTGCACGCAGCGCGCGAGCAGACCCTCGGCCTCGAATTTCACCGGCTCACCGTGCCTGTCGACCCCGCGCGCCACCACGCGGTGGGCACGGGTCACGTCGTAGCGCAGCCCCGGAATCGACAGGCAGCCCTCCGGTCCGGTCTGCTCGTCGGTCCCGAGGACCTCGAAGACCGGATTCACCACGTGTCCGGCGGCATCGCCGGTGTCGTAGACGAACACCCGCAGGCCGACCCCGATCTGCGGGGCGGCCATGCCGACGCCGCGACTGGCGTGCATGGTGTCGGTGAGGTCGGTGACCAGCTGCTCGAGTTCCCTGTCGAAGGCGTCGACCTCGTCCGCGCGGGCGCGCAGGACGGGATCGCCGAACAGGCGAACGGGCTGGATTGTCACAGGCACACTCCCGGGCGAGACGACATTGCGGTCGCCCCATTTTACGGGCGGCCGGAAATCCGTTTCGTCAGGAATGCGCGCCCAGGATCACCTCACCGATTCCGGTGCCCAGCGGCACACAGGCGCACTGCGGCAGCGGCGCATGCTCGGGGTCGAGCAGGGTGAGCAGGAGCTGCTGAACGAACGGGTCGTACACCATGTGGAAATGCCCGGTCAGGTCGATGGGGCACAGATCCTGGAGCACGATGTTGCGCGCACCCGGACCGGTCAGGGCGATATTGGTGTAGGGCTGGATCATCTCGTCGACGCGGCTGCCGACGGTGGTGTACCGCACACCGGGGACCGTGTCGCCGCCCGCGTTGAGTTCGCGCATGAACGGCGAGCCCTCGGCCTGCTGAACGGCGGCGCGCGAGGTGACCTGCCGATAGGCGTTCCACAGACCCGGCACGGCATCGGCGAGCGGAACCAGCCCGTACATCTGGCCGCCGTAGCTGGGCGAGGCGAGTCCGATCCACTGATCGACCTCGGGAGCGCCGCCGAGCTTGTCGATGTAGTACCGAGTGATGTTGGCGCCCTGGGAAAATCCGACCAGGTCGACCTTGTCGGCGCCGGTGGCCGACAGTACCCGGTCGACGAAGGCGCCGAACTGTCGCGATGATGCCCACAGATCTTCGGTGCCGTAACTGGTCGCATCCGGTTTGCCCCCGTAGTCCGGCGCGAAGACGCAGAAGCCCGCGGCGACGAGTTGCGGTCCGATACCGCCCCAGTCGGTATAGGCGGTGGCATCGGTCCCGTGGGCCAGGATGACCGGGCGCGGATGCCGGGCGCTGGGCCGGCAGGTGAAATCGTTGGTGCCCCACGGCGTGGCGCCGGGGTGCGCTTTCAGATAGCGCGAGGCGGTGAGATGGTTGCCCTGCGGTGGTCCCCATTCGGTCGGGACCACCACCGGGCGGGTGTCCGGCGGCGGCGATGCGGGAGGTTCGGCCCAGGCATTCGCACTGCCGCCGAACACCGCCCCGCACGCCGCCACCGCCGCGAACGCCCTACGCCAGGCGAGGCCCCCGTCTCGATGTTTCCGACCTCGTCCCATATTCCGATTGTGCGCCGTCCGGATCGGTACGCGCGACGGGCCAACGGTATTCGTCTCACTCGGCCGCGGTGGTGTCGTCGTCGGCGAGGATCCGGTAGATCGAGCGCCGGGCCTCGGTGAGGACCTCGGCCGCCTTACCGGCCTGTTCCGGAGTGCCGGCGCGGGCGACCTGCCCGACCGCACCCATCAGCTGGCCGACCAGCTCGCGCAGGTCCAGCGCCTGGTCGCCGACGCCCTCGCGGACGTCCTGCCAGGGATCGCCCAGTTCGTCGCGATGTTCGGTGACGTACTCGGCGCCCGCGTCGGTGAGTTTGGCGGTTTTGCGACCGGCCACCTTCTCGATGATCACCAGGCCCTCGTCCTCGAGCTGGGACAGTGCCGGGTAGATCGAGCCGGGGCTGGGCCGCCAGATGTCGTCGCTGCGCTCGCGGATCTGCTGGATCAGCTCGTAGCCGTGCATCGGACGTTCCTGTACCAGCAGCAGAATCGCCGCGCGGACATCTCCGCGCCGTCCGCGTCCACCACGGCCGCGACCGCGACCGACATGGCCGCCCGGACCGAATCCGGGTCCGAAATCCGGGCCGAACGGCCCGAAGCCGTGTCCGCGCGGGTGGCGACGGAACTGTTCGTGTCCGCCGCGTTCCTGCGGATCCGGCCGGGGTCCGCGGCGGCGGCCGCGACCGAACCTGTCCATGTTCTCCATGCGTTCCATGATTGCCTCCTCGGGCATCGTCTTACGTTGACGCAATCAACGATATATCGGCAATGCATCTTTGACAAGTATGGAACGCGCCACAGCGGGCGCGGCGGTTCAGGCGGCGAGCGAATCGATCCAGCGCTCCAGCCGGTCGCCCTCCGCGCGCATCAGCTCCGGATCACGAAAAGTGTTGGTGAGCAAGGAGATTCCTTGATAGGAGGCGATGAGCGCGACGGCCAGTTCGCGCGCGTCGGCGCGGCCCATCTGCTCGAATTGCCGCTGCACCCAGTCCAGCAGGACGCCCATCACCTCGGCCAGCTCACGCTCCAGACCGTCGGTGCGTTTGTCGAGTTCGGTAGCCAGGGTGCCGGAGGGGCACCCGAACCGGGCGGCGACATCGCGCTGGTCGACCCAGGACCGGATCAACGCCCGCAGCCGATCGGCCGGCCGGGCTTCCCGGTCGAGTTCGGCAAGGAAGCCCTCCAGGCTGTGGGCGTGAGCCCCGATTGCCGCCTGGATCAGCTGATCCTTGGTCTTGAAGTAGTAGTACACGTTGCCGACCGGCACCTCGGCAGCCCGGGCGATGTCGGCGATCGTCGTCTTCTCCACTCCCTGCCGATGGAAGACCTCGGCGGCCGCGGCGGCGAGCCGTTCCCGCTTACCGCCGGACCGCTTGCTGTCGAGTGAGTTAGTCATACAACTGACTATAGACATATCGAAGGTCATGCCGTACGGTCTTGTTAGTCAGTCAACTAACTTAGGGGTGCGGATGATTGTGGTAACCGGAGCGACCGGCAATGTCGGACGACCGTTGGTGCGGATGCTCGCCGAAGCCGGCGAGCAGGTGACCGCCGTATCCCGCCGCCGTCCCGACCACCTCCCCCACGGCGTGCGGCACGTTGCGGCCGATCTGACGAATACGGGCGAGGTCGCGGCGGCCCTCGATGGTGCGGAACAGCTGTTCCTGCTACTCGCGCCGGGATCGCTGGCCGCAGATGTGCCGGGAGTGCTGACCGCGGCACGCGATGCGGGTGTGCGGCGAATCGTCCTGTTGTCGTCACAGGGCGTCGGAACCCGGCCCGACAGCGCCTCGCACGGACAGTTCGGAAAGCAGGTCGAAGTTGCCGTCCAGAACTCGGGACTGGAATGGACCATATTGCGGCCGAGCGGTTTTCAATCGAACGCAGCGATGTGGGCGGACGCGGTGCGCACGCAGCGGACGGTCACCGCGCCGTTCGGTGATGTCGCGATCCCCTTCGTGGACCCCGACGATATCGCCGCCGTGGCCGCCACCGCCCTGCGCGAGCCCGGTCACGCCGGCCGGACCTACGTGCTGACCGGTCCCGCGCCCGAATCTCCGCGCGATCGGGTGCGGGACCTGGCCGAAACGCTCGGCGAGCCGGTGCGTTTCGTCGAGCAGACAGCTGAGCAGGCGCGCGCGCAACTGCTCACCGTGATGCCCGCCGACGCCGCCGACACGACCCTGGCGATCATCGGTGCGCCGATGCCCGAGGAACTGCGGGTCAGCGGCGATGTCGAGGCGGTCCTCGGCCGTGCACCGCGACCCTTCTCGGCGTGGGCACGACGCAATATCGACATGTTCCGCTGAACATCACCCCGCGCCCCGTGCCCCGGCACGCCGAATTCGTTTGTGCGTCAGCCGATGTCGACCGGATCGATCTGTACCCGCAACGGACCGTCCGAGCGATGACTGCTGCGCACTGCGAGGGCGGCGGCCAGCGAGCGCGACAACGCCGAGCCCGCTCGCCGGTCGACCCGGAGAATCATCCGTTCGACCTCGGCGGGCGCGGCGTCGCCGGAGAACGGCGTGCGGGCGCCGGGCGGCAGCGGCACCGGGCCCAGCACCTCGACACCGTCCGGTAGTGCCGTCTCACCGAGGAGTTCGCCGATGGTGACGGTCGTGCCGTCGACGGCGGCCAGGCGCACCGCGGGCGGGAAGCGAACCTCGGTCCGAGCGGCGAGTTCGTGTCGGGCGTGGCCGATCGGATCCCAGCGCACCAGAGCCTGCACGGTCGGCAGCGACGGTTCGGCCATCACGAGGACCTCACCCGCGGGGCGGACCAGGGCGGCGGCCGACATCCAGCGCCGCAGCGCGTCCTCGGCGGCACGCAGGTCCGCCCGGCCGAGCAGCGCCCAGCCGTCGAGCAGCAGCGCCACCGCGTACCCACCCGGCACGTCGGGTTCGGCTCCGATGGTCGCGACCACCACCTGGGGGCCCTCCGGCACCGAATCCAGCACGGCGGCGCCGCCGGAACCCCGGATCGGCACCCCGGGAAAGGCACGGCCCAATTCCTCCGCGGTGCGCTGGGCACCGATCACCACCGCCCGCAGCACCCGGGAACCGCACGCGCCGCACCGGAAGGCCGGTTCCACCTTGCCGCACCAGCGACAGCTCGGGCTCTGGGCGATATCGCCGGAACCCTTGCTGCCCAAGGGAACTGCCGCGGGCCGGCGTTCGCCCGCAGCCGTGTCCGAGGGTGCGGACTCCGGACGCCGTGGGCCGGTATGTTCCGCTCGATGATCCCCGGCCGATGTCTCGCCGACTCGGCCGGCCGCCGTCGCATCATCCGCCGACCGCGCCGATCCACGCCGGGACTGTGCCCCGCCCCGGGAATCGACGGCCCGCCGGCCGTCTCGCCTGCCCCAGGTTCCGTTCTCCGGCAGCGACAGCGGGCCGTTGCAGTGCCGGCAGCGGGCCGGGGTGCGGCATGTCGCGCACGCCAGCGCCGGCACGTATCCGCGCCGTGGGACCTGCACCAGCACCGGGTCACCGGCGGCCAAGGCCCGGCGCGCCGCGGCGAAGGCGGTGCCGGGGATGCGGATCGCGCGCGCCATCGGATCGCGCGCCAAGGCGATATCGCTGTCGCCCGGCGCATGGATTCGAGGAGTGCCGGCGCGCAACGTCTTCCGGTCGGCGATCAGGTCGTGCGCCCATCCGGATTCGACGATGGCCTGCGCCTCCGCGGTCCGCGCGAACCCGGCCACCACGAAGGCCGCGCCGGTGTCGTGGGCACGCAGCATCGCGACCTCACGGGCGTGCGGATAGGGTGCGCGCGGTTCGGCATAGGTGTCGTCGCCGTCGTCCCACACCACGATCAAGCCCAGTTCCCGCGCCGGCGCGAAGACCGCACTGCGCGTTCCGACCACGACCCGTGCCGTGCCACGCAGCACCGCGAGCCAGCGCCGGTACCGGGCCGCGGGCCCCAGCCCGGCCGACAGGCCCACCACCGAATCCCCTACCAGAGCAGCACATTCCGTGACGACCCGGTCCAGATCGCGTTGGTCCGGAACCATCACGATCGCACTGCGCCCGCTCGCGACCGTGGTGGCCGCCAATTCCGCGAGCCGGCGCGGCCACCGCTCCCCGGGCATCGCCTGCCAGGCCGCGCGCGGGCCGCTGCCCCGGCGCAGCGCGGACAGGAACGAACCGCCGTGCACGTAGTGCGACCAGGCCGGGAAATCGGGCGGAATCTCGGGCAGCTCCACGGTTTTCGGTTCGGCCGCCTCGGTGCGCGCATGCCGCGGCGGAATCGCCAGCCGCAGCACATCGGCGCGCGTTCCGGCGTAGCGGGCGGCCACGGCCGATACCAGGCGAACGATCTCGGGCGTGAGAACGCGCTCGCCGGACACCACCCGCTGCAGCGGCTGAATCTTTCCGGAATGTTCGGTGCGCGTGAGCCTTTCGAGGATGTATCCGTCGACCAGGCGGCCGGAGAATCGCACCCGCACGCGTACCCCGGGCTGGGCGAGTTCATCCATCTCCGGCGGCACCGAGTAGTCGAAATCGCGGTCCAGATGGGCGGGTTCGAGCAACGGCAGCACCCGGGCGATCGGTTTGTCGAGCCGGGTTTCACCGGCCCCCTTCGCCGGGGTCAGCGGATCCGCGTCGTCCACCGCGTCCGAACCGTGTTCGCCGAGCGGCGCCGGCTCCGCTGCGTCGTGTTCGGAATGCGGCGATAATTCCTTCACCGCAACGGATTCCGGGGCGGGAAGTGATTCACGGGCCACGTCGGGAGTGTTCTCTTCCGGCGCTATATTCGAAGCCTCAGGGATGTCGGAGGATGGCGGCGCCGCGGGCGACGACCCGGGCACGCAAACGGCGCCCTCCGCCGGAACGGAGGGCGCCGTCGGTGCTACCGCTTCCGCCACGGCAGGCGCAAACCCGATCAGAGACCGGCGGCCGCGCGCAGTTTGTCGGCGCGGTCGGTGCGCTCCCACGGCAGGTCGATGTCGGTGCGGCCGAAGTGGCCGTAGGCGGCGGTCGGCGCGTAGATCGGCCGCAGCAGGTCCAGATCACGGATGATCGCACCCGGGCGCAAGTCGAAGACCTCGCTGATCGCCTTCGAGATCTGCGCCGGGTCGACCTGCTCGGTGCCGAAGGTCTCGACGAACAGGCCCACCGGGGCGGCCTTACCGATCGCGTAGGCCACCTGGACCTCGACCCGGTCGGACAGGCCGGCGGCGACGACGTTCTTGGCCACCCAGCGCATGGCGTAGGCCGCAGAGCGGTCCACCTTCGACGGATCCTTACCGGAGAAGGCGCCACCACCGTGACGGGCCATACCTCCGTAGGTGTCGACGATGATCTTGCGCCCGGTCAGGCCGGCATCGCCCATCGGTCCGCCGAGGACGAACTTGCCGGTGGGGTTGACCAGCAGCCGGATATCGGAGGTGTCGAGCGGGTTGGGCAGTTCCAGATCGGCCAGGACCGCGTCGACGACCTTCTCGCGGATATCGGGCGTGAGCAGGTTGTCCAGGTCGATATCCGCCGCATGCTGCGTCGAGAGCACGACCGTGTCCAGCCGGACCGGACGGTCGCCCTCGTATTCGATGGTGACCTGGGTCTTGCCGTCCGGGCGCAGGTAGGGCAGCACGCCGGACTTGCGGACCTCGGTCAGCCGCCGCGAGAGCCGGTGCGCCAGCGCGATCGGCAGCGGCATCAGCTCGGGGGTCTCCTTGGTGGCGTACCCGAACATCAGGCCCTGGTCACCGGCGCCCTGGCGCTCGATCTCGTCGTCGGAGCCACCGACACGCGCCTCGTGCGAGTGGTCGACACCCTGGGCGATATCGGGCGACTGCGCGCCGATGGCGACGTTCACGCCGCAGGAGGCGCCGTCGAAGCCCTTCGCCGACGAGTCGTAACCGATCTCGAGCACCTTCTCGCGCACGATGGTCGGAATATCGGCATAGGCCTCGGTGGTGACCTCACCGGCGACGTGCACCTGACCGGTGGTTACCAGGGTTTCGACCGCCACCCGGCTGTGCGGGTCCTCGGTGAGCAGCGCGTCGAGGATGGAATCGCTGATCGCGTCACAGATCTTGTCCGGGTGACCCTCTGTGACGGACTCACTCGTGAATAGCCGGCTACCGGACGTGCGCACAGTTGTTCCCTCTCCCTCAACGGGTTTCTCATGTCGGGATGCGACAGTAGCGGCATCGCGTCACCGCACAACCCTTTACCTCAGACTATTCCAAACTTGCCACGGCCGGGCGGAGCACCGGCGTTCGGGCCTCCGCGGCGGCCGCCACGGCTGTGCGGACCGCGTCGCCACCACGGCGGCACGGCCGAATCACTTGGGGCTCAACGCAACAGTGGGCCCAGTGCATCGAGTACCCGGCTGGCGAGCAGCGCCTTGGAACCGTGGTCGAGCGACTGTTCGGTGCCGTCGGCGCCGAGCAGCCAGCCGTCGTTGTTGTCGACCTCGAACGCCTTACCCTCGCCGACGGCATTGACCACCAGCAGGTCACAGCCCTTACGTGCCAGTTTCGCCCGCGCGTGGGTCAGGACGTCGCCGTGTTCGTCACCGGTTTCGGCGGCGAAACCGACGATCGCCAGGCCGCCGAGCTGCCCATCGCGGCGCGCCTGCACCAGTCCGGCCAGAATGTCGCGATTCTTGGTCAGTTCGATCGAATTCGGCTCGTGCGCACCCTTTTTGATTTTCGCGGCGGCCACGTTGGCCGGCCGGAAATCGGCGACCGCGGCGGCCATGATGACCGCGTCGGCGCCGACGGAGTGCTTGTCGACGGCCGTGCCCATCTGCTCGGCGGTCGTCACGTGCACGACCTCGACCGCGGCGGGCGGCTCCAGGCCGATGGTGTTGCCGGCGATCAAGGTGACCTGGGCGCCGCGCTGAGCGGCCACGCGGGCCATCGCGTAGCCCTGTTTGCCGGAACTGCGGTTGCCGAGGAACCGGACCGGATCCAGCGGTTCGCGCGTGCCACCGGCGGAGACGACGACGCGGCGGCCCTCCAGATCGCGCGGCAGGGCGTCGGAGCGCTCGAGCAGCAGCGAGGCCAGCGCGAAGATTTCCTCCGGCTCGGGCAGCCGGCCGGGACCGGTGTCGGCGCCGGTGAGGCGCCCGGAGGCCGGTTCCATCACGGTCGAGCCGTGGGCGCGCAGTGTGGCGACATTCGCGATCGTGGCCGGATGCTCCCACATCTCGGTATGCATCGCGGGAGCGAACAGCACCGGACATCGGGCGGTGAGCAGTGTGGCGGTGAGCAGATCGTCGGCGCGGCCGGAGGCGGCGCGCGCCATCAGATCGGCGGTGGCCGGGGCGATGACCACCAGATCGGCCTCCTGGCCGATGCGCACATGCGGCACCTCGGGCACGTCGGCGAACACCCCGGTCTGCACCGGATTGCCCGACAGTGCCTCGAAGGTGGCCTTACCGACGAACTGCAGCGCGGACTCGGTGGGAATGACTCGGACGTGGTGCCCGGTCTCGGTGAACTTGCGCACCAGCGAGCACGCCTTGTAGGCGGCGATCCCGCCGCCCACGCCGACAACGATTCGCATCTGAATCAAGCCTCTTCGGTCCGGTGGAGAGACAGCGGGTTACGACCGCAGGGTCACTCGCCCTCGGTGTGTTCGAGCAGGTCGGAGTGGATCTCGCGCATGGCGACCGAGAGCGGCTTCTCCTGCAGGCCCGGCTCGACCAGCGGACCCACGTACTCGAGGATGCCGTCGCCGAGCTGGTTGTAGTAGTCGTTGATCTGACGCGCCCGCTTGGCCGCGTAGATGACCAGCGCGTACTTGGACGACGTGCGCTCGAGCAACTCGTCGATCGGCGGGTTGGTGAGGCCGACCGGGGTGTCGTAGGCGGGCACGGTCTTGGTGTCGCTCACTAGGGAGGCTCCTGCGGGTCGATGGAGAGTTGCTGTTCGAGAGGAGTTCGCGGATCGCCCGCGGTCATCTCGAATTTGTGCTAACGAACAACGATACCAACTGCTCACAGGCAGTGGTCACGTCGTCGTTCACGATCACGATGTCGAACTCGTCACAGGCGGCGAGTTCGGTCTTCGCGGTGGCGAGCCGGCGCTCGATCACCTCGGGTGATTCGGTGCCGCGGCCGGTCAGCCGGGCCACGAGTTCCTCCCAGCTGGGCGGGGCCAGAAAGACCAGCAGCGCCTCGGGCATCGCCGCTCGGACCGAGCGGGCGCCGGCGAGGTCCACCTCCACCAGGACCGGTTTCCCGGCGGCCAGTGCCGCCTTCACCGGTGCGGCCGGGGTTCCCGACCGTTGCAGGCCGCCGTGAATGTCGGCCCATTCGAGTAGTTCGCCTTCTTCGATCATGGCGTCGAAGTCGGCGCGGGTCACGAACCGGTAGTCGCGGCCGTCGACCTCCCCGGGCCGGGGGGCCCGGGTGGTGGCCGACACACTGAACACCAGTTCCGGCAGCCGTTCCCGGACGCAACGGACCACGGTGGACTTGCCGACGGCCGAGGGGCCGACCAGTACTACCAGCCGACCCTTCTGAGTGTGTTCGACCACCCTCGGATCAGGCTTCGAAGTCGAACTTCGCCAGCAGCGCCTTGCGCTGCCGGTCGCCCAGGCCCCGCAGGCGGCGGGTCGGCGCGATCTCCAGCTCGCTCATGATCTCGGCCGCCTTGACCTTGCCGACCTTGGGCAGGGCCTCCAGCAGCGCGGATACCTTCATCTTGCCGAGGACCTCGTCGGTCTCGGCGTCCTTCAGGACCGTCTTCAGGTCAGTGCCGCCACGCTTCAAGCGCTCCTTGAGCTCTGCCCGAGCGCGGCGAGCGGCAGCCGCCTTCTCCAAAGCAGCGGCGCGCTGCTCGTCAGTCAGCTGGGGAAGGGCCACGGTTCCTCCGTCTCATCGTTCATTGCTAGATCTACCTCCGGT
Organism: Nocardia elegans NBRC 108235; assembly: GCF_001612845.1. GTDB lineage: Bacteria > Actinomycetota > Actinomycetes > Mycobacteriales > Mycobacteriaceae > Nocardia > Nocardia nova. The sequence goes on along the minus strand of NZ_BDBF01000007.1, from coordinate 152,861 downwards.
AACCCGGTGGTCTCAGCGACCGTACCCACGCGGCGCGCCGATTGCGAACCCACCCCCCAGGTCAGCGCCCGATTCAGGTATTCGAGCCCGTTACCGGGCAGGTCGCGCGGCCAATTGCGCCACGTCATGGCACCGGTCCGGAGATTTTCTTCACCATGCCGGTGACCTGGGCATATCCCGATTCCGACGGCTTCCCCGCCGGATTCGAGTCCGGCCGGATGCGACCGTAACCGACCCGTAATCGCGCGACCTGGAACTTTCTGAAAATTCTCCGCGTGTCGCGAATTTTTCCCCAGCGTGTCGCGGCGTGGCGCGGCGTGGCGAGCACTCTCGGCACCGGTCGGCGATGTGCGTGAAGGGGCCTTAAGGCACCCCGGAAGGGCCGCTGAGCCGGAAAAACACGCGTGTGTAACTTCCACCCGGGAACGAGCACGGATGCGCGCGAACGGGCCGCAAATGCAAACAGACCGGTCGCCTTCCGATGAGGTGGCCGGCTCCCGCGCGACGCCCGTGGTGGACATGAGCGAATCCGGCCCGGGTGCGACGGCTCGCGAACCCGGGCGGAATGAATCAGGCCTGGAGGAAGGCGAATTCGTCGGCGAGCTTGTGCATCTTGGTGCGCATCGCCGCCACCGAAGGCCCGGTGTCGAGCAGTTCCCGGGAGACGTTCGGTACCACCGCCGCGAACCGGTCGGACGGGATCAGCGCGCGGATCGATTCCGCTCCCCCGCCCTGCGCGCCGACGCCGGGCATCAGGACGGGACCGTTGAGTTTGCTCACGTCGACGGGTTCGGTGAGGGTCGCGCCGACTACGACGCCGACCGATCCGAATTCCGCCCCGGCGTTGCAGCCGGCGGCCTCGTCGATCATGATCTGCGCGACACTGCGACCGTCGGCCGCGGTGATGCGCTGCACCTGGACCGCCTCCGGATTCGAGGTGGCTGCCAGCACGAAGACGCCGCGACCGGCCGAGCGCGCGGCGTCGAGGGCGGGAGACAGCGCACCGAAGCCGAGGTACGGCGATACCGTCACCGCATCACTGGCCAGCGGACCGTCGCCCAGCCAGGCCCGCGCGTAGGCGGCCATCGTGGAGCCGATGTCGCCGCGCTTGGCGTCGGCCAGCACCAGCGTGCCGGCCGCGCGCAGCGCGGCGATGGTGTCCTCGAGCACCACGATGCCGCCGGAGCCGTACTCCTCGAAGAATGCCACCTGGGGTTTCACCAGCGCCACCCGGCCCGCGAACACCTCGACGCAGATGTCGGAGAACCGTTTCAGGCCCTCGACGTCCTCGCTGAGCCCCCAGGCACGCAGCAACTGCGGGTGGGGGTCGATGCCGGCGCACAACGGGCCCAGCCGGCCCATCGCGTCGGCCAGCCGCAGGCCGAACGGCGTCACCGGCTCGCCCCGGCGCCCGCCAGTTCGTCCCCGGTAGGGGCGGGCGGTGTCTGCGCACCGGCGGACCCGGATTCGGCGTATGCCTCCTCACCGGCGTAAGCGAGCAGTTCGTCGGCCTGGGCGAGCACCTCGTCCGCCCGGGCGAGCACCGCGTCCGTCAGCGCGTCCGCCTCCGCCTCGGCGTCGGCGTCGGCGTCGGGCGCCGGCTTGCGGCCGATCGGCGGGATCGCCCGGAAACCGACCGTGCTGTAGCCGCCGACGTTGCGCATCCGGCGGATGTCACCGCCTCCGGGCGGCGCGGCCTCCGCCGCACCGAATCCCCGAATCCGCCGAGTCGTCGCCCGTCCGGCCCCCGGGGGCCGGACTCCCGCGCCGAAACCGATGGCTCCCACCGTTATCTCTCCTCTTAGCCGCGCAATACGGCGTGCAGCTCCTGCAGCGAGCGCACCCCGATACCGCCGTTGATGGTTGCTTCGATGCCCTGTACGGCTGCAGCCGCACCCTGAACCGTCGTGATGCACGGAATGTTGGCGCCCACCGCGGCGGTACGAATCTCGTAGCCGTCCACGCGGGGCCCGGAGTTACCGTAAGGCGTGTTGAACACGATGTCGATCTCGCCGTCCTTGATCTGATCGACGATCGAGGGTTCGATCAGATCACCGTTGGCGGACGCGGGCACCGGATCGGACTGTTTGCGCACCCGCTCGCACGGAATCCCGTTGCGCCGCAACATCTCCGCGGTGCCGTCGGTGGCGAGGATCCGGAAGCCCAGATCGTGCAGCCGCTTGACCGGGAACACCATGGCCCGCTTGTCGCGGTTGGCGATCGAGACGAACACCGTGCCCGCGACCGGCAGCGAACCGTAGGCCGCGGACTGACTCTTGGCGAAGGCGGTACCGAAATCGGCGTCGATGCCCATCACCTCGCCGGTGGACTTCATCTCCGGCGACAGCAGCGAATCGATACCGGTGCCGTCCGGGCGGCGGAACCGGTGGAAGGGCAGGACAGCTTCCTTCACCGCGACCGGCGCGTCCATCGGCGCATGACCGCCGTCGCCCTCGGCGGGCAGGATACCCTCCTTGCGCAATTCGGCGATGCTCGTCCCCAGCATCACCCGCGCGGCGGCCTTGGCCAGCTGCACGCCGGTCGCCTTGGAGACGAACGGCACGGTCCGGCTGGCGCGCGGATTGGCCTCGAGCACGTACAGCACGTCGTCCTTGAGCGCGTACTGCACATTCAGCAGGCCCTTGACGCCGATGCCCTTGGCCAGTGCGGTGGTCGAGCGGCGCACCGCCTCGATATCGCTGCGGCCCAGGGTGATCGGCGGCAGCGCGCACGCCGAGTCGCCGGAGTGGATACCGGCCTCCTCGATGTGCTCCATCACGCCGCCGAGGTAGACCTCCTCGCCGTCGCACAGCGCGTCGACGTCGATCTCGATGGCGTCTTCCAGGAAGCGGTCGACCAGCACCGGATGTTCGGGGCTGAGTTCGGTGGCGCGGGAGATGTAGCCCTCGAGCGAGTTCTCGTCGTAGACGATCTCCATACCGCGCCCACCCAGCACGTAGGACGGGCGGACCAGCACCGGATAGCCGATTCCGGCCGCGATCTCCTTGGCCTGCTCGAACGTGGTGGCCGTGCCGTACTTCGGCGCGGGCAGTCCGGCCGAGACCAGCACGTGCCCGAATTCGCCGCGGTCCTCGGCCAGGTCGATCGCCGCCGCGGAGGTGCCGACCACGGGCACTCCGGCATCGGTGAGCCGCTGCGCCAGACCGAGCGGGGTCTGGCCGCCGAGCTGCACGATCACTCCGGCCACCCGGCCCGATTCCGATTCGGCGTGGTACACCTCGAGCACGTCCTCGAAGGTCAGCGGCTCGAAGTACAGGCGGTCGGCGGTGTCGTAGTCGGTGGAAACGGTCTCGGGGTTGCAGTTGACCATGACGGTCTCGTACCCGGCCTGCGACAGGGTCTGCGCGGCGTGCACGCAGGAGTAGTCGAATTCGATGCCCTGGCCGATTCGGTTGGGGCCGGAGCCGAGGATGATCACCTTCTCGCGCTCGGGCTGCGGCGCGACCTCCGACTCGGCGGCCGGATCGAGTTCGTAGCTCGAGTAGTGGTACGGCGTCTTGGCCTCGAATTCGGCCGCACAGGTGTCGACCGTCTTGTACACCGGCCGGATGCCGAGGCGGTGACGCAGCTCGCGCACCCCGTTCTCGCCTGCCAGTTCCGGTCGCAGCACGGAGATCTGGCGGTCGGACAGGCCGTTGTGCTTGGCGTAGCGCAGCAGCGGCTCGTCCAGAACCGGCGCCTGCGCGATCTCGGCGCGCAACTCGACCAGTCCGGCGATCTCGGCGACGAACCACGGGTCGATGCCCGAGGCCTGCGCGACGTCTTCGACGCTCGCGCCCAGCCGCAGCGCCCGCTCCACCTGGTAGAGCCGGCCTTCGGTCGGCACGCGCAGGTCGTCGAGGATCTCGGCGACGTCGGTCCAGCGGCCGTCGGGCTGGGTCCAGAAGCCGGCCGCCTTGGTCTCCAGCGAGCGCAGCACCTTGCCGAGCGCCTCGGAGAAGTTGCGGCCCAGGCTCATCGCCTCACCGACCGACTTCATGGTGGTGGTCAGGGTCGGGTCGGCGCCCGGGAACTTCTCGAACGCGAACCGCGGCGCCTTCACGACCACGTAGTCGAGCGTGGGCTCGAAACAAGCCGGGGTTTCCTTGGTGATGTCGTTGACGATCTCGTCGAGCGTGTAGCCGATGGCCAGCTTCGCCGCGATCTTGGCGATCGGGAAACCGGTTGCCTTGGAGGCCAGTGCGGACGAGCGCGAGACGCGCGGATTCATCTCGATGACGATCAGGCGTCCATCGCGCGGATCCACCGCGAACTGGATGTTGCAGCCGCCGGTGTCGACGCCGACCTCGCGCAGAATCGCGATACCCAGATCGCGCATCTTCTGATATTCGCGGTCGGTCAGGGTCATGGCCGGGGCGACGGTCACCGAATCGCCGGTGTGCACGCCCATCGGGTCCACGTTCTCGATCGAGCAGACGATGACCACGTTGTCGCGGCCGTCGCGCATCAGCTCGAGTTCGTATTCCTTCCACCCGAGGATCGATTCCTCGATGAGGACGTTGGCGGTGGGCGAGGCGGCCAGGCCGCCGCCGGCGATGCGGTCGAGATCCTCGTCGTTGTAGGCCATGCCCGAGCCCAGGCCACCCATGGTGAACGACGGCCGCACGACCACCGGGAAGCCCAGCTCGGCAACGGTTTCGCGCACCTCGTCCATGGTGTAGCAGACCTTGGAGCGGGCCGACTCGCCGCCGACCTTGGCGACGATGTCCTTGAACTTCTGCCGGTCCTCACCGCGCTGGATGGCCTCGAAGTCGGCGCCGATCAATTCGACGTTGTACTTCTCCAGCACGCCGTTCTCGTGCAGCGCCACCGCCGTGTTGAGCGCGGTCTGGCCGCCCAGGGTCGCGAGGATGGCGTCGGGACGCTCCTTGGCGATGACCTTCTCGACGAATTCCGGTGTGATCGGCTCGACGTAGGTGGAGTCGGCGAATTCCGGGTCGGTCATGATCGTGGCCGGGTTGGAGTTCACCAGTGACACCCGCAGGCCCTCGGACCGCAGCACCCGGCACGCCTGGGTACCGGAGTAGTCGAATTCGCAGGCCTGGCCGATGACGATCGGCCCGGAGCCGATGACCAGGATGTGGTGCAGGTCGTTACGACGTGGCATCAGGCTTCCTCCATCAAACCCGCGAAGCGGTCGAACAGGTAGGCGGCATCGTGCGGCCCCGCGGCGGCCTCCGGGTGGTACTGCACCGAGAACGCGCGACCGTCCACCAGGCGCACCCCCTCGACGGTGCCGTCGTTGGCGCAGGTGTGGCTGACCTCGGCGGTGCCGAACGGGGTCTCGAAGCGCTGTCCGGCCTCCCCCTCGAGCGCGAAGCCGTGGTTCTGCGCGGTGATCGAGACCGCGCCGGTGGCGTGATCGATGACCGGGACGTTGATGCCGCGGTGGCCGAACTTCATCTTGTACGTGCCCAGGCCCAGCGCGCGGCCCAGGATCTGGTTGCCGAAGCAGATTCCGAACAGCGGAAGTCCTTCGCCCAGAACGGATTTGGTCAGCTCGACCGCGTCGTCCTGGGTGGCCGGGTCACCGGGGCCGTTGGACAGGAAGACGCCGTCGGGCTCGAGCTCCTTGATCTGGTCCAGCGTGACGCCGGAGGGCACCACGTGCACCCGGATGCCGCGCTCGGCGAACATGCGCGGGGTGTTGGTCTTGATACCCAGGTCGACCGCGACCACGGTGAACCGGTGCTCACCGGCGGGCTCGATGGTGTACACGCCGTCGGTGGAGACCTCACCGGCCAGATCGGCGCCGAGCATCGAGGCCTGACCGGTGACCCGGCTCAGCAACTCCTCGGTCGAGGCCGCGGCGGCGTCACCGCTGAAGATGCCCGCCTTCATCGACCCGCGGATGCGCAGATGACGCACCAGTGCGCGCGTGTCGATGCCGGCGATGCCGACGATGTGCTGGCGCTCCAGCTCGTCCTGCAGGGTGGTGGTGGCGCGCCAGTTCGACGCCCGCTTGGCGGGGTCGCGCACCGCGTATCCGGCCACCCAGATCCGATTCGACTCGTCGTCCTCGTCGTTCCAGCCGGTGTTGCCGATCTGCGGGGCGGTGGCCACCACGATCTGGCGGTGGTAGCTGGGATCGGTCAGGGTCTCCTGATAGCCGGTCATCGCGGTGCAGAACACCGCTTCGCCCAGCGTTTCACCCTCGGCGCCGAACCGCCGGCCCCGGAATACCCGTCCGTCCTCGAGCACCATCACCGCGGCGCGGTCGCTCATTCGCTCACCTCGTTCACGAAAAATCCAGCCTTCACGTTTATTCGTCTCCCGTCGCCGCGCCGGTCTGTCCCGTCGCGGATATGGCCGTCCAGGCCGGATAAACCGTCTTGTCGTCGCCGCGGAACCCGGTATCGACTTCGGTTCCCGTCGGCAGTTTCCAGCGAATAACCAGCACACCATTGTCGGTCATCACCTTGCCCGCGTGGCCGCGTTCGGTGCGGACCGCGGTGATGGACTCCTGCGGAATCCAGATCACCTCCGCACCGTCGCGTTCCAGCAGGATCCCGCGTTCGAAGCGGGTCAGCTCCGCCGTGGCCCGGAAACCCAGATCTCCGACCACGATGCGGTTCTGCCAGCTCGGAGCCAGCGTGGTTCCCGTGTACAGCCCGGTCGTCGGCTCGAGCACCTGCGCGCCCAGATCCGCCGGCACCGTGGGCAACTCCCCGACCGAGGATGCCTGCTTCCGGGCGCGCACGAGCCAGGAGCGATACATCAGCCACAGGAACAGGGCGAACAGGGCCGCCAGCCCGATCACCCACAGTGTTCGATCCATTATTGCCCCACTCTCCCCGCCAGGGCGGTCGTCACCACGCCGTCGCGGGCGGTGATCCGTCCGCGCAGCATCGTGGCGGCGACCTTGGCGGGCAGGGTCATCGCCTCGTACGGCGTGTTGTCGGAAATGCTCGCCAGCTCCCGCGCCCGCACGGTCCACGACGCGTCCGGGTCGATCAGGGTCAGGTTGGCCGGCTCGCCGACCGCGATCGGGCGGCCCTGATCGTCGAGTCCGGCGATGCGGGCCGGATTCTCGCTCATCACCTTCGCCACGCCACGCCAGTCGAGCAGGCCCGGAGCCACCAGGGTCTCGACGATGATCGACAGCGCGGTCTCCAACCCCAGCATGCCGGGACGGGCGGCGGCGAACTCGCAGCACTTCTCCTGTTCGGCATGCGGGGCGTGGTCGGTGGCCACACAGTCGATCACTCCGTCGGCCAGGGCCTTGCGCAGCGCCTGGGCGTCGGAGGCCTCACGCAGCGGCGGATTGACCTTGTTCACCGCGTCGTAGGTCTCGAGCCGCGAATCGTCGAGCAGCAGATGATGCGGAGTGACCTCGGCGGTGATCGAAATCCCTTGCGCCTTGGCCCATTTCACCAGCTCGACGGTGCCGGCGGTGGACGCGTGGCAGATGTGCACCCGGGCCCCGGCGTCGCGGGCCAGCAGCGCGTCGCGGGCGACAATCGACTCCTCGGCCGCGCGCGGCCAGCCGGCCAGGCCCAGCCGGGCGGCGTTCGGACCCTCGTGCGCGACGGCGCCCTGGGTGAGCCGCGGCTCCTCGGCGTGCTGAGCGATCAGGACGTCGAGCGATTTCGCGTACTCGAGGGCGCGGCGCATGATCAGCGGGTCGTAGACGCAGTGCCCGTCGTCGGAGAAGATCCGCACCCGGCCCTCGCCGGCGGCCATGGTGCCCATCTCGGCCAGTTGCTTGCCGGCCAGGCCGACGGTCACCGCGCCGACCGGATGCACATCGACCAGCCCGACCTCCTGCCCGCGCCGCCACACATGATCGGTGACGACCGAGGTGTCGGCCACGGGATTGGTGTTGGCCATCGCGAACACCGCGGTGTAGCCACCCAATGCCGCTGCGGCCGAACCGCTTTCGATGGTCTCGGTGTCCTCGCGGCCGGGCTCGCGCAGGTGGGTGTGCAGATCGACGAAACCGGGGAGCAGGATCCGGCCGCCGGCCTCCAGCACCTCGGCATCGCCGGCCACCTCGACGCCGTCGACGGTGTCGCCGGATCGCGCGCCGAGAGCGACGATCACGCCGTCGCGCACCAGCACGTCGACCGGCTCACCCTCGCCGTAGGGCCGCACGCCCCGGATAACCAGATCGCTCACGCGCCCTCACCTTCCACGAAGAAGCTCATGCTCACGCTCATGCGGTGTCGATGCGCATGAGCGGGGGCCTGCGGGGTTACGCAGGCTGCCGCCTCCGGCCCTCTTCCGCTCATGCGACGGCCTCCCCCGCGCCGACGAGCAGGCGGAACAGCACCGCCATGCGCATGTGCACACCGTTGGTGACCTGTTGCAGCACTGCGGCTTTCGGGGAATCGGCCACCGCCGACGCGATTTCCATACCGCGCAGCATCGGGCCCGGATGCAGGACGACCGCGTCGTCGTCGAGCAGCGCCATGCGCCGCTCGTTCAGTCCGTAGGCGATGGAGTATTCGCGGGCCGACGGGAAGAAGCCGCCGTTCATCCGCTCGGCCTGCACGCGCAGCATCATCACCGCGTCCGCGCCGGGCAGCGCGGCGTCGAGCGAATGCGAGACCTGCACCGGCCACTGCTCGACCCCGACCGGCAGCAGGGTGCGCGGCGCGACCAGCACCACTTCGGCGCCGAGGGTGTCGAGCAGGAAGGCGTTGGACCGCGCGACGCGGCTGTGCAGGATGTCGCCGACGATCACGATGCGCTTGCCCGTCAGCTCACCCAGTCGCTGGCGCAGCGTCAACGCGTCCAGCAGGGCCTGGGTGGGATGTTCGTGCGTGCCGTCGCCGGCATTGACGATCGCGGGCCCGGTTCCGGTGTATCCACCCGAGCCGGCGTCCAGTTCGCCGAACCAGCGCGCGATCTGATGGGCCGCCCCGGAGGCCGGATGCCGCACGATCAGCGCGTCGGCGCCCGCGGCGTGCAGGGTCAGCGCGGTATCGCGCAGCGATTCGCCCTTCGACACCGAGGAGCTCGAGGCGCTCACGTTGATCACGTCGGCGCTCATCCATTTGCCGGCGACCTCGAACGAGACCCGGGTCCGGGTGGAGTTCTCGAAGAACACCGTCATCACGGTGCGGCCGCGCAAGGTGGGCAGTTTGCGGACCTCGCGGCCGAGCAGCGCCTGTTCGAAGCGCTGGGCGTCGTCGAGCAGTTCGGTGGCGGTGGTGCGGTCGAGATCGGTGACCGAGAGCAGATGCCTCACCGCTCATCCCCCTGATGCAGATACACGCCGTCGTGACCGTCGTGTTCGCTGAGCAGTACGGAGACGTCCTCACTGCGCGAGGTGGGCACGTTCTTGCCGACGTAGTCGGCGCGGATGGGCAGTTCGCGATGGCCGCGATCGACCAGTACCGCCAGCTGCACCGCGCGCGGACGGCCCAGATCGCGCAGGCCGTCCAGCGCCGAGCGCACGCTGCGACCGGAGAACAGCACGTCGTCGACGAGTACGACCAGCGCGTCGTCGATGCCACCCTCGGGGACCGAGGTCCGTTCCAGCGGGCGATGCGGACGGTTGCGCAGATCGTCGCGATACAGCGTGATGTCGAGCGAACCGAGCGCGGGACGCACGCCGGAGAATTCCTCGATGCGATCGGTCAGCCGTGCGGCGAGGGTGGTGCCGCGGGTGGGGATGCCGATCAACACCACTCGGGGCGCCTCGGGATCCGACGAATCCAGCGCGGTCTTCTCGATGATCTGATGCGCCATGCGCGCGATGGTCCGGCCGACATCGGAGGCGGACAACAGTTCACGCCCGGCGCGGACCCACTCGGGGTCGTGCCGCTGCGAATATTCGGCAGCGCTCGACCTGGCGGCCCGTTCTTCGGGCGCGACGCGGCCGCCGCGCTCTTCGGGCACGGCCATGCCGACCTCCTTCCCCGCCTCACCGGACGGTCCGTTAAAGGATGTCTTTTCGATGCCTGAGCGTAGCAGCGCCGCCCTGGCCTCCCGACGGCGGGGGTCCCGCTGTGAGCCCCGCCACCTGCGGCTATGCCGACACATCACGCGAACGGCACAACCGTTGGCCGGGACTGTTTCATACAGCGTAAACCGGATGTGGGATGCTCGAAGGGTGAGCAACGAAGCCGACTTCACCGAGCCCCGCCGGATCACCTTCCGCGGCCACGGCGGCATCGCCCTGGCCGGGGAGAGCTGGGGGCCGGCCGACGGCCCGCTGGCGGTCTTCCTGCACGGCGGCGGCCAGACCCGGCACTCGTGGAAGGAATCGGGCGCCGCGCTGGCGAAGGTGGGAATGCACGCCATTTTGCTGGACGCCCGCGGGCACGGCGAGAGCGACTGGGCGCCGGACGGCGACTACTCGCGCACGGCGATGACCGCCGACCTCCTCGACATTCTCGCCGAACTCGACCGGCCCGCCATCGTGGTCGGCGCGAGCATGGGCGGATTGACCGCACTGCTGGCCACCGCCCGTCCGGGCCGGGAGCGCATCGCCGGACTGGTCCTGGTCGACGTCGTGCCGCGCCCGGAGCACAAGGGCGTGGAACGGGTCATGAACTTCCTCGGCGGCCATCCCGAGGGCTTCGCCTCCCTCGAGGAAGCCGCCGATGCGGTGGCCGAATACCTGCCGCACCGCCGCCGGCCCCGCAACCCGGAGGGCCTGCGGCGCAATCTGCGGCTGCGCGAGGACGGGCGCTGGTACTGGCATTGGGATCCGGCGATGATGTCGAGCCGGCCGGAGGACATCGAACTGCAGACCAGCGACCTCGAGGATGCCGCCCGCGCGCTGGAGATCCCGGTCCTGCTGGTGCGCGGACGGTTGTCGGACGTGGTCAGCGAACAGGGGGTCGCCGACTTCCGCGCGCTGGTGCCGCAGATGGAATACGTCGAGATCTCCGGTGCCGCCCATACCGCGGCCAGCGATGTCAACGACGAATTCTCCGATGCGGTGGTCGATTTCGTGCGCGCGCACCTGAGCTGATCCGAACCGCCCGGATCGGCCCCGAGCAGCGGCGCGACCCGATGCTTGAACATATGTTCGATAGAACGTAGATTCGAACGCATGTCGGCACCGCTGCAGAGATCGCTGTTCGACGGCTTCGGCGACATCGAGCTAGGGCCGTTGGACGGCGTGCGCCGCACGCAGCTGACCGAGGGCGCGTGGGTCGACCTGCTTCCGGGATGGTTGCGCGGGGCCGACGAACTGTTCGAACGGCTGGCCACTCGCGTCCCGTGGCGAGCCGACCGCCGCCCGATGTACGACCGCGTGGTGGACGTACCGCGCCTGCTGCGCCATTACGGCGAGAACGAGCCCTGGCCGGACCCGATCCTGGAGGACGCCCGCGCGGCTCTGAGCGGCCATTACGGCCCGGAACTCGGCGAACCGTTCCACACGGCCGGACTGTGCTACTACCGCGACGGCGAAGACAGTGTGGCCTGGCACGGTGATACCGGGGGCCGTGGTTCCACCCACGACACCATGGTCGCGATCCTGTCGATCGGCGCGCCGCGGGCCCTGCTGCTGCGTCCGCGTGGCGGCGGCGCGAGCATTCGCTATCACGTGGGGCACGGCGATCTTCTCGTGATGGGCGGCTCCTGCCAGCGCACCTGGGAACATGCGGTGCCGAAGACGCGGCGGCCCGTGGGTCCGCGGATCAGCATCCAATTCCGCCCGCACGGGGTTCGCTGAAACCCGGCGACGGCGGATTGTCACCTCGTCCCGCTAGATTGGGCGGATGGAGTCCATCGGGGCGGGAATTCTGGCGGCCATGCAGTTGCACACACTCAGCGATGTGCACGGCGAGGAAGGGCTGCGGCAACGACTGCTGCTGGAGTCGCAGCGCAAACTGCCCGACCCCGAACGGGTCGAGGCGGCACTCGAATTCGTGGCCGACCTGCACCGTGGCGACAACTACGGCCGCGAGCCGTACCTCAATCATCTACTGCGGGTGGCGATCCGCATCGTGAGCCACTACGAGGTGCACGACACGGACCTGGTGCTCGTCGGCCTCCTGCACGACGCCGTCGAGGATCACGCCGCCGACCTGGTCGCCCTCCGCGGGGCGCCGGAGCCGGACGAGGACCTGAACGCCGCAGCGCTGGCGGTGCTGACCCAGCGGTTCGGCGAGCGCGTATCGAATCTCGTTGCGGCGGTGACCAACCCGGCACACGATTCGGACGAGGACCGGCACATCCGATACCGCGACCACGTCGCCGCGAGCCTGGACCGCGATCCGTGGGCCCGGGTGGTGAAGATCTCCGATTTCACCGACAACGGCGTCGGCATCCTCTACGCCGACGAACAGGCCGTCATGTCGAAACTCGCCACCAAATACCGGCCGCTCACCGCGGTCTACCGCGAACTGATCACCCGCCCGGACACGCCGCTGGCGCCGCATGTCAAGCAGCACATTCTCGAGCAACTCGACACCGCCGACGCCCGCTTCGAGGTGATCCTCGCCGCCGGGGACGACTGAGCGATCAGGAGCGGTCGCGGCGCAGGATGAAGAAGTAGGGGTCGTTCAGCCCGCGCATATCCATCACACCGAGCAGGGTGTCCTCGTCGACCCGGCGGAAGATGTCGATGATGGGCAGGTGGTCGTAGATCATGGCCGCGCTGACCTTGCCGCGGAATTCGATCTCGCGCAGGCGCGCACGAGCGGTACGGGTCCGCAGCAGCGGGCGCAACGCCGGCAGCATGCGCCGCGCGGCCCGGAATCCCGCCGACGGCAGTGTTCCGGCCAGCCCCAGCGGCACTCGGCGGGGGTCGACCGGAAATACCCGGCCGTCCGGCCCGGCGAACAGCAGCGGCTGCACCTCGTCCGGTGAATCGAATTGCTTTCCGTACCAACCCGATTCGACCAGCACACCGGCCCACGGATGTCCGGTGTCCAGTTCGTCGCCGGTCCAGCGGCCGGTGGTGATCTCGGTGACCGCGACCTCGGGCAGGCTGTCGTACAGCTGCCACGCCTGCTCCGGGGTCGTGCGACCCGCGCGCAGTTCCGCCAGACGGGCCGTACCGGCACCAGCCATCCCTACCTCCTGGACCTCTCGCGGACCGTTCCGCCCCGGAAGGATGACACACAACGGCCGCGACGCCTCAACACGTTCGGCCACGAAGACGTAGTTTCGGCCAGTGTTCGCGCCTGCGTGACGCAGACCACGCACCGCGGGCCTGGACCTCGAGTGCGGTTGAGGAACCAGACTCGTCGGCAGATCGGTTTCGGCCGATCGTCCGGGCCACAAGGATCCGGACGCGCCCCTGCCGCCCACGTACACCCCGGCAGGGGCGCACTGCTGTCGGCACCCGTCGGTAGGCTTTCGCCCATGCAGCCGAGCCTCGCACCCGATGTGGCCGCCGCCAACACTCTCACCGGAAAATGGTGTGCCGCAGCGGGTTCCGAGGATTTCGTCCTGTCCGGATGCGGAATCTGGCCGCTGCTCGCACTACTGGCCGCGGCGGCCGGCGAACCGGCCCGCGGCGAACTCACCGCGGCGACCGGCCTTCCCGCCGCATCCGCTCACGACGCCGCGATCACCCTGCTGCGCCGGATCGAGGCCGCCGAATCCGTGCGCGCGGCACTCGGGGTGTGGGTGCGTGACGATATCGCGCTACGCGACGAGTGGATCCAGACGCTGCCTCCGGGCACGATCGCCGCGCTGCGCGGACAGGACGGACTGGACGAGTGGGCACGTCGCCATACCGACGGCCTGATCGATCGCTTCCCCGCCCGGATCGGCGCGGCGACGGCGGTCGCGCTGGCGACCGCCGTCGTCGCCCGCACCGCCTGGCGGCAGAGCTTTCACGCCGATGTGCTGGAACCGTCGAGCGGCCCGTGGCGTGGCCACCGCGGCCCCGCCCTCGCCCGGTACAGCACGGGCCTCGGCGACGCCGCCGTGCTGACGGCCGGCACACCCGTTTCACGCGTCGTGGTGCGTGGGGCGTCCGATCTGGATGTGCATCTGCTGCTCGGCGAGGAGGGGGACAGCGCTCCGGTGGTACTGGCCGCGGGGCTGGGGGCACTCGACGGTTCGGTGGAAACCCACCGGCCCGGCCTGGGCACCATCGCCCCTGGGCTCGAGGTGCGGACGGTGACCGCAGTATCGGACACCCTGCAAATCCAGGTGCCGCCCTTCGCTGTTCGATCCACCCACGACCTACTGCGCGATCCGGAGCTGTTCGGACTGACCGCGGCGACCACCGCGACGGACAACCCCTTCCCCGGCCTCTCACCGGTCGCGCTCCGGGTGACCGCGGCGGCCCAGGACGTCTGCGCCCGATTCACCGCCGACGGTTTCGCGGCCGCGGCCGTCACCGGGGTTCTGATGGAACCGACCGGCATGCCACCGGCGCCGGCCGATGCCCTGATGATCGCAGTGAACTTCGACCGGCCCTTCGGCTTCCTCGGCGTCCACCGTCCCACCGGACTGGCGATCGTGGCCGGTTGGGTCGCCACCCCCACGCCGTGAACCGGCCCAGCAGACGCGGGCGGTCCGGCACGCGCGGGTCTGCGCCACGGTGCGATGATGGCCGGATGTCCGAACCGGTGGCGCCCGAACGCAGCGCGCACGAGACGGAGCCGGAGGAAGCCGCCGCACCGCGTCTGCTGGACTGGATCCGCATCGCCGTCCTCGCGGCCGGGATGCTGTGCGTGCTGACCGGATGGCTGCCCCGGGCCGACGCCGATGCGAATATGCGCCGGATCGGACCGCTACTGCTGTTTCTCGGCAGTGTGATCGTGCTGGCCCACCTGGCCCGGCGCGCACAGGTTTTCGACGTCATCGCCCATCGGATCGCGATCGCCGGGCGGGGACGCTATCCGGCGCTGTTCGTGCTCTGCGTCGGTTTCGCGGCCCTGACGACGATAGTGCTCAACCTCGACACCACCGCGGTCCTGCTGACACCGGTCATGCTGGCCTTGGCCGGGCCCGCGCGCATTCCACCGCTGCCGCTGGCGATGACCACATTGTGGCTGGCGAACACCGCGAGTCTGCTGCTGCCCGTATCCAACCTCACCAATCTGCTCGCCGCCGACCGGATCGGCCTCGATGCCACCGGCTTCGCGGCCAGAATGTGGCTGCCGCAGTTGATCTCGCTCATCGCGACCATGGCGGCGCTGTGGATCTGGTACTGGCGACGCGGCCGGCGCGGCACCGATCGTTACCTGGCGCCCGCCCCGATCCGGCTGCGCAGCACCCGGGACCGCGCGCTGTTCGCGACGGCCGGGGGCGCCTGCGCGCTGTTCGTCCTGGCGATTCCCTTCGTCGGCGACCACATCGGCTACGCCGCACTCGCCGCGGCGGTCCTCGCGATCGCCGGATTCGCCGTGTTCGACCGCAGCGCGCTGCGTCCGTCGCTGATCCCGTGGCAGCTGCTGATCTTCGTGATCGGACTGTTCCTGGTCATCCCGACCCTGGGCCGGTACGGGCTCTCGGATCTGATGGCCGCGCTCATCGGCACCGATTCCGGCACGGCGGGGGCCTATCGCGCTGCCGGAGCGGGCCTCGGCCTGTCGAATATCGTCAACAACCTGCCCGCCTACACCGCCGGTGAGGCGGTGATACCGCCCGACCACCGAAACCAGTTGCTGTCCTTGCTGATCGGCACGAACGTCGGCGCGATAGCCACCCCGTGGGCCTCGCTGGCCACGCTGCTGTGCCTGGAGTTCTGCCGCTCCCACGCGGTCCGGGTGCCGCCGGTCCGGTTCGTCTGCACCGGGCTGGCGCTGGCCGTGATCGCGACCGCGGGCGCGGTGGGCGGCGTTCTGCTCACGGGCTGACCACCGCGAGCACCACCTGCCGCACGGATTCTCGCAGCCTTTCGCTCTGCCCCTCGCGCACCGCGGCAAGGGCGTAATCGCTGCCCAGCATGCCGAACAGCAGGTGGCCGACCCCCTCGGCGTCGAGATCCGGACGCGCCTCGGTCAGCAGCTTCGTGATGTGCTCCGCCCAGGTGGCGTGGAATTCGGACGTGCGCGGATGCGGGGGCACGCTGCGGTAGGCCGCGACCATCAGTTCGACGTTGTCGGCGACCATCGTGGCCATCGCATCGAAGAAGGCGAGCAGCCGCTCCCCCGCGGGCGCGCCGGGGCCCAGCGGCGGCGGGCCGTCGGTGATCGCCGTCCGCAGTGTTTCGGCCGGTTCGGCGACCATCGCGTGCAACAGTCCCGCGCGCGAGCCGAAACGATGAAATACCGTGCCCTTGCCGACTCCCGCCGCGGCGGCCACCCGGTCCATGGTCACCGCCTCGGCCCCACCTTCGGCCAGCAGCGCCCGCGTCGCATCGAGGATCGCGCGACGGTTGCGCGCCGCATCGGCTCGTTCTCTGCGCTGCTGCGCCACTGTGCACTCCAGTCCCGTTGACAAAATTGACCGACGGTCCATATTCTTCCGGACGAAGTATCTGGACCGTTAGTCAAGTTATGAGGTCGATATGCAGGCAATCGTAATGACCGGGGTCGGTGGACCGGAGGTCCTCGTCGCGCGCGAGGTGGACGAGCCCAGCCCGCAGCCCGGCGAGGTATTGATCCGGGTGGAGGCGATCCCGGTGCTGTACCCGGAGACGATGTTGCGGTCAGGCATGTTCCCGACACCGACGCCGACCCCGGCGGTCTTCGGAACCCAGGCGGTCGGGGTCGTCACCGCCGTCGCCGACGACGTCGACCCGGACTGGAAAGGGCAGCGGGTCCTGTTGGCGCGCAACGACTTCGGCAGCTACGCGGAATGGATGTGCGCCCCCGCCGAATCCGCGGTCCGCGTACCGGACGGATTGGCGAGCGATGCCGCCGCGGCCGTGGCGATGAGTGGATCGGTGGCACTGGCCCTGCTCGAGGCGGCGGCACTCACCGGCACCGAAACCGTCCTGATCGAGGCCGCGGCCACCGGAATCGGCGGCTACCTCACCCAATTGGCCGCCCGGTCCGGCGCCGCACACATCATCGCCACCGCCGGCGGCGCGGCCAAAACCGAGCGCGCCCGCGAACTCGGCGCGCACACGGTCGTCGACCACCGCGATGCGGACTGGCCGCGCCGGCTCGGCGAACGCCTCGAAAATGCCACGGTGGACGTGGTTTTCGACTCGATCGGCGGCGAAAGCTCCGCGGCCGTCCTCGATGTCATGACCCCGTTGCGGGGCCGGATGCTCGGATACGGCTGGCTGTCCGGCGCTCCCGCCCAGGTCACGACGATGGACCTGATCATGCGCGGGCTCACGTTCACCGGATGCTCCGGCCCGCAGTGGCTGGCCGGGGTGGCGGCGAAGCGGGCGGCGGCGTTCGAACTCGCCGCCACCGGTGATCTCACCGTGCTGATCGACAGTGTGCTACCGCTGGCGGATGCGGCCGAGGCCCATCGACGGGTCGACGAGCGCACGACCTTCGGCACGATCGTCTTGCGCCCCGGGACCGTCTGAGCGGAGGACCCGGCTTATTTCGGTTGTGCCAGACAGAATGTCGTCTGCGGGTCCGACAGTGTGATCACGCTGTCGGACTCCGGTCCACACAGCGTGTCGTCGGCTTGTCCGTCGATGCGCTGGGCGACCCGGAAACTCGCCTCCGAGGACATGCAGTCGGCGTACTTGTAGCCGCTGAGCGGCGAATCCGCATAGCACAGTCCAGCTTTGAAATTCGGCGCCAGGCACAGATACGCCAGCGTGCCACCGTTGAGAGTTTCCTCGTACGAGGTGAAATCTGCCCCGCACTCGACCTTGGCATCGTGCACCTGCGCCACCTTGTAGACGGCTTTGTCGGACGTGCAGGCGACCGGTTCGGTATCGGAATCGACGGCCGAGGCGTTGATCACGTTGATGCAGTCGCCCACCTTCGCCCGGGCGGTGTCGGATTTGTTGTGGTCCTTGGCGACCTGAACACCCTTGTCGACACCTTTTTCCACCGCCGAGCAACCGGTCGTGGCCAGGGTCGCCGCCGCGACGATCGCCGGGGCGAGACGCAGTGCCGTACGCACTGTCGCCGAATTGAACCGCATCCGTTCCACCTTTTCTAGGTCAAGTGACCGGAACAGTATGCGGGCGCGGCGGGCATCCGGGAAATTTAACGGGTTTGTCCGAATCCAACGGGTGTGTCGCGAATACGACTCAGCCCGTGATCTCCCATTCGTGGATTGTCAGCTCGGAGGCGCCGGTGGTGTGAATGGGGTCGGTGAACACCAATTCCCGTGCGGCCGAGAGGTTCTCGGCCAGCACCAGATAGGCGCCGCCGCTGCCGTCGGTGAATCGGCCGGTGCAGTCCAGCTGTCCACGCGCGCGCACATCGGCCAGCCATTCGCGGTGCGGTTCGATGACCGCGTCGGACCACGCCGAGGTGCGCATCGCGAGCACGAGATATTTGATCATCACGCCCCGCTGTCGCGGCGGGTGGCGGCCGCGGCGGCACGCACCTGGTCGGCCAGCGTCACGATGCGGCCGAGGACGCCGTTGACGAACGCGGGCGAATCGTCGGTCGACAGTTCCTTCGCCAGCTCGACGGCCTCGTCGACCGCCACCACCGGCGGAACATCGTTGGCGTGGAACAACTCCCACACCGCCACCCGCAGAATGGCGCGGTCCACCGCGGGCAGCCGGCCCAGGGTCCAGTCCTGCAGATAGGACTCGATGGTGCCGTCGACGCGATCCAGATCGTCGGCGACGCCTTCGACGAGGGTGCGGGTGTAGGGATTCACGGGCGCGACCTGTTCGTCGCGACCGGCCAGGTCCAGGCGCTCGGCGACCAGGTCGGCCGGGTCGATGTCGCGCGCCTCGGCCTCGAAGAGCAGATCCACGGCCCGGCGGCGGGCCTTGTGCCGGGCTCCGAGTTTCTTGTGGGTGGACTTCTTGTCCACGGGCTGATCAGCCACGATCACCATTATCCCGTTCGCAGTGTCGACGGCGGCGCGAGCGATACCGAAATGCCGATACGCGCGCGCCGCCCATGGTTCCGGCGCCGGGCCGGTGGATCCGGAGGATCAGGCGTTGACCCGGCCCAGATAGCCGCCGTCGCGCGAGTCGATCTTCAGCTTGTCGCCGACGTTGATGAACAGCGGCACCTGCACCTCGGCACCGGTCTCCAGCGTCGCGGGCTTGGTGCCGGCGCTGGAGCGGTCGCCCTGCAGGCCGGGCTCGGTGTGGGTGACCTCGAGTTCGACGGTGACCGGGAGCTCGACGTACAGCGGCGCGCCCTCGTGGGTGGCGACCTGCACGGTCATGTTCTCCAGCAGGAAGCCGGCGCCCTTGCCGATGGTCTGCTCGTCGATACCGATCTGGTCGAAGGTCTCGCCGTCCATGAAGATGTAGTCCGACCCGTCGTGGTACAGGTAGGTCATATCCCGGCGGTCCACGGTGGCGGTCTCCACCTTCACGCCGGCGTTGAACGTCTTGTCGACCACCTTGCCGGACAGCACGTTCTTCAGCTTGGTCCGCACGAACGCGGGACCTTTACCCGGCTTGACGTGCTGGAACTCGACGATCTGCTGGAGCTGACCGTCGATCTTCAGCACGAGGCCGTTCTTGAAGTCGCTGGTGTCCGCCACTGTCCTCGGATCTCCTTGTTAGTACTGTTCGACGTTCTGTAGGCCGGGCCGTAGGGACCGGCCCGGTGGGGCAGCCGGGGTCAGTCGACCACGGTGAGGTCTTTGGTGGTGTGGGTGAGCAACTCCGGACCCCCCGCACGAACCACGAGCGTGTCCTCGATGCGAACTCCGCCGCGGCCGGGGAAATACACACCTGGCTCGACGGTCACCGCCACGCCATCCAGAAGTGTACCGGTCGCGGTTTTGGCGACCGGAGGCGCTTCGTGGATCTGCAGTCCGACGCCGTGTCCGAGGCCGTGCACGAACAGGTCGCCGTGCCCGGCCGACGCGATCACCGAGCGGGCCGCGGCATCGACCGCCGCGCACGGCACACCGGGTGCCAGCGCCTCGCGGCCGGCCCGCTGCGCCTCGTATACGAGCTGGTAGATCTCGCGCTGCCAATCTGTCGGCTCGCCCAGGACCAGGGTGCGCGTCATATCCGAGTGGTAGCCGCCGACCACCGCGCCGAAATCGAGCTTCACGAAATCGCCCGCGGCCAGCACCGCGTCGGTCGGGCGATGATGCGGCACTGCGGAATTGGTGCCGGCGGCCACGATGGTCTCGAAGGCGATCGCGTCGGCGCCGTGCTCGAACATCAGCCATTCCAGCTCGCGAGCGACCTGGCGCTCGGTGCGGCCAGGACGCAGTCCCCCTCGTTCCAGCAGGGTGGCCAGCGCGGCGTCGGCGGCCGCGCACGCCGCCCGCAGCTGCTCGATCTCGTAGTCGTCTTTGACCGTGCGCAGTTGTTCGACCAGACCGGGCGCGGGGACGAATTGGAGGCCGCTGCCCTGCTCGACGAAGCCGCGGTGCTGGTCGACGGTCACGACGTGACTTTCGAAGCCGACGCGGCCGATCTGCCATTCCCCGGCCAGTTCGACCAACCGGCGCGCACTGGCGCGAGCGATCTCGGCGTGCACGTCGGGTACCTGTTCGCCGACCTGGGTGATGTAGCGGCCGTCGGTGCAGATGACGGTCCGCTCCCCGTCCTCGCCCACCTGGGTGCCGTCCCAGGAGTGCACGAGCAGGGCGGCGTTGGAGCCGGTGAAGCCGGTCAGGTACCGGATATTCACCAGATCGGTCACCAGCAGGGCATCGACCCCGTTCTCCACCAACAGGTCTCGCAACCCGGCCCGACGCGCAGCGTGGTCGGGGCGCCGGGCACCGTCATCAGCAGACATGGCTGCCACGCTACCGCTGTCGTATTGCGAGGCCGTCACGCCGTCACCCGCGACCCTATCCACGACCGGCGGCGAGCCGGTGTTACTCGTCGCGTGTTCACAACTGTTGCGGTTGTCCACATTTCAGGTTCGCGGGGCCGGGCGGGCGCGTGCCGCGAGCGACGATGAGTGCATGACCACCACCGCCTATCTCGTACTGACCGTCTGGTGCGTCGCACTCAGCGTGATCGACATCCGGACCGGTCGACTGCCCGACGTGCTCACCCTGCCGGGTGCGGCGGTGGTGTCGATGCTCGCGGCATCGACCGGCCGTGCCGGCGCGGCGATCGCCGGCGCGCTGCTGCTCGCCGTGCCGTACCTACTGGTACATCTCGTCGAGCCGGCGGCGTGCGGGGCGGGAGATGTGAAACTGGCGCTCGGCACCGGCGCTGCCGCGGCGGCGGGCGGGCCGTCCTGCTGGGTGTGGGCCGCGATCGGCGCGCCCCTGCTGACCGCTTCGGCCGGAGTCGGCGCGCTGGTCGCGATGCAGGTCGCCGCTCGCGCCTCCCGCGCGGCCGGCGCCGACGGCAAGCCGATCGCGCGCGCCCGAGACGGCACCGCGATCCGTGCCGCGCATCCCGGCGACCGCCCGGCCGCGGCCGGAGATTCGGACCGTCGCCATGGTGTGTTCGGCGCCTCGATCACGGTGCCACACGGGCCCGCGATGTGCCTGGCTACCGTTGCGGCACTGTGGCCCACGGTGTAGCCGCGCGGACACCGATGTCCGGGGAACCGTTGTGACGTGGAAAGATGGAGGTCGTGTTGCGCTGGATTACTGCTGGTGAGTCTCATGGTCCCGCTCTTGTCGCCATCGTCGAGGGGATGGTGGCCGGTGTCGAGGTGACCTCGGCCGATATCGCCGCGCAACTGGCGCGGCGACGACTGGGCTACGGCCGCGGCGCGCGGATGAAGTTCGAGGCCGACAAGGTCACCGTGATCGGCGGGATCCGCCACGGCCGCACCATGGGTGGCCCCGTCGCGATCGAGATCGCCAATTCCGAATGGCCGAAGTGGACCGAGGTCATGGCCGCCGACCCCGTCGACGAGGCCGAACTGGCCGAGCTGGCCCGCAACGCCCCGCTGACGCGCCCCCGTCCCGGCCACGCCGACTACTCGGGGATGCTCAAATACGGCTTCGACGACGCCCGCAACGTGCTCGAACGCGCCAGTGCCCGCGAAACCGCCGCTCGGGTCGCCGCGGGCACCGTGGCACGGCAGTTCCTGCGCCAGGCCCTCGGCGTCGAGGTCGTCTCCCACGTGGTCTCGATCGGCACCGCGGCCGCGCGCCCGGGTTTCGTGCCGTCCGCCGCCGATCTCGAGGCCGTCGACGCCAGCCCGGTCCGCGCATTCGACCCCGAGGCAGAAACCGCGATGATCGCCGAGATCGAGGCCGCCAAGAAGGACGGCGACACCCTCGGCGGCGTCGTCGAGGTGGTGGTCACCGGACTGCCGGTCGGACTGGGTTCGTTCGTCAGCGGTGAACAGCGTCTGGATTCCCGGCTGGCCGCTGCCCTGATGGGGATCCAGGCCATCAAGGGTGTCGAGGTCGGCGACGGATTCGAGACCGCGCGGCGGCGCGGCAGCGCCGCCCACGACGAAATGCGCCCCGGTCCCGACGGGGTGCTGCGCTCCACCAACCGCGCCGGCGGCCTCGAGGGCGGTATGACCAACGGTGAAGCCCTGCGCGTGCGCGCGGCGATGAAGCCCATCTCCACCGTTCCGCGCGCGCTGTCCACCGTGGATATGGCCACCGGCGACGAGGCGGTGGCCATCCATCAGCGCTCCGACGTCTGCGCGGTGCCCGCCGCCGGCGTGGTCGCCGAGGCCATGGTCGCGCTCGTCGTCGCGCAGGCGGTTCTGGAGAAGTTCGGCGGCGATTCCCTCGCCGAGACCGTCGACAACCTCACGACGTACCAGAAGCGCATCCAGACCCGCCCGCACATCCCGGGCGTCGTGGCGTCGGAGGCATGAATGGCTGATCCCGCGCGCGGCACCGCCCGGGTCCGGCGCCCGGGACAGCCGTCGTGATCGTCCGCAGCGACCCCAGCCGGCCCAGCGTGATCCTCATCGGCCCGCCCGGGGCCGGTAAGTCGACGATCGGGCGCAAGCTCGCTCGCGAACTCGGCGTCTCGCTCTACGACACCGACGCTGGGATCGAACAGGACACCGGTCGCAGCATCCCCGACATCTTCGCCACCGACGGCGAACCGGAATTCCGGCGCATCGAGGAACGCGTGGTACGCCGCGCGATCCTCGCCGAACACGGCGTCGTATCCCTCGGCGGCGGTGCGATCCTGTCTGCGGCGACCCGGGAGTTGTTGCGCGGGCGCACGGTGGTGTACCTGGAGATCAGCGTGTCCGAGGGACTGCGCCGGACCGGGGCGTCGACGAATCGGCCGCTGCTCAACGGCGACGATCCGAGCGCCAAGTATCGCGAACTCATGCGCGTGCGCCGCCCGCTGTATCGCGAGGTGGCCTCCATCCGCATCCGCACCGACGGCCGCAGTCCCGGCCGCGTCGTCCGTGCCATCCTCGCCAAACTCGGTGTCGAACCGGCCGAAACACCGGCGCCGCAACCGGATTCGACGAGTGCCGAGCCCACGGGCACTCGCCGTTCCCGCCCGCGCGGGCGCCGTCGCCGCACCCGCGCCGCGGCCGACAGCGGCCCCCTGACCGCACCCGAGCCCGGTGAAACCGAAGCCGCGCAACCGGATTCGACCGAGACGGACCGTACCCAGCCGCGCCGCCGAGCCCGGCGGTCCCGTCGCGGCGGCCGCAGGCACTCCCGCCACCGGACCGGCACCTCGGCCGACACGCCGCCCAGCGACCCCGCCGCCGAGCGTCCCGCCCGCACGCCCGAACCGGCGGCGGCCGACACCGACGCGAAACCATCCGCCGCACAGCCGAATGCACGACCAGGACGAATCCGGCGCACCGCCACCCGCGCCGCCGGCCCACCCGCCGCGAGTCGGAATCCCGGCCCGGCGGCGGCACCACATCCGGAACCGGTGCGCCCGGTCGGCTCCGGACCGGAGCCGCGGCCGGTGCCCGCACCCGACGAAACACCTTCGCCCGCTGGACGTCTCGCGGGTGACGCCGCGCAGACCGCGCACGAAGCGGCACCCGGGGCCGGTCGGTCCCGCCGCGCCCGCGCCCGCCGGGCACGCCTACGACGAGCACTAGAGGAATCGGAGCAGCACACATGAGCGAGCCCACCCGCATCGAGGTCCGAACCGCCGATCCGTATCCGGTGATCATCGGCCGGGGGCTGCTGGGCGAACTGGTCGAGCAGGTCGCCCGCCATCCCGGCGTGCGGACCGTGGCGATCTTCCATCAGCCGCCGCTGACCGAGACCGCGGAGGTGGTGCGGCAGGCGCTCGCCGAGCAAGTCGTCGGCTCGCACGGTGACACCCTCGACGCGCACCGCATCGAAATCCCGGATGCCGAGGCCGGGAAGGATCTGCCGGTCGCCGGCTTCTGCTGGGAGGTGCTCGGCCGCATCGGCCTCACCCGCCAGGACGTCGTGATCAGCCTCGGCGGGGGTGCGGCCACCGATCTGGCCGGGTTCGTCGCCGCCACCTGGATGCGCGGCGTGAAGGTCGTCCACGTGCCCACCACGCTGCTCGCGATGGTCGACGCGGCGGTCGGGGGCAAAACCGGAATCAACACCGAGGCCGGGAAGAACCTGGTCGGCTGCTTCCACGAACCGTCGGCGGTACTGGTGGATCTGGTCACCCTCGAGACGGTGCCGCCCAACGAGATCGTCGCCGGAATGGCCGAGATCATCAAGGCCGGATTCATCGCCGACCCGGTCATCCTCGACCTGATCGAACGCGACCCCGCCGCCGCACTGGACCCGAAGGGCGACGTGCTGCCGGAGTTGGTCCGCCGGGCGATCCAGGTGAAGGCCGACGTGGTGGCCGCCGATCTCAAGGAGGCGAGCCTGCGCGAGATCCTCAACTACGGCCACACCCTCGGCCACGCCATCGAACGGCGGGAACGCTACCGGTGGCGCCACGGTGCGGCGGTCTCGGTCGGCCTCGTCTTCGCGGCCGAACTCGGCCGGCTGGCCGGGCGCCTCGACGACGCGACCGCCGACCGGCACCGCGCGATTCTGGAAAGCGTCGGTCTGCCGACCACCTATGACGCCGATGCGCTGCCGCAGTTGCTCGAAACCATGCAGACCGACAAGAAGACCCGCTCGGGCATCGTTCGATTCGTCGTTCTCGACGGTCTGGCCAAGCCGGGCCGCCTGGAGGGTCCCGATCCGTCGCTTCTGGCCGCGGCGTATGCGACCATCGCCCGCGAGGACAGCCCCGCTGGCGGGATCCTGCTCTAGAACACGAAAATCCGGGCCGCGGACAGGATCCGCGGCCCGGATGAGCCGATCATTCGGCGATCAGGCCGGGGAGGCCGCCGCCGGGGGTACCGAGGATTCGCTCTTGCGCCGATCCCGGCCCACCAGGAAACGGCCGATCGCCACGCCGACCATCGCCGGAATGAAGATCATCAGCACGATGAACGAGGCGCCGGCGGTCAGTTCGAACAGCAGACCGTTGTCGCCGAGATCGAACTTCGGCACGAAATCCAGCAGCCACGCCACCAGCCCGCTGCCCACACCACCGACCACACCGGCCTTCAGCCAGCGCATGGTGAGGTCGGCACCGCCGCGCTCCGGGTCGGGATTGGCCTGCCGATCACTGCGACCGTCGATCAGCCCCCAGGCGACGCCCGCGACGACCAGCACGATCAAGCACAGGATGCGCATCCACGAGCCGTTGGTCGGCCAGTAGATCATGCCGAAACCCAGCAGGGTTCGCAGTACGACGGTCAGCGCACCGAGCACTATGGCGCGCAACACCCACGAATTCATGTCGATCACCTTAGCCTGTGTTGTGACGTCATCGAATTGGAACCGGTTCTAGAAGTCACGGAGATCCACAGCCGCCGCCATCGCCGCCCGTGGCGCGGGCCGGCCGGTGAACTGCTCGACCTGGCCGTAAGCCTGATTCAGCAGCATCTGCAACCCGCTGACGACGGTATGCCCCGCACGCCGCACGGCCGTCGCGAGCGGGGTCGGCCACGGATCGTAGATCGCGTCCAGCACCACTGGCGCCGCCGCGACCGCATCGGCCACCACCGCCGCACCGGGGGCCGGCACCGTGCTGACCACCGCGTCGGCGCGCGCACACGCCGCGCGCACCCGATCGGCGTCGAAACCACAGAATTCGGTCTCCATCCCGAGCCGGCGAGCCAGCGCGAGGGTCGGCTCGGCCCGCTCGGCGTCGCGGGCGACCACAGTGACCGTCTCGGCGCCGAGTTCCGACAGCGCCAGCAGTGCCGGTCGCGCGGTACCGCCCGCCCCGAGCACGACCGATCGGCGCACAGTCTCCACGCCGCCGCCCTGTAGCGCGCCACGCACGCCGTCCACATCGGTGCAATCGGCTCGCCACCCGGTCGCGGTGCGCACCAAGGTGTTGGCGGAGCCGACCAGAACGGCGCGCTCGGTCCGCTCACCGGCGTAGTCGAGGGCCGCGACCTTGCCGGGCATCGTCACCGACAGCCCGACCCAGGACGAATCCAAGCTGTCGACGAGAGCGGGCAGTTGCTCGCCGGTGCATTCGATGCGCTCGTAGGTCCAGTCCAGCCCCAGCGCACGATAGGCGGCCAGATGCAATTGCGGGGACCGCGAATGCGCGATGGGGCTGCCCAGTACCGCCGCTTTACGTCCCGAGTCCGGCGATCCCGCTCCGTTATCGGCCACTGTCGAGAATTCCACTCTGCTGGGCGCGTTGGATATTGCGCAGATGTTCGCTGTAGCTTTCGGCGAACATGGTGGTGCCCTGTTTGTCGACGGTGACGAAGTACAGCCACGGTCCCGGCGCCGGATTCTCCACCGCGCGCATGGCATCCAGCGACGGCGAGGAGATCGGCGTGGCCGGCAGCCCCGGCATGGCGTAGGTGTTCCACGGAGTCTTGCGGGCACGGTCGGCATCCGTGGTGGCGACCTCGGTGCGGTCGAGGGTGTAGTTGACCGTGGAATCGAGCTGCAGCGGCTGATCGACCGCGAGCCGGTTCACGATCACCCGAGCCACCTTCGACATGTCCTGCGGCAACGCTTCCCGTTCGACCAGCGAGGCCGCGATCAGCGTCTGGTAGGGATTCAGTTTGTTGGTCGCCCCCGACTGCAGCAGCCCGGTCGTCTCGTAACCGGCGGCACTCTCGCTCACCAGCTGCGCCAGAATCTGCTCGGGCGTGCCGGACGGATCGAAATCCCAGGTGCCCGCCGCGATCATGCCCTCGAGCTGGCGGGTGCGATCGGGCACCTTGCGCACCGCGTCGACGGCCCAGGCCGGAACCCCCAGCGCGGTCGCGTCGGCCGTGGCCCCGGCGGCATCGAGTTGCTCGTAGGTGACGCATTTCTTGTCCGCACCGGTCCCGACGCAACTGGCGTCGGCGATCTTGCGGTAGATGCCCTCGTTGCGGGCGCCGGTGTTCACATCCGTGGAGTCGTGCAGCCGCCGTCCTTCGGAGACCACCACGTTGCCCACCCGGGAGGTCTTCTTCAGCAGGGCCGCGACCGCGTCGGCACCCTTGCTGTGCGTCGGCACCGCGTAGTAGCCCGGCTGCACCGAGGTGATGCCCGAATTCCGCACGGCCGCTTGGTAGAAGGCCCCGCTGCTACGGACGACACCCCTTTCGACCATGGTCTGCGCGATCTGTTCGGCGGTGTCACCGGTGTGCACCTGGACCACGGCCAGCGGGCCGGGCGGTCCGTCGAAATCCTCGGGTCCGCCCATCGAGCGGATGAATTTGTATCCGGCGTAACCACCGGCCACCACGAACAAGACGACGAATACACACCCCAGGACGAGCAGATTCCGGCGACGACGTTGCCGCTCGGCCGCCTTGCGGGAGGCCACGCGGGTGCGGCGGCTGCGCCCACCGGACGAGCCCGACCGTGCCGGTCGGCCCGAGGCGCGAGCCTGAGCTCTGCCCGTGGATTTGCCGCCGGAACCGCGCCGGCTTCCCCGCTGCGCCTGCTGCAGCGAGGCCGCACTCGCCCGGGCGCCGCGCCTGGCGGCCGTGGGCGCAGGTTCCGGCTCGTCGTCGGAGATCGGTTCGATATCGGTTTCGGAGTCGTACTCGTCGCGGCGATACCGATGGCCGCTGCCGCCGGTCCGCTCGTACCCCGGTTCGGCGTAGTCGTCGGCGTACTCCGGATCGGCGTAATCGGGATCCGCGTATCCGGCGTCGGCGAGCTCGTGATCGTAGCGAGCGTCGTACCCGGCGGCGGTGTCGGCGTCGTGCGCGGCCGGCTCGTCCTCATCGACGTACCGCGGGATGACGGCGGTGTCGTCGTCCTCGTAGTCGTCCCACTCGTCGGTGGCGCTGCGATGCGCACCGCCACGCCGGTAGCGCCGCTGCTGCTCGTCGGCGCGCCGGCGCGATCGTTCTCCGGCCCGGGACCAGCGGTCACTCATCCGACCACCTGGCCTCGTCTGCACCGGCCGAGTTCAACACCGCACTCCGTTCGTCCAACCACCCTTGCAGGATCGACACGGCGGCCGCCTGGTCGATCACCTGCCGCCGGCCGCGCGCGCGAACTCCACTGTCCCGCAATGCACGTGCAGCTGACACCGTAGTCAAACGTTCGTCGGAAAGTCGTATCGGCACACCAGGAATCATGTCCCGCAAACGTCGCGCGAACCGGGCGGCCAGCTGCGCCGACAAGCCGCTGGCCCCACGTAATGTGCGTGGTAGACCGACGATAACCTCGACCGCTTCGTATTCCCGCACAATCTCGGCTACCCGGAGCAGATCGGTTGCCGGACCGCGTTTTCCACCCTTGACGGTCGGCACCGTCTCCACCGGGGTCGCCAGAATCCCGTCCGGGTCACTCGCGGCGACTCCGATGCGCACGGTCCCCACGTCTATGCCGATCCGCCGGCCACGGCCGGGATCGGTCCGCGCGTCGGGGCGTTCGGCCGGGATGTCGTCCGGCCGGGCGGCCCCGGCTTCCGGAGCCGCCCCCGATCGGGACGGCTCCGGTTCCGAAGGCTCCGAATTCTCGGAATGGTCCATCAGGCGGCGATCTCGGCCACCCGTGCGCGCACGCCGGCCAGGCCGGCCTCGATACCGGACGGATCGGAGCCGGCGCCCTGCGCCATCTCCGGCTTACCGCCGCCGCGGCCCGCGATACTCGCGCCGAAACTGCCGACCAGCTCACCGGCCTTGACGCCGAGCTCCTGGGCGGGCTTGTTCACCGCGACCACGAACGGCACCTTTCCGTCGGCATTTCCGAGCAGAACGACCACCGCCGGCTCGCTGCCGAAGCGGCCGCGGATATCGGTGGCCAGGGTCCGCAGATCGCCCGCGCCGACGCCCTTGGGGGCGGCGGCCGCGACCAGCAGCACCTTGCCGACCCGCTGCGCCTGCTCGACGTAGGTACCCGCCTGCGAGAGCACGGCCGCGGCCTTGGTGCGCTCGAGTTCCTTCTCGGCGACCTTCAGCCGTTCCACCAGTTGCTCGACCCGGGCCGGCACATCTTCGGAGGGCACCTTCAGCGAGGCGGCCACGCCGGCCAGCAGGGCTCGCTCCTTGGCCAGGTACTTGTAGGAATCCAGCCCGACGAAGGCCTCCACGCGGCGCACGCCGGAACCGACCGACGATTCGCCGAGCAGCGTGATCGGCCCGATCTGCGACGAGTGTTCGACGTGGGTACCGCCGCACAGTTCCATCGAGAACGGCCCGCCGATCTCGACGACGCGCACCTCGGACCCGTAGTTCTCGCCGAACAGCGCCAGCGCGCCCATCGCCTTGGCCTTGGGCAGATCGGTGACGAAGGTGTTCACCGGGAAGTCCGAGCCCACCGCATCGTTGGACACGGCCTCGATATCGGCCTTCTGCGACTCGGAGAGCTGGCCCTGCCAGTTGAAGTCGAAGCGCAGATAGCCGGGCTTGTTCAGCGAACCGGCCTGCACCGCGTTCGGGCCCAGCACCTGCCGCAGCGCGGCATGCACCATGTGCGTGCCGGAGTGTCCCTGGGTGGCGCCACGCCGCCACGCCGGATCGACCTGGGCCAGTACGGCATCGCCCTCGGTGATCTGACCGCGTTCGACGGTGGTCTTGTGCACCCACAACTTCTTGGCGATCTTCTGCACGTCGTTGACGCGCAACTCTGTGCCCGATGCCGTGAGGGTGCCGCGGTCGGCGATCTGACCACCGGATTCGGCATAGAGGGGACTGCGATCGAGGATGACCTCGACGTCCTGCCCGGCGGTCGCGGTGGGCACCCGGACACCATCGGCGATGAGGGCGAGAACCCGTGCCTCGGTGGCGAGTTCGTCGAAGCCGGTGAATTCGGTGGCGCCGCGGTCGACCAGTTCCTTGTAGATCGACAGATCGGCGTGCGCGTGCTTGCGCGCCTGCGCATCGTCCTTGGCTCGCTGCCGCTGCTCGGCCATGAGCGTGCGGAAGCCCGACTCGTCGACCTCGAGCCCGGCTTCGGCGGCCATCTCCAGGGTCAGATCGATCGGGAAACCGTAGGTGTCGTGCAGGGTGAACGCCTCACTGCCCGCGATCGTGCGCCCACCGGTGGCCTTCACCTCGGCGACCGCGTCGTCGAACAGCTTCGACCCGGTGCTCAGCGTCTTGAGGAAGGCGGTCTCCTCACCGACGGCGACGGTCTCGATGCGGGTGAAATCGGTGGCCAGTTCCGGGTACGAGGGCGACATCAGCTCGCTGACGACCTTCATGAATTCGCCGATCACCGGCTTGTCGGCACCCAGCAGCCGGGCCGAGCGCACGATCCGGCGCAGCAGCCGGCGCAGCACGTAGCCGCGGCCGTCGTTGCCGGGATTGACGCCGTCGGCGATCAGCATCGCCGAGGTGCGGGCGTGATCGGCGATGACCCGGAAGCGCACATCGTCGGCGTGTTCGACGCCGTAGCTCTTGCCGGTCAGCTCCTCGGCCTTGGAGATGATGGGGCGCAGCAGATCGGTTTCGTAGACGTTGTCCACGCCCTGCAGCAGCATCGCCACGCGTTCGATGCCCATGCCGGTGTCGATGTTCTTCTTCGGCAGCGATCCGACCGGCGGATAGCCCAGCTTGGGGCTCTGCTCGCCGCGGATGTCCTGCATGAATACGAGATTCCAGATCTCGAGGTAGCGATCCTCGTCGGCGACCGGACCGCCCTCGGCGCCGTATTCCGGTCCCCGGTCGTAGTAGATCTCCGAGCACGGCCCGCCGGGACCGGGCACGCCCATGTCCCAGTAGTTGTCCTTGCCGTCGCGGAACTGGATGCGCTCCTTCGGGATTCCGGCGACGCGATGCCAGATCTCGGCGGCCTCGGGATCACTCTCGTAGGCAGTGACCCAGATCCGCTCCGGATCGAAGCCGAATCCGCCCTCCTCCTGAGATTTGCTGATCAGCTCCCAGGCGAAGGTGATCGCACCTTCCTTGAAGTAGTCACCGAAGGAGAAGTTGCCCGCCATCTGGAAGAACGTGTTGTGGCGGGTGGTGACGCCCACCTCTTCGATATCGCCGGTGCGCACGCACTTCTGCACGCTGGTCGCGCGCGAGAACGGCGGCGCCTCCTGGCCCAGGAAATACGGCTTGAACTGCACCATGCCCGCATTGACGAACAGCAGGTTCGGGTCCGGCAGGATCAACGAGGCACTCGGTACCTCGGTGTGGCCGGCACGGACGAAGTGGTCCAGGAAACGCCGTCGGATCTCGTGGGTCTGCACGAATATCCAGCCTACCGGGCGCGGTCCAGCCGGTTTTCAGCGGTCGTGCGGCGCGCACCCGGCTCAGCGACCTCGGACGATGCGGCGCAACTTGGTGACCCGCGGCCCGATCTCGCGCTCGTAGCCGTGATCGGTCGCGGTGTAGTAGTCGGCGCCGACGAGTTCGTCGGGCGGGTACTGCTGCGCGAGGATCCCGTCCGGGTGATCGTGCGGGTATTTGTAACCCTGCACGTTCCCGAGTTTCGCCGCGCCCGCGTAATGCCCGTCGCGCAAATGGGGCGGCACCGCGCCGGCCTTTCCCGCCGCGATGTCGGACATGGCCGTGCCGATGGCCGCCGCGACCGCACCCGATTTGGGTGCGGTGGCGACGTGGATGGTCGCGTGCGCGAGCGCCAGCTGCGCCTCCGGCATACCGACCAGCTGGACCACCTGCGCGGCGGCGACCGCGGTCTGCAGGGCGGTGGGATCGGCCATGCCGACGTCCTCGGACGCCTGGATCATCAATCGCCGCGCGATGAAGCGCGGATCCTCGCCCGCACTGATCATCCGGGCCAGGTAGTGCAGCGCCGCGTCGACATCCGACCCGCGCAGCGATTTGATGAACGCGCTGATCACGTCGTAGTGCTGGTCGCCGGCGCGGTCGTAGCGCACCGCGGCCTTGTCGACACTGGCCTCCACCAGATCCACGTCCACCGTGCCGTCGAGCGACGATTCCGCCGAGGCCTCCAGGGCGGTGAGCGATCGGCGCGCGTCGCCGCCGGCGATGCGGACGATGTGGTCGAGCGCCGCCTCGGTGACGGTGTACTGCCCGGCCAAGCCTCGCTCGTCGTCGATCGCGCGACGCAGCACGGTGCGAATATCGTTGTCCGACAACGACTTCAGCTGCAGCACCAGAGAGCGCGACAGCAGCGGCGACACCACCGAGAAGGACGGGTTCTCCGTCGTCGCCCCGACCAGCAGCACCACCCGGTTCTCCACCGCGGCCAGCAGGGCATCCTGCTGGGTTTTCGAGAACCGGTGCACCTCGTCGATGAACAGCACGGTCTGCTCCCCCGCGAGCAGCCGCCGGCGCGCCAGGTCGATGACCGCCCGCACTTCCTTCACACCCGCCGACAACGCCGAAAGCGCCTCGAAGCGACGGCCGGTGGCGGTCGAGATGAGAGCGGCCAACGTCGTCTTGCCCGTCCCGGGTGGGCCGTAGAGCAGCACCGATGCCGCGCCCGATCCTTCGATCAGCCGGCGCAGCGGTGATCCGGGGCCGAGCAGATGTTGCTGGCCGACCACCTCGTCCAGGCTCGCCGGCCGCATGCGCACGGCCAGCGGCGACATCCGGCCCGCCGGCGGTAGTGCGGTGGAGATGCCGGACGACTCCTCCACCTCCGGCGCATCGAACAACCCTTCGCTCACGCCTCGACGGTACCGATGAGCACCGACATTCAGGACGAGGCGGGGTCGGGACGCAGAATCCGCGCGGCTTGCGCCTCGATCGACGCGCGCAGTTCGGCGTCGGTCAGCTCGCGCAGGCCCGCGGCGCTGCGCAGGAAAGGCTCGAGCAGTTGCCAGCCCATGGCGAACGCGGCCAGATGTGCCACCGCCAGTCCGGCGGCGCGGTCGCTGGCCATCTGCGGCCGGAGATTCTCGATGAGCATCGCCATCACCGGGAACTGTTCTTGCAGCTCACCGACCGGATAGCCATCGAGGATGCAGCGGGCCAGCACGGTCAGATGCCGGCGCAGCCGGGGATCGGTGGCGGTGAGCTGTCCGACGGCGGCCAGTGCGCCCGACTGTTCGCCGAGATAGCTCAGCACGGCCCCGACCAGCTTGTCCTTCGCACCGAGATGCCGGAACACCAGGCCGTGGTTCACCCCCGCGCGGTCGGCGATGTCCCGGATCGAGGTCGCGGCCGGGCCGCGCTCGGCGAACAGGTCGGCGGCGGCCTCCGTGACCGCCGCGACGACCGCCGCACGACCGACCGGTCCGGCGCCGGAGTCGTCGCGACGCGGAGTCGATGGCGGGTTCTCGGACATCGGGCTACAGTAGCGAATACCGGTGTAGTCAATTGACTACAGTCGCCCGATCGCCGAAGGAAACGTCATGACGCACACCACCGCCACGGAGACCGAACCGGTCGCCCACTACGGCGTGAGCTCTTTCCAACTGCCCGGATTTCCGCTGATCGCGGGCCCGTTCACCCATCTGGTCGCCGAGCGTGACCGCCTGGCCGCGCTGCGCTGGCAGCATTTCGACGCCCGGCAGGCCGGCGTCACCCTCGGCGCGGAGATCAGCGGCGTGGACCTGACCCGCGAGCTGCCCGCGGAGGTGATCGCCGAACTGCGCCGGGCACTGCACGAGTACAAGGTGCTGTTCTTCCGCGATCAGCCGCTGACGGCCGGGCAGCATGTCGCGTTCGCGGCGCGCTTCGGCACGCTCGAGGTGCATCCGTTCATTCCGTCCAACACCGAACAGCCGGAACTGGTCCGCTTCGAGAAGACGCCGACCATCGCGGGGGTCGAGAACATCTGGCATCACGACGTGACGTGGCGGCCGCAGCCGTCCATGGGCGCGATCCTGCACGCCGTCGCCGTTCCCGAGATGGGCGGCGACACCCTGTTCTCGGATATGTACGCCGCCTACGAGGCGCTCGATGCCGACACCCGCGCCGAGATCGACGACCTCACCGCGACCCACGACTACACCCGGGCATTCGGCCGCGGGCAGACGCCCGAGGCGCAGGAGGCGATGCGAGCACAACATCCGCCGGTCAGCCACCCGGTGGTGTGCACGCACGAGGCGACCGGACGCCGCCACCTCTACGTCAACCGGATCTTCGTGGACCGCATCGACGGCATGGATCCCGAGGCGAGCCGCGAGTTGCTGGACCGGCTCTGCCGCCAGGCCGACTACCCCGAACACCAGGTGCGGCTGCACTGGGAGCCCGACACCGTCGCGTTCTGGGACAACCGGGCCGTGCAGCACTATGCCGCCAGCGACTACTGGCCGCAGACCCGGATCATGGAACGAGCCTCGATCGTCGGGCCGCGTCCGGCCCGCTGAGTCACTCCTCCCAGAGTTCCTCGAGGGTGGCGGAGACATGCTCGGCGAAGTCGCCGAGCGTGTCGTCGCCGGTGCAGCGCGCGTCCTCCGCGAGGGCGGCCCAGCGATTGATCAGGGCGGCCGAGCGCGGCACCGACAGTCCGTGTTCGCGGGCCGCGGCGATGCGGGTGTGATCGGCGGGCAGGAACCAGAACGTCGTCAGCCAGACCCAGATGAGCCGAGCCTCGAGGATGCGTTCGGCGAGCAGATCGTCGTCGGCGAGGGCCGGCCACACGCCGACGACCTCCGAGCGCCAGGCCTCGACCATCTGATGCGCCCGCTCGCGAGAGAGCTCGAAGTCGCAGAGGCAGCCGGGGAACGACACCAGCGCGTAGGCGATATCGAGCGTGGCGTCGCGGAAACCGCCCCATTCGTAGTCGAGGAACCGAGCGCCCTCGTCGTTGAGGATCACGTTGTCGGGGCACAGGTCGGAGGGGCTGAACGCGCGGAAGCGGCCCGCGGAGAAGAGGCGATTGCCCCGCACGATGCGTTCCGCGATCTCGCCCGGCACGTCGATGCCGACCTCACGCGCCAGCATTCCGGGGACCTCACCGATGGCGGCCTCGGCCTGCTGGGCGATGCCGTCGACCCGGTGCACCACCTCCACCCGCCGCAGCAGCGCCACGAAATCGGCCTCCCGGCCGACCGTTGCGGCGTGCATGCGGCCCAGTGCCTGCGCGAACGCCATCTGGGCGTTGCGGGTGGCGGGTTCGGCGCCGGTTTGCAGCACCGAGGTGAGCGACATGTTCTCGCCCAGATCGCTGAGGATCAGCAGCCGATCCGGCAGGCTGTGCGCCAGCAGATAGGCGCCGGGACGGTGCTCGCTGCTGAGCGCGGTGGTGAACTGGTAGGACACCGCCTCACGCAGAAACGCCGAATCGATACTCGCGACCCCGGGCGCCAAACCGCCGATCCGGCGCTCCTGTGCGGCGCCACGGACCTGCTTGACGATCAGGGTACGGGGAAGTGAGAACGAGTTCTCCGCTACGCGTACGCGCAGCACCGTCGTCCTGCCACTGCCACTGAGTTCGATCGGATCGCTCAGCTTCACCGCAGCACCCATGCGCTTCGTGAGCAACTGTTGTGCCGCGGACACGACTTCGGCGGCGCGTTCGGCCAATAGTGCGGTCATCGCAAACCAAGTTACTCGCTCCAGGTCACTTTCAGCGAGCGGTTCGGCAACCTTTCGCGCGTCGTCGGCGTGTCCCCGCCGAGCGGCTGCGACCGGACCGAGATGCTCATTACGCTCATCGTCGGCCGGGTCGCGGATCCGGCCGGATACCGCGGCCCGTCGCTTGACACGCCCGGCCGTGTCCGGTTGTGTCGAAATCTCAACTGCAGTGTGCCGCACCAGAACCCAGGTGATTCGAAAGGTCCGACGATGACCGACTCCCCGCAGTCCGCACCCCGCGACACCGGTGAAGGCGGTGAACGGCGACCGGAGAGCCGGCCCGGGCAGCATCCCACCGGTCC
Organism: Nocardia elegans NBRC 108235; assembly: GCF_001612845.1. Lineage (GTDB taxonomy): Bacteria > Actinomycetota > Actinomycetes > Mycobacteriales > Mycobacteriaceae > Nocardia > Nocardia nova. The sequence goes on along the minus strand of NZ_BDBF01000007.1, from coordinate 116,800 downwards.
CGCACGGCCCGTCGGCGGAACAGGCGAACATCCCGCAACGCCGGGCCGGCCCGAAATGGCCGGAGCCACGGGATATCCGCAGTTCGAGGGCACCGGGGCACCGCAGTACGGCGCCTCCCAGTACGGCGGGGCGCCGGGCGAGCCGCCGCCGGTCAGCCAGAGCGGGGTGCCCCCCGTGGCGCCCGGAGCGCAGGGACAGCCCGGACCCACCTACGGTCCTCCCGGCAGCGTCCCGCCGGGCGCCTATCCGCCGCCCGCCGATCCGACCTGGGGCGCACCGGATACCGGCATGCCGCCGCAGGGGGCGCCCGGTTACGGCGCACCGCAGGGATACCCCGGCGGACCGGGTTACGCCGCGGCACCGGGCCTCAATATCGGCCGGGCGCTCAGCTTCGCGTGGGATCGCTTCCGCGCCAATCCGATTCCCTGGGTCGCGATCACGCTCGTCGGATTCGTCGCCTACCTGATGGTGACGGTGGTGGTGAACGTCACGCATATGAACTCGCTGATGCCGGTGATGCTGATCGGCTTGCTGGCGGCGGTCGTGGTCTGGCTGCTACAGGCGGCGATGATTCGCGGCGCGTTGTACGAAACCGACGGCACACCACCGGATTTCGCGTCGTTCTTCGGCTTCGTCAACGCCGGCAACGTGCTGATCACCGCGCTGCTCGTCTTCGTGGCGGCCTGCGTCGGCGCGGTGTTGTGTATCGTGCCGGCACTCATAGTCGGCTATCTGTGCATGTTCTCGCTGCACTACGTCATCGACCAGGACCTCGATCCGTTCAGCGCGATCAAATCCAGTGTGCAACTGGTGGTCTCGAATTTCGTCCCGACGCTGCTGCTGGCTTTGACCGTCGCCGCGCTGACGATCGTCGCCACCGCACTGTGCGGCATCGGCCTGCTGGTGGTGGGACCGCTCACAGTTATCGCGGTCACCTACTCCTACCGGATGCTCACCGGCGGATTGATCGCCTGAGCCGGCCGCCGGCCTCAGCGGTCGTCGCCGGACCACCAGCGCGCCAGCACATTCAGCCGCTTCGGACGTGGCGGGCCCAGCGCGTGCCCGTGATGGGGACGCAGTTGCAGCACGATGATGCCCGCCACGACGATGCCGACCATGTTCACGCCCAGCTGGCCGATCGACTCGAAGGCCTTGTGCCATTCGCCGACGGTGGCGGCCACCGCGGCGAAACCCGCGGCCGGAATCGTCGTCACCGAGATGAACACGCCGACCAGCGCCGCCGACTTCGCGGTCACCAGCGACATCATCCCCGCCGCACCCGCGAGCAGGGCCACCACCAGCGAAAACGGCCCCACCTCGTAAATGAAGTCCACGTTGCGGATGGCGTGGATGCGGTCGACGGTGATCCAGCCGAACTGTTCCCACACCAGTGAGGCCAGTGTCGCGATCCCCATCGCCACCGGGAAGCCGATCAGCAAGGCCAGGATCGAGCGGCGGGCGAGGCGAAAGTTCCTGCGCACCACCGCGACCGCGATGGCGGCCAGCGGCCCGAACTCGGGGCCGACCACCATGGCGCCGACGACCGTCACCGGCGAATCGGTGGCCACACCGACGACGGCCAGCAGGCACGCGATCGTGATGAACGACAGGAATGTGGGGCTGAGCGTCGATTCCTCGTGGGTCTGGGCGAGCAACTCCTCCCAGACGATCGCATCCGACGGATCGCCCGGCGCCGCCTCGACCGCGCGGTCGGCCGGTGTCGACAGCACCGTTTCCACCGGGGAGAGCATGATGCCGCCGTAGTCGCCGATGCCCAGCCCGCGCAGACCGGCCAGCACGTCGTTGGCCGACTCGCGCGCGATATCGGCTTGCACGAGATCACCGGGCGGTTCGACCGAGGCGCCGCGCTGCACGGTGATGAGCGTGGCGCCGGGCTCGGACCGCAGCGCGGTCACCGCGGCGTCGGTCGACTCCGGTGGGCACACCGCCCGCAGGTGCAGCACCTCAATCCCCTGTCGTCTGCAGATCGTCCGGCACCGGGTGGCGCCGGACGATCTGCAGACTAACCGGTTCGCGGCCGCGGCTGCCCCCAACCACGGCGGCGCTCACGGGTTCGGATCGAATCGGTTCGCGGATCGGACCTACGTGGTCTTCGGCTTGCCGTGCTCGTCGAGCACCACGTCGAGGCCGGCTTCCTTGCGCTGCTGCGCGGTGATCGGGGCCGGCGCGTCGGTCAGCGGGTCCACACCGCCGCCGGACTTCGGAAACGCGATGACCTCGCGGATCGAATCCACTCCGGCCAGCAGTGCGGTGATGCGGTCCCAGCCGAAGGCGATACCACCGTGCGGCGGCGCGCCGAAGGCGAAGGCGTCCAACAGGAATCCGAATTTCTCCTGCGCCTCGTCGTGGCTGATGCCCATGACCTTGAACACCCGCTCCTGCACGTCGCGGCGATGGATGCGGATGCTGCCGCCGCCGATCTCGTTGCCGTTGCAGACGATGTCGTAGGCGTAGGCCAGCGCCGAGCCGGGATCGGTGTCGAAGGTGTCGATGGACTCCGGCTTCGGCGAGGTGAACGCATGGTGCACCGCGGTCCAGGCCGAATGCCCGAGGGCCACATCACCGCTCGCGGTGGCGTCAGCGGCGGGTTCGAACATCGGCGCGTCCACGATCCACACGAACGCCCAGGCGTCCTCGTCGATCAGGCCGCACTTGCGCGCGATCTCGCCACGCGCCGCGCCCAGCAGCGCCCGGCTCGACTTCTCGTCTCCGGCGCCGAAGAAGATGCAGTCGCCCGGCGCGGCACCGACGTGCTTGGCCAGCCCCTCGCGTTCGGCGTCGGACAGGTTCTTGGCGACCGGGCCGCCGAGGGTGCCGTCCTCGCCGACCAGGATGTAGGCCAGACCCTTGGCCCCGCGCTGCTTGGCCCACTCCTGCCAGGCGTCGAGCTGGCGCCGCGGCTGGCTCGCCCCACCCGGCATCACCACCGCGCCGACATACGGCGCCTGGAAGACCCGGAAGGGCGTGTCCTTGAAGTACTCGGCACATTCGGTGATCTCGATGCCGAAGCGCAGGTCGGGCTTGTCGGTGCCGTAGCGGCGCATCGACTCGGCGTAGGTCATGTGCGGGATGGGGGTCGGGATCTCGTGGCCGATCAGCTTCCACAGCGCGACCAGGATGTCCTCGGCCAGCAGGATCACATCCTCCTGCGTCACGAAGCTCATCTCCAGGTCGAGCTGGGTGAACTCGGGCTGGCGGTCGGCGCGGAAATCCTCGTCGCGGTAGCAGCGGGCGATCTGGTAGTAGCGCTCCACACCGGAGACCATCAGCAACTGCTTGAACAGCTGCGGGCTCTGCGGCAGGGCATAGAACTTGCCGGGCTGCAGGCGTGCGGGCACCACGAAGTCACGCGCGCCCTCGGGGGTGGACCGCGTCATCGTCGGGGTCTCGACCTCGACGAACGCGTGCTGGGCCAGCACCTCGCGGGCCGCGGCGTTGACCTTCGATCGCAGCCGGATGGCGTGGGCGGGGCCCTCGCGGCGCAGATCGAGGTAGCGATACTTCAGGCGCGCCTCCTCACCGGGCTGCTCGTCGAGCTGGAACGGCAGCGGCGCGGCCTCGTTGAGCACCTCGAGTTCGGTGACGTTCACCTCGATCGCACCCGTGGGCAGGTTCGGGTTCTCACTGCCGTCCGGACGCGCCTCGACCGCACCGGTGACCCGCACGCAGTACTCCGCGCGCAGCCTGTGGGCCTGCTCGGCCGGCTCACCCTCGCGGAAGACCACCTGCGCGACCCCCGACGCATCGCGCAGATCGATGAAGATCACGCCACCGTGGTCTCGCCGCCGGGCCACCCAGCCGGTGAGGGTGACGGTCAGACCGGCGTGCTCGCTTCGCAGCGAACCAGCCAAGTGGGTGCGCAGCACGGGATTCCTTTCGACGACACGGTGCACCGGGCGCGGGATGACCTGGTGCGCCCCCATGGTAGTGAGACAGGTTCGGCGGACGGAAACCGATATCCGGCTCCCGCGTCCCGCCGGGTCGCGCACGCCTCGGACCCGACGGCGGGCACCCGCGGATCCGCCGTCGCGCCCGCGGGATCCGCCGTCGGGGCACTCGGCGGACACGAAAGCCACTCGGCCCTCGAGCCGCGTGCGCTCATGCAAAGCTGTAAAGGTTGTTTCGGCTGACCGAGCGCCGAGCAGCCCACTCGATCCACAGGAGCAGCAACGATGACCTTCAACGAAGGTATGGATATCGATCCGGACCGGGTCTCCACCGGAGGCGGAATGGGTCCCAAACTCGCCCTGGGCGGTGGCGGTGGCCTGATCGTGCTGATTCTGGCGGTGCTGTTCGGCGTAAATCCGGGCAATCTGCTCGGCAGCGGAACATCGGGAACGCAGACCGGCGGTGTCGACACCTCCGTCTGCAAAACCAACGGTGACGCGAACCGGTATGCGCAGTGCCGGGTGGTGCTGACCGCGCAGAGTCTCGACGGCGTCTGGGGCGGGGTGCTGCCGCGTCAGACCCGAGTGCAGTACACGAAGCCCGGTGTGACGCTGTTCACCGGCTCGGTCAACACTCGATGCGGCAATGCGACCAGCGCGGTCGGACCTTTTTACTGCCCAGCGGACCGCAAGGCCTATTTCGATACCGGGTTCTTCCAGGAACTGCGGGACAAGTTCGGTGCGGCGGGTGGTCCGCTCGCCGAGGAGTACGTGGTGGCGCACGAATTCGGGCACCACATCCAGAACCTGCTGGGCGACAGCGGCCGTGCCCAGCGCGATCCCAAAGGCCCCGACTCGGGATCGGTTCGCCTGGAATTGCAGGCCGATTGCTACGCGGGCCTGTGGGCGAGCTACGCGGACAAGACACCGGCGCCCGGCGGATCTCAGCCGCTGCTCAAGCCGTTGTCCGACAACGACATCCAAGACGCGCTCTCCGCCGCGGCGGCGGTCGGCGACGATCGGATCCAGAAGGCCGCCACCGGGCGGGTGAATCCGGAAGGATGGACGCACGGTTCGTCCACCGAACGGCAGAAATGGTTCCTGACCGGCTACCGGAACGGCCAGGTCGCAGCGTGTGACACCTTCTCGGCAGCGGATCTGAACAATCCGCCGGCCCTGCGCTGAGCGTGGGCGGCGAGCTTTTCGAGCGGGCGGGCCGCTCGGATGTCGGTAGCGGTGCGGTTCACAATGGTCGGCGAGACCGAGACGGGTGGAGGGCAGAAGTGAACACTGTGCGGGAATTCGGCGGTGCGAGACGAGGATTGCCGGGTGTGCGGGCGGCCGTGGTGGTATGCGCCGCGGCGCTGACGGTGGCCGGCGGCGCGATGACCGCGATGACCGCGGTGGCCGACGAACCCGCGGCCGGACTGTCGGTGGCGCTGACCACGATCCCAGGCGGGGAGCACGCCGGGGTGACCCCGGCCCCGACGCTGCTCGTCTATTCCGATGGGCATGCGGTCGACAGCCCCGACGCCGCCGATCCGGATCGTCCGGCCGACAAGGCGCCGCAGCAGCGCAACGGACACGTCTCCCTCGACGCCGTCCACGCCGCCGCCGAGGACGCCAAGAAGCTGGCGGCAGCGGATCTGGGCATGCCCAAGGACGGCAACGGCGGATCCACCCTGCTCGACTTCCTGGGAGCCACACCCGATCAGGATGTGCATCTGGTGGTGTACTCCCCCGGCGGCACCGACGGACTCACCGACGCACAGAAGGCCGACCGCAGCCGTTTCGCGGACCTGTGCCAGAAATTGGTCGACGCCTTCGTCGCCGACCGCTGAGCCGGCCCGGCCGGCTCAGCCGACCGTCCAGGTTTCCCTGCCGTTCAACAGCTCCTGAAGCGACTGCGGTCCAACCGGTTTGCGCTCGACGGCCACCGCGGTTTGCGCACGGACCCCGTCGTCGTAGGTGGGGCGGGTGACGTCGCGGAAGATGCCGATCGGAACGTGAGTCAGGTCCTGAGAGGTCAACCGCGAGAGCGCATAGGCGTATTCGGATCGTTCGCAGTGGGCGTCGTGCACCACGATCTCGCTCTCGGCGACCTCCGCGGTCGCGACGACCTCGAGCCCGAAGCCGTTGCGTACCACCGCGAATTCACCGTCGGCGCCGAAGCGGATCGGTTCCCCATGCCGCAAGCGGATGAGGTGCGATTCGGCGTTGTCGCGGCGCAGGGCGTCGAAGGAGCCGTCGTTGAAGATCGGGCAATCCTGGAGGATCTCCACGAACGAGGTCCCGCGGTGTTCGGCCGCGGCGCGCAGCACCTCGGTGAGGCCGGCGCGATCGGAGTCGAGGGCGCGCGCGGCGAAACTCGCCTCCGCTCCCAGCGCCACCGACACTGTGTTGAACGGATGGTCGATCGAACCGAGCGGCGTCGACTTGGTCACCTTCCCCAATTCGGAGGTCGGTGAGTACTGGCCCTTGGTCAGGCCGTAGATCCGGTTGTTGAACAGCAGGATCGTCATGTTCACGTTGCGGCGCAGCGCGTGGATCAGGTGATTGCCACCGATCGAGAGGGCGTCGCCGTCGCCGGTGACCACCCAGACCGACAGATCCGGCCTGGTCACCGCGAGTCCGGTGGCGATGGCCGGGGCGCGACCGTGGATGGAGTGGATGCCGTAGGCGTCGAGGTAGTACGGGAATCGGCTGGAACATCCGATTCCCGAGACGAACATCAGGTTTTCCCGCCGCAGCCCCAGCTCGGCGAGGAAGCCGCGGACGGTTGCGAGAATGACGTAGTCACCGCATCCCGGGCACCAGCGCACCTCCTGATCGGACGTGAAGTCCTTGACCTTCTGCGGCCCCTCGGCGCCGGGTACTCCGGACACGCCGGTCAGGCCGAGATCGGCGCCGATGAGCGAGGTGTCGAGGATGGTCATCGGTATCCCCCTGTCGTGCGGTAGGTCGCCCGGGCCCGGGCATCGAAGGCCTTGTTCTGTTCCAGCTCGCCGATGGATCCGTCCAGTGCCGCGTCGATGACGCCGACCAGCTCCTGGGCGGAGAAGGCGGTCCCGGCCACCTTCGTCCACGGCTGCACGTCGACCAGGTATTTGCCGCGCAGCAGCAGCGCCAGCTGGCCGCCGTTCATCTCCGGCGCCACCACCCGGCGATAGCGCCGCAAGACGTCGCCGGTATTGGCGGGGAGCGGATTGAGGTGCCGCAGATGCGCTTGCGCGACCGGTACGCCGCGGCGGCGCGCCCGCCGGCACGCCTCACCGATCGGGCCGTAGGAACTGCCCCACCCGATCAGCAGCAATTCGGCGGTGCCGTCGGGATCGTCGACCTCGAGGTCGGGCACCGCGATGCCGTCGATCTTCGCCTGACGCAGGCGGACCATCAGTTCGTGGTTGGCCGGATCGTAGGAGATGTTGCCACTGCCGTCCGCCTTCTCCAGGCCGCCGATCCGGTGGGCCAGGCCGCCGGTGCCGGGCCTGGCCAGCGGCCTGGCGAGGGTTTCCGGGTCGCGCGCGTAGGGCTGGAACGGTGCCCCGGCCGCGGCGCCGTCTTCCACCGGTGGTTCGAATGCCGGGTCGATCGGCTCGAGGTCGGACACCCGCGGAATCGACCAGGGTTCGGATCCGTTGGCGATGGCGCCGTCGGACAGCAGCAGCACCGGAGTGCGATAGGTGAGAGCGATCCGCGCCGCGTCCACCGCGGCCGCGAAACAGTCCGCCGGTGAGCGGGGCGCCACCACGGCGACGGGTGATTCGCCGTTGCGCCCGTACAGCGCCTGGAGCAGATCGGCCTGTTCGGTCTTGGTGGGCAGACCGGTCGAGGGCCCGCCGCGCTGGACGTCGATGATCACCAGCGGCAGTTCCGTCATCACCGCCAGCCCGATGGTCTCGCTCTCGAGCGCCAGCCCGGGACCCGAGGTGCTGGTCACGCCGAGTGCGCCGCCGATCGAAGCTCCCAGTGCCGCACCGATTCCCGCGATCTCGTCCTCGGCCTGGAAGGTGGTGACGCCGAAGTTCTTGTGCTTGCTCAGCTCGTGCAGGATGTCGGAGGCCGGCGTGATCGGATAGGTGCCCAGGAATACCGGCAGCCCGGACAGCTGCCCGGCCGCGATCACGCCGTAGGCCAGGGCGGTATTGCCCGTGACCTGCCGGTAGGTGCCCGGCGGCAACGCGGCGGGCGCGACTTCGTATGTGGTGGCGAAGGTTTCGGTCGTTTCGCCGTAGTTCCAGCCGGCCCGGAACGCCAGAACGTTCGCCTCGCCGATTTCCGGCGTGGCCGCGAACTTCTCGCGCATGAAGGTTTCGGTACCGCCGAGCGGCCGGCCGTACATCCACGACAGCAGCCCCAGGGCGAACATGTTCTTCGCGCGCTGGCCGTCCTTCTTGCCGACTCCGGCCGGTTCGGTGGCGGCCAGTGTCAGCGAGGTCATCGGCACCCGGTGCACCACGAAGTCGCCGAGGCTGTCGTCGGTCAGCGGATCTCGCTCGTAGCCGACCTTCGCGAGGGTGCGTTTGGTGAACTCGTCGGTATTGACGATGACCGTCGCGCCCCGTGCGAGATCGTCGATGTTCGCCTTCAGCGCGGCCGGGTTCATGGCGACCAGTACGTCGGGCTGATCGCCCGCGGTGAGAATGTCGTAGTCGGCGATCTGGATCTGGAACGACGACACCCCGGGGAGCGTGCCCTGGGGTGCTCGGATCTCGGCCGGAAAGTTCGGCTGGGTGGCGAGGTCGTTGCCGAAGGCGGCCGCCTCGTGGGTGAATCGGTCTCCGGTCAGCTGCATACCGTCGCCGGAATCACCGGCGAAGCGGATGACGACCTTCTCCAATTTTTCGCTGCCGGTGGGGACGTCAACGCCCTGATTCGACACCATGCGCCTGCATCACTTCCTCGTAGGGATGAGGTACCACACGCCAAGTTACTCCGCGGCTCGCCGGAGAATCCGTGGAACGAACAACCCGCCGAGCATGCGGTACAACGAATTTCGGCCGCACGCGGCCGGGCCCCCAGGGGCCGGTGGGTCCGCCGGTATCCGGCGGAGCGATCAACCGAACAACGCCAACTGCGGGTCGGACCGTAGTGCCTGTATGTCATCGCCCGGCTCGGAGGGGCCCGCGGCCCGGCCCCGTGCCGGTCGTTCCCGGTGCCGGTCGAGCCGATACCGGGTGAGCAGCGGGTCCACCCGCTGCCGTAACCACGCAGAATACTCCGGTGTGACGTACGCCCCACGACCGTACAACTGCCGGTATCGCCGCAGGAGCGCCGGGTGATGTTCGGCCAGCCACTGCAGGAACCAGCCTCGGGTACTGCCGCGCAGATGCATGGGCAGCACGGTGGCCCGCGCCCCGCCGGATGCCGCGATCGCGCCGAGCAACCGGTCCAGGTGGGCGACGTCGTCGGTGAGATACGGAATGACGGGAGCCACCATCACGTTCACGTCGAATCCGGCCTCGGCCAGCGCGCGCACCAGGTCCAACCGGGCCCGCGGGCCGGGCGTACCCGGCTCGACCGCGCGGTGCAGTTCGTCATCGACCGTCGCGATCGACACCGCCAGACTCACCGGGACCACCTGGGCCGATTGCGCGAGCAGCGGCAGGTCTCGCCGCAACAACGTGCCCTTGGTGAGAATCGAGAACGGCGTACCCGCGTCGGTGAGGGCGGTGATGATCCCCGGCATCAGGCGGTAGCGCCCCTCGGCACGTTGATAGGGATCGGTGTTGGTGCCCAGCGCGACCGGCTCGCGCCGCCACGAGCGACGGCGCAGTTCCTGGCGCAGCACCGCGGCCACATTCGTCTTGACCACGATCTGGGTGTCGAAATCACGGCCGGCGTCGAGGTCCAGATATTCGTGGGTGGGCCGGGCGAAGCAGTATCTGCAGGCGTGCGAACAGCCGCGCATCGGATTGATCGTCCATTCGAACGGCACCGCCGATCGCTGCGGCACCTTGTTCAGCGCGCTCTTGCACAGCACCTCGTGAAAGGTGACGCCCTCGAATTCCGGCGTCTGCACGCTGCGGACGAAACCGGCACGCTCCAGCCCTGGAAGCGCGCCGTCGTCGGCTGCCGGGTTCTGGTTCTGCCATCGCACCCACCCAGTCGAACACCCGTTCGATACGATGTCAAGGACCGCGCCGCGGACGCACCCCGCGCGCGCCGCGGCGCCGGCCCCGGAACGATCTCAGGCCATACTGCTCGCGACCGTGCGCACGGACTCACCCTTATAGAAAGCCACCAGGTCACGCACGGTTTCCTCGGTCGGCCGGGGCAGGTATCCGAGTTCGGTCCGCGCCTTGCTTCCGTCGATCACGGGAGCCGACAGCAACGCACCCATCGCCGCCCGCGACACCCGATCGCTGCCCAGCATCTTCCCGATCGGTTCCAGCACGGGCAGCGCACCGGAGATCACCTTGGCCGGAATCGCGAAGCGCGGGCCCCGCTTCCCGTTGACCTGGGCGGCGAGCTGGGTGACCTCGAGCATCGTCACCATCGCGCCCGAGAGCAGATAGTTCTCGCCGGTACGCCCGCGCTCGCCCGCGAGAATCAGGCCGGTGGCGACATCACGCACGTCGACCAGATCGAATCCGCCGCCGATCATCACCGGCACCCGGCCGCGCGCGGCGTCCCACAGCGTCGTGTTGATCCGGGAGTCGGAGTGATCGACCGGGCCGTAGACACCGGTCGGATTGCAGATCACGGCGTCGAGACCCTGGTCGACGACCGCGCGCAATTCGACCTCGCCCTGGAATTTGGAGCGGTCGTAGACCGGCAACCCCGGATCGACCGAGCGCGGCGCGTTCTCGTCGATGCGGCCGCCGCAGGTGTACTGGTCGAACGCGTGGATCGAACTCGCGTGCACCATGCGCCGGGCGCCGACCGCGAGTGCCGCTTCAGCCACCACCCGCACTCCCTCGGTGTTCACCCGCCAGGCCAGATCGTTGCGATGCGCGAGGGTGATCACGGCGACGAGGTGGTAGACCACCTCGGCCCCGGCCAGTGCCGAACGCATCGACGCCGGATCCAGCACGTCGCCGCTCACCCAGGTCACACTCGGATCCGTTGCGCCGGAGGGCCGAACCCGGTCGATGGCGGTCACCTCGTGACCGCGCTCCACCAGCTGGTGGAGCAGATTCGTGCCAAGGAAGCCGGCTGCGCCGGTGACTGCGACCTTCATGCGACGAGAATATAGAACCCGTTCTAATTTGCAACATGTTCTAGTTTGTCGGACTCGAATCGCGTCGGCCGGGTCGGTTATATTGAGCCCAGCCCAGCCTCCGGTCGACGCCCGGTCGCGAGGCTTGTTCGACGTTGACAATTCAGTTGACCACGATGATTGGGGGGCAGTTCGATGAGCGATCTCACCGCCGACCAGAGCGCGATCAGCGCGTTCGGGGCGGCACATCAGAGCATCGGAACCGAAATCGCGGGAGCGGCCGATATGGACACCGCGACGCATGTAGCCGCGATGACGCCCGTTTTCGGGCTCATCGGCGCCGACTATCTGGCGATGTTCGCCGCCGCGCAGGTACTGCATTGCAGCGATGTCAACGACCTGTCGGCCAAATGTAATCACTTGGGGCAGTCCGCATTCGGCACCGTCGCGATCCTCGGCGACAACGACGGAGCCGCCGCCGGCGCCCTGGGCGCCATCGGTAACGCGATCGGAGGCTGATCGGTGCACACCATCGGTTCCGGTACCGACTCCGGCGTCATCGCCGCCCCGGCCGCACCCGCCGCCGACACCTCACCGATCGCGCCCGCCGCACCGGTATCCACCCCGGACCCCATGCTGGCCTCGGCCGCACAGCAGGGCCCGATCACCGATATCCCGCTGCCGCAGCTGCCGCCGGATACGCCGCCCGCATCGGCGCCGGCCTTCACCACCGCACGGAAAGAGTTCGAGGACAACGGTTCCCACGGGATCGGTGCTCCGCACCTGCCCGGCGGAGGTTCCGGCACCCCCGATGCCGGCGACGCCCATACCGGTGTGCTGGGCGACGCCGCGTCGCCGCTGCTCGGAGCGGGCCACGAGGCGCTGCATCAGGCCGCCGGAGCACTCGGCGCAGTGCCCGGCGCACAGCACGTGCTCGACGGGGCCCAGGCCGCGCTGAACCAGGCGCCGGCCGCACTCGACGGTGCCGCCGGCGCGGTCCAGCAGGCCGCCGCCCCGGTCGCCGCGGCATTGCCGGCGAATCTGCCGCCCATGCCCGCCGATCCGGTGGCCGCGCTGATGAACGGTATGGCCCTGCCCGCGCTGCCGGGGATCGACGTGCTGTTCAAACCGTTCCTCGACCTGCTGTCGAGTTTCGGCACCGGCGTGATGGGGGCCCTGAATCCGGCCGATCTGCTCAGCCAGTCCTCGCAGGTCATCCAGAGCGCCATGCAGATCGGCATGGGCGCGATGAAATCGGTCGAGCAGGTCTGGCAGGGCCAGTCGGCCAGTAGTGCCCAGGCGGCGGGCCAACAGGTCCAGGCGCACGGTGAGGACGCCAGCCAGCGCGGCTTCGACATCTCGAAACTCACCGACGAGGCAGCGGCGGTGGTGCAGCGCGGCAACGTCCAGCTCACTCAGGTCGCCCAGTCGTTCGCGACCCAGGCCACCGCGCTAGCGCCGGTTGCCCTGACTCCGCCCGGACAGGCCACGCTGATCGCCACGGCCACCGAATATCTCGGCCAGGCGGTCACGATCGTCAACGCCACCCGAGGCGAATTGGGCGGCTACACCGGCCAATTGGCGAATGTGGTCAACCAGCTCGCGGGCCAGTACGCGCCGCAGGCGGCCGATGCCGCTCAGGCGGTCGCGCAGAACGTCGGGCAGCCGATCGTGGAGCAGGCCCAGAATCTGCTGTCGGGCGGCGGCGCGGACACCCAGGCCGCCGGTCTCGGTGACCTGAACGGTTCCGGCCTGCCCGGGGCTTCGACGCATGCCAGCGCCTTCGGCGGTAACGGCGCGCACCCGGGTTCGATGAGCGGCAGTGGTGCCGGCGGCGGGCTGAGCGGTCTCATGGGCGGGCTCGGCGGCACCGCGTCCGGTGGCGGCGCAGCGGCCAAACCGGGCCTGGGCTCCTCGGTTCCGGGCGCCCGGCCGGGAATCCCCGGGATGCCGTTCGGTCCGGGCATGCCCGGTATGCCCGGCCAGGGAACGCCCGGTTCGGGTTTCATGGGCGGCGGCACACCGGCCGCCGGGCAGCGCAACTCCGACGACGAGCGCGGCCGCACGGTGCAGAACTACCAGAGCCTCACCGGCAACACCGACCTCACCGGCCCGCTGGGAGAGACCGCGCCCGAGGTCATCGGCCAGACCCATTCCGACGAGCTCATCAGCGACTACGAGAACGACCAGCTCTGATCGCCGCGGCGCGTCGGCCGAATCATCACCCGGGGTGGCCCGGACCGTACGGTCCGGGCCATTCCTCGTCGGGAGCCGTACTTAGAACAGGTTCACTAGCCCGATCAGTGGCCGAACTCGGGACAACGCACTGCCTATCCCACTAGGATCGCCAACACAACTAGAATCTGTTCTAGTTTCATATCGGCAACACCCGAGAGGACCACCGATGCGTTTCACCTACGCGGAGGCGATGACCGATCCGGCGCACTACGTACCGCTGGCACAGGCCGCCGAGGCGGCCGGATTCCACAGTATGACCATCGCCGACAGCGTCGCCTATCCCGCGGAGTCGGATTCGACCTACCCGTACACCCCCGACGGCAACCGGGAATTCCTCGACGGCAAACCGTTCATCGAGGCGTTCATCCTCTCCGCCGCGCTGGCGGCGGTGACCACCAGGCTGCGGTTCACGCCCTTCGTGGTGAAACTGCCGATCCGGCCGCCGGTGCTGGTGGCCAAACAGGCCGCCTCGCTCGCCTACCTCAGCGGCAATCGCTTCTCCCTGGGGGTCGGCATCAGCCCGTGGCCCGAGGACTTCCAGATCATGGGCGTGCCGTTCGAGCGGCGCGGCAAGCGCATGGACGAATGCATCGAAATCGTGCGCGGCCTCTCGCGGGGCGAGTACTTCGAATACCACGGCGAGTTCTACGACATCCCGAAGATCAAGATCACTCCGGGCGCCACCGAACCGCTGCCGATCCTGGTCGGCGGCCACAGCGATGCCGCGTTGCGGCGCGCCGTGCGCCTGTGCGACGGCTGGATGCATGCCGGTGGCGATCCGGAGGATCTCGACCGCATGCTCGCCCGGCTGAACGAATTGCGTTCCGAGCGTGACGCGTCCACGCCGTTCGAGATCCACGCGGCGTCGCTGGACGCCTACACCACCGACGGCATCAAGCGGCTCGAGGACAAGGGCGTCACCGACGTGATCGTCGGCTTCCGCTACCCCTACGTCGCCGGCGACGACACCGAGCCGCTCGCGGACAAGATCGCGCATCTGGAGAAGTACGCGGAGAAGGTCATCGCCAAGGTGTGATCGGCGGCGCGAGCGGTCGATCGGCTCAGCCGCGCTTGGCGAAGCCGAGATCGATCACCGCCTCGCGCTCGGCCGCCAGCTCGGCAACGCTGAGATCGATACGCTCGCGCGAGAATTCGTCGATCTCGAGATCCGGCACGATCGAGTACTCGCCGCCGGCGCACGTCACGGGGAACGAACTGATGAGTCCCTCCGGCACCCCGTAGGAGCCGTCGGAGGGCACCGCCATCGACACCCAGTCACCGGACGGCGTGCCGAGCACCCAATCGTGAATGTGGTCGATGGCCGCACTCGCCGCACTGGCCGCCGAGGACGCCCCGCGCGCGGCGATGATCGCCGTACCGCGCTGCTGGACGGTGGGAATGAAGCTCTCGCGCACCCAGGCCGGATCGTCGACCACGCGATCGGCCGGTTGCCCGCCGATCAGTGTGTGGCTGATATCCGGATACTGCGTCGCGGAGTGGTTGCCCCACACCGTCATTCGCGTGATCGAGGCGGCCGGGGCGCCACTGCACGCGGCGAGCTGGGCGATGGCCCGGTTGTGGTCGAGCCGGGTCAACGCGGTGAAGCGCGCGGCCGGGACGTCGGGTGCGTTGCTCATCGCGATGAAGGCGTTGGTGTTGGCCGGATTTCCGACCACCAGCACCTTCACGTCGTCGGCCGCACTGGCATTGATCGCCGCGCCCTGATCGGTGAAGATCGGCCCGTTGGCCGCCAGCAGATCCGAACGCTCCATCCCCGCGGTGCGCGGGCGGGCGCCGACCAGGACGGCGACCGAGGCGCCGTCGAATCCCACCCACGGATCGTCGCTGATATCGATCGAATCGAGCAGCGGGAAGGCGCCGTCCTCGAGCTCCATCGCCACCCCCTCGACGGCGCCGACCGCCGCCGGAATCTCGAGCAACCGCAGCCGCACCGGCGTCTGCGGGCCGAGCATGGCGCCGGAGGCGATGCGGAACAGCAACCCGTAGGCGATCTGACCGGCGGCTCCGGTGACCGTGACGGTCACGGGCGTGCGGGTGGCATTGCTCACGACAACTCCTTGTTCACGAGAACTCGACGGTCGGCTTCGATCTTCACCCTAACGACCCTCACCGGCCGAAACCCATCACCGTGAGCAACCAGACAGCTAGAGCGGATCCCTACCGTCCCGCAACCGTTTTCGACAACCCGTCCGGCGAGCTCGCCCGCCACCTGCACACACGGAAGGGGTGCCACCCCTCCGGCGGCACCCCTTCTCGCGACAGCTCAGATGCACCAGACGACACTGCCCAAGGGGAAGCAGATCGCGACGGAACCGTCGATGTCGCTCGCCGTCGGAGAGGTACCCGATGGGGTCGCGGCAGACGCGGCGGGGGCTACGACAGCACCGAGGGCCACTGCGATGGCGGCAACCGCGGCTGCTTTGCGGAATTTGATGGTATGCATGGCGAACCCTTCGTTTTCGAACTACTCCGATCGTGAAAAAGACTTGCGACTCTCAGTGTTCGCTGCGCGCCTCAGTATTTCCAGACATGAAAGGCGTCAAACCAGGGGTTGCGGGATACCGGTGTGGTCACAGACCTGGCCAGACGCCCAGATTCACGGTCGACGAAGTAAGCCGAAGGGTTGCCCACCGGGACGAATGCCGAAACGTGCTTCCATCCCCATTAGCGCCCCCGTTACGAAACCGTGACCACATATCGTTCGCACGGCTCCCCAAGCGTCGAGCTATGTCCGATTCATACCGAACGGCGATCAGGAGGTGATGTCGCGGCTCAGCGTCGCGATATCGCTGTCGCTCAGCCGCACCGGCTGCACGATATCGCGCGCGCGCACCAGCTGCACCGCTCGATACAACGGCCGCTCTTCCAATCCGGCGTCCCGAGCCTCGGCCCGCAACTGCCCGACCAGCAATCCGGACAGCGCCAGAGCGGCGGCCAACTCGGTGGAGGAGAGCGCGTCGGCGAGCTTCCGCAATCCCAGGATGTGCAGTTCACGTCCGCTGCCGGCGTCGGTGTACATGGCCAGCGGCACAGTCTGGGTCCGGCCGCCGGCGGTGATCCGCAGCGCGATCCGGCTCAGCCGTCCCGGATACACGAGCACCTCGACACCCGTCGCCGCGGCGACGTCGAGCCGCCGTCGCCCCACCAGCGTCCGAGCCTCGATCACGGTGCCCGACAACCACATTCGCCGTCGGCGCACCGCCAGCGCGTAGATCGCGGTCGGCGCGCCGAGCACCGCGCCGACCACGACACCGGCCGGCCAGCTCACGACCAGCCCGACCACCACGCCGACGACGACACCCGCACCGATCGCACCCAGCGCCAGCCGCCGCAGCATCGGCGCGTACAGCTCCGGTGCGATGAGGTCGAGGCCGACCGGCTGCCGCGCCGCGGAATTCGCGTCGTTCACGAGGCCGCGCTCATCCACACACGCCGCACCGGACGGGGCGCCAGCCGGAAAGCGATGCGCGCCACGGTTTCCCAGACATGCTCGGACCGTACTACCGCTGCGCGCCCAGCGCCGCCGACACCTGCGCCACCACCTCGGCGAGCGGGATCTGGCGCTGCTCACCGGAGCCGAGATCCTTCAAGCCCACCTGTTCGTCGGCCAGGTCCCGGTCGCCGAGGACCAGGGCGAACGCCGCACCGGACCGGTCGGCGGCCTTCATCGCGCCCTTCACGCCGCGCCCGCCGTAGGCCAGGTCGACCCGGATCCCGGCCGCGCGCAGGTCGGCCGCGAGCACCACCAGCCGGGCCATCGCCGCCTCCCCGAGCGGCACCCCGAACACATCGACCCGCGCGGGTTCGCCCGCGGCCTTACCCTCGGCCTGCAACGCCAGCATGGTGCGGTCGACACCGAGTCCGAACCCGATCCCGGACAGCGGCTGGCCGCCCAGTTCCGCCATCAGCCCGTCGTAGCGCCCACCGCCGCCGATACCCGACTGCGCGCCCAGACCGTCGTGCACGAATTCGAACGTGGTCTTGGTGTAGTAGTCCAGGCCGCGCACCATGCGCGGGTTGACCACATACGGCACGCCGAGCGCGTCCAGGTGGCCCAGCACCTGCTCGAAGTGCGCCTTCGCGGAGTCGGAGAGGTGGTCGAGCATCAGCGGCGCCTCGGCGGTGAGGGCGCGGACCTCCTTGCGCTTGTCGTCGAGCACCCGCAGCGGGTTGATCTCGGCGCGGCGGCGGGTCTCCTCGTCCAGCGGCAGGGCGAACAGGAATTCCTGGAGAAGTTCGCGATACTGAGGCCGGCAGGTCTCGTCGCCGAGCGAGGTGATCTCGAGCCGGAAGCCCTCGAGCCCCAGCGACCGGAAGCCCGCGTCGGCGATGGCGATCACCTCGGCGTCCAGCGCCGGATCGTCGACGCCGATCGCTTCCACGCCCACCTGCTGCAACTGCCGGTACCGTCCGGCCTGAGGCCGCTCGTAGCGGAAGAACGGGCCGGAATAGCACAGTTTGACCGGCAGCTGACCGCGGTCGAGGCCGTGTTCGATTACCGCCCGCATGACCCCGGCCGTGCCTTCCGGCCGCAGGGTCACACTGCGCTCACCGCGGTCGGCGAAGGTGTACATCTCCTTGGTGACCACATCGGTCGATTCGCCCACACCGCGCGCGAACAGCGCGGTGTCCTCGAAGATCGGCAACTCCACATGTCCATATCCGGCCAGTCGCGCGGCGTGCACGAGCCCGTCCCGTACGGCGACGAACTCCGCCGAGGTGGGCGGCACATAATCCGGAATCCCTTTCGGGGCGGTGAAGCTGCTGGTCTTGGTCACAATGGTCCAGTTTCCCCCACCCGGATGCGGCAAGTCCAACCGGTTCACCCAGCACGAGGCCGAGCGGCGCGATTGTACGGAACGATCCGGGGAAGTTAGGGGTCGTCTCAGGAAGTGATGGCACACTCTTATGCCGATACGCAACCGACACGGGAGGACCGGGTAGTGCCGACCAACGAACAGCGACGAGCGGCGGCCAAGCGCAAGCTGGAACGCCGACTGGAGCGACAGGCGCAGCGTGCGCGCAAGCGTAAGCAGCTGGCGATCGCCGGATCGGCGCTCGGTGTGGTCGTGGTCGTCGCGGCCGGCGTCGGGATCTACTACCTGACCCGCGGCGACGACACCGCGAACGCCGCGGCCAAGACCCCCGACGCCTCGCTCTCGTCCACCCCACAGGCCGCTCCCCCGCCGGAGGCCAAGCCCAAGACCGCGACGGTGAGCTGCGCCTACACCGATGCCGGCCAGGCCGCCAAGCCGGTGCACAAGCCCGAGCAGACCGAGGTCTCGACCGCGGACTCGCCTAAGGTCGCCGTCGACACCAATCGGGGGCCGATCGGCATTTCGCTCAACGCCGGTGAATCGCCCTGCACGGTCAACAGTTTCGTCAGCCTGGTACAGCAGAAGTTCTACGACGGCACCCCCTGCCACCGCCTGACCACCGGCGAGGGACTGAAGGTGCTGCAGTGCGGTGATCCGAGCGGTCAGGGCAACGGCGGGCCGGGTTATGCCTTCCCCAACGAGTACCCGACCGACCAATTCGCGCCCGGCGACCCCAACGCCCAGCGGGTTCCGGTGCAGTACAAGCGTGGTGTGGTGGCGATGGCCAACAGCGGCCCCGACACCAACGGCAGCCAGTTCTTCCTCGTCTACGGCGATTCCCAGCTGCCGCCGCAGTACACCATCTTCGGCACCGTCGACGAGGCCGGACTGAAGACCCTCGACGCCATCGCCAAGGACGGCGTCGAGGACCCGGCGACCGGCGACGGCGCGCCGAAGCAGCCGGTCTCGGTGAAGACGATGCAGCTGAGCTGATCCCGGCGCGGGCCCGGATCCGCCTGCGATGGACCGGATCCGGGGTTAGGCTGCCCTGCTTCGCGCTGGTAACCTCATAGAACGGACAGCGCTGAAGGTGGGGCGCCGTCACCACGGATCGACCGTTCGTGTGGCGGAGTCCGATACGAAGCACCACAATCGTCCACAGAGACAACTGCAGCATCGGGGAGCAGGCAATGGCCGAGGAACTCGACGACATCGGCCGCGAGACAGCGGCTTTGATGAGGCAAATGTTGCAGCTTGCGACACTGGTC
Source organism: Nocardia elegans NBRC 108235 (assembly GCF_001612845.1). Lineage (GTDB taxonomy): Bacteria > Actinomycetota > Actinomycetes > Mycobacteriales > Mycobacteriaceae > Nocardia > Nocardia nova. The sequence continues at coordinate 97,385 of NZ_BDBF01000007.1, read as the reverse complement.
GCACTGCGCACCCGCGAACGTGGTCAGCGAGAAGCCGAAGCGCGCGTGAAGGTCACCCAGGAGCGGGTCAAGGAGACCCGGGAGCGGTTGCTGCGCGAGGCTCGCGAGGCCAAGGCGAAGGATCCGCGCAACCTGGAATTGGCCCGGATGCTCGAGCGGCCCGCCCTGGAACGCGGTATCTCGCTGGAGAAGGACCGCCTGGAACATTCCCGGGTGGCGCGCGGCGCCCGCACCGCCGAGCGGCAGAAGGCGCGTGAACGCGAACTGACCCGCTACGACTCCCCGGAGCGGCGCCAGGCCTTGGCCGCCCATCTGTCCCGCGTCGGGGTGGCGCCGGAATTGGCGGCCGTGCGCATGCTCATGGACGTCAGTCAGGCGCAGCCGCCGCAGGCCGCGGTCCGCACCCGGCCGGAGGAACCGCCGCGGGTCACCCGCGCGCGTGAACACGACGAGCGGATGCGCGAACGCGAACGCGGCCGCGAACGCAACCGCTGACGAACTCGCTCACAACGATGCCGCTACCCGTTCCGGGGTGGCGGCACCGTCATTTTCGCGACAGCCAGCAGAGCGGCCCGGGCCGGCGAATCAGCCTTTGTTGGGATCGGCCGCGCTGGGCTCACCGAACATGCCGCGCTGGGGCGGGGTAAGCGGGAGCGGGCTGAGCATGTCCTTGTGGCCATTGCGCACACTGCAGTACTTGAACGGCCCGCGCGGATCGAACAGCTTGTTCATATGGGGGTCGGCATGCTCGAGGAACCAGACACTCATTCCGGTCTGGCCGTCTTGGCGCAGATATTCCCAAGCGCGCCACAGTGCTTCGAGCCGCATGGCCGCCTCGGCATGTTTCCACCACTCCGGGCACCACACCGTATCGGTGAGGTCGGTGACCTGGCGTCGATAGACGAGGCTCAGGAAGTTCTCCACGAACTCGACCACATTCGAGTAGATCATCTCCTCGGGCTGGTCGTTCACAGCGGGCGAACCTCCTCGGGCTCTCCGTAGGTCGCGGGCGGCTCACCGGGCATCGATCCGCCGTCGAGGACGGTCCGCTCACCCACGAGGTCGCTCATCGTGGTGCGACGCTGCGGATCATGCTGTTCGATCGACTTGCGCACCTCGGCAGCGTACTCCCCTTCCCACCACGGCACGGTGCGTACGAGCACCGCGGGAGCACCCGAGGAGAACACCACGGCCCGCCCGCGTGGCAGTGTTGCCAGCGCATTCGCGTTGAGGGTCCGCGAGGAGCCCAGCGAACGCGAATAACTCTTGCCGCCTTTGGATTCCGAGACCGACGACGAGATGGAGTCGTAGTCGCCGATCGCCTCCGAACGGGCCGCCAGGAATGTCATGTCGTCGACGCCGGGGCCGAGGACCTTGATATTGGCCGCCGCCCACAGCGCCTCCATACCGGCCTGACCCCAGCACCGCACGCCCTGCGCCCAGGATTGCAGAACGGTCATCACGACGATGCCGCGAGAACCGAAGTGGCTGTACTGCTTCGGCAGATCCTTCCAGCGCACGATGTTGGCCGCCTCGTCGAGCACCGCGAGCAGCGGAATGGAGAGCCGCCCTAGGTGCTGGGTGGTCGCCTTCCGCATCGCGACATCGACGACCGCCTCGGTCAGGGCACTCACCAGAGGACCAGCTGAGCCGCGCCCTTCCAGTGACAGGCAGTAGAGGGTGGAATTCCGATCCAGGAAATCCCATTCATCGAATTGGTAGCGATCCCCCGGGGTGACCCACTGGTGCACATTCGACAGTTTTAGACAGCGAACCATCTTCTTCGCAGTGCCGAAAACGCCATCTTTTGTGCGAGATTCGGCATTGTATTGTTGAGCGAGGCCCGCGGCCGAGAAGTGGTGGCTGGCACCACGCAACACTTGAACGGGTTCGATGTCGTTCGGGTTGGTCACCCACTCCCACACCTGAGTGATCGGCCGGCCCGCCACAGCGGCAGCCAGGAACAACCCTGCCAGCAGATCTTCCGCCTCCGGGTCGAAATAGCTGTCGGTGGTTCCATCGGCACCATCGTCGGCGTCGGCGAAATGGCCGGCCAGTCGGGCCGCACGCATCTCACATCCCTCGCGACGGGCGTCCACCCACGACAGCGGATCCCAGTACCAGGTCGGCTGTTCGCCCGCGACGCCCTGTGGGTCGAAGACGAACGTGCGAGACCCCTTGCTCTCACGCACATCTCGGGTCGCATCGACCACATCGCGTTTGTTGGACGTCACCAGCACCGGGCCGATGGCCGACAGGATCGCCGGAATGACCCGCGCGGTGGTCTTACCCTGGCGGGGGCCCCAGATGTCGAGATGCAAATCCTCGTACGAGCCGAACAGCATCACACCGTCGACCACCCCGACACCGATCGGCACGCCGGGCGAATCCTCGTAGCCGAGCCGCACGCCCAGCTGCCGGGCCTTGTCCCGCACCCCGGCCTCGGTGAGTGCCGCGATCGCCCCGCCGCTCCCCATGTACTGGGCCTTGTCGTCGACGGGCAGTTTTCCGCGGCTGCGGCGCTTCTTCATCTCGCGCCGCACGAACACGATGCCGACGACGACGAGCACGACGAGCAGCACGATCACCGTGGAGGCGGTCGGCCACGTCAGTTGTCCCCGCGCGATCTTCGCGATGCAGGCGATCGGATTGATCGGCACGTCCTGGGGCACCGTCGACAGCTTGTTGCCCAGATGCAGTGCGCCCCAGAGGGTGCCGACCACCGCGAAACCGATGTAGATCAGATACAGCGCGAGGTCCGGGCCCGGATCGGCCGGGTCCTTCACCTTCTTCGCCATCTCGCCTCCTGGAATGACCGAGTATGTGGCTGCGGCTCAACGGAATCCGTCGAGCCGCCAGCCGTCGGGGGTGCGGACGACGGTGGCGATCACCGTCGCGGGGGGTAGCGTCTCGCGGGTACCGTCGGCGTGCACGGCGGTCTGCTCGATACCGATCTTGAACTGCTGGTGGTCCGAATCGCCGTTGCCCGGGGCCTGTTCGCCGGATGCGAAGGTGAACGCTTCCACGCGCACACCCGAACGTCCCCATTCGGCCCAGCGCAGCGTCGGTTTCGGAGTCTCCTCGCCCGGCGGTGCGTCGAGTGTGCGAAGCAGGCTGGGGCCCAGCCACTTCCGAGCCCGGGCGAGCGAGGCGCTCTGCGTCTCGGTGGCCGGATACCAGGTGAAGATCTCGCGCAGCGCGGCGACGGCGACGCCGTCGGGAGTGCCGGGATCCGGTGCCGGGGCGGCCTCGAGCTGACGCGGAGTCGAGGTGGCCGCCGGTGGTTCGGCTCGTTCGGACCCGCCCGCGCAGCCGGACAGCAGTGCGACGCTCACCACCAGCATCACCACCAGGTTCGCGTAGAAGGCCCGTCCCGTAGGTCGGCGGCCCGGCGCCCGGAACTCCGGACGCTGTCTCCAGATTATCGGTCCCGGTCGGTGCCGGGCGACTCCCGGCGATCCGGCGATCCCGGCGTGTCCCGATCGTCGTACCGTCACAACACCCTCCGTAACCGCGCGTCGCCGGGCACGGGCGCTTCGCTCACGCCCGAAGGGTCGGTGGAACGGATCATCCGGCCGTTGCCGGCGTAGATGCCGACCTCGGCCGGCCCGCGCACCCCGAAGCGGGAGAACACCAGATCGCCCTGCTGCGCGTTGCGCATCGGCACCTCGACCCCCGCCTCCCACTGTTGTTCGGCGGTCTGCGGCAACGTCTTCGCGCCCGAGGACGCCGCGAACACCGCGGCCGAGGTCAGGCCGGGGCCGTCCAGTCCACCGCCGGTCGGCCCCTGCGGGCCACCGCCGCCCCACACGTACGGGGTGCCCATCCACTGCTGGGCCGCGGCGAGGATATCGGCCCCCGCCGAACCGTGACCGGGCTGGAATCGGCCCATCGATCCCGGCGCCCGGTACTGCGCCTCCATGGCGAGGATATTCGTGACGTAGGGCCGGGTTTCGGAGAAGTGCGCGGCCACCTGATTGGGCATCCCGCCCGAGGCGAGGACCGCACCCTCGCCGGCGTTGTAGGCGGCCAGCGACAGCGGCACCACATCACCGTGCACCTTGCCCTCGCCGATCCACCGCTCGACCTGATGGGCGATCGAACACATATAGCGCCCCTGGGCGATGATCGCGTCGCCGTCGTCCCACAGGCTGGCCTGCCCGTTGCCGTCCGCGTCGAGCAGATACGGCCGCCCGTCGTCGGGATCGGTGGCCCGCGCTGTGGTGGGCAGGAATTGAGCCAGTCCCTCGGCGCCGGCGGGCGAGGTGAGCCCGCGCTGGAATCCGGATTCCTGACGGCCCTGCGCGGCCAGCACCGAGGCGCTGATCTCGGGGCACAGCGAACCCGCACGGCGATACCAGATTTCGAGTTCCGGCGGCACCTTGCCGTTGGCGAGCGCACCACCGGCACTGCCGAATCCGCGGCTGCACAGCGGGTTCGTCGAATACGGGAAGGCGCCACCGGCGTTGGGTGTCAGCGCGCCGTCGAGCCACGGCAGCGGATCGATCTGACGCCCGCCGGTCAGGCGCCCGCCGGGCACGATCTCGAAATGCAGATGCGGACCGGAGGATTCGCCCGCCGACCCGACCGCGCCGATCTCCTCACCGGCCCGCACCCGCTGCCCGACCCGCACCTTCACCCCGCTCGCCCATTCGTGGCCGTAGACGGCGGAGAAGGGACGGCCGTTGACGTCGACGGAGTCGATCACGATCCAGTTGCCGAAGCCGGAGGCGGGACCGGCGGCGACGACGACGCCGTCCGCCACCGAGTACTCCGGGGTGCCGTCCGGTGCGGCCAGATCCACACCGAGATGGGTGCCTCCACGCGCGCCGAAGGTGTCCGACACCGTGAAGGATCCGCCCGGCAGCGGCCAGGTGCGCCGGATCGGCGCGATCCCCGCCGCCAGCGACGGCGCGCCGGTCGCACTCGGATTCGCCTGTGCCGCAGGGATATCGGCGGCACTGGTGGAGGCGGAGGTGGAGCCGCGCGGGTCCGTCGTGGCGGTCGGTGTGGTGGAGCCCGACTCCGGCGCCCCCGCTGCCCACGGAGCGCCGGAGGTGTCCGGCAGGCCGGAACCGGGCGCGGTCGGCTGATCGGCGCACGGGTCCTCCGAGGAGGGCAACACGATCACCACCACGAGGGTGATCAGAGAGACGACACCGCCGAGGACGAGGGCGGTGAGGGTTTTCGCGTTCACCGCGCACCCGTCATGTCGCGCGGCGGGTTTCGTTCAGGGTTTCCACCAGGGTGCGGTTCATCTCCGCCGCGGCCGCCAATTGTTGTTGCAGCAGCGCCACTTTGCGGCGCAGGGCCACCGCGTCCATCCGTTCCAGGCTGGGCCCCTCCGCGGCACGCACCCAGTTGCGCACCGAATTGGTGTGCACGCCGATCTGTTCGGCGACGACCCGGCAGGCCTCCGACTCGCTGCGCAGTTTGTCGGTCAGCGCGACGACCTGCTCCACCGCCGCCTTCCGCACCTGCGGCGACACTCTTCGGTATGACCTGTGCGGCATCACGCGGCACTCCCCTCGTCGCCCCGCCGGGCCGTGGATTCGGTGAATTCGCTGAAACGCTGGTTGGTCTCGTGGATTCCGCTCTCTTTTTCCGACACGGTGAACTCCATATGGAACGGGATGCCGGGGCGGCGATCCTCACCGATCTTGAGCAGGAACTTTCCGGTGCCGGGCGCGGGCGGCCGGGCCTGGCCGGGTTTGAGCGCCTCGCCGGTCAGCGCCTGCGGGGCCGACCAGCTGGTGACCATCTCCTCCTCGGCGGAGGTGAACGGGATCGTCGAGTCCAGGCGGCTGATCTCCTCGGGCGGCAGCGCACCGAAGATCTTGGCGCGCGCGCGTTCCAGGAAGCCCAGCGCCTTCGCGATCGCGGCCTCGGATCCGAGCGACTGCAGGTCCTTGATGGTGTGGCTGATCATGATCAGCGAGGTCGCCATGCCACGCTGCAGACGGGTCAGTTCGTCGACGCGGTCGACCATGAAGTCGCCCAGTCCCAGCACCTGCCACAGCTCGTCCATGACGACCTGGAAGTAGCGCTGCGGTCCCAGTTTGCCGTCGGCGAGGACGTGCGCGGCCTCCACCGAGGCGAAGCCGTCGGCCCAGCAGGCCAGCATCACACCGGCTTTGAGCTTCTTGTCCCCGGTCGGGATGTGCGAGACGTCGATGCAGACCGCCACCGAGGAGGTGTCGATCGGTGTCGTGGTCTGACCGTTGAAGACCGCGCCGAACGGTCCTTGGGTCAGTGCGCGCAGCGACCGCCGCAGCCCCTTGGTGGCCTCGTGGTATTCCTCGGCGTTGTCGGCGCCGGCATCGAGCATCAGCTCCTGGCCGCCGCCGACCACCACCTCGAGCAGATCCTCCATGATCGGCGGCGATTCCGGCGCGAAGCCGCTGCCCTCGCGGTACAGGATGCGCAGCGCCGTGGAGATCAACGTCTCCTCGTAGTCGCGCACGCGGGCGCCGCGTACGAGTTCCACCAGACCCGCGATCAACGTCACCTGACGGGCCCGCAATTCCTGGGTCACCTGCAGCTGCAGTGCGGGCAGGTCGTCCAGCAGCGGCACGATCGAGCCGAGCACACCACCGGCGAGCGGATTCAGCTTGCCGTGTCCGTAGCCGAGGTCGATGACCTGGCCGCCGACCATCTCCACCAGCTTGCGGTAGTCGGGTTTCACATCGGCCAGGATCAGCGGCGTGATGCCCTGGGCGACACCGCCGAGCACGATGCGGCGCACCAGCGACGACTTACCGAAACCGTTGAGTCCCAGCACGAACAGGCTCGGGGCGGTGATGAAACTGCCGCGCATGAACCAGTTCATCGGGTCGAAGCACACCGGCGCGCCGGTGTGCAGGTGCGAGCCGAGCGGGGTGCCGATCAGCGGGGCGCCGGCGCCCACCGACCACGGCCACAGTCCGGCGACCTGCGCGGTGGTGGCCCGGTATTCGACCGGGCGGCCCACCACGTTCATCCGGCCGCCGCCGGGACCGACATAGCCGCGATCGGTCAATTGCGCCGTGCCGCGGTCGAATCCGTCCTCGACGACCGATTCGATGCGAGCCGCGGCGTTGACGCGGCGCAGGTCGTCGGTGCGAATCCGGAACGCCGCCCAGGCGGCGCGCAATCCGGCGCCCTCGCGGGCCACCGCCTCCAGCCGCGCCCGGGCCGCGTCGTCGAGCAGAGGCGGGCCCTGATTCTTCTTCTTGACCGGTTTACTGCGCCGATCCCGCCGATTGCCCGCTTCGGCGTCGGCACGAGCAGCCCGCGAAAGCTGTTCGTAGGACGCCATTTTCGAGCCGTTGCGATCACGGAGCGTGCGCTGGCCCCGGCCGGATCGCCGCGCGGGCGCTTCCGTCCGGCGGCGCGACGACCCGGAATTGTATTCGGTGCGCGTACTCCGCCGCGGCGCCGGCTCGTAGTCGCCGGTCATGTAGCGCCCTCCGCGCGTCTCGGGCGATACCTGGTCGAATCCGGCCGGCAGCTCGGCCGGGTGCGGGGTGCCATGCGCATAGGAAATCTCTCGATCGTCGGACCGGTCCTCCGGCCCGCTCACCGGGCGCCGGGTGCGGGCACCGGCCGAATTGTCGTGCGCCGCATCGTGGTCGGCGACGCGAGACGCGGACGCGGTGGCACCGCCGGACCGTGCCGCGATCCGGTCGTCGGCGGAGGCGCCGCCCGCCGCATCGGCTCGACCGCTCGCGCGGGTGCGCGCGGATTCGGCGCCGGCCGCGGAGGCGTCCCGCTCGGCCTCCTCGGCTCGAGCGGCGCGGTCGCCGTCCACGAGGTCCGCACCCTGGTCCGGTGAGTCGTGGCCGCTCGGCACCGGGCGCGTCGCGGTCGGCGAGTCCGCATCACCGGGCGACGGCCGAACCACTCCGGCCGCGCTCCCGTCCCGCCCGGACTTCTCGGCTGTGCCGCCCCCTTGCTGTCGAGGGCCGCTCGCTGTCGTCGGCGTCACCGTATCGCGTTCGGCGCCATGGCTTTCGCGGTCCGCGCTGTCCTCCCCGCCCGCGATCCGGCTACCGGCTCGCGGCGTCGCCGTGCGGGTCGTCGCGACGTCGTCGCGCGTCTCGTCGTTCTCGGACAAGGTCGTTTGCGGTAGCGCGTCACCGGTCGATCCGGTATCGCGCCCCGGGTGCGTGCTCGACCGGTCGATGTCCCGGCCACCGTAGGACCGGTTGCGCGCCGACTCCGATGTCGACCGGCCGCCCCGGTTCCGCTCGGACTCCACCGCACCCCCGCCCGCACGGCCGCGGGCGCCGCCCGCATCGCCGGTCCCGCGGCGGTTCCCGTCGCGCCCGGCCGATCCGTCTCGGTCGCCATCCGCCGGACGACGACGCCCCGGCTCCGACTCGGCCCGCCGCATCGCACGCTCGCCGCCGCCGGATCCGTGCCTCGCGGCATCGTCACCGCGCCGCCGCGGACTTCCCGAGCCACGCTCGCCGGAGATCGGGTCACCGCCCGAACCACGATGCGGCGCACCGCCGCTCGCACCCGGTTCGGGTGCCGGGCGACGCTCGGTCTCCCGCCGGGGAGCCGCCGTTCCTCGGGTGCGTCCCGCACCGTCCACACCGGCATCCGTGCGCGAGTGCCCCGTCGCCCGCCCACCGCGTTCCTGCGGCGCGGCAGCGTCAGGTCGGGTGCGCTCGCCCTCCTCGCGTCGTGCTCGCCGGCGCGCCGGTCGCAGCGGTACGTCGTCCCAATCAGCAGGTGCGCCACCGTATTCCGAGCGCGGCAGGCCGGGCGCGTAGGCCTCGACGCCCCACTCGTCGTCGTGGGCCGTGCGCGTGCGCGGGCGGGCCTGGACCGGGTTCTCCGGATCCACCACCCGTTCGCTGTAGCGCGGTGGTTCGCCCCGGTAGCGAACCGGCGGCTCGTGCTCACCTGCCATCTGCGCTCACCCCGCCAATGCCTTGGGAATACTCGCGTGTTCCGGCAGGATCACCCCGCAGCCGAGTGAGGCCGCGAAGGCCGCCGCCTGGTAGCGGTAGCAACGCCGGATCTTCAACCGGGCCTGTGTGGACAGGTCGCGGGTAATGGCTTCGATCCGCGGCAGATCACCGCGCAGCGGTTCGGTGATGGTGACGAGCGCACCGAATCGGGTCACGCCGTGACCGCGCGCCTGTTCCTCACGCGCCTGCTGGGTGGCGCCCACCCGCAGCGTCGCCGAGGCGGAGACCACGCCCCGTTCGCTCTGCTGCGCGACCAGCGCGTTCTTGTAGTCGTCGTCCACGATCTCGGCGGCGTCGGCGGCCGAATGGGGACGGTAGACGATCGCGATCCGCTTGCGCGGGACCTCCGGATTCGGTGCCAGCAGGCGCTGCAGCACCCGCTCGTCGACCGCGCCCTCGGGTGCGGCGTCCATCTCCCAGGTGACCGAGCGGCCGCCGTCGTGGATGAACTGATCCCAGCGTTCCTCGTGCGAGATCGGGCCGGCGTCGGCCCAATCCAGCCCGTGCCCGCCGATCTCGCCGGCGGCCACTTCCAGATCGGCCTGCGCGGCCGGGTCGTAGCTGCGGCGGATGAACGAGATCACCTCGTCGGCCGACATCGGCTGCGCCCGCACGCCCGCTTCGGCCAGCGCCGCGCAGATCCCCGGCAGCCGACGACCGATCTCGACGGCCTCCTCGGCCGGATTCTTGCGTCGTTCGGCGGTGGTGGCCTTGAACGTGATTGCCACGCGCGGCAGCAATTGCACGCGCTCCTGTGGCAATTCGGTTGCCAGCTCGTACATCACCTGCTGCGCCAGCGCCGGCGACTCCGGCCGGGTGATGGTGGAAACCTCGGTGAGCAAACGGTTTCCGGTCTCCGGCACGGTATCGATCACCGGAACCACCGCGACGATGTCGGAGGTCTGTCCCAGCGAGGCCAGGAAGGTTCCCCAGGCCGACACCCACCGATCGATCACCGGCTGGTCGACCGCCTCGTGTCCCTGCGGCCAGGCCCGCAGCACGACCGTGTACTGCGCGAATTGCGGCAGATGGATCATGCCGAAGCTGTAGCCGCCGGCGTCGATTCCCTCGTACAGCCGCGAGGGCGCCATCAGTCCGGGCAGGCGCGCGACGCCGCCGGGAATGCGGGAGAACCGGCCGCCGCGATAGACGTGCTCGCCCTTGCTGCGGCCGCGCAACCAATGGAACATCATCAATCCCGTCTCGTAACCGGAGCGGCCCCCCGTCCGCCACACCAGTGGAACCATCACGACCACACCGATGATCGCGACGAACAGCGCCGGTTTCGGCCCGGCGACCAGCGCCGTCATCAGGGCGGTGATGACGACGACGAAGCCGAGCACCGTCTCCCCCCAGCGCAACCCGAAAAGGCCTGCGCTGCGGGGCTTCTGCCACAGCCCGTACGAGCGGCGCTCGTAGGTGTCGGTCGTCGTCATCGCGGGATGGTGCTCCTGCCGAGGTCGGGTGCGCGGTTGGTCCAGCGGTCACCGGCGATATCGCCCATGGCTTCGTCGGCGCGGTTGAGGTGCGCGCCCGCGGCCCGGGCCGTCGCGATGTTGTTCATGGCTCGCGACGCGCCGGATGGTACCGCCGCGGCACCGCCGGGTGCGCGCGGACTCGCGGGCGCCTGCTGACCCCCGCCACCGCCGCCCGGGCGCGGGCCGCGCGGCGGAACAGGCCGGGGACTGCCGCCGCGACCGGTACCGCCGGGCGGACGCTGACCTCCGTTGCGGCCCACATATCCCGGCGCTCCCGCCGCCGCTTGCGTGCGCACGCCGACCGCCTTGGTACCCACCGCGCCCAATGCGGCTGCTCCCAGCAGCACCGCTCCGGTGGCGCCCAGGCCGGATCCACCGCTGCCGGCGATCGCCACCGCCGGGGTGACCAGCCGCATCAGCGCGGGCAGGACGAAGGCGACACTGCACAGCAGTACGATCGCGACCAGCATCCGCTGCGCCTGGTCGGCGTCCGGCAGACCCGAGGTCGGTGTCGTCGAGTTGGTGTCACCGGCGGTGACGAAGGCGATCATGTAGACGATCGCGGCCACCGGTTTCCACAGCATGAACGCGATGATCCAGCCGATCAGCTTCGGATACGCCTGGCGGCCGGTACTGGTGCCCGACGCCGCCGCGGCCAGCGGCAGCACACCCGCGGCTACCACCAGCATGCCCTGGCGCACGATGGCCAGCACGATCTGAGCCAACGCGCCGAGCAGGCCGACGATCGCGATGATCAGCACCAGGCCGGGCGAAAATGCTTGCAGCTTGGAGGTTTTCACCATCAACTCGGCGAGGCTGCGGGCATTGCCGTTGGTGGCGTCCTCGATCACCCACTGCGAGAAGCGGTCCGAGGCCTGCGTACCCGCGACCACCACCGCACCCAGCATCCAGGAGCTGAAGACCACGCGGGCGAACATCCGGAACGATTCCGCGGCCTCGCTCAGTGCCGCACCGCGTCTGGCTTCGGCGAGTCTGGCGCCGGACAGGATCACCGACACGATCAGCAACAGAATCTGCGCTTGATAGGTGTAGTCGTTGATCTTCTGGAACAGCGCTCCCCCGTCGCTGATGCGATCGTTGGGCACCTTCATCCAGAAGGTGAGCGCCAGGATCAGCGCCTCGCCCAGACCGTTCATCAACGAGTCGACCACCTTGCCGAAGGTGGAATCCCACGCCTTGTCCTTCACCGCGTTCGCGGCGTCACCGGGATGGGTGGCGGCGTTGCCGGCCTTGCACGCCGCGGAGGCGGCGTCGCCGAGCGATACGCCGGGCAGGCCCAGACCGTCGAGATCGTCGTGAATCTCGTTACAGGTCTGGTCGAATCCGTAGGTCTGCCCGTAGGCCACCGTCGGGGTCGCGATCATGACGGTGAACACGACCGCGAGGATCGTGACGATGCGCCTCACCATGAGATCCACTCCTCGATGCGTCGCAGGGAATCGATCCGGACCATCGGCTGACTCTCGTGCCTTTCTCGAAATCGCTGTGCTCACCATCGGGTCCACCCCTGCAGGGTGTCGACGTATTCACTCGGCGTGGCTCTGGTGTCGGTGGGTTTGAGTCGCCAATCCCCGTTGTCCCACACCATGATCAGCCGGATCGCCGCCCACACCTGTTTGCCGTCGTTGTTCGGCCCGCGGGCGGCCAGCCGCACGATCGCCATATCGTCGGCATAGTTCTCGATCTGGAACGCGTCGGGTGCGACCAGGTACTTGGTGATCCGCGCCGGCTGCTGATCGGGCAGTTTGCCGTCACCGCGCGCCTTGTCGTAGGCCGCGATCTGCTGGGCCGAGACCCGCACCTGGCGCACGTACAGCTCCCGGTCGCCGGGCCGCGCGTTGAGCCGATAGGTGATCTGCGCCGCCGCCAATGCCGCCCCCTGCGGTGTGTGGGAATAGCCGACGGCCAGTCCCTTGTCATCGATCCGGGTCGGACCGTCGCTGGTGGAGAACGGCACCGAGGCGCCGTAGACCCGCTGCCAGCCGCGCGGTTCGGTGGTGCCGGCGGGTGCCGCGGTCAGCCAGTCCGAATCCGACGAGCTGTGCTGCTGCGCGGAGTTCTGCGGAAGCGGTTGTCCCGCAGGGTTGTTGGGAATATCGACCCGCCGGCCGAACAGATCCGTATCGGGTCCGGCGAATCCGGTCGCGCCCGAGCCCGCGACGGGCGAGGGCGGCGGATCCGCTTTCCGGGCTGCGGAAGAGGAGGTGTCGCGGCCGACGTAGACGAAGACGCCGACGATCACGATCAGGGCGATCACGGCAGCGGAGACGATGACGCCGAAGGAGACGCCGCTGCGCTCGTCGTAGGTGTCCTTGTTACTCATACCGTCACCTCCCGTCGCAGGTCGTCGTCGAATGTCGTTTCGTCGAATGTGGTTGTCGCCGTGGTGTCGTCGGCGTGCATACGGAAATCTGTCACCGGCTCACGCAGGAAGCAGGGTCAATGCGATCGCACTTGCCGAACTGGCCACGATGGCGCCGATCAGGCTCATCACGATGCCGTGCGAGGCGTCGTTGACGGCCATATCGTCGCGCATCGCCGACCACAGCCGGCCCGCGGAGATGATCATCCAGGCCAGGCACAGCAACAGCACGCACCACAGTAACCAGTTGATCAGCTGCATGATCGGTTCGATCACGTCCGCGGGCATCTGCTTGTAGGCCAGCACGATCGCGGCGCCCCTCACGATCCGATGACTGCGTTCATGATCGTGCCCGCACTGGTGGCGACGATGCCGCCGATCATGGCGCCCGCCACCATCTTCGGCGATTCCAGGCCGCCACCGGTCCACTTCTCCCAGGCGAAGCGGCCACCGGCGTAGGTGATGCCCAAGATGCCCGACAGCAGCACGAACCACGTGAAGTAGCGCACCAGTTTCATGAGCTTGTCGGCGGCCGGCGGCGTCTCGGGTGTCGGATTCCCGACCTGAGCGAGAACAACGCCGTACGTCTCGTGTACAGCGGCCAGGATGGTACTCATCGAGCGTCCTTCTCAATAGGTGATCGGAATACAAAGCCGGGTACCGGAGGTACACCGTCGGAAACAGCTGTCGGCGTGGTCGCGGCAGCACAACGTCCGGGCACGATCATCGTTGCTCCTCCTGTTGCGAACCGGCACCGACCGTCTCCCGCACGAGGTCGACGATGCTCATTCCCAGCGCGTCCACCTCGTGCGGAACTTCTTGCAGCGGATCGAGTTTGCGTTTGCGCTGCTGTGGTGGCGGGTCGCTCGGCGACCACACCGGAAGCTGATCGGGTTCGACCAGCGTCCACTCCTCGATCCAGGGCATCTGCCACACCTCCCCGGCCAATGCGCCGACCACATCGCGGTAGCGCCGGATCTCGGCCGGGATCCGGCCCGGGCGCGCGGCCACGGTCACCAGGCCCAGCACCTCGCTCGGCCCCGCGAGCCCGGCCCGGTGCTGGCGCAGCAGATCATGGGCGCGAGTCAGCCCGGCGATGGTCTCGCGGGCGACCAGCACCACGAAAGGTGATTCGCGTTCGAACACACCGGGCCAGCGCCGGTGCGAATCCGCCGCAGGCGCAAGCACATGCGCGAGGGTACTGGCTCCGGCGCCGCCGTGCACCCCCAGCAACCACACCAGCGGCGCACGTCCGGCGCCCGGTACCGGACGGTCCCAGATGGGCGCGCGACGAGACTCCGCCGGTGCGACAACGCCTGCCGCAGGCGGGTTTTCGGAAGAGCGAGGTTCCTTCATGGCCGCGGTCATGATGCCATCCCGCTGAGCAGCCGCCGGTACGCCCTCCGGGTTTCGGCATCGAGTGCGTTGTGGCGCACCAGCTCTCCGCGCGCCAGGTGGGTGTCGTACGGGATCTCGCGGATGTCGCGCACCCAGCCGGTGAGGTGTTCGCGCAGATGGTCGGCCACCCGAGAGTTGTTGCCGGGCAACTGATGTGAGATCACGATGGTGGTGTCGCCCACGATGCCGCCGCCCTGCCCCTCGGCGTGACCGCCGAATTCGTCGTCGAGCCATTCCAGCGTGACCCGCAAACGATTGGCGGCGTCGGCACGCGCCGGAATCGACAGCACCAGAGCCACTTCCGCGTCCTCGAGCAGCGGCCGCAGCTGACGGGCGGCGATCGGGCTGCCGCCGTCGTACACCGGGGTGTATCCGGCGTCGGCGACGGCCCGGGCCACCGTCAGATAAGTGGCGCGGCGGCGCAACGGGGAGGCGTCGCGCCACAGCAGGCCGATACCGGAGCTCGCCTGCGAGAGACATTCCTTCAGCGGCGCCGGTTCGTCGTCACCGCGGCCGTACAGCCACTGCTGCAGACTGATCGGGCTCAGATGTTCGTCGGCGCCGCGCAGGGCCAGGTCGCTGCCGGCCACGGTGGCGTCGACGGCGACGGCCGCCGCCTCCGCGCCCAGTTCACCCGCGAGTCCCAGTGCGGTGGTGGTGGTTCCGGCGCCACCGCAGCCGCCGACGACCAGGATCGGACGCGGCAGGCCGCCGCCCTCGCCGTCGTCACGCCGACCCTTGCGTAACCGGACCACCGGCGCCCGTCCACGCGGTCGCGAGCCCGCCGCGACGTCCGCGTCGGACGTCTCGTCGAGCCATCGGCTCCAGTCCTGTCCCATCTCAGCTCTCCTCTTACCCGGCCGTGATGCCCGTGATCAGGGTGCGGCCGCCGACCACCGCGGTGGTCACCAACTGCTTGTCGTAGGTGGCGGGGGCCGCGCCCGGCCGCCGTTCGGTCACCTCCACCGAATACCTGTTGTCGTCCACAGTGACCACCCGCACGCAATAGTCGGTGCCCAGCGGCACCGAGGCGATGCCGCGCTGGATCACCGGCGCCGGTGAGACCGCCGCATCCGGCGCCACCACCTCGCGCGCACGCTCGGCCGAGCGTTCGACGTAGAAGGCGTGCTGGAACCACATGATCGCGTCCGGCCCGGAATCGGTGCCGCCGACCTCGGCGCCGCGCACCACACGCGAGGACCGTTCGGTGGGGCAGTGCCCGGCCGAACCCACCCGCGGGCCGGAATCGGCGCCGAACGCCGAGGTGAGCCGCAGCATCGGCGCGTCGTCGCCCACGGCCGGGCGCGCCGGCAGCGGCGCCACCGACTGCCTTCCGTCACCGGAGCGCAGCACGTACAGGGCGAAACCGCCTGCGGCGACCAGCAATAACACGGCTACCGCTAGGACGAGCGCGACCCGCAGCCGGCTCGGGCGGATGTAGTCGCGCAGGGCCGGTGAGGCCGGGCCCGGGGCGCGGCGCACGATCCGGCCCGCGGCGCCGTCGCCATGTTCGCGCCGGGGCGGCAGAATCCACTCGGGAGTGTCCACGTCGTCGCGCTCGTCCGCGTCGTCGCCCGGTGAGCGCGCCCCGGACCCCTCCGCATCGTCGCCGTCGGCACCGGCCGGGCGGGTCCGGCGGCGGCCACGAGCCCGGCCCTCGCCGGTCTCGGCGTCGCGGGGCAGGCGCAGTACCTCACCCTCGTGGACCGGATAGTCGTCGTCCGGCCCGGGTGCGTGGCTGCCGACCCAGTCGGTCCAGCCCCCGACGAATTCGCTGCGCCGGGTGGCCGGTTCGTCGGCGAACGGAATGTCGAACGGCTCGGGCTCGGTGTCACGGATGTAGTGCGGGTACCGCGCCGCTCCAGGTTCCGCCTCGTCGTCGACGGCGTCGGATTCCCCCGGCGCGGCCGCGGGAACGGCATGTTCGGGTTCCAGCGCCGGGAACCACCGTTGGACTTCTTTGTACGGCTTCAACATTCCCTCATCCCCGCGGAGCCGGGCACGTCGTGCAGCATCGTCGGACCCTCTCGGCGATCAGTTCGTGGAGAACGGGTAGTTGTTGTCAGCGGTACCGCCATGGGACGTCGCCAACGGCACACCACCGGGTGCGGCGTCACCGAGGCCCTTCCCGAACGGAAATTGTCCCGTACCCGACGAATTCGGCGAACTCGACGCGCCGTCCGAGGCCGCCGAGATTCGGGCGATACCACATCCAGGCAGGTCAAGGGGTGTGAACGGGGGTATCTCGAACGCCGAATCGAGGGCCGGCGCGGATGTGGATGCGCGAAATCGGCAATGAGGACCCGACGCGACCGGTACGGTCACCGCCGAGCATGTCAGCACGGTCAGCATGATCTGACCCCCTTTAAACCCGCTGTCTGCAACAGTTCTGAGGGTCGAGTGCCACTGCGACCCGTCCGGCGATCATCATGTGGATTCGAGTTGTCGCCGAACATCGCGCGCGCCCCGAAACGCAATAAACCGTAACAGAATCCGGCTCGGAGTGCAGGCCCCCGTCGGCGCGCGAGCACATCCGCGATCGCCGCCCGCGAACCTTCCTACCTGCGCGAAGGATTCGTCGCGGCCGGACCGGCCGACCGGCACCGAGAGTCGGCATGAGCCTCGGCAACTTTGCGGCGAATGCGTAATTCGCGCCCGGCGGAGGGCAACTCGCCGCCGCTGCGGAAACCGGCCCGAAATGTGTTGCCGAACAATTGCCATTCGCCCGTACCGCACATTCCGCCTATTCCGAAATGCCATCGCGGTTCCGCGGTCTCACAGCGCCGTCACCACACCACCCTCGGATCGGCACACCGGTCCCCGATGCCGGGCACCCGGTCGCGGACGGCAGACTGATCGGGTGAGCAACTTTCCCGTCGCCGCGGTCGTCTGCGCCTTCGTCGGCGCCCTGCTGTTCGCCGTGTCGGCGGTCGCCCAGCAACGCGCGGCGGCCGACGTGCCGGCCGGTGACGCGCTGGTAGCCCAGCTCGTTCGCAATCCGCGCTGGTGGGCCGGCATCATCGGCGACGCCGGCGGCTTCGTCTTCCAGGTGGTGGCGCTGGCGCTGGGATCGGTGCTGATCGTGCAGCCGATCCTGGTGACGGCCCTGGTCTTCGCGTTGCCGCTGGCCGCGCACTACAGCCGCCGCCCGGTCACGCCGGTCATGTGGGCGCACGCGATCGCGCTCTCGGCCGCACTGGCCTGTTTCCTCGTCGTCGGCGACCCCACCGAGGGCATCCCCGATGCGCCGTGGTCGACCTGGATGTGGCCGCTCGTGCTGGTTCTCGGCGTGGTCGCCGCCGCGGTCGTGGTGGCGGTGGTGGTCCGAGTGACCGGGTTGCAGGCGCTCATGCTGGGAACCGCGGCCGGTCTGCTGTTCGGCGTCTCCGCCGCGCTCACCCAGCACGTCATCCATCTCTTCGGGCGTGGACTCGGCACAGCGCTCACCAGTTGGCAGCTGTACACCCTGGTCGCCGCGGGCATCGTGGGGCTCTATCTGCAACAGCGCGGCTACCAGGTCGGGGCGCTGTCGGCCTCGCTGCCGGCCTTCACCGTCGCCGAACCGCTCGGCGCGGCCTTCCTCGGCGTCACCGTGCTCGACGAGCGACTGCGGACCGGCCCGATCGGCACGATCGTCGTCATCGCTTCCGTCCTGGTGATGTGCGTGGCCGCGGTACAGCTGTCGCGTGCCCAGGCGGAGCTGCCCCCGGCGGATCAGGCCGCCGAGGTCACCCGGTAGACGTCGTAGACGCCCTCCACATTGCGGACCACGTTCAGCAGATGACCCAGATGCTTCGGATCGCCCATCTCGAAGGTGAACTTGCTGATCGCCACCCGGTCACCGGAGGTCATCACCGACGCGGACAGGATATTGACCTTCTCGTCGGCCAGCACCTTGGTCACATCCGACAGCAGCCGGGTGCGGTCCAGCGCCTCGATCTGAATCGCCACCAGGAAGACCGACGACGGCGAGGGCGCCCATTTGACCTCGATGATCCGTTCCTGTTGCGCGCGTAGCGAATCCGCGTTCGTGCAGTCGGTCCGGTGCACACTCACCGCGCCGCCGCGGGTCACGAAGCCCATGATCTCGTCGCCCGGTACCGGTGTACAACATTTGGCCAGCTTCGCGACCGTACCGGGAGCGCCGGGGATTTCGACCCCGGCATCGCCGATGGTGCGCTGCCGCGCCGGCAGCGTCGACGGCGTACTCCGTTCGGCCAGTTCGTTTTCCACGTCGCCGACGCCGCCGAGCTGCGCCATCAGGCGTTGCACGACGTGGTGCGCCGAGACCTGGTTCTCGCCCACCGCCGCGTACAGCGCGGAGATGTCGGCATAGTGCAGTTCGTGCGCCAATGCGGACATCGCGTCCACGCTCATCAGCCGCTGCAGCGGCAGACCGGAGCGGCGGACCTCCTTGGAGATCTGCTCCTTACCGGCCTCGAGCGCCTCCTCGCGGCGTTCCTTGGCGAACCACTGCCGGATCTTGGCCTTCGCCCGCGGCGACACCACGAAGTTCTGCCAGTCCCGGCTGGGACCGGCGTTCTGCGCCTTCGAGGTGAAGATCTCCACGACCTCACCGTTCTCGAGCTGCCGTTCCAGCGCCACCAACCGGCCGTTGACCCGCGCGCCGATGCAGCGATGGCCCACCTCGGTATGGACCGCGTAGGCGAAGTCGACGGGAGTCGACTCCTGCGGCAGCGTGATCACATCGCCCTTCGGCGTGAACACGAAGATCTCCGGGGATTTCAGGTCGAACCGCAGCGACTCGAGGAACTCGGCCGGATCCGCCGCCTCCCGCTGCCAGTCCAGCAGCTGCCGCATCCAGGCCATATCGTCGACCTCGGCGGCGTCGCCGGAATGTTTGCCCTTGGTCTCCTTGTAGCGCCAGTGCGCGGCGATACCGAATTCGGCGGTGCGATGCATGTCCTGAGTACGGATCTGCACCTCCAGCGGTTTGCCGTCCGGGCCCACCACGGTGGTGTGCAGCGACTGGTAGACGCCGTAGCGCGGCTGGGCGATGTAGTCCTTGAACCGGCCCGCCATCGGCTGCCACAGCGAATGCACCACGCCGACCGCGGCATAGCAGTCGCGCACCTCGTCGCACAGGATCCGGATGCCGACCAGGTCGTGGATGTCGTCGAAATCCTTACCCTTGACAATCATCTTCTGATAGATCGACCAGTAGTGCTTGGGCCGGCCCTCGACGATGGCGTTGATGCGGCTCGCCGCCAGCGTGTTCACGATCTCGGCCCGCACCCGCGCCAGGTAGGTGTCGCGCGACGGTGCGCGGTCGGCGACCAGCCGCACGATCTCGTCGTACTTCTTGGGGTGCAGGATCGCGAACGCCAGATCCTCGAGCTCCCATTTGACCGTGGCCATACCGAGCCGATGCGCCAGTGGCGCAATGACTTCCAGCGTTTCGCGCGCCTTCTTCGCCTGCTTCTCGGGCGGCAGGAAGCGCATCGTGCGCATATTGTGCAGCCGGTCGGCGACCTTGATCACCAGCACCCGGGGATCGCGGGCCATCGCGATGATCATCTTGCGGATCGTCTCGGCCTCCGCGGCCGCGCCGAGGTTGACCTTGTCCAGCTTGGTCACGCCGTCGACCAGATGCGCCACCTCGGATCCGAAATCCGCGGTCAGCTCGTCCAGCGAATAGCCGGTGTCCTCGACGGTGTCGTGCAGCAGAGCGGCCACCAGCGTGGTGGTGTCCATCCCCAGTTCGGCGAGGATGTTGGCCACCGCCAGCGGGTGGGTGATGTACGGGTCGCCCGACTTGCGGAACTGATGCGAATGCTTCTCGTCGGCCACGTCGAAGGCGCGCTGCAGCAACTGCAGATTCGCCTTGGGATACAGCTCCCGGTGCACGGTCGCCAGCGGCTCCAGCACCGGCTTGACGGCGGCGATACCCCGCTGCCCGGTCATCCGGCGGGCCAGCCGGGCCCGCACCCGGCGCGAGGCCGAACTCGGCACCGCCGCCGGCGTACCCGGCTGCTTCATCGGCATGTTCCGCGGCGAGGGCGCCGCGGGCTGCCCGCTCCGGTCGGCGCCCGACTTCGACGCCGCCGGACGCGGCGCGGCGGGGGTGGCCGGCGGAGTCGCCGGTGCGGCAGCCGGCGCGGCATCACCAGCTGCCGAATTCCCGGCATTCGCCTTCTCCAGATGCTGAGTCATGCCACCACCTCTCACGCCTCGATCGCCACACCCTAGCCGACCGCTTCAACAGCCCAGAACACCCACTTTAGTAGGAGTTTTCCCCAAGGCGCACCGGTCCGGCCCGACGCACCCCGTTCGTTCAACCGGTTCCGGAGTCCGATTCATCCACCAAGCCGTCCGGGGTCAATTCGAGGCGGCGCGTGATGCCGATCTCATCGAGGAAGCGCGGGTCGTGGCTGACTACGATCAGCGCACCCTCGAAGCTGGTCAGCGCCTCGGCGAGGTGGCGGAGACTGGGCAGATCGAGGTTGTTGGTGGGCTCATCGAGCAGCAGCAGTTTCGGCGCCGGTTCGGCGAGCAGCAGCATCGCCAGCGCGGCCCGCAACCGCTCGCCGCCCGACAGCGCCCCCGCCGCGACATCGGCGTCGGCGCCACGGAACAGGAACCGCGCCAGCTGTGCGCGGATCTGCTCGGCGCCGGCGTGTGGCGCCGCCGCGGAGACATTGTCGAAGACCGACAGCCGCTCGTCGAAGATGTCGAGTCGCTGTGGCAGCAGCCGCCACGGCACCTTCGGCGGTTCCTCGACGAGACGGTGCAGCAGGGTCGTCTTGCCGGCGCCGTTGCGCCCGGTGAGGGCGATGCGTTCGGGACCGTTCACCCGCAGCGTGACCACCGGTCCGTTGGCCAGCCGCACCTGTTCCATCGCCACCACGTCCTGGCCGGGATAGAGCCTGGTTCCCGGCAGGTCGACGCGGATCTCCCGATCGTCGCGCAGCAGTTCCTGGGCCTGCTCCAGGGTCGATCTGGCCTCCTCCACTTTCGCGATGTGGTTGTTGCGCAGTTTGCCCGCCGACACCTGCGCCTGGCGTTTGCGCTCGGCCATCACGATCTTCGGCTCGCGTTTGGTGTCCCACATCTTCTGCCCGTAGCGCTGGCGCCGGTCCAGTTTGATCCTGGCCTCCACCAGTTCGCGCGACTGTTTACGCACATCACTGCGGGCATCGCGGATCGCCGCGCGCGCGGCCTCCTGTTCGGCCTCGACGATCTGCTCGTACTCGTCGAAATTCCCGCCGAAGGTGCGGATCTCACCGCGCCGCAGTTCGGCGATGGTGGTGACCCGCCGCAACAGTTCGCGGTCGTGGCTGACGGTGAGCACGGTGCCGGAGAATCCCTCGACCACATCGTAAAGACGTTGCCGCGCAGCCGAATCCAGATTGTTGGTGGGTTCGTCGAGCAACAGCACATCGGGTTCGCGCAGCAGTTCGGCCACCAGTCCGAGCAGTACCGTCTCCCCGCCGGACAGGGTGTCCAGGCGCCGATCCAGCTGTGCGACATCGTCGGCGAGGTAGTTCAGGCCCAGCCGGCCGAGCAGCGCGATCGCCGATTCCTCGACATCCCAGCGGTTTCCGACCTGCTCGAAATCGGCCTCGGTTCCGGCGCCGGATTCGATGCGATGCAGCGCGGCGCGCACCTCGCCGATGCCGAGTACGGCGTCGACGCGCTGTCCCGCGGCCAAGCCGAGATCCTGGCGCAGATATCCGAGCCGGCAGGCCACCGTCACCGAACCACGTACGGGGCGCAATTCTCCGGTGAACAGGCGCAACAGCGTGGATTTTCCGGCTCCGTTACTGCCCACCACACCGACGTGGCCGGGTCCGAGAACCGCGTCGAGACCGTCGAACACAGGGGTGCCGTCGGGCCATACGAAGGTGAGATCGGACAGAGAAATAGTCGAAATAGACATATGCGTGCTCCTGAGGGCGGCGGGAATGGCGCGCAGATGTGCGGGCCACGCGATGGCTACCTCAGAAGAGCAACGGCAGAACTCCGATCAACGGAAACAAGACTCGACAACTTTAGCGGACCGAAAGGCGGGCCGCAAGATCATGTCGCCGGTGATACGCGTCACCGGCGACGGAAGCCGTTGCGGCTCAGTTGATTCGGAAGACCGGGAAGCCGGGCGCGATGGCGGCGAGTTCGGCGTCGGTGGCGTCGGCGGTCACGCCCTCGAAGAATTTGCCGACCTCCCAGCCCCACTTCTTCAGGTACAGCCGCAGCACGGGCACCTTGTCGGCGTCGGCGACCTCGGTCACCGTGAACACCTCGGTCTTGCGCCCGAGCCGCAACTCTCCGCCGCCGGCGACGCGGATATTGCGGACCCACTGGGTACGACCGCGAGGAGCGACCAGATACCGGGTTCCGTCCGCATCCTGCAGGACGTTGACCATCGTGGTCCGCCACTCCCCGGAGGTGCGACCGCGCACGGCAAGCAGCCGGGAACCCATCACGCTGATGCCCCATTTCGGCAGGGCGTTGAACATCCGGTTCATGATCGGGTCGATGCCGGTGGGCGCGATGTACCGGGTGGCGTTCATGACTACTCCTCGCTTTTGTGAGCGCTGCTCTCTTCGATGACTCAATCATCGCCTACGGGCGCACCCCTGTCAAGAGCAGCGCTCACATTTGTGGAAGTTCAGACCTCTGGACAAAATCGGTTGCGTTCAACGCCGTCAGGCGGGTATTCGGCCGGCATGTACAGATATAGAACCTATGGCACGAACCGCACGGGTGGGCTGGCGGCGATCGTCAGCACGATCGGCGGTGTGCTCGCTCTGATCGAGATCGTCTACATCCTGCTGCAGATCTTCGACGCCAACCAGACCAACCGGTTCTTCACCTTCATCAAGGGGTTGGCGGAACCGCTGGCGCTGTTCTTCCCGGGCCTGTTCAACACCGGCTCCCGAGATTGGGACATCATCATCAACTACGGTCTGGCAGCGGTGTTCTGGCTTGTAGTGACCGGGATCATCGCCCGGCTGCTGGCGCGGATCTAGTGGCGCCGGAAGCGGATCGACTCGGTGTTCTATCAGCCCAGGGTCGAACCAGCTCAGGGCTCGTGCGGGGTAAGGAACTCCATCCGGTGATGGTGCAGGAATTCGAAGGCCGGGGCCCAATGCCCGGTGAAGACGTCCTCTTCCTTACCCACCGCATGCTGTGAGGCCGCGCCGGTGCGCGGATCCTGGCAGACGACGCGAGCGCTGTGGCGTCCGGACGAGACCGGTCCGCTGTCCAACTCCACCGAACCGTCGGAACCGACCGTACGCCAGGGCATATCGATATCCGAGCCGGTGATCCGGCAGGTTTGTCCGGCCTTCTCCCCCGTGACCCGGGCCGTGACGGTGGCGCCGCCGCGCAGCGCCACCGAAGGAGTAGCCGCGGCGGTCGCGGCGCCGACGATGAACGCCACGCCCACCGCGCCCGCCAGAGCGGCCCCGATTCGGGTACGCCGACTACGGCTCATCGCCACCACCGGTCGGCGTCTCCTGTTCCGGCATTGTCGCGCGCACTGCGGTACTCGTTCATGCGATCGTCCGTCGGTCGTTCATCCGGGCCCCCTTGCCGCACGTCAGCATAACGACCCCCGCGCGGGCCCCACAACCGACACGCGATTTACACCTGCACGATCGAAGTCAGCGGGTATTCGCCCTGGCGAGCGCGCCCGCCGAGCTCGCCGATCTCGAGTACCACCGCGGTCGCGACCACCTGCGCCCCGGCACTGCGGAACAGTTCCGCCGCGGCGGCCAGCGTGCCGCCGGTGGCGAGGACATCGTCGAGCAGCAGCACCTTGCGGCCACTGAGGTCGATGCCGTCGGCAGGAATTTCCAGTGCGGCGGAGCCGTATTCGAGGGTGTACTCACGCGAGAGCACCGGTGGCGGCAGCTTGCCACCCTTGCGCACGGCCACGACCCCGGTCCCCAGCAGCGCCGCCACACCCGCGCCCAGCAGGAATCCGCGCGCGTCCACGCCGGCCACCAGATCGGCGTCGGGAGCGCAGGCGGCCAGGCATTCGATCACCGCGTGGAAGCCTTCGGCATCGGCGAATACCGGGGTCAGATCCGCGAAACGCACACCGGGGGTGGGGAAATCGTCGTGCCAGCGCGTCAGTCGCCCGACCACCTCGGCGGTCCGCGCGACCTTCTCCTCCGCGGTTTCGGCCGTTTCCACCATCGTGTGCTTACTCATCTACACCCGCTCCCTCATCCAGCGTCCGAGGACGCTCACCGCCGCAACACCCAGCGGTCCATATTCCAGCCCGCACCGGCCTTGGTGGGGCTCGCGACCCCGTTCTCCAGCCCTTTCCCGAACGCTACGGTCCGAGGCGTGTTGAACAGCGGGATCGACGGCATCTCGTTCCACAGCAGATTCTCGGCCTCGGTGTCGAGATTCAACACCGTCACCGAATTGTCGTCCGCCGCAAGCTGATCCGCGATCGCATCGTAACGCCCGTTGCCGAACCGCCCGAAATTCACGCCCTGGCCGGTGCGCAACGCCGCGGTCGCCTCGATCCCCGGCAGGGAACCGGCGGGGCCCACGGCGGCCGCGGTGCCGCCGAGTACGGCGTCCACCTTGCCGGCGCCCAGTTCCGCGGGCGTGAAGTCCGCCGCACCGGCGTCGACGACGGTCACGCCCGCCGCCTTGCAGGCATCCGCGATCATCGCCACCGTGCGCGCACGACGGTCGTCGGGACTGCGATAGCCGATCCGGATCGTCGGATTGGCCACCCCGGCCGCGGACAGGGCACGCTGCGCGCCCGGCGAGTCACCCGCGCGGTATTTGTCCGCCGGACCCGTGATCGCCGGGTAGTACACCGAATCGGCCTGGACCGTCCGGGAATCGAGGGGCCCGGATCCCAGGCCGGACTTGTTGTCGAAGCCCGGATGCCCCAGCGTGTCGAACAACGCCTGCCGGGGGACGCACAGTGCGAACGCGCGCCGGGCATCGGCGGAGGCGAAGACGCCCGCGGTGGACAGCACCAACTGCTCGGCGCCGCGGCCCGGTGCCTGATTCACCGAAAACTTGTTCAGGCTCAGGTCTTTCACCGAGCCCGCGCCGATGTCGACCACCTCGACGGAGTTGTCGGAGATCTTCTTCTTCAGGTCGGCGTTCTTGAGCCACACCACGATTCGGGGAGTGGCGGGCTTGTTGCCCCACCACTTGTCGTTCTTGACCAGCACCAAACCGTCACCGTCGCTGTAGGACTCGACGCGATACGGCCCCGACGACGGCAGCAGGTCGGGGTTGATGTCACCGGATTTCAGATTCCAGCCGGTATTCCAGAACTGCGCCAGCCGGTCCAATGCGGCCTGGTCGCCGGACTGCACCGCCGCCACCACATTCGGCACACCCGCGGCCTTGGCCGCGATATGGGACGGCATCAGATCCCCGGCGTTGAACAGCGTCCGCCACGCCAGGAAGTGATGATCGGGCCGGAACACCACGGTGGCGTCCTTGGATCCGGGCTGGCATTCGACCCGCTCGATATCGGAGTAGCCGGTGGTGGAGGCGGCGTCGAACAGCGGAATCGCGCCGCCCGGACCCGGTTTGGTGAATCGCCCACTGCGCGCTGCCCATTCGAGCACGAGATCGTCGCACGAGGTGGGCACGCCGTCGGAATAGACCGCGTCGCGGTTGAGCCGGTACCGGATGGTCTGCGCCTCGCCGGCCACCTCGTTCGCGGTACCGACATCGGTGTCGGCGACGGGCTGGCCGTCCGGACCGGTGTAGTAGAACCCGGTCAGCACGCGGGCGAACAGCGCCGCGGAGCCGCCCGCGACACCGGCCGAACTCCCGCCGTTGTAGGTGGCCGGCACCGCGTCGACGGCATATCCGATGGATGGCACCTGGTTCTTGCTCGAACAACCCGCGATCACCCCGGTGAGCAGTGCACCGGCCGCGATCACACCGAATGTCCGCCGGAGCGTCCGCCGCACGCGATCCGACCCCCTTCGCCTCATCAGTGGGTTCTCTTGTGCCGCTTCCCGGTGGGCCGGGCACCGGGTCTCGGTGCGGCGGAACCGCTGTCGCGGGTGCGGGTGGCGACCGGGACACCGGAACTGCGACGACCCAGCGCCTCACCCGTGCGGCCGGTATCGCCGGCGGCGCGCTTGGCGAGCACCTTGCGGGTGTGCGCGGCCACCGGGCCGAAGCGTTCCTTGATCGACACCAGCAGCGGCACGGCGAAGAAGATCGACGAGTAGGCGCCGACGATCATGCCGACCAGCTGCACCAGCGCGAGGTCCTTCAGCGTGCCCACACCGAGCAGCCAGACCGCGATCACCAGCATGCCGACGATGGGCAGAATGCCGATCACCGTGGTGTTGATCGAGCGCATCAGCGTCTGGTTGGCGGCGAGATTGGCCTGTTCACCATAGGTGCGCCGAGTCAGATGCAGAACGCCGCGGGTGTTCTCCTCGACCTTGTCGAACACCACGACGTTGTCGTAGAGCACGTAGCCCAGGATGGTCAGCAGACCGATCACCGCGGCGGGCGTCACCTCGAAGCCGACGATCGAATAGATGCCGGCGGTGACGATCAGGTTGAAGAACAGCGAGGCGATGGCGGCGATCGACATATCGCGTTCGAATCGAATGGCGATGTAGACCATCGTCAACAGGACGAACACCACCAGCGCGATGATCGCCTTGCGGGTGATCTGCCCACCCCAGGTCTCGCTGATCTCGGTGACGCTGATGACGCTGCGGCTGGCCGTACCGCTGGAATCCTTCGGGTGGTACTTCGTGAACAGCGCGTCCGCGATCTTGTCCTGCTGCGCGGAATCCAGTGTCTCGGAACGGATCTCGAAGGAGGCCGAGGAACCCGATCCGACCTTCTGCACGGTGACCGGGCTGTGTCCCAGGGCTTGGGAGTAGGTGTCCTCGACCGAGGTCGTGGTCATACCGCTGGTCGCCGGGATCTGGATCTTCGTACCACCGGCGAAATCGATGCCGAGGGTGAAGCCGCGCACCGCGATACTCAGCACCGCGATCAGGACCAGCACGGCGGCGATGCCGTAGTACAGCTTGCGCCGGCCGACGATCCGGAAGCCGCCGGTACCGGTGTAGAGGCGTTCGAAGAATCCGTGCTTCGGCGCTTCCCCGGCGGGCAGCGACTCGTCCACGATCGGTTCCTCCAACACCTGACTGCGATTGTCGCTCATCGTGACCCCGTCCCTACGAGTGTGCCCGCCGCCTTACGCTCCCGCGCGATCTGCTGCACCGCGCCCAGACCGTTGACCGACGGCTTCGCCCAGAACGGCGAGCGCGAGGCCAGCATCATCAGCGGCGAGGTCACCAGGTAGAGCACCACCACGTCGAGCACGGTGGTGAGGCCGAGGGTGAACGCGAAGCCCTTCACCTGTCCGGCCGCCAGGATGTAGAGCACCACCGAGGCGATGAGGCTGACGGTCTTACCCGAGAGGTTGGTGCGCTGCGCGCGAGCCCAGCCGCGCGGGACTGCCGAGCGGAAACTGCGGCCCTCGCGCATCTCGTCCTTGATGCGTTCGAAGAACACCACGAACGAGTCCGCGGTCATACCGATACCGATGATCAGACCGGCGATACCGGCCAGGTCGAGGGTGAAGTTGATCCACCTGCCGAGCAGCACGATGATCCCGTACACCGCCACACCCGAGGCCACCAGCGAGAACCCGGCCAGGAAGCCGAGCATCCGGTAGTAGAGCAGGCAGTACAGCAGCACCGCGACCAAACCGATCGCACCGGCGATCAAACCGGCGTGCAGCGAGGCCAGGCCGAGCGTCGCCGACACCGTGGAGGCTTCCGAGACCTCGAACGACAGCGGCAGCGAGCCGTACTTCAGCGAGTTGGCGAGTTCCTTGGCGGTGGAGGCGTTGAACTGGCCGGTGATCTGGGTGGTACCGCCGAGCTGCGGCCCCTGCTGCACGACGGGCGCGCTGATCACCTTCGAGTCGAGGGTGAAGGCCACCTGCTTCTGCAGGTATTCCTTGGTGAGATCGGCCCACGCGTCGGCGTTCTTGAACGTCAGATCGACCGCCCACTGCGACTGCTGGTTCAGCGACGAACTCGCATCCTTGATGTCCTGGCCGTCGATGCGCATCGGGGCCAGCAGGTACACCTCGTTGCCGTCCGACGAGCAGGTCACCAGCGGCAGCTTCGGATCGTCGTTACCGGCCAGCGGGTCGGGCTTGTGGCAGTCCAGTCGCTGGGCTGCCAGCTGCTGGACCTGCGGGTCGGTGCTCTGCCGCAGCGCACGCGCCGCGTCGATCTCCTGCTTGGCCTGTTGCTGCGGCGTCAGCGCCGGATTCGGCGCACCGGGCTCCGGAGAGGGTGCCGGAGCCGGAGCGGGCGTCGTCGGAGCCTGCGCCGGAGCCGGGAAGACCCGGTTCTGCGCGGTCGTGCCCGAGGATTCGCCGGTGCCGGACGTCTCACCCGAAGAGGCCGTACCCGAGGCGGTGCCGGAGTCGTTCGACGGCTTCGACTCGGTACCGGGCGACGCACCCGATGCGGGTGCCTGCTGGCCCGCACCCGGAGCCGGAGTGTTCGCCGGCGGGGTGCCGGGCTGCTCCGCGCCGGGAGCGGGCTCGCCACCGGTCTGGACCTTGCCGTCGGGCCCGACCGGCAACGGCTGTCCGACCACCGGGCGGATGTACAGCTTGGCCGTGGTGGCCAGCGACTTCGCCTGCTGCCCGTCGCTGCCGGGCACGGTGATGACCAGGTTGTTGCCGTCGATCACCACCTCGGAACCGGCCACACCGAGGCCGTTGACCCGGGATTCGATGATCTGCTGGGCCTGCTTGAGGCTGTCCTTGCTCGGCTTACCGCCGTCGGGCGTGCGCGGGGTCAGCGTGACCTGGGTTCCACCCTGCAGGTCGATTCCCAGTTTGGGTTCCGGCGACTTGTCACCGGTGAAGAACACCAACGCGTAGATCACCGCGAGCAGCACGGCGTAGACGCCGAGCAGCCGCAGCGGATGCCCCGTTCCCTTGGAAGGTGGCACAGTACATATCTCCTAGGCGGTGAGGGTGGCGGCCGGAATTGCGGCATGACCTGCGAGCACGGAGCACCGGCGAGCGCGGGCCCACGGACACGCCGCACCGCCGTCGCGGCGGCGGAGCGCTGCGACGGCGGAAGCGGGTCAGTCTTTGCGCAGCCGGGCTGCGGTGTCCTCGACGGATTCCTCCACACCGGAGGCCGAGGCCGAACCGTTGGCCGCCGAGCCGTTCGTGGAAGCCGAACCGTTCGTCCCGTTGGTGCCGGCAGACTCCGCCGCGGGGGCGGCGATCGCCTCGTCGCCGGACTCCTCGGTGTCGGAACCCGTCTCGGCGGAGTCGGCGGCGTCGCCACCGGGGCGCACATCGCGAATGGCGGCGCGCAGCCAGGTGGTCACCACATCCTCGGCGATCTCCAGGTCGACGGTCTCCTCGTCGAGGTCGACCACGGTGCCGTAGAGGCCGGAGGTGGTGGTGACCTGGTCACCGACCTTCACGCTCTCCTGCATATCGGCGACCTTCTGCGCTTCGCGCTTCTGGCGGCGGACACCGAGAAACATCGGTACGAGCAGAACTACCAGTAGCAGCGGAAACAGCAGGTTCGCCATCGTCGTAGTCGGTCCTAGTTTGGTGGGTTGGATGGGGCTGTACCCACACAGTCTGCCAGCAACCTGGAATATCGCCACACCCGCGGTGCGCGCGGCGAGGTTTGCGCCACACCGGCGCGAACCCCGCCGCAGCGGCACCTCAGGCGGCGGGCGCGCCGTAGACGTAGTCGTCGAGCGGGAAGTTCACCGCTTCGCGGTGGGTGGTGATCGTGCTGTTCGGGCGCAGCAGCGCGGCCTCGCCGTGCTGGTTGAAGTAGTAGCTGCGGGCCGTCGAGCAACTCCCGGCGTAGAACACCGACGAGCCGAGCTTCTCGGTCACGTAGTCCAGGAAGCGCGCGTTGGCCTCTTCCCGCACCTCGAAGACCTCCTCACCGCGCCGGCGTGCCTCGCGCAGCAGCCGGTCCATATGCTTCATCTGCGCCTCGATGGTGGTGAAGTAGGACAGACCGCTGTAGGAGTAGGGGCTGTTGAGGCTGAAGAAGTTCGGGAATTTCGGCACCGTGATGCCCTCGTAGGCCTGGAATCGGTTGTCGCGCCAGAACTTTCCGAGATTCACCCCGTCGCGGCCGATGATCTCGACGGCCGGGAAGTTCACATCCCAGAGATTGAAGCCGGTCGCGAGGATCAGCGTATCGATCTCGGTCTTGTGCCCGTCCGCGGTCACGATGCCGTCGGCCTCGACATGGTCGATCGCAGTGGTCTCGAGCCGCACGTGCGGTTCGTTGAAGGTCTTGAAGTAGGTGTTGGAGAAGGTGGGCCGCTTGCAGCCGAAGTCGTAGTGCGGGGTCAGCTTGTCGCGGGTCTCCTTGTCGCGCACCTGCGCGCGCAGATGCGCCTTCGCCAGCAGTGCGGCGCCCTTGTTGCCGAGTTTGGCCTGCTTGTAGTGCAGCACGCCGGAGACCATCAGCAGTTCCAGAGCGCCGGTGTTGACCAGCCGCGCCGCTTTCTGGGTCAGCGGCACCTTCTCGAACAGCTGTTGAACGCGCTTCGGAATGGCGGTGTCGACCTTGGGTACGACCCAGATCGGCGTGCGCTGGAAGACGGTCAGTTCCGCGACCTTCTTCGCGGCCTCCGGCACGAGCTGTACGGCGGTGGCGCCGGTGCCGATGACGGCGGCGCGCCGCCCGGTCAGATCGAAATCGTCCTCCCAGGCGGTGGTGTGGATGATCTTGCCGGCGAAGCTGTCGATGCCCGGGAACGGCGGGGTATAGGGCTGGGATAGGAAGCCGGTCGCGGTGAGCAGATAGCGCGCGGTGAGGGTTTCGCCACCCTCGACCGACACCACCCAGTGCGCGTGTTCGGAATCCCAGCGAGCGCCGCCGACGACCTGGTTGAACCGCATCCGGCGGCGTAGGTCGTATTTGTCCGCGATGTGCTCGGCGTACTTCTTGAGCTCGGCGCCCGGGGCGAACAGCCGCGACCAGTGCGGATTCGGTTCGAACGAATACGAGTAGGTCACCGAGGCGATATCGACGGCCAGGCCCGGGTAGTGATTGACGTGCCAGGTCCCGCCCAGGCCGTCCTCGCGCTCGAGGATCACGAAATTCTTCAGACCGAGACGATCCAGCTGAATTCCGGCCCCCATACCGCCGAATCCCGCACCGACCACCACGGCGTCGTACTGAGGTGCCACGCCGAACCTCCCTGTTACCTGATGCATCTGATACGGAATGACACATCATTCCGTTGCGGAACACCGTATCATCGGGTCCGTGCCGAAGCCATCCACACATCTGGAGCGACGCAAGGCCGAACTGCGGCAACAGATCATCGACACCGCCTTCGCCTGCTTCGCCGACAAGGGCTATCACGCCACCGGAATCGCCGATATCGCCACGGCCCTCGGAATCGGGCACGGGACGTTCTATCGCTACTTCGAGAACAAGCGCGACATCATCGACCACGTGATCGACGATCTCGCCGCGCGGATCATCGAGGCGCTCGGAACGGAGAACGCGCCCGACGCGGCGACCTCGCTCGCCGATTACCGGCGTCAGCTGGACCGCATCGGCGTCGCGCTGCACCGGATCTTCCTCGAAGACCGCCGGGTCGCGCAGTTGCTGCTGTTCCAGGCGACCGGCATCGATCCGGAGTTGACGATGCGGCTCTACGGCCTGCTCGACACCGCCGACGCGCTCACCACCGGATATCTCGAGCACGGTGTGGAATTGGGCTATCTGCGGGCCGACCTCGACGCCGCCAATACGGCCAAGGCGGTGACCGGCATGCTGCTCGCGGCCATCGTGCACGGCCTGCGCGATCCCGATCCGGAGTCGACCGCCGGACTGGCCCAGGCGATTCCGCGATTGTTGATCGACGGGGTGCGCGCCGGCTGAGCGGTGTTGTAACAATGTGCGGGTGACGCCGGAGTATGTGCGAGGGATCCGTTTCGGCCGGGCCCCGATCGGGCACCGCGGCTACGACCCCGCCGAGGTCGACGCGTTCTGCGCCGCCCTCGCCGATGCCTTCGCGGGCCGGGCCATTGTGAGCGCGGCCGCCATTCGCGGACACGAATTCGGCCTGGCCGCTCCCGGCCGCCGCGATTACGACCGCGACGAGGTGGACGCATTTCTCGATCGCGCCTGCGTGGCGCTGGAGTCCGCGCGCTACGGCCCGTCCCGGCCGCAGGTGGCGTGGCCGCCGTCGCCGGAATATGTTTCCCGGCTGCGGTTTTCGGCGCCGCCGCTGGGCCGGAGCGGATATGTCGCCGACGAGGTCGACGCGTTCCGCGAGCGCGTCGCCGCGCTACTGGCACAGGCCGCGACGGGATGGGACGCGGCGGCGATCCGCCCCGCATTCGGCACCGCCGCGGCAGGGGTCCGGGCCTACCACCGCGGCGAGGTGGACGCCTTCGTGGATGCGGTCGCGGCGCTGGTGAGCTGACGCGATCGAACTGCCGGGCCGGACGGGATCAGTCGAACAGGTCGAGGGTGGGCTGGGCTTCGCGGCCTCGGACCTCGATGGATCCGAAAACCAGATCCGGCGGCGGCACCAGACCTAGATGCTCCCAGGCGGCGGCGGTGGCGACCCGCCCGCGCGGGGTGCGCGCGACCATACCGGCGCGAACCAGGAACGGTTCGCACACCTCCTCGACGGTGGCGGCCTCCTCCCCCACGGCCACCGCCAGCGTCGACACACCGACCGGGCCGCCGCCGAAGCCGCGGACCAGCGCGCCCAGCACGGCGCGGTCGAGCCGGTCCAATCCCAGCGAATCCACGTCGTAGACAGCCAGCGCGGCCTTGGCGATGTCCCGAGTGACCAGGCCGTCGGCCCGTACCTCCGCATAGTCGCGGACCCGGCGCAGCAGCCGGTTGGCGATGCGAGGTGTACCCCGGGAGCGGCCGGCGATCTCTGCCGCCGCATCGGATTCGATGCGTACGCCGAGGATCGCCGCCGAACGCTGCAGAATGCGCTGCAGTTCCTCGGGCTCGTAGAAGTCCATATGGCCGGTGAAGCCGAAGCGGTCGCGCAGCGGGCCGGTCAGCGCGCCCGAGCGCGTGGTGGCGCCGACCAGGGTGAACGGCGCGATCTCCAAGGGGATCGAGGTCGCTCCCGGTCCCTTGCCGACCACGACGTCGACCCGGAAATCCTCCATCGCCAGGTACAGCATCTCCTCGGCCGGGCGGGCCATGCGGTGGATCTCGTCGATGAACAGCACGTCGCCCTCGACGAGATTGCTCAGCATCGCGGCCAGGTCACCGGCGCGTTCCAGAGCCGGTCCGGACGTGATTCGCAGCGCGGTACCGAGCTCGGCGGCGATGATCATCGCCATACTGGTCTTGCCGAGCCCGGGCGGGCCGGACAGCAGGACGTGGTCGGGGGTGCCGCCGCGCTGGGTCGCACCGCGCAAGACCAGGGCGAGCTGCTCGCGCACCCGGGGCTGGCCGATGAAGTCGTCCAGGGATTTCGGGCGCAGGCCGGCCTCGATGTCCCCGTCGGAGGTCAGGTAGTTCGCGGTGACCGCGGATTCGCCGCCGTCCGCACCGGTGCCGATATCGTCGGCGCCGGGATCGATACCGCCACTGCTGGAAGGGAATTCGTCGTCGTGCATCGGCGTCACCGATTCCGGCCGAGGATCGCCAGTGCGGCCCGCAGGGCCTGCGAGGTACCCAGTTCGGGCTGTTCGGCGAGGACGCCGTCGACGGCGGGCTCGGCCTGCTTCACCGGGAACCCGAGACCGGTCAACGCCTCCACGACCTGATCACGCACCGGGGTGACGACCGGGGTGGGCGCCGCGCCGGGCGGGGCGGACTGCACGGGAACCAGATTCACCTTGTCGCGCAATTCGACCACCATGCGCTCGGCCCCGCGTTTACCGATCCCCGGTAC
This sequence comes from Nocardia elegans NBRC 108235, assembly GCF_001612845.1. Taxonomy (GTDB): domain Bacteria; phylum Actinomycetota; class Actinomycetes; order Mycobacteriales; family Mycobacteriaceae; genus Nocardia; species Nocardia nova. The sequence goes on along the minus strand of NZ_BDBF01000007.1, from coordinate 63,267 downwards.
CCGGGTCAGTGCGGCGACGTTGCTCTCCGCCAAGGCTTTTCGCAGCGCCTCGGGCTCGAGCACCGCCAGCACCGCCATCGCCAGCCGGGGACCGACACCGGAGACGGTTTGCAGCAGCCCGAACAGATCGCGCGCCTCGGTATCGGCGAAGCCGTACAGCGTCATCGAATCCTCGCGCACGATCATCGCGGTGTAGAGGCGGGCCTCGTCGCCGCGGGTGAGACCGGCCAGCGTGGAGGGGGTGGCGTTGAGCCGGTATCCCACGCCCGCGGCCTCCAGCACCGCGTGGTCGAGCCCGATCTCGAGCACCTCACCGCGCACCGACGCGATCACCTGGTCACCGCCTTTCGTTGCTGGGCAAGCCTTTCGGCGTATCTGCGCCGCGCCTGTTCGGCCTGGGCCTCCGCCTTCGCCATCCGCTCCAGCATCGGCGCCCGCCAGCAGTGGCAGATCGCCAGCGCCAGGGCGTCGGCCGCGTCGGCCGGTTTCGGCGCCGTCTGCAAGCCTAGGATGCGGGTCACCATCGCCGTCACCTGAGCCTTGTCCGCGGAACCGTTGCCGGTCACCGCCGCTTTGACCTGGCTCGGAGTGTGGAAGGCGACGGGTATGCCGCGCCGCGCGGCCGCCAGCGCGATCACCCCGCCGGCCTGTGCGGTGCCCATGGCGGTGCGGACGTTGTGCTGGGAGAAGACCCGCTCGATCGCGACCGCCTCGGGCCGATGGGTGTCCATCCAGTGCTCGGCGGCGTCGGCGACGCCCAGCAGCCGCTGCGCGAGGTCCATATCGGCCGGTGTCCGCACGACGTCGACGTCGAGCGCGGTGACCTGCCGCCCCAGACCGCCCTCGACGATGCTCAGGCCGCACCGGGTGAGCCCGGGGTCGACACCCATCACCCGCACGAAATGCACCCCTGTCGATTCGCGAACAATTGTTCGAAGTCTAACCGAGAGCCCCCGTACCGGCGGCCACCGACACGGAGCCCGGACGCCGCGACCCCGCGCCGCGGAGCGACGAAGCCGGCTATTCCAGTGCGGCCAGCGCGGACTCGAACACCCGATGCGCGGTCGCGCCGAACAGGACGAAACGGATCTCGGCGGCGCCGGTACGCGCCGTCCGGACGGTGTCGAGGGCGATCCGGGCGCCGTCGTCGAGAGGCCAGCCGTACACGCCGGTGGAGATCGCCGGGAAGGCGATCGTGCGGGCACCCAATTCCTCTGCGACACGCAGGGATTCGCGGTAGCAGGAGGCCAGCAGGCCGGAGCGGTCGTGTTTCGCCGCCCAGACCGGGCCGACGGTGTGGATAACCCAGCGGGCGGGAAGGTTGCCGGCCGTCGTCGCCACTGCCGCCCCGGTGGGCAGGCCGTCGGGATAGGTCGTCGCCCGCAACTGCTTGCAGGCGGCGAGGATGTCGGGTCCACCGCGGCGGTGGATCGCACCGTCGACCCCACCGCCACCCAGCAGCCCGGAGTTGGCGGCATTGACCACGGCGTCTACGTCTTGTTCGGTGATATCCCCGCGCACCAGCACGATCTCGGCCATATGCCCCATTGTGCCCGCGCGGGGCTCACGCGGCGCCGGACTTCGACCCCATCTTCGCCGGCCGCCCGGCCGGACCGGACTCCGAGCGAGTTCACAGGGTTTCTCGAGGAACGCCACCGACAATTACGCCGTGTTCCCAGCGCCCATGGATGTGCCGACGCCCGCGCCGACCGCCCCGGCCGCGCCCGCGCCGACCGCCGCCCCCGCGGTGGCGCCGCCTCCGCCACCTCAGCTCCCCTCGGCGAAACTGAACCCCTACAACGGTTTTCATCACGGCGTCTCGCTGCTGCACGGCTGGCTGCCGCTGACCATCGAGATCGTCGCCGCCGTCCTGCTCGTGGTCGCGATCGTGCGCTGGGGCCGGCGGTGGTGGCTGATCCGGGTGCCGATCTGCCTCGCCCTCGGGGTGGTGGCCGCCTTCGCCGCCCGCACCGTGATGGACAACGAGGGCCTGGCCTCCGATCCCGCTCCGGTGCGGCTGTGGATCTGGGTGGGCACAGCGGTCGCCGCGATCGCGCTGGTGGTCGTCGGCTGGCCGGGCGCGCGGTGGTGGCACCGTACCGCCGCGATCGTGGCGGTGCCGTTCGCGATCGCCAGTTCGGCGGTGGTGCTCAACCAGTGGGTGGGCTACTACCCGAGTGCGCAGTCGGCGTGGAGTGCGCTGACGGCCGGGCCGCTGCCCCACCAGACCGATCAGGACGAGCTCGCCGCGATGCGCAACAGTCACCCCGCGAACGGCGTGGTGGTGCCGATCGACACCGGCGACGGCGCCAGCGGGTTCAAGCACCGCACCGAATACGTCTACCTGCCACCGGCGTGGTTCGCCGGGCCCACCCCGCCCGCCCTGCCGGCGGTGATGATGATCGGCGGCGAATTCAACACTCCCGCCGACTGGTTGCGCAGCGGCCAGATCATGCCCGCCATCGACGCGTTCACCGCGGCCCATGCCGGCACCGCCCCCGTCCTGGTCTTCGTCGACTCCTCGGGCAGCTTCAACAACGACACCGAATGCGTCGACGGGCCGCGCGGCGCCGCCGCCGACCACCTCACGAAAGATGTTGTGCCGTATGTGGACTCGCGTTTCGGCGTGCCGGCCGACCCGGCGAAGTGGGCGGTGGTGGGCTGGTCGATGGGCGGTACCTGCGCCACCGACCTGACCGTGATGCATCCGGAGCTGTTCCACACCTTCGTCGATATCGCGGGCGATCTCGGCCCGACGTCCGGCACCAAGGAGCAGACGATCTCGCGCCTCTACGGCGGCGACGCGGCCGCCTACGACCGCTTCGACCCGCTGACGGTGATGGCGAAACACGGCCCCTATACCGATGTCGCCGGACTGTTCGACGATCTGACGCCGTCGCACCGCCCGGACCGCACCGGTAAGGACGCCGGCGGCCGGTTCCACCTGCCGCAGGTCGACGAGAGCCGCATCGGCGTCGGCGGCCAGGACGGCGTCATGGATACCGGGGAGGTCGGGGCCGCCGAGAAACTGTGTGGCCAGGGCCGCGCGGCCGGCATCGAGTGCACCATCCACACCACTCAGGGCGGGCATACCTGGCAGTTCGCGGCGGCCGCGTTCACCTCGTCGCTGCCGTGGGTGTCGGCGCGGCTCGGACTGCCCGTGCACACCTGATCACACGCCGCGGGCCGCCGCCGGTCCATCCGGCAGCGGCCCGCGGCGGTACGGATCAGGCGTCGAGTTCGGCGAGGACCTCGTCGGAGACGTCGACGTTGGTGTACACGTTCTGCACGTCGTCGCTGTCCTCGAGCGCGTCGACGAGTTTGAACACCTTGCGGGCGCCGTCGGCGTCGACCGCCACCGACACCGAGGGCTGGAAGCCGGATTCGGCGGAGTCGTAATCGATTCCGGCTTCCTGCAGCGCCGTGCGCACGGCGATCAGGTCACTGGGGTCGCTGATGATCTCGAACGAATCACCGAGGTCGTTGACCTCCTCGGCGCCCGCGTCGAGCACCGCGGTCAGCACGTCGTCCTCGCTGAGCCCGTTCTTCTCCAGCGTGACGATGCCCTTGCGGTGGAACAGGTAGGCGACCGACCCGGGGTCGGCCATATTGCCGCCGTTGCGGGTCATGGCCACGCGCACCTCACCGGCGGCGCGATTGCGGTTGTCGGTGAGGCATTCGATCAGCACCGCAACACCATTGGGCCCGTAGCCCTCGTACATGATGGTCTGCCAGTCGGCGCCGCCGGCCTCTTCACCACCGCCGCGCTTGCGAGCGCGTTCGATGTTGTCGTTGGGAACCGACGACTTCTTCGCCTTCTGGATGGCGTCGTAGAGAGTCGGGTTTCCGCCAGGATCACCACCGCCGGTGCGCGCCGCGACCTCGATGTTCTTGATCAGTTTCGCGAACATCTTGCCGCGCTTGGCATCGATCACGGCCTTCTTGTGCTTGGTGGTGGCCCATTTGGAGTGGCCGCTCATTCCCTACTTCCTTCAGGTCGGTGTGCTCGAGGCCCGGGCAGATTCGCGATCTGCGTTCCGGCGATCGCTGTGCAGTCTACTGCCCGGTCCGCCATCGCCCGGTCGGGGTGCGCGGCGAACGGTCAGGTACCGGCGGCCACCGCGGCCCGGACCGAGTCGACGAACAGGCGATGCACGCGCAGATCGCCGGTCACCTCGGGATGGAACGAGGTCGCGATGACCGAGCCCTGCCGGACCGCCACGATCCGGCCCGCCGCCTCCTGCGGATCGCCCACCGACGGGCCCTCGGCGACCACGGTCCCCGGCCGCGGCCGGTGCGGAACCCGGGCCAGGACCTCGACGCCGTCGCCGACTCGTTCCACCCAGGGCGCCCGGATGAACACCGCGCGGATGGGCTCGTCGAGTCCGGTGAAGTCGAGATCGGTTTCGAACGAATCGACCTGACGTCCGAAGGCGTTGCGCCGCACCGTCATATCGATGCCCGACAGCGACTGCGCGTCGGGACGGGTGTCGAGCACCTCCGACGCCAGCAGGATCATCCCGGCACACGAACCGAAGGCCGGCATGCCCGCGCGCAGCCGCGCCCGCAGCGGTTCCAGCAACCCGAACACCTCGAGCAGTTTGCTGATCGCGGTGGATTCGCCGCCCGGCAGCACGAGCGCGTCGACGGACTCGAGTTCCGATTCCCGTCGCACACTCACCGGTTCGGCATCGCACGCGGCCAGCGCGTGGAAGTGCTCCCGCACGTCACCCTGCAGAGCCAGCACGCCAATGGTCGGTTTCACGGCACGAGCATACGAGTTGCGCGATGCTGACGAGGCCTGCGGCCGCCGCCGTTGTGGCGCCGCTCACCTACCGCCGCAGTTTGCGGATGAGCCCTTCCTGCACGACCTGGGCGACGAACTGTCCGCGCTGGTTGTAGATCCGCCCGCTGGTGAGCGCGCGGCCGTAGCCCGCGGACGGGGAATTCTGGTCGTAGAGCAGCCATTCGTCGGCGCGGAAGGGGCGCAGGAACCACATCGCGTGGTCGAGCGACGCGTCCTGGGTCGGTTCGTCGCGGTGGGTGACCTTCGACGAACCGAGCAGGGTCATATCGCTCATGTAGGCGAGGGTGCAGACGTGGAACAGCGGGTCGTCGGGCAGCGGGTGCCGGTAGCGGAACCAGACCTGCTGCTGGGAGGCCAGGCCGTCGCGCCGGACCACCTCTTCCTGCGGCACCAGCCGGATGTCCCAGTGCTCCCATTCGCGCATGAGCCACAGCCGCTCCGGGCTCATCGACGCGCGTTCGTCCGGAATGTCCTGCGGCAGTGGGACTTCCGGCATCCGGTCCTGATGTTCGGGACCCTCGTCGCCGACATGGAAGGACGCCGACATGGTGAAGATCGCCTCGCCGTCCTGCACGCCGGTGACGCGTCGGGTGCAGAACGAGCGCCCGTCGCGAATGCGTTCCACCAGATACACCGTCTGCTCGGCGGGATTGCCGGGGCGCAGGAAGTATCCGTGCAGCGAATGCACCTCGAAGCGCGGTTCCACAGTGCGTACGGCCGAGACCAGCGCCTGCCCGGCAACCTGACCGCCGAATGTGCGCGCCAGCTGGGACTTGGTGATCGCGCCGCGGAAGATGTCCCGCTCGAGCCGCTCGATCTCCAGTGCCTCTTCGATCGTCGCCATGTACCGTCCTTCCGCCACGTGCCCCGCTCAGGCTAAGCGATGGCGAACCCGCCCCGGCGCGCGACTCTCCGCCGTGACACCGCTCACGACGCCCGCTCGCCCTGCGATCCGATCAGTTCCCTCGCCTCCTCCGCGGACCGCGCGGCCGGCGCCGAGCCCCACATGCGCCGGCCGTTGGGCTCCTGCAGGAAGTACACCGAGACCGCACCCACCAGCCCCGCGATGATCAGGTAGTACGCCGGCCAGTTCAGATCGCCGGTCGCGCCCACGAGCGCGCCCACCACCACCGAGGTGGTGCCGGCGAACAGCGAGACCGCCACGTTGAACGACACCGACAGCCCCGCACCGCGCACCTTCGTCGGGAACAGCGACGGCAGGGTGGACGGCATGGTCGCACTGAAGCAGATGAGGGTCAGGCCCATCATGAGCAGGCCCAGGAACACGGCGAACGCGTTGTCGGTGCGCACCAGCAGAACCATCGGAAACGCCAGCACCAGCAACGCGACGATGCCGGCCCAGATGATCGGTTTGCGCCCGATCCGGTCCGAGATCAGGCCGATCACCGGGATGGTCAGCAGCGCGATGGTCATCACCGCGATCTGCAGCCACTGCGACGCCGAGGAGGACACCCCGCCGCCGGTGCTGTCGGGCACGGTCGAGGTGACGTAGGTCGGCATATAGGAGGTGAGCATGTAGTTGGTGACATTCCAGACGACCACCAGGCCCATGCAGACCAGCACGTACGGCCACAGCCGGGCCAGGATCTTCGCCTCCTCGCCGGTCTTGTTCGCCTTCTCCCGCTCCTCGGATTCCTTCTCCAGGGCGGCGAAGGCCGGGGTGTCGGCCAGCCGCATCCGCAGATAGACCCCGACCACACCCAGCGGCAGCGCGACGAAGAACGGCAGCCGCCAGCCCCACGACAGCAGCTGCTCGTCGGTGAGGGTGGCGTCGGCGAGCGTGACCACCAGCGCGCCCAGCAGATATCCGGTGAAGGTGCCGAATTCCAGCCAGCTGCCGAGGAATCCGCGCCGCCGGTCGGGTGCGTATTCGGCGATGAAGGTCATCGCGTTGCCGTATTCGCCACCGGTCGAGAAACCCTGCAGCAACCGCGCGCACAGCAACAACATCGGCGCCCAGATCCCGATCGTGTTCTGATCCGGGATACAGCCGATCGCGAACGTGCCGGCCGCCATCAGGATCATCGTGGTGGCGAGCACCTTGTTGCGGCCGATGCGGTCGGCCAGCGGTCCGAAGAACATGCCGCCGAACGGGCGGACGAGGAACGCCACCGCGAACAGGCCGAAAGTGGCGATCGTGCCGGCGGTGTCCCCGAGATGGGAAAAGAACACGTCCTTGATGGTCGGCTCGAAATACGCGTAGACGCCGAAGTCGTACCACTCGGTGATGTTGCCGATACTCGCGGCGCCGATCGCCCGCCGGATGATCGGCGGATCGGTGACGACGATGTCGTCGAGCGACCACCGCCTCGGACGTTCACGCGGGACCAGCACCGCCACGGACCACGACCTCCTCGAGTTCACGACAACCGTCGATCACCGACGCCGGCGGGGCTCCGCGGAGGGTGTTCGATCGCCTCGCGGGTACCACCGTGCCCGAAATCGACCCGCTCACGCTATGCGATGGCAAACCCGGTCGCCGGGCGACTCTCCGCGATCCGCGCGGTGGCGGGCATGATAGGCGGATGCCCGCATACGAACCGATCGCCGTGGACGGGCTGGTCGAGCGGGTCGCCGCGGCCGCTCTCGCCCTGCCGGGCCCGGTCGTGGTGGCCGTCGACGGCGCCGACGGTGCGCACCCGCGACAACCGGCGGACCGGATCGTCGAACGGATCCGCACGCGGGGGCGCCCGGCCGAGCGGGTGTGGTTGCACGACTTCGTGCGCCCGGCATCGCTGCGGCTGGAGTTCGGGCGCGACGAAATGACCTACCGCACAGCATGGTTCGACTACGCCGCCCTGGATCGTGAAGTGCTGGAAGCGGTACGCGGGCGCGGGCGGTGGCTGCCCGCGCTGTGGGACGAAGTCGGCGATCGGTCCGCGCGAGCGCGCATGCAGCCCGCCGAACCGGGCCTCGTCCTGGTGGTCGCGGGGCCGATGTTGCTCGGCCGGGGTTTGGATTTCGATGTCACCGTGCGGCTGCAGATGTCGGAATCGGCACTGCTGCGCCGGACCGACCCCGCGGACCGATGGACCGTGCCCGCGCTGCTGCGCCATGATCGCGAGCACGACGACATGCCCACCTTCGATGTGCGCTGGGATCATCCGGACCGCCCGGCCGTGCGCACCGGTTCCTGATCGGCGTCGGTCCCGAACCGAAGGCGCGGGGGCACAGCGGGATTCGCGGCGATCAGCCCGCGAACCGCTCGCGGTCGGCGGCGGGCAGCCAGCAGCCGGCGGCGATGTCGCGGTTGTAGGTCGTGCGGAAATGCTCGATCAGGTGCGGTAGCCCCGGATGGGTGTTGGCCGTCGACCACAGCAGCGCATGCGGATAGGCCGGCGTCGGGTCGACGATCGGCACCCGCCGGATGTGCGGATGCCACGGATTGCGGAAGTGATCGCTGCTGACGGTGGCCAGGGTGTCGGAGTCCGCGATGCGTGCGAGCATGGCTTCGATACCGTCGGGCCCGGGGAACCGGGTGCGGTCGCGCGGTGTCGTATCGATGGTGACACCGCAGAATTCACTCAGCTCGCGATAGAAGTCGGCCCATTCCGACGCCACCCCGGCACCCGGAATCCACACCGTGTACGCGGCCAGCTCGGCGAGCGGCACCGCCGAACGCCCGGCCAGCGGATGGTCCCTGCCGACGAGCAGATGCGCCGGATCGACATAGGCCGGGACGGCCGCGATATCGGGCGGCAGCGGGCGGGGGCCGCCCGAGGGACGCGCGAAGGCGGCGTCGGCGCGGCCGTGCACCACCATGTCCCGCGACGTCACGAAGACGTTCGAGATCACGATCTCGGTCTCGGCGCCGGGGTTGCGGTCGAGGTAGAACCGCATCTGCTCGGTCGCGCCCTGGCGCTCGCCCTGCACCGCGACACGCAGTGGACGCGGCATCTCACCGACCGCCGCCACCGCGGTTTCGGCCACCGCCAGCAGCGCTCGCGCGTGCGGCAGCAGCCGCGCACCGGCGGCGGTCGGCACGATTCCGGCGGGGACGCGGTCGAACAGCGCCGTCCCGAGCTGGTCCTCCAGCTTCGCGATCCGCTTCGACACCGCCTGCTGACTGATGCCGAGAACCACAGCGGCGAGACTGAACTGCCGCTCCTCGGCCGCGGCGACGAACGCCCGCACCGCCGCCAGATCGAGGTCCCGGCCCACAGTCCCTGACCCAACCATCGGATGTGGTCCCCTGTCTCGTCTCGTCGATCGGTGCGAAGGATCGCACAGTGCCCGAAAGACAGTAGCGGGAAGCTCATTCGCTCGGCAGGGACCGGCCGCACCGGTGAGAAGGGACGATCAGGTTCGGCGGGCGGAGGCGGCGAGCCGGTCGGCGAGGGCCCGGACGCGGTCGCGCAACTCCTCGGGCCGGTCGATGACGAACGGGCGATCCAGTGCCGCCAGCACCGGCGGTAGCCACTCGAGGCGCTCGGCGCGCACGTCGACGCGCCACCAGCGTTGCGGCGCCTCCTCGTCGTCGGCGGGGGCCACGGTGGCGACGGTCGCGGGCAGATGGGCGCGGATCTGCTCGGTGGTGCCGAAGATCCGCAGGCCGATGTCGTATCGGTAGTCGGCGGCGGCGAAGCCGGACACCAGATGCCGTGCGGCGTCGAATTCGGCGGGTGGGTCGAACGAGCCCGGCAGCGTTCGCACATCGGTGACACGATCCATGCGGAAGGTGCGGTCTTCGCCGAGCCGGGGATCTGTGCCCGTCACGTACCACCGCCCGGCGTGAGCGACGAGGCCGTAGGAATGCAGGACGCGTTCGCTTCCGCGGCCGCGCCGATCGGTGTAGCGGATGGTGACGGGCCGGCGGTGGCGTACCGCATCGGCGATCGCGAGCAGAACCGCGGCCTGCGCCGGGGCCGCTGCGTCCGGCTGCTCGGTGACGTCGAACGATTCCAGCAGTGTGTCCAATCGCCGGGTCAGGGGCGCGGGCAGGACGCGACGAATCTTGGCAGCGGCCGTCTCGCTCGCGGTGACATCCGTTGGGGCCCAACCATTCCGGCGGCCGGCGAGCAGACCGAGCAGCACGGCCAGGGCCTCGTCGTCGCTGAACATGAGCGGCGGCAGCCGGTATCCGGCGGCGAGGCGATAGCCGCCGTAGCGGCCGCGCACGGACTCCACCGGAATGTCGAGGTCGATCAGATGGTCCACATAACGCCGCACGGTGCGCCCCTCGACCCCCAGCCGGTCGGCGAGCTCGGCCACCGTGCGGGTACCGCCGGACTGCAGGAGTTCCAGCAGGATCAGCACGCGGCCGGTGGGTCGAGCCATGCGAACAACTCTAGTTCCGATACCGGACCGATTGTGTCCACTATTTCTCCTACGCTGCGGAAAACGCCTCTCAACAGCAAGGAAACAGTCATGGATTTCGTCTCCATCCGCATCGTCACCGGCGACGTCGCGCGTCTGGTCGCGTTCTACGAGCGCGCGACCGGCGTCCGGGCGCAGTGGGCGACCGAGGATTTCGCCGAGTTCGAGACCGCCACCGCCACCCTCGCGATCGCGAGCACGCGCACGGTGGCGCTGTTCGCACCGGATTCCGCCGCTCCGGGCGCCAACCGCAGTGTGATCACCGAATTCCTCGTCGCCGATGTGGACCGCGTCCATCGCGAGCTGTCCGGTGCCGGCACCGAGATCGTCGCCGAACCCACGACGATGCCGTGGGGCAACCGGTCGTTGCTGGTCCGCGACCCGGACGGCAACCTGGTCAACTTCTTCACCCCGGTCACAGCCGCCGCGATCGCGAAGTTCGCGGCGCGGGATCGGATCGGGGCGATCGCGCAGGACAGGTGAGGCGTCGACCGTACACTTCAGGACGGTCTCCGGGGTGCGGCACCATCACCCCTCGCATACGACGACGCCGGGCCGTCCGCACAGGACGACCCGGCGAAAGCCGTTGTCTCGGAAAATCTTCCGACCGAATTACCAGCCGCGCTCGGCAAGGCGGTGCGGCTCCGGAATCTCCTCGACGTTGATGCCGACCATGGCCTCACCCAGGCCGCGCGACACCTTCGCGAGCACATCGGGATCGTCGAAGAAGGTGGTGGCCTTGACGATGGCGGCGGCACGCTCGGCCGGGTTGCCGGACTTGAAGATGCCGGAGCCGACGAAGACGCCCTCGGCGCCCAGCTGCATCATCATCGCGGCGTCGGCGGGGGTGGCGATACCACCGGCGGTGAACAGCACCACGGGCAGCTTGCCGGTCTCGGCGATCTCACGGACCAGCTCGTAGGGCGCCTGCAGTTCCTTGGCGGCCACGAACAGCTCGTCCTCGGGCAGCGACTGCAGGTGGCGGATCTCGGCGCGGATCTTGCGCATGTGGGTGGTCGCGTTGGATACGTCGCCGGTGCCGGCCTCACCCTTGGAGCGGATCATGGCCGCGCCCTCGGTGATGCGGCGCAGCGCCTCGCCCAGATTGGTGGCGCCGCAGACGAACGGCACGGTGAACTGCCACTTGTCGATGTGGTTGGCGTAGTCGGCCGGGGTCAGCACCTCCGACTCATCGATGTAGTCGACGCCGAGGCTCTGCAGGATCTGCGCCTCGACGAAGTGGCCGATGCGCGCCTTGGCCATGACCGGGATGGAGACGGCGTTGACGATGCCGTCGATCAGGTCCGGGTCGCTCATCCGCGCGACACCGCCCTGGGCGCGGATGTCGGCGGGAACCCGCTCGAGCGCCATCACCGCGACCGCGCCGGCATCCTCGGCGATCTTGGCCTGATCGGCGGTGACGACGTCCATGATCACCCCGCCCTTGAGCATCTCGGCCATGCCGCGCTTCACGCGGGCGGTGCCGGTCGTCGAGGTGGTGTCGGGCGTTGTCACGGGCAAACTCCTGATTATCGGGGATTCGTTCGAGGAGGCATCGCTGCGATGCGAACCTCCACGATTCTAGGCGCCCCGATCAGGCCACTAGATAGCCAGTCCGAGAGCACTGGACTGGTCCGCCGCCCCCGGCGGGGATCACACGCCGGGCGAGGCGGCCGCTACGGCGTCGCTACGGGCGCGCCGAGAGCGAGTACCCGTGGCGCCGGACGACCGTAACCGCAGGCCGGCGCCACCTGCTCGTCAGATCGGGTCGACGACGAACAGCTGCGCCCAGTACGTCGCGGCCTGCTCGCCGATATACGGCAGCAGGAAGTCGTACAGCAGATAGGACATATGCATTCGGTACCTCACCTCCACACACCGGTTCGCCGGATTCGGTGTGCGGCAAACCGGTTTCGACCCTAACCGATGGTGACCTGTCACACAGCGGCAACGGCCGGGTAGCGGCGAGATCGGCGGATTTCCGACGAAATACGTTGACAGCCAACGTCTCCCACCGTCGGATCATCCGGCGTCGAATGGTCACGCCTCGGACAGCAGTGGCTCGAACAGTCCGACGGCGACGACCCGGATCTGCTCCAGCGCCCGTTCGACCGGCCCCGTGGGCTGGAACAGATGACTGAGGGCAAGGCGCACAACGGTTTCGGCGACCGATCCCAGTTCCTCGTCGCCCACCGAGGCCAGATCGTATTGCGCGCGAACCGTCGCGGTCACCGCGGCGATCGCCCGGCCGAGCACCGGTTCCGGTTCGGTCATCAGCGCCGGCAGCAGCGCGGTATCCGGCGCCGAGCGGCCCGACAGCACCGCCTTCAGCAGCATATTGTCCGCGCCGCTGCGCAGGGTGAACTCCACGGCCGCGATCAGGCCGGCGATCACATCGTCCGGGTGGGCCGCCAGCTTCTCGGCGATCCCGACCAGGAAGACGTCCACCTCGTTCGCGATCACCACATCGGCGAGGTCCTGTTTGGTGCCGATCTCCTTGTACAGCACCGGCCGGCTGACACCGACCTCCTTGGCCACTCGCGACATGTTCACCGCGCCCCAGCCCTCGGTACAGACCAGGCCACGAGCGGTCTCGATGACGCGCTCGCGCAGAAGTCGGCGCATATCGGACTGGAAGTTCGGCGCGGTAGCCACGTCCATGATCGTACACGGTCCGCGAAACTGTTCGACTATTGACAATCTCACCGCATCTGTATTCAATGAGAACACTTCTTCAGAAAGTGTAAATACGTCGAGGTGAACTGGCCGCGCTCCGGCCCCGACCTCGTCGACGCAGCCCGTATGCCGGGCGCACCGTTCCGGCGCGCAGTCCGCGTACCGTTCGTGAGGAGAACTCCGTGACCACATCCCGAATCGGCGATCCGGCCCGGACCGCGCCGCCCCAGTGGCGCGACCGCAAACGCCATCTCTGGCTGTTCGGCCTCGTCCCGCCGACCGCGGTCCTGCTCGCCACCGGCCTGGTGTGGCTGTTCAACCAACTGGGCTGGCACCACGCGGCGCCGGTGTGGTGGTGGATCGGGCCGCTACTGGTGTACGTCCTGCTGCCGATCCTCGACCGATTCTTCGGGCCCGACGGGCAGAATCCGCCCGACGAGGTGATGGAACAGCTCGAAAACGACCGCTACTACCGCTGGTGCGTCTACGCCTACATCCCGTTCCAGCTGCTCAGCCTGGTGTTCGCCTGCTATCTGTGGAGTGCGGCCGATCTGTCCTGGCTGGGTGTCGACGGCGGGCTGAGCCTGGTGTCGAAGATCGGCCTGGCCTTCAGCATCGGCACCATGGGCGGTGTCGGCATCAACACCGCGCACGAACTCGGCCACAAGAAGGACGAATTGGAACGCTGGCTGTCGAAGATCACGCTGGCGCAGACGTTCTACGGCCACTTCTACATCGAGCACAACCGCGGCCACCACGTACGGGTGGCGACACCGGAGGATCCGGCCAGTTCCCGTTTCGGCGAATCGTTCTGGACCTTCCTGCCGCGCAGTGTGTGGGGCAGCCTGCGCTCGTCCTGGTCGCTCGAGAAGACTCGCCTGCAGCGGATGGGCAAGCGCCCGTGGACGATTCACAACGACGTGCTCAACGCCTGGCTGATGTCGGTGGTGCTGTGGGGCGCGCTGGCCGCGATCTTCGGCCCCGGCGTGCTGCCGTTCCTGGTGCTGCAGGCGGTGTACGGCTTCTCGCTGTTGGAGACGGTCAACTACCTCGAGCACTACGGCCTGCTGCGGCAGCGCACCGCGGCCGGGCGCTACGAACGCTGCACGCCGGAGCACAGCTGGAACTCCGACCACATCGTCACCAATATCTTCCTCTACCACCTGCAGCGCCACAGCGACCATCACGCCAACCCCACCCGGCGCTATCAGACCTTGCGCAGTATGGACGGCGCGCCGAATCTGCCCAGCGGCTACGCCAGCATGATCACCGTCGCCTATTTCCCGCCGCTGTGGCGCCGCGTGATGGACAAGCGGGTGCTCGCGCACTACGACGGTGACATCACCCGCGTCAACATCCAGCCCCGCAAGCGCGATCGGGTCTTCGCGAAGTACGGGGTCGCCTGATGTCCCGATTCCGTTGCCCCGTCTGCGATTACGTGTACGACGAAAGCGAGGGCGCACCTCGCGAGGGCTTTCCGCCCGGTACCGCGTGGTCGGCGATACCCGACGACTGGTGCTGCCCCGACTGCGGCGTGCGGGAGAAGGTCGATTTCGATCTCGCGAGCCACGATCCGACCCTCACGAAAGGCGCCTGATATGAGCGAATACAAGCTGTTCCGTTGCCTGCAATGCGGATTCGAATACGACGAGGCGCTCGGCTGGCCCGAAGACGGCATCGCGCCGGGCACCCGCTGGGACGACATTCCCGACGACTGGTCCTGCCCCGACTGCGGTGCGGCCAAGGCGGATTTCGAGATGGTCGAGGTCAGTCGCGCATGACCGGACGCATCGTCGTCGTGGGTGCGGGGGTCGCGGGCGCCACCGCCGCCCGCACGCTGCGCACCGAGGGCTACACCGGTGAGATCGTGCTGCTCGGCGCGGAGGACCGGCTGCCCTACCGCCGCCCGATGGTCTCCAAGGAATTGCTCGCCGGCACCGCGAACGAACGCCGGCTCCTGCTCGAATCCGCGGAATCGTGGCGCGAACTCGGCATCGAGGTGCGGCCGGGGACCCCGGTCGCGGGCATCGACGTCGACCGCGACCGGCTACATCTGGGCACCGGCGAAACCCTCGGCTACGACGCCCTGGTGCTCGCCACAGGCGCGCGCGCCCGAGAACTGCCCGGACCCGAATCGGGCGCCTACACGCTGCGCACCGCGGCCGATGTCGATGCGTTGCGCGCTGCCGTGGTGACCGGCGGATCGCTGCTCGTGGTGGGCGGCGGCCTGGTCGGCTGCGAGGCCGCCGCGACGGCACGTGGACTCGGGGCGGCGGTGACGATCGTGCACGCGGGTGACGCTCCGCTGGAGCGGGTGGCCCCGGCGGCGATCGGCGCGCACTGCCGAAACCTGCACGCCGGCAAGGGCGTCGACATCCACGACGCGGTGGTGCTGGACCGGATCGACGGTGGCGACGGCGATATCCGGGCCATCGCCGTCGACGGACGTCAGTGGACCGCCGCCGCGATGCTCGTCGCGATCGGCGCGGAACCGGAGACCGACGTGGCCCGGCAGGCCGGACTCGCCGTCGGGGACGGGATCCTCGTCGACGAGTCCTATACGACCTCGGCGCCGAATATCTTCGCCGCCGGTGACGCCGCCGCCGTCTACGATCCGGAATTCGGGGTCCACCGGCGCACCGAACAGTGGAACAGTGCGCAGTCACACGGGATCGCCGCAGCGAAATCCGTTCTCGGACAACCCCTTCCCGCGCAAGAGGTCACCTGGGGCTGGACCACGCAGTACGGCGTCACGATCCAATTCGCAGGGCGACCGCACACCGAGGACGACGTCGTGGTCCGTACCACCGACACCCCCGGCCAGTTCGTCGCACTGTCCCTGCGAGCGGGTCGACTGGTCGCCGCGGCGGCCGTGGGCCGTCCCGCCGACCTGCGCACCGCCCGAAGCCTCATCGCCGCCCGAACGACCCACGCTCCCGAAACCTGGTCCGACACAACCATTCCCCTCCAGGAACTGGCATCCGCCACGGAACTCTCGGGCCACCACTGACCGGGTGGCCACTTCGCAACCGTGCGATCGCGCCGCGCTGACACCGGCCTCCGGGCGTTCCGGAGAGTGGTCATCCACACCGAACGCGGCAGCACGTCCTCGTCGCTGACCGATGCCCGCCGGGGTCGGTGACAGTTTCTCCGACCACGATGGGGATCCTCGACGAGAAGGGGCTTTCGAGCTACGGCATCACCGGCGCTGGGACGTCCTCGCGGTCGCCTACCTCGAAAGAGGCTGATACCTTGCCTCTTTCGCACAGTGGGCCGGTGCGTGAGCCGGCTGGACGGATGAAGGAGACCGCCGGATGAACGCGGCCGCACACTGGCTCACCGGTCGAGGCACGCGCCGGATCTGGATCGCGGTGCTGATCGTGGCCGTGGTGGCGGGAGTCGCAGCGGTCGTGTGGGTGAACCGATCGCCGGAGGAGCCGCCGGCGGGTCCCGCGGCCGGTGGCCGGTTCCGGATTTCCGGTCGGCTCGACTCCGCCCCGGTGCCGCGATGGACGTTACGCCCCGCCGATCTGTCGCACGAGCCCGGCGCGGTCCTGCTGGCACTTCCGCACAGCCTGGACAACTACTACGGCTATGGTTCGCCGATGGACGCCGGGCCGATAATCGTCGCGGCCACCGCGGTACCCGGCGAGCCCGGGCCGGGCACCGCACCGAAAGCCGGACCGGTGCGGCTGCACGGCATCGACCCGGACACCGGCGCGGTGCGGTGGACGATCGACGCCGGCGAACTCCTCAGCTGTAACGAGCGCGTATTCGACGGCCAGTTGACCTGCCGCGGCACCCACCGAGTGCTCATCGTCGACGCCGCCACCGGCACGATAGCCACGGACCGCTCCACGGACTTCGAGGTGATGGACGCGGCGGTGCGCGACGGGGTGGTTTCCGTCGCCGGCCGCACCGCCGACTGGATGACCGCCGTCGTCACCCGGGGAACCGTTTCCGACATCGAGGCAACCTGGCGCCGGACGTATCCGACACCGGTTCCCGGCGACGCGGTCAGGCCGAGACTCGACGCGCCGGACTACTTCCGGGACGGCCACGACCGCAATGTTCGTGTCTACGATCTGCGCACCGGCGACCCGCTGTTCACCGACTCCGTCGGCGCCGTGTTCGACGGCGGGATCATTGCGAGGCAGGTGATCGATCGCAGCGGCAGCCCGGGGACGATCACACTTCTCGATCGCAACGGTCACCCGCTCGCCGAGGTCGGCGATCCGAGTTTCCTGCTCGAGTGGTATCCGACCGCGACCGCCTCGCCGCCGCCGATCCTCACCGGCGAGAGTGCCTACGACCGAACGACAGGGCGAGTGCTGTGGACCAATCCACAGATCGGCCTCGACGAGCCCACCGGTCGCCAGGGCGCGGTCGAAGGAGTAGTGGCTCACACGGTGATCGTCCGATCACTCGACGGGACCGCACTCATCGGTCTCGATCTCGCCGACGGACGTCAAGTGTGGCAGCAGCCGGCGCGGTTCACGAACACGTTGCGATACGACGGAGTGACCGATGCCCGACACCTGATCCTCACCGACGGCGCCACCGTGCACGCGATCGATGCCCGCGACGGTTCGACCGCCTGGTCGATGACCCTACCGCCCAGCGGCGATCCCCGATTGCGCTCGACGGTGGGGGCGATGGGCGGACGCCTCGTCGCGGTGACCGCGCGGGAATTCACCGGATACGCCACGGTATGAGAGTGACCCGCCGGACCGCACGGCTCAGCGGATGGACCGCACCTCCGGCTCGATCTCGGAACCGGCGGCGGCGAGCGCCTCGGCCAGCAGGTTGTCCAGGTGGTACGGGTACACCGTTTCGCCGATCCGGTCTAGTTCGGCGATATCCGGCGGCAGGCACCAGCGGTAGGCGGTGACGCAGCGACGTTCCCAGACGCTCGGATCCGCGGGCTTCGGGTCGAACCAGCGCACCCGGGCGACGAAGAACAGTTCCTCGGAGCGGATCAGCTCACCGTTGAACGGGAAGACCGCGACCCGCCGCCAGATCGGTCCGCGCAGCAGCGTGGAGTCCAGCGCCAGGCCCGTTTCCTCCCAGACCTCGCGCACCGCCGCGGTCCGCAGCGTCTCCCCCGGTTCGATGCCGCCGCCGACGGTGAACCAGAACGGCGAATCGGGAGTCTGGGGGTCGTGGCCGCGCATCAACAGCACGCGATCCTCGTCGTCGAGCAGCACCACCCGGGCCGAGGTGCGCACGGTGTCGACCTCGAGTCCGGTGGTCGCCGCCGGGGTGACCCGCTCCGCGATCTCGAAATAGGTGGGCAGCGGCGCGGTACCGCCCAGGTGCAGCAACCGCACCGGGCGCCGGGTACGCAGCGCCAGCGTGTCGCGCACGGCGTCGTTGTGGAAGCGGCGCGCGATCAGTACCCGCGCCTCGGCGTCGGCGAGTTCGGCCACCAGTTGCGGACGCAACGAGGTGATGTCGACCGCGGAGAGCGCGGCCGCGAGCTGGTTCTCCGCGGTTTCGCGATCGTTCCAGTCGGCGCGTTCGGCGCGGTCGGCCAATGCGATCAGCCGTTTGGACTGCTCCGCCGCCGTGGACTCCGACATCGGCCCGGCCATCGAGATCGCGACCGTGCGGGCCACCACCGCGCGGCGCGCCAAGGCGGACTCCAGGGCGTCGCGGGCCTGGTCACCGCGCACGTGCAGCCGGTCGAGCCGGTTGGCGGTGGAGTAAGCCCATACTCCGATGGCGATGATCACCGCCGCGATCAGCGCGAGGACCAGAATGGTCGTCGCGGAGAAGGTGATCATCCAGCGGTCCTCACCCGGGCGTCGCCGACGGTGACCGTCTCGTACACCCGCAGAATCTGTTCGGCCACGACCGGCCAATCGTATTCGCCGACAACCTGGTCCGCGGTGCGCACCAGATCCTCGCGGCGGGCGCGGTCGGTGAGCAGCCCGTCGATCGCCTCGGCCAGCGCCGCGGAGTCACCCACCGGCACCAGCACTCCCGCGGTCCCGTCACGCAACACCCGGCGGAAGGCGTCCAATTCGCTGGCGACCACGGCGGTTCCGGCGGCCATCGCCTCGACCAGCACGATGCCGAAACTCTCCCCGCCCAGGTTCGGCGCGCAGTACACATCGGCACTGCGCATCGCGGACGCCTTCTCCGCATCCGAGACCTGACCGAGAAAACGCAGATGTCCGGCGTGTTCGCCCGCCTCCCGGCGCAGGCGTTCCTCCTCCCCGCGGCCGACGATCAGAATTTCCACGTCCGGATGCCGAGCGACCAGTGTGGGCAGTGCGCCCAGCAGCGCGGCCATCCCCTTGCGGGGCTCGTCGTAGCGACCGAGGAACAGCACCGTCCCGCCCGCGCGCGGATACCCTTGCAGCAGTGGCGCATTCGCGAACGCCTGCACGTCGACCCCGTTCGGGATCTCGACCGCGTCGCTGCCCAGCGCCTCCACCTGCCAGCGCCGCGCCAGCTCGGAGACCGCGATCCGCCCGCTGATCTTCTCGTGATACGGCCGCAGCACGCCCTGGAAGGTCGCCAGCACCAGCGACCTCGTGGTGGAGGTGTGGAAGGTGGCCACGATGGGTCCCTCGGCCACCTTCAGCGCCAGCATCGAGATACTCGGGGCGTTGGGTTCGTGGACGTGCAGGACCTCGAAGTCGCTGTCGGCGATCCAGCGCCGCAGCCGGGTGTAGGCGGTCGGCCCGAACGACAGCCGCGCCACCGAACCGTTGTACGGAATCGCCACCGCCTTCCCGGCCGAGACCACGAATTCCGGCAGTTCGGTGTCGTCGGAGGCCGGGGCCAGCACACTCACCTTGTGGCCGCGCTCGATCAGCACCTGCGCCAGCTCCACGACATGTGACTGCACTCCGCCCGGCACGTCGAACGAGTACGGGCAGACCATGCCGATTCTCATGACACCGCGTCTCCGGCGGGCCGCTCACCGCCGCGCACGGCCTGCGCGGCCGCGATCCGCTCCAGGCGCTGGGCGGACAGATCCCCCTCCCACAGCGGCTGCAACATATGCCAGTCGGCGGGGTGTTCGGCGATATTGGCGGCGAACCGGTTCGCCAGCTGCTGGGTTGCCGCCGAGACACCGGACGAAACATCCAGCGGCGCTTCGGTTTTCAGCCCCCACCCCTCGCGGCCCTGCTCGTCCACGGTGAACCAGGCGTGCACCGGCATCAGCGCGGCGCCGGTCTCGATCGCCAGTTTCGCCGCACCCGCCGGCATCCAGGTGCGTTCGCCGAAGAACTCCACCGGCACACCTTTTCCGGTCAGGTCGCGCTCGCCCATCAGGCAGACCACCTTGTTGTCGCGCAACCGTTGCGCGAGCTGCCGGAACGGCGGCTGCTCTCCGCCGGTCAGCGGGAACACCTCGAACCCCAGGCTCTCCCGGTAGGCCACGAAGCGCTCGAACAGCGATTCCGGTTGCAGCCGTTCGGCGACCGTGGTGAGGCCGCCGTAGTGCTGCACCAGCCACACACCGGCCATATCCCAGTTCCCCGAATGCGGCAGCACGAAGATCACGCCGCGCCCCTCGGCGAGTGCCTCGTCGACATGTTCGATCCCGTCCGGGGCCGGCATGAGCGGCGAATCCGCCAGTGCCGCATGGTCGAGGGTCGGCAGCCGGAACGCCTCGCGCCAGTACCGGGCGTACGAGCGCATCGAGGCGTGGATCAACTCGTCGGGCACCTCGAGCGGGTCGACGGCCAGCACCCGGGCGAGGTTGCGGCGCAATTGATTCGGTCCCTGGCCGCGGTGGGCGGCGCGGTTCGCGCGCCGGGCCGCCCAGTCGCCGCCGACGTCGAACGCGCGGCGCGCGGTGCGTTCGGGCAGTCCCCGTACCAGTCGCCACCCGGCCGCGTAGGCTCTGTCGGTCAGCGCGGCCCTCATCTGTGTCACGCCACTACCACTTTCATTTCGCCGTATCGGAGTCGGCCTCGGTGACCGGCGCGATCACGTCGCGGGCACCGGCCGAGTTCCGTACCGCCAGAACTCGCTGGAAGACGGTGACGATGCTCAGCACCGCCAGGATGTACATCGCGACATACACCGCGTAGGTGAGCCACTCGACGTCGAAATAGCCACCGATGCCGGTGAGGCCGGCCCCGACCAGCACGATGACCAGGCGGTCGGGGCGTTCGATGATCCCGCCGTCGGCCGAGAGCCCGCTCGCCTCCGCCCGCGCCTTGGCGTAGGAGATGACCTGCGAGGTCACCAGGACCACCAGCGTCGCCACGAACAGATGCTTGCTGTGCTCGTGATACACCGACCACCAGGCGAGCGCGCCGAAGATGGCGCCGTCGGCCACGCGATCACAGGTGGCGTCGAGGACCGCACCGTATTTGGTGCCGCCGCCCCGGGCGCGGGCCATCGCCCCGTCGAGCATGTCGAACATGACGAAGAGCCAGATCACCATCGTTCCCCAGAACAGGTGATCGGTCGGGAACAGCGTCACCGCGGCCACGATCGAGGCGGTGGTGCCGATCAGCGTCATCGCGTCGGGCGTGAGCCCGGTGCTCACCAGCGCCCGTCCCAGCGGCGCGGTCGCCTTGGCGAACGTCTCCCGACCGAAGAAGCTCAGCACGCTACTCGACTTCCTTCGCCTCGTGCCACGCCCCGGCCAGCAGGGCCCGCGTCTCCCGCAACAACTGCGGCATCACCTTCACCCCGCCGACGACGGTGATGAAATTGGCGTCCCCACCCCAGCGGGGAACGATGTGCTGGTGCAGGTGGTCGGCCAGCGAGCCACCGGCCACCCCGCCGAGATTCAGCCCGACGTTGAATCCCTCGGGCCGCGACACCTTCTTCATCACCCGGATCGCCCGCTGGGTGAACGCCATCAGTTCGGCGCTCTCCTCGGGGGTGAGATCCTCGAGGTCGGCCACCCGCCGGTAGGGCACCACCATCATGTGGCCGGGGTTGTACGGGTAGAGGTTGAGCACCGCGAACACCCATTCACCGCGAGCGATGACCAGTCCGTCCTCGTCCGACATCTTCGGGATCTCGGTGAACGGATGCTTCAGCCCGGCCGAGGTCTTCTCCTCGGCACCGGCGGGCGCGTCGGCGTCGACCGGTGCGCTCCGGCTGTCGCGATCGGCCGCGACCGCGCCGGTGATGTAGGACATCCGGTAGGGGGTCCACAATCGCTGCAACCGGTCCGGGTCCCCCGCTCCCGTGTCGACAATCCGACCCGGATCCTGTTGCGTCACAGCCTCTTCCACCATGCCCTCACTCACGCCCCACCGGTCCGGACCTCGAATCCTTCCGCGCTCGGCGAGGCGTTGTCGCGCCGCGAGATCCAGTCGACGACGGTCGCCACCGCATCGGCGACCGGCACACCATTCAGTTTGCTGCCGTCGCGGAATCGGAAGCTGACCGCTCCGTCGTTCACATCGCGTTCGCCGGCCAGCAGCATGAACGGCACCTTCTGCGCGGTGTGGTTGAAGATCTTCTTCTGCATCCGGTCGTCGCTGCGGTCGACCTCGGCCCGCACACCGTGCGCGCGCAGTTCCTCCACCACGGAGTCGAGGTGTTCGGCGAACGCGTCGGCGACCGGGATGCCGACCACCTGCACGGGCGCCAGCCAGGCCGGGAACGCGCCCGCGTAATGCTCGGTGAGCACGCCGAAGAATCGCTCGATGGACCCGAACAGGGCGCGGTGGATCATCACCGGCCGCTGCTTGGTCCCGTCGGAGGCGGTGTATTCCAGGCCGAAGCGCTCGGGCAGGTTGAAATCGAGCTGAATGGTCGACATCTGCCAGGTACGGCCCAGCGCGTCCTTGGCCTGCACGGAAATCTTCGGACCGTAGAACGCGGCGCCGCCCGGATCCGGGACCAGGTCCAGACCCGAATCGGTGGCGACCTTGCGCAGCGTGTCGGTGGCCTCCTCCCACAACTCGTCCGAGCCCACGAACTTCTGCGGGTCCTTCGTCGACAATTCCAGGTAGAAATCGTCGAGACCGTAGTCGCGCAGCAGGCTCAGCACGAACTGCAGCGTCGAGGTCAGCTCGGCGTGCATCTGCTCTTTGGTGCAGTAGATGTGCGCGTCGTCCTGGGTCATGCCGCGCACCCGGGTCAGCCCGTGGACGACGCCGGACTTCTCGTAGCGATACACCGACCCGAATTCGAACAGCCGCAGCGGCAGCTCCCGATACGACCGGCCGCGCGAGCGGAAGATCAGATTGTGCATCGGGCAGTTCATCGGCTTGACGTAATAGTCCTGGCCGGGCTTGCGCACGGTGCCGTCGCCGTTGTACTCGGCGTCGAGGTGCATCGCCGGGAACATGCCCTCGCGGTACCAGTCGAGGTGTCCGGAGACCTCGAACAGATGCCCCTTGGTGATATGCGGGGTATTGACGAATTCGTAGCCCGCGGCGATGTGGCGGCGACGGGAATAGTCCTCGAGTTCCTTGCGGATGATGCCGCCCTTGGGATGGAACACCGGCAGGCCCGAACCCAGTTCGTCCGGGAAGGAGAACAGATCCAGTTCCAGGCCGAGTTTGCGGTGATCGCGCTTCTCGGCCTCTTCCAGGATGCGCAGATGGTTCTCCAACGCCTCCGGCGACTCCCATGCGGTGCCGTAGATGCGCTGCAGATCCTCGCGGTTCTGGTCGCCACGCCAGTAGGCCGCCGAGGAGCGGGTCAGCTTGAACGCGGGAATGAACTTCGTGGTCGGGATGTGCGGGCCGCGGCACAGGTCGCCCCACACCTTCTCGCCGGTGCGCGGGTCGAGGTTGTCGTAGATGGTCAGCTCGTTACCGCCGACCTCCATGATCTCGGGGTCGTCGATTCCCGACTTGTCGCCGATCAGCTCGAGTTTGAACGGCTCCTTGGCCAATTCCACCCGAGCCTCGTCGACCTCGACCACCCGGCGCGAAAACCGTTGCGCGCCTTTGACGATCTTCTTCATCCGGGATTCGAGTTTGGCCAGATCCTCCGGGGTGAACGGCCGCTCGACCTGGAAGTCGTAGTAGAAGCCGTCCTTGATCGGCGGGCCGATGCCGAGCTTGGCCTCGGGGAACTCCTGCTGCACCGCCTGGGCCAGCACGTGGGCGGCCGAATGGCGGATGACGCTGCGGCCGTCCTCGGAGCCGGCGGTCACGGCCTCGACCTCGACGTCGGTCTCCGGCACCCAGGACAGATCCTTGAGGTTGCCCTCGCCGTCGCGCACGACGACGACGGTGTCGGGGCCCTTGGTGGGCAGGCCCGCTTCGCGCACCGCGGCGCCCGCCGTCGTCCCGGCCGGCACCCGGACGAGGGCGGCGGGGGTTATGCGGGCTGAGGTGGTCACGGCTGCGCTCTCCTTAACATGTCGGCATTCTCGGTCCAGGCCGGTCGACGAACAGAAAAGTCACCGGCGCGACCAATGCTATCGGGACAGTACCGGTCGCGCGCCGATGGACCGGCCGCGAACCGGCCGCGGCCCGCTCACCCGCGCCGGGCCAGCTCGGTGAGCAGCCGCTCGCGCTCGGCGGCGGGCCTTTTCGGGCAGCTGGTGCACATACCGCAGCCGGGGACCTCGTAGACCAGGCAGCAGGAGATCCGCCGCACGAACGCGCGCGATTCGACATCGGTGAATCGCGGCGCGGGCAACCGTTCGCCGACCTGGGCGGCCAGCCGCGCACCCGCCTCGGGGTCGCCCGCGTCGATGGCCCGGTTACCGATCGCATCGGCGACGATCGCCCACAGCGCCGCCGGACCGGCGCCGGTCACCCGTGCCACCACCGGGATGACGCGCCGCAGCGACTCCCTCAGCGCCGCGCCGACCGCTTCGGACTCGCTCACGGCGTCGGGCACGATCCGCTCGATGCCACCGTCGGGCCGGATCTCGCAGCGCAGCCGTTCCAGCGTGGGGTCGGGCGCCGGTGCGCCGCTCGCGTACGCCTCGGTGATCGGATCGACCAGCGCAGAGGCGGCCATACACCACCACAGCGTGCCCGAGACGCGGGAATTGCCTGTGCCCCAGGAGATTCCCATATCGGCGATCCGTTCCGACAGCCACGCGGGCTCGGTGAGTTTGATGCCGGCCACCTGGGCGGGCACCCCGGACGCCACCGACTGCGCAACCATTTCCCTCCGACTCCGATCCACGTCGATTCACCGAATGCACCACCTCCACCATGGCATGCCCGCCGCGCTCGGATCCAGGCGTCGGCCGCGGGTTTCGGGGTGCGCCGCTCAGCGTATCGGCGCGCGCGACGCCGACGTTCAGGCGCGCCGCGACAGTCGCCCCCGGGTCGTGGCGGAACGGCTGCCGCGGCGAAGGTGGACGGGTGCGCGAGTTCGGCTGTCGGGCCTACGAACTCGCGCACCCTGCGCCCGGATCAGGCGTGGGTCCGATCCCGGGCGGGTATTCCGGGTCGCTCGGCATCGGTGATCTCGGCGATGCCGGTGGTGGTGACCTCGAGGACCCGTGCGGTTCCGATATCGAAGAACAGGCCCGAAAGCGCAACACCGCGCTCCTCGACGGCCCGGGCGACGACCGGATGCTCCCGCAGCGTCTCGAGCTGGACCGCGACGTTGACCATGCTCAGCTGGTCGGCCGGGCCGTACCCGGCGGCCGCCGCGGTCGCCGCCACCGGATGGCCGGCTCGGTAGCGCTGCAGGGCCTCGGCGCCGTGGGCCAGCCAGTCGTCGATATCGGGGCCCGCGGACCGGTCGGACAGCAGGGCGTTCATCGCACCGCAGCCGGAATGTCCGCACACCACGACGTTGCGCACCGACAGGTTGTGCAGCGCGAAGCCGAGCGCGGCGTCCACCGACACGTCGGTGCCGCGCGCGGGGATCAGATTGCCGATATTGCGGACGGTGAACAGGTCACCCGGGCCGCTGTTGGTGATCACATTCGGCACGATCCGCGAGTCCGAGCAGGTGAGGAAGAAGGAGTCGGGGTCCTGCCCGTCGCGCAGTTCGTCCAGATGCGGCCGCATCACGTGCGCGTGGCTGCGATGGTAGGCGGCGACACCGGCGGCGACCGGATTGCCACCCTCGGAACGCCACGGTCCCAGGACGTCGTCGAGCAGCCCGCGGGCCCGGGCGCGCCGCGGCGGGCGCTCGGCCGCATCGGCCATCCGCGCCGTTCCGATCTCGACGAATTCCACCGTGCCGCCGGTACTTTCGTGCTGCTGCGCCCAGGAGTGGATGGCGTCGTAGGCGGCGTGGTCGAGGAAGTCGACCGTCAGCTCCACCAGGACATCGGCGCCGGCGGGCACCTTGGCCAGCTGCCCGGTCAGCTTCGGCAGGGCCAGGAAGGTGCAGGTGCCGTCCACGCTCACCAGCCACCGGTCGGTTCCCTCGACCGGAGCGGCCTCGACCGAGACGCGCACCACGCGCCACAGCAGCAGGGCGAAGGCGACGACCAGGCCGATCAGCACACCCTCGAGCAGGTTCAGGAACACCACCGCGGCGATGGTCACCGCGTAGATCACCAGTTCACCGGTGCGGTGCGCGATCTTGATGTGGGCCAGCTTCACCAGCTGGATACCGATCATCACCAGCAGTCCGGCCAGGGCCGATTTCGGGATCTGCTCGACGACGCCCACCAGGGCGATCGAGAACAGCAGCACCCAGACGCCGTGCAGCAGCGCCGAGGCCCGGCTGCGCGCACCGGCGGTCACATTGGTCGCACTGCGCACGATCACGCCGGTGACCGGCAGGCCGCCGATCATGCCCGAGGTCACGTTCGCCGCGCCCTGGGCCATGAGCTCACGGTCGAAGTTGGTCCGCGGGCCGGTGTGCATCTTGTCGACCGCGACCGCCGACAACAGGCTCTCCACGCTGGCGATCAAGGCCACGGTCAGCACCGCCAGTGCGACGCCGCTCCAGTCTCCGCTGGGCATGTTCGGCAGGCCGATGGCGTCGAACAGCGAACCGCTCATCGTGATGCGGGCGGGGTCTCCGGGCAGCACCAGCGACAGCGCGGTGGCGACCACGATCGCCACCAGCGGTCCGGGCACCACCCGGATCTTGGCCGGCACGTAGCGCCAGCCGAGCATGATCGCGATGACCAGACCGCCGAGCACGACGTCGATACCGCTGAGGTGCAACAGCTGATTCGGTAATTCTGTGACGTTTTCCCACGCCGAGCTCTGCGACGATCCGCCGAGCAGGACATGAACCTGCTGCAAGGCGATCGTGATGCCGATGCCGGCGAGCATGGCGTGGACGACGACCGGGGCGATGGCGAGCGCGGCGCGCGCGATCCGGCTCAGGCCGAACACGATCTGCAGCAGGCCGGCGCCGACGGTGATGAAACAGGTTGTCTTCCAGCCGAATTGATTGATGGTCTCGGCCATGACCACGGTCAGTCCGGCGGCCGGGCCGCTGACCTGCAGGACGGAGCCCCCCAGAGTTCCCACCACGATGCCGCCGACGGCGGCGGCGATGAGTCCGGCCGCGACCGGAGCGCCGGTGGCGACCGCGATGCCGATCGAGAGCGGCAGAGCGACGAGAAAGACGACGACGGAAGCGGGCAGATCGTGTCGAAGGACCGAGTTCATCCGGTCCGACCAGCTGGGGCCCGGCGGGGCCGAGGGTCTGGACGTAGCGACGGTGTCGGTGGACATATTGCTCCTTCACCGGAGCCGCCGCGGCGGTCCGGTCGGTCGAACATGTTCTCCAGGCATCGAATTCAGCTGCGAGACTTCGTTGTCCAGCAGTGAGCCGGAAGCGAGGGCAACCTTAATAGTAAAGACTAAGCAAAGCCTTAGAAAAGGATATTTAGCCTCGCACACGTTCCCGATTCGATGTGACGGCCCTCACGCCCTGGAGCTGTGACCTGCACCGGCACCACTGTGCGCCCGCTCAGCGCGCGTTTTCCACCCGGGGAATTGCCAAAACTGGGAATCCTCCTTTCAGGAAACCGGAACCGGCACCGGGTGCCGGAGGTCGTCGATATCGGCGATACCGTCGGGCGTGATCGCGAGCACGCGGGCGGTGGCGATATCGAAGAACAGTCCCGACAGCACCACACCGCGGGCCTCGATCCCGCGACGCACGACGGGATGGGCGGACAGTGTTTCGATCTGCACGGCCACGTTCACCATGCCCAGCTGGTCGACCTCGCCGTAGTCGGCGGCCGCGGCCGCCGCCGCGACCGGATGCCCCGCCCGGAAGCGCTCGAGCGCCGGGCGTCCGTGCGCGAGCCAGTCGTCGAGACCCGAGCCGGTGTGCAGACCGTGGTGCAGCGCGTCCATGGCGCCGCAGCCGGAATGCCCGCAGACGACGATCGAGCGCACGTCCAGTTTGTTCAGCGCGTAGACCAGCGCGGCCTCGACCGAGGTGTCGCGGCCGTCGGCGGGGATCAGATTGCCGATATTGCGCACGGTGAACAGATCGCCCGGGCCGCTGTTGGTGATCACATTGGGCACGATGCGGGAATCGGCGCAGGTGACGAACAGCGATTCCGGATTCTGGGTGTGTCGCAGTTCGTCCAGATGCGGCCGGATCATGTGCGCGTGGCCGCGGTGGTAGGCCGCGATCCCGGCGGCGATCCGGTCGGGGCGGGTGGTGGGACGCCAGGGCGCGAGAACGTCGTCGAGCATGCGCCGCGCGTGCCCGCGCGCGGGCGGGCCCGCGCTGAGGTCGGCGATCCGGACGGCGCCGAGTTCGACGAATTGCACCGTGCCGCCGAGGCTTTCGTGCCGCTGCGCCCACTCGTGCAGGGCGTCGGATGCGGCGTGGTCGATGAAATCGACGGTCATCTCGACGGTGACCGGAACCCCCGCGGGGATCTGCGCCAGCTGGGCGGTGAGCCGCGGCAGAGCCAGGAAGGTGGCCGAACCGTCCACGGTCACCAGCCAGCGCCCGGTGTCCCCGACCGGCGCGGCCACGATCACCACCCGCACCACGCGCCACATGAGCAGCGCGAACGAGAGCACCAGCCCGATCAGCATGCCCAGCAGCAGATTCCCGAAGATCACGACGAGAACCGTTGCGGCATAGACGATCAGATCGCCGGCCCGGCGCGCGAGGCGGATGTGCGCGAGTTTCACCAGTCCGATGCCGATGACGATCAACAGGCCGGCCAGGGCGGCCTTCGGAATCTGGCGCACCACCTCCACCAGCGCGACGGAGAACACCAGCACCCACACGCCACTGAGCATGGTGGAGGCCTTGGTTCGCGCGCCGGCCTTGGCGTTGGTGATGCTGCGGACGATGACCGCGGCGATGGGCAGGCCGCCGAGCATGCCGGAGGTCATATTCGCCACGCCCTGACCGAGCAGTTCGCGGTCGAGGTCGGTGCGATACTCCGGCCGCAACCGGTCGACGGCCACCGCGGACAGCAGCGTCTCCACGCTGGCGATCAGCGCGATGGTGAACGCGGTCAGCACGACGGCGCTCCAATTGCCGTGCGGCAGTTGCGGTAACGACATCGCGTCGAACAGGGAGCCGTGCAGGGTGATGCGCTCCACGCTGGTGGGGACCACCATCGCGAGCGCGGTCGCGGCGACCACCGCGGCCAGGGGCGCCGGGACCGCCCGCACCCGGCCGGGCAGATAGCGCCAGCCCAGCATGATCGCAATCACCACCCCGCCGACCAGCGCGTCTCCGGCGTGCATCACGGTCAGCTGATGCGGCAGCTGCACGATGCTCGCCCACGACGAGCTCAGCGTCTGCCCGCCCAGCAGCACATGCAACTGCTGCAGCGCGATCACCACGCCGATGCCGGCGAGCATGGCGTGCACCACCACCGGCGCGATGGCCAGCGCGGCGCGCGCGATGCGGCTCAGGCCGAACACCACCTGCAGCGCACCGGCGCACACGGTGATGAAACAGGTTGTCGCCCAGCCGAACTGGTGGATGGACTCGGCCACCACGACGGTGAGGCTGGCGGTGGGCCCGCTGACCTGCAGGACCGAACCGCCACACAGCCCGGCGACCAGACCGCCGACGACGGCGGCGATCAGCCCCGCCGCGACCGGCGCGCCCATGGCGACGGCCACACCGATGGACAGGGGTAACGCGACGAGGAAAACCACCACGGAGGCGGGTAGATCATGTCGTACAGCGACCGAGAAGCTCCGAGGTGACGTCCGTCGGACCGAGTCGGTGTCGGTGGACATATTTCTCCTTCGCCGAACCGGTGTCGGTTCGGTCCATCGGTGGAACATGTACTGGCATCGAGAGGGGGCGGGCGAAGCGGATAACGCGAGATGCGTTGCGCCTGCGACGCATCCGGACATGCGAGCCCGGCAGTGGCGCAACGCGCTTAATAGTAAAGACAACGCAAAGCAGTTGGAAAGGGTTTTCAGAACAAAAGTCGATGCCGGTATCCAATTGTGATCTATATCACAATCCGATCCGAGACCTCCAACTCCCCGGCACTCCCCCGGGAGCGAAGGAGAACGCCGAAAAACGCTGGCGCAGAATCGCTTCGCCTCGCCCACGGGCGATACTACCGCAGCGCCGTTCCTGGTCACTTGTACGATTCGCCTATCACCGAGGGCGATCGCGACCGCCGCGCCGCACTGCGGGACAGTGGGAAGGCAGGGTCGGTGTCGGGTACCGGCCAGGACCGAGACGAGGAGGCAACAGTGCATATCGCGGTACTGGGCATGGGACGGATGGGCCGCGCCGTGGCCGGGCGCCTGCTCGACGGCGGGCATCGAGTGACCGTGTGGAACCGCACGGAAGGCACAGCGACCGAACTGATTTCGGCCGGCGCGACGGAGGCCGGCACTGTCGCGGCGGCCGTGTCGGGAGTCGACGCGGCCCTCACCGCGCTCGCCGACGACGCGGCGGTGACCTCGGTGGCCTTCGGCGAGCTGCAGACATCCCTCGATTCCGGGACCCCCTACATCGACTGTTCTACCGTCTCCCCCGCATTGGGCGCCGCCCTCGCCGACGCCTTCGGTGACCGGTTCCTCGCCCTTCCGATCGTGGGCGCGCCCGGCGCGGTCACAGCCGGGACGGCGACGCTGCTGGCCGGTGGGCCCGCACCGTTGCGGGACCGGCTCGCACCTCTGCTCGGCACGCTCTCCGAGCGGGTGCGCCACTACGATTCGGCGGCCCATGCGCTGACCGCCAAGGTGACCACGAACTTCCTGCTGATCACCGGGGTGGCGGCGCTGGCGGAAGCGTTCGCCGTGGGGCGATCCGGCGGACTCGGCGACGATCAGCTGCGCGAATTGCTCGCCGACGCGCCCGTCGTCGCGCCCGCCCTGGCGAATCGCTTCGACGCCGTGCTCACCGCATCCCCCGACGGATGGTGGACCACCGTCCTGGGCGCCAAGGACGCGGGGCTCGCGTTCGACCTCGCCGCGCAGGCGGGCGCTCACCTGCCGTTGGCGGAAATCGTTCGCAAGCGTTACGAGGATGCGGCACGAACGAATCCCAGCGCCGATATCGCGGCCATCGCCGCGCTGTACCGGGACGGCGGCGACTCGGCGCAGGGGTGAGCGATCGCCTCGCCGACTCCCGGCGGGGCGACGCGAGGCTCGGCAACTCAGGGGCTGGGCCCTCAGGGCTGCGCCGGTCAGGGCCGGTCCGGTCAGGGCTCGGCCCTCACCGCCGGGCCCTCAGGACTGGGCCGCTCCGGACGCGACAGCTCCGGACGCGGCGGCCCCGGGCTCGGCGAAGTGCACGACTTCCCACAGATGCCCGTCGGGGTCGGCGAAGTAGCCGGCGTAGATCCCCCACGGCCGCGTGCGC
Source organism: Nocardia elegans NBRC 108235 (assembly GCF_001612845.1). GTDB lineage: Bacteria > Actinomycetota > Actinomycetes > Mycobacteriales > Mycobacteriaceae > Nocardia > Nocardia nova. The sequence goes on along the minus strand of NZ_BDBF01000007.1, from coordinate 31,799 downwards.
GCGGGCTGGACCACGGTGCCGCCCGCCGCGCCGGCGAGTTCCAGAACTCGTTCCGCCTCGGCGTCACTGTCGACGAACCAGCCCAGACTCATCGCGGAACCGTGCATACGTTCCGGCGGGATACCCGCGTCCTCGGCCAGGTCGTCGCGCCCGTAGAGCGCCAGCGTCACCCCGTTGCCGAGCGTGAACATGACCACCGCCCCACCGGGATTCTCCGCGTCCGGCCGGAATTCGGTTCCGATGATCCCCGGTGACTCCAGTCCGAGCGCGCGGTAGAACCGCAGCGACACCTCCAGATCGCGCACGCCCAGCGTGATCGCGTGGATCTGTGCTCGCACCCCGATACCTCCGTTCTCATCGTTGTCCGCACGCAGTCAACCCCGAGGCGCCGGGAATGTCTTGAACGGATCGGACACGTCGCGCGCTCGGTCTCACTGCCCGCACGCCCGCGTAACTCCCGGCACCGATGTTGCGGACCGGATCGCATAGCGCGACGCGACCGCGAAATGCCGTCCAGCCGCACCTGAAACCGCTGGTCACACCGGTCCGGTCCAGGCCGGCCGGCCGCGTAACCAGGTCTTTACCGCAAGCCCTTGTCGCGTAACGCGGATTCTCTGCACGCTACCGGCATGCACCACCGCTCCGAACAGCTCCCCTCCGATCGGACTGCCCGCGACCGCCGGGCCTTCGACGATCAGATGCGCGAAATCCTGCCCGCCGCAGCGCAGCTGCCCGCCCGGCGGCTGCGGGATCTGCTGCGCGCCGATCTGCGGGCAGGCGCGTTCGGCACCGGGCGGTTGCCCGGCGAGCCGGAATTGATGGCGCGCCACCATCTCCCGCGTGATGTGGTCCGCGCCGCGCTGAGCATGCTGCGCGCCGACGGTCTGATCGAGCGACGCCGCGGCGTGGGGACGGTGGCGGTCGGTGAGCACTACGTCGTCTCCGGCGCGCTGCCGCCGGAGGGCCGGACGCTCGAGCAGCACCTGGCACTGGGCCGGATCTCACCTCGCCTGCTGTATTGGGCCTGGATCCCGGCACCGCCGGTGATCGCCGCCCATCTGGCCGGCGTCGGGCCCGGAGACGACTGTCTGTGCGTCGAATACGTTCTGCTGCTCGACGATCGCCCGCTCGCGGTGTTCACCAATTACCTGCGCGCGCCGGAGGCGACGCGCATCGACCAGGCCGCATTCGGCGACGACTTCTACAGCCTGCTGCGCGGCGGCCGGGTGGATGTCGGTGGCAGCGACGTCGGCGTCCAAGCCGCGCGCGCCGACGATTGCACCGCGGCACTGCTGCACGTCCTGCCCGGTGAGCCGGTGCTGCTGGTGGAACAGACGATTCGCACCCGCGACGGAGTCGCCGTCGATTACGCCCTGGGCTCCTGCCGCGCCGAGATCCAGCTCGAACTCGGCGCCATTCCCCACCTCGACATGACCGCCACCCTGCCCCGCTGATGTGAGGACGACCATGACACTCGCCGATCCACCCGTACTCTCCGGCCTGACCGAGGCCGCCGCCGCGCTGCGCTCCGGCGAGACCACCGCCACCCGGCTGGTCGAACAGGCCCTCGCCGCCGCCGACGCGCACGACGCGGCGCTCGGTGTCTACCTGTCGCGGTTCGACGAGCGTGCCGTCGCACAGGCCGCGCGCGTCGACGAGAAGCTGGCCGCCGGCGTTCCGGTCGGGCCGCTGGCCGGAATCCCGATGGGAATCAAGGATATTCTCGCCCATTCCGCCGCACCGACCACCGCGCAGAGCCTGGTTCTCGATCCCGGCTGGGGCGCCGCCCAGGGCGATTGCGCGGTGGTCCGCCGGCTCGAGGAGGCCGGCGCCGTCGTCACCGGCAAGGTGACCACGATGGAATTCGCCATCGGTCTCCCGGATCCGGCCAAACCCTTTCCGGTACCGCGCAATCCGTGGGATTCGTCCCGCTGGGCGGGCGGGTCGAGTTCGGGATCGGGCAGCGGCGTGGCCGCCGGGATGTTCCTCGGCGCCGTCGGGACCGACACCGCGGGCAGTATCCGGATCCCGGCCGCCTTCAACGGAATCACCGGATTGAAGCCGACTTTCGGCCGCGTCCCGAAGTCCGGTGTGGTTCCGCTGGGCTACACCCTCGACCATCCGGGCCCGATGGCGCGGTCGGCCGCCGACTGCGCCCTGCTGCTGTCGGTGCTGGCGGGCTACGACCCGGCCGATCCCTACAGTGCGCACACGCCGGTCGACGACTATCCCGGCGCGCTCACCGGCGATCTGACCGGACTGACCATCGGCGTGGACACCCTGGACCGGTTCGCCGACGGCGGTATCGATCCCGCTCAGCCACAGCGGTTTTCCGCCGCGGTGGCCGTGCTCGCCGAGGCGGGCGCCCGCATCGTGCCCGTGGAGGTGCCGATGTACCGGGAACTGACCGCGGTCGACGTCGTGGTCATGCTCGCGGAGGCACACGCCTACCACCGGACCGCACTGCGCGAACGCTGGGCGGACTACGGCCGGGCCACCCGCATCATCCTCGCCGGCGGCGATGCGGTCAGCGGACCGGATTATGTTCAGGCCCAAAGGGTTCGCCGCATCGGCCGGCAGCGGATGACCGAACTGCTGAGCAAAGTGGATCTGGTGGTGACGCCGACCGGGCACCTCGGCGCCCCCGCGATCGCCGATCTGGATCAGCGGCAACCGATGGGTGTGCTGTCGAGTCTGCACACGCCGTACTGGAACCCGCTCGGCAATCCCACCCTCGCGCTGCCGATCGGCACCACCGCCGACGGCCTGCCGCTGTCGATGTCGGTGTCCGGCAACCATTTCGACGAGGCCACCGTCCTGCGCGCCGGTGACGCCTACCAGCGCCGCACCGCCCATCACACGGAGATCCCCACCGCTCTCCGCTGAACCGTCAGGAGCCGATCATGACCTGGACCACCGACCCCGAGGAAATCACCGCGGTCGACGCGATGCGCGCCGCCGTGCGCGCGATGGCCGACCTGCTCGCCGCGGTCGACGCCACCCGCTGGGCCGACCCGGCAGGCGGTTTCGATCTCACCTGAGGTTGCGCTGCTTCACGAGGTGGAGGCATCGGGCCGGCCCCAGCGCCGTCGCGATGCCACCGATTCGACCGGCCCGGTGTGCGGCCGCCGCTACCGCCGCCTCGCCGGCCGCACGCGCCGCGCCGACCGCGATGCGTGCGACCAGATCGGGACGAAACAGTGCCGCCGGCCGCTGCGTCAGCCCCATCACGCGATAGAGCGTCGCGGCGACGACCGGATCGCGCTCCGCCGCGGCCAGAACCGGGTCGAGGGCCGCGACCGCGGCGCGGATCGCCGGATCCGGGTGTGGGCCGACATGTGGCATCGCGCTGTCGGCGATCACGGTGAGCTGCCAGGCGATATCGATTTCGGGTGTCACCGCGGTGTAGAAGCGGCGGGCGAGATCGCGGTCGCCGCCCGCGGCGAGACAGCGTTGCAGCACCCGCATCTGGATCGCCGCGATCGTCATGCCCTGTCCGTAGACGGGACTGAAACTGCACAGGCCGTCACCGACCGCGAGCAGTCCGGACGGGAACCGGTCGAGGCGTTCGTAGCGCCGGCGCAGGTTGGCCTTGTAGCGGAAGGTGGCGATATCGGTGAGCAGTTCGGCCCGTCGTAACGCCGCGCGCACGCCCGGCGGGGCGAGGGCCGCCGCGAAGTCCAGGAAGGCCGCCGGATCCGCGGGTGGTTGTTCGCCGGCGTGCCCGATCAGGGTGAGCACGTAGCGATTCCGGCCTTCCACCGCGAACAGCGCCAGGGCGCGCGGCGGAAGCTCTCGCACGCCGATGGTCAACGACTTGTCGGTCCCCAGCGCGCCCGGTTCGAGTTCGACGAAGGCGCTGCGGTAGACGATGTCGATGGTGGTGCCCTCTTCCCGCGGTCGCGGATAGCCGAGGGCGGCCAGCCAGCCCGGGACGACGCCGCCGCGTCCGGTGGCGGCGACCACGAGGTCAGCGGTCGGCTCGTCCACGCCGCCCGGGTCGTGCACGGTCACGCCGGTGACGCGCGACGCGGACGGATTCGTGGTGACGCCGGATACCTCGGCCCGATCGCGCAGGACCACATTGGGCAGCGACCGAATACGTTGCCGCACATGATGTTCCACAAGCGGACGACTGGCCTGAAGGCCGCGGTACCCGGTGGAGACCTGCGCGAGAGTGCGCCCGGCCATCTGAAAGTTGACCTCCCCCAGCACATCACAGTCGATCGCCCCGGCGGCGCGCATCTGCGCCTCGAATCCCGGGAAGAACTCCTCGAGCAGATCCTTTCCACGCGGCAGCAACCCGTGCACATGCCGGCCCTGCGGCACGCCCCTGCGCGCCTGCGGACCGTCGGGCAGCGCATCGCGCTCGACGACGGTGACGCGGTCGTAATGGTCGCTCAGTACCCGGGCCGCGAGCAGACCGCCCATGCCGGCCCCCACGACCACCGCGTGTTCGCCAATTCTCGCCATCGAGCCACCTTCATCGCATTCTGTGAGACTGAACTACAAATTAGTCTCAGAACGTCGAGGAAACAACAGCCGGTCTGTACCGACGCGCGCAGGAGGGCACAATGAGGCGGTGACCAGGTCCGCGACCGAACTGATGGATGCCGCACTGCAACTCGTGACGGAATCCGGCCTGACCGACCTCACGCTGACCGACGTGGCGCGGCGCGCGGGCGTATCGCGCGCGACCACATACCGGGAGTTCGGCGACAAGGACGGATTGGTGGCCGCCCTCGTCCGGCGCGAGATCGGCGCCATGATCGCCGCCGCGTACCAGGTCGTCGACATGACGGCACGGACACCCGAGTTGACTCGCACGGCAACACTTTTCGCGCTGAGCTACCTGCGGGGCCACGCCGCGTTCGGGTACATCCGCACGCACGAACCGCAGTGGCTGCTGAACGCCGCCGTCACGCACGTGGATGCCGAGCGCAACCTCGTCGAAACCGTCGCCACGCTGCTGACCCCACTACTGTCATTGCAGCGCGCCGACGAGCTGCGGGTGACACCGGAACAGGCCGCCGAGATCATCGTGCGCACCGTGTTGTCGCACATACTCGTCGAGCGCAGCACCCTGAGCGACGACGAGATCGCGGAAATCGTCGCACGCGCGATTTCGGCATGAGCACACCTCCGGACTGAGACGGGCTTCAGATCGAGTATCACCGCTCCGCCCTAGGGGCCTCCGCGGCGTCGGACCACGCGCGTCGACCGATCTGCCGACCGTCCCCCGACCGGTGATCCAGCACACAGGCAGTTTAGGTTGTGCACAATTTTATTGTGTCCTACATTTGTAGCCATGACCGATCCGATGGCGCTCGACCAGCAGCTGTGCTTCCAGCTGTACGCCGCCTCCCGCGCGATGACGGCCCGCTACCGGCCGCAGCTGGACGCACTGGGCCTGACGTATCCGCAGTATCTGGTCATGCTGGCGCTGTGGGAGCGCGACGGGCGCGGCGTCGGCGATCTCTGTTCCGCCCTCGCCCTGGATTCCGGCACGCTCTCACCGCTGTTGAAGCGCCTCGAGGCCGCCGGATTCGTCGAGCGCCGGCGTGCCGCGGACGACGAACGCCGGGTCGAGATCCGGCTCACCGAACGCGGAAGCGCGCTGCGGGAACGCGCGTGCGACATTCCGGCGCGCATGGCCGCCACCTTCGGCGGCGGACTGTCATTGGACGAGCTGGTGACATTGCGCGAAACCCTGGCGCGGCTGACTGCCGCGCTGAACACCGAACCGGATGCCGCAGGCGCATCCACCGAGAGAAAGCGATGATCGATATGGCAATCCTCTACACCGCCGAGGCCCTGGCCACCGGAGACGGCCGCAACGGGCACGCCCGCACCACCGACGGCAAGATCGACGTCGCCCTCGCCATGCCGCCGGAAATGGGCGGCAGCGGGGCGGGCACCAACCCGGAGCAGCTGTTCGCCGCCGGGTACGCCGCATGCTTCCACTCCGCGCTGCGTCTGGTCGGCAAGCAGGAAAAGGCCGATGTCAGCGATTCCGCGGTCGGCGCGAAGGTCGGCATCGGCCCGAACGACGCCGGTGGCTTCGGCCTCGAGGTGACCCTGGAGGTGTCACTGCCGCACCTGCCCCGCGAGGAGGCCCAGGCGCTGGCCGACAAGGCCCACCAGGTGTGCCCGTATTCCAATGCGACGCGAGGCAACATCGACGTCCACGTGATCGTCGCCGAGGACTGAATCAGCCGCGCTGCCACCAGCGCTTCGCCGGCGCCGGTTCGGTGTGGCCACCACACCACCGGTCGGCCGGCACCGTCGCGCGCACCTCGTCGATGTGGGCGCCGCAGCCGGACCAGGTGGTCTTACCGCAGGTCGGGCAGGTGGTCGGGACGCACATGACATCTCCTCGTGGTCGGGGCGTCGTGGTGCGCCGTCAGCGGCGCACCACCATGATCGGGCATTCGACCGAACCGATCAGCGCCGCACTGGTCGAACCGAGCAGCATTCCGGCGAATCCGCCGCGGCCGCGGCTGCCCACCACCACCAATTGCGCCGAATCCGATTGCTCCAGAAGCGACTTCGCGGGATTGTCACGCACCACCTGCAGAGTGACCGGCAGATCGGGATACCGTTCGCGCCACGGCGCGAGCCGCTCGGCGAGCATGGTGTGTTCGGCGCGCACGATGGTATCCCAGCCGAACATCGAGATGTCGAGACCGGTGGTGTCGCTCCACGAATGCAGTGCCACCACCTCCACACCACGCCGGTGCGCCTCCGCGAAGGCGGCCTCGACGGCGGGTTCACTGTTCTCGGTGCCGTCGACACCGACCAGCACCGGCCGCCGCGCCGCGACCGGGTCGGTGGCCGCATGCGATTTGACGATCACCACCGGGCACCGCGCGTGATGGACCAGCGCCGAGCTGACCGACCCGAGCAGCCCGCGTTGCAACGCCCCCCGCCCGCGACTGCCCGCGACCAGCTTGCCGGCGGTCTCCGATCGCACCAGCATGTCGCCGATGATCAGCTCCAGGCCCAGTTCGGCGTCGATATCGAGATCCGGTCCGCCGATGTCGCGAGCCACCTCGGTGGCGCGGGTCAGGATCTGCTCACCGTCGGTGCGCAGCCAATCCGGCTGTGCGGTACCGGCGGCCAAGCCGGGCCCGAAACTCGCCGGAATCGCGATCGAATGCACGATCTGCAACGGTGATCCGCTCAGCGCCGCATCGCGGGCCGCCCATGCCACGGCCTGCAGCGAGGTCGGTGAACCGTCCACGGCGACGACGATCGGTCCCGTCGCGGTCTCCGGCCGCCCTGCGGGCGCGGACTTCTCGGTCACGGATTCCTCGGTCGTCACGGACATCCTCCTCGGTCGACTGCGCGGCGTACGAAAGCCGGTCCCGCCCGGCGGCCGCCACCGGGCGAGACTCGGAAGCACTGCACGTATCGGAACAGCTCGATCGTAGCGGGAGCGCGACGATTTCCTCGGAATTCAACTGGTCTGACCACTTGACCTCTGACCGCTGTGGGGATTACCTTCCGTTCATGGCCTTTCAGCGGATCGACCGGCAGACGGTCCCGGACGCGGTATTCGACCAACTCGTGACCGAGGTCCTCGACGGGGAACTTCCGGCCGGCGCCACCCTGCCGGCCGAACGGCAGCTCGCCGAGGCGCTCGGAGTGTCGCGGCCGACCGTGCGCGAGGCGCTGCGCAAACTAGCGCACACCGGCCTCATCGACGTGCGTCAGGGCGGGGCCACCACGGTGCGCGACTTCCGCCGCGCGGCCGGATTGGATCTACTGCCGCGGCTCATCGTGCGCAACGGCGAGTTCGACCACACCGTGGTCGCGAGCATCCTGCAGGCGCGACTGGTCCTGGGCCGGGAGGTAGCCGCCCTGGCCGCCGAGCACGGCGGCGCGCAGCTGCACGCCGAACTCGGTGACTGCCTGGAATCACTTGCCGCACAGCAGGAACCGGTCGCGCAGCAACTCGAGGCGCTGAAGTTCTGGGACCACATCGTCGACGGCACCGGATCGATCGTGTTCCGGCTGTTGTTCAACACACTGCGGGAGGTCTACGAGCCCGCGATCGTCGCGCTGGCGGGTGTGATGGCCGCCGAGGTCGGCAGCATCGACCACTACCGCCGGCTCACCGCCGCCGTCGTCGGCGGCGACCCGGCCGCGGCCCGCGCCGCCGCGGACACGCTGTTGCGGGTGGCCGCAACACAATTCGACACCGTAGTACGCACGATGGAAGGTGCGGACGATGACCGCTGAGACCCGCTCCCACCGCCGGACCACGACGCTGCCCGACGCCTTCGGCGTCTTCGTGCGCCGTCCCTCGCCGTGGATCATCACCACACTGCTGGCGGGCGCACTCGCCGCCCGGATCGCGGTGGGCGACTGGCAGCTCACCGATGCTCTGGTCGCCGGCGTGATGCTGGCGTTCTTCCCGGTGACGGAGTGGGTGATCCACGTCTGCATCTTGCATTGGCGCCCCCGCCGGATCGGCCGTCTCACTCTGGATTCCCTGCTCGCGCGCAAACATCGCGAACACCATGCCGACCCACGCCGGGTGGATCTGATCTTCATCCCGTGGCAGACCTTCCTCTGGCTCTTCCCGGCGCTGGTTGTCGTTGCGGCACTGGCCTTTCCACGCATCGGGCTGGGATTGACCTTCCTCACCGTGGTCGGCGTACTGGGCCTGGGCTACGAGTGGACCCACTACCTGATCCACACCGACTATCAGCCCCGCACTCGCCTCTACACCGCGGTCCGGCGCAACCACCGGCTGCATCACTTCAAGAACGAGCACTACTGGTTCACCGTCACCAGCTCCGGCACCGCCGACCGGCTGCTCGGCACCTACCCGGATCCGGCGTCGACGCCGAATTCCCGCACCGCCACGGCATTGCACGGCACCGGTCGCTGAGAAGCTCCCCCCGGCACTGCTGCCCCGGACACTCGGGGCTGTCCGAATCCACCCGGATGTAGTGAATTGGACGATGCGGCAGCCGCATTCACAACGACATCCACGGAACAGGACCTCATCCGAATGAAGAAACTCGGAACTCTCACCCTGATCGGTGCCGCGTCGGCGGCCGTGCTGTGCGGCGGCGCGGGCGTCGCGGCGGCGGACGCCACCTCGGCGACGCCGGTGGTGGCGCCCGGTGAGCCCGACCCCACGGGCACCGGCTCCTCGTCCGGCATCACCGATCTGGTGAAGGCGCTTTCCAGCGGAAGTGCGCAGGCCGCGACGCCTGCGAAGTAATCGGGACGGTTCCCCACTTCACCGGAGGTGGGGAACCGGCGCGGCGGGGCCACTATGTTCGTGGGTATGCACTGGGATCAGATGACCGCCACGACCGAGGAGCTGCGCAAGCGAGCGACCCGGCTGCGACGCGGTGTCGGTCAGCTCGGCATCCTCGAATCGATTCTCAGCGCGGCCCACGGCCCGTGGCTGGGCGCGATGGACGCCGACGGCCGCGGCACCGCCGAACTCAGAATGCATCTCGCCGGGCGATATCGGGTGACCGCGGTGGTGACCAGCGCCGGCAAGCTGAGCCTCATCCAGCTGCACGCCCCCACCGCCGACGGCGGTGACACTGAGCGTGTGCTCTCCCCCAAGCCCGCGCTGCGCCGGGGCTGGAACGACGACGAGCCGATGCCGAAGCAACCGCAGTGGCTGGACTATCTGGTCGAGTGGGTGGGTTCGGCGAGTACCGACGTCGACCGGCGGTCGGTGCTCGAATGGCATCTCGAGGGCGCGGACCGGCGACTCGCGGCGATGAACGAGACCATAGAGAGTCTGCGGCTGAGCCTGGCCGAACGCGAAGAACTGCGCGACGAGGTCGCCGCGGAGGTCGACCGGCTGCGCGCCGAACTCGACTCACTCGACCCCGCACGCTAGGTCCGGATCAGTCGATGCGCGACAACGGCCGAGTGCTGCACCGGAACGCACCGCCGAACAGTCGCGACGGCCGTCGTCCGGTCTACGTCTCGATCAACGACAGGGCGACCGGGATGAGTAGGTCGGTCAGCTCGCTCACGTCGGGTCGGGGCTGCATCAGCAACCATTCGTGGGCCAGGCCGTTGACCGCCCCGATCAGCACACTCGCCGAGAGGGCGGCGTCGCCCCGCAGGCGCGCGCCCGGGCCGGCGATCGGGACCACCACCATCTCCAGCAGGGTGACCCAGCCGTGCCGGCGTTCGCGGCGATGCTGCTCCATCCGGTCGCTCGCGCCCACCACCTCGATGAAGGCGAGCTTGGCCCGGTACGGGTCGGAGGTGATCGAGTCGAGATAGGCCGACAGCACTACTGCCATCGCCCGGGCCGGATCGGCCGGCGACAGCGTGCCCAGCGTCCGCACAACCGCCGCGGCGGCCTCGTCCTGGACCCGGTCGTAGGCGGCGATCAGCACATCCTCACGGGTCTGGAACTCCTCGTAGAACTGCCGTTTCGACAGCCCGGCCGCGGCGCACACATCGGCGAGAGAACAGTTCGCGTAGCCCCGTTCGGCGAACACCCTCGTCGCCGCGACGACGAAGCGCTGACGCCGTTCGGCCCGGCGTTCGGTCACCGCACGGCCGCCGTACTGTCTGTCCGCGATCGTCACGAACCCACACTATCGGTCGCGGCGACCGGGGGCCGGGACGGTGCCCGGCTACGCCGATTCCGCGATGCTCGCGAGAATCGCCACCCGCGCCACCGCCCATGCCGCCGATCCGGGATCGGTGAATTCGGCGTGCCCGACGCCGGGCAGGACATGCAGGTCGGTGGGGTCGCCGGCGCGGCGAGCGGCCTCGGCGTAACGGCGGCTCTGTTCGACCGGTACGACCCGGTCGGCGTCGCCGTGCACGGCCGTGATGTGCACGCCCCGTGGGAGATTGACGATCGGAGAGGCGTAGCGGTAGCGGTCGGGCACCTCGTCGGGCAGACCGCCCAGCAGTTTGCGCGCGAAACCGTCGTTGCCGTGGGCTACCGCGTAGTCGAGATCCAGTACGGCCGCCATCAACGTCACACTGCGAATGTGCAGCCCGCGCGAGGCGGCGGCTCCGTCGGTCCGGCGGCCCGCGACCCACGCCGCCAACTGCCCGCCCGCCGAATGACCGGCGAGATGGACGTTGTCCAGATCGAGCCGTCCGCCGGCGCGCTGCTGGACGACCGTGGCCAGAGCACCGACGGCGTCGTCGACGTCGGTCAGCGTCACCGGCCAGCCGCCGGCGCCGTTGACCCGCCGATACTCGATATTCCACACCGCGACACCGAATTCGGCGAGTTGCCGGGCCTGCGCGGCGAACTGGGTCAGGTCGCGGTACTGCGCCCAGCCGCCGCCGTGGATCAGCACCACCACCGGGCACCGGCCGGAGGATCCGGACAACGGCCCACCGGCGGGCAGATACAGGTCACCGAAGGTATCGGCCTCGCGGCCGTACGCGATCCGGATCGGCACACCGGCTTCGGCCGGTTGGGTGATCAGACCGGGCACCGCCGGGCCGGCATGCCCATCCGGCGCCGCCGGTTCCACGGAACCGAAACCGATCCCAGCGACGACGACCGCGAGAACCCCGGCCATGACCCACCGGCGCGCCCCACCCTGTCCAACGCCCAGCACGTGCGGGCACCTCCTGCTCGAGCCACTCGTGAATACCGTACTGGCAATCGAGCCGCCCCGTCGCCCCACGTGACGCGCGGCACTACCACCAGTGCAGCAACGGCCGCAACTGCCGGCCCAGCGCCCCGGACAGCGAGCGCGAATAGCTCGAGGTCAGATGGTGTTCGTCGTGGTAGATCAGGATATTGCCGGCGACCACGGGGCAGATCGACGCGTCGCAGAACGCATCGCTCAGATCGATCGGGAAGATATTCGGATACCGCGAGGCCGGTTCGAGCTGCGGATCGACCGGATCGAGCGCATCGCTACGGCGCATACCGCAGCTGACCGGGTCGCCGCCGCCGGCCAGACAGTCGGCCGCCGCGTAACGAATCTCGTTGTGGCGCAACCACGGTGAATCGCGGATGGTGATGGTGTCGAGGCCGCGTTCGGCCAGCGCCGACCAGACGTCCACGTATTCGGGCGGTGTTTCGTCCCCGGTTCCGGCGCGGGGCCGGCTGCCGGTGGTGAACACCCACTCCGGCCGGTCGGCGGCCAGGCGGTCCAGCACCGCGCGCGACCAGTCGCGGCAGTCGGGAATCGGTTCCCCCTTGTAGGTGGCGTCGTCGGCCAGGGTGAGGGGGCAGCCCATCTTCAGATACACCCGGATGCGGAACGAGTACTGCGCGGCGAGCTCCTGGAGCGCCGGAACCCAGTGTTCGGCATGCGAACTACCCACCACCGCCAGTGTGCGGGTGGCGTTCGCATCACCGTAGGTGCACGTGACCACCTCGCGGGTGTCCCAGTCGGCGATACATCCGTCGAGGGTCGGGGGCGGTAGTTCGCCCGGAGCCTGCAGGACGGTGGGCCGCATGGGGGCCTGTGGTGTCGGCGCCCCGGCCGACAGCGCCTCCGCACCCGGATACAGCACCGGATCCAGCGGCCGCATCGGTTGCGCCGGATGCATCCGCACCACGCCGAACTGCCACGCACCGGTGGCCGCCACCACGACGACGGCCACCACGCACACCACCGTGCCCGCGCCGCGCCGGTACAGCCGCGAGGCGATCGGCGCCGGCACCTCGCGCGCACCCCACCGCAACGGCTGTTCGATCAGCCGGTGCGTCGCCCAGGCCAGCAGCAGCGACACCGCGACCACCAGCGCGCCGTCGCGCAGCCCGGCGTGCGGACGGCCCGATTCGGCCAGATAGAAGATGAGGATCGGCCAGTGCCACAGATACAGCGGATAGGCGACCTCGCCGAGCCACTGCGCCACCCGCGAGGCGAGAATTCGATTGGGCCACGGCATCTGTGCCGCGGCGACATTGTTGCCGGAGACGATCACCGCCACCGCGGCCAGGACCGGCACCAGCGCCGCGGGACCGGGATAGCGGTTGGCGCCGTCGACGATCAGCCAGCCGCACGCGAGCACCCCCAGCACGCCGGCGAGCGCCGTCACCGCCCGCAACATCCGCGGCAGCAGCAGGGCCGGTCCGGCCAGTGCCAGCGCCGCACCGGCGAGCAGTTCCCACAGCCGTGCGCCGCTGTCGTAGTAGTTCCAACCCTGATGGGTGGCCGCCCCGTGCGTCGCGTACAGCAGCGACGCGACGGCCGCGGGTGCGATCAGAGCGGCCAGGACCGGGCGCAGCAGGGCGGTGCGGCCGGTGCGGCGCAGCACGGTGGCGACCGCCGCCACCACGACGAGGGCCAGCAGATAGAACTGCCCCTGTACTGCCATCGACCACAGATGCTGCAGCGGACTCACCGACGGATCGGCGGCCAGATAATCCGACCAACTCGTCGCGAGCCGCCAGTTCTGGTAGTAGAACAGCGAGGCCAGGGTCTGTCCCGCCAGATCGGACCACTGTGTGTAGGGCCGCGTGTACACGGTCGCGGCGACGACGGCGGCCAGAACGACGACCATCGCCGGCAGTAGCCGCCGCCCGGTCCGGCGCACAGTGAATCCGATGCCGACGGCTCCCCGTTCGGCGCGGCGCACCAGCAGTCCGGTGAAGAAGAATCCCGAGAGCACCAGGAAGACGTCCACGCCGCCCGACACCCGGCCGAACCAGATGTGGAACACCACCACCAGCGCGATCGCCACACCGCGCAACCCGTCCAGGTCGCCGCGGTAGGCGGTCGTTCTCGTCGCGGTATCGGCGGTGTCCGAGGCCGATCGGGCCGATCGGGCCGGCACGGCGATCCGGGTGCGCGCGATATCTCCGGTCACCACGCGAAACGCCGGTTCACGCGAGGGGGCGCCGGTACCGACACACGAGGGTGGAGATGAACACGCGCAGACCACAACACGTCCACTCTCTTAGCACGCCGCAAACACTCAGCGCCACTTCGCCTTCCGGACGCGCGCCGATGAACTAAACTGCGCGCGCGCGACGGTGGCGGTCGCGCCGGGCCTGCGCCGGATTCCACGTCGGCGCGGTGCGGCTCCGGGTGAGCGGGTAGCACGCCAGCCCGATCAGGAAGGCCGAGAAGTGGCCGATTCCGGTGAAGGTCAGGTGGATCAGCGGCGGCGCCGCGAAACAGGCCGTAGCCGCCACGAGATACGCCCACCGCCACGGATACGCGATGTGGTAGGTCAGCACGCCGATGATGCCGGCGAGGAAGTAGCTGACGCCGATATCGCGCACGTCGACGAGGGCGGGGTCGGCGTATCCGTGCCGGATCGCCCAGCCCAGCAGTCCCTCGCTGATGTAGGTCGCGCCCACGTGGGCGAGCAATCCGACGATCGCCCAGCGCAGCGCGCCCAGCCACCGCTCGGCGGGGGCGTGGAATACGCAGTACAGCACCAGATACGGCAGCCAGAAGTAGCCGGCGACCCAGAGCAGGCTCGTCACCAGGACGTGGAGCGGATCGCTCTCGAGGTTCGTCAGATTCGTCGAGCGCTCACCCAGAATGATCTTCAAATCGTCGAGCGGCACCGCATGCTGCACGATCGTGGTCACCAGCAGCAGCGCCAACCACGAGAACGTCCACGGCGCCGTGCGGACGTAGCGCCACGCCGCCGCGGCACGACCCCGCATCCGCTCAGATCGTCGATTCGCCACCCGTGGCTCCTCACCGGCCGATCGGTCCCGGTGCTCACGAGACGTCGAGCACCTGCGCATCGACTGTGTATCGCCCGCGCGACGGCGGCATCACCCGGCGCGGATGAAGTACCGGCCGCCGCCGGTCAGCCGGCGTCGACGACCGATGCGGGCAGGCCGGCCAGGCTGCGGCTGAGATAGCTGCCGTCGCCGGTGAGGCAGCGTTCGAATTCGACCGGGTCGTTGAGGTAGGTCGTCGCCAGAGATTTGGTGTGCACGTGCGCGTACTGTTCGCCGTCGGTGGAGCGGGTATCCATGCGGACTCCGGACAGCAGATGGACACCGGACTCCCCGTCCGCGGCGTCGAAGCCGTATGCGACCGGACCGGTTTCGTCCAGGCCGTAGCAGATGGTGATCGGCCCCGATACCGCCCGCACCCGTGCCGCCACCGAGGATGCGACCGAATGCGGGGACAGCCGCAGGCGGATCCGGCGCAGTGCCGCGGCGACATCGGCCGACAGATCCTCCCGGGTGCCCTGCACCATGGCCTGATAGACGGCGGGTTCGGCCACCAGTACCGTCGGCGATTCCGCGGCCAGGTGACGATGGATGTTGCCCGGCGCGTGGGTTCCGGCCGGCAATATCAGATCGGCGCCGGCGACGAGGTTGGCGACGGTGGCGGTGTGAAATCCGAAGCGCCCGAACAGGCCCGCGAAACACAACGTCCGATCGGATTCCCGCAGTTTGCTCGCACCGACCCAGGCGGTGGCGGCGTTGAGGACCGCGGTCGCGGAGTATTCGAGACAGACCAGCCGCCGCGACGGCGCGGAGGCGACGCGGCACAGTTCGGTGTCGCGGTGCAGGGCCGGGCGGTCGCCGTCGAAATCGGTGCGCTGCGCCCAGGACCGCTCGTCGAGCCGGATTCCGCCGGCCTGCCCGGAGGCGACGACGGCGTCGATTCCGCACTCCTCGATCAGCGCCCGCATCGCGGTGAGCGGCAGTGCCGGATTGGCGAGCACCGGAATGTCACCGCGGGCGAGCAGCGACAGCATCGTCGAGATGTATCCGGGCGAATTACCGAGCGCCACAAGGACTCTCGCCCGCGGCCGGCGCAACACCGTATCGAATCGCGCGGCCTTGTCCGAGACCTCGGCGAGCAGGTCACCGAAGGTCCGGCTGTCGTGCATGCTCGACACCGTCGCGTACGGACGCATCCGCATGGCGGTCGTGACCGCGCTGAACAGCAGCGCGGGTCTACCGGCACCGGTCGCGATATCCCTGCCCCGATATCCTCGAATATTCACCGATGCAGAATTTATTGTCATCGAATACCAATCTTTGTTCCCCCTTGTCCGATATCTACCGCATTCCTCCCCGCAGTACACGCTCGCACCCGGTCACATGTGGACAGGCAGCGACACATCGCCTGCGAAGGAAAACGTCACATGTACGCCACCGGGATGCGGACACATTAGCCAGAACAACAACAATGCGCAACTGCGCGCATTGTTACGTGTTTTACGGACACATTTACGGATGCAAGCACATTTGCACGGTCGAATGTACGTGATTTTGTGCGTGCGGCGGCCCGCTCGTCGATCTTCACAGGTGTGGTCCGGCGAGCTCAGCGGTACTGCGAAACCCTCCGCGGCACCGGCCGTTCCCGCCGGGTTCCGGGGTGCGCCGCGGCCGGTGCCCGAGCGGGACCGCCTCCACCTTCCCGGGCCGGGCGGCCGCGCGAATTCGCCTCACGATTGCCCGGAACAATCCTTCCCCGCATCGGCGGGAAGGGAATTCCTGCCGCTCGGGCGGCGGTTGCCCGCGCCCGCCGATGAGTATTCTCCACAAATGATTCCGCAGCCCGGAGGGAATTGCCAGAAGTTCGTCGGCACTTCCCACCCGGATAACACCGGCAATTGCTCGTCAGGCCGGAGTCCGCGCGGCCTGGGCCGAGTCGGTCGGCACACCGGACGCCGCCGCCGGCTCCGGTACCTCCAGGTCGTAGACCGTGTATGCCGCGCGGATCACCGGCTGGGCCACATTGCGCACCCGCACCCCGCCCGGTGTGGTGCCGCGCTCGTATCCGGCGTGGGCGTGCCCGTGGATCGCCAGATCGGCGCCGCCGCAGGTGTCGATCGCCTCACCGAGCAGGTACGAGCCCAGGAAGGGATAGATTTCGGGCGGCTCGCCGTGCAGGGTGTCCCCGCAGGGTGAATAGTGGGTGAGCGCGACCTTCACATCGGTGTCCAGCCGGCACAGTGCGACGTGCAGCGCGTCGGCGAGATCGACGGTGTAGGAGGCGAATTCGCGCATGATCCGCTCGCCGAAGACGCTCGCGCACTTTCCGGCGAAGCCGCCGCCGAATCCCTTCGTGCCCGCGACGCCCAGCGAGTGGGGCCCCACGGTCACCGTGGTGGAGGTCCCTTCCAGGACCCGGATCCCGTGATCGCACAGCAGGGCCGTGATGTCGTCCTGCCGATCGGAATGGTGATCGTGGTTGCCGAGCACCGCGATCACGGGCACACCGGGGTCCTCCAGTTCGGTCGCGACCACCCGCGCCTCGTCGAGACTGCCGTGCCGGGTGAGGTCGCCGCCGACCAGCAGGACGTCCGCCTCCTCGGACAGTCGTTCCAATGCCGGGCGCAGGGTCCCCTGCGATTCCGCGCCGAGGTGGATATCGGCCACCGCCGCGATGCGCACCACCCCGTCCGTCGTCCGTTCGGCGCCCGTCATCAGCTCAGCCGTTCGTGATCGACGGTGGGCGCCTGCGTGGAGGTAACCCGAATATCGTTGTGAATGCGCAGTTTAGGCGCGTGCTCACGCACGATGTCCTCCAGATCGCTGCGCTGCTGTTCGCTGCCGACCTCCCCGCACAGCACCACCACGGCGCCGCGGATGGTCACCTGCACGCCGAGTTCGGCGGTGCGCGGATCCTCCGCGAAAGCCCGCCGCAGATTCGCGACCAGATATTGCGGCAACACCTCGTCGCCCGGGTCCTGAGCCATGACCTCACCTCCGATTCCGAGATCCTCGATCAGCGCCAGAAACGCCCGCGCGTACGGCGACACCGCGGTTTCTTCCCGCGCGCGCCGCCAGTCGACCTGTTCCCGCAGATCCCGGGCGATCGCCAGCAACCGCGTGAAATCGAGCCGGTGCGGATCGAGGACCATCAATTTGTCCACCATCAGATCGGTGCCACTGAGCACCGGAGCCGCCGCCGGGCCGATCCGCATCCAGGTCGCCCGGCCCAGCAGATCGTCGTCGACGTTGCGGTAGTTGGGCCGGAAGA
The DNA here is from genome assembly GCF_001612845.1 of Nocardia elegans NBRC 108235. Lineage (GTDB taxonomy): Bacteria > Actinomycetota > Actinomycetes > Mycobacteriales > Mycobacteriaceae > Nocardia > Nocardia nova. The sequence continues at coordinate 13,905 of NZ_BDBF01000007.1, read as the reverse complement.
TCAAGTCCACCAGCGTATTTCCGTCGTACACCTTGGTCAGCCAGTCTTCGGGCGGCTCGACGGCGTGCAGCCCGGATGCGGTCAGGATGTCGCGGGCGCGGCCGGCGTCGACGGGTTTGACGTAGATGTCGACATCGTGGTCGCTCGCGGGACCACCGCGCGCGTACACCGCACAACCGCCGCCGACCGCGAAGTCGATCTCGTGGGCCAGCAGCGCGTTCACCACCTTGGTGAGCGTGTGGAGCAACTGCTCTGTCGAGGCAGTCATAGCGGGCGCATACCCGCCGTGGGCAGCGGTATTCACGGCGTCGCGACGGCCTGCGGCGCGGTCTCCTTGATCTTGGCGTTGGCCCAGCGCATTTGCCGCAACGTCTCCGGATGACAGTCGGAGGCCAGTTCCAGCAGTTCACTGTCTCGCCCCGCCTGTGCCGCTTGCGCCAGGATTTCCCAGTTCACCGACACCACCGCGGCGTGGCTGTGAATCTCGCGCAGATCGCGCAGCAACAGCAGGGCGGGCGCGTGGCGGCGCCCCACCAGGGTGCCGAGAGCCCGCCGGACCGATTCCACCGATCCGGAAGCCGTCGGCGGCGAAGGTCCAGATGCAGACCGCGGTCTTCTCCGACGGCGGCCGGTTTGCGGCGATGGTCGTCTGCCCAGACCAGCAGGTCCCGGCACACGTGATGGACCTCGTGATCGGTGCGGTGCCGGTCGGCGGATCTCGGCGAGCATGGCGTCCAGGTCGTTCATCGCGCACTCCGCTCCCGTTCGACCGCCGGTGTGGTGACGCGTTCGGATCGCCGGGCGGATCGAACGAGTTCCACTGCGGCGGCGCCGGATTTGAACAGCGGTTGTTTCGAGACCGGATCCCACTCGGTGGGGGTGAGTTCGTTGGCTGCGGTTGCGGTGCGCGGCCGGTCTTGGCGCGGGTGTGTAAGTGGTAGAGCGTGCGACCGGTGATCAGCGCGTACGGATAGTCCTCGCTCGGCGTCTCGTGCCGCGGCAGGTACTGCGCCGCCTTGATCACGGCGCGGCCCTCCGGGTTCAGCGCGCGATACTCGGTCGGCTCCAGCGGAGCACCGGTGAACAGGTCGCGACCGTAGGTTTCACAATCCTGCGGCGCCGCACGGAATGTCGCGGCGGCGTACAGCCGCTCGGTGCCGTCCGGATGCTCCTCGGTGCACGGTCACTGAATGCCACCGCGTGCGCGAAGTTTCGCGTAGGTCATGGCCAGTGGCCGCGCGCGCCACCTGCGTGGTGCGCGGATCGACGCAGACGAGGGCGGGCGGATTTTCGGGCCGCGCAGGCGATCGAGCATGCGCGCCCACAGCACGGTCCGGGTTTCGGCGACGTTGTGGCCGTAGAGCGCGATCACGTCGGCGTAACTGCCGGGCTGCCCGTCGGATCCGAAGGATTCCTTCAACGCCTCACCGGCGGTGGCGGTGCACAGCCGGGTGTTGCCGTCGAGATGATTGGTGCCGATGCCGCCTCGGGCCAGGACGGTCAGCGCGTAGTACTCCTCCAGGAACAATCGCCCGGTGGTGTAGAAGCCGATCGGCCGGGGCCGTACGGAGTACGCGTTCCCCACGGTGTGCGACGCGGTCGTTTTCACTCGTCCCGGCCGTGCCTGTGCCGGATCGGATACGCATGGTCACCTCGGAGACGAAGAGTGGCGGACGAAGCGGACCGGTCCTGGCGATAGCCCAGGTCTGTGTGCGCCATACCCGCGCTCACCGGGTTGTAACTGCTTCGCGCTGTTTGTGGCGGTCCGGTGCGGTTACCTTCGGAGATACGGGCGAATCGTCGGCACTCGAAGGGAGCAGCGATGGCCACCGCATCTGTACCTCAGCATCGGGCGCGGGTTTCCCCGGTGCAGGCCGCGGCCTATCTGGTCGGGGCGGCGTTCCTGGTGGTGGGGGTGCTCGGGTTCATTCCGGGCGTGACCACGAACTACGACATGCTCACTTGGAGCGGGCACCATTCCGGCGCCGAACTGTTCGGGGTGTTCCAGGTCTCGGGCCTGCACAACACCGTGCACCTGGTGTTCGGCGTCGCGGGTCTGGCGATGGGCCGCACGACGATGACCGCGCGGACCTACCTCATCGCCGGCGGTGTCGTCTATCTCGCGCTCTGGGTGTACGGACTGGTCGTGGACGAGGAGTCGACCGCGAACGTCATTCCGGTCAACACCGCGGACAACTGGCTGCATCTGGGCCTCGGCGCGGCGATGCTGCTGTTCGGCCTGTTCCTCGGCCCGGCCGACCGTCCCATCCTGTTCGAGGGCTCGCCGCAGCCGGGACGGCCGGAGTTCGCTCCGCCGCCCGGGACCGGCCACGGCCGGACCGATTGACGGGCCGATCAGAGGATCGGCCGGCCGCCGGTGACGGCGAGCCGCGCGCCGGAGATGTAGCTGCCGTCGTCGGAGGCCAGCAGCACATAGGAAGCGGCCAGCTCGGCGGGTTGCCCGGCCCGCCCGAGCGGGACGTCGTCGCCGAAGTTGCGCACCTTCGCCACCGGCATGGTGGACGGGATCAGCGGCGTCCAGATGGGGCCGGGCGCCACGCTGTTGACGCGAATTCCCTTCTTCCCCAACATCTGCGCGAGGCTGGCGCAGAAGTTGGCGATCGCCGCCTTGGTGGCGGCGTAGGGCGCCAGCGTCGGCGAGGGCATATCGGAGTTCACCGAGGAGCTGCCGATGATCGAGCCGCCCGCCGGCATATGCGGGACGGCCGCCTTCACCAGATGGAACAGCGCGCCGACATTGAGCTTGAACGTGTAATCCCATTCCTCGCCGGAGATCTCGTCGAGGCTTTCGTGCGTCATCTGATACGCGGCGTTGCTGACCAGCACCTCGATCTTGCCGAATTCGGTGGCGGCGCGGTCGATGACGGCCTTGCAGTGTTCGGGATCGGAGAGGTCGCCCGGTACCGCGACCGCCTTGCGGCCCGCCTGCTCCACCAGCGCGACGACCTGCTGCGCGTCCTCGTGCTCGTCGAGGTAGGAGATCAGCACATCGGCGCCCTCGCGCGCGAAGGCGATGGCCACGGCCCGGCCGATTCCGCTGTCGGCGCCGGTGATCACCGCTGACTTTCCGGTGAGCTTGCCCGATCCCTGATAGCTGTCCTCCCCGCAGTCCGGTCGCGGAGACATCTGCTGCTGCACCCCGGGGACCTGTTGCTGCTGCTCCGGAAAACCCATCGCGATCTCCTGTCGACGTGGCGGCGGTGGAAGCCCCGCGCTTACGTGGAGCCTCAGCACTCGCGCTACCCGCGACCACGGCGGGCAAACCGGCGCCACGCTCAGGGGGCGATCAGCCGCCGGGCCGCGAGAACGGTGGCCGCGCGCCGGTCCTCGGCATCGTCGTCGTGCAGGGCGTGGACCGCGGAGGTGCGGGCGAGATCGGTCAGCAGGGTCAGCAGCGTCAGCGGATGGAAGGTGCCGGTGATGACCCCGGCGCGCTGACCGCGGCGGATCTCGGCGATCTTGGGTGCGACCGCGCGGCGGATCGCCTCGTCGGCGCCCGGGATGTCGGTGCGTTCGATCTCCGCCCACGCCTGCAAGCGGGCATTGTCGGGGTTTCGCAGATAGTGGTCGAAAAGCCTGCCGACATACGACGGCAGATCGCCCGCGTCCAGGGCGGTCTCGGCGGTGGTCTCGGTCGCCCACTGCTCGGTCACCGCCGCGTAGAGATCGTCCTTGCCGGCGAAATAGGCGTACAGGCGATCCTTGCTGGCATTGGCCGCCTCCGCGATCCGGTTGATCCGGGCTCCGGCCACGCCGTAGCGGGCGAACTCCGCCTTGGCCGCGGCGAGGATTCGCTCCCTGGTGGCATGGCCTGCTGCGCGCATGCCGCGGATCCTATCTTGCCGAACCAGCTGGTTCGGGTGTAGGTTCCCGAACCAGCTGGTTCGGGAAACTGTGGAGGACGCGATGACCGGGACGACCGAACGCTGGCGCGAGCTGGCGGCGCAATCGAGCGGGGTAACGACGGACGAGCTGGACCGGCTGTGGGCCGACCTCGCGGTGGTACGCGCCGAGGACATCCTCGGCGAATGGAAAGGCGCCGCCTTCCGCACCGGACATCCGCTGTGCCGCGCACTCGACAAGAGCGGCTGGTACGGCAAGACCTTCCATTCGACGATGGATGCCGAACCGCTGATCTGCCGCGCCGAGGACGGCACGCTGTTCTCCGATGTCGAATCGGGCGGCGGCAAGGCCACGCTGTGGAATATCGAATTCCGCGGCGAGGTCACCGCGACCATGGTCTACGACGGCCGCGCGGTGTTCGACCACTTCAAGCGCCTCGACGACAACACGCTGATGGGCATCATGAACGGACGCCCCGAATTGGTGCTCGCCGGCGGCGAGTTCTTCTACTTCCTGCTCGAGCGGGTCTGAGCCGTGCCGCTGACCATTGCCGCGCTGTCGCGTGATCCGCGGGCTCCGTTCAGCCTCGAATCCGTCGCGATCGACGAGCCGCGCCCGGACGAGATCCTGGTCCGGATCGAGGCGTCGGGCATCTGCCACACCGATCTGGTCTCCCGCGCCGCCGGCGCGTCCGACCGCCCGGTGCTGCTCGGCCACGAGGGCGCGGGTGTGGTGGAGGCCGTCGGCGCCGAGGTGACGGGTGTGCGGCCCGGCGACCGGGTGGTGCTGACCTTCCGGCACTGCGGGAACTGCCGCAACTGCCGTCTCGGCCGGCTGCCGTACTGTGCGCGATCCACCGCGTTGAACCAGTTCGGCGGCCGTGCCGACCGCTCGCCCCGCATCACCGTCGACGGCACGCGCGTGCGCGACGGCTTCTTCGGGCAGTCGAGTTTCGCCGGGTACGCGCTGAGCACCGCGGACAACACGATTGTCGTCCCCGCCGACACCGATCCGGTCGTCGCCGCCGCGCTGGGCTGCGGTTTCCAGACCGGCGCGGGCGCGATCCTGAATGTGCTCGCCCCCGAACCGGATTCGCAGATCCTGGTCTACGGCGCGGGTGCGGTCGGCATGGCCGGGCTCCTGGCCGCGCGGACACTGCCCGGCACCACGGTGCTGGTCGTCGAACCCTCGGCCGATCGCCGTGCGCTCGCCCTCGAACTCGGCGCGGCCGCCGCGCTGGACCCGGCCGACGCCGAGACCGCCGCCACGATCGCCGAACTCACCGGCGGCGGCGCCACTCATGCCCTCGACACCACCGGCCGCCCGGAGGTGCTCGCCGCGGCGGTGGCGGCCCTGGCCACCGGTGGCGCGGTGGCGGTGGTCGGCCTCGGCGTCGGCGTCCCGCAACTCGACATGCGCGAGATCGTGTTGGGCGGCAAGACCATTCACGGTTGCCTGGAAGGCGACGCCGTGCCGCAGCGGTTCATCCCGCAGCTGCTCGAGCTCTACACGGCCGGGCGGCTACCGCTCGACCGGCTGGTCCGGTCCTACCCCTCCACCGAGATCGGCACCGCCCTGGCCGACCACCACGCGGGACGCGTCGTCAAACCCGTTCTGACCTGGTAACCCGTGACGCGGCGCCGCACGCACTCGGCGCCACCACCGAGTGATCCGTGTACGAACGCGTGGCGCGGGTATGGCGTCAGCGTTGCCCACCGAGACCACGAGGAGGTCGCAGCATGACAACAGTCACCGAATCGGTCGATGTGCACGTACCGGTGTCCACCGCGTACAACCAGTGGACCCAGTTCGAATCGTTCCCGCAGTTCATGCAGCACGTCGAGCGGGTCGAGCAGCGCGACGACACGCACACCCACTGGACGGTGCACGTCGCCGGCGCGACGCGCGAATTCGACGCGAAGATCACCGAGCAGCACCCCGACGAGCGGGTGTCGTGGACCACGGAGGCCGGTCCCCGGCATGCGGGCGTGATCACCTTCCATCGGCTCGACGAGGACACCACGCGCGTCACCGCGCAGATGGATATCGATCCGGACGGGTTCGTGGAGAACGTCGCCGACAAGCTCGGCATACTCGATCGCCGCGTCAAGGGTGACCTCGAGCGATTCCGCGACTTCATCGAGGCGCGCCAACAGGAATCCGGTGCGTGGCGCGGGGACGTCGACCGGCCCCGGCCCTAGCGAGTGCCCGTGACCTCGCCCGCCCCCGGTGGTTCGACGCCGCTCGACGCCGAGCCGGTCGATGCCGTGATCATCGGCGGCGGGCACAACGGCCTGGTGAGCGCCGCGCTGCTCGCCGATCACGGCTGGGAGGTGGCGGTGCTGGAAGCCCAGGACACCGCCGGGGGCGCCGTGCGTAGTGCCGAGCTGGTGCCCGGCTACCGGATGGATCTGTTCAGCGCGTTCTATCCGATGGCCGGCGCCTCGCCGGCGCTGCGCGACCTCGGTCTGGACGATCACGGATTGCGGTGGAGCCGCGCGCCCATCGTGTACGGCCACCCGTCGAGCCCCGAGGATACGGATGCCGCTGTCGTGCATCCGGACGCCGAAACCACGGCCGAGGCGCTGGCTCGGCGCGATCCCCGCGACGGCCGCACCTGGCTGCGGCTGGTCGAGCAGTGGCGGCAGGTGCGCGAACATCTGCTCGGGTCGTTCCTCGGCCCGTTCCCGCCCGTGCGCGGCGCGGCCGGGTTGTGGCGCGATCTCGGCTCCGCCGAGCTGTTCCGTTATCTGCGGTTCCTGATCCTGCCGGTCGGGCGCATGGTCGACGAGCTGTTCCACGACGAGGCCGCCAAACTGCTGATACTGGGCAACGCGATGCACGCCGATGTGCCGGTGGACGCGCCCGGCAGCGGCGTCTACGGCTATCTGCTGACCATGCTCGCCCAAGACGGCGGATTTCCGGTTCCGGTCGGCGGCGCCGGGGCGCTGAGTGCGGCCCTGGTCCACCGCGCCGAATCGGCGGGGGCCCGGGTGCACTGCGGCCAGCCGGTGGACCGCGTCCTCATCCGTGCCGGACGCGCCGCCGGGGTGATCACCGCCGCCGGCCAGGTGGTGCGGGCACGCAAGGCCGTCATCGCCGACATCGACGCGCCGACGCTGTACACCCGGCTGCTCGCCGACGCCGATCTGCCGCAACGACTGCGCGCCGATCTCGAACGATTCACCTGGGACGCGCCGACCGTCAAGGTGAATTACGCGCTCTCCGAACCGATTCCGTGGCGATCGAAGCAGCTGCGGGCGGCGGGCACGGTGCATCTGGGCGCCGACCGGGCGGGGCTGGCGCGGTGGACCACCGATATCGGCACCGGCGTGGTGCCACACACGCCGTTCATGCTGTTCGGTCAGATGACCACGGCCGATCCCAGCCGGTCGGCGCCCGGCACCGAATCGGCGTGGGCCTACACCCACCTGCCGCGCGGGGTTACCGACGACGCCTCGGCCGACCTGCTGGCCGAACGGGTCGACGCCGTGCTCGAGGCCCACGCCCCCGGCTTCGGCAGCCGGATTCACGCACGAATCGTGCAGCGGCCCAGCGATTTGCACTGCGCCGACGGCAATCTCGTCGGCGGCGCGGTCAACGGCGGCACCTCCCAACTGCACCAGCAGTTGGTGTTCCGACCGGTTCCCGGGCTCGGCCGCCCCGAAACAGTGGTGCCGGGACTGTATCTGGGCTCGGCGTCGGCACATCCGGGCGGCGGCGTGCACGGCACCTGCGGCGCCAACGCCGCCCGCGCCGCACTGGCCGACTCCCGGCCCACCGGATGGCCGCGGCGAAAGTTGTTGTCCCGCTTGCACAACGCCCTCTACGACACCGACCGCTGACCGGACGGAGACAGCTGTGGACCTGTCGATCATCTTCGTCGGCAACGCGACGACGCTGCTGTCCGCCGGGCCGCGACTGCTCTTCGGACTCACCGCCACGATGGACGGGGCGCAGGGAACCGGACTGGTGGACCTGCTGCGGCTGCCGCGCGCGGTGCCGGTGCACTACGACGACTACACCGTCTTCGCCTCCCCGCTCGGCGAATTCCGGGACCGGATGGGCCGGCGTGGCTGGGCCGACCGGATCGTGGAGATCCCACGCGGCGAAACCGTCGCGCTGTGAGCGCCATCGGCACGTGTACGACGCGCCGCGCTGGGCATCCGGCCTGCAAATACCCGGCGAACAGGAGCACATCATGAGATCACCGCATCGTCTGCTGGTCACCACCGCCGCCGCGATCGGCCTCGGGCTGGGCGCGACCGCGGTCGGCGCGGCCCAACCGGCCGCGTTGTCGGCACAGGACAGTGATTTTCTCGTCGCCGTCCACCAGGGGAATATGACCGAGATGCTGTCGGGAGCCGGCGCGGCGGCCATGGGTACGTGTCAGCAGGTCCGCGATCTCGGTCCCGTTCTGGTCGCCGACCACACCCGGCTGGAGGCGATGGGCGCCGCGGTCGCGATACCGAACGGCGTCGCCCTGCCGCTGATGCCGACCGCCGACCAGTCGCAGCAGATGCGCGACACGGCGATGAAGACCGGCCGCGACTACGACCTGGCCTGGCTGCACATGCAGGAGGGTTTCCACGTCCAGACGCTGCAGGCGGGCGCCACCGAGACCGCGCAGGGCAGCAGCCCGCAGGTCACGGCGCTGGCACAGAACGCCGCGCCCGTGGTTCAGCACCATCTGGACATGATTCGCGACGCGTTGGCGGTGTGCTGATGGGCGAGGTCACGATGGGAGTTCCCGGCTCGGCCGAGCAGGTGTTCGCCGTGCTGGCCGACGGCTGGTCCTACGGCCACTGGGTGGTGGGGTCCACCCATATGCGCGACGTGGACCAGGATTGGCCGCGGATCGGCTCCCGGATTCATCACAGCGTCGGCGCCTGGCCGCTGATGGCTCAGCAGGCCACGCGGGTGGTGGCGGTGGACCCGCCCAACAGCATCGAACTGGAGGCGGAGTTGTGGCCGCTGGGAGTGGCGTGGATCCGGCTGGCGATGACGCCGATCGATGCCGACACCACCGAGGTGAGCATGAGCGAGGAGGTGATTCGCGGGCCGGGCCGGCTGATCCCCGACGTGCTGCAGACCATTGCCCTCAAGCCCCGCAACAAACAGTCGCTGGCGCGCCTCTGCGATCTGGTGGCCTCCCATTACGTCGACACCCGCAAGATCGATACCCCTCAGCCCGGCACCCTCGCGCCCGACAACCCCGAGCCGTAGTCACCGGCGTTCCGCAGTCACCGGCGTTCATCCCGATGGCCCGGCCGCTGATCCTGGTGCGTAGGGCGGCCCGGGCGAAACCGCATCGGATCGGGATTCAGCGGCGGGCTGCCGCCGGAGGTGTGCTCGCGCAAACCGGCGGCAAGCTCCGTCGCCACATCGACCGCGGAATGCACCGGGCGCCAATCGAGTTCACGCCGAGCCCGCTCCGCCCGGACCAGACAGGCCCGGTCGGCCAGCTTCAGCCAGGAAGGGTGCAACGGCAGCAGTCCGATTCGCCGGCCCGCGAAGGCGGCGGCGGCCAGCACCGGACGCGGTACGGGAAGCCGGAATCCGGCGAAGATCTCGGTGAGCGCGGCTACGCCGTCGCGAGGCTGCTGCTCGTCGACGCGGGTCCAGCGCGGCGCGGGCGTGCGCGCGCATACGGTTCCCGGTCGGTGGGCGATGGCCGCCGGGCGATGGCGACGACCTCGGCGTCGGGCAACGCGCGCAACAGTGCCGTACCGACATTGCCGCTCGCGCCCGTGATCGCGACACGCATACGCACCCCTCCCCTATACCACCGGACAGCCGTCCGCGGTCGCCTCGGCCAGTTCGTCCACCACGTCGGCGATCGCTCCGCGCCGGCGCAATGCGGCCGACTGCCGCCGGGCTCCGTTGCCGCGGGCCGTCACCGCGGCGATCGTCTCGGTCACGAACTGCTCCTCCTCGAGTTCTCGCAAGGCCGGGGTGACATGGTCGACGAGCCGGGCCAGCCGGAGGCGGGCCGGTTCCACCCGGCCGTCCAGCGGATCGACGCCGTCGCCGTCGAGGCCTTCGCGCGCGGACTTCCAGTAGGCGGCGCGCAGGGTGGCGGCCGGTACCGCGGGCGCACGGCGGCCGCGGCGCACCTCCGCACGGCCGACCACCGCCGCGGCACGCACCAGGCTCGCCAGCAACGCCGATTCCTCGGCCGTCACGGGAACGTCGCTGATGCGGATCTCCAGCGTCGGGAAATGCGTGGAGCGGCGAATATCCCAATAGACCATGCCGGTATCGAGAATGCTGCCGCAGGTCAGCATCATGTCGACCGCGGCGTCGTAGTCGGCGCAGGATTGAAAATACGGTGGCGGGCCGGCACTGGGCCAGCGCCGCCACAGCACGTTGCGCCAACTCGCGTATCCGGTGTCGGTGCCGCGGTAGACCGCGGAATTGGCTGTGAGCGAGAGGAATACCGGCAGCCAGGGCCGCAGATGATTGCTGATCTGCACCGCGGTCTCCGGATCGTCCACCGAGACGTGCACATGGCAGCCGCACAGCCCCTGTTCGTGCGCGAGCATGCCGAAATGCTTCTCGATGCGGCGATAGCGCGGCGTGTCGGTGACCGGATAGGCGTCGGGCACGGTCGGCGGCACTCCGGTCGCGAGCAGTCGGGCGGTGTTGTCGGCCGCGGCGCGCACCACGGCGGCGCGCAACTGCCGCAATTCCCGCAGCAGGTCGGCCGCGCGCGTATGCACCGAACTACTGGTTTCCACCTGACAACTGGTCAGCTCCAACTGCAGATCGATACCGGCGTCGCATGCCGACTGCGCGACCTCGCAGTTCTTCGGGACCGGCGCTCCGGAGACGGGATCGACCAGCAGGAACTCCTCCTCGACCCCGAACGTCACATCGGCGGCATCCATCGGCTCACCCGCCCGGCACACTCCATGGCTCGGAGATGCCCGGCGACCGGACCCGCAAACGCATTCGGGCGCGGATCGAGGTTTCACTCGGCGGGTGCGGGTAGCCGCCGCATGTGACCATTTCAGGACTACGAGAGTTGACCGAGCACCGAGGGCCTTTCGCGTCGGTCTACATCGAGACCGTCAGCGAAACCGAGGATGCCGCGCACCAGCAGCGGCTGCGCAGCCGCGCGGTCCGCGAGACCTTGGACGAGGACGGCGCGGAAAGCGCCGTCCTCGACGCCGTCGAGCGCGGTCCGTCGGATCCACCGCCGGGGCGCGCGGGGCAGGCCGTCATCGCCGACGCCGACGGCGTCCTGCTCACCGCGGCGCTGCCGGAGCCGCCCGCTCGCACCACCGTGCGACTGTCGGACATGCCGTATCTGCTGCCGCTGCTGCAGCTGCGCCCGCCCGCCGTCGCCCACGTCGTCGTGGTGGTCGACGATCGCGGCGCCGATCTGTACACGGTCGACGGCGACGGTCACCGCACCGATCGCCGGACCGACGAGGCGCTGCCGCTGGCCGCGCTCGCGGCCGGCGCCGACATCGTGACCATCGATCGAGATCCCGTTCCGACCGACGGCGTCGCTGCCCTGCTCCGACACCGGTGATCCGCGAAAGGAGAGGACGATGGACCGAGGAAACACCAAACACGGTGCGCGCGAGGACGATCAACTGCGGCACGAACTTCGGGGGACCTTGCGCGGCAACCGTTCCAGCCGCGCCGAGGAGTGGCGCGATCCCGAACCACCCGCCGAGGACGACCCGGAGCTCACACCCCCGCACACCACGACGCCGGAGGGCGCCGAGCACGACCGGACCGGCGAGGTCGACTGATCGCGTGCACCTCGAATCGGCGATCACTGCGCCGGTTACGGCCGAGCAGGCGGGGTACTTCCCCTGTACCGAGAACGATCCGCACGTAGCGCCCTATTCGTCAACGGCGACGGATACCCGCAATTCGGTCCCGCACAATGGAGTGCACCGGTGCGAGGCGTGCGACGGATCGTCTCTCCGGACGGGGCGGTAGTCACAGCAGGCCCTCACAGCAGGCATGGAGACTGCCGCGACGGCCGGCACCGACCTCACGGACGGTGCCGGCCGATCTCTCCGATAATGTTGTGCCAAAAGATTTTTCGTGAGGTCGTCCCACCCGAACCGGGTGGTGACGCATGCGTCGGGCGGTGCGTGGCGTACGGGCGGTATCCGCGCTCGCGCCCGCAGGCCGCCCCACATTGCGCGCCCCGGACGAGACCAACGATCCGGCCGGGCTGGTCATCGAGTTCCGGAGTCACCGGCCCGTCGTCGAATTCCTTCTGTTCGACCGACATGTCGCGCCTCCCTCCGGCCCGCGCTATGGCGATATGAGCGCGAGTACCCGAGCCGGAAGGAAGAAAAACCGCGAATTCGATTGAGCTCGATAAAGTTTCGGTCAAGGACCGGACACGTCAGGCGCGGCGGTGCAGATCCACCGGCGTGACCGTGGCGCCGTCCTCGGAGAGCGCCGGCAGCATCCGCTCCCCGGAATCGAGGGCGAGATACGACGGCCGCGGTCCGGCGGACAGCGTGCCGGTATCGACCAGATCGGACAGCCGAATCGAGGCCACGGCCTGCCGATCGGTGGCGCTGACCAGCACCGTGCCCTCGTCCACCGGGCTGATCTGCAGGTTCGGCCCCAAGCCCGGCAGGCGTGCCGAGCCGACCGTATCGCCGCGGCCGTCGGCCAGGCCGTTCACCTTCACCACGCGGTCCGGCGCCAGCGCCACGAGCGCTCCCGATCGGTAGGACCACGCCGGCGCGTGCACGATCGCCCCGATCGGTGTCACCCGCACGGCGTCGGGTGCTTCCAATCGCGACCCCGGCGCCGAGCACCCGGCGACGGCCAGCACGGCCGCCGCCGGAACCGGATATCGGCGCAGCGCGCGCGTTACGCGGCCTGGGCCTGCCACATCCAATGCAGTTGCTCCAACCGGGCGGCGATATCGATGAGCAGATCCTGGGTGACCGGATCGGCCTTCTCCGAGGCGTCGATCCGCTCGCGGAGCCTGCGCACGACCGCGGCCAGGGTGGCGACGATCGCGCTGACCACGTCGCCGTCCTGCTGCCACCCCGACGGGAACGGCTCGGCGCTGGAACTCTCCGCGACCGTGTGGGCGCGCCCGTCCGGACTCACCCCGATCGCGGTGGCCCGTTCGGCCGCCGCGTCGGTGAAGCCGCGCGCGGTCTCGACCAGTTCGTCCAACGCCAGGTGGACGGTGCGGAACCGGGGGCCGATCACATTCCAGTGCGCCTGCTTGCCGATCAGGCTCAGATCGATCAGATCGACGACGGTGGCGCACAGCGCGTCACCGGCGATCCGTTGCTGTTCCGGCTCCAGCACCGTCGCGATCGGATCGGTGGTCGTGGAGGTCTTGGCCACGATGGTCTCCTTCCTCGCTGACAGTCATCACCTAGGCGACTGCTTGCGTGCACGACCTACCCGCTGCCGGCGACTCCAAACGAGGGGCAGGGTTCAGCCGGCGGCCATCGCCATCGCCAGATATACGACCATCACCGCGAACAGAAACCAGCCCGCGCCCTGCCATACCGGCCACGGCCGCCCGCCGCGCCACTGCCGCACGGTGATGACGAATGCGCCGATGCCGCCCAGCAGCAACACGATTCCGGGCACCAGTCCCACGGCCAGCCGGGACGCGGTATCGCAGGCCACGTGGTCGGCGTTCGCGCACTGATCCCGCGAGGCCGCCCAGCCCAGGGCCACCCCGGCGACGATCGCCGCCACCACCAGCACACCGACCGCATACCGCACCGCCCGCCGGAAACTCGGCGGGTCACTCCAGCGGGGGTTGACCTCGCGTGCCATCGTCACCTCCGGCCCGTTCGTCGTGCGCTCGTCACCGTCGCACTACCCGGCCTCCCGGCGAATATTCGATCGGGATCCGGGGTGTCGTTTCGCCCCGGTCCTCCCGGGTAGGCGGTCGCTGAGGACCAAAGGAGGCCGATGTGCACCGCGAACCCGATCCGCACGGTGAAACCGATTCGCGCAGCCCAGCCGACCCTGCCCGTCCGCCGCCGGCCCCCGGCCGAGCCGCCCACCGGCTGACCGGACTGC
>NZ_BDBF01000006.1 GCF_001612845.1 Nocardia elegans NBRC 108235 | reverse complement strand
CGCCGCGGCGGCCGCAGGCCGCCCGGCCGATGCCGTGCGAATCTGCGCTACCGTCGTCACCGGCTCGGGACTGTCCGCGGCCGAAGAAGCTGCCATTGTCGCCGGCCGGGCGGTGAGCTACTACCAGATTCCGGGATTCGGCGAGCAGCTGGCGCAGGTCAATGGCTGGGATCCGGACCAGCTCGCGGTGCTGCGCGCACATCCGCAATTGGTCGGCATACGCGGGTCCGCCGACTCGGTCCGGACCGCCGCGCAGCTGACGGAGGCCGCCGCGGCGCTGCCGGCCCGCTGGCTGAACGAGGCATCGGCGGTCGGCACCGCGGCGCAGTGTCACGCCGTGTTCGACCGCTACCTCGACGCGGGCGCCGACGAACTGATCCTGCACGGCAGTACGCCGGATCGACTGGCCTCGGTCGTCGGCTGAAACAACCCTTGCGGATAAAGTGACATTACTGCCAGAATTCAGTCATTGCGGCCGGATGGATCCCGGCCGGCTCTGGCGCAGTATCGGACGGAAGAGGTAGCAGTGCGCGACTTTGCAGGGTGTTATATCGCCGGGCAGTGGCGAGCCTCCGACGGGCCGCGGATCGAGGTGCTCTCGCCCGCGTCCGGTGCACTGCTGGGCACCGTGACCGAGGCGACCGGCACCGATGTCGGGGCGGCCGTCACCGCGGCCCGCACCGCGCTCGACGAGCCGGAGTGGGCCGCCGTTACCCCCACCGACCGGGCCGAATTGCTGAGCGGCCTGGCCGCCGCACTGAAACGGCGTTCGGGCGAATTCGCCGACCTGCTCTGTGCCGAAGTCGGGTCGCCGCGCAGCTTCTCTTCCTTCGGCCAGGTCGGATTCGCCGTCGGGGTGTATCGCTCCCACGCCCGGATGGTGGCGGATTTCAGCTTCGAAGAGATCCGTCCCACCGGGGCGGGGGGCGAGGTTCTCGTACGCCGCGTGCCCGTGGGCGTCACCGCGGCGATCGTGCCGTGGAACGTCCCCCTATTCATCGCCGCGATGAAACTGGCGCCGGCGCTCGCGGCGGGATGCACCGTGGTGCTCAAGCCCGCCCCCGACGCACCGCTGGGTGTGTCGCTGTTCAGTGAGGTCGTCGAGGAGGCGGGGATACCGCCGGGCGTGATCAATATCGTGTCCGGCGGCGTGGCGACCGGGGAGGCGCTGGTGTCGCATCCGGGCGTCGACAAGGTGAGTTTCACCGGCTCCACCGCCGCGGGAAAGCGGATCGGAGCGGTCTGCGCAGCCGCGGTGCGGCGGTGCGCACTCGAGCTCGGCGGCAAGTCACCGGCGATCGTGCTCGACGACGCCGCATTCGACGACGAGACGATCGGCAGTCTCGTAACCGGCGTGATGGGCAACAACGGGCAGGTGTGCATGGCGCAGACCCGGATCCTGGTCCCAGCCACGCGCTACGCGGAGTTCGTCGACATCTTCGGCAAGGCCGTGTCGGCGCTGCGGGTCGGTGATCCCGCCGATTCCTCGACCGATGTCGGCCCGCTGATCAACCGGGCCGCGCTGGAACGGGTCGAATCGATGGTGTCCGCCGCGGTCGGTGAGGGTGCGCGAGTAGTCACCGGCGGCGCGCGAACCGACGGATTCGGCACCGGCTGGTACTACCAGCCGACCGTGCTGGCCGATGTGGACAACGACATGGCCATCGCCCGTGACGAGATCTTCGGACCCGTCGCGGTGGTCATTCCGTACACCGACGACAGCGATGCCGTGCGCATCGCCAACGATTCCGACTACGGCCTCGCCGCCGCGGTGTGGTCCGGCGATCGATCGCGCGCGGCCCGGGTCGCGGCCCGGCTGCGAGTCGGATCGGTCTCGGTGAACTCCGCGGCCCCGCTCGATCTCGGCAGCCCGTTCGGCGGTTTCAAGCAATCGGGAATCGGCCGCGAGGGCGGTCCGGAAGGGATCGCTGGTTTCTTGGAAACCCAGTCGATCATTCGCTGATCAAAAAAGTTGTCGCCGTTGTCGTTTCGGTCACGGCGGAAGAAGGGAACATGATGGAGACCACTGCCGCCGTGCTCTGGGAGCGCAACACGCCCTGGTCGGTCGAGACGATCGAACTCGATCCGCCGAAGGCCGAGGAGGTGCTGGTCGAGTTGCACGCCTCGGGAATGTGCCACTCCGACGAGCACATCGTCACCGGCGACATGCCGTTTCACCTGCCGTGTATCGGGGGCCACGAGGGCGCGGGCGTGGTGAAGCAGGTCGGTTCGAGTGTGTCCTGGCTGCGAGAGGGTGACCATGTGGTCTTCGGATTCATCCCCTCGTGCGGGCGGTGCCCGTCCTGCGCGACCGGCCATCAGAGCCTGTGCGATCTGGGCGCGAAGATCTATAGCGGTCGCCAGATCTTCGACGACACCGCGCGCCACCACGCGAGGGGCCAGGATCTCGCGCTGGCGTGCGGGGTCGGCTCGTTCGCGCACCACACCGTCGTGAACGAGGCCAGCTGTATCAAGATCGATCCGCAGCACCCGCTGGACCGGGCCTGCCTGCTGGGCTGCGGTTTCATCACCGGCTGGGGGTCAGCGGTCTACGCCGCCGGTATCCGGCCCGGCCACAACGTGGTGGTTGCCGGGGTGGGCGGCATCGGCGCCGCGGCGGTGCAGGGCGCGCGACTGTCCGGGGCACGAAACATCATCGCTATCGATCCGTCGGAGTCCAAACGGGAGGCTGCGCTGCGGATGGGGGCCACCCACGTGGCGGCGTCCTGGGACGAGGCTCCCGAGGTTGTGCGCGAGGCGACCTGGCACCGCGGCGCCGACCGGTTCATCTGCACGATGGGGGTAGGTGAGGGCCGCCTGATCGCGCAGGCGCTGGCGATGGTCGCCAAGCGCGGCGAATTGATCGTGACCAATATCCATCCCATGGCCGAGAACGAGGTTTCGGTCAACATGATGGATCTGACGCTGACCGAGAAGCGAATCATCGGCAGTCTCTACGGGTCGGCCAATCCGCGCGCGGACATCCCGAAGATCCTCGAACTCTGGAGCAACGGCCAGGTCGACCTGGACGCCGTGGTGAGCCGCGCCTATCCGCTGGAGAAGATCAACGACGGTTACGAGGACATGCGCGGCGGCCGCAACCTGCGCGGCGTACTGCGCTATCCGGCCGCCGACGCCGTGGCTTAGGCGACGCGGTGGGGGACTGCCCGCACGCGTCCCCCACGTTCGCCCCGGTCAGAAGTTCGTGCCGCCGTCGATATTGATCAGCGCGCCGGTGAGGAATCCGGCCCGCGGCGAGAGCAGAAAGGCGATGAGCTCGCCCACCTCGTGCGGCTGGCCCGGCCGGCCCAGTGCCGCGCTGAAGCCCCACTCCTCGACCATGACGCGTTCGAGTGCCTCCTCGCGGGGGTAGCCGCGCTCTGCGGCGAGGTAGTCGCGTATCGCGCTCAGCGCGTCGGTTTCGACCGCACCCGGGCAGATGCAGTTCGCCCGAATGCCCTGTTTCCCATACTCTTTCGCGATCCCCTTGGTGAATACCGCTACGGCGCCCTTGAGTCCGGCGAAAGGCAGGCGCGCGATCTCGGGTGACCTGATCGAATAGGCGGCCGTGGTGACGATGGTGCCCTTGGTCGCGATCAGATGCGGCAGTGCCGCCTCGACTGTGCGACTGGTGCCCAGTACGACATCGCGGAAGGCAGCGGTCCATTGCTCGTCGGTTGCCGAGATCGGATCGTGGCCGGTGGTGCCGGTGGTGATCGCGACACCGTCGAGCCGGCCCAGAAATTCCACCGCATGCTCCACCGCTTGCGCGGCCTGGCCCGGCTGCGCGGCGTCGAACGACAGACTGGTCACCCCGGCGGCCCCGGCCTCGCCCAGTTCGGCGGCCGCTTTCACGCCGCGTTCGCGATCGCGCCCGACGATCGCGATCCTCGCGCCGTCCTCGGCGAGTGATCGCGCGGTGGCCAGCCCGATGCCCGCGGTTCCCCCGAGCACCAGATAACCCTTGTCGCGCACTGCCAGATCCATGTGTCGATGTCCTTCCCGAAATGTTGTGGATAGTGACGATGATGTCAGAATAGTCTCTTTGGTGACCTGTTGGAGATCGATGCGTCACGGTCGCAAGCCCGAGGTATGCGGCTGAACGCCTCAATCGAACTGGTAGTTGACGGCTGTGACTGCAGTCACTAGATTACACAGTGTCAGATAGTGGACACGAACGGTGGCCTGCATACGCGGTCCGGGTCGGTCAGCCAGTTATTTCTCCGAGGAGGCGTTGTGCCGCTTCAAGATTCCATGCAGATGATTTCCGTCGATGACCATCTGATCGAGCCGCCATCGGTGTGGGTCGACCGGTTGCCGAAGAAGTTCGTCGAGGATGGTCCCCGAATCGTCGAGATGGATATGTCGCAGAACGCCGGCGACGAGGAACTGTCCAAGGCGCTGCTCGATGCGGCGCGGGGCGGAGGGCGGGGGGCCGAGCGGCTCGCCGAGGTCTGGGTCTACGAGGGGCGGGTGTATCCGAACATCGGCCTGAACGCCGTGGCGGGGAAGAAGCCGCAGGAATATGGCATGGACCCCACCCGCTACTCCGATATGCTGCCCGGCTGCTACGACCCGGTGGCCCGAATCGCCGATATGGATGTCGACGGCGTTCAGGCGGCGCTGTGCTTCCCGTCGTTCCCTCGCTTCTCCGGCACCGTGTTCCTCGAAGGCAAGGACAAGGAACTGGCGCTGTTGTCGGTGCGGGCGTGGAACGACTTCCACCTCGACGAGTGGGCGGCGGCAGCGCCGGATCGTTTCATTCCGCTGATCATCCTGCCGCTGTGGGATCCGGCCGCCGCGGCCGCCGAGATCTACCGCTGCGCCGCCAAGGGCGCAAAGGCTATTACTTTCCCGGAATGCACTGTGCCGCTAGGACTTCCGTCGTTCTACACCGATCACTGGGATCCGGTCTTCGCGGCCGCGCAGGAGACCGGCCTGCCGCTGTGCATGCACTTCGGCTCGTCGGGCCGCCCGCCGATCACCTCCCCGGAGGCCCCCATGGCGGTGATGATCTCGCTGTTCGGTACCAACTCGATGTATGCGACCGCGGATCTGCTGTTCTCCCCGGTGTTCTACAAGTTCCCCAACCTGAAGGTCGCCCTCTCCGAGGGGGGCGTCGGCTGGGTGCCGTATCTGCTCGAGCGCATCGACCAGGTCTGGGAGAAGCATCGCTGGTACCAGAACGTGAACAAGGAGGTGCGGCCGTCGGATCTGTTCCGCGAGCACATCTGGGGCTGCTTCATCGACGACAGCGAGGGCATTGTGCGCCGCGAGGCGATCGGCGTGGACAACATCCTGTGGGAGTGCGACTACCCGCACTCGGATTCGAACTGGCCCAACAGCCGCGAGTTCACCGGCAAGCTCCTGCAGAACGTTCCCGACGACGAGGCGCACAAGATCGTCGAGCTCAATGCCCGCAAACTCTTCAACTTCCCCCGCGCCAACTGAAGGGCGAAACATCGTGGCCGAGAAGGACATTGACGCCGCCGATTGGGTCGAGCAGGACTTGCTCACCAAGCAGGAGGCGGGCGAACGCCTGGCCGAGGAGATCGTCCGGGTGCGGGCACGTCTGGGCGAATTCCGGGCTGGGGCCGGGGACGTCGCTGCGATGACGATGGTCGCCCGGCGGCTGGCGGCGATGGAGGCGATCCGCGATTCGCTCCAGACCGCATCAAGTGGGGATTGACGCGGAATCATTCAGCTATACAACGTGTTGTGTGGCGGTTCCTGGCGCACCTGTGGGCTCCTGGAGGGGGTTGAGGGCGGCGGCCCGGCGGTGACTCGCCGCGATCTGGTCGAGGCTGCTCGGGCAGCCCTCGATCTCTTCTCGAAGTAGACCCACTTTAGTGACACTCATGGCCATTTATAGGCGAATCGTATGCCATATTTTTGCAGAATGTCCAGGTAGACGTAGTTGCAATATAGTGACACTAGTGCCAGAATCGGATGGCAATGGGGATTTCGGCCGCGTACCGGTGCCGTCCGGGGGCTGCTGAAGATGTGACGACGACGAGCGAGGAACAGCCGATGATCGGAGCCGATGAGGCCGCGGACGTGCTGGTTGATTTCGACTGGTGGCAACAGACCGGCCAGGCCGAACGAGACGCGCGATTCGACGCCCTGCGCAGGGAGAATCCGCGGCCGTTCGTCCCGCTCGGCGGCGGGCCGGACCGGAGCAGGGGGTTCTGGGCGTTGACACGCCATGCCGACATACTCGAGGTTAGCCGCCGTCCCGAGGATTTCGCCTCGGGGGAGGGCACGCAGATTTTCGACCAGCCGCGCGCGTTGCGTGACTATCGCGGGTCGATCATCGATATGGACAATCCCGAACATTCCCGGGTCCGCAAGATCGTATCCCGGGGGTTCACCAACAAGAGCCTCGAATCGATTCGCGGGCTGGTCGAATCGACCACTCACGAAATCCTCGATGCGATGCCGGCCACGGGTGAATGCGATTTCGTCGACAATTTCGCCGCGCTGCTCCCGCTGCGGATCATCAGCACCATGCTCGGCATTCCGCAGGAGCACGAGGCCGATATCCTCGCGGCGACGAACACGATTCTGGGTGCCTCGGACGCGGAATACATCCCCGACCAGTCCGGGGCGGGGATCGCGGGTGCGGTCACCGAGGCCAGCGAACGGCTCATCGGGCTGCTGCAGAATTTGTCCGAGGAGCGGATAGCCGATCCGCGCGACGATGTCATCAGCATGCTGGTCGCCGCGAAGGAGGGCGACAACCTGACTCCGCAGGAGATGGCGAAGTTCTTCATCCTGCTGGTCGGCGCCGGAAATGAGACCACGCGCAACGCCCTGACTCACGGGGTGTACGCCCTGAGTCGCCACCCCGATCAGCGCGAGGCCTGGCTGGCCGACTACCGCGCGTCGGCACCCACCGCGATCGAGGAAATCCTGCGCTGGGCGAGTCCGGTGATCCACATGCGCCGCACGGTGACCCATGACGGCGTTCAACTCGGTGATCAGGTGTTCTCTCGCGGCGAGAAGGTTGTGCTCTGGTACACCTCAGCCAATCGCGATGATGCCGTTTTCGAGGACCCCTACGTTTTCGATATCGCCCGAAATCCGAACCCGCACTTGGCATTCGGTGCGCCGGGGCCGCACTTCTGCCTGGGCGCGCATCTGGCGCGGCTGGAGCTGAATATCGCGTTCGAGGCACTGTATTCGCGTTTTCCCGACCTCGAGGCCGTCGGCGAGCCGACACTGCTGCGGTCGAATTTCGTGAACGGCATCAAACATCTCAACGTGAGGTATACGCACCGATGACCGATGCCCTCCTGCAGAAGATCGACAGCGGAATTCTCACGATCACGCTCAACCGGCCCGAGGCGGCCAATGCCATCCGGCCCGACGATCGCGACGCCCTGATCGAACTGTTCGCCGCGGCGGACGCCGACCCCGACGTCCGGGTGGTCCTCCTGCGGGCGAACGGCAAACATTTCTGCTCCGGCGCGGACGTGGTGAAGTTGGCGGACGGTCACGCGAAGAACGTCAAGCGGGTCACCGATCCGATGCGGCGCATCATGACCGGTGCACAGCGCCTCATCGCCGCGGTATTGGATTGCGGAAAGCCGGTCGTCAGCGTGGTGCACGGCGCCGCCGCCGGCATCGGCGCCCACCTGGCCTACGCCTCGGACCTGGTGATCGCGACCGAGGCGGCCTACTTCAGCGAGTCGTTCGTCAAACGCGGACTCGTGGTCGACGGCGGCGGCGCCTATCTGTTACCTCGGCTGATCGGCATGCAGCGCGCGAAGGAATTGGTGTTCTTCGGTGACAAGCTCCGGGCCTCGGAAGCCCTCGGTCTCGGTGTGGTGAATCGGGTTGTGGCCGAGGAGGACCTGGAATCGGTACTCACCGAACTGACCGGCCGGCTCGCGACCGCCCCGACCAGCTCGATCGCATTGACGAAACGATTGTTCAACAGCTCTCTCGACGGCGATCGTGCGGCCGCATTTCTCGCCGAGGCGATGGCGCAGGAGATCCAGTCGTATTCGGCCGATGCTAAAGAGGGCGTGCGCTCGTTCGTCGAACGCAGGCCCGCCGAATATCGCGGTTGGTGATGCGCCGAACATCCGTGCAGTCAGATCAGGAGGAGCGATAATGGCCGGCCGTGCCGATATTCCCGTCGTCGAAGGAAACAGCGCGCAGTATTGGGATGCCGCGCGCGACGGAAAACTGCTGATCGCGAAATGCCAGGACTGTGGACGCGTCCATCATTACCCGCGGATGTTCTGCCCGTTCTGCTGGAGCGAATCGGTCATCGCGGTCGAAGCCAAGGGCACCGGGTCGGTCTATTCGTTCTCCACGGTGTACGTCAACGACCTCGAGCCGTTCGCGGCGCGGTTGCCGTATATCGCCGCCCTCGTCGAGTTGGACGAGGGTCCGCGGGTGGTGACCAATATCGAGGGAATCAAGCCCGCCGATGTGCGTATCGGCATGCCGGTGCGGGCCGTATTCCGCGAAATCGTCGACCCGGCCTACGCGGTCGTGTTCACGCCGATCGAGGCATGACGACCATTATCGAACAATGAGGAGAGGATCGCCCAGATGAGCGGATTGCTCGACGGAAAGGTCGCGTTGGTGACCGGAGCCGGACACGGCATCGGGCGCGGGCACGCCCTGGAATTGGCCAAACACGGCGCCACGGTGATCATCAACGATCTGGGAACGTCGGTTTCCGGTGAGGGAACCGGCAAGGTGGCCGACGAGGTCGTGCGCCTGATCGAGGACCGGGGTGGCAAGGCGATCTCCGATTTCAGCGATGTCGGCGACGAGGAACAGATCGACCTGCTCGTCGAGCGGGCGTATTCCCAGCTCGGCCGGCTCGACATCGTGGTCAACAATGCCGGCATCGTCCGCGACCGCGCGATCTGGAATATGAGTGCCGACGACTTCGACTCGGTGATGCGAGTTCATGTGCGCGGCACCTGGCTCACCAGCCGGGCAGCGGCGCGCAAGTGGCGGGAGGAATCGAAGTCGACCGGCGCGAAGGTGTACGGCCGCATTATCAATACGACCTCCGGTGCGGGGTTGCACGGACACTTCGGCCAGACCAACTACAGCGCCGCCAAGGCGGCCATCGTGGGCCTCACCCAGACGCTGAGCCTCGAGCTCGCCTCGATCGGCGCCACGGTCAACGCGATCAGCCCCGGCGGCCGCACTCGCATGTCGGCGACCATGTCCGGGGCCGCGGCGCCGATCGAGCCGGGGGAACTCGGCGAGGACGAATTCGATCCCAAGGACCCGTCGCTGGGCTCGCCCGTGGTCGCGTGGCTGGCCAGTCCCGAGGCCGCCCACGTCAGCGGGCAGGTCGTGCGGGCGCTGGGTGACACCATCCAGCTGATGCGCGGCTGGACCTCGGCGGCGTCGGTGTCCAGTGACGGAAAACGCTGGGACGCAAATAGACTCGGCGTCGTCCTAGGTACCGACATCTTCGGCACCCGGGCTCCCGGCCTGCGCCTGGGCGGCTAGCGGTAATACGTCGGTAACGGCCGGAGGCCGGGACGCGGCTGGTGGTGTGGACCCCAGCTACCGTCCCGGCCTCCGGCCGTTGTGACGGAATCGGTGCTCGCGCCACCCGATCGTCAGTCCTCGCGCCAGCGGATGGCGCTCATCGGGCAGGCCTTGAGCCCGGAGTCGGCTTCGTCGACGAGTTGGGGCGCAACCTCGAAGTCGGCACGCAGGGCGAAGCCGTCGTCGTCGAGTTCGTAGAGCCGCGGCGCGACGGCGGCGCACTGACCGTGTCCTTCGCACTGGTCGAGAGCGATGTGAATGCGCTGGTGGATGCTCATGGTGCCTTCCTTCTCGGCGGGGGTGGATTGTCGGCGGCCAGCTGCCGCAGGCGATGGCGGTCGAGTTTGGACATCCCGGTGCGCGGCAGGTCGCCGACCACGATCAGATGGTCGGGCGCCTTGTAGTCGGCCAGCCTGGCCTTGGCCCAATCCCGAAGTTCGGCAAGGGGAATCGGTGCGTCCGGATCCTCCGGGACGATGAATGCCACCCCGATCTCGCCGATCACCTCGGCCGCGACGCCCACCACAGCGGCGGCGCGGACGCGGGGATGTTCGGCCAGGACCTGTTCGACCTCGACCGGGTGGATGTTGAACCCACCGCGGATGTACATATCCCCGGATCGACCCGCCAGGACCAGGTTCCCGTCGGCGTCGAAGCGTCCGAGATCGCCGCTGATGAGGTAGCCCCGCTCGTCGAACGCGGCCGCGGTGAGCTCGGGGTCGTTCCAGTACCCGCGCATCGAACAACCACTCTTGATACGCACCCGGCCGATCTGTCCGGTCGGTAGCGCCGCTCCGCCGGCATCGGTGATCGCGACGTCGACGCCGGTCTGCGGCCGCCCGACGGTGCGGTACAACACTTCTGGGGGATCGCCGGGCTCGGTCCCGCAGATCGTCGGCGATTCGGTCATCGCATACCGCACCACCAGCGGCGCCCCGATACGGTCGGTGGTCTGCCGGACCAGCGCCGGTGAAGCCGGTGCGGTCGCGACCACACCGATGCGCAGGTGCGGCAATGACTGTGGCGTGAGCGCGGGCAGTTCCAGCAGTTTCGCCCACTGCGTCGGGACCGCGCCCGCGACGGTGATCCGTTCCGCGCGAAGCACATCGAACATCGCCGCGGCCGACCAGGGCACCGGCGCGATCACCAGGGTGATGCCCCAGACCAGTTGGTCCCACAGTTTGGACATATATCCGACGTGCGCGAAGGGCGTGGAGGTCAGGCGCCGGTCATAGGGGGCGCTCATCGCGCCGGCCGCCTGTGCCGAGGCGGCCAGATTGTTCGCGTCGAACCAAGCGCCTTTCGGCAATCCTGTTGTGCCACTGCTGAAGACGATCGACACCGGGGCATCGCGGCCGATCGCCCGTGATGGTGTGGCGGCGTGCCGCAGCAGTTCGCGAGTCAGCTGGGAGGCGGCGAGTTCGGGAATGTCGCGACCCGTCGCGGGCATGGTGGCGGCGCGCACGACCAAGACCGGATCCGCCTGCCGCAGTACGGCATCGATCTCACGAGGCCCCAGGCGCGGATTCAATCCGGTGGTGACGGCGCCGAGCATCGCCGTGGCGGCGTAGCACACCGCGTAGTCGATCCCGGAGGGCAGCATCAGCGCGACCACATCGCCGCGCCCGACCCCGTGCGAGGACAGCTGGCGGGCCACGGCGCGGGCGCGCGCGACCCAGTCCGCGAAGCTGATGCGGGCGCCGTGGGCCTCGACGTAGGCGTCGCGGGATCCGTGCACGAGCGCCGCCGCCTCCAGCAATTCGACGGTATCGGCGAAGGCGCCGGCGTCCAGCGGCGCGAGGATCTCGGCGGCGGTCACGGTTTGTTCGCCCCCAGCAACACCGTCCCGCTGGAACAGAACCAGCCGCCGGTGCCGCTGACGCAGGCGATCTCGGCGCCGGGTACCTGGCGGGGCCCGGCCGCACCGCGCAGCTGCCTTGTCGCCTCGACCAGCAGGAACAGCCCGCGCTGGCCCGGATGACACGCGGACAGGCCGCCGCCGTCGGTATTGGTGGGCAGGGCGCCGCCCAGGCGCAGCGCTCCGCTCTCCGCGAACGCACCACCCTCGCCCTTACCGCAGAATCCGAGATCTTCGAGGGTGAGCAGCAGCATGTAGGTGAACGCGTCGTACAGTTCGGCGACGTCGACATCGGCCGGTGTCAGACCCGCGCGCCGGAACGCGAGCGGACCGGTGACCGCGGCCGGGCCGATGGTCACATCGTCCCACTGGCTGGTCAGCATGTGCGAGGTCGCCTCGGCCGAGCCGAGCACCCAGACCGGATCCGATTTCAGGTCCGCGACGCGGTCCTCGGCGACCAGGATAGCGGCCGCGCCGCCGTCGGAGCGGATGCAGCAGTGCAGTTTGGTGAACGGATCGGCGATCATCGGCCCGGACAGCACATCCTCGACGGTGATCGGATCGCGGTAGTACGCGTCCGGATTGTCGGCGGCGTTGAATCGCGCCGACACCGCCACCTCGGCGAGCTGTTCGATGGTGGTGCCGTACTGGAACATGTGCCGCCGCGCCGCCATGGCGTATTTCGACACCAGCGTGTGTCCGTAGGGCGCGTCCCACTGCAGCGGTCCCCGCGCGCCCCAGTTGATATTGGCGGTGCGCAACCCCTTGCGCAGATCCGCCCGGGCGGTGGAACCATAGGTCAGCAGCACCACGTCGGCGTGGCCGGCGGCGATGGCGTCTGCCGCATGGGAGACCATCACCTCCCAGGAGGCGCCGCCGACCGAGGTCGAATCGATCCAGCGCGGCCGCAGTCCGAGATATTCGCCTACATCGGTGGGCGGCAGCATACCCTGGCCGGTGGAGGCCAGGCCGTCGATGTCCTGCGGTGTGAGCCCGGTTTCTGCGAGTGCGCGCGCGCTGGCCTGAGCCATCAGTTCGTAGGCGTTCTTGTCCTCCACCCGGCCCACATCCGACAGGGCGACACCGGCGATGGCGACCTTGCGGCTCATGCGGCGACACCGTCCTGGGCGAGCAGTTCCGCCAGTACCTCCGACGGTTCGGCGAACAGGTGCCGGTAGACGTGCGCGCGTTCGAGGTACAGGTGCGCGTTGTGCTCGTAGGTGTAGCCCATGCCGCCGTGGACGTGAATTCCGGTGGCACCGTTGTCGATTGCCGCGTTCGCGGCGACCGTGCGGGCCGCCAGCGCCTGCGCCGGGGCATCGTGCCGGCGCGAGGCCAGGCATACCGCCGCGAAACAGACCTGAGTGAAGGCGGCCTCGGTGCGCACGGCCATATCGGAGCACATGTGCTTGATCGCCTGGTTGACACCGATCGGCCGGCCGAACTGAATCCGGGTCTTGGCATGTTCGATGGCCAGTGCCGCCGCGCCGTCGGCCAGGCCCGCGAGGAAGGCCGACGACAGCACCACCGCGCGCAGCCAGGTCGCATCGGCCTGTTCGGGCAGCCAGTGCGTCACCGTGCCCGCGGTGACGGTGGCGGTGGCCAGCCGGGTGCCGGGGTCGACGCAGTCCAGGACGGTCGCCTCGCCGAACTGCTCGGCCGCGACCAGTGCCGAACCGTGCCGGGTGACCAGCAGCAGATGGCTGCAACCTGCGGTATCGATGAGGTCGAAGGTGCCCTTGAATCCGTCCGAGGTGACCGATCCGTCGCCCCGCAACTGGGCCGTGCCCACGCGTGCCTGCCCGCTCGCGATCCGCCGGCACAGCTGTTCGTCGCCGGACAACGCGGCGATCCGGGCGCCGAGGGTCGAGGCCAGGAACGGGCCGGTGGCCAGGTGCCGGCCCAGCTCGACGAACAGCAGTGCCTCATCGTCGAAGGACTGGCCCGCACCGCCGTATTCCTCGGCCAGGCCCAGGCTCAGGAATCCGAGCCCGGCCCCTTCGGTCCATACCGAGGCATCGACCGCCGAGTCGGCGTCCGCGCGTCGGCGGATATCCTCGATGGGCATCCGCGACTCGAGGAAATCCGTTGCGGCAGTGACGAGTTCGAGTTGCTCGGCTGCTGGTAGAAGGTTCATGACTGGCTGCTTTCTGGTTACCGCGGCAGGCCGAGCACGCGCTCGCCGATGATGTTGCGCTGAATTTCGGAGGTGCCGCCGCCGATGGCCTGGGAGAACGAGTAGAAGTAGTTGCCGACCCAGCCGTGGCGATCCCAGCGCGAGCTGCGCCGCAGCGCGTCCGGGCCGACGATGTCCATGGCCAGCGCGCCGACCTGTTTGGCGAGGTCGCCGTAGAAGAGTTTCAGCATCGACCCCTTCGGCCCGGGCGTGTCGGACTGCATGGCACGGCAGATACCGGCATAGGTCATGGCCCGCAGTGCGGTGACCGAGGCGCGGAGGGTGGCGAGCCGACGGGCGATCTCGTCGTCGAGAATCGCCGGCCGCTTACCGTCGGGTCCGATGTGATCGCGGGCGAAATCGATCAGGTCCTCGACGACCTTGGCGAGGCGGACCTGATTGGCGGTGAATGCGGTGCCGCGCTCGAACGACAGCGTCGACATGGCCACGCTCCAGCCGTCCCCGACCGCGCCGACCACATTCGAGACGGGGATCCGCACGTTGTCGTAGAACACCTCGCAGAAGTCGGCGCCGCCCTCGATCGTCTCGATGGCGCGGACCTCGATGCCCGGGCTGTGCATATCGCAGATCAGCCACGTGATGCCCTGGTGTTTCGAGCCCGAGGCATCGGTGCGCACGAGAAGTTCCTGATAATCGGCACAGGCGGCGAAGCTGGTCCAGATCTTCTGGCCGCTGACCACGAACTCGTCGCCGTCGAGTACCGCCCTGGTGCGCAACGCCGCCAGGTCCGACCCCGCGTCGGGCTCGGAGAATCCCTGGCACCACACCACCTCGCCGCGCAGGATCTTGGGCAGATGGAACTGCTTGTGCTCTTCCGTGGCGCGGGTGATCAGGGTGGGGCCCGCGTGGCTGAGGCCGACGAAGTTGGCGTCGATGCCGGGCAGTCCCGCCGCGGCGTATTCCTCGTACCAGATGAGCTGTTGCAACAGCGTCAGGCCGCCGCCGCCGTATTCGCGGGGCCAGGCGATTCCGGCCCAGCCGCCGTCCCACTGGGTGCGCTGCCAGGCAAGATCGAATTCCCGGATGCCCGCGTGATCGCGGGGCCGCGGCTCGGTGGGTTTGTGCTCGCGCAGCCAGGTGCGGACCTCCTCGCGGAACTCCAGTTGTTCCTTCGTGAAGTCCAAATCCATCGGTAGACCTTTCCTCGTTGCCGCTCCGGCACGTCCAGTATAAGTGACATTACTGTCAGATGTGGTGCTCGGTCGGCAGTTCAGGTGTCATGACGGTAGGTGTCTGCCAACGCCTCGGCGCCGCGCGCGAGTAGGGTCACGTCGGCGCCCACGAGCACGAACGACGCACCCGCGGCGATGTATCGCCGAGCGGTGTCCGGGTCGAAGGCGTTCACGCCGGCGGCCACGCCCGCACCGTGAAGGGTCCGCAAAGCCTCCTCGATTGCCTCGACGACCGGCGGCGCCTGCGGCTTACCCAGATAGCCCAGCGAGGCCGCGAGATCGGCCGGGCCGATGAAGACCGCATCGACGCCCTCTACCCCGGCGATCTTGTCCAGTTCGGCCAGACCCGCCGCGGACTCGATCTGGACGGTGACCGAAATCGAGCTGTCCGCGGTGGTCAGATAGTCAGAAATGCGATTCCA
The DNA here is from genome assembly GCF_001612845.1 of Nocardia elegans NBRC 108235. Lineage (GTDB taxonomy): Bacteria > Actinomycetota > Actinomycetes > Mycobacteriales > Mycobacteriaceae > Nocardia > Nocardia nova. Next base: position 274,477 of record NZ_BDBF01000006.1, on the reverse strand, counting down.
GCGGGAGGCGCGGGCGAAAGCGCTGCCGACCCCGCGGATACCGGCGGGCGGGTAGCGGGTCGCCGCGACCACCGCCTGTGCGGCCGCGGCCGATTCGATCATCGGCACCACCAGATCGGTGACGCCGAGATCGAGCAACTGCTTGATCAGCACCGGATCGGCCGACGGCGGGCGGACCAGCACCTCGACCGGATAGCCCGAGACCGCTTGCAGCTGGCTCAATGTAGAGCGCAGATCGTTGGGCGCGTGCTCCTGGTCGATGAGCAGCCAGTCCAGTCCGGCGCCGGCGCAGATCTCGGCCGAATACGGGCTGGCGCCCACCACCCACATGCCGATCTGGGTCCGTCCGGTGGCCAGGGCCTGCCGCCAGCGATTGCGAATCATGGTGCGGGCCTTTCGAATGCGCACGACACCGTGCCGAGCGGGCCGAAATCGGCGACGAAACTGTCACCGGGTTCGGCGAAGACCGGCGTGGTGAAGGAACCGGACAGGATCACCTCGCCCGCGTGCAGCACCTCGCCGAAGGGCGCGAGCCGGTTCGCCAGCCACGCGACGCCGTTGCCCGGATGATTGAGCACCGCGGCCGCCACACCGGACTCCTCGATGGTTCCGTTGCGCAGCAGCAGCGCCGCGATCCAGCGCAGGTCGGTATCCAGCGGGCGGATCACCCGTCCGCCCAGGACGAGCCCCGCATCGGCGGCGTTGTCGGCGATGGTGTCGACGATGGTGCGGGTTCGCCCGGTGTCGGGATCGCTCATCTGCACCCGGGCATCGAGGATTTCCAGTGCGGGAGTGACGAATTCGGTGGCCCGCAGCACGTCGAACAGCGTGACGCCGGGGCCGGCGAGCTGCTCGCCGAGCACGAACGCCAATTCGACCTCGATGCGAGGACGGATGAACCGCCCCGCCGGCACCACCGCACCGTCGTCGACGAACATGTCGTCGAACAGCACGCCGTAATCGGGTTCGGAGATCGATACCGCGCGCTGCATCACTTTGGAGGTCAGGCCGATCTTGCGTCCCCGGACGGTCCGCCCGCCGGCCGTCTCCAGTCCGACGAGGGCGCGCTGCACGGCATACGCATCCTCGATCGTCATGTCCGGGTGGACGAGCGAGGGCTGGCGAATCGGCACCCGGGTGCGCGCGGCCTCATGCAGCTGCCGGGCGAGATCGGCTACGGAATCGGGTTCGAGCATCCTGTTCGTCACTTCCCGAGAAATTCGAGTGCCGCCCGGTTGAAGGTCTCCGGATCCTCGAAGTGCGGCCAATGCCGCACATCGGGCATTTCGAAAATCTGCGAGTCGGGGATCAGCTCGGCGATCTTGCGAGCGGTGTCCTGATAGACCCCGTGGTCGCGGCCGGAGGCGACGATCATCGCCGGCGCCGCGATCGCGGCCCACTGCTGCGGTGCGATCAGATTGCGATCACGCGCGGCGGGGTCCTGCAGGATCAGCAACCGATCGATCGTCTCCCGGGTGTCGGTGCGCTGGTAGATGGCGCGGCGCAGGGCGATCAGATCGGGAATTCGATTGTGCTCCTCGGCAATCAGATGCTCGAAGACCTTGTGGATCGACTCCCAGCTCGGGTCCTCGACCGCCTTGGTCCGCTCGGCGCGGATACGGGCCATATTGGATTCGGAGGCTTCGAAACCGGCCGGTGACATCAGGATCAATTTGCCGACCCGGCCGGGGTGGGCGACGGCGGTCGCGGAGGCGACCCAGGCCCCCAGCGACATCCCGATCAGATGTGCTCTGTCCATGCCGAAGTGGTCCATGGCGCTCACGATCTGGCGCACGTAGACCGCGATTTCGTAGTCGTAGTCGGGCTTGTCGGAGAAGCCGTTGCCGACCATGTCGATGGCCACGCAGTGGTACTCCGAGCTCAGTGCGGCCAGGTTGGGCGCGAAGGTCTCCCAGTGCCCGCCGGTGCCGTGCAGCAGGATCGCGTGCGGTTTGTCGGGGGAGCCGGCTTCGGCTGTCCGGGTGCGCACCCCGCCGATGTCGAGGAATGCCTGGCGGAATTCGAGTTCGCGCAGGTAGCCCCAGATGCTGCGGTAGTCCTGCGTGCTGGAAATGGTCGGTGTCTGCGTCATGCGAGCCCTCCGTCGATGCTGCGGCAATCGCCTAATCTGTCCATAGTGTTCATCTTCTTATCGTCCTACGTCAATGGCTCTGAGCTGCAAGCATCTGGAACCTAGCGATATCGTCAGGCGATCTAGCATCTCTTGTTTCTGACAGTCGTATACGCTAATACTTGAAGTGGCCGCCGGGCGAATGGGGCGGCGGAGACCGGCGCCGTCCGGTGCCGGACCAGCAACGATCGGGTTATCGAGGAACATGTCTGCAGCAGAGGAAGGCCGCACCATCAGGCGGCGGGAGTTGGCGGTCCTGGCCAACGAGTTCGCTGCCGCCCGGATCTCCCTGGATACCAGCGGCAACGGGCCGCGCCTGCTCGTGGAGGATCTCGACAGCGGGGCGCGGATCTTCCTGTCGCCATTGGAACTGGCCTGCTTCTGCCTGGCCACCAGCGAAGACCGTGACAACTGGCTGCGGGTGGGCAACTACCGCGACGAGCGCTCGCCGCATCGCGCGCCGGTGGGGGAGTCGCGGTGAGCGCGCCGAGCGTCGCCATCGCCGGTCTGGGCATGACCGAGATGTCGGTGCGGCCCGGCGGGACCCCGCTGCGCCTGGCCGTCGAGGCCACCGGCGCGGCGATCGCCGATGCCGGCATCGAACACCGTGATGTCGACGGCGTCCTGGTCGGTTCCTCGCAGGGGGTGCGCCCGGACCGCTTGAGCGTGGGCTTCGCCGCCCAAGCCGGATTCGGCGATCTGCGCCTGCTCGAGCACGTCGAGATCAAGGGCGCCACGACCATCGCCATGGTGCAGCGCGCGCAACTGGCGATCGAGACGGGCGCGGCCACCACTGTGCTCTGCGTCTTCGCCGACGCGCCGCTGGTCGCGGGCAAGGGCGCCGGATCGACCTATGCGCACAGCGGTGGGAACGCCGGCCCTCGGGGTCTGGAACGCGCCTCCGGTGTCCTGGGATCGGTGCCGACCTACGCCCTGTTGGCCCGGCGCTGGCTGCACACCACACACTGCTCGGAGGCCGATTTGTGCCGGGTGGTGACGACCGCCCGCGGCTGGGCGCTCGGTAATCCGGCCGCGGTCGTGCGGACCCCGCTCGACGAGCAGGGCTACTACGACAGCCCGATGGTGTCTGACCCGCTGCGGCGGCTGGACTGTGCCCGGCCGGTGAACGGTGCGGTCGCGGTGATCGTCAGCGCGGATCCGGCGGTCGGCGCCGGCGCGCGGCTCACCGTGCGTGGCATCGGCCGCCACCATCCGATCCGTCGCCGGCGCGCGGGGCGTGAGTCCTGGTTCGGCGGCGGCCGCCGCGCCGTCGACGACGCGCTCGAGCAATCGGGGATGTCGCGCGGCGACCTCGATATCGCCGAGCTCTACGACCCGTTTTCCGTCGTCACGCTGATCCTGCTCGACGAGTATCGGCTCACCGGCTCGCAGACCGTGGCCGAGTTCGTCCGTGGCGGAGGTATCGGTCCCGGCGGCGCGCTGCCGACCAATACCGGCGGTGGCCAATTGTCCGGCTTCTATCTACAGGGGATGACGCCGCTTGCCGAGGCGATCGTGCAGCTGCGCGGCGCGGGCGGCGAGCGTCAAGTACCCGGCGCCGCGACCGCGCTGGTGGGCGGGATCGGCGGCCGGGTCGACCACCACGCGGCATTGATTTTGGAGCGTGCGGCATGACCACGGCACTCGGACTCGACTGGCTGCTCGATCCCAGCCTGGCGCCGGACGCGGCGGACGCCATGCTCGAGCCGTTCTACACCGCCGCGTCCTACGACCAGCTCGCCATGCCCTTCTGCGCCGACTGCGGTATCCCGAAAGACCTCGATCAGCACATCTGCGATGACTGCGGATCGGCCCGACCCCTGTGGCGCACAGTCGAATCGAGCGGAACCGTGCACTCGGTTACGGTGATGCACCGGCTGGAGCCGGGACTGGTCCGCACCGACGCGCCCTACCCCATCCTCGACGTCGAACTGGCCAGCGGGCACCGGTTGATCATGACCACTCGCGACCGCACCGACGTCGCCTTCGGCATCGGCGACCCGGTCGCCATCGGATTCCGCCGGCTCGGCGGCGTCGCCGTTCCGGCCGCCGTCCCACTGCCGGCGCCGGCCCACGAATCCACCGCTCACCCCATTTCGGAGGAACCCTCATGACCACACTCGAACCGGCCGCGGTGACGGCGGACTTCGACGTCTCGACGGTCGTACGACACGATCGAGTGCACGGGTCGGTGTACACCTCACCCGAGATATTCCAGCGGGAGCTGGACACGATCTTCCGCCGCGGCTGGGTGTACGTGGCGCACGAAAGTGAGGTCAGCGAGCCGGGCGACTATCTGACTCGCCGGATCGGCACCGACCCCGTGGTCGTGGTGCACGGCCGCGACGGCGAGATCCGGGTGCTACTGAACCGGTGCACGCATCGGGCCAACAAACTGTGCAATGCCGAGAAGGGCAGTGCGTCCTCGTTCCGCTGCCCCTATCACGGCTGGACCTTCAGCAACACCGGTGCGCTGAGCGCGGTTCCGATGCGGGAGGGCTACGGTGAGACCTTCCGGCAGGTCCGTTCCGAACTGGGGCTCTCGGCGGCGCCGCGGGTCGAAAGCTACCGCGGATTCATCTTCGCTTCCCTTGCCGCCGAGGGTGTTTCGCTGACCGAACACCTCGGCCGGGCTACCACCGCGATCGACCGCCTGCTGGCGTTGTCGCCGACCGGCACCATCGACCTGCGCGCCAACTGGATGAAGCACCACCACCGGGCCAACTGGAAGATGGTGGTGGAGAACAACGTCGACGGCTATCACGCCCTGTTCACCCACGCCTCGGTCTATGACGCGATCCGCCCGGCCAAGGTGTCCCACATTCCCACCAAGGTCGACGTCGTGGTCCGCGATATGGGCAACGGCCATTCCGAGATCGACTACTCGGCCGAATACCGCAAGCTCGACGAGGAATTCGTCTGGTACGGCCGGATTCCGCGCGCCAAGCTGCCGAAATACGTCGCCGACCTGGAATCGGCCTACGGCCCCGAGAAGACCCACGACTCGCTGGTGGTCGGGCCGCCGCACACGTTGATCTGGCCGAATCTTTTCCTCGCCGAGATGAACATCATGTACGTCGAGCCGATCGCGCCCGACGAGACGATCGCCTACACGACCGCGGCGCTCTTCCCGGGCCAGCAGGAGATGAATCAGCGCATGCTCCGGCGCGCGGAGGGCGCGATGGGGCCGTCCGGATTCCTGATCGCCGACGACGGCGAAATCGGCATGCGCAACCAGGCCGGGCTCGCCGCCCGCAAGCCGGACTGGTTGGTCCTGGCCCGCGGCATCGAAACCGATACCGAGGACGAGACCGGAATCGTCAACAGCGACAAGAGCGCCGAGACCCCGCAGCGCGGTTTCTACCGGCAGTGGGCGGCCGTCGTCGGACAGGAGATCTAGGACATGAACACTGCTGAGGCAGCCGCGGACACCTCGGTCGCGGCCCCGCAACCGTTGCGCGTGCCCGATCCAGAGATCGAGGCATTCCTCTATCTGGAGGCGCGCCTGGCCGACGAGGCCCGCTATTCCGAATGGGAAGCGCTGTGGGCCGACGACGCGCTCTACTGGGTCCCGATGCGCCCCGAGGACGATCCGGCGGTCAATCTGGCCTATATCTACGACAACCGCCGCCGCATCAAAAGTCGTGTGGCGCAGTTGAATACCGGTCACCGGCATTCGCAGACACCGCCCTCGGTGATGCGCCGGATGCTGTCCAATATGGAGGTCACCGACGAATCGGATGGTGTGGTGACGGTCGCGTCGAATTTCGCGCTGTTCGAATACCGCTATACCCAGCGGGTCTGGGCCGGTCGCGTCGTGCACCGAATCCGCCGGACCGAGGAGGGCTTGCGACTGGTCGGCAAGACCGTCCACCTGGTCAACGCCGCGGGCCCGGTCGAGACCCTGGCCTTTCTCATCTAGTGATCCGCTGAGCCACAACATATTTGCGAGGAACAGTGCTCGTAGGCGATATCCCTACCAACAACGCCCGCCGGTATCCGGAGAAGGCCGCGGTCGTCGAGTCCGGCTGCGTGCGGACGTGGTCGCAGGTCGACGAACGCGCGCGGCGATTGGCGAACCATCTGCGCGCGCAGGGACTGGTCACCGGTGACCGAGTTCTGGTCATCGCCCGCAACTGCGCCGAATGGCCGGAGATCGTCTTCGCGATCGCCAAGGCCGGACTCGTCGTGGTTCCGGTCAATATCCGGCTCGCGCCCGACGAACTCGCCTACTTGCGCGACGACTGCTCGGCGCGGGCGGCGGTGATCCACACCGACCAGGTGGAGCGCTTCGGCGCCGAACTCGCCGCGCTCGACACCGTGCTCGAGATCGGGGCGGCGGGCGCGAGCGGGCGTCCGGACTACGAGACCGCGCTGGCGCAGGCCGCGCCCGCCGATCCGGCAGTCGCGGACCTGCACCCCGACGCCATCTTGAACATTCTTTACACCAGCGGTACCACGGGACGCGCCAAGGGCGTGGTGAACACCCACCGCAACCTGCTGGCCCAGGCGGTCGACACCACGCTGGTCACCGAGAGCAACCGGTCGGACATCTTCCTGGCGACCACGCCGTTCTTCACTGCCGGGGGCAGTGTGCGCACCCTGTCGTGGACCTATCTGGGGCAGACGATGGTGATCCACCGCAAGTTCGACCCGCAGGCCGTCATCGACGAAATCGAGCGCAGCCGGGTCACGTTCACGACCTTCATCCCGACCATGCTGCAGCGCACCCTGCGCATCCTCGAGGAAGGCCCGGCGCGCGACATGTCGAGCCTGCGGCGCATCAGTTACGGATCGGCGCCGGTGCCGCCCGGGCTGGCGCGCAAGGCCATGGATCTGCTCGGCTGCGATCTGCAGCAGCGCTACGGCCTCACCGAATGTGGCGGGCAGGCAACGATTTTCACCCCGCAGGACCACCGCGACATGGTGGCGGGCAAGACCTCGATCCTGACCTCCTGCGGTCAGGAGACGCCGATGTGCTCGATCCGCATCGTCGACGCCGACGGCAACGAGCTGCCCGCCGGGGAGATCGGTGAGATCGTGATCCGCAGCGACGCCAATGCCATCGGGTATTGGAATCGGCCGGAGCAGACCGCCGAAACGTTCCGGCCCACCGGCCTGTGGTCGGGCGACCTCGGATATCTGGATTCCGAACGCTACCTGCACATCACCGGTCGCAAGACCGACATGATCATTTCCGGCGGCTTCAACGTCTACCCCGCCGAGATCGAGCGGGTGATCGGCGAACATCCCGGTGTCGAACTGGTCGCCGTGGTGGGCGTACCCGATCCGGAATGGGGGGAGACGCCGGTCGCGGCGGTCATCGCCCGCCACGGATTCGATCCGGACGTGCTGACCGCCGAACTACAGGCGTTGTGCCGGTCCGAATTGGCCGGATACAAACAGCCCCGCCGTTTCGTCTACCGGTCGGAATTCCCCCTCGGCCCGGCGGGCAAGATCCTCAAGCGCCGGATCGCCGACGATCTTCGAATCGTGGCGGGGTAGGTCATGGAAACAACAAAATCCCCGCGACTCACGGCCGAGGCGATCGGCGAGCTCGTGCGCCGGCGGGCCGCCGCCACACCGCAGGCGCCCCTGCTCGTCGACGAGGACCGGCGCCGCTTCACCGCCGGGCAGTTCGGCGACCTCGTCTCCTCCTATGCCGAGATCCTGCGCCGCGCCGGCGTTCGGGCCGGTGACGTGGTGTCCTGGCAGCTACCGAATACGGTGGAGGCGATGGCGCTGTCGATGGCGCTTGCCCAGCTCGCGGCGGTGCAAAATCCGCTGATCATGATGTTGCGGGCCGAGGAGGTCGCGCACATCACCGGCCGCCTGCACAGCCGATTGCTCATCGTCACAGAGGTTTTCGCGGCCGAGGCGTTCGCCGCCGCGCTCGGGTCCGAGGAGCAGCCGCCCGCGATCCACGTACTGCCCGCCGATCCCGCGGCCGGTGAGCTGCCGGAGCTGCCGCCGCGGCCACCGGCCGACTTAGGCTCCGAGGTGCGGTGGGTCTTCTACACCTCGGGTACCACGGGAGTTCCCAAGGGTGTCAAGCACACCGACCGCACGCTGCTGGCCGCGGCCGATACGTTCATCGCCAATGTCGGCCCGCGGCCGGAGGACCGGTGTGCGGCGCTGGCGCCGTTCGCCCATATCGGCGGGGTGGCCCATTTGCTGCACGCGCTGATCATCGGGCATGTGCTGGTGGTCGGGGCGCGGAAATTCGTTCCCGAGCGGCTGGCGGATCTGCTCATCGACGAGAACGTCACGCTGGTCGGATCCGGCCTGCCGTTCACCAACGAGTATCTACGGATCGCACGCGAACGCGGTGTGGCCCCGCTGTTCCCGAAGTCGCGCGCGACGCTCGCCGGTGGGTCGCCCCGCCCGCGCGATCAGCACGAACAGGCCCGCGCACTGCTCGGTGGTGTCGGCGTCATCTCCGGGTACGGAATGACCGAATGTCCCTACATCACGTGGGGCTCGCCGTCGGACACCGATGAACAGCACGCCGTCGCCGAGGGCCGGCCGGGCCCCGGCGGGTCGGTGCGGATCGTGCGCGCCGACGAGACCGCCGCCGCGGTCGGCGAGATCGGCGAGATCAGGGTGCGCGGGCCTCAATTGTTCTGCGGCTATGTCGATTCCACCCGCGACGCGGAGGCGCTCGACGCCGACGGCTACTTCCGCACCGGCGATCTGGGATATCTGGACTCCGACGGCTGCCTGGCCGTGACCGGCCGGCTCAAGGACATCATCGTCCGCAAGATGGAGAACATCCCCGCCCGAGAGGTCGAGGAGGCGCTGATCACGGATCCCGCGATCGCCGACGTGTGCGTCATCGGCGTGCCCGACGCCGGGTCCGGGGAACGGGTCTGCGCGGTCGTGGTGCCCCGCGATGCGAGCGCGCCGCCGACTCTGGAATCCGTGCGCGCCTTTCTCGGCGGTACGCCGCTGAACAAGCGCAAGTACCCCGAACAGGTCGAGATTGTGACCGAACTGCCGCGCAACTCGCTCGGCAAGATCGCCAAACCCGCACTGCGCGAAAGGTTTTCCGGCACGATGCCAGCGACTGACACGACGCCCGCGACGGCTGCGACGCCGGGAAACGGGCAGACGGCCCAGGGGGCGGTCGCCGAATCGTTCACCACGATCGAGTTCGAGGTCAGCGGCCATGTCGCGACCGTCACGCTGAACCGCCCGCAGCGCCTCAACAGCTTCGACCAGGTGATGGCCGAGGAGATGGTGCGGGTGTGGCAGCGGGTGCGCGACGACGACGATATTCGCGTGGCGGTCCTGCAGGCCAATGGTGAGCGTGCCTTCTGCACTGGTATCGATCTGGAGGGCGGCGCCTGGTGGAAGCACAAAAGTCGGTGGAATCAGGAGGATCCCGGGGTGTCGCTGGGACCGCGCCAGCATCGGGTGTGGAAGCCGGTGATCTGCGCGGTGCACGGTATGGCCGCCGGTGGCGCGATGTACTTCATCAACGAATGCGACATCGTGATCTGCTCCTCGGAGGCCACCTTCTTCGATCCGCACGCCAACGGCGGCATGGTCTCGGCCCTCGAGCCGATCGGCATGCTGGCGCGCGGGATTCCGCTCGGCGAGGTGCTGCGCTGGGCGCTGCTGGGCAGCGACGAACGGATGACCGCGCAGACGGCGTTGCGGTCCGGCATCGTCACCGAGATCATCGAACCGGATCACTTGCGTTCGCGCGCAAGGCAACTCGCCGATGAGATCGCCGCGCGGCGCCCGGAGGCGATCCAGGGCACGGTGCGCGCCATCTGGGAAGCGCTGGAGATGAACCCGTCGATCGCACTGCGAAACGGCCTGTCCTACACCCAGATCGGAAATCCGGGTGAGGGGCGCACCGACTCGCGCGTCAACAAGCGCACCCCTCGTCTGCGCTGAACCGAGAAATCAGGAGACCGTCGTGACCAGTGCCGGAACAGACAAGATCAGCAGTTTGCCGCTCGTGATCGGTGGCGTCGAGGGCGGCGCCGAGTCGGGCCGCAGCTACGAATCGATCGACCCCTATACCGGCTCGCCGTGGATCCGGGTCCCCGACGGCGGGCCCGAGGACGTGGACCGCGCGGTGCGCGCCGCGCGGGCGGCACTGGAGGGGCCGTGGGGGGCGTTGACCGGTGCCGCGCGCGGGAAACTGTTGTGGCGCTTGGCCGATCTCATCGAGCGCGAGGTCGACCGGCTGGCCGAACTCGAGGTGCGCGACGGCGGAAAACTGCTGCGTGAGATGTCCGGGCAGATGCGGTCGCTGCCCGACTACTACCGCTTCTACGCCGGGCTGGCCGACAAGGTCCAGGGTGAGGTCATCCCGACCGACAAGCCGGACTACTTCGTCTACACCCGGCACGAACCGGTCGGCGTGGTCGGCGCGATCACCCCGTGGAATTCGCCGCTGCTGCTGCTGACCTGGAAGCTGGCGGCCGGGCTCGCGGCGGGCTGCACCTTCGTGATCAAGCCGAGCGACTATACCCCGGCCTCTACCTTGGCCTTCGCGCGGCTGTTCGACGAGGCCGGATTCCCGCCGGGAGTCGTCAATGTGGTGACCGGGTGGGGGCCCGAAACCGGTGCGGCACTGGCCGCTCACCCGGGGGTGGACAAGATCGCCTTCACCGGCTCGACCGCCACCGGAGTCAAGGTGGGGCAGGCCGCGATCGCGAATATGACCCGGCTCAGCCTCGAATTGGGCGGCAAATCCGCACAACTGGTGTTTCCGGACGCCGACCTGGACGCGGCCGCCAACGGCATCGTCGCGGGGATCTTCGCCGCCACCGGGCAGACCTGCCTGGCCGGCTCCCGGCTGCTGGTGCACGCGAGCGTGGCCGCCGAGCTGGTCGGCAAACTCGTCGCCCGCGCCGAGCGGATCGTTCTGGGCGATCCGCGCGACCCCGCCACCGAGATGGGGCCGGTGTCCAATGAGCCGCAGTACCGGAAGGTGTTGTCCTACTTCGACAGTGCGCGCGCCGAGGGGGCCACGGTCGCCAGCGGCGGTACGCCGGTCCCCGAACTCGGCGGCTACTTCGTGCGGCCGACCATCCTGACCGATGTCACGCCGCGGATGAGTGTGGTCGCCGAGGAGATCTTCGGTCCGGTCCTCGCGGTGGCCACCTTCGCCGACGAGGCTGAGGCCGTCGCGGCGGCCAACGGCACCAGATTCGGTCTGGCGGGATCGGTCTGGACCAAGGATGTGCATCGTGCGCACCGCGTCGCGGCGGCCCTGCGAGCCGGCACGGTCTGGGTCAACGCCTATCGCGCGGTTGCCCCGAGTGTGCCCTTCGGCGGCATCGGCGAAAGCGGTATCGGCCGCGAGAACGGAATCGACGCCGTCAAGGACTTCACCGAGACGAAGGCCGTCTGGGTGGAACTCACCGGCCGGACCCGTGATCCGTTCACCCTCGGCTGAGCACAAGCCACCCCTGCAACCAGAAGGACGATCAACAGTGACAGATTCGAACAAGACCGAGGCCGTCATCGTCGCCGGTGTGCGCACCCCGATCGGGACCTCGTTCAAGGGCACGCTGCGCGACACCACCGCGATGGAACTGGCCGAGACCGTCGTCAAGGAGGCGCTGCGGCGCTCCACCCTGGCTCCGGAGCAGGTCGACGACATCATCCTGGCGGAGTCCAACTACGGCGGCGGCGATATCGCCCGCCATGCGGCGGTGACCGCGGGTTTGCCGCAGGTGCCCGGACAGGCGGTGAACCGTCACTGCGCGGGGAGCCTCACCGCCATCGGCAACGCCGCCGCGCAGATCATGTCGGGCGCCGAGCGGGTGATCATCGCCGGTGGCGCGAATTCGCAGTCCACGGCGCCGTTGCAGCAATTCCGCACTCCCGGGACGACCGACGAGTTCACCGATCGGTGGATGCCGCCCTCGCACCCCGATACCGCCGAGGCGCCGAACCAGGACATGTCCATCACGGTCGGCTGGAACACCGCCAAGGCCGTGGGCATCACCCGCGAGGAAATGGACGCCTGGGCGCTGCGTTCGCATCAGCGCGCGGTCAAGGCCATCGATTCCGGGGTCTTCGATGACGAGATCGTGCCGGTGCAGGCATTGCAGGCCGACGGCTCGCGCATCGAATTCGCCGTCGACGAGCATCCGCGCCGCGACACCACGCTGGAGAAACTGTCGGGCCTGAAGGTGCTGCACCCGGAGATCGAAGGCTTCTCGGTCACCGCGGGCACCGCCAGCGGGATCAACGACGCCGCCGCCGCGGTGGTGGTCACCAGCGCCGAGGTGGCGAAGGCACAGGGCGTCGAGGTGCTGGCGACGGTGCGGGCGTGGGCGTCCACCGCGATCGACCCGGCCAATACCGGGCTGGCCGTGCTGGATGTGATCCCGAAGGTGCTCGAGCGGGGCCGGATCGCCGCATCCGATGTCGCGCTGTGGGAGATCAACGAGGCATTCGCCTCCGTGCCGGTGGCCGCCTGCAAGAAACTCGGTATAGATGACGAACTAGTCAACACTGCGGGCAGTGGGTGCAGCCTCGGCCATCCGGTCGCCGCGAGCGGTGCCCGCATGATTGTCACCCTGATGTATGAGCTGCGGCGTCGCGGCGGTGGATACGGTGTGGCGGCAATGTGTGCGGGCGGTGGTCAGGCCGGAGCGGTACTGATCGAGGTGCCGAGGGTGTCGTGATGGACTGCCGATTGACATATCTGTCAGATATGTTTGGCAAACCCGTCGCCAGATGCGAGCGCCCGAACAGGGCGGTCGGCTCGCGGCGATCGTCGGTGGTACGGAAGGGAGCAGTCTCGGTGCGTCATCTCGAGCACAGTTTGCCGGGCGCGGGAGTGCGCCTGGCCGCCGATCGCTGGGCCGGCGATCATGCCGACGGACGCGGCGTGGTGGTGTTGCTGCACGGTGGTGGCCAGACGCGGCACTCTTGGCGGCGCACCGGAATCCGGTTGGCCGAGGCCGGTTGGGTCTCGTACGCGATCGATCTGCGCGGGCACGGCGACAGCGACTGGCATTCCGGCGGTGACTACAGCGTGGGCGCCCTGGTCGAGGACCTGCGTGCGGTGCTCGCCCATATCCGGCAGGAGAATCCCGGACTGCCCGTCGCCCTGGTCGGCGCATCGATGGGCGGCAAGATCTCCCTGATCGCGGCAGGCGAGGACGCATCGCTCGCGCAGGCACTCGTTCTGGTCGACATCGCAGTCCGCGTCGAGGTCAGCGGCGGTCGCCGGGTTCGCGAGTTCATGCAGAGTGCACCGGACGGCTTCGCGTCGCTCGAGGAGGCCTCCGCGCGAATCGCGGCCTACAACCCCCATCGCCCGCGGCCGTCGCGTGTCGACGGGCTGCGCAAGAATCTGCGGCTGCGCGAGGGCCGCTGGTACTGGCATTGGGACCCGGCGATGATGCGATCGGCCGACGGTGACGACGACCGGCCGGTGAGCCCGCAGGTCTACGAGCGGGCCAAGGCGGCCGCGCAACGCATCACCTGCCCGGTGCTGCTGGTGCGAGGTCAACTGTCCGACGTCGTTTCGGACGAGGGGGTCGCCGAATTGCGGGAGCTGATCCCGCATTCGGAGGTGATCGATGTCCGCGAAGTCGGCCACATGGTCGCCGGCGACGACAACGACGTGTTCACCGCGAACCTCCTCGGCTATCTGGATTCATCACTGTCCGCACGCCCGTAGCGCGCCGGACATCCCGAAAGGAAACAACGACATGACTATCGACGTCGATGCGGCGAACAAGGTCCTCGGTGGCCTGCGTCCGTTTCCGGTCGCGGTCACCACGATCGACGGCGGATTCGCCAACGGCCTGATGAGCCTGTCCGCGGGCTCGATGAGCATCGTGCCGGAGCTGCCCCGGGCCACGGTCAGCCTGACCAAGTACAACAAGACCCACGACATGGTGCTCAGCTCCGGCATCTTCGTGATGCATCTGCTGAGCGCCGTGCCGGAGCAGCTCGACGCGTCGCTCGACATTCTGATGACGCTTGGCGGCAGCTCTGGTCGCGACGGTGACAAGATCTCGAAACTGCGCACCAAGACCGGCGTCACAGGCGCACCGATTCTGCTCGACGCGCACAGCTACGTCGAGGCACGGGTGATGGCCACCTTGGACGTCGAGGAGAGCACCATCTTCGTCGGCGACGTGGTCGCCTCGGAAATCCTCAACCCTGGCGAGCGGCTGCGCATCGGCGAGGCGTGGGGGAAGTTGCCGACCGAGTGGATCGAGCGGTACGAGACCAACCACGTGCCGCAGCTCGAGAGCGCTCGCGCCTATCGTGCCGCCGCGCGGGGCTGAGTATCCGATGTCCGCACCGACCTCCGACCGGATCGACGATCCCCAGGTGACCGGCGCCTGGGAGCTGCCCGAGGAGTTCCGGCTGTTGCGCGAGACCGTGCGCCGCTTCATGGATTCCGAGGTGCGACCCCTCGAGCAACAGCTTCCACACGATGCCGCGGGACTGCCGCGCGAGCAGTTGATCGCATTGCAGGACAAGGCCCGTCGACTGGGGTTGTGGGCTTTGCAGACGCCGGAGCAATTCGGCGGCGCCGGACTGAGCGTCCTCGGACAGGTCGTGGTGGCCGAGGAGGCCGCCAAATGCCGTATGGGCGCGTTCTTTCCGGCGCTGGGCGCCTTCGGCGGCAACCCGCCGAACGTGATGTTCAAGGCGACTCCGGAACAGTTCGCGAAATATGCCCAGCCCATCATCGATGGCACCGCCACCAAGGCATATACGGCGATCAGCGAGGCTTCGGGCGGTTCGGACCCGGCGCGCGCGATCACCCTCAAGGCCGTGCGCGAGGGCGACCACTATGTGCTCAATGGCACGAAGATGTGGACCAGCCATGCCGAGAACGCCGACTGGGGTGTGGTCTACGCCCGCACCGGCGAAGGGCGGCAAGGCATTTCGTGCTTCATCGTCGAGAAGGACACGCCGGGACTGTCGTTCCGCCGCATCGGTGTCATGGCCTCCTTCGCGCCCTACGAACTGCATTTCGACAATGCGGTGATCCCGGCCGAGAATCTGATCGGGGCCGAAGGCAAGGGCTTCGCGCTGGCCAGTGACTTCCTGATCCATGGCCGCATCCTCTATCCGGCCGGGCCGATCGGCATCGCCCAGAGCGCACTGGAGATGGCCTGTGCCTGGGCCAAGGACCGAGATGTGTTCGGCGGCAAGCTCGCCGACAAGCAGGGCATCCAATGGATGCTGGTCGACAGCGAAGTCGAGCTGCGCGCGGCGCGGCTGCTGATGTATCAGGCCGCCTGGAACGCCGATCTCGGCAAGGACGTCAAGGTGGACGCGTCGATCGCGAAACTGTACGGCACCGAGGCCGCGTTCCGCGTGGTCGACCGGTGCATCCAGATTCACGGTGCGCTCGGCCTGGCCGACGAACTGCCGCTCGAGCGGTGGTTCCGGGATCTACGCGTCAAACGTCTGGGGGAGGGGGCGACCGAGGTACAGCGGGTCGTCGTCGCCCGGAAACTGCTCGAGTGAAAGCGATACCGTGAGCCTGAAATTCAATCTGATGTTCCCGATGCGGGCGGTCAAGCACTACCCGCGCTGGATCGGCGAATCCGACTTCGGCGCCGTGGCGAAGTTCGTGGAGGATGCCGGATTCGACGGTCTGTCCGTCAGCGAGCACCCGTATCCGGACAAGAAATGGCTGGCCAACGGCGGCCATCACGCCTTCGACCCGTTCGTGGCGCTCAGCATCGCCGCCCAGGCCACGACCCGGCTGCGCCTGATCACCTATGTGATGGTCGCGGGATATCGCAGTCCGTATCTGGGCGCGAAATCGGCGGCGTCACTGGATCTGCTATCGGGCGGGCGGCTGACACTCGGCCTGGCCGCCGGCTATCTGAAGTCCGAATTCGAGGCGCTCGGAGCCGATTTCCCGCACCGTGGCGCACTGCTCGACGAGGCCATCGCGGCGATGCGGGCAACATGGGCGGGAGTCGACCACGAGGGTCCGCAATTCGGTGCGGCAGGCCATATTTCGCTGCCTGCCCCGCAGCAGCAGGGCGGGCCACCGATCTGGATCGGCGGTAACAGCGCCGCGGCGCGGCGTCGCGCGGTCGAACTCGGCGACGGCTGGCTGCCCATGGGGCAGTCCGCGGAGATGGCCGCGATCACCCGGACGCCGCCGTTGGAGGATATCGGCACGTTGCGCACGATGATCGGCGAGCAGAACGCCCGGCGCGCGGAGCTGGGGAAGTCCGTGCTCGATGTCTCCTTTGTGCCGTTCGAGGCCACCCTTTTGCACAGCGGGAACAGCACCGCATTCTGCGACGCGGTGCAGCCGCTGCTGCCCGAGTACGCCGATGCCGGGGTCACCTGGATCACCATCGAGCCGGCCAGCCGCAGTATCGACGACTTCCGGGCCGACATCTCAATGATCGCCGACCGGCTGATCAAGCAGAATCAGTAAGCGCCGCAGATGGTTTCGCAACTTCCTGAAACCCACGAGCGCGCGACGTCGGACTACGCCGAACTGGCAGAGACCGTCCGCAGGTTGCAGGCCGCCGTCTGTGCGGCGGACCCGCCCCCGGACCTGATACGTCGTGTGGTTCGCGAATTGGGATGCACCGCAGCGGAATTGGAAGGCTTCCGGGTGCCGGAGCAGCAACGCCCGGCACATCAGCGTCCGACCCCGGCGGTGACGCATCCGTCGCTGATCCCGTACGTCATCACCGAGGTCGACGCGACCCGGCTGGTGGCTGCCACCCACTTCACCGATGCTCACCTGGGCGGCAACGGTGCGGTACACGGCGGTCAGATCCCGCTGCTGTTCGACGATCTGCTCGGCATATTCGTCGGGATGAAGGCTCAGCCGGGTTCGCGCACCGCTTATCTGAAGGTCGATTACCGCCGCATTACACCGATCAACCGACCCCTGCACGTGGAGGCGTCCATCGATCGGGTCGAAGGCCGCAAGACATTCGTCAATGGCCGGCTGCTCGACGGTGCGCACGTGTGCGCGGTGGCCGAGGCCCTGTTCGTGCGGTTACTGCCCGGACAACCGTAGGTCTCGGCAGTTGGTCGGCACTGCGCGGCGAGAGCCATGCTCGATCAACGCGGGGGCGGAACGTAAGCGGCGGAACTGGGTTCGGTGGCGGAGTTCGCGCGCGACGGGCGTGCCGGTGCAGCGGAGACAGCACCGCTGATGGTTTCGCAACTCGCCGATATCGACGAGCGCACGCCGTCGGAGTACGTCGGGCCGGGCACCTTCCCTGGGGTGCGGGCTGTGTGGGCGGCGGCCGGCCGCGGACGTGATCCGCCGACCCATCTGTCGCTGATCCCAGATGTGATCAGCGAGGTTGGTTGGTGGCTGCCCTCGGTTCGCCGCGGCTCAGAAGGCGGAACGGTGGTGGGCTCCGTCCACGCAGATGTAGTGGCCGTTGAGATAGCCGGCCTGATCCGAACAAAGGTAAGCAATCGTCGAGGCGATTTCTTCGGGCTCGCCGGCGCGTCCCGCTGGGACTCCCGCCTTCTCGATCAGCCATTTTTTGCGCGCGGCTTCATCGGCGAGTCCCTCGTGGGTGGAGAGATACCAATTGGTCGTCTTGGTCGCGATCCATCCGGGGGCCACGGTGTTGATGGTGATGCCGAATTGGGCGTACTCGTCGGCCACGCTCTTGAGAAGGCCGACAGTAGCAGGGCGGGTGGCGTTGGCGACCGTGTGCGGGGGCAGACTCTGCGGTTCTTTGGCGGTCGCCGATCCGATGTGGACAAAACGTCCCCAGCCTGCCTCTCGCATGGCAGGCAGCACGGCACGCAGCATATACACCTGGCTGAGGGTGTACGCCCGGTATGAATCGACGTAATCCTCTGCGTGGGTGACCTCTTCGAAAAAGCCACGCGTGTGAAAATCGGCCTGTGTCACCACGATGAGTGGGGTTCCGAGTTGCTCGGTGACCGTGGCGACCGCGGTTTCGATACCTTCCTTCGACGTCATATCGGAGGACACACCGACGGCCGCGCCGCCTGCCTCGGTGATTTCCGCGACCGCGCGGTCGATGTGTTTTCGGGTACGTGCGACGATCGCGACCGAGCTGCCTTCTGCGGCCAGCATTCTCGCCGCCTCCTTGCCGATACCCCGGCTTCCTCCGACGACGAGCGCTACTCGTCCTCTGATTCGGTAGTCCATGGATGTGTCCTCTTCTCGATGCCCGGCTCGTCGGCAGATGCGCGCCGTGCCGAGCCGACCGCCTGGTGCGGAATCGGCCTCGTGACGCGGGTTGAGTCGACAACGGCAGAGGCGGTCCGCGCACGGGGGGCGGACCCCTCTTACCGCTGTGCTGCGGCGTGAATGCCGATCGTCGTCAGGCGCGGGGGAAGTTGAGCATGCGGCGAGCGTTGGTCTCGGTAATCATTTCGACTTCGTGATCGGGGACATCGGCCAGGACTTCGGCGGCGCGTTTGCGGCTGTTGGGCCAGTTGGAGTCGGAGTGGGGGTAGTCGATTTCGAGCATGATGCGGTCGATCCCGGCCTTGTGGCGGTTTTCGACGCCGAATTGATCGTCGATGAAGCAGCCCCAGAAGTGCTTGAAGTAGAGGTCCGAGGGGCGGGTGTCGAAGTCGATGGGCTGGTAATGGCGGTGGCGTTCCCAGACGAAGTCGGCGCGTTCGAGGATGTAGGGAATCCAGCCGATGCCGCCTTCGGCGAGAGAGAATTGGAGTTTCGGGTGGCGTTGCACGACGCCGGAGAACAAGAGGTCGGTCAGTGACCACATCAGGTTCGTGGAGAAGATGGTGATGGCCACGGCGAAGGGTGCGTCGGGCAGGACGACCTGACCCGGGATTGCCTTGGTTCCGGAGAAGGAGAATCCGGGAACGTAGGAACCGGAGCCGAAATGCAGGGACAGGACCTGTCCGGTCTCTTCGCAGGCGTCCCAGACAGGTTCCCAGTAGGTTTTGTCGTGGAACGAGGGCAATCCGAGGGGCACGGGGGAGTCGGGGAAAGTGATCGTGCGTGAGCCCTTGGCAGCGGTGCGACGGATCTCCCGGGCGGCTAGCGTGGGGTCCCAGGTGGGGATGAGGGACATGGGGATGAGCCGGGTGGGTGCGGTCGCGCACCATTCGTCGACGTGATAGTCGTTCCAGGCTTTGACGGCGAGCAGGGCAAGCTCTTTGTCCTTGGCGCGGTGGAAGACTCCGCCGCCGAAGCCGGGGAAGGAGGGGAAGCAGAGCGCGGCTTCGACTCCGTCGACGTCCATGTCCTTGATCCTGGCCGCGGGGTCGTAGCAGCCGGGGATCATGTCTTCGTAGCGGACGGGGTCCAGTCCCCACTGGTCCGGGGGTTTGCCGGCGACGGCGTTGAGTCCGACGGTGGGGAAGATGTCGCCGTCGTAGTGCCAGACGTGCTTGTTGTCGACTTCGACGATTTTGGGGCCGCGGTCTTTCCACTTCTCCGGGAGGCGGTCCTGCCACACGCGGGGGTGTTCGATGAGGTGGTCGTCGACCGAGACGATCTGATGGTGGTCCTGCAAGGGCATGGGGGGCTTCTCCTCTGACGAGGTTCTAGGCTGCTCGTCTGATACCAAAATTAGCTAACTCATTGATCTTTTTGGTCAGTTCTAGTGAATCAGATCATAGGCTCGAATGTGCGACTATCGCCGGAGTCTTTCCTGGCGGTATCACGCCATGAGGTTGGGGTTCTGGGTGAAGTGCCAGTTCAAACCCATGCGAACCTGTGTCGGATATGCTAAGAGGGTATTTATTCAGCTGATTATGAGTGTCTTGCGTAGAGTGCTCATCGGATACGCGGTTCGAGACGATGGAGGTCGCGATGACGGTGCAGGGCGGTAACCCCCCGGAGCGTGCGGACAAGGACGACCATGACCTGCTCACATACAGTGAGGTGGCCGTACGGTTGTACGAAGAGGTGGAGTCCCTCGCGCGGCGGGCGCGCGAACTCGCCGCGGCCGGTGAATCGGAAGAGCTGACGAGGGTGGAACAGCGGCTCGCCGTGCTGGAAGCCGCTCGCGACCGCAACAGCCGCCAGCCCATCAACGATGACAACTTCGAGAAGTTCTTCGGATACAAGGGTTTCGCGAGAAGGAACGTCTGAGTGCGGCGGTCTGCCACACCGGGTCGCTACAGGGGTCGGTGGCGACCCGGCGTGACCGCCGAGAGGATTACTGCGTCAGGCCGCAGTGATGTCGGATGTAGCTGTGCTCGTTCATAATTCGACCCATCCCGCGCCCGCCGAACTCCGGCGGGCGGCGGTGATGATGCGCTGGACTCGCAATCCGTCCGCGAGGCCGGGGACGTCCGGGGTCGGTTTTCCGTCGAATGCCGGAAGCCAATCCTCGAGCAGCAGCGCCAGTTGCCGTGCGGCGCCGTTCCGTGCTCCGCCCTCGAAGGACAACGCGCCCGAGCGTGGGATGCGGGACGAGCCGGGTGTGGTGCTCAGTGCGGGCTCGTCGGCGGTACCGGCGAGCAGCGTGCGTTCGAACAGTGTGCCGTCGATGGCCACCGCACCGGCGCTGCCGGTGATATCGAGGTGGTAGGAGGCGCCCGCGTGCAGGCCCATCGCGGTCAGTGTGTGGGTGGCCACGACCCCCGACTCGAAGCGGATCAGCACGGATGCGGTGTCGTCGGCGTCGATCTCGAGCAGGGAGCCGTCGGGGCGCTGGCGGGTCGGCACGGTGGTGCGCACATCGGCGCACACCGCGGCGGGCTCTCCGAACAGCCAGCACAGGTAGTCCAGGTCGTGGGCGCCCAGACCCAGCAGATAGCCGCCGCCGTCGGCACTGCGGTACATCCATTCCGATTGCAGCGGATGGGCCGGATGCCAGTAGTCGACCCGGGCGCTGACGCGTGCCGAATAGGGGGTGCCGAGATAGCCGCCGGAGATCAATTCGCGCGCCGCGTACTTCTCCGGTGACCAGCGGTCCTCGAAACACACCGCGTGGGCGACGCTCTTGTCCTCGGCGCGAGCGAGCATATCGCGCGCATCGTCGTCGGTGAGTGCCAGCGGCTTCTCGCACAGCACATGCTTGCCCGCCTCGATCGCGGCCAGCACCTGATCGTGATGGGCCACCGTCGGCGTCGCGATGGAGATGACGTCGAGGTCGTCACGCCGGACGAAGGTGTGCCAATCGGTGCTCAGATCCGTGATCCCGGTACGACCACCGGCCTTGTCCACACTGGCCTCGGTGCGCGCGCACAGGGCCACCACTTCGAATTCGGGGACCGCCCGGAATGCGGGCACCTGCACGTGCACACCCCATCCGACGCCGACGATCCCCACTCGCAATCGATCAGACACCACTTCTTCTCCTGTATCCGGACTTCGTTGTTCCGATATGTGTTGTGCGCCAGCCTATTTCGGCATGCCGAGCACGCGCTCGGCGAGAATGTTGCGCATGATCTCGGTGGTGCCGCCGGCGATCGTGGCAGAGCGCGACATCAGGTAGTCCTGCTGTGCGGCGGCACCGGTCGCGGTGGTGATCGCGGCCGTACCGAGCACCCGCAGATGGGTGTCGCCGATCGCTTGCATCGTGGTACTCCAGACCAGTTTGATCACCGAATGTTCGGCGCCCGGCGCACCACCGGCGGCGATCCGGCCCAGTGCGCGCTTGCCCAGCAGTCCGACCGCGCGGGCCTCGCTCAGTCGGTCGGTGAGCTCGGCGCGGGCGTGTGCGGGAAGTTCGTGGCCGGCCAGGGTGGTCACCAAATCCAGGACGGTCTGTTCCAGACGCCCGGCCATCATGATCACTCCGGCGCGTTCGAAGCCGAGCGTGGTCATGGTGACCTTCCACCCCTCGTGCAGTGGGCCCAGCAACGCACTGCGCGGCACCCGGACGTCATCGAAGAACACCTCGGCGAATCCGCCCTCGCCGGTGATCTGAGTGA
This sequence comes from Nocardia elegans NBRC 108235, assembly GCF_001612845.1. Lineage (GTDB taxonomy): Bacteria > Actinomycetota > Actinomycetes > Mycobacteriales > Mycobacteriaceae > Nocardia > Nocardia nova. The sequence goes on along the minus strand of NZ_BDBF01000006.1, from coordinate 252,504 downwards.
TCGGGCGGCGGGTGATTCCGGGGGTGTCCATCGGGACCAGCAAGGCCGAGATCCCCTTGTGCGGGGGCGCCTGCGGGTCGGTGCGCACCAGCAGCAGGCAGTGTGTGCCCTCCATCCCCTCCGAGGTCCAGATCTTCTGGCCGTTGATGACGAATTCGTCGCCGTCCAGCGTCGCGCGGGTACGCAGACTGGCGAGATCACTCCCCGAGCCGGGCTCGGAGAAGCCCTGACACCACACCTCGGTACCGGCCTGGATGGCGGCCAGATGCTCGCGCTGCTCCGCGGTGCCGTAGTGCATCAGGGTCGGCGCCACGTTGTTCACGCCCAGGACTCCGGCCAGCATGGGCGCACGCGAGCCCGCCAGCACCTGGTCGCAGGCGACCTGATCGACGATCGAGAGCCCGCGCCCGCCGAATTCCGTCGGCCAGTGCGGTGCGATCCAGCCGGCCTGGTGCAGGCGCTGCTGCCAGGACAGCCGGGCAGGGAACGAATCGTCGGCACCCCATTGCTCGTGATGCAGCGGCAGCAGTGATTCGACGGCGGCGGCGAGTTCGGCGGCAGGGCTGCCGGGGGCGATCTCGGCGGCTACGGTCGACGCGGCCGCGTCCCGGGTGGGGTCGAGGCGCTCGCGGGCGGCGCTCGCGCCGCCGAACAGCGGGGCGGAGGCGCCGGCCCGGCGATAGTAGAGGTGTGCCTCGTGCTCCCACGTGAAGCCGACTCCGGCCAGCACCTGGATATAGTCCGCAGTGACATGCTGTGCGGCCGTGACGGATTCGAGCAACGCCAAGGCGACCGCCTGATCCAGGGCGGCGGCCCCGGCGCCGGAATCCAGCAGCCCGGCAACTTCGCGGGCGGTGGCTCGCGCCAATTCGACATGGGCCAGCATGTCGGCACACTTGTGCTTGACGGCCTGGAATGCGCCGATCGGCTTGCCGAATTGTTCGCGAGTGGCCGCGTAATCGACCGCCGCCCACAGACAGTGGCTCGCGACGCCGGTCAGGTCACCGGCCAGGGCCAGCCCCGCGGTGACCAGGCTGCGGCGGATCGCCGCCACCGCGTCGTCACCGGTGGCCAGAACGGTGCCCGCAGCTTGCCGCAGATGCACAGCGCCGAGCGGGCGTAGCAGATCCAGGCTCTGGGTTCGCTCGGTAAGCACCGCGTCGGTATCGGAGGTCGGCACCGCGATCAGCAGCGGGCCGGATTCGCCCTCGGCGAGCACGAGGACGACGTCGGCCTCCGGCGTCAGGATCAAATCCGCGGTGCCGGAGACCAGCGCGCGATCGGAGTGGTCACCGGCCACGGCCTCGAATCGCCCTGCGACCGCAGGCATTCCGGTGTCTTCAGTCCACGCCACGGCCGGGATGACGCGTCCGGAGGCAATCTGCGCCGATAGGTCGCCGCCCACGACATTCGGTGCGCTCAGTGCGCCGAGCGCGCCCGCGACGGCGATGACCGGCGTCGGTGCCACGACCGAACCCAGCGCCTCGGCGGCCACGGCGAAATCGGCCCAGCCGCCGCCGGATCCACCCTGGGATTCGGGGATTGGCAGTCCCGCGACGCCCACCTCCGCGAGCTGCGACCACAGCGATACCTCGCTGACCCGGTCCGGGTCCTGGATCAGCTTGTGTGCGGAGCCGGGACCCCAGTGGCGGTCGAGCAGCTGCGCGATCGCTTCCACCAGCGACTGCTGCTCTTCGGTGTCGGCAACGACTACGGACGAGTTGATCACAGGCTGTCCCCTCCGGCATACGCGGAAAACAGAATCATATAAATAATTATGCCATGTCAGATTTGTTTCATGCCAGCAGTGCGGCGAAGCGCCAGTCCAGCACCTGCCGGTCCGTGGTGGCAGAGTTGTGGGCGAACACGCGCGAGCGCAGCTGCAATACGCCACCGTCGCCGCCCAGCGCCGTGGCACTGTCCACGGTGAGCTCGCTGGACAGGGTGTCACCCTCGTGCACGGGGCCGGTGTGATCACACGAATGCCAGCCCAGCACCGTGACGAGGTTGGGCAACGCGCGGGTGGCCTGTGCCAGCGCGACGCCGATGGCGTGCCCGCCGTAAACGAGCCGACCCTGTTCGCCGACCCGGTAATCATGGTGTGTCGTGGCGATATTCAGGCTCAGGCGAGCGAATTCGGGCGCGTTCGAGACGACATCACCACTCGATTGCCGGATCTGCCCGGCCAGCGCCGGATCGAAGTGGGTGCCCGGCACGGCCGCGCGGAACGCGCGCAGATCCCACGGCGGGGGTGTGATCCGCGCCGGCTCCGCGTCGGTGCCGATGCGCGACAGGTCGTCGCCGGGCACGGCCCTGGTGGGGTCCGGATGCTCGCTCAGCGGCAGCATCGCACAGCGGTGAAAATCGAGCACCGTGCGTTGCAGATGGTCGGTGCAGGTGATCCGCAGCGCGGCCAAGCCGGTGGGATGGCGGCCGGGTTTGGCGGAGTTCTGCCGAAGTCCGACGACTTCGGTTCGGGTGCGCAGCGTATCGCCGAGGGCGGGGAAGCGGTGGAAATTCAGCCCGCGGTAGAACAGGTTGGCTTTCACTCGCCGGGTCACGATCGTGGATTGGCCGATTGCGACATCCCAGACCACGGCAGGGTGGGCGAGCGCCGCTCCGGTGACCGCGGTGGACAGGTGTCGGTCCAGTGCCAGCCGCAGGCGATCGCCCGCGATGGCCTGGTGTGCGGCGGCGAGGCCGTCGGTCAGCGTGATCGAGGGCGCGTCGTCGAAGATCTGGCCGACCCGCAGATCGTCGAAGTAGGGCCCGTCGCTGGGTGTCGTCGTCACTGTTGTCCTCCGATTCGTGTCAGCACCCGCCGGGCGGCGATCGCGACGGCTTCGTCCAGCATGCGGTCGCCGAGCCGGGCGACCCCGGCGCCGGCTCGGGCAGCCTCGTCGAGCGCGGCGAGGACGGCGCGGGCGTGTTCGACCGCATCCTGGTCGGGAGTGAATTGTGCTGTGGCCGTGGCAATCTGGGCGGGGTGTAGAACCCATTTGCCGTCGAATCCGGCGTCGTGCGTCCACCGGACGCGGCTGCGGAAATCGTCGTCGTCGGCGACGGCGAGATGTGGTCCATCGATCGCGGCGACGTCGTTGGCCCGCGCCGCCAGCAGGATGCGATCCTGGATCGCCGCCCATCGCCCGGGCGGCAGGTCCGCGCTGCGGCCGAGTGCGGCGCCGAGATCGGCGTATCCGATCACGACGGCGGCCAGGGGAGCGGTGGTCCGGCAGATGTCGTCGGCGGCCAGCACGCCGCGCGGTGTTTCGATCAGCGCCTGCAGGCTCGCCGGATGGCCGTCGAGCAGTTCATGTGCGCGCTCGAGCGTCGCGGGGTCTTCGACCTTGGGTATCACGATGCTGTCCACGGTGCTCGTCGCGGCGAGCGCGCGCAGATCGTCGGCGGCCCACGCGGTCGCGAACCCGTTCACCCGCACCGCGACCGAACGTGCCGGATCGCGTTCGATTCCGCGCAGCAGATTCGCGACGAGTTCGCGCGCCGATTCCTTGGCGTCGACGGCGATCGCGTCCTCCAGGTCGATCACCACCTCGTCGGCACCGGCGTGCAGCGCCTTGACGATCCTGTGTTCGGCTGCGCCCGGGACGACCAGTACGGCGCGCCGCCGGACCGAATTCTGCTCTGACGGCATAGACGTGCTCCTGAGATGGGTCATAAATGTACGGACATTTGACCCGGTGGCCGACTTGCGGGTCCCGGGCGGTAGATCGGCACGTTAGCAATGCAACTGGCGCATGTCGACCTTTCGGCACGGCGTATGCTCAGCCAGCGAACCAACATTTTCGGAAAATGGCCGTACAAATTATCCACGGCCTGGAGGAGACGACGTGAACCACGGATGGCTGAACAGTGAGGAGGTCTTGCTCGTCGAGACCGTCAGGGCCTTCATCGACCGGGAGGTCAAGCCGAAGGTACAGGAGTTCGAGCACGCCAACCGCTATCCGGAAGAGTGGGTCGAGCAGATGAAGCGGATCGGCATCTACGGCTTGGCGGTGCCCGAGGAATACGGCGGCACTCCGGTGTCGATGCCCTGCTACGTCCAGGTCACCGAGGAATTGGCGCGTGGCTGGATGAGCCTGGCCGGGGCGATGGGCGGACATACCGTGGTCGCGAAACTACTGACCCTCTTCGGCACCGAGGCACAGCGGCAGGCCTACCTGCCACGGATGGCCACCGGTGAGCTACGCGCGACGATGGCGCTGACCGAACCGGGCGGCGGCTCGGACCTGCAGGCGATGACCACCCAGGCCAGACGCGACGGCGACGAGCTGGTCATTACCGGAGCCAAGACCTGGATCAGCAACGCGCGCCGGTCCGGGCTGATCGCGCTGCTGTGCAAGACCGATCCGGCGGCGGTACCACGGCATTCGGGTATCTCGATCGTCCTGGTCGAGCACGGTCCCGGCCTGACCGTCTCGCGCGATCTGCCCAAGCTCGGCTATAAGGGCGTGGAGAGCTGCGAGCTGTCGTTCGACAACTATCGTGCGCCGGTGTCGGCGATCCTCGGCGGGGCGCCCGGTCAGGGATTCGCGCAGATGATGAAGGGGCTCGAGACGGGCCGCATCCAGGTCGCCTCGCGGGCGCTGGGTGTGGCCGCGGCGGCGCTCGAGGATGCGCTGGCCTACTCCCAGGATCGGGAGAGCTTCGGTAAGCCGATCTGGAAGCATCAGTCGATCGGCAACTATCTGGCGGATATGGCGACCAAACTGACCGCGGCGCGGCAACTGACTCGCTATGCGGCCGAACAGTTCGACCGCGGGGAGCGCTGCGATATGGAAGCGGGAATGGCCAAGTTGTTCGCCTCCGAGGTCGCCATGGACATCGCGTTGAACGCGGTGCGGATCCACGGCGGATACGGTTACTCGACCGAATACGACGCCGAGCGCTACTTCCGCGACGCTCCGCTGATGATTGTCGGCGAGGGCACCAACGAGATCCAGCGCAATGTCATCGCCGGTCAGCTCGTCGCGCGCGGTGGTATCTGAGCCTCCGGCGGTCCGTAGGATCTGTTGCCCATGAGGCGGGACAGGGTGGAGTCGGAACCGGCGTACCAGGCGGTGGCGCGCAGTGTGCGGGCGGAGATCGCGGCCGGCCGCTACGCCGGTGGAGCGGCGCTGCCGACCGAAATGGAACTGGCACAGCGACATCGGGTCAGCCGCCACACCGTGCGCCGCGCGTTCCAGGATCTGGTCGCGGCGGGGGAGGTGTACCGGGTGGCCGGGCGCGGTACCTTCGCCACCGCCGCCGAACAGCGGTACCTGCGGCAGTTCGGTTCGATCGAAGACCTCATGCAATTGTCGTCGGACACCACCATGCAGGTGCGGTCGGGGCTGCGCCGCCGGGTCGACATCGAGGCGGCCAGCCGGCTCCGGCTCGACACCGATGTGGTGTACACGGTGGTCTTCGTCCGCCTGCACGACGGCGTGCCGTTTGTGTGCACGACCGTGCATCTACCCGAGCCTATCGCCCGTTCGGTGGCCGCGGCGCCCGAGCTGGCCGACGGCGCATCCAGTCCCTACACCGTGATCGGACTGCTGGAACCGCACCTGAACAGCCCGATCGTCGAAGCCGCGCAATCGATCACGGTGGCCGCGGCCACCCCGGCGACCGCCGCCGAACTCGGCTGCGCACCCGGACATCCGATGTTGCGCGTGGACCGGCTGTACTCCGATGCCGGCGGGGCGGCGGTGGAATTGTCGGTGAGCCAATTTCTGCCCGAGCACTACACCTATCGCGTGACACTGCGGCGATCGGGTGTCACCCCGGCTTGACCGCCCCGCGAAATATAGCTCAAAACGATCAATCATCTACCTATTCGATGATACCGTGACCTGCAGCCGGAACCATCAAGCATCATCCGCGCCGGCTCGACAGTGCCCCGGAGGATCGTTCTGGAATGACTCAACATGTGGTGTTTCTGTTGCTCGGCCTGGGCAACGGCGCGGTATTCGGGGCCCTGGCCCTGGCCGTTGTCCTGACCTACCGCAGCTCGGGTGTGGTGAACTTCGCCTCCGGTGCGATCGCGCTCTACACGGCCTATATCTACGCATACCTGCGCGAGGGCAAGTTCCTGCTGCTGGTGCCGGGGCTGCCGACCTCGATCACATTCGGTGACGGGCTGGCGATGTGGCCGGCACTGCTGCTGTCCATCGTGATCGCCGCGGTGCTGGGTGCGGTGCTGTACGTAGTGATCTTCCGGCCGCTGCGGTCCGCGCCCGCGGTTGCACGCGCCGTGGCTGCGCTCGGAGTCTCGCTGGTGCCCGCCGGTCTGGTGGCCGTCGAACTCGGCACCGATCCGATCAATGTGGACCCGATATTCCCGGCGACCATCTGGCGCAACGGCGATCTGCGGATCTCGACGGATCGGCTGTATTTCGCGGTCGCGATTCTGGTCCTCGCGATCGTGCTGTCGCTGATCTTCAAGTACACGAAGTTCGGCCTGGCCACCCGCGCCTGCGCCGAGACCGAGCGCGGCGCCTACGTCAGCGGTATCTCACCCGATCGCGTCGCGGTCTACAACTGGATGCTCAGCTCGGCCGTGGCCGGGCTCTCCGGCATCCTGATCGCCCCGATCGTGCCGTTGGTGCCCGTCGCCTACACGCTGTTCATCGTGCCGGCGCTGGCCGCGGCCGTGGTGGCCCGCTTCGAATACGTCGTGGTGGCGGTGATCGCCGGACTGGCGGTCGGCGCCCTGCAATCGGAGGCGCAGTATCTCGCCTCCAAACATTCCGCGCTGCCCTCGAGTGGGCTTCCCGAGCTGGTGCCGCTGGTATTGATTCTGGTCGTACTCCTCATCAGATCGCGGCCGCTCCCGGCACGGGGGGCGATCATTCTGCGAAGTCTGGGCAAAGCGCCGCGACCCCAGCGCATCCTGCCGACGACCGTACTGATGGTGGTGATCGCCGCGGTGGCGCTGGTGGTTCTGCACGACCGCTACCGCTCCGGCCTGATCATCAGCCTGATCATGGCGATCATCGCGTTGTCGACCGTGGTCGTCACCGGCTATGCGGGCCAGGTGTCGCTGGCGCAGTTGACGATCGCCGGTGTCGCCGGATTCATCCTCGGCCCGATCAGCACCTCGTGGCATATTCCGTTCCCGCTCGCCCCGCTGTGCGCGGCGCTCGTGGCCACCGCGCTCGGCGTGCTGGTCGGCCTGCCGGCGCTGCGCATCCGCGGACTCACCGTGGCGGTGGCGACACTGGCCATGGCCTATGCGGTGGAAGCACTCTGGTTCCGGAATGTGGATCTGGTCGGCTCGTCGGGTGTCGCGATCGGCTCGCCCTCGTTGTTCGGCTGGGATCTGGGAATCGGTTCCGGGCACGGGTATCCGCGGTTGAGTTTCGCGTTCCTGTGCCTGTTCGTGCTCGTAGTGGTCGCGCTCGGCGTGGCCTATCTGCGCAGGAGTTCACTGGGGTCGCAGATGCTGGCCGTGCGGGCCAACGAACGCGCCGCCGCGGCCGCGGGGGTCAGCGTGGTGCGGGTCAAGATCATCGCCTTCGCCATCGCGGCGTTCATCGCCGGAATCGGCGGTGCGATGCTGGCCTATCAGGAGCAGACCGTCACCTTCGACGCGTTCTCGGCATTGAACAGCCTCGTGCTGTTCGGCACCGTGTACTTGGCGGGGACGACGTCGGTTGCCGGTGGCCTGCTCGCGGGCGTACTGGCGGCCAACGGCCTGGTGTTCATCGTCGTCGACGAAGTCTTCTCCGCACACGGCTGGTATCCGGTGGTGGCGAGCATCCTGCTGATCTTCACCGTGATCCTCAATCCGGACGGAATCGTCGGGCCCTTCCACACGCTCGTGGCCCGCCGACGAGGCGGCGCGGGGGCCGAGAAGGCCGGGGCCGCAGTCGGTTCCGTGCCACCGCGGGCGGCCGCGCCGGTCGTGGCGATCGATCCCGGCGCGCCCACGGCTCTGGAATTGCATGATGTGTCGGTGCATTACGGCGGTGTGGTCGCGATCGACGACATCTGCTTGTCGATTCCCCGCGGCGCGATCGTGGGGCTCATCGGACCCAACGGCGCCGGCAAGACCACGCTGATCGACGCGATCAGCGGCTTTGCCGATCATAAGGGCGCGGTACTGCTGGGCACCGAGAACATCGACGCGCTGCCCCCGCACCAGCGCATCCGGGCCGGATTGGGCCGGACCTTCCAAGCCGTCGAACTATACGACGACCTGGATGTGCGGGAGAACGTGCGCGTCGGATTGACCGCGGGCCGCCGGCGTGGCGGCGGTGACGATCAGAAGCTGAGCCGCGTACTGGATCTGCTCGGCCTGTCCGAGGTGGGCGCCCGCCTGGCGGGTGAGCTCTCCCAAGGGCAGCGCCAGCTGGTGTCGATCGCGCGAGCGCTGGTCGGATCGCCGGAGGTGCTGTTGCTCGACGAACCGGCCGGCGGGCTGGACACCAATGAGAGCCAGTGGCTGGGCGATCGTCTTCGCGATGTCCGCGACAGCGGGGTCACCATCGTCATGGTCGATCACGACATGGGATTGGTACTCGGACTCTGCGACCGCATCCATGTGCTCGACTTCGGCAAGGTCATCGCCTCGGGCGGTGCCGAGGACATCCGCGCCGATCGTGTCGTCGCACAAGCTTACCTGGGCAGCGCACACACCAGTGGATTGGCGATATGATGACTGAAACCGCTTCTGCCGCAACGGCATTCGAATGCAGTGGACTGGTCGCCGGACACGGTTCGGTCGCCGTGGTCCGCGATTTCGGACTGCGCCTGGACGCCGGGACGGTGCTGGCCGTTCTCGGCCCGAACGGCGCCGGCAAGACCACGATGATGGAGACGATCGCCGGTCTGCTGCCGCGCTTGGGCGGGGAGGTCCGCGTCGGCGGCACCGCATTGCCCAGTGGGAAGCCCGCCGCCGCCAACCGGGCCGGACTGGCCCTGGTACCCGACTGCCGGGACCTGTTCACCAGCCTGACGGTGGCACAGAATCTGCAGCTTGCGCACCGGCGCGGCGGCCCCGGCGTCGACGCGTGCCTGGAGATATTCCCGGCCTTGGCGAAACGGCTGAACGTGGCCGCGGGCGCGCTGTCCGGAGGCGAGCAGCAGATGCTCGCGGTGGCCCGGGCGCTGGCGCAGAACCCCGCGGTGCTGCTGATCGACGAGATGAGCATGGGATTGGCGCCGGTCATCGTCGAGAATCTGCTCCCCGTGGTGCGCCGCGTCGCCGAGGAAACCTCGGCGGTGGTGATTCTGGTGGAGCAACATGTGCGGCTGGCGCTCGAGGTGGCCGACGAGGCGATCGTACTGGTACACGGTGATGTGCGGCTGCGAGGACCGGCCACGGAGTTGATCGCCGATCCCGACCGGATCGAAGCCGCCTACCTCGGCGAGATCGGAACGGCGCCGGCGTAAGCGCAACCGGAAATAGTTCGGCCGCCTCCGGATTCGGAGGCGGCCGAAGTCGTGTTCGGGAATGGGGTCAGCGGCCGGGCATCGAATACAGCTTGGCGTCCGCGGCGACGCGGCGGTAGTTCGACAGGGTTCCGGCCTTGTCGGCGGTCGCCATGATGCCGTCGGTGCTGCAGATATTGGGCGACAGTGCGATCTGCTTACCGTTGCACTGGAACATGACGCCGCCCGAGAGCGGGTATTCCGTCGCCGGCGCCGATTGCAGCGTGCTGGTGACGGTCGCAGGGGTTACTTCCGAAATCTTGGCGGCATTCAGCGCATCGACCATGCCCAGCACCGGCGAGTAGCCGAAGGCCGCGGTGGAGCCGAATTTCGCGCCGTCGCCGTATTTGCCCAGGACGCTCGCGAAGAGTTTGCCGTCGGGCCGGTCCTTGCTGAGGTCGGTGGTGGTGACCACGTTGATGTCCTGATACCCGCCGGGGATGGCGCTCGCGCCTCCCGGCGTGATGCAGCGGTCGATGATGGTGGTCTTCACGCTCGGGTTGACGGTCTTGATCGCCTTGAGGGCGCTGGTGCAGAAGGTGTCGTTGCCGACGACGGTGTAGAGGTCGGGGTGTTCGCCATCGGCGGCGGCGATCTGCGGGGTCATATCGGCGGTGCCCGGAGGCACCGCGGTCACGTTCAGGCCCACGCCGGCGTTGCCGTAGAGCAGCGCGCCGATCTGGCGGGCGGGCCCCTCCGCGGCCGGCACGCCGATGACGACGAGGTCGGCCTTCTTCACACCGTCGGCCTTGGCCTGTGCGGCGGGCGTCCCGAAGTAGGACAGCCCGTTCAACAGCATGAACACCCCTGGCGTCTGCAACGCGGCCTGAGTGCTCGCGGTGTGGGTGACCAACGGGATTTTGGCCGCGGCCAGTGGCGCTATCGTCGCATCGATCTGACCTTCGACACCTTCGACCACAGCCGCCACGTTGGCCGCCACCATCTGATTCGCGCAGTCGGTCGCGGTCGCGGGCTGGCCGAGGCTCTCGCACACCTCGAGCGTGATCGGATGCCCGCCGAGACCGCCGAGATAATCGTTGGCGTAGGCCACCGCCGCGCGGGCCCCCTTGATCTCGTCGGTGTTGTCGATCGCCGGCGATTTTCCCTCGCTGATGAAGCCGATGGTGACCGGCGTGCCGGCGGCTTTGTTCGGTGAACCTGCGATCGGCTCGGCCGAGGGGGTCGAATCCGACGTCGACGACGAGTTACACGCGGTGGCCACCGCGAGGGCCGCGGCGATCATCAGTGGCGCTGCGATGCGCCCGGGGGTCCGTGGAAAGTGCACTTCAATCTCCAATCGTGATCCTGGCGAGCCCGTGCGGCCGGGCGGATGAACAGATGCGGCACGGACGTGCCTCTGCCAGGAAATATGATGCTATCCGATAGATGATTGAACTGATCGCGCTTTTCGAATCAGAGCCCAAAATATAGTTGAATAATTTTGTTCGAATTGCTTCGGGTGGGTCAGTGCTCCCGCGATGCGGCCAGCATCTCGGTCACCGAGACGAATTTGACCCGGGGGCGGCCTTGCCGCTTGCCGCGTTCGCGCTCCGCGGCGTCGATGGCGCGCCAGCCGGTGCCGTCGACCAGCTCGGGGCGGCGCTCTGCCAGCAGGGCGTGCAGGGTCCGGCGGTCGTGGCGGGGTGCGGGCAGTCTGCCGGCGGTGAAGTCGTCCAGCAGACCGGCCACCGTCTCCTGGGCACACGCCTTGTTCGTGCCGATCACTCCGCGCGGCCCGCGTTTGATCCAGCCGGTCACGTAGACGCCGGTCACGGGATCGCCCTCGGCGGTGACCACCCGGCCCTGTTCGTTCGGTACGATATGCCGAGATTCGTCGAAGGGCAGGTCCGGTACGGGCTGCCCGCGGTACCCGACCGAGCGCAGCACCAGCGAGGTCGCGATCGTCTCGGTGCAATCGGTCGGCCGGGAGGTCAGCTCGCCGCCGGATTCGACCAGCTCGTTGCGCACAATCGTAAGCCCGTCGACCCGGTCGGTCCCGAGGATCTCCATCGGTGAGGTCAGATACCGGAACACGATCCGTTTGTGGCCGGGGTGCTGTGGCTGCTGCGAGTATTCCCGGGCCAGTTCGACCTTGAGCAGGGTCGACGGCTCGGTGCCGGGATCGTCGAGGACGGCCTGGCTGGCCGAATCGAGTTTGAGCTCGGATTCGTCGATGATCACATCGACGCCTGGCAACCGTTGCAGGGCAAGAAATTCCGGCGAGGTGTAGGCCGCCTGGACCGGGCCGCGACGGCCCAGCAGAACCACCTCGCGGATCGTACTGTCACGCAGGGCTGCCAGGGCGTGATCGGCGATATCGGTGCGGGCGAGCTCCTCGGAGTCGAGTGTGAGCACGCGCGCGATATCGAGTGCCACATTGCCGTTCCCGACGATGACAGCGCGCTCACCCGACAGGTCGAAGACGCGATCCGCGTAGTCGGGATGGCCGTTGTACCAGGCCACGAACTCGCCGGCGGAATGGCTGCCGGGCAGCGATTCGCCAGGGATGCCGAGACTGCGGTCGGCCGACGCTCCCACCGCGTAGATCACCGCATGATGGTGATCCATCAACTCGGCATGCGAAATATGTTCGCCCACTTCGACATTGAGTAGATAGCGGAAGCCGGCGTGGCGGGCCGCGGCCTCGAACGTCATGGTGATCGCCTTGGTGCCCGCGTGGTCGGGGGCGACACCGGCTCGCACCAGTCCGTGTGGCGAGGGTAGCCGGTCGATTACCTCCACCTCGGCGTCGGCGCGGCGCATCAGCTCCTCGGCGGCATAGGCCGCGGCCGGTCCCGCTCCGACGATCGCTACGCGCAGGGTGCCGAGTTCCTTGGCGACCCGGCCGGGGGGCGCCGGCTGGATCATCTTCGCGTCCAGCGGGTGCCGCTCGAAGTAGCCGGCGTTGATGTCGGTGTAGCGTTGCAGGCCCTCGGGTAGCTCGTCTTCGGAATAGATCGCGTCGACCGGGCACGCGTCGGCGCACGCGCCACAGTCGATACACGTCTGCGGGTCGATGTAGAGCATCTCCGCGGTGGCGAAATCGGGGTCCTCGGGCCGCGGCCGGATGCAGTCGACCGGGCACTCCGACAAGCAGCTCGCATCATTGCAGCATCTCTGCGTCACTACGAAGGCCATGGTTGCGAGGTCCTCACATTCCCTGTGTCACAACAACTTCGGTACGCCAGCAGGCTATCTGCCAAATCGTCCGGATATGGTTCGCGACTAGTCCATACGGTTTATTGAGTCAACCTATTGTACTATATAGTGCAGAGCTGTCGGCTCGCGGGCGGTGCGCGCAGGAGCCACCGCGACATGTGCCGTGCGTCGACGAGCCGGAATCGACAGGCGGTGTGCTCACGTGGACGTGGCGACAATCTGGACCACCCGGTGGTCCCCTTCGGTGTGGACCGGTGCCATGCGGCTGATGATCGAACTGGGCCGTCAGGTCTGTGCGCTGGACATGCCCTCGGGGATCGGCGGGACGATCGAGTCGGCGGCGCGGTCGAAAGGGTGGACCGTCCCGGTGTTCGAGTACCGGCCCGGTCAGTGGTTGATGTTCGCCACACCGGACCGGCCGGTCGCGGAATCGGAGCGGCGCGATTTGCGACAGGCGGGGGTGACCGCGCTGGACACCGGGACGCTGGAGTTGCCAATGCCGGGAGTCAACAGCCCGTATTGGCACCGGCACCTGCATTCGGTCCGGCCGGTGCCCTCACGCTCGCAGCTGGTGACCCTGGTTCTCAGCGAAACGACCGACAGTCGGCCCGAATAATCGCCGTGGAGTATCGACCTCTGAGCCCCCGGGCCGCCGACCCTCACGGGGTGCCGGTGGCCCGGTCGAATGCCAGGGGAGCGTGCGGGGCCGGGACGCCGGTGGCCCGCGCGGGCCCGCCGATGAGGTACTCCATCAACGTGATGAGCATGGCCTTGGCGGACTCGCGACGGCGGGCGTCGCACAGCATGACAGGCACATGGTCGGCGAGGTCGAGGGCGTCGCGGACATCCTCGGTCGTGTAGCGAGGTGCGCCGTCGAAGCAGTTGACACCGACGACGAACGGCAGGCTGCGGCGCTCGAAGAAGTCGACGGCGGCGAAACTACTGTCGAGCCGCCGGGTATCGGCCAGCACGACCGCCCCCAGGGCGCCGAGGGCCAGTTCGTCCCACATGAACCAGAACCGGTCCTGTCCGGGCGTGCCGAATACGTAGAGCACCAACTCGGGGGAGATGGTGATGCGACCGAAGTCCATGGCGACGGTCGTGGTCGTTTTCGACTCGACCCCGGACAGATCGTCGATATCGCGCGAGAGTTCGGTGACGACTTCTTCGGTGCGCAAGGGGACGATCTCGCTGACGGCACCGACCATGGTGGTCTTGCCGACACCGAAACCGCCGGCGACGAGGATCTTCACCGAGGCGGCCAGAGCGGGCCGTTCGTCGGGGTCAAAGGTTGCGGATGCCATCCAATACCGTTCGCAGAAGGTCGAGGTTGTGGAGTCCGGTGTCGGTCACGAGGGACACCGACCGGCAGATGAGGTGGCCGTCGGCGAGCAGATCGCTGAGCAGGATTTTCGTCACCATCAGCGGAAGACGCAGTGCAGCAGAGACTTCGGCGACCGACTGCGGTGCTCGGCACAGGCGCACGATGTCGAGGTATTCCGGTTCGCGCCGGCGCAGGTCCGCCGCGGTGTCGACGGCCAGGACGAGGGTGATCATGTCCAGGTCTGGCCGAGGACTGTGGGTGCGTCCGCGAGTCAGAGCATAAGAACGTATGAGGGGGCCGGCCTCGTCCTCGTACCACGAGGCACGCCGACCGGTCATGAGCTCGGGTCGCCCATGCGGCCGAAGCCCTGGCGGGGTGCGGCGGAAAGAAAGGTGCCCACCCGGTGCACGGTCTGGTTGATCTCGTAGGCGACCATGCCCATGTTGGCAGTCTCGTCGGTGAGCAACGCCAGACAGGCATTGGGCCCCGCCGCCGTGGCGAACATGACGGCATGGTCGAGTTCGATGACGGTTTGGCGGACAGTGCCGCCGGTGAAGCGGTGCCCGGCGCTGCGCGCCAGTCCGTGCAGGGTCGCGGCCATCGCGGCGAAGTGCTCGGCGTCCTCGACCGGCATGATGGTGGAGCGGCCGAGCAGCAGACCGTCGGTGGACAGCACCACGGCGTGGCGCACGCCGGGAATGTGCGCGACGAGGTCATCGAGGAGCCAGTCGAGGTTGCGGGTGGGCGTCGTCATTGGGGGCCTTCGGGTTCGTAGGGGGCGGTGTCGGGACGCCGCCGCCGGCCTTGGCGCGTGCCGTTCTCGATGGCCGACATCAGATTTCGTGCTTGGGCGGCAGACCGCGGGCGCGGCGGTGCGTCGGCGGCGTGCGAGGTGGACGGGGCCTGGGCCAGCTCCGGCGCCAGGCTCTGCTGGCGGCGTCGGCGCGGTAGCGGCGGCTTGTCGGCGCCGTGTGGGCGGGCGGAGGACGGATCGTGGAACGACGGCGACACCGTGCTCGGTCCGGGGCCGGGATCCGGCGCCGGGTAGGCCGCGGCGTATCGGTCCGGGGATGCCGGGCGGTGCGCTGGTACCTGAGGGGGCGGTGCGAGATCGGCGCGCGCGGTCGCGGCCGGTCGCACCGGAACGTCGGCCCAGGTATCACCGTGCCCCGCTGCGGTGGGCGGCGCGACCGGCCCGGCCGGCCGATGATCGTTGTGCGCCGCCTCGGTGGCGATCAGCTGGGACGGGATGATCACGATGGCTCGAATGCCGCCGTAGTGCGATTCGGCCAGGCGCACCGAGATGTTGTGCCTGGCGGCCAGCAGTGCGACCACGAACAGTCCGAGCCGGGAATCGTCCGACAGGCTCGTCACACTGAAATCCGGTGGGTTGGAGAGGGTTTCGTTCACCCGCTGGATATCATCGGCCGCCATGCCCAGACCTCGGTCGGAGACCTCGACCAGGATGCCCTTACCCACGACATTGCCGGTGACCTCGACGGTGGATCCGGGCGGCGAGAACGACGTCGCATTGTCCATCAGCTCAGCCAGCAGGTGGACGAGGTCGGCGACGGCGGTGCCGGCCACCGATCCGTCGGGGACACGGCCGACCTGCACGCGGGCGTAGTCCTCGGTTTCGGCGACCGCGCTGCGCACCAGGTCGAGTAGCGGGACCGGGTTGCGCCACTGGCGGCCGGGCTGACCCCCGCCCAGAATAATGAGATTCTCCGCGTTGCGCCGCTCCCGGGTGGCCAGGTGGTCGAGTTTGAACAGCAGCTCCAACTGGACGGGATCTTCGAGTTCGCGTTCGGCTTGGTCGAGTACTTCCAGCTGGCGGTGGATCACCAGCTGGCTGCGATAGGCGATATTCAGGAACAGCGCGTTGACGGCAGTCCGGGTTCTGGCCTCCGAGACTGCTGCGGTGACCGCCGCCATCTGCGCGCGGTTGAACGCATCGGCGACCTGACCCACCTCGTCGGTGCCGAAATCGAGCCGTAGGACGTCGGTGTCGAGGTCGACCGTGCTGCCCGTATGGAGCTGTTCGGTGATCCGGGGGAGTTGGTCGTCGGCGAGCGCGAGTGTCTCCTGGCGAAGTCGGCGCAAGCGCCGGATGGTGCGGGTCGCCAGCCCGGCCGCGATCAGGAAGGCGACCACGGAGATCACCAGCACCGCCCCGCCGCCCAGCAGCGAGTTGCGGGCGGTGACTTTGCCGTGATCGGTCGCCGACCGCAAGGCGTAGTGGTTCTGGTTCTGCCACAGGTCGATCAGCGTATTGCCGACCTGCGCGGCCGCATCTTGCCAGTCGGCCACGCTCAGAGGAAGCGGAGCGGGCTCGCTCGTGTCGTGGGCCTTGGCGCTGGTTGCGGATGGCGATTGTTGGGAGACGCCGCGTTGTATGAGGGCGTCCTCCATCGCCGCGAGCCGTCGCCACGGATCGCTCTTGGTCAGAGCCCGCAAGGTTGCTTGCGCCCCGGGGTTGAGCTGCGGTTCGAGATTAGCGATCTCGCTTCGGTAGAAGCCGATCTGGCGGCCGTATTCGAGGAGCTGTTCGGCCGACAGGCCGTTGCCGATGACCGCGGCCGCGGCGAGCGCGTTACCTTTCGACATCGCCTCGGCGGTGTGAAAGAGCCTGGCCGCGTTGGATTCCTCGGCCGCTGTCTCCGAAGTCGGTGCCGCTCTGGTCAGTAGTTCCATACCACCCGCCGCCACCTGGGTGAGCCGGTTGAAATAGGAGTACGCCTCGTCGGCGGACAGTGTTCCGGCATCGGCGCGCTGGCGAACAGTCGGTAGCTGGGAGGTGAGCGACCTGGCCGCGTCCAGGGCGCCGTCGAAGCTGCCGTCCATGCTGCTGATGCGCTGACCGGCGGCGATGATCGTCTGGATCGCGCCGTCCACGCGCGCCCGCTGGGCCGTGAGCTCGCCGGCGTGCTGTGTGTCGCCGCCGATCTCGAGCAATGTCAATCGCCGTTCGTTCTGCGCCTGGACGGCGAACTCCATACCGGGCGCGGTATTGCGGTCGATCTCCGCTGCCCAGTTTTCGGCGTGGCGACCCTGTATCAGGAGCGAGGTGGCAACCCACATCCCGACGAGTAACAGTGCCAGGCTCGGCACCAATGCGATCGACAGAATTTGGCCTCGGACACCGAGTTTGGCCTTGAACACCGGCACAGACTAACTCAACCACCCGCGTTTATCAGTAAGAGGAGCATAATTATCTTACTAAAAGCTCGGGGTTGAAGGTGATCCCGAGGCGACCTGGTTCGGCTCAGGAATCTGCCGCGGCGACGTCTGCTGCCGCGTTGTCCGGCGGTGCGGGCCGGTAGCACAGCGTCAGCAGCGCCCCGGCCGCCGCGGAGCCCAGCGCCGCAGCCACCACGGCGGGCCGCAGCCCGCTACGCCGGCGGCCGCGGAGCCCGTCGACGGAGAACCTGCCGTGGCCCAAGCCGGCAAGCGCCACCGCCGTCCCGGCGACCACGCCGACGTATTCCCATCCGCCTTTGAATACGAAGAATCCTTTGCCCCGGTGATCGGTCGCGGCGGCGACCGACATGAGGCCGACCGTCGCCGCCGCCGGCAGCGGATTAGCCAGTCCGAGAACGAGTCCCGTGCCCGCGGCGATCTCCCCGGCAGCAGCCATCCGGGCGTGTGCGGCGGCCGGTCGCAGGCCGAGGGAGCCGAACCAGCGTGTCGTGCCTTCGATGCCGCCGGGACCGGCGATCTTGTTCCAGCCGTGTGCAATGAGCATCGGTCCGAGCGTGGCGCGCAGCGCGATCGCGGCGATATCCGCGGACCGATCGGAGCTGGTGCGAGACAGTGTGGTCATATGCTTCCTCGTCGATATAGCGTGCGGACTCGGGCTACCGGATGCGCGCTCACACCGGCGCGGCGGCGGAGCTCGGATCGGCGTGCGCCGTTTCGGGATAGAAACGGGTCGCCCAGGTGCGCAGGCGCCGGAAGCCCGCGGCTTCGGAGGGGGCCAGGCCCGGAGGGTCCATGTACTTCTGGTGTTCCCAGATCGCGATGTCGTCGGGCAGAGCCAGTTTGGCTTGGGCCAGCCGCTCGTCGTATCGTCCGTTGTCCTTGTCGATCCAGTACGTGGCGAAGATGTCGGTGGTGGTGTCGTCGACCGGTGTGGGGCAGATTGCGATAACCCGGATTCCGTCGGCGGTGACCTCACCGCTGAAGCTCAGCCCGATGCCCGACCACAGAATTTCGATCGTATTCGACGTATCTTCGGCCCTGTCCACGCCGTCGCTCCAGCGCCGGCCGAATCCGACCTTGGACTGCCAGCGCGCGCCCTGGACGGTCTCGCGGAGAACGGCCGGTGCGTGGGGAGTATGGTGTACGAACCTGAAATGCCAAGGGTCGACGGCATTTTCGGCGATCACCTGAGGGTGGACGTGAATTCCGGGGTGGCGCGACCGAGCCAGTTCGGTGAGCGGAAAATAGTCGACCCGGGCAATGTGGTCGCCGAGCGCGGGGAATGCGTCGGGGACCTCCCAGCTCGGCGGCCTGCCCTCGGAATCGTGCCAGATGTAGATCGACTCGTTGCGCTCGGTGACCGGCCACGCCCGCACGCGGCGGACCCGGTTGGGCTTGTCGTGGTACGGAATGTGTGTATTGCGCCCGTCGCCGTTCCATCTCCACCCGTGGAAGGGGCACTGAATATCGTTGCCCACCACGCACCCACCGTGGCCCAGATGAGCGCCCAGATGCCGACAGTGGGCGTCGAGAACCCGGACGTGTCCATCGTTTCCGCGGAATGCCACGAGTTCGGTGTCGAAATAATGCAGGGCCTTGACCTCGCCGTCCCTGAGGTCTGCAGACCAAGCGACCTGGAACCAGCCCGTGGGCCGAGCCGACGGAAGTTCGGTCATCTCGGACTCCTTTCGAATACCCCTACCATGTCATCGTTTGACAATATAGTCAAAAAGTCGACTTCCGGCGGTGTATCCGACAGGCTCGTTTGGTCGATTCTTCACTGTTAGCTGGGTATAGACTCGTCCGGCTGACTTTGACTACTCTGACAAATATGGCTGAGAGAGTCGGTCGCTGAGGGTCGAGCGGCCCGAGTGTCGAACGAAGCCCACTGTGCTCGCGGCGCGACAAACTCTGTGCCGCGCCGCATTTCGGTCACAGTCGTCGGTTCGCGCCGCGACGGCTCGAGAACTTCGGCGATGGCTGCTAAATGCCGATCCGCTGGGCCAATCTCGCGCGGTGCGTGCCGGCGTCGCCGAGCAGTAGTTCCGAGGATCGCGCGCGCTTGAAATACAGATGGGCGGGCACTTCCCAGGTGAAGCCCATGCCCCCGTGGAATTGGATGTTCTGGTGCGCCGCGGTGACGAACGCTTCGCTGCAATAGGCTCGGGCCAGCGACGCCGCCGCGGGCAGTTCCTCGTTGTCCGCAGCTGCTGCGGCCAGCGCGTAGTACGCGGCCGACTTCGCGGACTCGACTTCGATCAGGACGTCGGCGGCCATGTGCTTGAGGGCTTGAAATGCGCCGATCACCTGCCCGAACTGCACGCGTGTCTTGAGGTAGGCGGTCGACATGTCCAACGCGGCCTCGGCGCCGCCCACCTGCTCGGCGGCCAGTGCGACGGCGGCGAAATCCAGCACCCGTTCCAGCACCTGCCGGCCGCCGCCTTCGGCGCCGATCAGGCGTGCCGGGGTCGAGTCCAGTTCCACGACCGCGAGCTTGCGGGTCTGGTCGAGGGTGATGGACGGCGTTCGGACGATCGCACTGTCGGTGGTATCGATCGCGAACAGTGAAATGCCGGTTGCGCTGCGGGCGGGCACGATGATCAGCTGAGCGTGCGCACCGTCGAGGACGTACTGCTGGGTGCCGTTCAAGGTCCAGCCGTCGGGGTCGTGTGTCGCGCGCACCGTGACGTCGTCGGGGTTCCAGCATCCGTGATCCACGATCAGAGCCACCGTGGCGATCAGCGACCCGTCGGCGATCGCGGGAAGGTACTGCTCCTTGGCTTCTTCGTCGCCCGACTCGAGTAGGGTGGTGGCGGCCAGCACCACCGTCGAGAAGAAGGGGGCGCACAGCAGCGCGCGTCCGGTCTCCTCGAGCACGATGCCCAGTTCGATCCAGCCGGCGCCCTGACCGCCGTACTGCTCCGGAATTGCGAGACCCTGCAGTCCGAGATCGCGTGCCATCTGGGTCCATATCACGGGGTCGTACCCCTCGTCGGTGGCCATGAGCCGGCGCACCTCCGTCTCGGGCGACTTTTCCCGCACGTAGTCGCGAACGAGCGTGCGCAACTGGTTCTGCTCGTCGGTGAATGTTGCGAACAACGTCATTCTCCTAGTTCCCGTCCTGCATGGCGGTGCCGCCCTTGCGTACGTCCCGGAACGGCACGCCCCGGTCGGGCTCGTGGCCCTTCGGCAGCCCGAGGATGCGCTCGCCGATGATGTTGCGTTGAATCTGGTCGGTGCCGCCGCCGATCGAATTGATGAACGACCACATCATTTGATGGTCGACCTCGTAGCCTTGTTTGTCGCTCTCGTCGTAGAGAAGTCCGCGCGCACCCAGCAACCGGAAGCGAAGGCCCCAGGCGGAGTGCAGAATCCGTGATTTCGCGAGCTTGCCCAGTGAGGCCAACGAGGAACCTCCGCCCGCTTCGATCTCTCTTTTCGCCCGAACGGCGTTCCAGTCGTTCACCAGCCGCCAGGAGTGGATGCGCATGATCTCCTGCCGGACGGCCTCGTCGCCGAGTTTGCCGGCCGCCCGAGCCGCGGCGACCAGGTCATCGGATGCGGTGAAGATCGCGGGTCGAGCATTGTCATCGCGTGTGGGCGCTCCGATCTCGAATCCCATCGTGCGGCGCTCTTCTTTGAGTGCTGTCTGCAGCACTCGCCAGCCGTCGTTCAGTTCGCCGATGAGCGCGGTTGCCGGAACACGGACGTCGGTGAGGAAGACTTCGTTGAAATCCGATTCGCCGGTCATCTGCTTGATCGGGCGAACCTCGATCCCGGGCAGGTCCATGGGAATGATGAAGAAGCTGATGCCGGCGTGCTTGGGCCGGTCCCAGTCGGTGCGGGCGAGCAGCAGCGCGCAATCAGCCTCATGGCCGCCGGTGGTCCAGATCTTCTGACCATTGACGATGAACACATCGTCGTGCCGTTCGGCGCGGGTCTGTAGCCCGGCCAGGTCCGACCCGTTGCTCGGCTCGCTGTACAGCAGGCAACCGCGGCTCCATTCCCCGGACAGGAGTTTCGGCAGAATGTCGCGCTTCATCTGCGCCGAGCCGAACTCGACGATCGTGTTTCCCGCGAGTGCGGTGAAACCCCGGTGCTCGACTCCGGCCCCGCGTGCGCCGGCGGCACGGAATTCGTCGCGTACCGTCTTCGCGTCCGGCCGGGACAGACCGCGGCCGAACGAATCGCTGGGCCAGGTCGGCGCCGCCCACCCCGACTCGACGACGCGGGCGCGCCAGGCGCTGTCGTCGGTGCCGTGCCAATTGTCCGCCAGCCAGGAACGGACCTCCTCGGCAAGGGTGTGTGGTGTTGTCGGTGGCCCTTCGGCTTTCGTCATGCTGACCTCTCGAATTCGTCACTTCGTCGTGCTGCTCGTCCTCGACGCTCTCACCATCCGAGCGAGCCGTAAACGACCGGCCCGCTCACGGACAGATGAGCCGACGGGACACGTGCCGGTGTCCTTATCTGTGATGTACAACTCGGTTCTCCGGCACCAGCATCGGTAGTACAGCCCGTGGCTGCCGCATCGGAAGCCATCGCCGAACAGGCTCTCGGGCAACACATCTCGTACGAACCGACATGGGAGTTGGCCTTGAGCGACATCACCCCCAGCTACGATCCGCCACTGCTCGGAGTCCGAGTCGTGGACCTCGTGTCCGGGCCGATGCAGGGCGTCGGCCGCCTCCTCCTCGATCTGGGCGCAACGGTCCTCAGGGTTCGGCTCGCCGGAGTCACCGACGACTCCGGCTTCGGTCCGGTGGTCGGCGGGATCGCACTCGGCAGTGCGATTGCCGCGCGTGGAGCCGGCACGGTCACGATCGATCCGGCCACCGA
The DNA here is from genome assembly GCF_001612845.1 of Nocardia elegans NBRC 108235. Lineage (GTDB taxonomy): Bacteria > Actinomycetota > Actinomycetes > Mycobacteriales > Mycobacteriaceae > Nocardia > Nocardia nova. Next base: position 230,549 of record NZ_BDBF01000006.1, on the reverse strand, counting down.
TGCCGGGAGCTCGGAATGGGCGAATCTGCTTGCCGCATCGGACATCCTGATCGAGAACACGGCGCCGGGTAGTTCCGCCGAAGCCACACTCGCGATACCGGAGATCACCACAACTCATCCGTCGCTTGTGGTGCTGTCCATCAGCGACTTCGGCCGTGACAACGACTTCAGCCGATGGCAGGCCACCACCCCGGTCATCCATGCCCTCACCAGTGAGTTGTCACGCTCCGGCCTCCCGGGCCGGGCCCCGCTGATGCCGCCGGGGGAGCTGCCCTATGACGTCGCAGCCGCCCAGGCGGCGTTCGAGGCGCTGAGCATGTATGTCGACCGGTTGCGCACCGGTTCGGGGTGCCGGATCGATTTCTCTGTACTCGACGGTGCGATGCAAGCACTCGATCCCGCCTACGGCATGACCGGCAGCGCATCGGCCGGAGTACCGCTGAGTTCGCTTCCGCGGGGTCGTGCGGACGAGCGGTACAAGTACCCCATCATCGCGTGCAAGGACGGGTTCGTACGGATCTGCGTACTGGCCCAGCGGCAGTGGCGTGGCATGTTCGAGTGGATGGGACGCCCGGAGGAATTCGCGGACCCGAAGTACGACAAGCTCCTGGTCCGATTCAAATCACCGGACCTGTTGCCTGCCATTGGGCGGCACTTCGCCGACAAGACACGGACGGAACTCGAGCAGCAGGGGCAGGAATACGGGGTCCCCACGGCGAGCGTCCTGACGCCGGACGAGGCGCTGGCCACCGAGCAGATCAGGTCACGGGGTTTCCTGCGTGAGGTGGAACTGGCGCCCGGTGTGATCGTGCCGGTGCCGGCGGGGGTCATGGAAATCGACGGTGCGCGGGCCTGGGTGGACACCGCACCGGAGACCGCAGCAGAACAACGACCGCGAGGCGACATCCTGGCCGCCCGCCCCCGCACTCGTCCGGGGTTGCCGCTCGACGGTATCCGAGTTCTCGATTTCGGCGTGATCGTGGTGGGTGGTGACACCGGCCGACTGGTCGGCGATCTCGGTGCCGATGTCATCAAGATCGAGAATTCCGCCTTCATCGACGGTGCGCGAGGCGCCCAGGGCCCAGCCGGGATGACGCCGGGTTTCGCGGCCGGGCACCGCAACAAGCGCAGCATCGGAATCGATCTGCGCAACCCCGCCGGCCAGAAACTGGTCCGGCAACTGGTTCGTTCCGCCGATATCGTATTGACGAATTTCAAACCGGGCGTAATGAATTCGCTCGGGCTGGATTACGGCTCACTCGAAGACATGAATCCCGGGATCGTGGTCGTCGACAGTTCCGCGTTCGGGCCCACCGGCCCGTGGTCGCGGCGCCTGGGCTACGGCCCGTTGGTGCGCGCGGCCACCGGCTGCACCGCACGGTGGGTCTATCCGGATGATGCGGGTTCTTTCAGTGACGCGATCACGGTATATCCCGACCACGTCTGCGCTCGTATCGGTGCGCTGGGCGCGTTGGCTCTGCTGATCCGCCGGGAACGCACCCGGCTCGGCGGGTCGGTCAGTGTCGCCCAGTCCGAGGTGATGCTCGGTCACTTCGCCCCCGTGATCGCGGCCGGGCACCTGCTCGAAGGCGGGTCACCGCAGGCGGATGTTCTCGAGCGGGATGCGCCGTGGGGGCTGTTCCCGGCTGCCGGCGACGACGAGTGGCTCGCCGTCACGGTCCGCGACGATACGGATTGGGCCGCACTGTGCTCGGCGATCGGGCGCACCGACCTGCTGGCCGACGAGGCGCTGTCCGCCGCCGCCGGTCGCGACGCGCAGCGGGACCGCATCGACACCGCGCTCGCGGAATGGACACGCGAGCATGCACCTTTGGATGCGATGACGTTGCTGCAGGAGGCGGGCGTTCCCGCCGGTGCGATGCTGCGCGGCACCGATCTGCCCGAGTGGGCCTACTGCAAGCAGCGGGGCGCGTTCCGCGAAGAACGTCATCCCCACGGGCGTGAACCGTATGTGCTGGAGAACGTGCAGATTCACGCCGACACCGTGGCTGAGCCGCCGTATGGACCGGCGCCGTTGCTCGGGGAGCAGACCCGCCGGATCGCTGAGGATCTGCTCGGCCTCGACGAGGACCAGATCGATGACCTGCTGCGGCAGGGTGTGCTCGAGATCGCGGTGCCCCGGACCTCCTGATCGCTGGGGCGGCCGGCGGCCCAGCCGCCGACCGCCGACCCAGCATGTCTTCGCCCCCCGGGGGGGGCGTACCGGCTGGTAAGTGTCACGCCGCGCCGAAGGTCTCCATCAGTTCGCCGATGGCCGCCCGGAGTGCGGGATGCTGCTCCGGGCGGTCGCGTGACCACGCCAGCGCGAGTTGTCCCGGTTTCCACCGCTGGTCGTCGATGGGGATCAACTTGAACTGCGGTGGCGAGAAGACCCGGCCGAGAATGGAATCAGGAGCATAGGCGATCAGCAGGACCAGTCGCCTGCTCCGCACCTGCGCCGCGAGTTCGACCTCACTCGCGCGGCTGCCGGCGGCTTCCACGACTCGCGCGACACCACTGGAGTTGAGGCGGCGGATGAGTGTCGCCATAGCCAGGGGATTGGCTCGTGCGATGTCCACGGCTACCTCGCGATCCCGCAGATCATCGATCGTGATGACTTCGCGTGCGGCTAAAGGATCGTCGTTGCGTACCGCGATACCGCTTCGGTACCGGGAGATCACGCGGAAGTCGACTCGGGATTCGGGACACGGCAAATGGATCAGGCCGAGGTCGAGATGGCCGGCGACCAGGTGGGCAGCAACCTCCGCGGCGGAGCCGGGAAGGCTGAATTCCGTTGGCGCAGCGATTAATTGGTTGACCGCGTCCTCGAAGGCGTATAGGAAATCGGAGGGCGCGAATGCCGTCGCACCGACGCGCAGCGGCCCGGCGCTCCCGGCGATCTTGCTCGCGGTCGCTCGGAGCTCGGTCACCATGTCGAGAATTCGGTGAGCCGGCTCGACGAGCGCCGCGCCGAGTGGTGTCAGCCTCACGTCGTGGTAGCTGCGCGCGAACAACTCGCCGCCCAGCTCGCGCTCCAGCAGTTTGATCTGCTTGCTCAGTGGCGGCGGCGTGATGTGCAAACGGTCGGCCGCGCGTTTGAAATGCAATTCTTCGGCGACCGCCACGAAGTACTTCAGGCGGGTGAAGTCGACGCTCACCGATTGCGCCATACGGGCCGTCGCTTCTGCGCGAAGGCGGTCATCCCTTCGACACTGTCTTCGCTGAGCAGGAGTGCGTCGAGCGCCGGCGAGAGGTGGGTGACGGCGTCGATGGTATCGGCGATGCCGGCGGTCTCGCTCATGATCTGCAGGGAGGCGCGCACGGAGGTGGGGCTGCCGTCGAGAATCTCGGCTGCCAACGCGCGGGCGCCCGCCATCGCGGTACCGGGCGCCACCACACGGTTGACCAAACCGTAGGAGTGGGCTTCGGCGGCGGTGATGCGTCTGCCGGTGAGTATCATCTCGTTGGCGAGCTTCGCCGGTATCGCGCGCGGCAGCCGTACCAGGCCGCCCGCCGCGGCAGCGAGGCCGACTTTCACTTCGGACAGCGCGAACGTCGCGGTCTCGTCGGCGACGATGAGATGGCAGGCGAGTGCTATTTCGCACCCGCCGCCCATGGCGAAACCGTTGACCGCGGCGATGACTGGTTTCGTCATATCCCGGCGGCTGGTCAGCCCGGCGAACCCGTTCTTGGGCACCCAGACGGATTTCCCGGACGCGGAGTAGACGAGGTCGTTCCCGGCCGAGAATGCCTTGTCCCCGGCGCCGGTCAGGATAGCTACCCAGAGGTCCGGATCGGCGAAGTAGGCGTCGAAGATCTCATCGAGTTCCTCGTTGGCCGGCGGGTGCAAGCTGTTGCGCACCTCGGGCCGGTTGATGGTGATCTCGAGCAGATGACCCTCGCGGCGGACCGATACGTGTTCGTAGTTCTCGCGCAGCACCTTCGGCCGAGGTGGGAACAGTTCGTTCATCCGGGCCTGGTCCGTGGTCACCCTGTTTCCGAATCCGAACGAGCGGACGTAGACGCGGGTGCCGATCGGTTCGCCGGTACCGAGCCGGTCGAGAATCTCCTCGTCGCCGTGCTGGGTCATGGCGACGAAGCGGCGGGCATCGGCCTCGAGGCGTCCGATCACCACACCGGTGCGATCACCGTTGCGGCCGTGCTTCACGGTGTAGGTCTCGATGGTTGCCCAGCCGTCGGCGGCCGCTGCCTGCTCCGGGGTAGGCCACGCATCGATATCGGCCTGCAGTTCCGCGCTACGGTCGGTACGCCACGGGGCGGGAGCGGTCGAGTAGATGCCGACCGAATACTTGCTCAGAGTGCCGCCGTTGGCACCCACCAGACCGAAGGTGCCCGGCCGGGCACGTAGCCGGTTCACAGTTTCGGCGATGGCGTGCATGGAGTAGTTGTTGCCCGCGCCGCCGAAGAAGGGTAAGCCCCCGGTGAGGGTCAGTCCGCGCGGATCGTCCGGCGCCAGATCCAGGCCGTCGCAGATGTTGGATACCGCGATGGGGAAGCAGCTGTACAGATCGAACGTCGCGATCTCGTCCAGTTCGATCCCCGCGACTTCCAGCGCGTGCCGGACCGCCGTGACCGACGCCGGCGCGCACGAGAGGTCCTCGCGGTCCATCAGTGCGGGCTCGCGAAGATCGGCATGGCCGTGCAGGAACACCCAGCGTTCTTCGGGAACGCCGAGACGCCGGGCGGCCGCCACGGACATGAGAAGTACGGCCGCACCCTGGTTGACCTGGTCGCGAGCGACGAGAAACCGCGGATAGGGCTCGGATATGAATCGGTTGCGCTCGGTCGGTGTAGCCAGCTCGTGCGCGTCCCGCTGCACGGGTGCGGCGGCGTGCGGATTGGCCGCGGCCACCGCGGAGAAGGGCTCGAACAGGCGGCCCATGGACAGCGCGTAGTCCGCCCGCGACTGCTTCAGTCGTGCTCGCCGCGCATTCTCGAACAGCGCGTATTGGCTCGGTGCGTTGGTGAGGCCGTGCATGGCCAGGTGGCGGGAGGACAGGCCCTCGAGACCGTAACCGCGATCTTCCAGCTCGCCTCCGACGGTTTCGCTGAAATCCGGTTTGTCGGCGGACTTGGCGAGGTGGCGGGTAGTGGAAATTGCCTCCGAGCCGAAGACGAGTGCTACCTCGAGGTCACCACGGGCGATTGTCGCGGCCATTTCCGTGACCAGATGTTGCGGGGACTGTCCGCCACTGACTTCGAGTATGGCCTTACGCGGGTCGGCTCCGATTCGGCGCGCTACCGAGCGTGGATAGTTGTCGGACTTGCCTAGTGGTGCTCGAGCCCCGGGGGTGGAGATCTCGAATTGCCGGACAGCGGCGACGGTTTCGATCGCAGCGCCTACTGCGACAGCGTCGGCACCCGTGTCGGCCAGCGCCTCGGCGGCTGCCTCGGCCGCGAGTTCGACGGCGGACAACCCGCGGTATCCGGGATCGTCGATACGTTCGGAGGACTGTCCGACCCCGACGAGAACGGGGGTCCAGGAGTCCGGTTCGGAGAGGTCGGTCATGCCCGAGTACATATCTAACTATTATCACTATGTGCTCTAACAGTCGAGTGTCGGCGTCGACCCGTTTGCCGCGGTGAGCCGGGCTACGCTGGCTGGTCCGGCTCACCGATGACGTCTATCGGCCGCGGTTCTCGGAGCTGAGCAGCCATGCCAGCTTCTCGAGTTGATCGATCACGGCGTGTAGAAGATCGGCAGTGGACGGGTCCTCGGCGTCCACCTCGTCGTGCACCTCGCGTATCGTCGCGACAGTGGTGCGGATCTGGGTGGTGACCAGGTCTACGACACTGGAGGTGTCCTGTTCACCGGGTGGGAGTACCGGCAATCGGGTGGTGGCCGACACTGTTAGCGGCCGACCGTCGGGAACGGCGTCGAGGGCTCGCATACGTTCGGCGATGGTGTCGCTCGCGTCGCGGGCGGCATCGACGATCTCATCGAGCTGCAGGTGGAGGTCGCGGAAGTTGTGACCCACGACGTTCCAGTGGGCCTGTTTGCCGTTCAGGTGCAGGGCGGTCAGGTCGACGAGGACCCGCTGCAGGTGGCCGGCCAGTTGTGCCGATGCGTGGAAGCCGAGGCGTGTTTCGGTCTGAGTCATGATCGTTGCTCCTGATAGGTGGAAGGGGGCGATTTATTCGGGCCAGGGATTGGATTCGATGACGTCCACGAAGTCCGTTCGGACGAAGCCGGGGACGAAGTGGGCGAGAACGTCGGCATTGACGGTGCCGAACGTGGTGTCGGGACGATCGGCGAAGCCCTTGGTGAACGCGGCGAGAATCTGTCGTTTGAAATCGGGCCGTGGGTGAGCGTCGGTGACGGCTTCGATGTCGGCGGGTGCCAGGTCGTGGTATCCGATGCCGAGAACGTCGGTTTCGACACCGGCGGTCACGAGTGCGATCTCGGGTTCCATGTGCTCGGGGATTCCGGGCGTGGTGTGCAGGGCGATGGCAGTCCAGACCCGTTGTGCCGCTTCGGGTTCGATGCCGTGCTCGAGGAGGAAACGGCGAGCCTCGTCCGCGCCGTCGACCTCGAAGCGCCGATCCTCGGTGCGATAGGCATCGGTCAGCCCCAAGTCGTGGAACATAGCACCGACATACAGCAGTTCGGGATCGGGCTCGAGCCCGCGCAGTTGCCCTTGCAGCATCCCGAACAGGTAAACGCGGCGAGAGTGATGGAACAGCAGCGCCGGAGCAATACCGCGGACGAGGTCGGTGGCCTCGGCCACCACCCGGCTGTCGGGGATCGCGATCCCCGCGATGCGCATCGGTTTCGTCATTGTCGTGCCTTTCTAGTGGTTGAGGTCATTTGTCGTCGGGGTTGAGCGCGAGGAACACCGCGCCCGCCCCCGCGGCGGCGAGGAGTTGCGCCACGAAATACACCCAGAGCGTCGGCCAGGCGAAGACCCCCATCACCGCCGCACCGAGGGTGACCGCCGGGTTGAACGCGCCGCCGGAGATCGCGCCGACCGCGAATGCGCCTGCGACGACGGTGAATCCGATCGCGAGGCCGTAAAACGAGTTGTCAGGGTGACTCTTGCTGGTGGCGACGTTGAGCATCACGTAGCACAGCGCGAAGGTGAACAACAGTTCCACCGCGAACGCGGCCCCCACCGTGTGACCGGTCAGTGTCAGGGTCGGCGTGGTCGCGGTTCGTGCCGGATCCACCACGTAACGCACCACCAGTGCCGCGAGCAGTCCGGCGACCAGTTGTGCGACCCAATACCGCACGGCGTCGCGAAACTCGATCCGGCGCCGCATCAACACCGCCAGGGTCACCGCCGGGTTGTAGTGCCCGCCGGAGAGGTGCCCCCCGGCATAGATCATCACCATCAGAACCGCGCCGATGGCCAACGGGGCGAGCTGGCTTCCGCTGCGGACGGCCGCCCCCACCGTGAATACGAGAAGGAAGGTGCCGATCAACTCCACCGCATATTTCGACCTGAGCCGGTGGGCTGAGGTCATCGCGATATCTGTGTCGGCAGTGTTCGTCTCGGCTGAACGGAACTCTGTGGAAGTGACCATGTCACTACTCCTCGAATCTGTCTGGTGGACACCTCTCAGAATTGCTCGTCCGGATGCCGATGTCGTCGGCGCTGACGCCTATACGCGGTGCCCGCCAACCCCACTTCTGGTCTACCTGCCAGCTGCAATACGCCCGGGCTATGCTCGAATCCGATCGGTCGCGTCCCGAGCATCCGAGGAGGTCGAGCCCAGGTGACGACCCCGCTGCGGGTGCTTCTCGCCGAGGACGACGTCCTGCTGCGCGAGGGTGTGGCGAGCCTGCTGGCCAGGTCGGGGTTCGAGGTCGTGGGGCAGGCCGGCGACGCCGCGCAACTGCTGGAGCTGGTTCGGCAGGAGCCGCCCGATGTGGTGGTGGTCGACATTCGCATGCCGCCCTCGCACACCACCGAGGGACTGGACGCGGCCCGTGTCATCCGTGCGGAATTTCCCGACATCGGCATCCTCGTCCTGTCGGCACACTCCGATGTCGAACACGCGATGGAGTTGCTGGCCAGCGGGCACGGAATCGGCTATCTGCTGAAGAGCCGGATCACCGACGTCGAGGACTTCATCGGCACCCTCGGGCGAATCGCGAAAGGAGCCTCGGTCGTCGACCCTATGGTGGTGACGGAATTGGTGTCGGTCCGACGGCGCGACGATCCGCTCGCGATGCTCAGCGCGCGCGAGCGCGAGGTCCTGGCGTTGATGGCCGAGGGACGTTCGAATGGCGGTATCGCCCGGCAGCTGTGGGTCACCGAGGGCACGGTCGAAAAGCACGTGCGCAGCATTCTGACCAAACTGGATCTGGCGGAGGAAGCGGACGATCACCGCCGAGTGCTCGCGGTGATCACGTTCCTCGAATCGCGCTGATCCTATCCCCGTCCCGTCCATCGAGCAGCGCGAGGATCGCTACCGACGACAGGTCCGATTTGGCCAGGAAACCCACCGCCGGACTCTCCGCGATCAGGTCGGCGAAATCCTGTTGCGCATGAGTGGATATCAGAACAACCGGTACCGATGTCCCAGCCAGCCGCTCGGCCAGCTCGAAGCCGCTCTCTCCGCCGAGATCGATATCGACCAGGGCCAGATCGGGCCGGAGTTCCTCGACGCGCCGCAGCGCCTCGCCGACAGTGACTGCCACTCCGACAACGCTGATTCCCTGCTGCTGCAACAGGTTTCGGGCAGCAGCCAGGAAAAGGGGGCTGTCGTCGACGATCACGCAACACAGAGAGTCGGCCCTCGCGATCATGATCGCAGTCTGCCCCCGCCGCTCCCGGCGCGCATTACGGCTACCCGGAAAAGCCCGCCGATACGGAGTGGACCTCTACCCGACTCGGCCCTGCTCTGGATGACGATATGACGTGGACGGCTACGATGGATGTCGGAACCGAGGATTCATCCATACCCGTCGATGATCGATGTGAGCGACACATCATGATCCCGAAACCGTCACACGGACGCCGCTGGCGTTTCCGCTGGCTCTCACTGTCCATGCGCCCGGCGCCGCCGTCGCTGTCGCTCGGCCTCACCGTCGCGGCGTTGGTCATCGCTGTGGAGACGGTGGTCGTGCTGGGGCTCGAGCGGATCGCTCCCGGCAACTCGTTCGGAGTGCTGTATCTGCTCGGGGTCCTGATGATCTCCACACTGTGGGGACTCGGGCCGGCGATGATCACATCGGTCGTCAGCGCCATCGGCTTCGACTATTTTCGGCACTGGCCCGCCGAATCCGGCCCGGTCGCCCCGCAGAACGCCATCACGGTCGCGGTGTTCCTGATCGTCGCGGTATCGGCCAATACCCTTGCCACACTGGCCCGTTCGCACGCGGCCGAGGCCGATCGACGACGCCGGGAAGCCGATCGGGTGGCCCGGCAACAAGCCGCGTTGCGCCGGGTGGCCACCCTCGTCGCGCGCGGTGCGATATCGTCGGAGGTGTTCTCGGCCGTGGCGCAGGAATCGGCCCGCTGTCTCGGGGTGTTCAACGCAACCCTGCTGCGTTTCCAGCCTGACGGCTCGGCCGTTCTCGTCGCTGCCCGCGACGAGCCCGAATTGCCGAGAATGCCGGTCGGCATGCGATTCACCCTCGAGGGCGACAATGTGGCGGCGATGGTGCTGCACAGCGGCACCACTGCACGGATGGACAGCCATGACCAAGCCGCCGGCTCGGCCGCCGCGCTGATCCGTTTCTATGGTCTGCGCGCCGGTGTCGGTGCTCCGATCGTCGTCGACGGCCACGTATGGGGCGCGATCGTCGCCGGAACCACAGGTCGAGAGCCGTTACCGCCCGACACCGAGCAGCGGCTGGCCGAGTTCGCCGACCTCGTCGCGACCGCAATCGCGAATACCGAGGCTCACGCCGAACTCACAGCCTCCCGCGCCCGCATCGTCGTCGCCGCGGACCAGGCTCGGCGCCGATTCGAACGTGATCTGCACGACGGCGCGCAACAACGCCTCGTCTCCCTCGGACTCGCTTTGCAGACCGCCCGCAGCGCGGTACCTCCCGAGTTGGATACCCTGAAAACCGAACTCTCCCAGATCGTTCGGGGGTTGGTCGACGTGTCGGAGGACTTGCGCGCGATCTCCCACGGGATCCACCCGGCCATTCTGTCCAACGGCGGACTCGGCCCGGCGCTGAAGGCGCTCGCCCGTCGCTCCGCGGTCCCGGTCGATCTCGCCGTCGACATCGACCGGTCCATGCCGGAATCCACCGAGGTCGCCGCGTATTACGTTGCGGCGGAAGCGCTGACGAACGCGGTCAAACACGCGCAGGCGTCCGAGGTGACCTTACGTGCGACGATGAACGACGGCGGTCTGTGTCTACGGATTCATGACGATGGAGTGGGCGGAGCCGACCCCGGCAAGGGGTCCGGGCTGACCGGCCTGACCGACCGAATCGAAGCGCTCGGCGGCCACCTGCACATCACCAGCCACATCGGCCACGGCACCACCCTGACCGCGGCAATCCCCGTTCCTGCCGAATGACGCCGCGTCGTCACCACGTGACCAGACTCGAGCAGCACGTTTTCGGTTCGGTTCGGCACGGGCCACGTTCTGGGAATCACCAGGCAGGGGATGGGCAGCGAAATCGCCAGTACGAAGCGCGTACGGGGTACATCCGTCGGCGACCAGGTCTTGCAGGAGGAGCGGATGGTGTGCCCCGGCCACCGGCGTGTGCGGTGTAAGCGTGCGGCGCGGTGTCGCCGGGGAGATCGGCCCGCGCGGTCCGGTGGGAAGTTGCTTCGGGATACTGAGGCCGATGGATCTGTCGGAGCTGCGCCGCCTGGGTCGAGCGTTGTCGAATGCCGCGTTGACCTCGATGCATTTGGCCGTGGACAACTCCCTGACCGGGTAGCGAGGTCGCCGTCCTCGATTGCATACGGACGCCCGCGCTGGTGGAATTGCTCGCCAATTCCACCAGCGCTCGACGCGACGCCGACGTTGCGCAGCCTGTTCGCGGACCTGCCCGATGCCGAGGCGAAGGATTTGATCGCCGCGATCGAGAACGCCGCCCGCGCCATCGAGCCGCAAGCCGAGGCCTATCGCGATCGAACCGGCGGAACCCGCCGGCGGAAAGCCGACCTCTAGGTGTTCGATTACGACGCTAGAGTTGGAACACTGTTTCCAAACTGTCGTTCTGAGATCAGGGAGTCCGCACGTGACCGGTGGCAGCCCGAAAGGCGCGGATTCGGTGGTTTCCGGTGGTCGTCACCTGCGTAGGGTCGCCAATCCGGCCAGGCAGGCGCGCTACGACGACGAGGTCAAGGAGCTGATCCGGGCGACACAGGAGGTCATGCTTCGCAAGGGGCGGACCGAGGTGCCGACGGTTGCCGAAATCGTGCGCGCCGCGGGGGTGACGAATCAAGCGTTCTACCGGCACTTCCGCAGTCGCGACGACGTCATCGTGGCCACTTACGAGCAGGGGTTGCTGACCCTGCACAGCTACCTCGAGCACCGGGTATCGAAGTACTCCGGCGTGCACGATCGGATTCGAGCCTGGATCGATGGGGTACTGGCGCAGATCGAAGATGCTCGTCTGTCGGAACTGAGCGCGGTGATTCTGTGGAATGTCGGGCGGGTTGCCCGGGGCGACAGTGAGATCGAACCCGTCGGCTTCGTGCGGATTCTGGACCTTCTCGACACGATTCTGGCCGATGCTGGGGTGGTCGATCACCAGCGCAATGCGCTGTTCGTGCAGACGCTGGTGCTCGGCATGACCTCCCGGTATCACGACAGCGGCACAGTGCCGACGGCGGCTGATCGTGAGCAACTGCTGCGGTTCTGTCTGGGTGGGATCGGAATCGCTTGAGCCGCAGAGAGTTCCGTGGGGCGGCGGCCGTGGTGGTTCGGTTCAGCGGCGATCGCTATCATCGTGCAGGGCGCGGACCAGGGTGGGAACCTCCGCGAGCGCGCGCATCGCGTCGTTGAGGTGTGTACAGCCCTCGGTGCCGGGGAACGTATCCAGCACGACGGTGCGCAACTCGGAAAGCGGTGTGCCGAGGATCTTTTCGACATTGCGGGAGGCGAGGGGGCACTCGTCGTAGGGCAGCACTCGGGGGTCGGCATCGATCGTGAGCAATTCACCGGAGGCCGGATCCGCGGTGGCGGTGAGCCGATACTCGTGCACCGCGACGCGGCCGCCGGTCGGCACCGTCGAACTGTCCTGGAACATCGAGTCGATCGTGATCACCTCGCCGACGTGCACGTCGATGCGGCGGGCCCGGCGCATCGCCATCTCCGTGATCTCTTCCAGCGCATGCCAACTCACCGGATCGCCGGGTCGGGGAAGCGGTTCTACCGGCTGGACCTGGTGGTTCCATGCGGATGAGCCGTCGGGCATCAGGGCGCCGGAACCGGGCTGGAATCCCGTGCAGATACCGGTCATATCGCGCACCGGCGCGGCACTGATTTCCCGCATGAGCAGGTCGCGGTCGATCCATCGGGAATAAGCGAACCCGGCGATGAGTGAGCAGCCCGCGATATCGTCCAACAACAGATACAGCGGAGTGCCGGCCGCGGCCTCGTCGGCCATCGCCTCGGCGAGCACCGCGCGGGAATTGCCGCCGCCGCGGGCACCGATCAGCTGCGTCAGATTCGCGCGAGCGGGGGTTGCCGCTATATCCTCGATCGTGCGGGTAGCGGAGTTCACGCCTGCGCGCATGCTGTCCTCGCGCAGCACGATCGGATCGCGACCGTCGTTGGGGGTCAACAGATCTCGTGCGCGCCCGAGCATTCGGAGCTGAGTGCCGGGGCCGTCGGGCCAGTGCATGTCGATACTCGAGGTGCGCCGCACGGATCCGGGCCGGCGCAGCGGAGTCGGGTCGGCCGGGCCTCTGGCAACGAGGCCGAACGGTATCTCGACAACCAAGACGGACCTCCTTCGAATCGGTCGCGCACCGGCTCACTTCACGATGCCGTCGAGGCGAACCTTTGCCCCGAGCACGAGGTGTACTTGGTAAGTTATCACTGCGGGATACATAGCCGTGCTCCGGTACCGGAACGTGGACCCCGGAAAGATCCTCGCCCGATGAATTCGTCGTCGGTGGCGGGGGTGCAGTGCGATCGCGCGGTCGGTATCGCGATTACGTATTCCTGGCGGTCAGCCCGGAGCGCTCCACCCGATGGGCGAAATCGGCCGAGGTGAGTCGGTGTGACTGGAGCCGGGCGCATTCGTGGAGGTAGTGGTCGTCCGGCAATCCGGTTCGGGTGAGCTCTACGTATCCGGCCAGGGCGTCTGTGCCCGCGCGGGACAGTGCCGACGCGAACTCGACAGCTGCCGCGACGGGATCTGCGGCGACCTCGGCGATTCCGTGAGCGGCGGCTTCCTCGACGGTGAGGTCACCGCCGGTGCCCAGCAATTTCCAGAGCAGGCCGGGCGCCAGGCGCTCGAGCAAGGCGGCGCCACCTGTCCCGGGTATCAGCCCCATACGCGCCCAGCCCTGGCCCAGTCGCGCCGAGGGGGCCACGAATCGCCGATCGCACCATAGGGCGAGGTCGAGTCCGAGGCCGATGGCGGCGCCGTTCACCGCGGCGATCGTGGGGATGCGGGATCCGCGCAGTGCCCGGGCGAGTTTCTGGAAGCGGTCGTACACGATGCGTTCGACGTCCGCGGGGGCGGCACCGTCGATCGCCGACAGGATCGAGGGCAGATCACCGCCGGCGCAGAAGGCCCTTTCCCCGGTCAGCACCAAGGCTGCGGCATCACTGGCTGCCGCTTCCCCGATCGCCTCGGCGACTTCGCCGGCCTCCTGTGGCCCGAGGGCGTTTCGCCGCTCGGGCCAGCGCAGGGTGACGACTGCGGCGTGTTCGACTCTGTCGATCGTGACGCTCACTGATGCTCCTCGGGCCGCGCGGGTGCAGATGGAAAGTGCTGTCGTCCGCTGCACGTAGATAACTTAGATTAACAAGTGGCGTAGGATTGGTGGCAGGAAATCGGCCGTGAACTCGACGAGGAGCGCAAATGACCAATGCCGATAATTCGATGGGGCCGATACTGCTCACCGAACAGCGGGGCGGGGTTCGCATCCTCACCCTGAACCGCCCGGCGGCGCGAAATGCGTTGACCAGCAGTCTGATCGAGGCATTGCGCCACGAACTCACCGCCGCCGACGACGATGCCCGGGTGGATGTGATCATTCTGACCGGCGCCGATCCGGCGTTCTGTGCGGGGCTGGATCTGCGTGAGCTGGGTGCGACCGGAGACAATGCCGCCCGGATCGCCGCTGCGGAAGTCCCGGTCGGTCACCCATGGCGTCCGCTGTCCAAGCCCGTGATCGGCGCCGTCAACGGTGCGGCGATCACCGGCGGATTGGAGCTGGCTCTCGCGTGCGACTTCCTGATCGCCTCCGAGCGTGCGAGATTCGCCGACACCCACGCTCGAGTCGGTGTGTTGCCCGGCTGGGGCCTCACCTCACGGCTGCCCGCGGCGGTCGGGCGCGGCTTCGCTCGCCGGATGAGTCTGTCGGGGGATTTCGTCGATGCCGCAACCGCCCTGCGCATCGGACTGGTGACCGAGGTGGTCGCACACGACCAGCTGCTGCCGACCGCGATGGAAGTCGCGGTATCGGTGGTCGGAAACGACCAGAACGGCGTCCGCACGTTGCTCGAGTCCTACCGGCTCGCCGAGGCCCATCTCGTCGATCCGGCGCTCGACGTCGAAGACGCCACGTCGCGGGCATGGATGGCGCAGTTCGATCCGTCCCAGGTCGCCGACCGCCGCAACGCCGTCATCGACCGGGGGCGCGCACAGAATCAGAGCGTGCGCCACGGGTGAGTTGCGGCTACTTCCGCAGGCGTAGCAGCCCCTCCTGCATGGTGCTGGCCACCAGCACGCCGTCGCGGTCGTAGAGGTGGCCGCGGGCCAGGCCACGCCCACCGCCGGTCCACAACCCTTCCTGTTCGTAGAGGTGCCACTCGTCGGAGCGGAAGTCCGCGTGCAACCACACCGAGTGGTCGAGGCTGGCCAGCTGCATACCCGGCTCATCGATGGTGACGGCGTGCGGAGGTAGCGCCGACGACAGCAGGAACAGGTCCGAGGTGTAGGCGAACCCCGCCGCCTGGACCAAGGGGTCGTCAGCGAGCGCGGTGGCGGTGCGGACCCAGGCTCGCTGGCGCGGTGGCCGGGATTCGCCGCGCGCGTTGGCAATTCGCGGATACTCCTCCGGGAACCGGAACTCGACGGCGACATTCGCGCGCAGCTGTGGCAGCCACGCGGCGTCGGCCAGATAGGCGGAGTCCACCGAATCTTCGAACGCGGGAAGCTGTTCGGGGGCAGGGGCGGTGGTTTCGCGGGCTTGGTGCGAGAACCCCTGCTCGGGTCGCTGGAAAGATGTGGTCAGCAGGAAGATGGTCACCCCACCTTGGGTGGCCCGCACCGATCGGGTCGTGAAACTCCCACCGTCCCTGACTCTTTCGACGTGGTAGAGCACCGGCGCCTGCGGATTGCCGGGGTGTATGAAATGTCCGTGCAGCGAATGTGCCCGGCGCTCCGGGGGCACCGTCCGTCCGGCGGCGATCAGGGCTTGAGCGACGGCCTGTCCGCCGTAGATACGCAACGCCGCGTCGTTGTAGGAGCGGCCCAGGTAGAGATCGGTGTCGACCTCCTCGAGTTCGAGGATGCGCCGCAGCGGTGGGCGGTGACCGTGTAGTAGATCGACGGCGCCGGTCTCGGGGATGCTGGACATACGCCTAAGTGTATAACTAGGTGATACTTGTCGCGCAATCGATCGCAGCAACGGCGAAGGCCCCGGCATCGAATGATGCGGGGCCCTCGCCCTATCGGGAGTCCGGGGTCATCGTGCGAGCTGTTCCCGGGGCAGTCCCAGCAGCCGCTCGGCGATCACGTTGCGGTTGATCTCCGAGGTGCCACCCGCGATGGTGTGTGCCCGCCCGAACAGATAGTCGCGACTCACCTCGGGAAGCTGACCGACCACCGCAGCCTCGCCCGCGAGCCGCATACCCGCCTCGGCGGTGTGCTGCAGATGTTCGGCCGAGAGCATCTTGGTGACGCTGCCCTCGGGACCTGGGGCAGCACCTGTCACGGCGCGTGCGACGTGGCGCAGGTTCAGCACCTGCAGTGCCTGCTCTTTGGCGAGCAGGCCCGCGACTTCGCGTATCGCCGCGGTGCTGTCGCCGCCGAGATGGACCAGATCGATCAGATCGAAGGGTGTGCGGCCGTGCGCCATGCCGCCGATGGAGACGCGCTCGTTGCCGAGGGTCGCCCGGGCCACGATCCAGCCGTTGTTCACGTCGCCGACGACGTCGGAGTCGGGAACGAAGACATCGTCTAAGAACACCTCGTTGAACACCGCGTCGCCGGTGATCTCGCGCAGCGGGCGCACCTCGACACCCGGCGCCTCGAGATCGATGACCATCGCCGTGATGCCCTTGTGTTTCGGTGCGTTTCGATCGGTCCTGATCGTGGCCAGACCGCGGTTGCAGTTCTGCGCGTTCGAGGTCCACACCTTCTGCCCGGTCACCCGCCAGCCGCCCTCGACCCGCACGCCCCGCGTGCTGACCGCGGCCGCATCCGATCCCGCACCGGGTTCGGAGAACAACTGACACCACACCAACTCGCCGAGCAGGCTCGGGCGGATCCACCGCTCGACCTGTTCGGGCGTGCCGTGCTGGCTGAGCGTCAGCGTCACCCACGCGCCGATACCCAGATTCGGCAACTCCACATCGGCGAACTCCTCGTCGATGACGAGTTGTTCGACGGGGCCGGCCTCGCGGCCGAAAGGCTTGCGCCAGTGCGGCATCAGATAGCCCGAGTCGACCAGCATCCGGCGCCGGTCGGGCTCCGGCGCGGCGCGCAATTCGGCGACGAAGCCGGCCGCTTCGGTACGAAACTTCTCGGCCTCCGGCGGCAGGTCGACCGTGTATTCGCGGCGCACCCCCGCGACCGCGCTCGCGTACACCTCCGCCAAGGCGTCGTCCACCGCCCCGAACAAGGCTCGAATGCTTTGGGCGCGGCGCAGATACAGATGGCAGTCGTGTTCCCAGGTGAAGCCGATACCGCCGTGGACCTGCAGGCTCTTCTCGGCATTGCGGACGTATTCGTCGTAGGCGGTCGCCCCCGCGACACTTGCGCTCAGCGTGCCCTGTTCGCCGTGCACACCCGCGCGGGCGGCATCCCAGGCCGTGGCGACGGCGAGTTCGGAACCGGCCAGCATATTCGCCAGGTGGTGTTTGACCGCCTGGAAGGAGCCGATGGTGCGGCCGAACTGCTCACGCACCTTCGCGTAGCCGAGCGCGTGCTCGAGCGTGGCCCGGGCGCCGCCGGCGGCCTCCGCGGCGCCGAGGGTGCGGGCAGTGCGGACGGCGGTCGCGGCCGCACCCGGCAGGAGTGCTTCGGGGGTGACGTTCCGTAGTCGTACGGTGCGGATCTGCAGGGTGGGATCGAGCGCCTCGACGGCCTGCGAGCCGACTCCGTCGGCGGCTGCCGCCACCAGAGCGATATCGTCTCCGACGCGCACCGCGAGCAGGGTTGCCGAGCCCGCGCCGACGACGTAACCGGCATCACCGCTCACCGCGCCCGAATCATCGGCTACCAGCGTGCCACGCAGACCGAGCCCCGCTGTCCACGAGCCGTCCGCGAAACCGGGCAGCAGCGCCTTCTTCGCGGCATCGGCGCCGGAGGCGGCGAGTACGGACGAGGCGACGACGGTCGCAATGAACGGCAGCGGCGCGACCACGGCGCCGAGTTCCTCCGCGACGACGGCCAATTCGGGCAGCCCGTAATCGTCGCCACCGAATTCGCTCGGCAGATGCAACCCGAGCCAGCCGAGACCGGCGAGCTGTTTCCACAGCCCGGCGACGTCGGTTTCCGGATCGTCGAGCAGACGGCGCGCGAGGTCGTGTGCCTTCTGATCGGTGAGGAAGGATCGGACCGCCTCCGCGATGGCGAGGTGGTCCTCGGTCAGTGCCAACGGCATGGGAATCTCCTAGCTGGTGCGAATCGAAATCAGCGGGGCGCGAACCGCTGGCCGGCGTCCAGGCGCAAGCACTGACCGTTCAGCATCTGATTGTCGACGATCGCGAGCGCGAGCTTCGCGTACTCCTCCGGCCGCCCCATCCGCTTCGGGAACGCGGCATCGGCGACCAGCGGCGCGACCTGCTCGTCGGTGAACGCCGCGGTGGCGCCGGTGGCGAACAGGCTCGGCGCGATGGCCAGGACCCGGATCCCCTGCGGGCCCAAGTCGCGAGCCATCACCAGCGCCATCCCCGCGATGCCGGCCTTCGAGGCGGTGTAGGCGACCTGGCCGATCTGCCCCTCGAACGCCGCGATCGAGGAGGTGTTGATGATGACGCCGCGCTCGGAATCCTCGGGCTCGTTCTTGCTCATGTGGAACGCCTGCAGCCGGTTCAGGTTGAACGTGGCGATCAGGTTCAGATCGACGACCTGACGGAAGCTCTCGAGATCGTGTGGGCCGCTGCGGCCGAGGGTCTTCTTCACGGTGCCGCCACCCGCGGTGTTGACGGCGATGTGCAGGCTGCCCAATTCGGCCTCGGCGGCCGCGAGGGTGGCCCCGGCGCCCTCGAAATCGGTGATGTCGATGGCGTGGAAGATGCCACCGATCTCCTCGGCGACCGCCTTGCCATCGCTGGACTCCCGGTCGAGGATCGCGACCTTCGCCCCCGCCGCGGTGAGGGCCTGCGCGCTGGCCTTGCCCATACCCGAGGCGCCGCCGACGACGATCGCGTTCTTACCGTTGATCTCCATATGCGCTTCCTGTCCGCTGATTCGCCGGGCCCGGATGACGGCCGCCAGGCGGGGGGTTCCCACGAAGGTGTGTGGTGGGTCTTGCTTCGCTCACTTATAGTACTATCTTAACTATGTGACAGGGGCCACGGATCGGTGAAGTATCGAAAGCACCCCCCGTGACAAGGCTCGGTCCGGTAAGAGGCACAGATGGAGGCACCGTGATTCTGAAGGTAGGCCAGTCGCTGGCAAGTACCACCGACTCGACAGCGCTCATCGTCGTGCGCGCGCCCGCGGGCGATGTCGCGCTCACCTGCGGCGGCGCGGACATGGTGGTGGGCAAGGCGGGCGTCGGCGACGGCAGCGCCATCGACCCCGCGCACCGCGGCGGAACCTTACTCGGCAAGCGTTACGTCGACGAGGAGGCCGGGCTCGAGGTGCTGTGCACCAAGGCGGGCGACGGCTCGCTTGCGGTGGGCGAGCGGCCGCTCGAGGTCAAGCAGGCCAAACCGCTGCCGTCCTCGGACTGACCCCGCCGCGACCGCGAACTTTGGAGTATTTCGAATGAATCTGACGATGCTGCTGGACATGGCGATCGACGGTTTCGGGGACCGTGTGGTGATCGGTCGCCGCGAGGGCGGCATCACCGCCGCACGGCTCGCTGAGATGGCCGCGACAGGTGCGGCCGCGATTCGCGAATCCGGTGCGGACTCGGTGGTCTACCTGGCGGTCAACGGCCCGGCCTTCCCCGTCGCCATGTTCGCCGCGGCGCGGGCGGGGGTTCCGCTGGTGCCGGTGAACTACCGGCTCGGCGCCGAGCAACTCCAGTCGTTGCTGGCGAACCACCCGCGGGCGATCGGCATCGCCGACGACGCGCAGCTGCCGACCCTCCAGGCAGCCGGGCTGAGTGTGCTGACACCGGAACAATGGCTGGTCAGGACCGCAGAGCCCGCTTTCGCCGACGCGTCCCCGGACCTCGAGGAGACCGACGCGCCCGCGGTTGTGATCTACACCAGCGGCACCACCTCGGCGCCCAAGGGCGTGCTGCTGCGGCACGAGAACCTGACCTCCTACGTGTTCGGATCGGTCGAGTTCGCCTCCGCCGAGCCGAGCGATGCCGCGTTGATCAGTGTGCCGCCGTATCACATTGCGGCAGTGGCGAATGCGATCACCAGCCTGTATTCGGGCCGGCGCACCCTGGTGCTCGAACGGTTCACGCCCGGCCAGTGGCTGCGGCTCGCGCGCGAGGAGGAGATCACCAACGCGCTGGTCGTCCCCACGATGCTGGCCCGGATCGTCGATTCCGACGAGGACAAGGCGCTGCCGTCGCTGCGCAGCCTCGCCTACGGCGGGGCGCCGATGCCCACCTCCGTGATCGAGAAGGCGTTGCGGATGTGGCCGGAGGTCGGCTTCGTCAACGCCTACGGACTCACCGAGACCAGTTCCACCGTCGCGGTGCTCGGCCCGGAAGACCATCGGGCCGCGCTCGCCAGCGACGAGCCCGCCGTGCGCGCGCGGCTGGGATCGGTCGGCAGGGTGGTGCCCGGCGTCGATCTCGAGATCCGCGACGTCGACGACGCGGTGGTCGCGCCCGGGATCACCGGCAGCATCTGCGTGCGCGGCGAGCAGGTGTCCGCCGAGTACGCGGGTATCGGGCGTGCGGTCGACGCCCGCGGCTTCTTCAACACCCGCGATCAGGGGTACGTCGACGAGGACGGTTACCTCTACATCGGCGGGCGGATGGACGACACGATCATTCGCGGCGCGGAGAATATCGCGCCGGCGGAGATCGAGGACGTCATCCTGCGCCACCCCGCGGTGCTCGATACCGCCGTCGTCGGGGTGCCGGACGAGGAGTGGGGCCAGCGGATCGAGGCGGCCGTGGTGGTCCGCCCGGGCATGACACTGGATCCCGACGAGCTGCGCGCGCACGTGCGTAGTGTGCTGCGCGGCAGTAAAACACCCGAGCGGATCGTCTACTGGGACGAATTGCCACGTACCGAGACCGGAAAGTTGGTTCGTCGCCACGTGCTGGAGCGGATCGTCGCCGACGATGTCGCGGTCTGACACGCACCTCGGTCGACGACTGTGCCCCTTCCGAATATGGAAGGGGCACAGTTGGTTTCGGCCCGATGCTGGTGCAGTGGATCTCAGGCGAACAGGTCGACGATGGTGGTCTGGCCGGAGCCGTCGCGAAACAGTCCCTTGCCCGCCGCGCGCATATGCTCGGTCCAATGGCTCTGGGCGCCTTCGCGATCGCCCGCGGCGATCAGGCCGACGAGCTTCTCGAGTGAGCGCAGGTTGCGGTGAAAGTTCTCGGCGGGCCGGTCGGTTCGCGCCCCTTTCGTGAACGCATGCGCGTGATGGGTGTCGATGATGTCGCGGACGACCCCGGCTTGCACCGCGAGGGTTCTGTTGCCGGCGCGTTCGGTGATCAGCCGATGAAAGCGTGAGGACAGTGCCGACCACTCGGACAGGGCCGCGGCCGATTCGAGGTCACGCTCGCCGAGCCGGTGCAATTGCTCGATGCAGGCCCGCAGATCGCGGAGGTCCCGCTCGGAATGCCGCTCCGCCAGCAGGCCCGCGCACGCGGGCTCGGAGATCATCCGGGCCTCGTACACATCGGCGAGCGTGGTGCCCTGCAGTTGCAGGATCAACCCCACATAACGTGCGGCGACGCCGATGTCGGGCCCGGTGACCTGCGCGCCGCCGCGCGTGCCGCGCCTGCTGCTGATCAGCGACTCGGCCTCGAGAATACGAATGGCTTCGCGCAGCGTCGGACGAGACACGCCGAACTGCTCCATCAGTTGCGCCTCGGTCGGCAGCACATCGCCGGCGACGAGTTCGCCGTGCACGATCTTGCTCCGCAGCCGCATGGCCACCAGCTCCGCGGTCTTCGGCGCACGCACCGAAAGCCCTGGTTCGAGTTCCCGGGGCGAGGAGGCGTCGGTGGTGCTCATCCGGTTAGTCTACCTCGTTAACTTAGATAACGAGCTCAGTCGAACTTTGGGCCAACGTCTTTTACTTAGTTTACTTTCTATGTAAGGTGGAAGTGCGCCCCTCGGGTACGAGGCTCGGCCGCCGAATCGCAGCGCGGGCCCGCATCAGCTCACGATCACGGAGGTAGTACCGATGACGACGGCGGAAGAAAAGCAGAAGGACGCACCGCAGGTGTACACCTTCCGCGAAGAGGATATTCAGCGCGCGCACGACCTGGTCGGCACCTACCACGCGGTGACGCAGCGCGAGCAGTTCACCCGCGCCACACCTGATGTCATGCGCAATTTCGCGCGCAGCTACGGCGACGACAATCCGCTGTTCGTCGACGAGGAGTACGGCCTGGACACCCGCTGGGGTGGGCAGATCGCGCCGCCGATGATCAATATCGCCCTTACTCGGGATCTGCGCGCGGATCCGGTTCCGAAGGACCAGCGCCGCCCGTCTTTCCGTGGCATCCACGTTTTCGTGTCCGGCACCACCACCGACTGGTATCGCCCGGTATATGACGGCGACACTCTGTACTCCTTCCAGGGCTTCAGCGATGTGGAGCTCAAGGAGTCCGAATTCGCCGGCCGCTCCTTGATCGTCACGCGCTCGCACGTCCAGATGAATCAGCGCGCCGAGGTCGTGCAGGTGCAGAAGGTCATCACGATCCACACCGAACGTCACGAGTCGAAGAAACGCAACAAATATCAGGGAATCGAACCGGCCTCCTACACCCCCGAGGACATCTCGAAGATCGACGAGATCTATGCGGCCGAGCAGCGCCGAGGCGCGAATACCCGGTACTGGGAGGACGTTTCGGTCGGTGAAAGCCTCGGCACGATGGCCAAGGGGCCGCTGACCACCACCGATATGGTCGTCTTCCATTCCGGCGGTTACGGTTTCGCGCCCTACACACCCTCGACCGGGCGCCTGACCTACCTGAATCGCCAGCGCATCGCGCCGTTCTACATTCCCAACGAGCAGGGCATTCCCGATGTCGCACAACGCATTCACTGGGACAGCGACTACGCCCGCTCCATCGGACTGCCCGCCGCCTACGACTACGGCATGATGCGCGACTGCTGGCTCTCGCACTACCTCACAGACTGGATGGGCGACGAGGGATGGCTGGTGAGCATGTCCAGTCAGATGCGGAAGTTCAACTACCAGGGCGACACGCACACCATCACCGGTGAGGTCGTCGGCAAGCGTGTCGAGGGCGATCGCTACCTGGTCGACGTCGAATTCCGCGGCACCAGCCAGCGCGGTGAGGTCACCTGCCCGGCGACCGCCACCATCGCCCTGCCCAGCCGCGAGCACGGTCTGGTCGTCCTGCCGTCTCCGCCGAAGGAGCTCGAGGTGGTCGCCGCGCAGATGCTGGCTCGCCACGGTGAGTTGCGCGCGGCGGCTCGCGGCACCGCCAACTGACCGTTCCGCCAACCGATTCCAGCCGTGATGCTGGATCCTGAACGAACTCGCCGGGGTGTGTACATGTCCACCCCGGCGAGTTCTTTCCAAGTGTCGAAGCAGATCGACGACATGGTGATCGGTCCGCGTTCTCGACGGCGCGCGGCCGTGGCCGTGTCAGTCGAGGATGTCGCGGACCTGGACGTTTTCGCGGCCCTCCATCAGCGACAGTCGCGCGTTGACCATGTGCTTCTGCCAGTGCGCGAAGGCGCCGTCCGCGTCGCGGGCGCGCAGTAGTTTGATCAGTCGCCGGCAGGAGCGGATCTCGAGTTTGTAGGAGGCCTCGTAGCGCTCCTTGTCGGCGCGCGTCTCCAGCAGCACCGCACCGGTGTGGCGTTCGGTGATCTCGTGCAGCATGCCGGCGATGATGGCCAAAGTCGCATTGCCCGACAACTGCACCATCCGCAGGTGGAACGCCGACGTGCCGGCCGCGAGGTTGTCCGAGGCGAAGGCCGCGGGGATCTCTTCGTCGACGATCCGCTCGAGCTCGTCGAAATCTTCCTCGGTCCCCTCGGTCGCGAGGATGCGGGCGGCATCGGGCTCGATGGCCTCCCGGGCGACGAACACATCGGCGACCGTCGCCCCCGAGAGTTCGAGCAGCAGCGACGCCGGTCGCGCCACGATTTCGGGACCGGGGACACACACGCGGGCCCCGGAGCGCGAGCCGCGGCGCACCTCGACGAGGCGCTCGGATTCCAGGACGCGGACGGCTTCGCGCAGAGTGGGCCGGCTGACGGAGTAATGCTCCATCAGTTCGGCCTCGTGCGGCAGGTGGTCGCCGTCCTTCAGGTTGCCGTCGATGATCATGCGGCGAAGGTTGTGTGCGACGAGCTGGGCGGTCTTTGGCGTCCGGATCGGGCGAGACGCGGCGGCGTTGCGCGCGTCGAAGATCGGTGCGAGGGCCCTGTCAGCCACGTATTCCTCCCGGTAGATCGTTTTCGTCGGCCAAGTGAACCATCTGGTTCCAGTCCTGCCCGGCCGCGCCGACAGCTTCCCGCGACCGCTGGAAAACGGACTTCCCTTGAGCGTCGCTATGTATCGTACTAGGTTTAATAAGTTTCGCCGACCAGCGTGTCGTCGAGGTCATGAGCGAGTCGAAGGGCGGGTAGGTGTGGTCCGGCCGGGGCGGCAGAGTGAAGGCGTCCCGAAATTCCCCATCGTGAGCGGGATGCAGGTGTTCGGGTGTCGACAGGTCAGCTCACGATGCCGCGCGCTCGCAGATCGGCGATCTTTTCCGTGTCGTACCCGATCTCGGTGAGCACCGCGTCGGTGTGCTCGCCGGTCAGGCAGCCGCCGTCTGCCTTGGTGCGCGAGCGCGAGAACGTCGTGGCCGGACTGAGCCGGCGATGCACATCGAAGGTCGGGTGCACGGCCGTCACGCCGTAGCCGGCGTCGAAGAATTCGTCGCTCTGCAGCGTTTTTTCCGCGACCTGCTCGGCGACCGCCACGCAGCCCACATCCGCCGCGCCGAGTTCCTTCTCCCACAACGCTTTCGCGCGGGTGGCGAAGACCCGTGCCAGCTGTTCGGCGAGTGCGTCGTCGTTGTCGATGCGAGCCCGCGCGGTAGCGAAGCGGGGGTCGTCGGCCAATCGGAGTTGGGGTCCGAGTGCGGCGGTCAGGTCCGCCCATTCGTGTTCGAGCGGAGCGGCCAGGAAGATCCAGCCGTCCTCGGCCCGATAGAGCCGGTAAAGGGCGCTGTAGCCGTACATCTCGGGGTCGGGACGCAGCAGTTCGGGCCGGCCCGGGTAGTCGACGTTGCGGTCCACCAGCGCGTGGGTTCCGGTGGCGATCATGGTGGTGGTCAGCGTGCCCAGCGGCCGGCCCCTGCGACGGGCGAGCAGGCCGAGCAGCATCGCCGACGCCGCCCCGAGCGCCGCGATCCCGTCCGCCTGCACCGACAGGTTGGCGGCGGCGGCATAGAGCCGGATCACCGTGGCCTTGACCTCGTCGAGTTTGTCGACCCGCGCGGCGACGTCGGGTGCATCGGTCAGTCCGAGGCCGGTAGCCGCGCCGATGGACGGGGCATAGGCGGGTTTGGCGCCATACGGTCCGTCGATGCCGTATCCCGGTGCGCACAAATAGACGAGCTTCGGGTTGAGCGCGGTCAGGGTGGCGGCGTCGACTCCGGCGCGTTCGGCCGCACCCGCCCGATAGGTCTGCAACACCACATCGGCCCGCTCGGCGAGCCGGTGCACGATTGCCAGGCCCTCGGGTGAATGCATATCGAGCGCGATGGATTCCTTGCCCTGCATCACCTTCGCGCCCCCGGCCTCGGGGAACGGCACGAGGCCGCGAATGGTGTCGCCCGCAAGAGGTTCCACCTTGATCACGCGGGCACCGAGATCGGCGAGCAGAGTAGCGGCGTAGGGACCCGCGAACATGGAGCCGAGTTCGAGAATTGTGATGCCCGCCAGCGGAAGCTCGGCGGGGGAGTCGTCGAATGTCGTTCGCGCGGAGGGATTTCGGTTCGCGCGTTGCCGCAGTGCTTCGGTGTCGGCCCCCAGTCGCGGCGCTGGCCGTGGCGGTGTCAACGCCGCGCCGTCGACGTGAACGAGCGTGGAGGGCTGGCGCACCTCACCGAGATCCGGATCGGTGATCGTCACGACCCGCCCGTCGTGCACCAGCTGCGGGTGCCGCAGCGCATCAGCCGGGGTGCGGAAGACCTCCGCGCTGAGGTCGGGATTGGTGTCGAAGACCCGCTGCCATTCGGCGAGGGTGCGCGCGGAGGCCCGCTCCAGCATGATCTCCCACAGCTCGGTCCGCAGGGCGACGTCGTCGAGCTGCGGGACGGCGGCCCACTTCGGATCGGTGAACATCCAGGTGAGGTCGAGCTCCTTCATCAGCGCCAGGAACAGTCGCGGCTCGGTCTGCGCGAACTGGATGAAGTGTCCGTCCTTCGTCGGCGTCACCAGCAGCGGATAGATCAGGTGCCCGTTGGGATTTCCGTCGTCGTCGAACGCCGACACCGGGATAAAGGCATCGGGCCATCGGTTCACCACCAGTTCGGAGAACCACTGCCAGGTGTCCATCGTGGCGATTCCGCGGACCAGGTCGGCCTCGACGTGTTGTCCGGTCCCGCTGTCCTCGCGTTCGAGCAGTGCGGCGAGGATGCCGTGCACCGCGGTCTGCGCGGCGCCCCAGGAAGCGAACGGTGTGGGCACGAACGACGGACCGGGACGGGCCGTGGTCTGGCGTTTGCCGTACATGATGCCGAGCTTCGCCATCACCAGGGCCTCATAGCCCTTGAGATCTTTGAACGGCCCGGTCGAACCCCATCCGGTGATCGCGGCGCTGACCAGCCAGGGGTTCAGTGCGCCCACGGTCGCTGGGTCGAGACCGAGCCGGGCGGCGGCCGCGGGCCGCATGGTGGTCACCAGGACGTCGGCGGTGCGCAGCAGTCCCCGCAGGGTCTCGGCGTCGGTCTCGTCGTGGAGATCGAGGATGATGCTCTTCTTGCCGCGCCCCAGCGCGGGCCAGCCGGGTAGGGCTCGCAGCCGGCTGCCGGAGGGCGGTTCGACGAAGATCACTTCGGCTCCGGCGTCGGCCAGGAACATCGTTGCCTGCGCGCCGGGCAGCGTGGTCGACAGATCGATCACCGTGAGACGGTCGAGGGGGCCGGCGGGGATCTGGTTGCGGGGCTTCGAGTCGACAGTCACTGGCGATCCTCCGGATCAAGGGTGAGTTTCCGATCGGCCGCGCGAAGAATGGTGTGAGCCCGAACACTGTGCCGATCGCATGTGAGCTGCATCTCACAGTAACGTCGAGCTTACATAGTGCACAAGGTTCAATTTCTAGACCGGTCAGACGTCCGGGTTGCGCTACGTTCCCCATCAGAGATGAATCTGATAGATTACTATGTGAGATAGGTGACCTCATGGTCTCGCCTTCCCGGCGCCGAGGTTCCCGTATGGTTCCGCGCCTCGGGTTCGGTGGCCGGCGGCAACCAGAATGGAGTGTTGATGTGTCCAACGGTTTGAGGGATGTCGCGATCGTCGGGGTGGGGGCGACCCCGTACTACAAGCGCGGCGGATCCGCGCCGCAGACCAATCTGGAGTTGGCGGGCAAGGCAATCCTGGCGGCCTGCGAGGATGCCGGGATTTCGGTCAAGGAAGTCGATGGCTTCGCCTACTATTCCGGCGCCGGCGCCGGGTACGGCGACAAGATGGACACCGCCGATTTCATGGAAACTCTCGGCATTCCGGAGGTCACCTTCACCGCCTCGCTCACCTCCGGGGGTGGCGGTGCGGCCGGGTCGATCGGGCTTGCCCGCGCGGCCATCGTCGCCGGTGACGCCACCACCGTGGTCACGGTGATGACGCTGCAACAGCAGAAGCAGCGCCTCGGCTCGGTATTCGCCGCCAGCGCTCCGGATCCGATCAACTCCTTCCTGCAGCCGTCGGGTCTGTCGGGTCCGGGCCATCTGATGTCGGTGCTGGCGCGCCGGCACATGCATCTGTACGGCACCCGTCGCGAGGCGTTCGCCGAGATCGCGATCTCCACTCGGGAGAATGCGCTCAACCGCCCCAAGGCGATTCAGAAGAAGCCGTTGACCAAGGAGGAGTACTTCAACGGCCGCATGATCGCGGATCCGTTGTGTCTCTACGATTTCTGCCTCGAGACCGAGGGGGCCGTCGCGGTCGTCACCACCAGTGCCGAGCGGGCCAAGGATCTGCGGCAGAAGCCGGTGCCGGTCGTCGCGGTCGCGCACGGCGGCCGCCGCGAGTGGGGGCGCGCGTTCGCCTGGTACGGGATGCCCGACGAGTACTTCGCTTCCTCGGGTAACGCACCGATCGCCAAGCGACTTTACGAGCAATCGGGACTCAGTGCCACCGATATCGATGTGGCGCTGCTGTACGACCATTTCACGCCGATGGTGCTGATGCAGCTCGAGGACTACGGGTTCTGTGGCAAGGGTGAGGGCGGTGCGTTCGTCGAGAGCGGCGCCATCCGATACAAGGGCGGCTCTATCCCGGTCAATACTCACGGCGGCCAGTTGTCGGAGGCCTACATCATCGGGATGACTCACATCAAGGAGGCGGTGGAGCAGATGCGAGGTACCGCGATCAATCAGGTGAAAGATGCCGAATTCGCGCTCGCCACAGGCGGTCCCGCGTCGTTGCCGGTCAGCGGCCTGATTCTCGGGAGTGCGGCATGAGTGACCTCCGTGCGACCACACTGCCCGCCGAGGCCGTGCACATCACCACCAACAGCGATACCGAGCCGTTCTGGCAGCATGCCAAGGAGGGCGAACTCGTTGCGCTGCAATGCGGTTCGTGCGGGCACTTCCGGATGCCGCCGACGCCGTTCTGTCCGGAGTGCCAGTCCACCGAGAAGAACTGGAAACAACTGTCGGGTCGCGGCAGCGTCTACAGCTACGCCGTCATCCACGGCTTCCCCGGAATTCCCGATATCACTCTCGTCGGAGCGGTGATCTCGCTCGAGGGTGCGGGGGATGCCCGGCTGGTGACCAATGTCGTCGATGTCGATCCGGGAGAGGTGCAGATCGGGATGGAGGTCGAGGTGACTTTCTCGCCGATTTCCGATGGCTGGCAGTTGCCGGTGTTCCGTCCGGTTCAGGGGTGAGAATCCGGCCGCTCTGAGACATCGAATATCAAGTACCGCAACGCGGGTCACGGTTTTCCGGGCCCGCGTTGCGGCGTTTCCGGGGTTGACAACGCGCAGCGAACGCAGAATCATATTCTCAGAATGGCGTTCTGAAACGCGACCCCGCCGGACGTGCTCGATCGTCCCGGTTCGAAAGGGCATCTCCATGCACCCGTCCGACGCGGCCTCTCGGGTCGATGACCAGACTTTCGTCGACCAGCTCGCGGAACGTGCCACCGCGGCGGCGGCTCGGATCGGAGCCGCCGTGTCGGGCGTGCGGCCGTTGACAGGCGGTACATCGAGCCTGACCTTCGTCGCCGACCTCACCGCGGCCGGGGCGACGCTGCCGGTGGTGCTCAAAGTCGCGCCGCCCGGGCTGGATCCGGTCCGCAACCGGGACGTGCTGCGGCAGAGCCGGGTGATGGCCGCTCTGGCGCAGGCGCCGAGCGTGCGGGTGCCCGCGGTGCTGTTCGACGACGAAGGGCGGCCGCCGCAGATTCCGCCGTTCGTAGCCATGGATCTGGTGGCGGGCGAATGTGTGGAACCGCTGCTCGAGGATGGGCGCGACGCCGAAGCGGCGCGCCGGGTCAGGGCCCGCTATCTCGACGCCGCGCGCATGCTCGGTCACCTGCACCGTGTGGAGCCGGCCGATATCGGCCTCGGCGACGAGCCCGCAGTCGGTCTCGATGCCGAGATCGACCGGTGGACAAGGGCTTTCGAGACGGTGCCGGAGGATCTGCGGGGCAACTACCGCGCTTGCGCGCGTGCGTTGCGCGAAACCATGCCGGAGCAGGCCGGGCCGGTGGTGAACCACGGCGACTACCGGCTGGGCAACACCCTGTGCGACGGCGACAAGGTCACCGCGATCATCGATTGGGAGATCTGGTCGGTCGGTGATCCGCGAGTGGACCTGAGCTGGCTGACCTACTTCACCGACGAAGCGGGCCATCCGGCCGCGCCCAGCGCGCAACCGTGCGGTACGCCGACCATCGCCGAGGTGGTCCGGGAATACGAGCAGGCATGGGGACGGCCGGTGACCGACCTGGTCTGGTTCGACGCGCTGACCCGGTACAAGGAGGCCGCGGCTACGGCGCTGCTGATCAAACGGGCCCGCAAGGCCGGTGCCGTGCCGCCGGCGTTCCAGCGGATGGAACCAGGGCTGGCGGGCATGGTGGACGAGGCGATGGCCTTGATCGGGCATTGAGGTTCGCTGTCGAACAGCCGACTACCTTCTGAGACAAAGGATCAGAGCATATGTGGGATTTCCGGACCGAGCCGGACTTTCAGGCGAAGCTGGACTGGATGGACGCGTTCGTGCGGGAGGAGTGCGAGCCGCTCGATTTGCTCTTCCCTCATATCGGCCAGCCGTACAACACCGAGAACGCGGCGGCCCGCGCGATCGTGAAGCCGCTGCAGGACCGAGTGCGCGAGCAGGGTCTGTGGGCGTGCCACCTCGGCCCCGAACTCGGTGGCCAGGGTTACGGGCAGCTCAAACTCGCCCTGATGAACGAGATCATCGGCCGATCCATGTGGGCGCCAACCATTTTCGGTACCGCGGCCCCCGATACCGGGAACGCCGAAATTCTCGCCGTGTTCGGCACCGCGGAACAGAAGTCACGATATCTGCAGCCGCTGCTCGACGGCGATATCGTCTCCTGCTTCTCGATGACCGAACCGCAGGCGGGCGCCGACCCGAAGGAGTTCGTCTGCGCCGCACGCCGTGACGGTGACGAGTGGGTCATCAGTGGGGAGAAATGGTTCTCCTCCAACGCGCGCTACGCGGCCTTCTTCATCGTCATGGCCGTCACCGACCCGGATGCGTCGCCGTATCGCCGGATGTCGATGTTCGTCGTGCCCGCCGAAACACCGGGCGTTGAGATCATCCGCAATGTGGTGGTGATGCCGGACCGGGAGGAACTCGACGAGGGCACCCACGGCTACATCCGCTACCACGACGTGCGGGTCCCCGCCGATGCGATTCTCGGCGGTCCCGGCCTGGGTTTCGAAGTGGCGCAGGCACGCCTGGGCGGCGGCCGCGTTCATCACGCGATGCGCACGGTCGGCAAATGCCGGCGCGCATTCGACATGATGGCCGAGCGGGTCCTCTCGCGACGCACCCAGGGTGAACTGCTGGCCGACAAGCAGATGGTGCAGCAGTTCATCGCGGATTCGTGGATCGAATTGGCCCAGTTCCGGCTGTTGGTGATGCAGACCGCGTGGATCATCGACAACGAGCCGCACGGTGCGGCCCGCACCAATATCGCGATGTGCAAGGTGGCGATGGCGAAGGTCTTCGGTGACATCATCGGCCGGGCCGTGCAGATCCACGGGTCTCTTGGTGTCACCACCGAATTGCCGCTCTACGAGTGGTGGACCAGTGTTCCATCGCTGGCGCTGGCAGACGGGCCGACGGAGGTGCACAAGGTGACCGTCGCCAAGCAGGTGCTCAAAGGCTACGGGCCGGCCGCGGGACTGTTTCCCTCCGAACATATTCCGACACGTCGCGCCGCGGCCCGCGCACGATACGCCGACATTCTGAAGGAGTACGGCCTCGCATGAATGATCTGTTTTCACTCGCTGGAAAGGTCGCCCTCGTCACCGGCGGCAGCCGTGGTCTCGGCAGGCAGATGGTGCTGGCCTTCGCTGCGGCCGGAGCCGATGTCGTGATCACCAGCCGAAAGACCGAAGCGTGTGAGGAGGCGGCGAAAGAGGTTGCGGCACTGGGGCGTCGAGCGCTCGCGGTCGGATGTCACGTCGGCAAGTGGGACCGGATCGATGCGTTGGTCGAGGCCGCCTACGCCGAGTTCGGCAGGGTCGACGTGCTGGTCAACAATGCCGGGATGTCGCCGCTGGCACCGTCGTCCGCGCAGACGAGCGAGGAACTTTTCGACAAGATCGTCGATGTGAACTTCAAAGGTCCGTTCCGGCTGTGCGCCCTGGTGGGGGAGCGGATGGCGGCGGGCGAGGGTGGTTCGATCATCAACGTGTCCTCCTCCGGCGCGCTCATGCCGCAGCCGCGATTCGGCCCGTACTCCGGAGCCAAGGCCGGACTGAACGCGCTGACCCAGGTCTTCGCGCGCGAGTACGCCCCGAAGGTCAGGGTCAACACCATCTCGGCGGGCCCGTTTCTCACCGACATCTCCAAGGCTTGGCCCGAAGAGGTGCGGCGGACCACTCCCAGCGCGGCGGGCCGGCCGGGTGACCCCTCCGAGATCGTGACCACCGCATTGTATTTGGCGAGCCCAGCATCCAGTTACACTACGGCGTCACTGATCCGGGTGGACGGCGGCTTGTACTGAGTTCGGCGGGTGCCCGCCACTCACTGTGGCTACATCGTGGGGTCGAGCACGATCTTCCCGCGGGCTTCGCGGTCTCGGATCAGGGTCAGTGCGCGCGGCGCATCCTCGAGCGCGAACACCTGAGAGACGTGCGGCCGCATGCCCGTGGCTACCAGACCTGCGATCGCCGCCGTCCCCTCGGTCACGGCCTCGGGCCGGTGTTCGGCGAGCGTTCTGATCTCGAACCCGCGCAGGATCGCCCCTTTCAGGAGAACGAGATTCATCGGTATGCGCGGAATCTCGCCGGTTGCGAAGCCGACACAGACGTAGCGTCCGCCCCAAGAGGTGGCGCGGATCGCCGGTTCCGCGTATGCGCCGCCCACGGGATCGATAACCAAGTCGGCTCCGCGACCGGCGGTGATCGCCTTGATGCGGTCTTTGAGGTCCTCGTCCTCGTAGGCGATACCTGCGACCGCGCCGAGGCGGCGGCACAATTCGATCCGTTCCCGGGACGACGCCGCCGCGATCACCCGGCCCCCGAGTCGTGTCGCGATGTCGACACACGCGGTTCCCACTCCGCCCGCGGCGCCAAGGACGACCACCCAGTCGCCGGGCCGCATCTCGCCGATGGTGACGAGCGAGTGATACGCAGTTCGATACGTGACCCCGAACGCGGCGGCGTCGATCATGCTCAGCCCGGGCGGAATCGGCGAAAGCGAGGCCTCGGGCACCGCGATCCGCTCCGCGAAGGCGCCGGTGAACGCCACACCCATGACCGCGTCCCCGGGGGCGACGGACCGCACTCCCTCGCCCACCGACAGCGCAGTGCCCGCGAACTCGCTTCCTACCGTGAAAGGTGTCGGCACGCTGATCTGATACCGGTCGGAGGCGACGAGCACATCGGGATAGTTGACAGCTGCGGCCTCTACTCGGACAACTACCCGGCCGGGGCGCGCCTCCGGGGCGGGAATGTCTGTGACGGTGAGGGATTCGGGCCCGCCGTATTCCTCACATCGGACCGCGCGCACGGATCGTTGCCCTTGGGCTAGCGGATGGAGAAGCCGGCGTCCACCGGCAGGGAGACGCCGGTGATCCACTTCGCCTGATCGGAGACCAGAAAGGCGATCGCGTCGGAGATGTCGCCCGGCTGCAGAATCTCGATCGGCATCGCATTCTGCATCTGCGAAATGGAATTGTCGCCGCCCGCGGCGGCCTCCTGGGCGAGCCGGGCCATCGCCTCGTTCATCGTCATACCCGAGGCGACGCCGGTCGGATGCACGATGTTGACTCGAATCGAGTGCTGGGCCAGCGACGCGGCGTACTGCTTGCAGATACCGACCAGCCCCCACTTGGACGCGGTGTAGGCCAAGGCGGCGGTGTTGAGGCTCGCCGTCGGGCGCACGCCTGCCGTCGAGCCGGTGAAGACGATCGAACCGCCGCGGCCGCCTGAGATGATATGTGGCACAGCAGCATTCACTACGTGGAAGCCGCCGCTCAGGTTGGTCGACAGCACGTCCCGCCACGTCTGCGCGTAATCGTCGGGACTGTCGCTGAGCCGGACGATGCCCGCATTGGACAGCACGATGTCGAGTCGCCCGAACGTCTCGTAGCCCCGGTCGACGGCCTCCCGGGTCGCGGCGGCATCGCGAACGTCGGTCTCGGTCGCGACGATCCGCCGGCCGAGTGCCTCGACCTGGGCTACGGTTTCCTTCAAATCCTCGGGGGCCGCGTTCGGGTAGTCCATCGTGTCGATATCCGCGCAGATGTCGAGGGCGATGATGTCGGCGCCCTCGCCGGCCAGGCGCACCGCATGTGAGCGGCCCTGTCCTCGTGCGGCTCCAGTGATCAGGGCGACTTTGCCCTCGAGTCCGGCCATGGTGGTCCTCCGTCTGATTGACACGGGTTTGCCGCGGGGAGGGCCCCGTGTGCGGGGTGGGAACGCATGCCTCATGCGTGACCAAGTTAACCCACTGAGTTATATATGTGCAATCACTTCTTCGTCGGGCGGGCGGAGCGCGCGATTACTTCGACGAGTGGCCCGACGTGCTCGACAGGATACGTGCGTGCGTGCGCGCGCTCATCCGGTGAACATGCGAGAGTGTGCATCAGCACGGCGCCGAACAGCGACTCGATCAGTGGCCCGTGTGCGGTGTCCGTGGCCATCTCGCCGCGCTCGACGGCGCGGGTGAAGGCTCCGGTCGCCGCCGCTCGCAGCGCCTTCACGATGCGCTGTTGGAAGGGCTGCAGATCGGTGAACTCGGCGGTGACGTCGATGGTGATCCGCAACGTCGCCCAGCCGATCGGGTCGAGGAAGTGCTCGAGCAGTGCGGTGGCGAGCGCTGTCAAATCGCCGGTCAGCGAGCCGGTGTCGACATTGACGCGCAACGTCAGCGCCACCGATTCGACGCTGTCGAGCAGTAGTTGTTCCTTGTTCGCCCAGCGCAGGTAGAGCGCGGACTTGCCGACGCCGGCGCGCCTGGCGACGCCCTGCATCGTGAATGCGCCCCACCCCAGTTGGGCGTATTCGAGCAGCGCCGCCGTCATCAGTTTCTCGTCGAGTTCGGGGTCGCGCGGTCGTCCGAGCGGTGTGGCTTGCCGGCCCATGTGTCACTCCTCGCCTCGCATCTGTCCGCGCATTCCTCTCGGATCAACCAATCACAGTCGGCCGCCGCTGCGGCCGAGCGGCCTTCCTATTTTGCTACTTGCAGACACTTTAAGTCCGTAATAGTGTGTGAGCTGCGCAACATAGATAACTAAGATGGCGTTGTCATCTCACCCGACCGCAGCGAAGCGAGTGGCGAACCCATGACCAGTCACGCAATCGATACCACCAGGCCCACCGTGCACCTCCGAATCGGTACCGATCGGATCGCGACCGGATCGGGCGGGGTGCACGAGCACGTCAACCCCGTCGACGGCACGGTGGACGCGCGGATCCCACTGGCAGGTGCCGACGAGGTCGACCGGGCCGCCCGCACCGCACAGGACGCCTTCGCCGAATGGCGCCGCACCCGGCCGGCGGAGCGGCGGCGGCTGCTGACCAGGCTCGCCGATCTGATCGAGGCCAACGCCGGAGAATTCGCTCGATTGGGCGCACTCGACAACGGCACTCCCCTCCCGGTCGCCGCCGGTCTGGTCGTGACGTCCATCGAGTGGACGCGCTACTACGCCGGCTGGGCGGACAAGCTCACCTCCGAGGTCACCGGATCGCTCGGTGTGGACGGCGAGTTCTCCTATTCGCTGGGCCAGCCCTACGGCGTGATCGGTGTGATCATCACCTGGAACGGTCCGCTGATCTCGCTCGCGATGAAGATCCCGGCCGCATTGGCGGCGGGAAACACCGTGGTGGTCAAACCGTCGGAGCTCACACCCTTCACCGGCGAACTCTTCGCCGATCTGGTCGAGCAGGCCGGCATTCCGGCCGGTGTGGTCAACATCCTGCCCGGCGCACCCGAGGCCGGCGCGGCGCTGGTCGAGCATCCGCTGGTGAAGAAGGTGACCTTCACCGGCGGGCCCGATACCGCCCGCAAGATCCTGCACAGCTGCGCAGATCTGATGAAGCCGTCCGTACTCGAACTCGGCGGCAAGTCGGCCAATATCGTGTTCGACGACGCGGATCTGGACCAGGCGTGCTCGCACGGCACGATGATGTCGATCGGTGCGCTCAGCGGCCAAGGCTGCGCGCTGCCGACTCGAATGTTGGTGCAGGACAGCATCTATGAGGAGATGATCGGGCGGGTCAAGGCGTTCGCCGAATTCATCACCGTCGGCGATCCGCTGGCCGAGGGAACCGTATCCGGTCCCGTCGTCAACGAGGCGGCATTACATCGGATCCTGGGCATGATCGAGCGCGCTCGGGCCGATGGCGCGCGTCTGGTCACCGGCGGCCACCGGGGCGAGGGTGCACTGGCCGACGGTTTCTTTCTGGAACCAACCGTGTTCGCCGATGTCGACCCGCAGTCCGAACTCGCTCAGAAGGAGGTGTTCGGTCCGGTGCTGGCGATCACCCCGTTCGCTACCGAGCAGGAGGCGATCGAGATCGCCAACAACAGCGAGTACGGCCTGTCCGGTTATATCCAGACCAACGATCTGCGCCGCGCGCATCGGGTCGCCGAGGAGTTGGTCACCGGTGAGGTTCTGATCAACGGTGCGATGAACCTCGGTGTCAACCGGGCCTTCGGCGGTGTCGGGCTCAGTGGCCTGGGCAAGGAAGGCGGGCGGCAAGGGATCGAGGAGTTCCTGCGCCTGAAGAACATCGCCATCGCTTGATCTTTCGCCGTGCCCACGGGCAGGGCGTGGCACCGCGGTGCCGACCAGATTTGTGACGAAAGGATTCACCGTGACGACAGAACCGGACCAGGCAACCAGCTCGGGTCCCCTCGCGGGGGTGGTGGTCGTCGACCTCTCGACCACCCTGCCCGGCGCGCAGGCGAGCCAGTTTCTGGCCGACTGCGGTGCGGACGTCATCATGGTCGAGCCGCCCGGCGGCAGCGACCTGCGCCACCTCGCGGGCTGGCCCGGCCTGCTGCGCGGCAAGCGGAGCATCACCCTGGACCTGCACGCCGAGGACGATCTCGCGGCGCTGCGCGCGTTGCTGGGTACCGCGGATGTGCTGATCACGACGATGCGGCCGACCTCGGCGGCGCGGATCGGACTCACCCCGGAGTCCGTGGACGACAAGTATCCGCGGCTGGTCTGGGCGTCGATCACCGGCTGGGGCAGTACCGGCCCGTGGAAGAACTA
Organism: Nocardia elegans NBRC 108235; assembly: GCF_001612845.1. Lineage (GTDB taxonomy): Bacteria > Actinomycetota > Actinomycetes > Mycobacteriales > Mycobacteriaceae > Nocardia > Nocardia nova. The sequence goes on along the minus strand of NZ_BDBF01000006.1, from coordinate 193,754 downwards.
CAAGGGCTGGGAAGGCCTCGTGATGGCCAAAACTGGGGTCATGTTCGAGAAACGGCAGCTGACGATTCGGCCCGGACCGGCGTTCGTCACCGCGCCCTACGCGTCGTTCGGAGCGTCGCAGGCAGCTGTGCACGGCATCCTCGCCGCGCTGATCGAGCGCATGTCCAGTGGCCGCGGGCAGGCCGTCGAATCCAACCTGGTCACCGGGATGGGCGCGATGGATCCCTACAACTGGTTCTACGAAATGGTGCTCGAGCGCTACCCCGACGCCTTCAGCCCGATGGATGTGGCCTACGACGACGAGGGACGCCCGCAGGCCTACCTGATCTACGCCCTGCTGATAGCGGCGACCGAGGATGGTCGCTGGCTGCAGTTCGCACAGACCGCGCCCCGGTTGATGCAGGCCTGGCTCACCGAACTCGATCTGGTGAAGGAGCTGGCCGACCCCAAGTGGACCGGTTTCCCGATGCTGCCGACCCCCGAGCTCCGCACCGAATTCTGGCAGATGATGCTCGACCGGGTGGGCGCCCGCACCTTCGAGGAATGGCAGCAGGTCTTCGAGACCAACCACGACATCAGCGCAGAGGCATTCCGCACCCCCGACGAGGCATTGGATCACCCGCAGGTCGTCGCGGAGGGCCGAGTCGTCACGGTCGACAACCCCGGGATCGGTCCGGTGCGCCAACCGTCCACCCTCATCCACGCCGACGGGAAGCCGCTGACGCCGGTGCGTCCCGCGCCGCTGCCGGGCCAGCACGACGACGAGGTCCGGGCCGCGATCGCCGCGGCGACGCCCGCACCGGCGGCCGGTACGCCGGCGTCGGCGGAGTTGCCGCTGCGCGGGGTGACGGTTCTCGAATTCGGCACCATGTTCGCCGGTCCCTTCGGGGCAACTGTGCTCGGCGATCTCGGCGCCAGGGTGATCAAGATCGAGCCGATCGCAGGCGACAACATTCGCAACCTGGTCGCCTTCCCCGAGGCCGGGGGCGCGAAGGTGTTGCAGGGCAAGGAAAGTGTGGCGATCGACCTCACCACGCCGGCCGGACTCGAACTCGTCTACAAGTTGGTCAAGCGCAGCGACATTGTGCTGCAATGCTTCCGGGGCGCCGCTGCGGAGCGGGCACGGATCGACGAGGCGACGCTGAAGTCGATCAATCCCGACCTCGTCTATCTGAACACCCCCGGTTACGGGGTCGATGGCCCGTACGCGGCCAGGCCCGCGTACGCGCCCTCGATCGGCGCGGCGACCGGACTGTCGGTCGTGGACGGGCGGGACGCCGCCAACCCGCCGCGTGATGCGGACGCGTTGCGCGCGGGTGCGCGCACCCTGCACGCGGCCGGTGCGGTGCCGGCTGTCCAATCCGACGGTATCGCCGCGCTGGGGGTCGCCTCGGCGATGCTGGTGGGTCTCTACGCGAAGCGCAACGGCGTCGAACTCTCGACGATGGTCACCACCATGCTCGGGACCGTGCATCAGGCGCTGATCTCCTACAACTCCAGCTACGAAGGCCGCCCGCAGATCGCGATCCCGGATGCGCAGTTCTACGGGCTCGGCGCGCTCTACCGGATGTATCGGACCGCAGACGGCTGGGTCTTCCTGGCCGCGCCGCTGCCGAGCGAATGGGAGGCGCTGGTGAAGGCGCTGTCGCCGTACGCGGATCTGGCGTCGGATTCGAGGTTCGCTACCGCGCAGGATCGCCACACCAACGATGCGGCGCTCGCCGACGTCCTCGCCGGCGTGTTCGCGGGCAAGGGCAACCAACAGTGGGAGGACGAGCTCACCGCGCTCGACGTGGGTTGCGTGGCTATCCTCGAACGCAACTCCGAATCGGCGCTGCAGTCCGATCCGTTCTTCGAGGCCGGCTACAGCGTGGAGGCGGTGAGCCCGATCTTCGACGAACACCGCCGCCTGGCCCCGCTCACCCGCTTCTCGCGCTCGCGCACCAAGGCCGATGCGGGCTGCACCATCGGCCAGCACACCCGACCGGTGCTTCGCGAGATCGGGGTGGGTGAGCAGCGCATCGATGAGCTACTCGAGCTCGGAATCATCGCCTGCGACAACTGAATTGCCGACAGGCCGCGGGCGCCGGGCGGGCGCCCGCGGCCCGATGCGGCGCCGGCCCGCTCGCCAGGGCACTGCCGGTCGGCGTCCGAAGCGTGAGAAGAAAGAGGCCCCGGTGTCTGCTGTATCGACGTTCGTTTCCGCGGTGACCGATCCGGCGTCGATGTTGCCGGTTCAATTACGTTCTCGCGCTGGATCGGAGCCGGACCGGCCGTTTCTCCAGGAGGTCACCGGCTCCCACGCCACCTACGGTGCGACGTGGGAGGGCGCGCGCGGCTGGGCGGAGTACCTCCGCGGCCTCGGTGTAGCCCGGGGCTGCCGGGTGGCGACGGTGCTGCCGCCGTCGATCGATGCGGCGATGATCTGGATCGCGCTCGGTTGCCTCGGCGCGGTGGAGGTTCCGGTCAACCCCGAACTGAAGGGTGCCTTCCTCGAGCACGTTCTCGACGACGCCGCCCCGATACTGTGCCTGGCCCGACCGGAATTCGTCGACCACATCCGAAATACCCGACCGGCCTTACCTATTCACACAGTCGAGCGTGGCGGATGGCAACACTTACCCGCGGCCACTATCGAATTCGATGCGTTGCCGGCACCGGCCGATATCGCGTGCGTGATCTACACCTCCGGTAGCACCGGACCCGCCAAGGGCGTGATACTCGACTGGGCACAGTTCGCCACGATGGCCGACCGAATTCCCCTGGGCCCCAACGATGTGACCTACAACTGCCATCCGATGTTCCACGTCACCGGACGCAGCCCGCTGGTGGCAATGTGCGCCACCGGCGGCCAAGTCGTCTTCCGGGAACGATTCTCGGCGAAGGCCACCATGGACGATGTCCGCGAGTTCGGTTGCACCACAGCGACTCTGCTGGCGCCACTGTTGCTGGCGCTGCCACCGTGCGCGGATGATCCCGACAATCCGCTCGAGGCCGTGTTCGCCGGCCACAATGTCGCTCTCGCCGCCGAATTCTCCCAGCGATTCGACGTGAAATGCTACGACCTCTACGGATCCACGGAGGTCGGCTTCCCGCTGGTGCTGAGTGATCCACCCGATCTCGACCACATGTGGTGCGGTCGCGTACGCGATGGCTATCGAGCGCAAGTCGTGGACGAGAACGGCCGACCGGCGGCCGACGGCGTCGCGGGAGAGCTGTGGATCCAGCCGAGTGACCGGCTCATGATCATGGTTGGCTACCTCAACCAGCCGGAGGTGACCGAGCGGGTACTGGCCGGTGGTTGGTACCGCACGGGCGACATCGTGATTCGACACGTCGACGGCAACTTCGAATTCTGCCACCGGGCCGGTGACACCATCCGCCGACTGGGTGAGAACATCTCGACCACCGCGGTCGAAGCCGTCATAGACGAGCATCCGCAACTCGTCGCGAGCGCGGTCATCGGCGTACCGGATCCCATTGTGGGACAAGAGGTCCTGATTGTGGTGGAGGTGGCAGAAGGCAGCGCCCTCGACGAACCGGCACTCTACGAGTGGATGACGATCCGCCTCCCCAAACACGCTTTGCCGAAATACCTGACTCTGACCGGCGCGCTGCCGCGCACGCCCACGAACAAGATTCTCAAAACCGGTCTACTGGACACCGTCGACCTGGCCCGGGCCTGGAGCCCACCGGCCCGACGACGCTGACCTCAGCGCCCTCGGGCCCCGCGATGCGCGACGACCGGCTTTCACCCCTGCGCGCGAAGGTCGGTGACGACCACCCATCGCGCCATCTGTACCTCAGTTCGCGGTCTGCGCGGGCGGGCCGGTGACCGTGGGGATCCATGCGGCGATTCGGTCCCACAGGGTAGCGCGCTTGCCCGCGAAGTTGTGACAGTGTGCGGATCCCTCGACGAGATGCAGAGTCACATCGGGGGAGTGGCGGTAGTTGCCCGGCTCGGCATGCGGGTTCGGTGATACGTCGAGCACGGCCCCGAGCCCGATGAACACCGGCACATCGATCGTCTTGGCGAACGTGGCGACGTAGCCGGGGGTGGTGACTTCGGATGCGGCGCGGACCGGGACCACCGACTCGACGGCGTCGTCGGCGGCGACGATGTCCTCGGGGACATCGGGGGCGTGGAAGATCGCGCGCAGATGCGCTCTCGGGACGACACACGAGTTGGCTTCGGCCGCAACGCCGTTGAGTTCGCGGAAGACGCGTTCGCTGTCGGCGACGCGGTCTTCGAGGTCGTCGGCGTCGTTGGATTCGTCGTAGACGTTGGCGATATCGACGCCATAGCCGAGCAGGGCGACCGCGGCGTAGGGCCGCTGCTCTGCCTGCACGATCGTGGTGAGGCAGGCCCCCATGGAGTGGCCGACGCCGATCAGTGGGATATCGAGTGCGGGCAGGTCCGCGCTGAGTGTGCCGGCGGCCACCCGCTGCTTGATCTGATGTGCGACAGTGGCATCCCCGCGGGCGAGAAGAGACAGTCCGACCGGCCCGGCGCCGGTCGGGTCACTGCTTTCCCCGACGCCCAGGTGATCTACGGCCACGACGGCGAACCCACGGCCGGCGAGGTGCTCTGCGAAACTGTATCCACGCCGGGCGGGTACGTCGAGGTGCCAATAGTGCCAGTCGTAGGTGCCACCGGCGAGACAGACCAGCACCGCGGGTGTGCGCTCGGGGTGTTCGGGGAGGAAGAGGCGGGCGGTCTGGGTGAGCGAGCCCCCCGATCCGATGGCCTCTGTGACGTCGAACGTGATCACGGTGGGGGCGGTGAGGTGGGTGGTCTGGGACATGTCGGCTTGTCTCCTTGCCATGCTTGATAGTGAACTATGACACCGTTCAGTCGGCCGCCACGCACTCTCCGGCGGTGTCGATTGCGCGTTGTGCGTGCTCAGGCGGCGGGAAATGGAAGGCGCTAGTCGTAGATATAATACTTGGTGAACTATCTGTCCGGGGCGGATCGAAGATTCGGGTTCGGAATCAATTCCCGCCCCTGCTGTCGAGCTATACCGCGCCACCTCGGCGCGCGGTTCACACCGGCGCGCAATCGGCGAGTAGTATCACTAAGTGATATACGGTATGGCAGTTGCGGCGGGAAGAGGGTACGGCCATGAGCGTGGGTATCGAAGTCGTTGATGCACTGGTGGAGACGACCGGTCGCCCGCATCTGGCCAGGTCCCACCTCGGGCTGTACCCACTTGTCCGGACATCGCAGGGCCGGTATGCCGACATGGATGCCAATGCGCACCTGAACAACTTGGCATTGGAGTTGCTGCACGAAGATGCCCATGCCGTCTTGAATGCGAAGGTATTCCCCGGCGTGTACGACCCGCGAGCACGGCAGTTGCGGTTGGTCGCCTCCCAGAATGTCGTCCATTTTCGCGCCGAAGCGCACTGGCCCGCCACCATCGAGACCGGCGCGTGGGCCGGATCGGCCGGACCTCGTTCGTAGCTTCCTCGGCACTGTTTCGTGACGGAGTATGTATCAGCGTGTGCGACACCGTGGTCGTCGCGGTCGGTGACGACGGGCCCGTTCCGATACCGGGGTCAGCCCGAGAGGCATTGTGCGAGTTGCGGATCCGGCAAGACTGACACGACACTGGCCCTGTCGTCGCCGGGTTGCGCGCGCTCGCGCCGTCGTGGTGACGAGCGCGTCGGCCCGGCGCAGCCGTTGTCGTAGCGCAGGAGGAGATTCGGGCCGCTGTCGACGCCTTGCCTGCCGAGCACCGTCGCGCGGAGTGGGCAGCAAAGTGGCGGCGGGCGGCCGAGGGGTGCGCCGACGTACCGCACTGACCGGAGCGGATCGTCCGAGCGCGGGTCAGGGGATGCTGCCCTGGTATCGGGCCGAACGGTATGGGCCGGGCCAGCGCAGTTCGGATTTGAGTTCGACTGCCGCGCGGAAGGGCCAGTGCGGTTCACGTAGCAGTTGGCGGCCGAACATGAGCGCGTCGGCCGCGCCGTCGACCAGGAGCTGTTCGGCCTGGACGGCCTCGGTGATCAATCCGACCGCGATCACCGGGATGGATGAGGCCGCGCGCGCGGCGCGGGCGAACGGGACCTGGTAGCCGGGGCCGACCGTGATTTTCTGATGGGCGACCATGCCGCCGCTGGAGACGTCGATCATGTCTACGCCGGTGCCCTCGAGGTCGGCGCACAGCCGCACGGTGTCCTCGACCGTCCAACCGCCCTCGGCCCAGTCGGTGGCCGACAGGCGCACGAACAGCGGCATCGTTTCGGGGATCACCGCGCGGATGGCCCCCACGACCTGGTGCAGGATGAGGGTGCGGCCGGTGAAGTCGCCGCCGTAGCGGTCGGTGCGGTCGTTGCCGAGCGGCGAGAGGAATTCGTTGAGCAGATAGCCGTGTGCGGCATGGATTTCCAGAACCTGGAAACCCGCCTCGACGGCGCGTCGCGCGGCGGCGGCGTAGGCGGCGACGATCTCCGCGATTTCCTCGATGGTCAGCGCATGCGGTTGCGGCAATCCCGTATAGGCGATCGCGGATGGAGCCACGGTGCGCCAGCCGCCCTCGGCTTCGGTGATCGCGCCGCGTCCCTGTGTGGGAATCTGGGTGCTGCCCTTGCGGCCGGCGTGCGCGAGTTGCATCCCCGGAACAGACCCTTGGCCGACGATGAATCGAGTGATCCGGGACCAGGCTTCGGCGTGTTCGTCGCTCCAGATACCGGCGTCGGGGATGCAGATGCGGCCCTCGGGCACCACCGCGGTGGCTTCCGACATCACCAAACCGGCGCCGCCGCGGGCCATGCCACCGAGGTGGGCCAGGTGCCAGTCGGTCGGGACGCCGTTGTCGGTGGCGGAGTATTGAGCCATGGGCGCGACCCACAGCCGGTTCTTGACCGTGACCCCGCGCAGGGGCAGCGATGAGAAGAGCAAGCTTTGCGTCATGGATCGGGTCTCCCGGCCTCGTTCTTGTCGGCGCACGGCCCGACTACTGACATTTGAAGGATAACTTAGTAAGCTTTGTCGAGATCATAGGCGACGGCAGGAGGAACGGTGGATCTGAACGGATTGACCACGGTCATAGCGGAGCGCAAGGACCACGTCTTGACCATCACGCTCAACCGGCCGGATCGGTTGAACTCCTTCAACGACGCGATGCGCGCGGAGTTCAAGGCGCTGTGGCGGTTCGCCGACGACGAGGACGATGTGCACGCGATCGTGCTGCGGGCCAGCGGTGATCGCGCCTTCTGTACCGGGGTGGACGTGAAGGAAGGGACCTTCCTCGCCGACAATCCGTTCAGCCGGCAGGACCCGGGCGTCGATCTCTCGCCCAAGCAGAACGGGTGCTGGAAGCCGCTGATCTGTGCGGTGCACGGCATGGTCGCCGGTGGTGCCCTCTACTGGCTCAACGAGGCCGACATCATCATCGCCAGCGACGACGCTCAGTTCTTCGACCCGCATGTCTCCTACGGTATGGTCGCGGCCCTCGAGCCGATCGGTCTCGCTCACCGCATCCCGATCGGTGAGGTGCTGCGGATGGTGCTGCTCGGACTCGACGAGCGCATGTCGGCCGAACGCGCGCATCAGATCGGTTTCGTCAGCGAGGTGCTGCCGCGGGCGCAGTTGTGGGATCGTGCGCAGGCCCTCGCCGAGCGAATCGCCGCCAAACCACCGGCCGCGGTGCAGGGCAGCATCCGGGCGATCTGGGAGTCCCGCGACACCGGCCGCTCGAACGCCCTCGCCACGGGTATGTCGTACACGATCATTGGCAACCCGATCGGTCAGGAGCAGGTCGTACGGTCCGAAGTGCCCACCCGCAAGTACGAGGTTCGCTGACCGCCGGGTCGCCAGGAGGAGTAGCCAGATGGACTACGGAATGAGCCCGGAGCTCGAGCGGTTCCGGCTCGAAGTGCGGGAATTCGTCGAGGCCAATGCGCCCGCGATCCCGCCGAAGGCCGGTGTGCGAAGCGCCGAGAACCGGGCCGAGCAGACCCTGATCACCGAGTGGATCGGCAAGCTTTTCGCCGCCGGATACATGGGCGGGGACTGGCCGGAACAGTACGGGGGACAGGGGAGTTCGTATCAGGCCGAACGTGATGTGGTGGTCGGGGAGGAGATCGCGCGAGCCCAGGCGCCGCACTTCGCGGGCGCGGGCGCTCTGGTCTCGCACGCCCTGATCGACTTCGGCACCGAAGAGCAGCGTCAGCGCTACCTTCCGGGTATCCGTTCCGGCAAGGACACCTGGTGCCAGCTGTTCAGTGAGCCCAGCTCCGGCAGCGACCTGGCATCGCTGCGCACCAAGGCGGTCCGGACCGAGAGCGGAGGCTTCCGGGTCACCGGCCAGAAGGTGTGGACCACCAACGGACACTGGGCCGACTATGGCTATCTGCTGGCCCGCACCGATCCGGACGCGCCCAAACACAAGGGCATCAGCGCGTTCATCGTCGATATGAGCCTGCCCGGTGTCGATGTGCGCCCGCTGCGCGAGATGACCGGCACGTCGGACTTCAACGAGGTATTCCTCGACAATGTCGAACTGCCCGCCGACGCCTTGATCGGCGAGCTCAATTTCGGTTGGGCCATTGCCAATTCGAGTCTCGGACACGAGCGCAGCGGGGTCGCCACGAGCGTGGTGCGGCTGCGTCAGAACGTGGACGCGCTCGAAGATCTGGCGAAGCGAATCACCAGAGGTGGACGGCCGGCCATCGAAGACGGCGCGGTGCAGGAGGCGCTCGGCAAGTTCCGGGCCGAGGTCGAGGCACTGTCCGCGCTGGTCTACGCCAACATCAGCCGGTGGTCGCGTGGTACCGAGCGAGTGCAGGACGCGCCCATGGCCAAACTGATGTTCAGCGAACTGGGCGTTGACATTTCGCGCTTCGCACTGGAATTGAGCGGGGAGGCGGGCATTCTGGTCGAAGGTGACCGCGAGGCGGTCGACAACGGCCGATGGCAGGACGAATTCCTCTACGCCCGCGCCTACACGATCGCCGGAGGCAGCTCGGAGATCATGCGGAACATCATCGCCGAGCGCGGGCTGAAGATGCCGCGCTGACGGACGCTGGCGGATCACGAACGCTTGACCCCCAAGCACGTGGAAGCCCCGGAGCACATCGGCTCCGGGGCATTCCTATTTGTCTGAAACTGTGTCTGAGACGTAACATCCGCACCGGCCCGTGGGGCGCGATGCGGATGCTTCGTATTCGGTTGTGCTATGCGGTTTCCGCGGTGTGCGCGCGGGCCAGCGCCAGGCCCTCGTCGCGGGTGGGGGCTTCGACGTCCCAGCGGCCACAGGTGCAGTGGCACAGGTACCGGCCCTCGACGGGCAGGATGGACTGGGCGTCGCAGTAGCCTGAGGCGGCGGCCATGTCGGCGAAGAACTCGGTCGGCAGGTCGTAGAGAACGCTGTCTTCCATGAGGTGTTCTCGATTCTGTCGGGGACGGCGGGGCTTCAGACTGTCTCTGCGGCCGGGTTCACGGTGCCCGGGGCGGGCGGCAGCGGGGCGTCGGGGAACAGTTCCTGGAAGGCACCGAACATGATTCGGTCCCGCGTCTTCTGGTCGACGTTGTCGAACAGGTGGTGCAGGGTTTTCTGGGTGTGCCCGTAGGTGCCTTCCATATGTGGGTAGTCGCTGCCCCACATCACGTTGTTGAAGCCCATTCCCGTCATCGCGGCGACGGCAGATTCGTCGTGCTGGAACGACGCGTACACCTGAGAGTAGATGATCTCCTTGGGCGAGCGGTTCAGCTTCGGGCGCACCACCTGCGAATGCTGGCGGTAGCCCTCCTCCATCCGGTCGGCGATGAACGGCACCCAGGTTGCTCCGCCCTCGGAGACAAGGACTTTCAGGTTCGGGTGCCGGTCGAGCGCGCCGGAGGCGACCAGCTTCATCACCGCGCGCTGGCCGCCGAAGGTGGTCTCGGTGTAGTTCAGTACCGCGCCACCGGGGCCCCGGTACATGACGCCGGCCGCGCCGCCGCTGGCCATATCGATCGGCTCGGTGCCGATGTGGAAGGAGATCACCATGCCGATGTCCTCGGCGAGCGCCCAGAACGGCTCCCACGAGTCGTGGTTGTAGTCCTTCTGCTGCGGGTGCGGGGAGACGGTCAGGAATACGGCCTTGAAGCCCAGCTCTCCGCAGCGCTTCAGCTCGGCGCAGGCGTCCTCGATGGACAGGGTGGAGACCTGAGCGGTGGGGAGCAGGCGCGGCGAGTAATCCATGATGACCTCTTTGGCCCAGTCGTTGGACGCCCGGGTCGCCTCCCGGAGGACCTCGGGAGTGCGGAACGACGACGCCCACATGCCCAGCGACGGGAACACCAGCTCCGACCAGATTCCCTCTTCATCGAGGTCCGGCAGGCGCTTGGTCACATCGCCCGAGCCGGGCGCGCGGTGACTCGCGGCGAAGAACTCCTCCTGCGAGATCGTGGGCAGCCGGCGTCGGAAGGCCTGTCCGTCGACGAACACCGTCTCCCACTTGCCATCCGGATCCTTCTCCGACCGGGGAACGAGTTCGGCGAGCCGCTTCGGCAGCCGGGTCCGCCACAGGTCCTCGGGCTCGAGGAAGTGCGAGTCGGCCGAGTTCGCCCACAGCTTGGTTGTCATTTCGATGCCTCCTGATCGCTTCACCCGGGACGGTGATGCGGTTGTCGAAGAATTAGTTTCTAGAATCAGATTTTAGAATGTAAGGTGATTATCACCACGAAGGGTGGGAGAAGTCAAGGTTCGAATCGACGGAGGATCGCGATGACGGAAGCGAAGGGCCGCCCCCGCACCCGCGGCTGGACGAGTTCACCGGAGACCAAGGATCGGGTCCTCGAAGCCGCCGCGGAGATCTTCGGAGCGCAGGGGTTCACCGCGGCCACGATGGCCGACATCGTCGAGAAGTCCGGCGTCAGCATTGGCAGCATCTACCACCACTTCGGCGGGAAGGCGGAGGTCTTCCTGGCGATCTGGACCGATCTGATCGAGCGGATAGACGGACGTGCGCGGGACGCCGTGGACAAGGCACGCGCAAACGGAGTCGACGACCCGATGGAGCTCTACGGTGTGAGCACCCGCGCCTATCTGGAATTGCTGTGGGAGAACCAATCTCGCGCGCGCGTGGTTGCGATGGGGGATACACCGCCCGGTTTCGACGCGCTGCGCCGGGAGCAGGCCCGCCGCGGCAGCGATCACGACATCGCCCTGCTCGGCCTCGGCACCTCTCGCCGGGAGAAGCTGTTGCGCGACTTTCTGCTGGCGATGCGCGCGGAGTCCGCCCGCGTGGTGCTCAAATGCCGCACCCGCGCGCAACTGAGCGACGCGATCGACACCGCGCTCGAATACATCGGATGCCTGAATCCGGTGAATTTCGGACTGGGTCAGGCGCGTGGCTGAGCCCGGATCGGGGCGTCGAACGACACTGCGGGAGAGCAGAATCGGTGTTTCCGGGGGGGCTCAGGCATCGATGAGGCGCCTGCGGTGCCAGCTCACGGTGCCGTTCAGCAATTCGTCAACCTTGATCCGGCGGGTCAGCAGGTGCAGGTCATGCTCCCAGGTGAATCCGATACCGCCGTGGACCTGCAGGGCGATCGAGGCGACGGTGCTGGTCGCCTCGCCGGCGTAGGCCGCGGCGGCGGATACCGCGGTGCCGCGGCGGGCGGCATCGGTCCCGTCGAGCGCGACGGCGGCGGCCCACAGCGAGGCCCGCGCGGCCTCGGTCCGCAACGCCATATCGGCGCAGTGATGTTTGACGGCCTGGAACGAGCCGATCGGCTGACCGAACTGGGTGCGCTGACCGGCGTATTCGACCGTGAGGTCGACCAGTCGCGCGGCCGCGCCCAACGCATCCATCTTCCGGTAGAACGCGAGTGCGTCGGCTAGATAGGACACGGTTCCGCTCGGCACGCTCACCCAGCGGTGTGCGGGCACCGTCACGGCCGGCTCGAGTACGGACCAGGACCGGGTGAGGTCGAGGGTCTCGAGTGTGCGCAGCGCGGCACCGTCGCTCGGTATGTGGGCGAGGATCTCCGTTCCGTCGGAAGTGGTTGCGGCGAGCAGGAATCCGGTGGCGTCGAGCAGGGCGGTGGCGGGCGCGGTGGCGCCCCCGAGTCGCAGTTCGTCGCCGCTGATCTCCACAGTGGGCTGTGCGCCTTCGGTCGAGGCGAGAACCAGCGGGGTCGATTCCGCGCCGCTCGCGTTCGCCTCGGCCAGGCTCGACAGCGGGTGGTCGAGCCGGTCGAGAGCGGCGGTGGCCAAGGCCAACTCGGCCAGTGGGACGGCGCTGCCGGCCCGGCCGTGTTCTTCGACGAGCACTGCCAGGTCGACGTGCGTGCCACCCATCTCACTGGTCAGCAGTCCGATCAGCCCTGATTCGACGGCATGTTTCACGGCGGTGTCGGGAACGCGCGCCGGGGCGGTGTCGATGGTCGGCCGGCGCGCGGCGAGGGGGTCATGCTTGGCCAGCCAAGCCCGCTCACTGGCGGCGAGCTCTTCCTGTTCGGCGCTCAATGCGAAATCCACGGGGCTCCTCCCTTTGAATGTTGACCTAGTTAACCATGTCAGCTACCTTCTGAATAGAGCATACGACAGCCGGGATTCCGGATTGCGTGTTCATGGCGATCGATACGGCCGGAGCGCTGAGCACGGCGTTCCGACTCGGTGGCCCGCTACCGCAAGAGTGGGAGGAAACGAATGACGAGTATCCGAGGCGCGCTGGCGCGGCTATGGGAAGCCGACGACGACGCTGCCATGATCCAGCAGGGCGACACCTGGTTCACCTGGGGAGAGGTCCGGGCGCTTGCGGAAACCCTGGACACCGAACTGGCCGCCGCCGGGTGTGGTGCCGGCAGCCGGATCGGCGTGGTGCTCGACAACCGGATGGAGTCGATCGCAGCCCTGATCGCCATTCTCGGCAAGGGCCGCACGGTTATCACCCTCAATCCCATGCAGCCGGTGGCCCGGCTGACAGCCGATACGGCCGATGCGCATCCGAGCGCTGTGCTGGCGTCGGCGGCGCTGTGGCGCGAGCCGGTGTTCCGGTCCGCGGCCGAGGAGGGCGGCATGATCGGATTCGCCGTCGACGGGCAGCAGGTTGTCGCAACCACCGAGGCGCCGGCGGTGCCGGCACCGCAGGATGCCGAGATCGCGGATCCGGTGGGAGTGGAGATGTTCACCTCGGGCACCACGGGCCCGCCCAAGCGGATTCCGCTCACCTGGCGCCAGCTCGAGGCCGCTCTCACCGCCGTGCACGGACATACCGGCGCGGCCGGACCGCCCGACCGTACGCCGCTCACCGGGCGCGTCGCGCTGGTCACCCTTCCGATCGTCCATATCGGCGGTCTGTGGGGTGTGTTGCAGAACCTGGCCGAGGCCCGGCCGTTCGTGATGCTCCCGCGCTTCACCGTCGAAGGCTGGTGCGCGGCGGTGAAGGAACACCAGCCCAAGGTCGCCGGATTGCCGCCCGCTGCTATGCGCGCGGTGATCAATGCCGACATTCCGGCCGAGGATCTGGCCAGCTTGCGTGCCATCACCGCGGGCACCACATTCGTTAACCCCGATCTGGCCGACGAATTCACCGCGAAGTACGGCATTCCGGTTCTGGTCATGTACGGCGCTACCGAGTTTTCCGGCGCGATCGCCGGCTGGACCAAGCCGATGCACGCGCAGTGGTGGGACAAGAAGCGAGGCAGTGTCGGCCGCGAAATGCCGGGGGTCAAGCTCCGGGCGGTCGCAGAGGACGGCACGGTGCTGCCGGTCGGGCAGTCCGGACGCCTCGAGGTCAGTTCCAGCCAGACCGGCACCGGCAAACACGAGTGGGTCCGCACCTCGGATCTGGGCCATCTCGACGAGGACGGCTTCGTCTACATCGATGGCCGCGCGGACGACGCGATCATCCGGGGCGGATTCAAGGTTCACCCGGAGACGGTCGCCGAGGCGCTGCGCGCACACGACGCGATCGCCGATGCCACGGTCTACGGCCGCGAAGACGATCGTCTCGGGAAGGTGCCCGTCGCGGTCGTCGAATTGCGCGAGGGCGCGGCCGAGGTTCCCGAGGACGAACTGAAAACCTTCTGCCGCGGCCGGCTCACCGCCTACGAGATCCCGGTGCGGATCTACACGGTCCCGGAATTGCCGAGAAGTGTGTCGCTGAAGGTGGATCGGCGTCGGCTCCTCGAAATGGTCTCCGAGATCGACGAATCCGCGGCGGTTCCCGCGGTGGCATCGGGAAGGTAGCGCACAATGCAGCGAGAGATTTTCGGAACCGAGCACGAGCAGTACCGCGCAACCGTCCGGGAGTTCTTGGCCCGCTATGCGACTCCGCATCAGGAGCAGTGGGAGAAGGACGGCATCATCGACAAGCAGCTCTATGTCGAGGCCGCCAAGTTCGGACTCCTCGGCTTCTCGGTTCCCGAGGACTTCGGCGGCGGCGGAATGTCGGGCGACTTCCGCTACAACGCGATCGTCGCCGAGGAAGTGGCCCGCGCGAGTTCCGGTGGCCCGGCCTTCACCCTGCAGAACGACGTGCTCGCCCCTTACATGCTCGAACTCACCAACGACGAGCAGAAGGCCCGCTGGCTGCCGGGGTTCGCACGCGGCGAGCTGGTCGTGGCGGTGGCGATGACCGAACCGGGCGCGGGCAGTGACCTGCAGGGGATTCGGACCTCGGCGCGCAAGGACGGCGACGATTGGGTGCTGACCGGATCGAAGACGTTCATTTCTTCGGGTATCCACGCCGATCTGGTCATCGTGGTCGCGCGCACCGATCCCGACGCCAAGGCCAGCGCCGCGTTCACGCTACTGGCCGTCGAACGTGACATGGCGGGATTCACTCGCGGACGCAATCTCGACAAATTGGGTATGCATTCCCAGGACACCGCGGAATTGAATTTCGACCAGGTGCGAGTCCCGGCGGCGAATGTGATCGGTGAGGTCGGCAAGGGATTCCTGCACCTGATGCGAAACTTGCCGATGGAACGGCTGTCCATTGCCGTCACCGCTGTCGCCTCCTGCCGCACGCTGCTGGACATGACTCTCGAATATGTCAAGTCCCGCAAGGCATTCGGGACGCCGATCGGATCTTTCCAGGCCAACAAGTTCGAGCTGGCGACCCTGGAGACCGAAGTCGATCTCGCGCAGGTCTACGTCGACCGGTGCATCACCGCGTTGAATGCGGGCACCCTCGACGGCACCGATGCCGCCAAGGCGAAATTGTGGACCACCGAACTGCAGCAGCGGCTGATCTACACGTGCCAGCAGATGCACGGCGGCTACGGCTACATGATGGAGTACCCGATCGCCAAGGCCTACGCCGACGCTCGGATCCAGACGATCTACGGCGGCTCGACTCAGATCATGAAGGAAATCATCGGGCGCTCGCTCGGACTGTAGAAAGGAAACCCCATGGGTGCAGTAATTGTCGAGGCCGTCCGGACCCCGGTCGGGAAACGCAACGGTGGCCTGTCCGGCATTCATCCTGTCGATCTGTCGGCCGTGGTGCTGCAGGAACTGGTCAAGCGGGCGGGCATCGAACCTGAGCTGATCGAGGACGTCATCTGGGGATGCGTCGGACAGGTCGGGGAACAGACCCACGACATCGCGCGCAACGCGGTGCTCGCGGCGGGCTGGCCGGAATCGGTGCCGGGCGTGACCGTCGACCGCCAGTGCGGATCGTCGCAGCAGTCGCTGAACTTCGCGGTGGCCGGCGTGCTCGCCGGTCACTACGAGGCCGTCGTCGCCGGTGGTGTGGAGTCGATGTCGCGGGTTCCGATGGGTGCGGCGCTGGCAGGCGGTGGCAGCCCGCTCAGCCCGAAGTTCACCGAGCGCTACAACGCCTCGCCCAATCAGGGCATCGGCGCCGAGATCATGGCCGAGAAATGGGCGCTGTCGCGCACTGAAGTGGATGCGTTCTCGGCCCGTTCGCACGAACGCGCCGCGGCCGCGCAGGACGCCGGTCTGTTCGACGCGCAGATCGTGCCGGTCACCCTGCCCGACGGCACCGTGGTCTCGAAGGACGAGGGTATCCGCCGGGGAACGACCGTCGAGAAGCTGGCGGGACTCAAGACCGTCTTCAAGGCGGACGGTGTCATCCACGCCGGCAACTCTTCGCAGATCTCCGACGGCGCGGCGGCGCTGCTGATCGTCAGTGACGAATTCGCGAGCAAGCACGGCCTGACCCCGATCGCCCGGGTGCACACCGCGGTCGTCGCGGGCGCGGATCCGGTGATGATGCTCGGTGCCCCGATCCCAGCCACCGAGAAGGCGCTGGAACGGTCCGGCCTGACGGTCGACGACATCGGTGTGTTCGAGGTCAACGAGGCGTTCGCGCCGGTGCCGATGGCATGGCAGAAGGAGATCGGCGCACCGGACGAGAAGCTGAACCCCAACGGTGGCGCCATCGCGCTGGGTCACCCACTCGGCGGCTCCGGCGCCCGCATCCTGACCGACATGATCTTCCATATGCGCCGCAACGACATTCGCTACGGGCTGCAGACCATGTGCGAGGGCGGAGGCCAGGCCAACGCGACGATTCTCGAGCTGGTGAAGTGATGACGGCGGCAACCGAGACCGGCGCCCTGGTCGAGCGCAAGGGCAACGTCCTGCTGATCACCATCAATCGTCCCGAGGCGCGCAACGCGGTCAACGCCGCGGTGAGCGAGGCCGTCGGCGGCGCGTTGGTCGAGGCGGAGAACGATCCGGAGATCCGAGTGGTCGTGATCACCGGCGCGGGCGACAAATCCTTTTGCGCGGGAGCGGATCTCAAGGCGATCTCCCGAGGCGAAGGTCTGTTCGCGCCCGGCAACGAGCACTGGGGCTTCGCCGGCTTCGTCCGGCACGTCATCAGTAAACCGACCATCGCCGCGGTCAACGGAACCGCACTCGGCGGTGGCACCGAACTGGCTCTCGCCGCCGACCTCATCGTCGCGGCGGAGGGCGCCAGCTTCGGACTGCCCGAGGTCAAGCGCGGGCTCATCGCGGGTGCGGGCGGTGTGTTCCGGCTGCCGACGCAGATTCCGCAGCGCCTGGCCATGGAGATGATCCTCACCGGCGACCCGATCTCGGCAGCCACCGCCCGCGAGTACGGCCTGATCAACCAGGTCGTTCCCGACGGCACCGTGGTCGAGGCCGCGCTCGCGCTCGCCGAACGGATCGCGGTCAACGCCCCGCTGTCGGTGCAGGCCAGCAAACGGATCGCGCTCGGCATCCAGGCCGGAGACCGGCCCGCCGAGAACGACCGGTGGGGGCATTCCGAGGTCGAATGGCAGAGCCTGATGAGCAGCGAGGACGCGAAAGAAGGTCCGCTGGCCTTCGCTGAGAAGCGCGCCCCGGTGTGGAAGGCGCGGTAACCGTCGAGAGACTGCAACAGTCGTCGAAGGTACAGTGCGCCGATGTGATTCGAGCATCAGAGCCGAGCGGCGGGTCCGCCCCTGCGGGTAGCGCAGAGGCGGACTCTTCGTCCCCTGGGTATTTCGCCTGCCACCTACGGATATGAGTGCGTCACGAAACCGGACGATCACCTCTGCGACCCCGGAGATTATCCTGGCTACCTTCGAGACAACTTCGGGTCTATCGTTTGTGGGGTGGTCGGTGAGCCCGCGTGGGTTCGGCCATGATCCGACGGACTACCACCGTCCCGACAGGTAGCTGAGGACCGAAGTGGACAACGTCACGACACAACGGGATATGTCCAGCGGGATCGTCGGAGAGTTGCTCGCGGCAGGTTTCGGCGACCCGGTCGAGGTCGGGCGCGGCGGTTCCGGGGTGGTCTATCGGTGCCGGGAGTACGCACTGGACCGGTATGTCGCGGTCAAACTGCTGCTGTCGGAGGTGCGGGGTGACGAGCGCGAGCTGTTCGTGCGCGAACAGCGGGCGCTGGGGCGGTTGTCCGTGCACCCGCACATCGTGCAGGCGCTGCATGTCGACCTGACGCCGACCGGCCGCCCCTACATCGTGATGCCGTATTTCGCGCGCGGGTCACTGGATCAGCGCATGCGTCAGACCGGCCCGCTGCGCTGGCCCGAGGTGCTCTCGATCGGAGTGAAGATGGCCGGCGCGCTGGCCGCCGCCCATGCCGCAGGCATGGTGCACCGCGACGTGAAGCCGGGCAACATTATGCTGACCGACTACGGCGAACCCCAGCTGTCGGATTTCGGCATTGTCGACGTCGGCGAGGTCACGACCGGTTCGACGCCGCTGGTGCACGGGACGCCCGCGTTCACTGCCCCTGAGATCCTGCGTGGCGCGACCGCGACCGAACCGGCCGACATCTACGGTCTGGGCGCCACGATGTTCTGCCTGCTGACCGGGCACGCGCCGTTCGAGCGGCGCAGCGAAGAACCACTCGAGGTGCAGTTGACCCGGATCGCCGAGGCAGCGTTGCCCGACCTGCGCAAGTACGGCGTTCTCGACGCGGTGTGCGTGGTGGTCGAGTCGGCGATGGCCCGCGAGCCCGCGGATCGCCCCGCATCCGCCCTCGAACTCGGCGAACGGCTGCGTGATGTGCAGCGCGAGACCGGACAGCCGGTCGACGCCGTGGTGGTTCCCCCCTCCGACGAAGACGTCGCCGAGGGGACAGGCTCGGGCTCGCCGATACTGCCCGCCGTCTCTGCGGGCTCGGTCACCACACCGCCGCCACCCTCCGCGGCCACGAAATTCCGCCCGCCGACCGCCGCCCGCACCGCGATCGAACGCACGCGCCTGCGCGAGATTCTCGACGCCGGTGGCAGACGGCGGGTGATCCTGATTCACGGGCCGGCGGGGTTCGGCAAGACCACTCTCGCCGCGCAATGGGCCACCGGCCTCGAGGCCGACGGCGTCCCGGTGGCGTGGCTGACGACCGATCCCGACGACGACAACGTGGTGTGGTTCCTGGCCCACCTGGTCCAGGCGATCCGCCGGGTGCGCCCGGAGCTGGCTCGCGAGCTGGGCGCGCTGTTGGAGGAGCGATCCTCCGACGCCACCCGCGCGGTGCTCTCGGCCCTGATCGACGAAATCCACGACAGCGATCAGGCGATGGTGCTCGTGGTCGACGACTGGCAACTGGTGCGCGGTGATAACACCTTGGCGGCAATGAATTACCTGCTGGAGCACGGTTGCCATCACCTGCGGGTCGTACTGGTCACCCGGGGCCGGGAAGGGCTGGCACTGACCAAGCTGCTCGTCCAGGACGAACTGATCGAAATCGGCACCACCGCATTGCGTTTCGACGCCGACGAGGCTACCGCGTTTCTGGTCGGCCGCAACGATCTGCGGCTGGCGGCCGAGGACGTGGCCAAAGTACGCAGGTCGACCGAGGGCTGGGCCGCGGGGCTGCAACTGGCGCAACTGTCGCTGGCCGGCCGCGACGACCCGGCCGCGTTCATCGACAACCTCACCGGTCGACACCACATGATCGGCGAATATCTGACCGAGAACGTGCTGGGCTCGCTGGATCATCCGCTGCTGGAGTTCCTCATGTCCACCTCGATCACCAGGACTACCTGCGCTGATCTGGCGGCCGCCCTGTCCGGGCGGTCCGACAGTCAGGAACTGCTCGAGCTGGTCGCCGACCGGAACCTGTTCCTGCAGCGGATGGACGAGGATGACCAATGGTTCCGGTATCACCGTCTGTTCGCCGGTCATCTGGTGCGCAGGCTCGAGCATCAGGACCCGGATCGGTTGCGGCAGTTGCACTCTCGCGCGTCGGACTGGTTCGCCGAACACGACATGCTGGTCGAGGCCGTCGATCACGCCCTGTTCGCCGCCGACCCGCAGCGTGCGGTCGAGCTGGTCGACGCGCACGCGATCGAACTCATCGAATCCTTCCGCACGTCCACGTTCCTGGGCCTGATGGCGAAACTGCCGACCCCGCTGACCGAATCGCGACCCCGCCTCCAGTTGTGCCTGGCCTGGGCGGCACTCGGCCTCGAGCGGCACACCCAGGTCCATACCGCGCTGGACAGAGCCCTCGCCGCCGTCGAGACGCGCGATGTCGACGGGCGGGCCTCCAGGGTACTGCGTGCCGAAGCTGCCCTTCTGGTGGGCTTGGAGGACTACGCCCTCGACCGGCTCGACACCGTGCCCGACCCGGTCACCGAGCACATCGATGATCTGGCGGCTCCGGTGATGTCGGTGTCCGCGGCCGACCTGCTTGCCGCGGACGCGCTGAACCGGTTCGAGTATCCCGCGGGCCGGCGCTGGCATCGTTCGGCCCTGCGGCACGGTGCGAGCAGTGGCGCGCTGGCCGTTCAGCACAGTCACTGCATCGCTGGGCTGGCCGCGTGGGAGCAGTTCGACATCGCCGGGGCCGAGCGGCATTTCGCGATCACGCCGACGGTGCCGCGGGGCGCGGATCTCGGGACCCGCATCGCACTCATGTCCGGCGCCCTGCTGGGAGATCTGCGGTATCGGCAGGGCCGTCTGGTCGAGGCTGAGCGACTGCTGCGGGCCGGTGCCACGCTCGAACGGCTCGGCGGTATGCCCGATGTCCTGCTCGCCGCCTACGGGACCGGTGCGCGGCTGGCCATCGCGCTGGGCGAACTCACCGATGCCGAGCGGCTGCTGAGCATCGGCGCGCAGATCGCCGAGGACAAATCGCTGCCCCGCCTGGCCGCGCGCATCGTCAACGAACGCGTGCGGGCGAATCTTCCGATCCCGGACGACATCCGCTCATGGCTCGCCGCCCTGCCGCCGTACCGCGCACAGGACACCAGAATCCGCGCAATGACCGCCGAACTGGCCCAGGACTCGCTCATTCGTCTCCTGCTGGCCGAACGATCGCCCGCCACGATCGGCGAAGCGTGCGACCGCTCCGAGATCCTCGTACGCGAAATCGGCAGGCAGGCTCGTCCGGTGGCGCTGGTGCAGGCGCAGCTGTTGGCCGCCTGCTGCTATTGGGCCGCCGGACATCACGAGGAGGCGAAAGGCCTTGCCGCACCGGCGATCGCGCGGTGCATCGCAGGGGGAGTGCCGAGGCTCGTGGACGACGCCGGGCCGGGGATTCACGACATCGTCGGCGATCTGGTGGTCGGCTGAGCGCACGTCGGATACCGGCGAGGCCCGGCCGATGCCACGCCGTACGAACGGGCCGGCACCGGTCGCGGTGTGATCCCGCCCATTACGGGCGAGGGCGTGATGGCCGAGCGTCGCGCGGGCTCAGGCCGCTGAGCAGAAGCCGAATCAACTCCTCGCGGCGGTCGGCGGGCAGGACGTCGGACGGGTCGGTTGTGGCCCGGAACATGATGGTGCCGGTGATGGTCTCGGCCACGGTGGCGCGGTGGATGTCGGCGCGGATTTCGCCGCGGGTGATGGCGTCGTGCAGCGCGTCCTCGATGGCCGCGAGACAGCGATCGATCGAGTCGCGTGTGAAGGCGGCATACATCTGCGGGTGATCGGCCATCTCCGCCACGCAGCGGCGCAGGATGCTCAGCCGCGGCTCGACGAATACACCGGCGATCCGGTCGAGCAGCACGGCCAGATCCTCGGCGATCGATCCCGTGTGCGGTGGAATCAGTCCGGCGGCGAGGGTCGACATTCCCGCCAGGATTAGGTCCTCGCGCCGGGGCCAGCGCGTGTAGATGCTTCGCTTGGCGGCGCGGGCGCGGGCGGCCACCGAGGTGATGCTGAACTCGGAGATGCCCTTCTCCGCCAGCTCCTCCACGGCGGCATCGAGCACGCGCTGGTCCACGGTCTCGTCGCGAGGACGTCCCCGCGGCCGGGTCGATGTCATCGCGGCAGCATATATGGATCTGGTACCGTTGCATAATTCTTGATACTGAAATACGCTGGCGGCTATGGTATTTCACGAATTTTCCGTCGCCACTTCCGACGGTGGAAGCCGCTCGCTCGAGGAGTACGCGGGCCGCGTCGTCCTCGTGGTCAACGTGGCCAGCAAGTGTGGCTTCACGCCCCAATACGATGGCCTGGAAGCCCTGTACAAGAAGAATCGGGACCGCGGGCTGGAGATCCTCGGCTTCCCGTGCAACCAGTTCGGGGATCAGGAACCGGGCGACGACGCCGAGATCCAGGAGTTCTGCTCCACCAACTACGGCGTCACCTTCCCGGTGTTCGGCAAGATCGAGGTCAACGGGCCCGGCGCGGCTCCGCTGTACACCTACCTGCGTGCCGAGGCGCCGGGGGATTTCGGTCCCTCCGCCGGGCGGCTGTACGACCACGTCAAGGCCACGCGGCCCGAGGCGATCGGCACCGACGAGGTGAAGTGGAACTTCACGAAATTCCTCGTCGGCCGTGACGGCAAGGTGATCCGTCGCTTCGAGTCGACCGTGACGCCCGAGCAGATCGAATCCGAGATCGCCGATCTGCTGGACTGATACCCCCGCCGGACCCGGACCCGGACAGCGTCCGGCCGGCACAGTCGAATCATGTCGCCACGGCGCGGCTTTGCTCGAAGCAGCGGCAGGTCGCAGATCATCGGGCGATGTCGGCGTAATGCCCACGTATCGAAGGGAAAGTTGATGTCGCACAAGGACAACGGTGGAACCGGCAATGCCGAATCGAGCAGTCGCGAGCCCTACGACGCGAGTCCGCTGTCGGGCGAATCAGCCTGGAAGGTGGCGGTGGCGGCCGAGGGCGCGCAGCAGTTCGCCGCGATGATCGAATCGCTGCGGGCCCTGCAGGACCGGGTCGCCGGCTCGAACCCGCCGGCCTCGGAGATGGTCGAGGTCACCAAGCGCATCGACGAGCTCGAGCGGCTGCTGTCCGCCTACCAGGTCCCGCATGCGGAGTCGGTGGCCGGTCATCTCGAGGTGCCAGGCCGGGGACAGTCGCTGGCGCCCGCGTTCGTGGTCGACCACGGCGACGCCGATCAGGTCAGCGGACACGTGACCTTCAGCCGCTTCTACCTCGGCGGCGGGGGAGCCGTGCACGGCGGGGCGATCCCGCTGGTATTCGACGAGGTGCTGGGGCGCCTTGCGAACGCCGCCGGCCGTCCTCGCTCGCGCACCGCATATCTGCATGTGAACTACCGGGCGATTACCCCGCTCGATCGCGAATTGACCCTGACCGCTCGCTTCGACCGTGAAGAAGGCCGCAAGCGTTACCTGACCGCCGAACTGCGCGACGGCGACACATTGCTCGCTGACGCGGAGGGATTGTTCGTCGCACTGCGGCCGGGACAACCCTGAGCGGCGGGCCGTCGTGACCGCCGTCTGTCAGGCACCAGCCACAACCGCCGCTTCGCCCAGGTAGGCACGCTCGATCCGTTCCGGATCGGCCGCGAGTTCGGCGGCACTGCCGCGTAGTACGTCGCGTCCGTGCGCGAGAACGATTGCGGTGTCGGCGATGTCGAGGGCGAGCCGTACGTGCTGCTCGACGAGGATCACCGCGGTGTCACTCTCGTCGGCGACCCGCCGGATCACCGGCAGTAGCGATTCCACGATTACGGGGGCCAGACCCATGCTCAGTTCGTCGATCAGCAGTACCCTCGGCCGCTGCATCAGGGCGCGCCCGATCGCGAGCATCTGTTGTTCACCGCCGGACAGCATGCCCGCGGCGACCTTCGTGCGCTCGCCGAGTCGCGGGAAGTATTCGATGATCTGGGCGATGGCCGGACCCGAGCGGCGGCGGGCGAGCGCGAGATTCTCCTTCACGGTCAGTCCGGTGAACAGTGCCCGGTCGTCCGGAACGAGTACCAGTCCGGCGCGTGCGGACGCGCGCGCGTGCCCCGGTTTGATGCCGGCGCCCGCGATGGCGACCGTGCCGCCGAGACCGGGCAACAAACCGGCCAGCGTCATCAGCAGGGTGGTCTTGCCCGCACCGTTGGGCCCCAGCAGGCACAACACCTCACCCGCGGCGAGCGAGAGGTCGAACCCCCGCACACACGGGCGCCCCTTGGCATATCCGGCGTCGACTCCGGTGCATTCGAGAACCGTGGTCATGCGGAGACCTCCGTGGTGGCGTGGGTGGTGCCGAGGTAGGCGCGCACCACATCGGGATTCGACTGGATTTCCTTGGGCGTACCCTCGGCGATGACCCGGCCGAGATCGAATACCACGATCCGGTCGCAGATCTCGAGGACGAGTTCCATATCGTGGTCGACCATCAGCACGGTCACGCCCGCATCCCGCACAGCCTTCAAACGCGCACCGAGCCATTGGCTTTCGGTGCTGTCCAGACCGGCGGCAGGTTCGTCCAGCAGCACGATCCGGGGGTGCCCGGCCAGGGCGCGGGCTACCGAGACCAGCTGACGCTGGCCCTGCGACAGCTCGCTGACCGAACGGTCGGCGACCGCGTCGAGGTGGAGCACACCGAACAGGGCATCGATGTCCGGCAGTGCGGAGCCGGAGCCCTGTGCGCGGTCGACGGCGGCCACCGTGCCGACAGCGACGTTCTCGCGCACCGTAAGGTCGTCGTACAACTCGATGCCCTGGAAGGTCCGGCCCAGGCCGAGCCTGCTGCGTTTGTGCGGTTCGAGCCCGTCTACCCGCCGGTCGCCGAGTGTGACCGTTCCGGAGCACGAGGCGAAGCCGCTGAGTGCATCGATGCAGGTGGTTTTACCGGCGCCGTTGGGCCCGATCAGCCCAACGATTTCACCGGACCGCACCTCGAATCCGACATCGTCGAGCGCCACCACGCCCCCGTAGCGGACGCCGACGCCCGCGGCGGACAGCAGGACCTCGTCGGAAACCTCCCGCAGTCGCGTCGCCGCCTCGGGTACAGCGGACATGACCGGCGGTTCGGGTGCGGACGGGTGAATGCGATTGATCCACTGGCGAATTCGCGCCGAATGCTGATGCAGATGCCCGGCGAGCCCCTCGGGGTACCGGATGACCGTCAGCACCAGCAGGATGCCGGAGATGATCGAGTAGTAGTCGCCCAGGTGCAAGACCCGGTCCATGGCGATGAACAGAATTCCGCCCGCGCCGAGGATGCCGCCGAGGATGCCGCCGGAGACGCAGGTGATGCCCGCGATGTAGACGATCGCGAACAGCCCTATGCCGGCGAGTACGGAGAACGATTCGGCGGTGGCGACGGTCTGCTGGTAGCCCATCAACGCGCCGCCCAGTCCGGCGATGAACGCGCTGATGGCGAATGCCTTGATCTTGGTGCGTGCGACGTCGATGCCCGAGGCCGCCGCCGAGCGTTCGTTGGCCCGGACCGCGAGCATGGAGGCGCCGAGCCGGCTGGTCCGCAGTTTCGCCACGCCCACCGCGACCAGGACCAGCACCACCAGGCAGACGATGCCGAAGGCGATGCGCGGATATGCCTGTCCCGCACCAATACCGAGGTCGACACCGAACAGGGTCGGGTTCTCGATGTGCGCGCCGTTCAAGCCGCCGTTGAGGTTGCTGTTGCGGAACCAGAACGCCTCGAGGAAGACCGCCAGCGCCAAGGTGACGACGGTGACGGGTAATCCGCGAATTCGCAACGCGGGCAATCCGACGACGACACCGATCACCGTGGCGACCAGCGCGGCCAGGACCGGCGCAATCGGGAAGGGGATGCCGAGGTCGGCGGTCAGGCGGCTGAGGGTGAACGCGCCGACGCCCGCCAGTGTCAGCTGCGCGAGGGAGATCTGTCCGGCGAATCCGGTGACGACCACCTGCGACAGCGCGACCACCGCCAGGATCAGAGTGGTGATGACGGCGGCGCGGTAGCTGCCCGATGTCGTCAGCAGCGCGATCACGGCCACGACGACCGACAGGATGGTCGGGACGAGCAGGCTCTTCGGTCGCGGCGCGCGGCCCAGGGTCTGGACGATAATCGCGCCACGCGAGGGTAGCGGGCGCCCTCGGAACACCAGGAAGATGAGAATCAGCACCAGCGGAACCAGTTCTGCCATACCGGATTTCGGAAACCAGTCGACGGTGCTCTGCAGATGCGTGGTCTCCGACTGCAGCATCCCGATGCCGAGGCCGGCGACCACCGTCAGCCCGAGTGCGTTGAAGTTGCCGACCAGCGCGGCTGCGAGTGCCGGCACGATGAACAGTGTGTAGGAGACGGGGATGAGCGGCACGATCGGTGCGATCAGGATTCCGCTCAGCCCGGCCACCATCGTGCTCAGCGCCCAGTTGCCGAAAGCGATGCGTTCGGGTGAGAGCCCGGTGACCAGGGCGCCCTTCTCGGACTCGGCTGCGGCCCGGGTGGCCAGGCCGAACCGGGTCCAGCGGAACGAGAGCGTGAGAACCACCGCGAGCACCAGAATCACCCCGGCGAACCAGAGCCGGTCCGCGGGGATCCGAGCGCCGCCGAGCTCCAGCGCCCCGGACGGCAGAATCGCTTTCACAGATACCGGGGTGGTGCCGACCCGCAGCGCCAGCAGGGCTTGAACGAAGAGCATGACGCCGATCGAGGCCACCGCCTTCGCGACCGGTGGCGCGGTGCGCAGCGGTCGGAAGACGACGGCGTAGATCAACATTCCGAGTACTGCCGCGATGACCAGCGATATCGCCATCGCCGACCACAGCCCGAGTCGCCCGCCGAGATGGATGGACTCCGCCATTCCGGGGATCGGGTTGAGCAGCTCACCTTTGCGCAGCAGCCCGTAGGTGTAGGCCACGTACAGGGCTACCGCGCCGGTGCTGAAGTTCACCACGCCTGAACTGCGGAACGTCAACACCAGCGCCAGGCCGAGCGCCGCGTAGACGGCGCCGTTGCCCAGCCCCAGGGTCAGGAAGACCAGATGGTCGGTCACGGAAAGCTCCTCGGGTGCAACATATTTCGCCGAAGCGGGGACTTACTTGGTGACCTGGGGGTCGGTCGGCTTGCCGTCGGCGACCGTCACGGTCACCAACTCGGTGCTGCAGATCGAGGGCAGCTGTGCCATCGCGGTGCCGTTGCAGGTGAAGGTGATGCCGTGGCCGGCGGGCAGGGGCACGTTCTGGGCGGATTTGACGGCGGTGGAGACCGCCGCGGCGTTCGGATTGCCGGTGACGCCCTGGGCTGCGCGGACCAGACCGAGCATGCCCTGGTAGCCGGTGTAGGTGTAGCCACCGAGGTCGGTGCCGGGGGAGTACTTCTTCATCACGCTGCGGTAGAGCATCGCCTCGGGATCGTTGGAGACCAGGTCCGCGGTGGTGAAGACGTGGGCGCCGTTCATCGCGTCGCCGACGGCCTCGATGGTGGCGGGATCCAGGCACGGCTGGATCAGCATCTTGTCTTGCGTGGCGCCCAAGTTGCCGAGCGCCTTGACCACCGAGGTGCACATCGTCGCGTCGCCGACTACAGCGATGGCGCCGACATTGCCGGCGATTCCCGAACTCACCTGCGGGGTCGCATCCGGCGTGCCCGGCGGAATCGGCACGACCTGAAAGTCGACGCCGGCCGCGCCGAATGCCGCACTACCCATCGTCTTCGCGGTGGCGGTCGCGGCGCCGGAATCGACGACGAAGGCGGTGACCTTCTTGTATCCCTTGCCGGCGGCATAGACCGCCATCGACTTCAGGGTGCCGGGGAATCCGCCGGTGAGGGCGAAGGCGCCTTGGGTGGTCATCTCCGCGGCACTCGCGCCGGCCGGGGTGAGGTAGGGGATACCGGCTCCCGTGATGATCGGGACCATCGCGTCGCCGAACGCGGTCGTGGTGACGACGACGGCGGACACCTGTGCCTCGACCATTCGGTTGGCGCAGTCGCGGTTCGAGGCCGGGTCTTCTTTGCTCGCGCACGTGACAAGTTCGACGTGGTGCCCGCCGATGCCACCCAGGTTCGCGTTCGCGTACTTCACGACGGCCTCGGCCGCCTCACGATTCGCCGGTTGCGAAACAGCCGGCCCGCCTTCGGGATTGATCAGTCCGATCTTGATCGGGCTGCCGGTTGCAGGCATGTCAGGGAAGGCGCTGCTGGGAGCCTCGGCCGAGGTGCTCGAGGAGTTGTCGCCGCTGCTGCAGGCAGTGGCGAGTGCGATCGCGGGAACCAGCGCGATCAGGCCGAGCCGCCCGACTCGGGTCTTGATGGATCGCCAATTGTCACGCTTGTCGGTCATGGTGCTTCCTTCTCTGAGGGGCCTGAGCTGCGACGCTCGGAGGTGATGTGGGTCACAAACCCGGGGTCAGGTAAACCTAGGTGCGAAAATTAGATGTGTCAATAAGCAATCTAAGTTCACTTGGTGCTCATTGAAGTTCGGCGAACAGCGGCACGCGTGGCGGGCGTTGCGCAGCTCCTGCCGGGAGCGGTTGCGGGGGTGAAAAATACGGGCTGAGCACCCGAAATCTACTGAGCATTGCTAATGATTTCGGCGCGTTGGCGGCGTTCGCTGGACGTTGTGATGCGATCTTGCGGCGTGTCAGATAGTGAACTATGTTATCTAGGTGAGTTCCCGGTGATGTCGCCGGAAGGCTCGGCAGAAAGGTGGGCAGGGTGCAGACGGTCGAAGTCGAACGCCACGACGGGGTGGTGACGGTCGTGATGTCGCGGCCGGAGAAGAAGAACGCGGGCAGTCCGGCCATGTGGCGCGAGCTTGCCGAAACGTTCACCGAGATCGAACGCACGCCGGGCGACCGGGTCATGGTCCTGACCGGCACCGGCGGCGACTTCTGTTCCGGCGCCGACCTGGATGGGATCTCCGGCGACGCACTGGAGTACATGAACCGTGCGAGCCATGCGGCCGCGGCGCTGTCGGCGCTCACCATCCCGGCCATTGCCAAGGTCGATGGGGTCGCGGTCGGGGCGGGCTGGAACCTCGCGCTCGGATGCGACTTCGTCGTGGCCACCGACCGGGCCAGGTTCTCCCAGATCTTCATCCGCCGCGCCCTCTCGCTCGACTTCGGCGGCAGCTGGCTGCTGCCCCGGCTGGTCGGCCTGCAGAAGGCCAAGGAACTCGCCTTCTTCGGTGAGATCCTCTCGGCCGCAGAGGCTTACGAGCTCGGTCTGGTGACCCGAATCGTGGCCCCCGACGAGCTCGACAGCACGGTCGAGTCCATGGCCCGGCGACTGGTACACGCACCCGCCCAGGCCCTGTCGCTGACCAAACAGCTGCTCGACGCGGCCGCGGACGGCGGCAGTATCGAGGCCGCGCTGCAGCGCGAGAACCATGTGCAGGCCAACAACATCGTCGGGGCGGACGCGGCGGAGGCGCGTGCGGCGTTCCTGGAGAAGCGTGCGGCCCTCTTCTATCGACCCGATTCGCAGCCCGCCCCCACCGCGCACGTCTAGGAGTCCCTCATGTTGACCACACGATTCACCGAAGAGTTCGGCATCGAGCATCCGATCGTCCAGGGCGGAATGATGTGGGTCGGGCGCGCCGAACTCGCCGCTGCGGTCTCCGAGGCCGGTGGCCTGGGCATCATCACCGGGCTCACCCAGCCCACCCCGGAGGATCTCGCCAAGGAGATCGCCCGAACCCGGGAGATGACCGACAAGCCGTTCGGTGTCAACCTCACTCTGACGCTGTCGATCAATCCGCCGCCGTACGAGGAGTATCGCCACGCGATCATCGACTCCGGAGTGAAGATCGTGGAGACGGCCGGCTCGAACCCGCAGGTGCACGTCGAGCATTTCAAACAGCACGGCATCAAGGTGATTCACAAGTGCACCAGCGTCCGGCACGCCCTCAAGGCGCAGAGCCTCGGCGTGGACGCATTGAGTATCGACGGTTTCGAATGCGCCGGGCATCCCGGCGAGGACGACGTGCCGGGGCTGGTGCTCATTCCCGCGGCGGCGGACAAGTTGAGCGTCCCGATCCTGGCCTCCGGTGGCTTCGCCGACGGTCGCGGTCTGGTCGCGGCACTGGCGCTGGGCGCTGACGGCATCAATATGGGCACTCGCTTCATGTGCACGGTGGAGAGCCCGATTCATCAGCGGGTCAAGGAACAGATCGTCGCCGCGACCGAACTCGACACCCAGCTCATCTTCCGGCAACTGCGCAACACCATGCGCGCGGCGAAGAATTCGGTCAGCGAAGAAGTCGTCGAAATTCTGGGCAAGGGTGGGCGATTCAAAGATGTGCAGGAGCTGGTGGCGGGTACTCGCGGCCGTAAGGTCTACGAGAACGGTGATCCCGAGGCCGGCGTCTGGACCGTCGGCATGGTGCAGGGCCTGATCAACGACATCCCGACCGCCGGTGAGCTGGTCACCCGAATTGCGGCCGAGGCCGAGAGCGTCCTGCGTCGCAACGCGGCCCTGATCTCGGACCCGGTCGTGGTCTCCTGATCCCGTCGTAGGAGGAGCATGATGAGTATCGCGACCACCGGTTCGGCCCGGCCCGTGCAGTTCCGCGGAGCCGGTGGCCTGCGGCTGGCGGGGGATTGCTGGGGTGACGACGGCGATCGTGTGGTGCTCCTGCTGCACGGCACCGGGCAGACCCGGCACTCGTGGAAGAGGACCGGTATGCACCTGGCGGCCAAGGGGTTTCGCGTCATAGCGATCGACACGCGCGGACATGGGGACAGTGCCTGGGCATCATCGGCCGAGGGCTATGAGCTCGATGTCCTCACTCAGGACGTGTGCGCGGTGCTCGATCAGATCGGGGAGCCGGTCACACTTGTCGGGGCAAGTCTCGGCGGGCTGACCGGTTTGCAGGTCGCGAGTGAACTGGGCGCCGAGGGGGTCTGCAAACTCGTGCTGGTCGACGTGGTGCCGCGGATCGAGATTGGCGGCGGCACCCGGATCAGAACCTTCATGCAGGGAAATCCGGACGGTTTCGCCAGCCTCGAAGAGGCTGCGGACGCGATCGCGGCCTATCTGCCGCATCGGCAGCGCCCGCGGAGCCCGGAGGGCTTGCGCCGCAACCTGAGACAGCGTCCGGACGGCCGCTGGCGATGGCACTGGGACCCGCAGTTCCTGCACAAGCCGGATCGGCGCCTGCGCACGTGGTAGGCGAACTCGAATCGGCGGCCGCGACGCTGGGTGTGCCGATACTCGTAGTGCGCGGCGCGTTGTCCGATGTGGTCAGTCGCGAGGCGGTCGAGAAGTTCGTAGCGGTGGTGCCGACCGCGCGATTCGTCGAACTGAGCGGCGCGGGCCATACCGCCGCCGGCGACGACAACGACGCGTTCACCGATGCTGTAGTCGAATTCGTTTGAGAGACAAGGGAGTCCCGATGGGTGAGAAGAACGAGGGCGTCGAGGCCGAACCGGTCCTGGTGACCAGGCAGGGCCACGTCGCGATCCTGACGTTGAATCGCCCGGACCGGCGCAATGCCATCAACCGGGCGATGCGCAAGTCGATCAAACGGGAATTGTGGAAGGCCGACGCCGATGATGATGTCCGAGTGGTGGTGATCACCGGCGCGGGGACCGCGTTCTCCGCAGGCGTCGATCTGCCCGAGGCACTGACCGGGCCGCCTCCGCGCACCGAGGGGACCACTCCCACCCAGGTGTTGCGGGCGATCGGTAAACCGGTGATCGCGGCGGTAAACGGCCCCTGCTACACGGGTGGTTTCGAGTTCGCGGTGAACTGTTCGTTCATCATCGCTTCCGAGCAAGCCGTCTTCGCGGATACGCATGCCTCGATCGGACTGCTCAACGGCTGGGGCGGCAGTGCGATGCTGCCCCGCATCGTCGGGTTGCCGGCCGCGCTTCAGATCATCCTCAGTGGCGATCCGATCGACTCCGCGACGGCCCTGCGCATCGGCCTGGCGAACGAGGTTGTGTCACACGAGAAGTTGATGGAACGTACCCTCGAGATCGCGGAATCGATCGCGGCGAGCCATCCGGTGGCGGTGCAGCGCATGCTGCGTCTGCTCAAGGAGGGCGCCGGCGCTTCGGTCGCGCATGCGCTCGGCTTGGAGGCCGAGGCATCGGCCTCGTGGCGTCCCGACGGCAAGGATATCGGTGACCGCTTCGGCAAGCGCTCGACGAAATCGAAGGCCGATGACTGAGGTGGACGTGGCGCGCAATGCCGACGAATTGCGCACGGTTCCGCTCACCGACGTATTGCGCCTGGATCGTATCGACCGTGATCTGTTCCGTTCGGTGCACCGCTTCGATGTCGAGCGCCCGCTGTACGGGGGCCAGGTGATGGCGCAGGCGCTGCTGGCCTCCGGTGCGACAGTCGAACCCGAGCGGGTGCCGCATTCGCTGCACGGCTACTTCCTGCGCCGAGGCAATGGCGCTCGATCGGTCCTGTACCGGGTGGACAACGATCGCGACGGCCGTTCGTATTCGGCGCGCCGAGTGGTCGCATTGCAGGACGGCGAGGTCATCTTCAGCATGTCGGCGTCGTTCCGGACGGTCGCCGAGGGGCAGGAGCGGACCCGCTCGGGAGTGACGCCGGTGGCGGCGCCCGAGGAGTGCCGGGCCCTTACGCTCGATCCGGAACTCGCGCTGGAGGTGCGGGTGCAGGACTGGTCGAGCCCGGACACGTTCTTCCCGGTCAGGTTCTGGGCCCGTCCCAATGGTGAACTGCCGCAGCATGTTCCGCTCGTCCATGCGGCCGCGATCGCCTACCTGTCGGATTTCTCCACGGGACTGCAGCGCACGGTCGGCAGCGAGGTCCTCGGCCCGAGCCTCGATCACGCCCTGTGGTTCCACCGGCCACCGCGCTGGGACGACTGGCTGTTCATCGACTATCGCAACGGTGTGTCGGCGGGCCTGCGTGGCTGGTATCAGGGCGGCGTCATCGACAACGGCGAGGTCGTGGCGAGCTTGGCCCAGGAAATGGCGTACCACGATACCGCGCCTCGGCTCGACGGCCCGGCGCGATGATCGACTGGATCGCACCGGCCCGGCGAAAGTTGCTGTCGCGCTTCACTCCTGGTGATCCGTCCCTGACCGCGTTGCCGATCGATGATCCGCTCAACGACTCTGCGGTCGCGGTGCGGCGCATCATCGGCGCCTTGGCGCGCACTGCCCCCGACGACGCCGCGCTGCCCGCGGCCGCGGCCGAACTGGAACGCATCGCCGACGCGCTGGAGAGCCGTACCCGCCCCGTTCGAGCGCAGCTCTCGCAGATGTGGCAGGGGGAGGGAATCGCGCGACACGATCCGGCGACCGGTCCGGAGAACCCGATCGCGCCGCCGTTGACCATGCGGGACGCCGGTAACGGCTGGGCGGAAGGCATTGTCACCCTGGGGCTTCCGTACCAGGGGCCGCCCGCACTCGTGCACGGCGGCGTGTCCGCGCTGCTGCTCGACGGTGCGCTCGCGGTGGCGAACGAGCTGGCGGGTTCCGGCGGTATGACCGCACAGCTCGAGATCAGCTACCGCAGGCCGACTCCGCTGTATGCTCCGCTGACCGTGCGGGCCCGGCGGCTCCGCCGGGACGGCCGCAAGGTATACACCACGGGCGAGATCGTCGCCGACGGACAGGTGACGGTATCGGCGCAGGGGTTGTTCATCGTGTCCGACCGGTCCGGTGCGGGAGGTGCCGAATGATCGTCGCTCTCCCGCTCGAGGCATATCCGTGCCGGCGTGAGATCAGCCTGATATTCGCCGACATCGACACCATCGGCCACGTCAACAATGTCGCCATCGCGCGATTCTTCGAAGAGGGCCGCGTCGCGGTGGGCCGGATCATCGTCGAGCTGCTGGGCGAGCGAGTGCCGCTGCGCATGGTCCTCGCGCATGTCGAGATCGACTACCTCGCGGAAGTGATGTATCCGGGTGAGGTTCAGCTCGGCGCCGGCGTGCACCGGGTCGGACGGACCTCGATCGAGTTCCGGGCCGGGTTGTTCCAGCACGGCCGACCGGTAGCGGTGTCACGTTCGGTCGACGTCAATACCGTCGAGGGCCGACCGGGGGCTGTCCCGCTGAGCGAGCAGTACCGGACCGTGGCGCAGAAGCTGCTCCTGCCTGGCGACTGATTCTCGAACGTCGAAGCGGACCGGCCCGGATATTCGGGCGGTCTGCGGGCCTTTCGCTGGACAAGCGAGGGCGGTAATCTGTAACTAAGTTAACCTAGTGCTGATTGAGTCCAGCGCGTAGTGAAAGAGGCCGAGGAGGCGTGGTGGAAGGATCGACAGGCGCGGCGAAGGTGCCGGCAGCGACGGGCGACTGGCGTGCGCGTTTGACCGCGCTGCTCGACGACTATGTGCGGCGTCCGCGGCCGGAAACATCGAGAGAGCGCGCCGCGGCCGCCCGCGCCTGGCAGTCGGAGATGGTCGACGCGGGCGTTGCCGCGCCGGGGTGGCCGAAGTCGGTCGGCGGGCTCGAGCTGGGGCTCGAAGACCAGCTCGACTACTACCGGATGACCAGTGCCGCCGGTGTGCCCAAGCATCCGAACCCGATCGCCTTCATCGTCGCACCCACCCTCATCGTCTACGGCAACGACGCGCAGAAGAAGCGCTTCCTCGAACCGCTGCTGCGGGCCGACGAGACCTGGTGCCAGGGCTTCTCCGAACCAGGCGCAGGCAGCGATCTGGCCTCGCTGTCCACCAAGGCCGTGCGCGACGGCGACACCTACCGCGTAACCGGCCAAAAGATCTGGACCACCCAGGCCACCGAGGCCGACTGGATGTTCACGCTGGTGCGCACCGGCCCCGCAGGGCGCGGCACCGACGGCATCAGCTATCTGTTGATTCCGATGAACTCACCCGGTATCGATGTCCGGCCACTGCGCGACGCCTCCGGCGGCTACCACTTCGCCGAGGTCTTCTTCGACGATGTCGTGGTGCCCGCGGGGAATCTCGTCGGCGAGGAGGGCATGGGGTGGTCGGTGATGCGCACCTCGCTCGGTCACGAGCGCGCCACCGCATTCCTCGCCGACGAATTCCGCTACCGCGGCTTGGTGGACAAGGTGTTCTCGCTCGCGATCAGCCAGGGTTATGCCGACAACGCCTTGATTCGCCAGGAACTCGCTTTCGTCGAGACCGGTGTGCGAGCCATCGCGGCGAACAGTGCACGCGCCCTCGATGCCGTTCTGCGCCAAGCGGATCCGGGTGGAGTCGCCTCGGTGAACCGGCTGGTGAAATCGGAATTCGAACAGCAACTGCATCGGCTGGCGCTGCGGCTCACCGGATCGGGGGCGGCCCTCGGTGGCCGGTCGCCCGGCGCGGTCGCCGGCGGCAGTTGGACCTACGGCTACTTAATGACCCGGGCCTCGACCATCGGCGCCGGCACCGCCGAAATTCAGCGCAACGCCATCGCCGAGCAGGTGCTCGGCCTGCCGTCGCATCGTGGTGAGGGCACCCGCCTCGCGGCGGTGGTACCGGGCCGTCCACTGTCATCGCCCGACGAAGACGAGGCCGCGCTGCGTGAAGTGCTCGGCAAGGCGCTCGCCGCGCACAGCGGAACCGACCAGCTGCTGTCCTGGGCTACCAAGACGGCCGACTACGACATCGGGCTCTGGGACGAGCTGATCAGGTTCGGCCTGCCCGGCCTCGCGCTGCCCGAGACCCTCGGTGGCGGGGGCGCGAGCCTACGCCTGCTGGCCGCGGCCGTCGAGGAAGCCGGCTACGCGGTCGCCCCGGTGCCGCTGGTCCCGACGCTCATCGCACTCGAAGTCCTGCGGCAGGCCGGCGCCACCGACGTCGTGCGCGCGATCTGCGACGGCGCCACCGCCGCATTCGTCGTCCCGGTCGATGACCACGGCTGGGCGGTCGAGGGCAGGTTGCCAACATTGGACGGAACCCGGCTGTCGGGGTCGGTCGAGCGGGTGTCCGGTGCGCCGGTCGCTGATCGGCTGGTGCTGCTCGCCCGCGATAGCGGTACCGGCGAGTTGGTGCTCGGTACGGTGAAACCCATCGAGGTCGAGATAGAAGCGCAGGAATCGGTGGACGTTACCGGCACCATCGGCGTGGTGGTATTGGACGGGGTCGAGCCGGAGGTCATCGCCCGCGGCGCCGACGTGACCCGGATCCTCGACGCCGCGCGGCCGATGGCCCAGCTGGTTCTGGCGGCCGACTCGGTCGGTGTGGCGAACCGGGCCCTGGCGCTCGCCGTCGACTGGGCCGGACAGCGCGAACAGTTCGGTCACCTGATCGGCTCCTATCAAGCCATCTCACATCGCTGCGCCGACATGCTGGTGCGGGCCGAGGGTGCGCGCGCCCAGGTATTGTCCGCCGCGGACGTCGAGTCTGACGACGCCGAAACGCGACTGTCCGTGGATGTCGCCACCGCGGCCGCACTCGACGCCGCGGTCTGGGCGGCCGAGAACTGCATCCAGATCCACGGCGGCATCGGTTTCACCTGGGAACACCCGGCGCATCTGCTGCTGCGCCGAGCCACCGGCAACCAGGTGGCGCTGGGACGCCCGGAGAATCTGCGCGACCGTGCCGCCGGCGCGGTGCTGGCCCGACTGTCGTGAACAAGGAGATCTCGTGACTGCGATCGATGCGGCCCTGGCCCTGCTGCGAGTGTGCCTGGGACTGACCATGGCCGCCCACGGATACGCAAAGCTGGTACGCGGCGGCCGAATTCCCGGCACCGCACGATGGTTCGACAGCATCGGTATGCGGCCGGGCAAGGTGCAGGCGTGGTTGGCCGCGGGCACCGAGCTGGGTGCCGGAGTCCTGCTCGCCCTGGGCCTGCTCACCCCGTTCGCGGCGGCGGCATTCGTGTCGCTGATGGCGGTGGCGGCTTGGACAGTGCACCGCGGGCACGGCTTCTTCATCACAGGTAACGGGTGGGAGTACAACCTGATCCTCGCGGTCGGCGCAGTCTCGGTCGCGATCGGCGGAGCGGGCAGGTTCAGTCTGGACTGGGCGATTCTCGGGCACAACGTCTGCGACGGATGGGCCGGATTCGCGCTGTCGATGATTCTCGGCCTCGCGGCCCCGGCCGCACTACTGGGTGCGTGCTATCGCCCGGTGCGGGAGCCGGAGGCCGCGCGGTGACCCGGACACCCATACGGAAGGGACGATGACCATGGAGTTCGAACGTCTCGGACGCAGCGGAGTCACCGTGTCCAGATTGTGTCTGGGCGCGATGTCGTTCGGAGCGATGGGCAACGCCGACCACGACGACTGCCGCGCGATCATCGACCGGGCCCTCGACGCGGGCGTCAACTTCATCGATACCGCCGACGTGTACTCGCGCGGCGAGTCCGAACAGATCGTCGGGAAGGCGATCGCCGCTCGCCGCGACGAGGTGGTGGTGGCGACCAAATTCTTCAACTCGATGAGCCGCGATCCCAATCACCGCGGGGCGTCACGGCGATGGATCGTACGGGCCTGTGAGGACAGTCTGCGCCGTCTCGGCACCGACTACATCGACCTGTACCAGGTGCATCGGCTCGACGAGGCCACCGATCTGGACGAAACCCTCGGCGCCCTGTCGGATCTCGTCCGCGCCGGCAAGGTCCGTATGGTCGGCACCTCGACATTTCCGGCGGAGGCGATCGTGCAGGCGCAGTGGGTGGCCGCCGATCGCGGTCATATCGCGCCGCACTGTGAACAGCCGCCGTATTCGATCTTCGTGCGCGGCGCCGAGCGCGATGTCTTTCCCACCTGTCAGCGCTACGGAATGGGTGCCATCGTCTGGAGCCCGCTCAACGGGGGCTGGCTCACCGGAAAGTACCGCGGGGACAGCACATCCGACGAGGGGGCACGGTTCAACCGCCTCGGTCACGGAGCTTGGCGGATGGATTCCGAAGGCGCGCAACGCAAACTCGCGCTGCTGGTGCGGCTCGACGAGATCGCTGCCGAGGCGGGCACGGATCTGATCACCCTGGCGCTCGGCTTCACCCTCGCACATCCGGCGGTCACCTCGACCATCATCGGCCCGCGCACGATGGAGCAGCTGAAAAGCCAACTGAAGGTGCTGGACACCGCGCTCTCGGACGAGGTGCTCGATCTGGTCGACGAGGTGGTCGCCCCCGGCGTGACTCTCGCCCGCACCGACCTTGCCTACGAACCACGGGCGTTGCGGCACAAGCATTTACGACGCGCCGCTCGCCGAATCGGAAGCACCGCATGACCACCGGCGAGATCACCACCTACGACCCCGAGGCGTTGCGCGCCAAGTGGTATCGCGACGGCTGGTACACCGATCGAACCCTGCTCGACGCGTTCGAGGCCGGCGTGGAGTCCCACGCTGGTTCGGCGGTCGTGTTCGCCGGGGCGGACACGGTGCTCGAAACCACGGTCGGCGATCTCCATCGCGAGGCACAGTGTGTCGCGGCTGCCCTCCAGGGCATGGGGATCGGCCCCGGCGACGCGGTGGTCGTGCAGCTGCCCAGCCGGTTCGAATGTTCGGTGGCCTACGAGGCGGTGCTGCTGACCGGTGCGACGCTGGTACCGGTCGTGCATATCTACGGCACCGCCGAGCTGTCGTTCATTCTCGCGGAATCCAGGGCGAAGGTCCTGATCATGCCGGAGCGAGTGCGTTCGACCCGGTACACCGACCGGATCACCGACCTGTCGGCGGTGCCCACGCTGGGACGGATCGTGGTCGTCGGCCCTGCCGAATGCGAGGGTGCGACGACGTGGGCGCAGCTGGACCGTGACGGCGTGTATCGCGCCCCGCAGGTGCGTTCGGACGACGTGTGCCTGCTGGTGTACACATCCGGGACCACGTCGGCGCCGAAAGGTGTGCAGCACAGCCATAATTCGATACTCGCCGAGCAACGCACCATGCCGCGCCTGCAGAATGCGAATCCGGGAGCGGTGCATCTGGTGTCGTTCCCGCCCGGCCACATCGCGGGAGTCGGCGCCGTGCTGCGCCCGATCCTGCACGGCACCGACACCGTCTACCTGGAGAACTGGGATCCGCACGCGGCGGTGGAGTTGATCGCGCGTTACGGGGTCACCTCCACGGTCGGCACCCCCTTCCATCTGACCGGGATCCTCAACATCGCGGACCGGGGTGACAAGCTGGCCACTCTGACCGAATTGATGCTCGGCGCGGCCACTGTCCCGGACGAACTCGGCAGGCGGGCCGCGGCGGCGGGCATCACGACCTATCGGTGCTACGGCTCGACCGAACACCCGACTATCACCGTCTGCGGTGTCGACGATCCGCCGGACGCGCGGATCAACACCGACGGAGTCCCGCTGCCTGGCGTGCAGGTTCGGGTCCTGGACCCCGCCGGTCGCGATGTGGCGGCCGGAGTCGACGGCGAGATCGTCACCCGCGGCCCCGACCAGTTCGTCGGCTACCGCAACCGCGCGCTCGACCGGAGCGCATTCACCGACGACGGCTGGATGCGCACCGGAGATCTCGGCCACCTCGACGCCGACGGCCGGCTCTCGATCACCGACCGGATCAAGGACGTCATCATCCGGGCCGGAGAGACGATCTCCTCCGGTCAGATCGAGGACGTGCTGCGCACGCATCCGGCTGTCGCCGAGGGCGTTGTGGTCGCCGCGCCGGATGGGCAGCGCGTTCGGCTTCGGACCGGATTCGGTCTACCTCAGCCCCGGCCCGCTTTACCACGCCGCGCCGCTGGGCTGGACCCTGGGCACCGTGCGCAACGGCGGCACCGCGATCGTGATGGAGAAGTTCGACGCCGAGCAAACTCTACGGCTCATAGATCGATTCCACGTCACCCACGCCCAGTTCGTACCGACCATGTTCGTGCGAATGCTGAAGCTGCCCACCGATATTCGGGATCGCTACGACGTATCCAGCCTACGGCTGGTCGTGCATGCCGCCGCCCCGTGCCCGGTGGAGGTCAAAGAGCGCATGATCGAATGGTTCGGCCCGAAGCTGACCGAGTTCTACTCCGGCAGTGAAGGAACCGGATTCTTCATGATCAACACGCCGGAGTGGCTCACCCATCGAGGATCGGTCGGCCGCGCTGTCCAAGGCGTCGTGCACATCTGCGACGACGACGGCAACGAACTTCCGCCGGGCGAGATCGGGACCGTCTGGTTCAGCGACATTCAGCGATTCGAATACCTCGGCGACGCCACCAAAACCGCGGAAGCGTTCAACGACAAGGGCTGGAACACCCTCGGCGATCTCGGTCATGTCGATGCGGACGGCTACCTCTACCTGTCGGCCCGTCGCTCCGATCTGATCCTTTCCGGTGGGGTGAACATCTACCCGCAGGAGATCGAGGACGCCCTCACCCTGCATCTCGCGGTGTTCGACGTGGCGGTGATCGGGCTACCGGACGAGGAGATGGGCCAGCGCGTGCACGCCGTCGTCCAGCCGGCAGCCGGTGTGACGCCGGGCCCGGATCTCGAGCGAGAACTGATCGACCACTGCCGCGACCGGCTCGCACACTACAAAGCGCCCCGGTCGATCGCCTTCGGTGAGGTGCCACGGCTGCCGAGCGGAAAGATCCTGCGCCGTCAACTGATGTCCGATTACATCGACGCGCACACAGCATCGGCCCAGAACTGAATTCGGCTGCGTCCCCAGCGGAATCACGTGTTGCCGCTGCTGTCCTTCCGCAACTCGGACGCGTGGGCTTTGTCGTGCCGGGCACTGGTCACGGTGTCCACCGGGGCGGTCGGCCCACTCGGCGAATGTGCAGCGGTCCGGTCTGTTCATGGATCGAACCGCCGCACGATCACCCTCAGCGCGGGGCCATGCGGATGGCGCCGTCGAGGCGGATGGTTTCGCCGTTGAGCATCGGGTTGGACACGATGTGCGCGGCGAGGGCACCGTACTCGGACGGATCACCGAGGCGGGCCGGGTGCGGCACCTGGGCGCCCAGTGACTGCTGCGCCTCGTCGGGCAGGGTGCCGAGCAGCGGCGTCTTGAACAGCCCCGGCGCGATGGTGTTCACGCGAATCAGCAGTGAGGCGAGATCGCGGGCGATGGGCAGGGTCATCCCCACGACACCGCCCTTGGAAGCGGAATAGGCGGCCTGGCCGATCTGGCCCTCGAAGGCGGCAACCGAAGCGGTATTGATGATGACGCCACGCTCGCCATCGACCGGTTCGGTCTTGGCGATGCGTTCGGCGGCCAGTCGGATCACGTTGAAAGTGCCGATCAGGTTGACGGTGACGACCTTGGTGAAGCCGTCCAGCGGGAAGGGGCCCTTCTTGCTGACGGTCTTGGCGGCGTTGCCGATGCCGGCGCAGTTGACCGCGACCCGCAGCGGCCCCAGCGACTCAGCGACATCGAGCGCCTGCGATACCGCATTCTCGTCGGTGACGTCGGCGGCGACGAAACGCACCCGCCCGCCGAGTTCCTTGGCGACGGCCTCGCCGTTGGAGGAGGGGAGGTCGATGATGACGACGTGGGCGCCGTCTGCCAGCAGCGCCTTGGTTGTGGCCAAGCCGAGGCCGGAGGCTCCGCCGGTGACGACGGCGACGCTGTCGTTGATCTGCATCCGAATGTCCTTTCGCGACGCGGGAGATTCCGACACTCCCGGTACATAGTTCACTATGTAATCTATCTGAAAGAATTAACGGGCGGTAGCCGCGACTTCCGATCGAAGGTCGGATCCGTGGGTGCCAGGATCGAGGGGTGGTGTACGAACGGTTGTCGCTCGCCCCGGGCGAGTGGGAGTTGCGGATCGGTCCGCTCGGTGAACCCGAGGGGCCGCTGGTGGCGGTGTCGTTGGACGAGTGGCGAGCGGAGTCGCCGGCCAGGATTCGGCAGGCGGCCGAAGCGGTAGCGGGGAGCCTCCGGATCGTTGTGGGCGTTCTCGAGTCCGAGCCGACGGCTCGGTTGGAGCCGCTGCTGCGTGCCACGACGCTGACGCTGTCGTCGTCGGCCGAGGGGCGGGAGCTGATCGGGTGTGTGGATCTGCGGTCCGGCGTGGATCGGATTTCGGACGCGGTGGGCCGGAACCCGCGTGCGAGTGTGGCTTTGGCGAGGTTGGTGCGTCAGACGTCGGCGCTGGATGTCGAGGCGGGGCTCGCCGCGGAGGCCGCGGTGTATTCGATGTTGCTGGGTGGCAGTGAATTCGCGCGCTGGCGTGCCGAAAGGCCGGTGCGCCCGGTGGTGGCCCCGGAGCAGCCCGTGGTGCGGGTCGAGCGCCGCGGCGACCGGCTCGAGGTTCTGCTCGACAATCCGGGACGTCGCAATGCGGTGAGTATGCGGATGCGTGAGTCGCTGCTCGAGGCGTTCCAGCTGGCGGAGCTCGATCCTTCGATCGCGCGAATCGAATTGCGCGGTGCCGGACCGGCTTTTTGCAGTGGTGGTGATCTCGACGAGTTCGGTGTCGCTACCGATCTGGTCGCCGCGTATCTGGTGCGTCTGGAGCGGGCGCCGTGGCGGATCATCGATCGGCTGCGTGATCGGGTGACGGCCCGGGTGCACGGTGCGTGTATCGGGGCCGGCATCGAGATGGCGGCCTTCGCGGGGCGGCTGACCGCTGCTCCCGACGCAT
This sequence comes from Nocardia elegans NBRC 108235, assembly GCF_001612845.1. Lineage (GTDB taxonomy): Bacteria > Actinomycetota > Actinomycetes > Mycobacteriales > Mycobacteriaceae > Nocardia > Nocardia nova. Next base: position 151,765 of record NZ_BDBF01000006.1, on the reverse strand, counting down.
TTTTCCAGCTGCCCGAGATCGGGATGGGATTAGTGCCGGGAGCCGGTGGCACGGTGAGTGTCGTGCGGCGCATCGGACGATGGCGAGCGGCCTGGATGATGCTCACCGGGGAGCGAATCGACGCCGAGACCGCCGTGCGCTGGGGGCTGGTCGACGAGATCGGCCCCGTCGAACCCGGGTTCTCCGTATAGAAGGTGTCCCGCCGAGGGCGAGGCGCCGACCCGACCACCGACCGGATCGGTTCGTCAGCCCCGCCGGAAGACGATCTCTCCGGCTTGCACGACGACGCGGACCGCCGAGGAGGCTGGGTGGGTCAGCGCGACGCCCAGTGGTTCGGACAGCAGGCACAGATCTGCCGGGCAGCCGGTGTGCAACCGTCGTGGCGGCCCGCCCGGGTTGTCGGGCGCGGAAAGGAATCCGTCCAGGGCCACTCGAGCCGAAACGCGTTCTGCCGCTGCCACTCTCACGCCCGAACCGGTGGTCCTGCGGACGGCGGCGCGGATAGTGTGCCATGGATCGGCTGCGCCGAAGGGGGCATCACTGGAGGGGGCGACTCGGACTCCCGCGGCTACCAGCGACGCATACGGGTACAGCAGGTGATGGTCACGTTCGTCGACGGTGGCGAGGTATTCATCGCCACGGTCTGCGATGAAACATGGCTGGGTCACCACTGCCAGGTCCATGCGAGCAAGGTCGCGTCGCGTCTCGGGCGGGATGATCGCGGCGTGTTCGATGCGGTCGCCCGGCATCGTCCCGGTCGATTGCAGCGCGGCCAGTGTCAACAGCAACGATTCGCGGGTCACACAATGGACGGCGACGGCCCGTCCCTTTTCTCGTGCGGACTCGATAGCAGCGATGAGCTCGGGCAGGGTGGGCAGGTCGTGGTCATGTAGCAGTAACTTGCGTGGTCCGGCGGTCAGGCCTGAGACGGGGTGTGTGATCGCCGCCGCGCCGAGGACGTGGACTCGCAGCCGAAGCCTGCCGTCGCGGACGGCGGCGCCGAGAGTGAGCTGGCCGGTGCCGTCCTCATCGGGGGTGGCATCGGTGACTCCGGTGATTCCGTAGGAGGCAAGCCGCGTGCCAAGTGCGGCGAGGTCGGGTTCGGAGGTTCCGAGTGCCTCGCGCAGTCGTGCGTCGAAGCGCCAAAGCCGTCCCGTGGCAACACCTTCGGCATCGCGCTCCACGTCTGGGCTGGTGTCGACGGTGCTGCCGAGTGCGGCGATACCAGCCGAATTGAGTGTCCACAGCGCTCCGCCGCGGTGCTGGATTCGGACAGGCCGGTCGGCGATCATCCGATCGAGGATGGCGCGATCGAGAATTCCCGCCACGGATTCGTGATAGTTGACGCCGCGAATCCAGTGACCCGCCGGCAGCCGAGAGCTCACGTCGCGCAGCGCGTGCCGAAGTTGTTCGGCCGAGTGCACCTGAGGCGGGCCGCAGTCGAGGGAGTCGGCAGCCGCCGCCGCGGCCAGCAGGTGAATGTGATGATCGTGCAGACCCGGAATCAGGGCGCCACCATGTGCCGCGATCACGTCCTCGTCCGCCCGCGGAACCAGCCCGGCTGCCAGTTCCCGGACCACACCGTCGGCTATCCGGGCATCGAGCAGCCGCCCCGCTACGTCGGCGCCTTGGATCAACACGCTCATCCGCTCAACCACCGCGACAACGTCTTCTGTGTATCGGCGCCCAGTGCCGCGGCCGCGGTCGGTGCGTGGCGGGCGCGGGGTGCGGCGACCGGAAATTCCGCGTCCGCGGTCCGCACGTGCCAGAGGTCGTCCGGGCCGTTGACCACTTCGTGGGGCTCGACGCGATTGCGGAGGGTGGCAGCGACGACGTCGCGCATCGACAGGTCGACCAGAAACGCCCGGTCCGACGACAATACGGCGGCTGCGGCAACCGCGGCGTGCACTCCGGCCACCGGATCTGCCAACGCATCGCCGCAGGGCAGCACCTCGCAGCCGTCGAAGACGACCGCTCCGGCCGCAGCGGCCACATCGTCACCGAAACCGACTCGATCCGACCACGGTCCCGTTCGCCCGTAGGCGGTGATACTCAGCCAATTCGTGCCGCCCGCGACCGCGGACTCGGCATCGATACCGAGCTGGCGTAGCGCTCGTGGCCGGGAGGCCTCCAGCACCAGATCAGCGACGTCGATGAGACGCTGTAATGTTTCGACGCCTTCAGCGGTGTTCAAATCGATTGCCACGCAAGCATGTTCGGCATGCATCAGGTCGAAGAAATCGCGGCAACCGGAACGAGCCCCGTCCGGTCGGCGCGTGCTCTCCACTTTCACGATGTGGGCTCCGGTGCGGCCCAACAGGTGCGCGCACAGGGGGCCCGCCCACAGCGAGGTCAAATCGACGACAACCGGCTCGGCTCGGCGATGTTGCCGAAAGCCGCCTGGCCGCACGACGATTCCGCGCCCACCACGATGTCGGAACTGTTCGTCCTGCGGCATTCCGGGGGTGTCGGGGACCGCCGCGGCGGCGATTCCCAGTAGCTGGGCGCGTGCCGCCGCATCCTCGGCGGAACACGTTCGCGCCCATTCGGCAACCGCCTGCCATGGGGCACCGCCGACCTCACCTTCGACCAGGGCGGGCAGCAAAGCGAAGTCGTCCTGTCGTGGCAACGAGATACCCAGGTACCCGTGCATAGTCGGGAACATTCGAAAGGCTCCCCCCACCGACCATGGCGCATTGCGACCACGTCCGAACAAGGCTGCACGTTCACCGAGAACTTCGACCCCGGGCCACGGCAGCGCGCTCGACCCGTCAGGGGGGCGCAATGCCGCCAACAGAGCCAATGCGGCCCCGGTCGCGGCGGCGGGCGCCCCGGGAGAGACCATTGGCGGGCCGCCGGCCCGGCCGGTGAGCGCCATCGCGCCGGAGTCCGCCCAGGCCCGCACCGCCGAACGAGAATCGACGAGTACCGTGCGCCGCTGTCCACGGTCGTTCTCGGGGCGGGCGCCGAGCTCCTGGAGCAGGCGCCGGGCATGCTCCGCGGCCGCTCCCTCGCCCCGCGCCTCGATGGCTACGCCGGACAAGGGCATGGCATCGGCCGACTCGGCCGTCACTGCCTCGTCACAGTGGCGTACGGGTCGGGTCTGTTCGATGTCTGATTCGTTCATATGTCGATTCGATCGGGCGTTGAAAGGGCCCGTGCCAGCCTACGTAAAAGTTGTGGAAGAGTGCGGAAACCGCGGCGTCGGGCAGTGAACTGAGCCGGCCGTGGGATGCGGCGGCATCATCGTGGGCTGTGGCGCGCTGCACGACCCCGCTGAGATCAAAAGCCGATGACGGCAGCGGTGACAGCGCCTCGGGGCTACCTGCCTGATCCAAGCGGCAGAATGCAGCAACACAACATGCACTTCGGCCTGCTCCTCGTCCTCGGCCTGGCGCCGGGGAGCTCCAGCAGCGGCATCCTCGGACTTGATGAGTTCACCTTGGTCGCCACCCACCGCCCGGCAGGAGCAACAGTCGATCGGAAGGTCGTTGAACGTATTTTGCCTGGCAATCGACTGCCGCCCTCGGAGTATGCAAAAAGTTGACCTCAGCGTGGCGGCCAAGTGCTGGGCCCATTGGGTTCCGCGCCCTTCACACCCTCGGCGTCGAACGTGCGAAACTCGGCATGACCGAGCCCGTCTCGGGTGGCCCTTGCCGGATGTGAGTTTGGGAGTTTTCGGTTCGGTACTGTGAGATCGCCGTCGAATTTGGCTCCTCCGGATTCTCGGTCCCGCAGCGCCGTGTGCTGCAGGCACGGCTGGACAAGATCGCTGGCAGGTAAGCCCTTTCGCGGCTCCACGGCGGTTCGGGCCGCCGACCTACTGGGTCGAAGCCGGTACGTTCGCGACCGGGAACTATCGGGAGTTTGCGACCGTGCTGAGGTATCCGAGCTGTGCGCCGGCGCTTCGCGCCGACCCGATCCCCGCGACGGTGGTCACGGACTGACCCAGTCAGGCTGAACGCTATTTGTCGGTGCGGGCCCCGGTTGCGGCACCGAGGTGATCATGGGCGGCACCATGCCCGAGCTGCCTAGGATCAACGTCGCTCGACGCTCATGGTCGATCGTTAGCGGATGCTGAGTAGTGCGAGTGCCCACGTGCCGAAGGCGTGGCTGATGGTGAGGACGATCTGGTCGGGCGCGGCGCCGTCTTCGAGATAGCTCTGCAGGTTCAGTAGATTGTCGGCGGAGTGCACGTGGGCGAAGTCGGCGACGTTGTCGACATAGCAGAGGTTGTGGTCGAGTCCGGCTGACAGGGTCATGAACCGTAGTGCTTCGGTGTTGATGTTGTTGGTGATCACCTGCCGGATCTGGGTGCGGTCGATGTCCGCACGCGACAGCACCTCGTCCACAAGGCCGAGCAGGGTGCGGCGGGTGAGGGCGGCGATGGTGTCGGGGTTGGTGGCGGCGCGGATGAGTTGGTCGGTGGCGGTGGCGGTGGTAAGGATTTCGATGCGGGCGGGTTCGGTGGTGACGAGGCAGGAGGCGGCGCCGTCGCTGATGACGGAGTTGACTTGGCGGAGCAGGCGCTGTTCGGGTGCGGTGCAGGCGTCGGCGGTGACCAGCAGGACGGTGCGGGCCTCGCCGGAGGCGACGAGGGTCCGGGCCAGGTGTAAGGCGGTGCCGAAGTTGGCGCATTCGGCGGCCGAGATCCCGATCGGTGTGGCGTGGCTGAGTCCGAAACGCTCACTCAGTTGCAGCAGTTCGGTGTTTTCGATCTGTCCGAACCCGATGGTGGAGGAGGCGAGCATGAGGATGTCGATCCCAGACGCCGGTATCCGCGATTGGTCGAGGGTTTCCGCGATGCAGGCGGCGGCCATGTCGACGGGCGAGTCGCGAGCGCGCCTGTAGGTGGCGAGTCCGACCTCATGTAGGGCATCGACCAGTCTTGGCTCGGCGGCAATGGGTTCTATGTCTGTGATGGGCCGCGGGTCGCCGGTGGTGTGAGCTATTCCGGTCATGAAAACGCGCATGGTGTTCTGCCTTGAAACGTGTTGGGACACTGACGTTATCTGCATTCCGCGCTGGCGTTGCTGATGGCGTAAGCGACGAGGATGGCGTGTGGGCTGTGGAATTCGCTGATCTGCAATGAGATAGCGGCCGGATTGGGAGAACCGGTGTGCCGCAGTAGGACCGGCTTGCCGGACGGGCGGCCATAGCTGACGGTGGTGGGATGTCTGGTCCAGAGTTCGGCGAAGTGCGGGTTGGCGGCCAAGGTGTGCAGCAGGGCGCGAGCGTGGTGGCTGCGGCGGTAGGGGCCGATGGCCGCACGCAGCGCGGCGACGACGTGCGGTGCTTCGTCATCCCAGTCGACGAGCAGCCCACGCGCGGTCGGCTGGAAGAACCACAGCGCGATGTTGTTGCCGGCCTGACGGAGGCCGGGCAGCGCGGCATACAGCCGGTCGCTGGCGGTGAGCACGGTCGACAGGGGAGTGGTGTAGGCGCAGATGATGTGCGCGGCATCTAGATGTGCGAGGTGGGCGTTGACTTCGGATGTTGCGATCTGGTGCCGTAGTTCGTCGTCAGCCGGAAGCCGCTGGGGCGGGTTCCACAAGTCGTAGGTGTGGCGGCGTTGGGCGGGATCGAGGTCGTAGCCGCGCACGATCTTGGCCAGGGTGTCGACGGTGGGAACGGACCGGCCGTGCTCGATTTTGAAAAGATAGGCCGTGCTGATTCGGGCGCGAGCGGCGGCGATCTCGCGTGACCAGCCCCGCTCGTTGCGTAGCTGATCCAACCAGATGTGCAGGTTCGGTATCTCCACCCGTGCGGCGGCGCGGGCGCGTCGGGTGCGTCGAGGTGGGTGCCTGCCGTCTTTGTGGCCGCGTATTCGGTTCACCCGCCTGTCTCCATCTCTCCCCGACACCGTCTCGACCGGATCTGAAATATGAATAGTCATAGAGTTCGCGCGCATTGGACCGTGACCGATCACTGGTGTTTCAATGCCGCTCGTTGGTGTCGGTGCGATGGCGAGCGCTGAATTCGGTCCATGACATGGGTGGTTTCTTGGCGGTGAGTAATTGGGCGCGGTCGCGGAGCATGCATTCGGTGCGCAGCTGCATGGCGAATTGCCGGACGAATGCCGCCAATTCGAGGTCGTCGGCGGTGTCGGCGTAGGTTTGGATGAGGTTCGCGGCGTCGCTGACCTGCGACGCGACTCGGTAGCCGCGGTCGAGGTCGGATGAGAACAACTCCCGGCGCTCTGGACTCATGATGCAATTCCCTCCCGCATTACGCCGTAGGCGCTTTCGAACGAAATTCGTTGCACGACGGTGTGCTTCGACGGTGTGGCAGCCGAAACGCATATACCCCTGTGTATTCATGACCGGAGTCACACCGAATTGTGTGGTTGCGGCCTGTATGCGCTTGCGATCTCGCTCTAGCATTGTGTGCACAGTGCGGGGGGTCAACGGTTGCAGCGGGGACAACTTGTGCCCGGTGGCGGCACACGATCGGTGGGGAGGAAGCCATGACAATACCGGCGAGGTTCAGGAACCTCGGCGCGTTCATCGAAAAGCGCAGGAAGCAACTGGGTTTGGACCGGTTCCAGCTGGGCCAGCGGGTCGGGCTGGCGGCGGACACGATCAAGAAGATCGAGCTCGAGAAGCGTCCGCTGGTCGATGAGAACATTCGAAAAGTGTTGGCAGCATTGGAAGTTCAGGAGAACAACGTTCGCTTGCTTCTGTCGGCGCGGGAGGGGCGGCTGCGGTCCGACGACAGTGCGCCCTGTGATCTGGAGCTTCGCGCTATCGAGGCGATCACGGTGCCGGTGTTCATCCTCAACACCGTCATGGGCCGCATCGTGGCCGCCAACCGCGCGTGTGAGTCCCTGATGCATCTGCGCGCCGGTGTGAGTATCTACGAATGGCTGGTCGCCGACCCGTGGACGAGGCAACTGCTCGGGCAGGACTGGCGCACGATTGCCCACGGCCTGATCTGGGGTGCCGCGCCACTGATCGAGTGTGTGATGCCAGACAGTGAGCGGGAGCGGCTGCTCGAGGTCTGCAGTCGGGTTCCGGAATGGGAGACGTTGTGGACCACCCGCCCCGCCACCGCCGAATACATCTACGGCACACGCATGACCAACCCCGGCACAGGAGACACGCTCGACTACTCGTTCACCGCGTCCGAGCTGCGGTTTCCACCTCGGGTGGGGTGGTGGCAGGGGCAGCTCACCCCGCAGCGCCAGAGTTGGCGCGGGTGAGTGCATGAACGTGGCCCGGGAGGGAACAGGTGGATGCCTGGTGGTCTTCCCTCCGGGCCACGCCGTCCCGTGACGCCATACCGTCACGGGGTCCACCTTGTCGCCGCCGCCGCGGCAGCGGCGGCGGCGACAAGGTGGACCGCTGTGACGGCGTGGCGTCGGTGGCGGTGTGTTCGATGGCGGCGGCGATGTCGGTGGCGGTGAGAGCCCATGTTCGCCCGGCCCGATGTCCCGGCAGCGTGCCGGCTTTCAGCTGCCGCAGATACCACGCTTCGGACTTGTGCAGCGCGCGCGCCGACCGAGACCGGGTAGGTACGTTCATGCGGAACCGCCACTACATCCGCGGCATCCTCGAAACCCTTGGTGTCTGGGTGCTCATCGGTCGACACACCAGCACCGCCTTCACGCTATGAAACAGGCTGTGCCCCAACGCCGTCCGGGCCCCTACGCCCAGCAGTGTGCGATCGATACGCCAAGAACAGCCGAACTCCGGGTTCTTCGATTAGTTCGGCGACTTGCACGGTGACCGGCGCATTGTGGTCGCCCGAGCGGCGCGGAGAAGGACCGCCGTCGTAGGCGACTTCGACACCGCTACGCCACAGCGCGGCGAAGTGCGTACTAGCGGCGAGTCGTTGAAGGAGTCGGGCTCCCTCCGGCGCGTGGCGGAAGCGGCCCAGCGCCGCGCGCAGCGTCGCGACAAAAAACTGCGCATCCTCCTCACCGCCACCGCCACCGCCACCGCCACCGCCACCGCCACCGGCAGCGGTACCCGGGTGGGAGGGTTCGCCGGGCGACGAAAAGCGCCAGATGGCGAGGTTGTTCTCGGCTTGGTCCAGGCCGGGAAACATGCTGCGGAACAGGCGGTTGGCTGCTACGACGTTCCACAGAGGATCGCAGAAGCCGCAGGTAATCGACCGGGCCTCCCACGTCGCCAACTCGGCCCGGCGACCAGGAGTCGCTATACGCTCACGCAGCTCGTCCAGTGGAGCCAGGACGGCTGCGGGTTCCCACAGGTCGATGGTATGGCGGCTTTGGATCGGTGTCAGTTCGTAGCCGGTGATGATCTTGTCGAGGGTGTGGCGGCGCGGAGTCGCGGCGCCGGTCTCGACCGACTTCAGATAGGCGGCACTGACGTGTGTGTACTGGCCGGCCTGCTCACGGGTCAGGTCGCGGTGTTCGCGCATCACCCGTAGCCAGGACCCGAGCGTTGGAATGCGGACCGGCACATCACCAGCCAAACGGGCGACCTCGGGTGGCTGTAGAGCATAGGGTGAACCGGGAGTGGTGGTCATGAAACCCCCTCGAACGCCGACACTTTCGCGCCAGCGAATACAGGAAATGGTGAAAAGCTCTCTCCCCTGAGCGCTTTCATGCGACACGAGTTCGAACCCGGACGGCCTGATGGACGAATCGCGTTTCAGGTACCCGAGGCCGCCGAGCTGGTCGGTGGCGAGACCGGCGCAGGTGTCGAAACGGTGTTCCGGAACGATGATTTCCAGTTCCAGCCCGAGGTAGAGGGGGCCGGTGCCGTGGAAGCGGGGGTCGGGGCGGTAGGTGTAGTTCCACACCTTCCCCCGCTGGGCGCAGCCCTCGCATCCGTGTCCGGGTTGGACGAGGGTGCCGCATTCCGGGCAGGCGTGGAAGCGGCTGGCGCAGCGGGGGCAGGCGCGGTGCCCGCCGGAGATGTAGCGGCTGTCGGCACTGAACCGCCCGCAGCTGAAGCACGCGGCGAACAACGCGCCCGCGCACCGCGCGCACACCGGGTCATCGGTGTCGGTGCGCAAGTGCGGGCCGGTCAACCGCCGGCACGACAGACACCCCGCCCACCCGGACAAGCAGTGAGCACACAACTCGGATTCCTCAGCGGTGCGAGTCAAACGCAGTGACGGGGTCCGGCAGTAGTCGCAGCGGGGCAGTTGCTGCCAACACGACTCGCACACAGCGACATTCGCGATGCACAGCTCCGTTTCGGATGGCGCGCCGTCACAGACCGCGCACGGCGGGCCAAGGATCGGATCGGTCATGAACGCACACACCCTCCACAACAGAAAAGAGCGCCGGCCGACAAGGGAGTCGACCGGCGCACGGAGACGGACAAGAACAGGGCAAAACAAGAACAACGGCGAGCATTCGAAAGGAGCCGAGGGCCGAGCCGCTGCGTCATGAAGAGATGCCTTGACGCGGGGGGCTGTTCGTTCAGGCGGCCAGGCTGGGACGGGCGTATTCGCAGTCGTCGGCCGGTTGGCCGTGGTGTCGGCCCGGGCAGTCGATAGACCCCACGGCACGGTCGGTCACGGACAGCCGGGTGCGGGTCTCGGCTTCGAGATCGTCGATGCGGGACTTCGCGATCGCTTCGTAATGCTCGTGCGAACCGGTCACCGATTCCAGGTGAGGGAATCCGGCCTGGATCCACATGCGCACGTAGAGACCGAAGGCGGCCGTGTTGAGCGGCGCCTTTTGGCTGGCCTGCATGATCGCGAGCGCAACCTCGGCCGCGGTCCCAGAAACAGGGGACAGGCTCGCGGCGACGCGGTCGAGCAGTTCACGGCAGTGCGAGCGGTACACGAATTCCTGGCGCATCCGGTCATGGGTAGGTGTCAACAGCGCGAACGAGTGGTACAAGATGTTGCGGTGGCGCGGATGGCGTCGTTGCGCGCGGGTGATTTCGTCTTCGGCCCAGTCGATCTGTTCGAACGCAGGCTCGAGATCGGACAGACACCGAGATACCGCCGATGCGATATCAGCGACACGTCGAGCTGGCTTTCGGTCACGACGGACTCCTATCGTTGGATGAAGGAAGCGAACCGGTACTCCAGCGTCGGCTGGCTCGCACGCCGCGATTCGCTGCCCATATCGATGCCGGCAGAAGAGGCGATGAACGCGGGTGCGGCCAGCGCGCTGCATGCCGAAAATGTTTGGTGTTCATGCGCATTGGATGCATCCGAATACTGGGATCTGGCGCATCTGGAAGGCAGCAGAGCAGCAGTTTGATGCTGAGCGTGGGTGTTGGTTCGAAGTTTTAGCTGTCCGCGGCGGACACGTCGCTCACGGCCTACTCCGACTCCAGGGGCGAGGCCGGACCGTGGTTGTATCGTTGAAACTGCGAGGCACGACTGATCTCCTCAGCCGTTGGGAGATCCCGCGATGAACGATGACCGCAACACAGGGCCGCAGCGCGGACAGGGCAGTAGTGAACTTTCGGCGCGGCTGCAACATTCGCGTGATGTGCTGGAGCGCCGACGGGCCGCCGAACGCCAACGCGAACAAGGCGTCGCCGACGCAGTGCGCGAGTACTGGTCTGCATGGCAGGCGATAGCGACGATCGAACGACGCCGCGACCGCCGCATCCAATCCCTGCGCGACAAGATTCGCGACATCACCAAAACCGCTGCCACGGACATCGCCGTGCACCAGGAGACTCAGGCCGCAGCCGTGACACGCATGGACGAATACGGATGCAATGCCAACGACATCGCCGAACTACTCGAAATCAGCACCAAGGCCGTGCGTCAATTCCTCGCCGCCGGCCGCGCGGAGCCCGGACCACTTGACCAGACGCCACACCTGGGAAGCAAACCATCACCCGCGGAGTCGCAGCCGCCCTCGCGATCAGAACGAGGACCGAACAGTCACGGTTCGAGTGCCGGACCGCACATCGGGACTGTCATGCCATCGCCGCCGCCGCATGATGGCGGGGTCGTCCCATAGCGGTCAAGGGTGGCTTAGCATCAGGCGTCGTTCACGTAACCGCCTGCGTTCCAGACGATCCACTGAAAGGTGCCAGGAAAAACCGGATGTCGCACGGGGATTCCCTCCGCGGGCGCGAACGGCCAAAAACACACACCACACCGATGGCAGTAGACACCGGCGCGCCATACCGCATACGCGGCCGGCGCTCCGCGACGAATCCGAGCAGATCGCCGAATCCGTTGAAAGGCGGACCACAACATCCACAACGAGGGCGCCGCAAGAAACAGCACGACTACCGAGCTGACAATGATCAGGGACAGAATCGACATGTCGCGCGGAGGTTCGGCAACGACACCACCGACCGCAATCACGGCGACGGCCACAGCGGGCAGTGCGAGAACCAGGGCCCAAAAGGTCAGCCGGCCAGCACCACGGAAACTGGGCTCCGCCGCGAGAGAAGAAGCGAGCTCCGTGGACGACGTCTGCTCGAACGTCGACGACCCGGCGACCGGGAGTAGGCCACCCGAGCCGACACCAACGCCGGTGTAGTAACCAGTGCCGTACACCGTGGCGGTGCCGGAAGCCCGGATCGCAGGCACGCTCTGCACGCAATCGTCGTATCCGCAAGAGGGGCACGATATATCGACGCTCATGAGGTTTCGAGTCCCTCCGACCGCCGCTGCGCCGGGAAGATCGCAGGTGCGCAACAACGTCTCTGCTCGTAGCCGGTATCGAGATGGTTGCGTCAATCGAACACCGCCATCCGGAGCCTGTCGATAGGTAAAACGCACAACGGTGTCACGCATCGGGCAGGTACCTCCGCATCTATGACACAAATGTGGCGCACATCATCTGAACCGGCTAGGGATGCCTGCTCGTGACCTGCACAAATCCGTGAAGTATGAGTCGCGTCTCGGCGTGCTCGAGTGCGGCGCCGCCTACGGGGACCTGTCACGTGTGGTCGACTGGTCGACTGACGCTGTCAGGTGCAGGGATGGAATGTTCACGGCGGCAGTTGGGAACGGGTATGGTTTTCCCCGGAAAAGTGCGCGAATCCTTTGAGTTCCGCGGTGGGAGTCACAGAGGGCACGACCGCTGGATGATGCACGTGTTGTCCCTCGTCAGTTGAGCCGGATCGGACTCCAGTACTTCCTGGAATCCCTTGCGGCGACTGCGGGAAAGCGATGGTGCTCGGTCTGAATACCGGAGTGGCGGCTGTATGCAGCACCTCTCGGTGCGTGGCTGGGATCTCGATCCCGTTGTGGCGGCTGGTCGATGCCTCCGGGAAGGACTGCAACCCTGCGGGTCCTCACCGTCCGGTCCCTCGTGATGCCGATTCCGTGATCACACCGGTCAGCTCTGACTCCACCGGCGAGCTGCGGCCGCACTGGCTAATGATCCATTGAGTACGACTTGCCACCGCTCAACAACAGTGGCTGTGCGAACACGGTCTAGACCGGACGCAAACGCCGCGGTCGTAGTCGTCGACGACAGCGGACACTGCCTCACGCCGGCGCCCCTGCATTCGAGCTGCGCGGACGAATCAGTCTTACTGTTCCCACATCTCGTCCGAAACCCGGCCAGCACAGTCACGATCGCCCGCGCGCAGGTGGACCGTGAGGGTGATCTGGCCCCGGAAATCGGGCTCACCCAAGACTGGCGAGTGCCGACCGGGCTGTACTGGTTCGGCGCGACCAGGGTTGACACACCGCGTCGACATTGCGAAGGCAGCTTCAGTGAGCCTTGTTGTAGGCCTCGACGATGTCTTTGTGAATCCGTCCCCGTCGCGACACTTCGTATCCGTTGTCGCGTGCCCAATCTCGAATCGCCGCAGTCTGCTGCTTGTCGGCGGTGGTCCGGGTTTCGATCGTCTTGCTCTTACCCCGCGGGATCCGACCGACCCGCCGAGCAGGCTCGGTCCACGGTTCGAACGCTGCCCGCAGCTTCCCGGCATTCTTCAGGGACAGGTCGATCTCGTACTCCACGCCGTCGATGCCGAAGCGCACCGTCTCATCAGCCTTGGACTTCCCGTCGTAGTCGTCCACCAGCTCGACAATGACCTTCTTCGCCATGAAGCACCTTTCAACAGCCGACACGTGACGTGGCGAAATGCTAATGCGCCGTAGGTCTTGCAACAAATCCGGCACAACCAGGGCGGGGTGGAACGTCCGCGAATAAGTACGTCGGTGGAGCCTCAGTAGACCAGGGCGATACCGCCCTGAGTTTCCGACGACGCTGGCCGGGACGGACTGGATCCGGATGATTAAGACGACATGGGCGGTCGCTCTATCGATTCCGTGGGTGCAATACTCGTCTTATGGTGCGGCGTTGAGGATGTTTTGTCCGTAGGGTGCGGCGGGTGGGCATAGGCATTTGACGCTGGCGCCGGCGACGATTTCCATTGTGTGGAAGTCGTCGGGCCGGGTGTGGGGGAGTGCTGCTCCGCTGCTTCCGCGCCTCTTCGGGATGGGGCACCTGAGCCGCACTCAAAGCAGCGGCCCGCAGCCTTCCGAGGCTGAAGGCCGCTTGTCATCATTTTGGTGCAATCGCAGGAAAGTTCCTCTATCCCGCGGAACCGGTAGATGCCGGCGGACCTGATGTCGCCCCGAGGTCGGCCGGACCTGCAACGCGCAGGCCACCGTTCGTTCCTGTCCCGCATCGGGCCGACACCTCCTCCTCTCCGCATAAGTCGGCCTCCGGTCGCCGTACCATCACACGAGACACGGGCCCGGCTCGATGACGGCCCCCGCCCGGACGACCGTCAACGGGAAGCGAGGGAGGTTGCCGACGATGCAGCCGAAAGACTCGACCCGCAACATGTTTCGACACACTGTCAGCCAGTGTTATTGAGTGTCAACGGGTGAGGACGAGTGATGTGCGATCGACGTTACGCTAGACGATGAAGCCATTGGGGGACAGCGAGTGCCAACGGCAAATGTGATTGGTTAAGGAACATCTCTCAATCATTTTCTTGGTCGATGGGTATCCGATGTTCGGTCCGGGGAATGCTTTTCGTGACCGCGCATAGCGGCGTTGATGAGTGTAGATGTTCACAGTCGTGTTGCGAACCGAGGATGCCTTTCTTGTCTACCGGAACGCTTCGGTAGCGAAGCTGAGTGGCCGCCATTCGTGGCCGGATCCGGCACCGGCCAGCCGTTCCGATGCGACCCTTTCTGGTCATGTCGAACCGCGCCGCTGGCCTCTCCGGGAGTGCGGCCTTCATTACAAGACGGTCTCATTGATGCGGATGCGCGCAGCGCATCGTAATCTCGAAGTCGCGAGGAACCAGCGGTCTCAGTGACATCCGTCAGGAGACGAAGTTGCTGTGTTCACACTGTCTGAAGAGGTTCCCGCGCAAATTCTCGGTGGGTATCAATCTCGCCTGTCAGCTCTGGGCTATACGCCACCGGGGCGTGATCGCCTGCGACGGAGGCTGTTGTGTCTATGCCCGTCGAGCTGCGAGTCAAGTTCCCAGTGCGGTGGCGGCGAATTCGAGTATTGAGTTCTTCGCAGTCCGAGGTGACCTTCAGTGCGCTTTAACCGGCTATGGCGAAATCGCTTGTAAGAGCTATTGCCGCCTTCGAAAGGCGTCGACTCGCGACGAGCGAAAGCTCGGAGCTTTGTGGGGGCGGACACCATTCGGGCAATCCTTCAGCTACCTCGACAGCCCTTGCTTCCGACCCCACCGATAGCGGAGTTTATCCATGCCTGCCTACCTGACCCCCGAAGAAGTCGCCGAACGCCTTCGGCTCAGCCCGCGAACCCTTTCCAACTGGAGGGCAAAGGGCAAGGGCCCCAAGTGTATTCGCATCGAAGGCGGCCGTGTCCGCTACCCCGAAGCCGACTTCATCGACTGGCTACGGGAACTGGAACAACAACCATGAGAAAGGTCGAACAATGCCACGAGACGCGTTGACGCCCGGCGCGTACCCGCCCAAGGACAAGATCGTCCCGATCAAAGGCCGCGACGGTGTGTACCGGCTGACAGACGTCCGTCACCGCACCATCAGCGGTTGCTACACCCGGACATCGGCGCAAGGGCGCACGATAGACGAATGCCTGGAGTCGTTCGAGCGACGATGGAAGGTCAACCGCCTCAAGGGCGGTACGGTCCGTCGCAACAGTAAGCGCCAGGAACGCGTAAAACTGCAGCTCACCGACAAGATGAGCGCGGCCTTCAAGATGTTCGACGAGATGAAGAAGGTCAAGGCGGAGCAAGGCAAGCTGAAGTGGTACACGTACGACCTCTATCACCGCACGATTTACGCCAACGAGGGCGCACGGGCGCGTAGAGACGCGATCAAGCTGAATGTCGAGCTGGGCAGCTTCACCATCAGTGAGATGGGACGTCCGTCCGAACTACATGGTTACCTGCTCGACATTGCCGACCTGTCACCGTCGGTGGCCTACCGGCACCATGTCATTCTGCGCGCGGTCTTCACGGAACTTACGCTGCAGGGACTGTTCGATGTCTCGCCGATGCGAGACGTTCCCGCTCCGGACACCACGGTCGAGACGCCGCAGCGGGCGTTGAGTGAAGACGAGCGAGCCCTTCTGCCTGCGGTCCTCGGTGACGAGCAGAAGCGGCCCGAAGGGCATGAGTACGTGCTTCCGCTCGGTCTGGCCTTGCTGGGCACGGGAATCCGCCTGGGTGAGGGCCTCGCGCTGCGGTGGATGGATATCCCCGAGCTGGACGATCCGACCGTCGGGTGCGCCGTGGCGCACATCTGCGGCACGATGACCAAGCGCGTGGGGCTGCCTGCCTACCGTCAGGACGCCCGCAAGTGCGTCGGTGTCCCCGAGTATTGGATCAGACTGCCTCAGTGGCTCACAACAGTGTTGAGGGCGTGGAAAGACCTGTGTGAGCCGGCCGGCGAGGAAGAACACCTCTTCACCATCGGGGACCGTCCGGTCGACGCCTATCGCGCGCAGTATGCATTGGCCCGTCTTCGTCGTGGTACGTCCCTCGATTGGCTGTGTTGGGGTAATCTCCGCGACACAGCAGCTACGGAAGTGATGGGGCGTAGCGCAGACCGGCGCAGGGCGAGTGCGCAGCTCGGGCATTCCGAGGGGTCGACGATGGCGACTCGGCACTACGTCGACCGCAGAGGCTTCAAGCATCCCGTCGTCGACAACTCGGAGTACCTCGAGTACCTGAATCCGCAAAATGACGGCAATGTGCCGAACTTGATCTCCCGGTCGACCAGGACATCGCTCTGGCCAGCATAAATAGGGCGCCGCTTTGGTAACGACATCGTTACCAGTCCGGCCGCAACAGGGCTCCGAATCATAGGGCGTGGATCACGTCCTCCCGCTGGCGCGCGCTTTTCCGCTCGCGGACGGGGACCGGGGAGTTGCGTATACAGCGGCAGAACGGAGTGATTGATGGGTTCATTGGCCACCGATCGTGTCGACCAATGTGCTTCCGGCGAATTTTCAGCACAACCCTTCGCTCTGTCACCGGCGCAAACCGCCCTGTGGTACGCGCAGCGGATTCGACCCGATGTGCCACTGACCATCGCGCAATACGTGGACATTCACGGTGATCTCGACGTGGGCCGGCTGCTCTACTCCATCGAGCGGTTCGGCGCGGAATCCCAGGTGGGCCAGCTGCGCGTCGTGGAAATCGACGGCGTGCCACAGCAGGTGGTGGATTCGGCGCATCGGCCCGGGTGGGCCCGGATAGACCTGCGCCAGGAACCCGATCCGCGCGCGGCGGCGCTGCGGTGGATGAACGAGCACGCCAGCAGCCCGATCGATATCGAACACGAGCCGTTGACCATCAACGTCGTTCTGCGCCTCGGCGACCAGGACTATATCTGGTACTGCCGCGCTCACCACATCGTCATCGACGGCTATGGCGCCATGAACGCGCTCACCCGCACCGCCGAGATCTACACCGCACTGGAGAAACACACCGAGCCGTCGGTCTCGCGGGCCGCCTCGCTGGCCGAGATCTACGCCGGGGAGTCGCAGTACCGGGAGTCCAGCCGCTACCGCGCCGACCGGGAGTACTGGCGGGAGCAGCTCGCAGGGGTAGGCGCGCCGCTGACCCTGTCGTCGTCGGGGATCGCCTCGTCCACGCCGGATCCCGGCCGGCGCATCGCGGCGGCCGTGCTCGACGCCGAGACCGAAGCCGAACTCGACACCGCCGCAACCACTTTCGCTACGCAGAACTCCGCACTGGTGGTCGCGGCGCTGGCCGGCTACGTGCGCGCGGTAACCGGCACCTCCGATGTGGTGCTGAGCCTGCCGATGTCCGCGCGGACCACGGTCGCGCTGCGCCGCTCCGCGGGTGTGGTGTCGAACGTGGTGCCCATCCGGGTGCGATTCGACGCCGGCACCACGGTCGCCGACGTGGTCAAGGCCACCGAACTGCAGATCACCGGCGCCCTGCGGCATCAGCGTTATCGCCACGACGACATCAGACGCGACTGCGGTTATTCGCGCGATGCCCGCGGCTTCTTCGGGCCGATGGTCAACATCATGCTGTTCCACAGTGAACTGAACTTCGGCAGCTTCGTCGGCTCGTTGAACGTGCTGTCGACCGGACCGGTCGAGGATCTGTCGATCAACCTCTACAACGGCGAGGGCGGGCGCATCCACGTCGATTTCGAAGCCAATCCGCAGCTGTACGGCGCGGCCGAACTGGCGCGCCACCACGAGCGGTTCCTCGGCTACCTGAACCGCTTTCTGACCGCCGATCCGGCCGATCCGGTCGCGGCGGTGCCGGTGATCACCGACGCCGAACGCGACGAGGTGCTGCGGCAGTGGAATGCGACCGCGGTGCCGGAGCGGCCGGGCACGCTCGCCGACCTGTTCGGCACGCAGGCGCGGGCCACGCCGGATGCGATCGCACTCGAATTCGACGGCGACACATTGACTTACGAACAGCTACGGCAGCGCGCGGACCGGCTGGCCCGCATGCTGATCGCCCGCGGCGCCGGACCCGACACGGTCGTGGGCCTGGCCATGCGTCGCAGCCTCGACCTGGTGGTCGGCATGTACGCGATCGTGCGCGCGGGGGCGGCCTATCTGCCGATCGATCCCGATCATCCGGCCGAGCGCACCGCGCACATCCTCGAGCAGGCCGCGCCGCTGTGCGTGCTGACCGCGGCCCGGGACGAGGTCGACTTCCCCACAGAGGTCGCGGTGATCGACGTCCAGGAGCTCGGCACCGAAGATTCCGGCGCCGAACCGCCGATCACCGACGCCGACCGGCGCGCACCGCTGCACCGCGACCACCTGGCCTACGTGATCTTCACCTCCGGCTCGACCGGTAAACCCAAGGGCGTCGGCATCACCCACGCCGCCATCGTGAACCGCCTGGCCTGGATGCAGCACCGGTATCCGCTCGACGACAGCGACACCGTCTTGCAGAAGACTCCCGCGACCTTCGATGTGTCGGTGTGGGAGTTCTTCTGGCCGTTGCAGATCGGGGCGCGGCTGGTAATCGCCGCGCCGGACGGCCACCGCGATCCGGCCTATCTCGCGCGGATCATCGCCGAAAAGAACGTGACCACAGCCCATTTCGTGCCGTCGATGCTCTCGGTCTTCGTGACCGACACCGATGTGCGCGGCTGCGGCGGACTGCGCCGGGTGTTCTGCAGCGGTGAGGCGCTGCCGGCGGCGACCGTCCGCGATTTCCACGCCGTGGTTCCCGGTGCGCGACGGTCCGGATCGTCGGCATCGGCCGGTGGGGCGCAGCTGCACAACCTGTACGGGCCCACCGAGGCGGCCGTCGACGTCACCTACTGGGCCTGCGCGCCGGAGAACGACGTCATCCCGATCGGCGCGCCGGTCTGGAACACCCAGGTCTACGTCCTCGACGAGACCTTGCGGCCGGTCGCGCCGGGTGTGGTCGGCGAACTGTATCTGGCAGGCGTGCAGCTGGCCCGCGGCTATCTGGGCCGCCCCGGCCTGACCGCGGATCGCTTCGTGGCCAATCCGTTCACCCCCGGTACACGCATGTATCGCACCGGCGACCTGGTGCGATGGCGGATGGATCCGATACCGCCCGCGACCGGTGCCGACCGGTTGCCCGCAGTCCTGGAATACTTGGGACGCAGTGACTTTCAGGTGAAGATCCGCGGGCAGCGGATCGAACTGGGCGAGGTCGAGGCGGCGCTGCTGGCCGACGAGCGGATCGCCCGCGCGGTCTGCGTCGCCCACACCACACCGGCCGGTGACGAGCTGGTCGGCTACGTGGTGGCCGCGCCGGGGCACACCGTCGACAGCACGGCGCTGATCGCCGACCTGCGCGGCGTCCTGCCCGGGTACATGGTGCCGACCGTGGTCGTCGTACTCGACGAATTGCCGTTGAGCGCCAACGGAAAGATCGACCGCAAGGCGCTGCCCGCACCGGAGGCGACCGCGCGCCGCGGCGGCGACAGCATCGTCGAGCCGCGCACGGCCACCGAACGCCAGCTGGCCGCCCTCGTCACCGAGGTCCTCGGCTGTGAGAGCCTCGGCGTCGAGGACAGCTTCTTCGACCTCGGGGGCAATTCGCTCTCGGCCGCCCGGGCCGTGGCCCGGATCAACGCCGCCTTCGGTTCCGGTCTGACCATCCGGGATCTGTTCGAGTCGCCGACGGTCGCCCAGCTAGCCGAACGGATCGGCGCGCACGGCGTCGACCGTTCCTCTCCGAAATTGGTGGCCGGCCCACGGCCGCAACGCATTCCGCTCTCACTCGCTCAGCAGCGGCTATGGATCCTCAACCGTTTCGCCGAACACGCCGGCGCCTACAACATGCCGCTGGCCGTCGAGCTGAGCGGACCGCTCGAGGTCGAGGTACTGCGCGCCGCGCTGCTCGATGTGCTCGACCGGCACGAGAGCCTGCGCACCACCTTCCCCGATTCGCCGACCGGCCCGGTCCAGGTCATCCACCCGGCCGCCGAGATCCCGCTGAACCTCGAGCCGATCGACGCCACCGGTGCCGACGCGCTGGCCCTGGCCACCGAATACGCCGGATACGGCTTCGATCTGCGCAGTCAGGCGCCGATCCGGGTGGCGCTGTATGCCACCGGACCCGACGAACACATCTTCCTGGTGGTCCTGCACCACATCTGCGGTGACGGCTGGTCGGTGGCGCCGCTGGCCCGCGATCTGATGGGTGCGGTCGCCGCGCGGACCACGGGGCGGGCCCCGCAGTGGGCGCCGCTGCCGGTGCAGTACGCCGATTTCGCGCTGTGGCAGCGCGAACTGCTGGGGGACGAGACCGACCCCACCAGCGCGTTGGCGCGGCAGCTTGCCTACTGGCGCACCGCCCTGGCCGACCTCCCCGATCAGCTGGACCTTCCGCTGGATCGCCCGCGCCCGCGTCAGCGCGACACCGCCGGTGGCCGAGTCGAATTCACGATTCCGGCCGAAACCCGCCGCGCGGTGGCCGCGGTGGCGGCCGAGCGCGGCGTCAGCACGTTCATGATCATGCATGCCGCTCTGGCGAGCCTGCTCTCACGCCTGTGCGGCACCGCCGATATCGCCATCGGCACTCCGATCGCGGGCCGCTCCGATCCCGCGCTCGACGACCTGGTCGGCATGTTCGTCAACACCCTGGTGCTGCGCACCGAGGTGGACCCCGCCACCGGATTCGATCGCATCCTCGACCGCGTCCGCGAAACCGACCTCGACGCCTTCGCCAACGCCGATGTGCCGTTCGAGCGGCTGGTCGAGGTCGTCAACCCGTCTCGCGACGCGGGCAGGCACCCGCTGTTCCAGGTGATGCTCTCCTACGAGAACAACCCCGAACTGCGGGTCGAATTGCCCGGTCTCAGCGCGCGCGTGCTGCCGATGGATGTCGGCGTCGCGAAATTCGATCTGCAACTGATCGTCCACGACAGCGATGCCGCCGACGCCGAGGACGGCCCGCTGACCGCCGAATTCGGTTATGCCGCCGACATTTTCGACCACTCCACGGTCGAGTCGGTGGCGCGGCGTTTCGTCCGGCTGCTCGACGCCGCGGTCGGCGCGCCGGAGACCCCGGTCGGTGATCTGCCGATTCTCGACGCGCGAGAGGTCGGCAAACTGGTGCCGATCGCGGGCGCGCCCGGTGTGCCACCGCTGAGCCTGGCGCGGCTGCTGCACGAAACCGCGGAACGGGTCCCGGAGCTGGTCGCGGTCCGATACCGGGGCCGTGACACCACCTACCGGGAGCTCGACGAGGACTCCAACCGGCTGGCCCGGGTGCTGATCGAACACGGCGCCGGTCCCGAGGTGGTGGTCGCGATCGCGCTGCCGCGCGGCCTGGCCTCGATCACCGCGATCTGGGCGGTCGCCAAGACCGGTGCCGCCTATGTGCCGGTCGACCCCGGCTACCCCGCCGAACGTATCGAGCACATGCTCGCCGATTCCGGTGCGATGCTCGGCGTGACCGACGCCCGCAGCCACGCCGCCATGCCGAAGCGGCCGATGCACCGCGGGCGCCACCGCAAACAGGGCGCCGACTGGCTGCTGATGGATTCGGGCGTCCTCACCGACGCCCTCGCGCGGGTCTCGTCCGCGCCGATCACCGACCGGGATCGTCCACTGCCGCTGCGCATTTCGCATCCGGCGTATCTGATCTACACCTCCGGCTCGACCGGAAGGCCCAAGGCGGTCGTGGTCACCCACGGCGGTATCGCCTCGCTGGCGCACGAGCAGATGCACCTGTTCCGGGTCAACGACACGGCGCGCACGCTGCACTTCTCCTCGCCCTCGTTCGACGCCTCGGTGCTCGAACTGCTGCTGGGCTTCGCCGCGGGCGCCACCATCGTGGTCGCGCCGGCCGGACTCTACGGCGGCGCCGAGCTCGCGCGCCTGCTGCGCGACGAGCGGATCACCCACGCGTTCATCACCCCGGCCGCGCTGGCGACCGTATCCCCGGACGGCCTCGACGATCTCGAGGCCGTCATCGTCGGCGGTGACGCATGCCCCGAGGATCTGGTCCGCACCTGGACCGCCGGGCGGCGCATGCACAACATGTACGGCCCCTCCGAGGCCACCGTCGCCGCCACCGCCAGCGATCCGATGGTCGCGGGCCGTCCCGTCCCCATCGGCAAGCCGGTGCGTGGGATGCGATTGTTCATCCTGGACAACAGGTTGCGTCCGGTTCCGCCCGGCGTCGCGGGGGAGTTGTACATCTCCGGGCCCGGCCTGGCGCGCGGCTATCTGGGCCGCCACGGCCTGACCGCCGCCCGGTTCCCGGCGAATCCGCACGGGCGCCGCGGCGAGCGCATGTACCGCACCGGCGATCTGGTGACGACCGACGGCAACGGTGTGCTGCGCTTCCTGGGCCGCGCGGATGATCAGGTGAAGATCCGCGGCTTCCGCATCGAACTGCGCGAAATCGACCATGTGCTGCGCGCGCATCCGGGTGTGCGGTTCGCGATGACCGTCGTGCACACCGGTGAGCACGGTGCCGCCCGGCTCGCCTCCTATCTGGCCGCCGACACCGAGATCGATCCGGCCGAGGTGCTCGAGACCGCGCGCCGCCACCTGCCCGCCTATATGGTTCCCGCGGCGATCACGGTGCTGGACCGGGTGCCGGTGACTCCGGCGGGCAAGGTCGACCGTAAGGCGCTGCCCGCGCCGGTATTCACCTCCGCCGGACCGTCCCGGGCGCCGGAATCGGAACTGGAACAGCGGGTCGCGCAGGTCTTCGCCACGGTGCTCGGCCACGCCGTACCGGGCGCCGAGGACAGCTTCTTCGACGCCGGCGGCAACTCGCTGCTGGCCACGCGGCTCACCGCCGCACTGCACGCCGAATTCGGCGTCGAATTGCCGGTCCGGGCCATTTTCGAAACGCCTACCGTGGCCGGTGTCGCGGCGCACCTGGAACACGCGCCGCGCACGAACCGGGTGGCGCTGACGCGGTACGACCCGCGCCCCGGCCGGATTCCGCTGTCGCTGCCGCAGCAGCGAATGTGGTTCCTGAACCGCTTCGACCCCGAATCCAGCGCCTACAACATCGCTTTCGCGTTGCGCATCGACGGCGATCCGGATCTGCCCGCTTTGCGTGCCGCGGTGGCCGATCTGGTCTACCGGCACGAGGTGCTGCGCACGATCTTCCCCGAGGATCAGGCCGGTCCGTACCAGTTGGTCCTCGACTCCGACCGCTGCCTGCCGGTGCTGGAACCCGTGGTGACCGACGACCATGACGCCCGGCTGGTGCTGCGCGGCCTCGCCCAGCGCGGATTCGATCTCACCCGGGAGATTCCGTTGCGAATGATGTTGCTGCGCACCGGGATTCGTACCTATCAGCTGGGCATCGTGGTCCATCACATCGCCGCGGACGGCTGGTCGCTGGGACCGCTCACCACCGATCTGATGGTCGCCTACACCGCGCGTCGCGACGGGGCGGCTCCGGCCTGGGCGCCGCTGCCGGTGCAGTACGCCGATTTCAGTCTGTGGCAACGCGAATGCCTCGGCGACGAATCCGATCCGGCCAGCGCCGCGGCGGTGCAGCTGCGGTTCTGGCGCGAAACTCTCGAGGGCCTGCCGGAGGAGCTGCCGCTGCCCTACGACCGGCCGCGCCCGGCCGAGCCGACCAACAGCGCCGGCACCGTGCGGATCCGGATGCCGGAAGAGCTGCGGGAGCGGCTCGAGGAGCTGGCCCGCGCGCAGGGCGTGAGCCTGTTCATGGTGTTGCGCTCGGCGCTGGCGGTGGTGCTGCGCGTTGTCACCGGCGGCCGCGACATCGTCATCGGCACCCCGGTGGCCGGGCGGGGCGACACCCGCCTCGACGACCTGGTCGGCATGTTCGTCAACACCCTGATGCTGCGCTCGGATGTCGACCCCGACCACACCTTCGCCGATCAGCTGCGCGCCGACCGTGACGGTGAACTCTCCGCCATGTCGCATGCGGAACTGCCGTTCGAGCGCATCGTCGAGGAACTCGGCCGCGGCAACGGCGGACGGCGGCCGCTGCTGCAGGTCGCGCTCACCGTGCAGGACACCACGCCGCCGGCCCTGGAATTGCCCGGCCTGCGGTTGCGCGCGGAGGAACTCGACATCGCGGTGGCCAAGTTCGATCTGGAACTGCGGGTGCCCGCCGATACCCGGGACCTCGAAATGGTCTACGCCGCAGAGCTTTTCGACGAGGACACGGTGCGCACGCTGGCCGAGCGGCTGCTGCTGGTGCTGGAGTCGGTCAGCGCCGATGCGCGGATTCCGGTGCGCGACATCGACGCCCGCACCGACGTCGAACGCACGGACTTCACCCCGCGCCGCGGCCCGGCCGCCACCCCGCAGTGCAGCCTGGCGAACTACTTCACCGCGACTGCGCACCTGCATCCGCACCGCACCGCGATCCGCAGCGGCGACGACGAGCTCAGCTACGCCGAGCTGGAGGACTGCTCGAATCGGATCGCCCGCGCCCTGATCGCTCGCGGCGTCGGCAGTGGCGACCGGGTCGCGATCGGACTGACCCGCTCGATCGAATCGGTGGTCGCCGCCTTGGCCGTCACCAAATCCGGGGCAGCGTTCGTCCCGGTCGATCCGAAGTACCCGGCCGACCGCGTCCGGCATATGCTCGCCGACTCCGGGTGTGCGCTCGGAATCTCGATGACCGCGCATCTGGACCGGTTGCGCTCCGCCACCGCAGGTAACAACTCGGCGCCCGGCACCGACTGGCTGCTGCTCGACGACCCGGTACTGCGCGTCGAGCTGGACGTGCAGGACGAGCGCACGATCACCGACGCCGAACGCCTGCGCACGGTGAGGACATCCGACCTGGCCTACCTGATCTACACCTCCGGTTCGACCGGAAAGCCCAAGGGCGTGGCCGTCACGCACGCCGGGTTGTCCAATTTCGCCGACTGGTTACGCGACCGGATGCGCGTGGACGGCGAGGCCCGGACTCTGCACTTCGCGAGCCCGAGTTTCGATGCGGCCGTGCTGGATCTGCTGCTGACGATCTGCGCAGGCGCGACCATGGTGATCTGCCCGCCGGATATCTACGGCGGCGACGAACTGGCGGCTCTGATGGATCGTGAACGCATCAGCCACACCTTCATAACCACCGCCGCCTTGGCCACCATTGATCACCGTCGCTGGCCGCTGCCGCACCTGCGCTCGATCATGGTCGGCGGTGAGGCGCTCGGAGCGGATCTGGTCGAGCGGTGGGCGCCGGGCCGGATGCTGTTCAACGGCTACGGCCCGACCGAAACCACCATCGTGGTGACGATCGCCGGACCGATCGCGGTCGGTGCACCCATCACCATCGGGTCGCTGGGGCGAGGTGTACACGCCGTAGTCCTCGACGAACGGCTGCGTCCCGTCCCGGTCGGCGTCCCGGGCGAGTTGTATCTCGGTGGCCAGTCGGTCGCGCGCGGCTACTTCGAGCGCCCCGGCCTCAGTGCGGCCCGATTTGTCGCCGACCCGTACGGGCCCGAAGGCGCGCGGATGTACCGCACCGGCGATGTGGTGCGGTGGCGCGCCGACGGCGAGATCGTCTACCTCGGCCGCAGCGATCACCAGGTGAAACTGCGTGGTTTCCGCATCGAACTCGGCGAGATCACCGAGGTGCTGGCCGCGCACCCGGCGCTGCGTTTCGCCCACACCGAGGTGCGCACGATCGCGGGCACACCGCGGATCGTGTCCTATGTGCAGCCCGCCGAGACCGCCGCCGAACTCGATGTCGAGGCGTTGCGTGACCATGTGGCCGCGCACCTGCCGGCGCATATGGTGCCCAGCAGTGTCACCGTGCTGGACCGCATTCCGCTGACCCCGGTCGGCAAACTCGACCGGGACGCGCTGCCGGAACCGCGGCAGATCACGACCGCGGCGCGGGAACCGGGCACCGACACCGAACGCCTGGTCGCGCGGGTGATGGCCGAGCTGATCGGCGCCGAATCCGTCGGCGCCGACGACAATTTCTTCGAGATCGGCGGAAACTCGCTGCTGGCAACGCAATTGGTCGCCCGGCTCAGCGATGCCACCGGGGTGCGGGTGCAGGTGCGTTCGGTCTTCGGCGCTCCCACCGTCGCCGAACTCGCCGCCCTGCTCGACGGCGGCGTCCGCGACGGCGACCACGGTCCCGTTCTGACGCGGCGCGAGCGCCCCGCCCGGGTGCCGCTCTCGGCGGCGCAGCGGCGGCTGTGGTTCCTCAACCGGTTCAACGCCTCCTCGGCCGAGGATCTGTCCGGCGTCTACAACGTGCCGGTCGCTTTGCGCATGCGTGGCGCGTTGGATGTGGCGGCGTTGCACGCTGCCCTGCACGCGGTGCAGCGGCATCACGAAACGCTGCGCACGGTCTTCCCGGAGGTCGACGGCGAGCCCTACCAGCGGGTACTCGCACCCGGCGAGGCCGCGGTGGCGCTGCCGGTCGTCGACGTCGACGAGGGCGAAATCACCGGCGCGGTACGGACTTTCGCGGCGGCCGGATTCGACCTCGCCACCACCGCACCGCTGCGCGCGCAGCTGCTGCGGATCGCCGCCGACGATCACGTACTGGTGCTGGTGGTCCACCACATCGCGATGGACGGCTGGTCGCTGGAGCCACTGGCCGCCGATATCGCCGGTGCGTACCGGTCGTATGCGGCCGGGTCGGCGCCGGAATGGGCCGAGTTGCCCGTCCAGTACGCCGATTACACGCTGTGGCTGCAGGACACCCTGGGCGCGGAGGACGATCCGGAATCGCCGATCAGCCGCCAGCTCGACTACTGGCGCCAGGCACTGGACGGCATTCCCGAACTGCTGCCGCTGCCCACCGACCGGCGCCGCCCGGCGACGCCGAGCTATCGCGGCGGCACGGTGGAGTGCGTCCTCGATGCCGTCACCCACCGCGAACTGCAGACCGTCGCCGCCCGCCACGGCGTCACCATGTTCATGGTCCTGCACGCCGCGCTGGCCTCGCTGCTGCACCGAATCAGCGCCGAGCACGACATCACCGTCGGCACCCCGATCGCGGGACGCGGACAGCAGGCCCTCGACGCGATGGTCGGCATGTTCGTCGGCACGCTGGTGCTGCGCACGCCGGTCAGCGGCGCGCACACCTTCGCCGATCTGCTGCGCGCGGTCCGCGACACCGACCTCGAGGCCTTCGCACATGCGGATGTGCCGTTCGAGCGGCTGGTCGAGGTGCTCAATCCGGCGCGCTCGCAGGCGCACCACCCGATGTTCCAGGTGATGCTGTCGGTGCGGAATCAGCCGGTTCGCAGCCTGGAGCTGCCGGAGCTGACGATCGAGGCGTGCGACGCCGATCCGGGGATCGCGAAATTCGATCTGCAGTTCACCCTCACCGAATCGTGGACCGAGCAGCGGGAACCGGCCGGGATCACCGTCTCGGTGAATTTCGCCCGCGACCTGTTCGACGACACCAGTGCCGCCCGCCTCGGCGCCCGCTTCGCCCGGCTGCTGCAGGCAGCGGCCGCGAATCCGGAACTGCCGGTGGGCGATCTGGAGCTGCTCGACCCCACCGAATGGTCGACGCTGGCGCCCGTGCGGGGTGCGCTCGCCGGCCGTCCGGGGACGCTGCCCGAGGTCTTCGCCGCCGCGGTGGCCGCCGATCCGCGGGCGATCGCCCTGCGCACCGAAGACGCCGAGATCAGCTACGGTGCGCTGGACCGGTGGACCAACCGCCTGGCACGAGTACTGATCTCGCTCGGGGTCGGACCGGAAATGCTTGTGGCCGTGGGTATTCCGCGGTCGATGGAGTCGGTGGCGGCGACCCTGGCGGTGGCCAAGGCCGGTGCGGCGTTCGTGCCGGTGGACCCGAACTATCCCGAACACCGCATCGCCCACATGCTCACCGATTCCGGTGCCACCCTGGGCATTACGCTCGCCGCCCACCGCGAGCGGATGCCCGCGGGCGCCGAATGGATGGACCTGGACGGACCGGACCTGCAGGAGCACGTGCTGCGCGCCTCCGAGGCGCCGATCTCCCCGGCGGAGCGGCGGGGCCGGTTGCGGATCGAGAACCCGGCCTACGTCATCTACACCTCCGGTTCGACCGGCACCCCCAAGGGCGTGGTGGTCACCCACGGCGGTCTGTCGAACTTCGCCGCCGAAACCGCCGAGCGGTTCGACGTGCGGCCCGACAGCCGGGTGCTGCACTTCGCCACCCCGAGCTTCGACGCGGCGATGCTCGATCTGCTGTTCGCCCTGGGCGGGGCGGCGACGCTGGTCATCGCCCCGACCGGGATCTACGGCGGTGCGGAGCTCGCCCGACTGCTGGCCGAGGAGGACATCACCCACGCGTTCATCACCACCGCCGCGCTCGGCACGGTGGATCCGGCCGGACTCGATTCGTTCCGGCACGTGCTCGTCGGTGGCGAGGCGCTGCCGCCGGAGCTGGTGGCGCGGTGGGCGCCCGGCCGGAACCTGCACAACGTGTACGGCCCGACCGAAACGACCATCGTGACGCTGATGGCCCCGCCGATCGCACCGGGTGCGCCGATCACCATCGGCGAACCGATTCGCGGTGTGCACGCGGCGGTCCTGGATCCGCGGCTGCATCCGACCCCGGTCGGCGTCGTCGGCGAGCTGTACCTGTCGGGTCCGGCGCTGGCGCGCGGGTATCACAACCGCAGCGGGCTCAGCGCCGGGCGGTTCGTGGCCAATCCGTTCGGCAAGCCCGGCGAACGTATGTACCGCACCGGCGATCTGGTGCGCTGGGTGCAGCGCGGTGGCCGCTTCGAACTCGAGTACGTGGGCCGCACCGACCACCAGGTCAAGATTCGCGGTTTCCGCATCGAACTCGGTGAGATCGACGCCGCACTGCACCGCCACGCCCAGGTCGAGTGGTCCACCACGATCGGTCACCGGACCGCCGCGGGCGCCACCGCGCTGGTGTCGTATGTGAAGCCGCGTACCGGCACCGATCCGACGCCGGCGCAGTTGCGCGCCCATGTGGCCGGCCTGGTGCCGAGTTATATGGTGCCGCAATCGATCATGCTGCTGGAGTCGGTGCCGCTGAGCCCGGTGGGCAAGCTGGATCGCAAGGCGCTGCCCGAACCGGTCTTCGCCACCGAGCACGGCTACCGCGCGCCGTCGGGACCGATGGAAACGGCGGTCTGCGACGCGTTCGCCGAGGTTCTGGGAGTCGACAAGGTCGGCGCCGACGACGGGTTCTTCGATCTGGGCGGCAACTCGCTGCTGGCGACGAAGGTGGTGGCGCACCTGCGTTCCGCGGGGATCGAGATGCCGGTGCAGCTGATGTTCGCCGAATCCACCCCGGCCGGCATCGCCCGGCAGCTGGCGGCTTCCGGCGAGGATGTGCTGGCGGTCGCGATGCAGCCGCTGCTGCCCATCCGTCCCGCCGCCGAGGCCACGCTGCCGCCGCTGTTCTGCGTGCACCCGGCGATCGGCCTGTCGTGGTGCTACGCGGGCCTGCTGGCGCATCTGCCCGGCGACCGCCCGGTCTACGGGCTGCAGGCGCCGCACATCACCGGCGAGCAGGAGCACGACTCCATCCGGGCGGCCGCGAAAGATTACGTCGCGCATATGCGTTCGGTGCAGCCGGAGGGGCCGTACCATCTGCTCGGCTGGTCGCTGGGTGGTTTGATCGCCCACGAGATCGCGGTGCAGCTGCAGGAGGCGGGCCAGCGGGTGGCGCTGCTGGCGATGATGGACAGTTACCAGCTCGGCGACCGCTGGCTCGACCAGGCGATGCCCGGCGTGGCCGACATCATCGGCGAATTCGGCAGCGATCTGCTCGGCGGCGACAACGGCGTGGATCCGGGCCTGACCCTGGAGGAGGCGGCCGAGTTGCTGCGCGGCCGGCCCGGCCCGTTCGCGGCGCTGACGATGGATCACCTGCAGCGGCTCTACACCGGATACGCCAACGGCACGGTGCAGGCCAACGGATTCCGGCCGCGCGTCTTCGACGGTGATCTACTGTTCTTCACCGCCGCCGACGACGAGGTCAACCTCGTCGATCCCGAGCGCTGCGCCGCGGCCTGGGAACCGTTCGTGACGGGTGTGATCGAGGACCGCAAACTGCGCTGCCGGCATTCCGGCATGACGACACCGGAAGCGCTGGCCGTCATCGGTCCGGTGCTGCGGCAACAACTCGAGGCCGCCGCCGGCGGCGACACGGAGGAGACGCTGTGAGTTTGGCAGTGGAAGTCACCGATCTGGTCAAGACCTACGGTAAGGCGCGGGTACTCGACGGCGTCGACCTGGAGATCCCGTCGGGGACCGTGATGGGGCTGCTGGGTCCCAACGGCGCCGGTAAGACGACGACGGTCCGAATCGTCACCACCCTGTTGAAACCGACCTCCGGCAATGTCCGGGTCGCCGGGGTCGACGTGGTGCATCATCCGGCGCGGGTGCGCACCCGGATCGGGCTCTCGGGGCAGTACGCCGCGGTCGACGAGAACCTGTCCGGATTCGAGAACCTGCGGATGGTGGCCCGGCTGTACGGCATGGACCACAAGAAGTCCGCCGAGCGCGCGACCGAACTGCTCTCCGCGCTGGGGTTGGAATATGCGGCCGGGCGGCGCGCGGGCACCTACTCCGGCGGTATGGCCCGCCGTCTGGACCTCGCCGGTGCGCTGGTGGCCCGGCCCACGGTCGTGGTGCTCGACGAGCCGACCACCGGCCTGGACCCGCGCGGCCGGCTCGACATGTGGAAGGTGATCGGCGATCTGGTCGACGACGGCACCACCGTGCTGCTGACCACCCAGTATCTGGAGGAGGCCGATCAGCTGGCCGACCGGATCACGGTGATCGACAAGGGCCGGGTGATCGCGCGCGGCTCCGCCGACGAACTGAAGACCTCGATCGGCGGCGACCGGCTCACCGTGACTCTGGCCGAGGGGCAGGACCCGGGCCCGGCGAAGTCGGTGCTGGGCGAGGTCGGCCTCGGCGAGCCGATCCACGAGCCGGGCGCCGATCACGTCTCGATCGTGGTCGGCGACGGCACCCGGACCATGGTCGAGGCCCTGCGCCGGCTCGACGACGCGGGAGTGTGTGTGGTGGATGCGGAGGTGACCCGGCCGAGTCTCGACGATGTGTTCCTGTCGCTGACCGGCACGCCCGCAGAGCCGATCGAGGAATCCGAAACCGAAGACGTAGCAGAGGAGATCATGTCGTGAGTACCGTCGAAGCGGCGGTCGCCGAATCGGAGACGGCGGCAGAGCCCACGCAGACCGACGCGGCGGTGACGCGGCCCGACACCGACAGCGACGTCCATACCATCGCGGCGCCGGTCCGGGTGTTCCGCGACAGCGCGATCATCGCCTACCGCAACCTGCTGACCATCCTGCGGGTGCCGACGCTGCTGGTGACCGCGACGGTCCAGCCGTTGATGTTCGTCTTCCTGTTCGCCTACATCTTCGGGGCGTCGCTGGGCGGTGGCCAGTATCGCGAATTCCTGCTGGCGGGCATCTTCACCCAGACGGTCGCGTTCAACGCGGCGTTCACGACGGTGGGTCTGGCCAACGACCTGCAGAAGGGCATCATCGACCGGATGCGCACGCTCCCGATGTCGCGGATGGCGGTGCTGATGGGCCGCACCCTGTCCGACACGGTGGTCAACGTGGTGGCGCTGGCCGTCATGGTGGCCTGCGGCTATCTGGTCGGATGGCGGATCAACGGATCGGTGGCCGATGCGGCGCTGGGGTTCGCGATCATTCTGCTGTTCGCGTTCGCGATGTCGTGGGTGGGCGCGCTGACCGGGCTGATCGCGCCGAATGTCGAGGTCGCGCAGAGCGCGGGACTGATCTGGCTGTTCCCGGTCACGTTCATCTCCTCGGCCTTCATCTCCGCCGAGACGCTGCCCGGCCCGCTGCGCTCGATCGCGGAGTGGAATCCGATCACCGCGGTCTCGGCGTCCGGGCGGAAACTGTTCGCCAACAGCTCACCGCCGACCTTCGCCGCCCCGCACGGCTGGCCGGTCGACCACTGCGTGGAATACGCAGTGGCCTGTTCGGTGGCGATTCTGGCCGTGGCGGTGCCGCTGGCGTTGTTGCAGTACCGCAAGGTGGCCAGTCACTGACGGTCCCGATACGCGAAAGTCCCCTCGCACCGACCGGTGCGAGGGGACTTTCGCTGTGTACTCGATCTACCGGCCGCGCCGGGTCTTGAGCAGTTCGAGGCGCTCCTGCAGCAGTTCCTCGAGCTCCTCCTTGGAGCGGCGTTCCAGCAGCATGTCCCAGTGGGTGCGCGGGGGCTTGACCTTCTTGGGTTCCTGAGTGGTGCCCTCGATCAGGATGCCCTCCTGGCCGTTACGGCACAGCCAGGTCGACGGGATTTCGGCGTCGTCGGCGAACGGGACGTCGAACTCCTCGCCGTTGTCGGTCCGGTACCGCGCCACTCGACGTGGTGCCAGGTCGTGGTCGCGGTCCGTCTCGTAGCTCACCGCTCCGAGCCGGCTACCTCGGAGTACGCGATCTGCCATGGTGTGCGGTCCTCTCTGGCCTGTCGGCAACGTTCTACTGGACTATCAACGCGCCGGCGGCCTGATCGGTTCCCGCGACGGTCAACCGGTGTATTTTACGGTCTCGGCCGGGCCCGGCCGAGACCGGCCCGGGCAGCGGCGGCGGTTCGCCGGTTGCGGCGTGGCCCGGGCGCTGGCGCCGGGGGACCGCTAAGGTGTCGGGTCATGTCGCGCCGTGTGCTGTCGCCGTGTCTGTGGTGCGGTCGGGAAATCGCCGATTCCGAAATCGGCCGTCGCCGCCGCTACTGCCGGCAATCCTGCCGCCAGCGCGCCTACGAACATCGCAAGGGTTTGGAGGGCACCGGCATTCCGGAGGATTCGGTGGTGCTGAGCGCTCAGGAGGCCGCCGATCTCGCCGACCGCTGGTTCGCCGCCCGCTGCGCGGCCGAGGATGTCGCGACCGCTGTCGCCGAGGGCGCCGACTCGTCGGAGCTGGCCGCATTGACCGCGAATCTCGTCGAGCTCGCCAAGGACGCCGAGCGGCTGCGCTGACCGTGCCGCACGACGGCCGCGGCCGTGCCCAGTGTCACCACGCTCAGTGCGAGGAATGCGAGCACGGTGGCGCGGTCGGGGTGGATCAACGGCTGCGCTCGCAGCGCCTGCCACAACAGCAGCGTCACCAGCCCGGCGTAGCCGAGGCCCAGGACACCGATCAACCGGGCGCGCACTCGTTCGTCCAGCCAGGGCCGCCGTCGCGCGAGCCAGGCCGTGATCGCGACCGCCGCGAGCAGGAATTGGATGCCGTGCAGCCCGGCGAAATGCGGGATCCGCAGATCGCCGCCGATCGTGCTCCAGTGCGTGATCGGCATATCGCCCACGCCGTCGCGCACGGGCTGGGCGGTATCGGTCACCGTGTGGCCGGCCGCCAGCCGCACCGGACGGCCGTGGGCGTCACGCACCGTCTGCTCGCCGGTGAAGCCCATCAGATATCCGAGCGCCATCCCGGCGACGGCGATGGCGAGCCCGGCGTGCACGGTCCGGCTCGTGGGACGGTCCAGGACGCGCTGCCGGCACAGGATCACCGCGACGACGAGGTTCGCGACGAACAGGCCCGGTACGCCGGAGGCGAACACCATCTGGCCGATCGAATTGACCGCATCGGTTTCGGTGTCGAAGTGGCTGAAGGTGCCGCGTGCCGCCTGCACCACGATGAAACCCACGTCCACGACGCCGGTGAGGGCGAAAACGGTTCCCGCCCACCAGGTCACGCGCGCGCCGCGGTGCGGCACCGACAGCAGCCACGCGAGGGTCAGCGTGTACAGGCAGAAGGCGATGCCGAACTTGCCGGGTTTGAGCCATACCGACTCACCGAGGATGCGGCGGTCGTCGAACGGCGCGGCGCACAGACAGCACAGCGCGAGTGCCGCCATCGCCGCCGCGGTCCACAGCAACGGCCGGTGCCATCGACGGGCGGGAGAGCTGATAGTGGTCATGACGCGAAGTGTGCGGGCGCTGGTACCCGTCGCGCGTCCCCCGGCCGTACTGTGCGGCTGTCATACTCCGGTACCGGTTCGCCGTCGGTGGAAGGCGAGCTCTGTCACGGGATTTGCACACCGAGGGTCGGTAGCGCAGGGTACCGGCGCGTCGTGGGTTGCAATTCGGAGTCGGGCCGGAAGCGTTCCGGCAACGGGTCGACTGCCCCGAGATAACGGGCTCGTCCAGGACGGTGGACACCCGCAGGGCCGCCCGGTGAATCCTGCTCGCGGCCTGAACCTTTCGCGACGTCGTCGCGGTCACCGGCGGCAGCGTGGCTCGAGATGTAACCGAAATATGTTCGCTACCAGGCAATTCGGGCACCGAACGGCGGCGCGGCTTGTCGGAGCATCCGAGTAACTTGGCGGTTATCAGCCCCAACGAAAATCTACGGGGCTTCGTATCAAGGGGGCGGAGGGCCATGTCGAACATCGACGAGCGAATCCGGATGGCAGTGGAATGGCTGCGCGGCAGTCAGTTACCGCATCTCGACGGGGGTGCGGGCTGGGGCTGGATCCCCGATGTGCCGCCCAATCCGCAGAACACCGCCGAGGTGGTCTGCATCCTGCATCGGGCCGGGTGCGAAATCCCGCGCGCCGCAAAGGTCGCCATGCTGGTGCGGGCAACGGTCGTGCAACGGCCGATCGGCGACGAATGGTACTTTCGCACGCCGATCGACGTCGCGTGGCGGATCCGGGCCCTGCGCTGCCTCGAGATCGAGGAGTCCGATCCCGGACTGGCCGGCGCCGTGCGAAATCTGCTGGACCAGCAGGATTCCGAAACCGGCGGCTGGCGGATGTCGGGTTTCCTTGGCCCGGTGTCGATTACCGCGACCGCTGCCGCTGTCGAGGCGCTGATCGGCGGCGGGGCCTTCGACGGCGAACGCCACCAGGCCATCTCGCGCGGCATCGCCTATCTGGTGTCGTCGATGTATCAGGAGCCCCGGACGTTGCCGATGTACGCGGCGGCGCACATCGCGGCCGTGCTCTCCCGGCCGGAGATCGTCCGGATCGGTGACAAGCGCGCCGAGCGCGCGTGCGAGTTGGCGGTCAAGCGCCTGCTGACCGGACTGCGCCGCGGTGAGTGCGATATCGAGACCGAGATCTTCCGCCGTGACGATCTCGTCGACACCTGGCGTCACCTCACCTTGCACCTGGCGGTCGGGGCTGTGATCGCGGCCGACAGCCGCACCATCTTCGATCCGGCCGTGCGGGCGGCGATCGTCGCGCTGCTGGATATGCAGGAGATGGACGCACTGGCCATCTACCGGGGCGGATTCCGCATCTCCGACGAGGGCCCGGTCACCTCCTATGCCACCACGCAGGCGCTGGAGGCGCTGTTGCAGGTGCGTCCGGCGATCAACGAGCGGGTGAATCCGGCCAAGGTGTACGACGAGATCTGCCGGGTCGACGGCGCCCACCGCACCGACCCGCAGGCGATCGCCACGCTGGGCCGTCATCGCATGCTGATGAATTCGACTGCCGGACAGGCGTTGCTGGTGCTGGCGGCGTCCGCCGGTGCGACGGTGTTCGCGCTGGCGGTGGGTTTCGACACCGTATTCGGCACGGTCGGCAGCCGCGCGCTGGTGGTCTGGGGAACGGCGCTCGTCGCGGTGGGTACGTATTGCGGTCTGGCGACGCGCTTTCCGCGACTACCCAAGCGGCATGTGGCGAGCGCGGTTTTCGCCGCGTTCACCGCGCTGGTCATGCCGGTGGTCACCTATCTGCTCGCCTGAGCCGATGAGCGGGCCGCTCGTCCTCATGGTCGCGGTGACCTGTCTGTGGGGTACCTCCAGTGCCCTGCTGGCAACGCTGGCCGCTCCCACCACCGCGGGCCTGGTGGCCCTCGGTGGAGCGGTGCCGCTGCTGGTGTGGGCGCGGCTGCGCGGGCAGCACCCGTGGACGACGCTGACCGCCCATCCGGGGCTGTACTTCCGGCTGGGCGGGCTCGAGGCCGCCAATCTGGCGCTGTACGTGGCGGCGCTGCGGATGGGGCCGTTGCCGGTGGTGGTCGCCCTGCACCTGACCGCGCCGGTCCTCATCATCGCCGCCGCGCTGGTTCGCGGCCGGCGGGCGCCCACGCTGCCGGTACTGATCGAACTGCTGCTGGTCGGGGCGGCGATCTGGCTGGTCGCCTGGCGGCACCCGGGCGGCGACGCGCAGATCGCGGCCCTGACCGGATGCGCCCTGGCGCTGGGCAGTGCGGCCTGTGTGGCGATGCTGGTCAGTGTGGTCGCCCGGCACTCGGGACCTGACCACACGGCCACCTCGGCGGCGTTGCAGTTGCTGTTCGGCGGCATCGCGAGCAGCCCGCTGCTGGCGCTGGATCCACCGTCCGGGCGGGTGGCTGCCGAGCTGGCCGCGATCGGCGCCACCCTCCTCGGACCCGGATTCGCGCTCTACTGGCTGGCGCTGCGGCGATTGAGCGCGGCCACGGCCAGCGTCATCGGGCTCAACGAGGCCGTCGTGGCCACGCTGGTGGGAGCGGTGGCCACCCGGAGCCTGCCCACCGCGGCGACCGCCGCGGCGGGGTTGCTCATTCTGATCGCGGCCGGGCTAGAGCAGCGATCGGCGCCGCGACATCGCGTGCCGCCCTGACGAATTCGGTGCAGGTCGCGGGGTCCTTGTCGCCTCGGCCGTCGTCGACGCCGGAGTTGACATCGACCCAGGCCGGCCGGACGGCGTCGATCGCGGCCGTGACGTTGTGCGGGTTGAGTCCACCGGCGAGCATCACCGGAAATGCCGAGTCGTCCAACAGTTCGACGATGCGAGCGCTGATCGACCAGTCGTGGGTGCGCCCGGTGCCGCCCAGCCGGTCGGTGGAACGCGAATCCAGCACGAGCCCATCGCAATCGGGGGCCGCGCGTTCGGCGGCGGCGACCGCCTCCGGGCCGGTGACGTGGACCGCGCGGATCACCCGCCGCCCGCCCGCACCGCGCCGGACCGCGCGCGCGGTGTCGTGGGAGATCAGGCCGTGCAGCTGGATGCAGTCGACGCCGATCCGGTCGGCGAGGCGCAAGACCTCGCCGGCGTCGGTGAGATGGGTGACCAGTACGCGTTCCATCGAGGAGGGCACCAGCCGTGACAACCGGTGGGCCGATTCCGGGTCGAGTTCGTCTTCGCTGAAATGCGTCGTGCCCGAAATGAATCCGGCCGCGTCCGCATCAGCGGCGACGACGGCCCGGAGATCGGACTCGCTACGGATACCGCAGATTTTCGTTCGGACGGTGATCATCGGCACACGATACTGCCCGAACGTGTCCGGTCCGGCGGTTCGTGTCGATTACCACGCTGCCCGCCCCCGCGGCGGGGCGCTCAGCCGACGCGGCGATAGGCGGTTCCGCGCCGGTCGGCCTCGGCCCACCGGCGGCGGTCCAGCTGCGTGTCGACGGCCTCCACGACGTCCGGGACGGTGATCTGCAGCAGACCCGGATCGGGGGTGTCGCCGTCGCGCTCGCCGGTGTGGCCCGCCCACAGGGCGATGTGGCGGCCGGACAGATGCGGCGGCGGCCCGCTGCGGCCGGGGGCGGTGGGGCCGAACAGCGCGACGGTGCGGGTGCCGAATGCCGTCGCCAGATGTGCGACACCGGTATCGCCGCACACCACCAGCGCCGCCTCGGCGACGGTGGCCGCCAGTTCGATGAGGTTCTGCTGCCCGGCCAGTACCTGGTCGTGCGACAGCCCCGCGCGTGCGGCGATGCCGAGGGCGAGGTCGCGTTCGAATTCGTCGCCGGTCACCACGACCTCGCGACCCTGCACGAGCAGATGCCGGATCACCGCGGCGAATCGTTCGCCGGGCCAGCGGCGGGCGGGCGCTCCGGCGCCCACGTGCACGACCACGCAGTCGCGGTGACTGGTGGTGGCCACCGGCGGCACCAAGCCGAGATTGCGGCGGTCGGCGTTGATTCCGGCCGATTCCAGCAGATGACACCAGCGGTCGATGTCGTGCATATCCGCTTGCCATTCGGGGCCGTCGAGATCGGGAAAGGCGGCATTGCGGTAGCTGAGCAGCCGGGCGGGTTCGGTGCGGGAGAGTTCGACGATGCCGTCGGCGCCGGGGCCCTGCAGATTGACCGCCAAGGCGGGGGCCGCGCCCTCCCAGCGCATGGTGTGCGGGTCGGCGGCGGCGACCATCTCGTCGACCGAGGTGATCAGGTCGACGATGGGTTTGAGCCGGTGCGGTGCGGCCAGCACGATGTGATCGCGCGGCCTCGCCCGGCGTAGCGCACGAAGAGCAGGGACCGCGGTGAGGAGATCACCCAGTCCACGTGCGCGCAGCACGAGTACAACCGCCACCCTCTTCTCCTAGCCATCACCAAGCGACCCAGCAGTCCCGACCCACTCGATTCCGCGCCGTTGCCGCGGCACGACCGAAGAGAGCCACCTGAAGATGACTACCCGACGCGATCCGGCGTGAAACGCGCGTATTTCCGCCGGGTCCGCGTCGGTGCTGTGGCCGGGGGCGGCGGAACCGGTAACCTGAGCGACGGTCGGGCCGAAACAAACTGGAGGATTTCATGATTCGCACCGCTGGACTCATCACCGCCGTCGCGGCGGCGGGCGCGTTCGCAGTGCTCGGCGCCGGTGCCGCGCAGGCCGCGCAGGGCACCGTCACCGTCAACGGGCAGATCTACAACAACCCGACCGGTTGCATCGAACCGCACGCCTACCAGCTCACCGTCGGCAACAGCACCGACAAGGTGATCGAGGTCCACGCCGGGCGGGGATGCACCGGACCGGTGATCGGCAAGGTCGACCCCGCCGGCATCACCATGGTGCCGCGCGGCAGCCTGCTGATCGTCGAATAATTCTCCCCGTTCCGCCCCGCGTCCGAGGATCGGCGCGGGGCGGAGCCGTGCCTGCGCACGGCAGGACAACGGCACCGTGAGAGCGAGCCCGCGAGAACGCCTGCGGCGGTGCGGATATCCGGGGCCCGGCGGGGATGTAAGCCCTACTACGCCGTGTCGTTGAATCGGTGCCGATGATCTACGCTGTGAGCCATGACAGTGGTCTACAACCTGGTGGTCGTCGCCCACCTGCTCGGACTCGCCGCGGTGATCGGCGGATACGCCGCCGGCCGGCCGGCGGTGTCGCAGGTGATGCTCTGGGGTGCGCGAGCGCAGATCGTCACGGGTCTGATTCTGGTCGGCATGGCCGACGGCATCGATTCGCTCGACAAGAATCTCGACATGGCCAAAATCGTGGTGAAACTGGTCATCGCGGTCGCCGTGGCCGGTCTGGCCGAGATCGCGCACGCGGATGCCAAGCGTGGCAAGACCATTGCCTGGATGGTCGACGCGGCCGGACTGCTGGCCATCGCCAACGTGTTCGTGGCCGTGCTGTGGCACTGACATCCGATGCGGTTCGGCACCGGCTGCCGAACCGCATCGAGTGCCTGCGGTGGCCGGTTCAGCCCTCCAGCAGGGTCTGGCCGATATAGCCCTGCGCGTCGGTGATTCCCGGCGGAATCACGAATACCGCGGACCCGACGGGAGTGGTCCAGGTGTTGAGGGCGTCGAATTCGGCGAGGCGACGCTGCACCGGCAGATACTGCGCCGCGATATCGCGCTGGTAGGCGGCGAACAACAGCCCTGAATTCGAGGTGGTTCCGGGCGCGGGAGCATCGTCGTAGTTGTAGCCGCGGCGCAGGAAACGCTCGCCGTCGCTGGTGTGACGCGCCCGTGCGATATGCGCCGAGGGCGGAATGATCGGGATGCCGTGGGCGTCCACGGCCGCGAAATCCGGATTGTCGCTTTCCCGGGTTCCGGTCAACGGCGCCCCGGTCGCGATGCGCCGGCCCACGGTCAGTTCTCGCCCCTCGGGGTCGAGTTCGTCCCAGGTGTCCAGGCTCATCGCGATCCGGCGCAGCACCATCGACGTTCCACCCCGCAGCCACGGCAGGGTCGCGCCGTCGTCCCACACCAGCCGATCGAAATCGGCCCCGGGGGCGATGTTGACCGTGCCGTCGACCTGCCCCATCAGATTGCGCATCGTCTGCCCGGCAGCGGCGTTGCGGAATCCGCGCTGGGTCCAGCGCACGGTCACCAGCGAAGTCACGCTGCGCGAGAGCGCCCGCACCGCATGCGCCACCGTCGTCGCCTCGTCCGCGCAGACCTGTAGCAGCAGATCCCCCTCGCAGAATGCGGAGTCGAGCCGGTCGATGGTGAAGCCGGGCAGTTGCGTGAGCCAGTGCGGCCGCGCGGCTTCCAGTCCCGCCACGGTGAACAGCCGCGGGCCGAATCCGACGGTCACGGTCAACCGCGCCGGCCGGTGGGCCAGCTCCGGCTCGGTATCGGCCAGCGTCGGCTCACCGGCCGCGAGCCGCGCCGCGTCCCCGGACCAGATGCGCAGCAATCCCACGAGGTCGGCACGAGCGGTGCCGGGCCGCAGATCGAAGGCCACGAACGCCGCGTGCTGCTGCGGCTCGGTCGCAACCCCGCCTTGATGCGGTCCGTAGAACGGTTCCCGTGCGGTGCCCGGATCGGCGGTCTCGGTATGGCGGGTCCAGCGTTCGGCGCCGAGGGTGAGCCCCGCGACCCCCGCCGCACCCGCCGCGGCAGCACTGCCGCCGAGCAACCGGCGCCGCGACAGCCGCTCAGCCACCGTGAGCGGCCGTAGTCGGTGCGTAATTCTCCTGGTTGCCCGCGAAGTCACGCACCTGAGCCGTGAAGGTGGTGTTGGTGCCGTCGGCGAACTTCACCGTGATCGGCGTCTGCGTTCCGGTCCGCAGCGGGGCCTTCAGATCGATGAACATCAGATGGTCGCCACCCGGCATCAGTTTCGCGCTGCCGTGGGCGGGGATCGCCAGCCCGCCGGCCTTGGGACGCATCATGGACGCGCCGTTCGACTGGACCACCTCGTGAATCTCCACGCGCGCCGACGCCGGGCTGGTTGCGTCGACGATGCGGATCTCGTGGTCGCTGGTGTTGGTGAAATTCGCGAACGCCGCCGACATCCCCGCGTTGGCGGCCTTGATCCACTGATCACCAACGGTGACCGAATCGGCGTCCGCGGCGGTGGATGTCATGCCGGACGAACAGCCGGCCAGCAGCAGTGGGATCGAGGCCGCGGCGGTGATCAGCAGGCTCGCCGACCGACGCCGGCGGGTGGTACCTGCCGTGTTGCGGGACGGGCGTGTCGCACTGTGCGGCCGGACTCGGCTGGATGCCGCACAGCGAGGGCCATGGTCACTCGAGGCGAGGGTGGAACGCCCGGTGTGGGGGAGAGAGGACATTGGTGAACTCCATTGCATGAGAAGGGGTTTCATCGAGCAGGCGGCACGTCGTCGCGGATTCTCACCGCGCCCGGGCGCTCGTCACACCGTCGAACCACGCGTTGCGCGGCGTAGGGGTGAGTGCGCGGCTTATACCGCCACCGGTGTTCGTTCGTTGCTGTGCCCAGCGGCGAGCGGTGCGACCTCGGCGGTCATACGCGAATCAGCCACCCGCAAGCCCGACCGGCGTATCCGACCGACCAGGACATCCTCGGAAACCGACGACGACCGACCGAACAGCCCCGCGTGCGATCAGGGTCACGGCCGGACCGCCACAGCGATGACCGTGACCGTGACCGAGCACCCGGGCTCGCCGACGTCGACCCAGCACGCAGGCTCGCCGACGTCGACCGATGCGCCGACTGCTCGAGCGACCGCTTCTGCAAAGCGTCGGTAGCCGTTCGGGTGCCGTGTGGTAGCGGTCGATTCGGTCGCCGAATTCTCGATTGCCGATTGCCGATTGCCGATTGCGGGCCAGCGGCTGCCGCTTGTCCGTGTGCCGTTACCGGCTCACGGACATCGCCTCACGGGCGCGGCTGCACGTGCTGTGCGATCCGATGTGACGCTCTCGAGAGCTATCCGTACATCGGGTGGCCCAGCCGTTGGTCGTCATCCGTGGTCCGGCCGCGATCCGGCAAGTTAGTGGACGCATCCACCGATATGCCGGTAAATCACGCCCGCGCGGGTACGCGGTGCAAGGCAGCGAACGAACCGGTGAGCCTCGGCGGACCGCGCCGCCCGGTGCCGGAGGCCAGCACGAGCCGCCGCGGCGCGGTCACCGTATACGGTACCGAGACGACGACCGGAGCGCCGGAGATGCCCAGGTAGTGCGCGACCGCGCCGACCACGCGGCGAATCAGCGAAACGGCGCGTCGCAGTGCGGTTTCCGCGCCGCGGACGAGGACCGCCCCGACCACCGTCGCCGTGATGTGCGCGACGAGCATGGGCGCGGTGATCAGCACCTCGTGGCAGTGCGGGGACGTCGACAGCGCCAGATGGCCGATCGCCTGGCCGACCGCGAGCAGGCCCATCAGCCGGAACAATCCGGTGCGGGTGTGTGCGGCGAGGCAGCCGATCGCGGTGCTGGCGGCGATCAGCATCATGATGGCCGTGGAGCCGGGTGCCACCGCGCCACCACCGAGGGCGTGGGCGGCGATACTCACCGTGCCCGCGGCGGCGCCGACGCATCCACCACGCAGCTGCGTGGAAGGGTCGGCCGTTGCTCGCACGAGATCATGGTATCGGGGCTCGCCGGCGGGCCGGGCCGCCAGGTCCACCTGTATGTGCCGGCCGTGATGCCCGTCACCACCTGCGGTTTCGGTGCCTCGCGGGTGCGGCGGTCAGAGGATCTCCAGTTCGGCCTCGCGCAGATCCTGGGGAAAGACGAATCGCCGCAACGCCCAGAACCGGAAGGCCATCGCCAGCAGGACACCGAGAATCTGCCCGGTGATGAAGTTGGAGACCGCCTGGGTGAACGCGCTCACGTGCGGCACCCGGATATCGAAGACATACAGCGCGACCGCCTGCGGAATGACGGTCACGCCGACGGCGAGCGCGCTGACGGCGAAGAACAGCGCGGCCTCGTGACCGCGCTGGCGCCCGCCGCGGGTGTTGAACGACCATTCCCGGTTCAGGATGTAGGAGGCGATCGTCGCGATCAGCACGCCGAACGCGCGCGCGGTCAGCGGCTTGTCCGGCAATACGGTCAGCTTGAGCGCGTACACCACTCCGGTGTCCACGAACCAGGTGATCGCGCCGACGACGGCGAATTTCATCAGCTCCCGATGGGCGAGCAACAGTGCGCGCCAGCGTTCGGGCAGCCGGTCCAGTCCAGCCTGCACCAACGACACGCAATCCACCCTAACCGTGAGCCGCGCACCGGGCATCCGGACAGCGATCATGACCCGCGAGGTAATCGTCACGCCCACCCGTGCCGCATACGATCGAGCAGGTGCCGACCCATACTGCCGGGGATCTGCTGCGCCACTGGCGTCGCACCCGCCGCCTCAGCCAGCTGGAACTGGCCGGGCGCGCCGAAACCTCGACCCGTCACCTCAGCTTCGTCGAAACCGGCCGGTCCACGCCGAGCCGCCAGCTGATCCTGCACCTGAGCGAGGAGCTCGACATCCCACTGCGCGAACGCAATCGGATGTTGCTGGCCGCCGGTTACGCCCCGGTCTACGCCGAACCCGGATTGGATACTCCCACCATGGCCCCCGTCCGCACCGCGATGCGGCAGATCCTCACCGGCTACGAGCCGTATCCGGCGTTGGCCGTGGACGCGCAGTGGAATATGGTCGACGCCAATTCCGGTGTCGCCCTGTTCCTCGACGGCGTTCGCGCCGACCTGCTGACTCCGCCGGTCAACGCGCTGCGGCTGAGCCTGCACCCCGAGGGACTGGCGCCGCGCATCCTGAATCTCGCGCAGTGGCGCGGACATCTGTTCGAACGCGTCGATCGCCAGATCGAGGCCACCGGCTCGGCCGATCTGGCCGCGCTGCGCGCCGAACTGCTCGAATATCCCGGTGGCCGCGACGATCCCGGCCTGCCCGAACCGGATCAGGCCGTCGTCCCGCTGCGGCTGCGCCACCACGACGCCGAACGCGGGGACATCGACCTGGATTTCATCAGCACCATGACCATCTTCGGCAGTCCGATGAACGTCACGGTCGCCGAACTCGCGATCGAGTCGTTCCTGCCCGCGAGCCCGGCGACCGCCGAATTCCTGCGCAGCCGTTCACATATCGAGTAGATGCGGCAGCCCGGCCCGATAGCGGTCGGCGTCGATGCGCTTGAACGGTTCGAGCTCGGGCGGCGCGTACATCGGGAACACCGCCGCCCGCGGCGCCGCGTCACCGACCGCGTCGAGCACCGCGTTGGCCGCCTTGCGTCCCGCCTCGCAGGCACCCTCCATGGTCGCCAGGTCGATGCCGGTCCGCACGTGGTCGCCGCAGAAGAACACGTTGCCGATCGCCGAGTGCGCCTCCGGCCGGTGGTCCCAGGAGCCGACGGTGTTCACCAGCAGCGGGGTGTCGTTGCGGTTGCCGCCCTCCTCGAAATGTACGCCGGGATCGACGA
Organism: Nocardia elegans NBRC 108235; assembly: GCF_001612845.1. Classification (GTDB taxonomy): domain Bacteria; phylum Actinomycetota; class Actinomycetes; order Mycobacteriales; family Mycobacteriaceae; genus Nocardia; species Nocardia nova. Next base: position 107,693 of record NZ_BDBF01000006.1, on the reverse strand, counting down.
ACCACGAGTGCAGGTCGTCGTCGCGCAACCAGCCGGTGCCGGTGTTGAGCCAGCGTTTCAGCTGTGCCCAGACTTCTTGCACCACTTCGTCTTTCGAGCACTGTTTGGCCGGTTTGCCGAACAGGATGCCGGGGGTGTCCCAGTCCGACACGTCCGCGGACAGGCATTCCACCACCGTCCCGTCGCCGTAGCGGGCCGCGAAATCGCCGCGCCACATCGGCGCCTGCCGCAGTGCGGTGATCGCCCACGGCGAGCCGAGTGCCGCGATATGTCCTTCCGGCACGCCGGTGGGCCGGCGCAGATAGAACTGCACCCCGACCATCCAGTCCAGCACCAGTTCCCGCATCCCGGCCAGCGCCGGGTCCGCGGCGAGGATGTCGTCGTCGAGGATCGTGGCCGCGCGGTCGGCCGGCATCGCGCACACGTACCAATCCGCCTGCACCGCACGTCCGCCAACGTTCGCACCGCTGATCCGGTCACCGGACAGGCGCAGGCTCGTCAAGCCCGCGCCGGTGACGAACCGGACTCCCTGTCCGGACAGATGCGCCACCCACGGATCGATCCACGCCTCGTTGGTGGGGCCGTTCAAGATCCGGTCCACCCCGCCGCGATACTGCGGCGCGATGCCGGCGCCCGCGAAAACCAATGCCTCTCCGATGGTTCCGATGGTGCGCGCGGAGCTGGTCTCCGACCTGGCCGCCACCGTGATCCGGGTCAGCGCCCGCGCCAGATAGTCCCGATAGGCCTGCGACTTCCCGTTCGCCCCGACCGCGTCCACCCATGATCGGTACTCCCATTCGCCGAAGCGGCGTTCGGGAGAGCTGGTGAACCACATCATCATCCGATCGCCGAAGAACGCCAGCTCCTGCGGCGGCAGCTGCGGGACGAAGCCGAATCCGGCGACGAGCGAGTTGCGGATGCGCTCGGGGTTCAGCTCGCGCAGCCCCGCGATCTCGGTCGGCACCGTCACCGGCGGCAGATCCGGAAATCCGGCCACCGTCGATTCCACCCGGATCAGATTTCCGGCCACACCGTTCGCGTTGCCCGGGAACGGAATTCGCGCCATGGTGTCCGGCACGTGCTGGTAGCAACCCGGGAAGAAGCGGAAGCCGTGTTCGCCCGGCAGATCGGCGCGACCACCCGCCCCGGTGCCGGGCACGCTCATACTGCGCGCCTTCCCGCCCAGCGCGGTCGGCTCGTACACCGTGACCGCGTAGCCGCGTTCGGCCAGTTCGTGCGCCGCGGTCAACCCGGAGACCCCACCACCGAACACCGCCACCGTGCGTCCCGGGCCGACCTGGCGGCGGCCCGGATTCGCCCGCGCCGCCGCCGTGGCCCAGGTGCCGCTCGTCGCCAGAGCCGCGCCCGCGACCGCCGCGCCTCGCAGCAACTGCCGCCTGCCGAATCCACCCGCATTGTCCCGACCGGTCATGTCCACTCCTAGAATCAGCGAGCGGGACCGGCCCTGCGTCGATCCCGAAGCCCGAATGTCTGCGCCTGCGAAGCTTTTTCACCGAGGTCCGGCAGTATCGAGGGCCCGCCGGCCGGCCCGTCCCTCACTTCGGCGCCGCCGCGGGCCACCGCGACCACGCCGAACCCCACCGCGCCGCCTGACGTTCCCGCCAGTCCTGCGCGTTGTCGCACACCTCGCGAATCACGGTGTCCACCACCGCGGTCGCCGGCGCGTGCGCCAATGCCTGTATCGCGAACTTCGCCGCCCGCGCCGGGGTCAGCAGTTCGTCGGGGGTTCGAGCCCGGGTCATCACATCCAGCGCGAGGCCGGCCAGGTGCGGGTCGGCCGCGCCGGCGCGGTACAGCTGCACTTCGAGCGGTGTCATCTCGGCGCCGCGGGCGAGCCGGTTGGTCCACTGGTACATGGGCAGGCAGTCCTGTTCGCGCTGGTGCTCCCATCGGGTCAGTGCCCGGTCCAGCGCGGCCGCGTCGTCGAGTACCGGGGCCGCGTATTCGCCGAGCAGCCGTCCGTAGCGCATCGCATCGCGCATGCCCTGCGCGGTGACCGGATCCTTGAAGTGGCCGGCGTCGCCGGGCAGCGCCCAGCCGGGACCGCTGGAGCGGCGGAAGTAGGAGACGATGTCGGTGGCCGAGCGCACCCGCCCGAGCGGTTCGCAATCGGCCAGTCGCGCAGCGAGTTCCGGGATCGCGGCGACCATGCCGCGGTAACGCTGCTCGGTCTGCCCGGCGGTGCGCGGCCCGTGCGTGACCGGCGGCTGGATCAGTGACAGCACCGCCCCGCCCTCGCACGGGAAGGCGGTTCCCAGCAGCTGCCCGGCCCGCCACTGCGCCGCCGTCGACCGCCATTCCGGCCGGTTGTCGCGCCAGTAGGCGAAGTAGCACGCCCGCCCACTGGGTTTGCTGCGGTACGGGTCCAGCGCTCCGGTCAGCCGCGCGACGGTGGAGCGCCGCCCGTCCGCGCCGACCACCAGGCGCGCCCGGATCTCGTGGGTGGCCCCCGTGCGATCGACCGCGCGCACGCCGGCGACCCGGCCGCCGTCGCGGATCAGCTCGGTGACCCGCATCGACTCGTGGATCGTGGCGCCGGCCGCGCGGGCGGTGGCGACCAGGGCCGCGTCGAATCCGGTGCGCCGCACGCACATCGCGTAGTCGATGCCGTTCACGGCGGTGAACGGTGCCCGCACCACCTGGCCCGCGCCGCCGGCGTAGGCGACCCGCAGTTGTGGCGCGCCGAGCGCCAGCACCTTCTCCAGCGCGCCCAGCGCCGCCACTTCGGCGATGCCGGCGGGCCAGAGCAGATGGGTCGAGAGCGTGTCGGAGGGAAATCGGGCCGCGTCCACGACGACGACGCGCCGCCCCGCACGGGCGAAGGCGATCGCGGCGGCCGAACCCGCGCAGCGCGCTCCGACGACCACCACGTCAGCGAATCCGCTTTCCGGGCAATCGTTTTCGTCAATTCCTCGATCGAGTACCGGAAGGTCTCGGACGGTCGCGGCGGTACCCGAATCGGTCGGCGAGGAGTCGGCAGGTTCGTCGGTAGGCATCGGCGCCGCCTTCCGGGTCACTATGTTCGGACACTGTGTCCTAATGAGAGAATGAAGTGACTCCTCTCACATTGTCAATATGTTTGATTCAATTGTTCCCGGCAATTACCGACGCCTGAGCCGCCCGGGCCCGGTGAGACTCCGGATCACGCACCTGATCCGACCGCATCCGCGATGATCACCGGAAGGTGTGGCCACCCGGCCCGATCGGAAACGACCGTGATGAGGTACCGCGATGGCGTTGATGTCACCCCTGGACTCGGCATTCCTGCTGCTGGAATCCCGCGAACATCCCATGCACGTCGGCGGGCTCTCCCTGTTCCGTCCCTCGGGCACCGAGCCGCGATCGGCGCGGCAATTGCACGAGGAATTGGTCTCGGGCACTGGTCAACTCACGTCCTTGTTCCGGCGCCGACCCGCGCGGTCGCTGGCGAGTTTCTCCGCGCTGCAGTGGGATCTCGACGACGACGTCGATATCGACTATCACGTGCGGTTGCTTTCGGTGCCCACGCCCGGACGGGTGCGTGAACTGCTGGAGTTGGTGTCGATGCTGCACGGATCGCTGCTGGACCGGCATCGCCCGCTGTGGGAGGTCTATGTGATCGACGGTCTCGCCGACGGCCGAATGGCTCTCTACACCAAGACGCATCACGCGCTGATGGACGGTGTCTCGGCAGTGCGCACCTGGCAGCGGGTCCTCTCCGCCGACCCCGATGCCCGCGACTGCGTGCCGCCGTGGCGCTCGCCCCGCCGGCGTCCGGACGCCGGCCCGACTACGTTGTTGCGCCGCTCGGCCGAGGCGGTGCGCATGGCCGGGCGGATCGGCACCGCCGTCCCCGAACTGCTTTCCGGCGCTTACGAGATCGCGCGGGACTATCCCGAACCGCGCCCGTTCCGGGCCCCGCACACGATGTTCAATGTCGCCATCACCGGTGCCCGGCGATTCGCCGCGCAGTCGTGGCCGTTGCCGCGGTTGCGCACGGTCGGCGCGCGCACGGGGGCGACCGTGAACGACGTGGTGCTGGCGATGTGCGCGGGCGCGCTGCGCCGGTATCTGCTCGCCGAACAGGCTCTGCCGGTGGAGCCGTTGATCGCGATGGTGCCGGTCTCGCTGCGTGGAACCTCTGAAACCGCTGTGGGAGAGGGTAATTCGGTGGGCGCGGCGCTGTGTGATCTGGCCACCGACGAACCGGATCCGGCCGAGCGACTCGCGCGCATCCACTCGTCGATGGCGCGGACCAAGAACACCATGTCGCGGCTGACGCCACTACAGATCCTGGGCTTGTCGGCGGTGAATGTGGCGGGGCTGGCCTCGGCGGCGCTACCGGTCCGGTTGCCGGCCGCCGCGCCGCCGTTCAACATCGTCATCTCCAACGTCCCCGGCGCCACCGAACCCCGGTACTGGAACGGCCTGCGCCTGGAAGCCGCCTATCCGGCCTCGATTCCCCTCGACGGCCAAGCGGTCAACATCACGACGATCAGTTCCGGTGGCGCCATGCATTTCGGGATCGTCGGCTGTCGCCGCAGTGTTCCGCATCTGCAGCGGCTGCTGACCGGACTCGACGAATCCCTCGCCGAACTGGAGTAACCGGACTCCGCGGCCGGAAGGCGGCGAGGATTCGAGCGCACCGCGCGGTCGTCGGCCGGCGTCGATGGTCAGGCGATCCGCGCGGTGCCGGTGAGGGCGTCGGTGGCGGCGGTGAGAATCCGTCGCGCCCGCGGGAAGTCCTGCAGCTGCCCGCTCAGCAGGTCGAGGACGGGAAACAGCGATTGCGCGGGGACCGCACGCGCGCTCAGCACGCCCGCGGTCCACGTGACGAAGGTGGTGAACAACTCGTCGTCGTCCAGATACAGTGCGGTGGCGAGGAATTCGAGGATCTGCGCGATATCTTCGGCGGTGCGCTCCAGCTGGGATTCGGAGTATTCCCGCATCGCGGGGAAGTGATGCTCCAGCTCCGCCATGGTGGTCGCCAGCAACTGCGGTGTGCTGCGGGCGATCATGGTGAATTCCTGATCGGTCAGATGCGGCAGCGTCCGGTGCGGTCGGTCCGGCGGCCGCTGCTCCCGCCGCAGCCTCCGGGCGAGCAGCTCGGCCGCGGTCGCGGCGTCCGGCGCCCAGGCGTCCGCGCCGAGCAGGTTCGCGTAGCGGCCGTCCGGACCGAACGCCGCCCCGCCGACGAGCACCGGCACTCCGGCCGCCTGGCATGCGGTGATGGTGCCGTGCGCCGATGGCAGGCGGGTCGGCAGCGACGACGACAGCAACACGGCGTCGGGGCCCGTGTTGTGCAGGTGCGCGATCAGGTGGCGGGTGGGCACCTGGGCACCCAGGAAATCGACCTGCCAGCCGCGCAGCCGCAGCACTTCGGTCACCAGCCGCGCGGGAAGGGCGTGCCATTCGCCGTCCACACACGCGACGGTGACCCGCCCGGCCGAGGCGGGGTGCGAGGCGGACGCATGCAGTGCCAGCGCCGTCACGGCCCGGTCGTTGATCGCGGTGGCGGTGTGCTCGTCGGCGACACTGAGGGTGTTGGCGGCCCATTCCGCACCCACCCGGCGTTGGACCGCGGCGATGACGTCGAGCAGAACCGCTTCCGGTTCGAGCCCCGAATCCACCGCCGCGAGCACGATGCCGATCGCCGCCCGTTCGTCGCGGCCGGTGACCGCCGTCCACAATTGCTCGCGAAAAGCCGGAGCATCCCGGGAGTTTCGGCGATGCGGCTCGGACATGAACGGCGGCTCCTTCGCGGTAGCGGTCAGTGGAGGACGGTATCCGAGGTTCGCGGCGCGGTGATCGCGACGACCGCGATGTCGTCGTGCTCGTTGCGGCCGACCCACTGAGTGGTGAGCATGTGAATACGCTCGACCACCGCCTCCGCGGGCATATTCGCGCACTGCGCCAGCGCGGCGGTCAGACGCTCCTCACCGAACATGCGCCGGCCCAGCGGTCCGCCGCGAGCCTCGGTCACACCGTCGGTGTAGAGCAGGCAGGTTTCCCCCGGCGCGAGCGAGGTCCAGAACGTCGTGGCGCTGATCTCGGGCAGCGCGCCGACCAACTGTCCCCGCGTCTCGGCCATGTCGACGCTCCCGTCGGCCCGGACGATCAACGGCGGCGGATGCCCGGCGGAGGTCAGCCGCAGCTGCACCCGTCCTTCCCGACGCACCGCCGATGCCAGCACCAGCGTGGCGAACCGGTCGTGCCGGGAGGACATCAGCGCATTGTTCAGCAGGGTGAGCATGCGCTGGTGATCGTCGGCCATCGGCACCAGCGCGTGCACCGTGTTGCGGATCTTGCCGGTCAGAACGGCGGCCTCGAGACCCTTCCCGCAGACGTCGCCGAGGACGACGAGGGTTTCCCCGTCCGGTGCCGCCGCGCGATGTACGTCGTAGAAGTCGCCGCCGATGATTTCGTGATTCTCCGAAGCCCGGTAGGCGCCGGCCAGTTCGATGCCGTGGACGCGGTGCAGTTGCGGTGGCAGCAGCTCGCGCATCAGGATCGCGGTGATGCTGGTCTGCTCGGCGTACAGCCGCGCCGCCGACAACGCGATTCCGGCGCGACCGGCGAACAACTGGGCGAAGATCTCGTCGCGCTCGTCGAAGGTCCGCTCGCCGGAACGCCGCAGCAGGACCAGCGCGCCCGCCGAAACCCCGTGGCCGGGAAGCGGAGTCACGATCACCGAGCCTGTGCCGTGCTCGAAACCGGGCGGCAGCAGCCACACCGGCACCGCCGCGGGGTCCAGCCACTGCGAGGGAATGGGCGGGAAGCCGCGCAGCGCCTCGCTCAGCCCGGCCACCGCGTCGGGGTCCTCCTCGACGACGTTCACCCGCACCACACCGTGCTCGTCACAGGAGACGACCGACAGCGCCCGCCCGGCCGGGGGAGTGACGACCACCGCGGCGTCCGCGAGGTGGCGGGCGGCCAGCCGGACGGTCGTCTCCAGGCATCGGTCCACGTTCAGCGAGGCCAGCAGCCGCTCGGAGGCCTGCGACAGGAATGCGGTGCGTTCGCGTTCCTGCTCCAGTTCCGAGCGGCTTTCCTGCAGCGAGCGCGCGGTGTCGCCGAGTAGCCACCAAACCACAGTCCCGTCGGCGCCGGAGGAGGCGACCGCGTGCAGTTCGCGCCCGTCCACGCGCCCGGACACCGAGGCGGGCGACGGCGCGATGCCCGAGGCGGCCGTCTGCTCGTGTGCGGTGGACAACCAGGGCGGCACGGCACGGTGCAGCGGTTCGCCCACGACCGCGTCGGGAAACAGGGCGGCCGCTTCCCCGGTCAGCGCGACCACCGTGCCCGCGCCATCGACCACCACGGCCGGATGCGGTACCGCCGACCATCGGTCGACGTCACTCACGACAGATTCGGGCACGGCGGCCTCCTCACATCCGGTCGCGCGAGTGAAACCCGCTGCGCCGCAGTCGAAACCGATGTCACGGCTGGTCCGCGGAGCTGCGCCGGGGCCATTGCCCGGTGTCGGAGTCCGAACGGGATTCGGCGGTGGGCGAGACCACGAATTCCACCGTCGTCCCGTCGGTGCCCGAGACGACGCGGGTTCCGGGCATGAGGGCGTTCATCATCGGCAGGCCGCGACCGCGATCGATCTCCTCGTCCGCTCGCGGCGTGCGCCAGGTCCCGCTGTCGGAGACGGTGATGCGGATCGAATGCGCGGCCGACGCGTGCAGCACGACGGTCCGACCGTCACCGCGATGTCCGTGCTCGACCGAATTCGAACAGGCCTCGTTGACGGCCAGGAGGAGGTCGTACGCGCGATCCGGTCCGAGGCGCGTCCCCGCGAGCCAAGCGCGCAGCAGGGCCCGCACCCGCTGCAGTTCCTCGGACCGGGCCCGGAATTCGATGTGCAGGTCCTCGAGCGACCGCTGTCCGCTGGTGGTCGCGGCTTTGCGAGCTGCGCCTTCGGGACGACGTGGGCTTTCGGGGTAACGCATACCTTCGGGGTGACGCATGGGATATCAGCCGTTCGTGTGGGTGACAGCGCTCGCGACGGCGGCATCGACGTCGTCGAAGAGTGCGAATACCGTCGACAGGCCGGTGACCTCCACCACGCGCCGCACCGGCCGCGGCGCCACCACCAGCACCCGTCCCGCCTGTCGCAGGGCGCGTACCAGCACATTCATTCCGGAGGAGTCGAAGAACTCGACCGCGGACAGATCGACGATCAGCTGTCCCGGTTGACGAGTCACGGCCTGCTGGACGGCGGAGTCCAGCCGCGGCGCGGTATGCGAATCCACCTCACCGGCGGCGGCCACCACCCAGAGGCCGCCGATTGAGATCACATCGGCGGTGCAGCCGCTGTGGCCTTCGTATCCCACGTGTTCACCCTTCCCTACACTCGCGGCATCCGGGTCCGCCCCCTACGAGTATGAATCGTGACGGCGCAGCGGATATGTGCAGGCACATTCGCGCATGACGAACACCGCGATACTCGGCGTAGTTCGCGGTGCCGCGCGCGGCTGTGGTCTCAACCTCGCAAGGTCACCGAGTGTAACGGCCGCTGCGACTCGCCGGGACACGCGTCGGCCGGGGCGCACCGGGACCCCGCAACGGCGCCGCCGCGGCACGCGTCGTCCGGTGCGCGAAATCGCATGCGCTGAGGGGTGTTCGGCAGGTGAGGGCACGTCGAAGCCCGCGTTGCGGCGCATTCGCAGATCTGGCCGGGGGTGTCCACCGCAACATTCCGACGTGTCGCCGACACGTTCCGTCCGCCGCGTGGTTATATCGCGCGACGACGTTCACGGAGGTGTTCGGTGACGACAGCAGGTCTCATCCTCGCGTGCCTCGCGGCCGTGATTCACATCTACATCTTCTATCTCGAATCGGTGGCGTGGACGAGTCCGAAGACACGAGCCATCTTCGGAGTCTCCTCGGCGGCCGAGGCGGAGACGACCAGAATGCTGGCGTTCAATCAGGGCTTCTACAACCTGTTCCTGGCCGTCTGCGTGGTCGCCGGCACCGTCTTCTTCGCGGTGGGCGAGAAGACGATCGGCGCCACCCTGGTCTTCACCGGCGCCGGTTCGATGACCGCCGCCGGCCTGGTCCTGCTTCTGTCCAGCCCCGACAAGGCGAGTGCGGCCCTCAAACAACTCGTGCCGCCGCTGCTCGGCGTGATCGTTCTGGCGATCGGCCTGGTGTAACGCGACACCCGGCCCGGATCAGTCGGTGGCTCCCGTGGCGGAGATGCGCGCGGCGCCCGGGCGCAGAGTGAACCGGCGGGCGTGAAAATCCCAGAAGCGGTAAATCGGCCACTGCAGGGTGTGGGATATGCAGGCGCCCACGATGATCAGGCGATGCTGCGGTGGGACGCGCAGGCCGTGGTGTTCGAGGGTGCGCACCCCGATGTGGTGGAACTTCCAGTGGTGGTGCGGGGTGGTGCGCCGTCGACGTGACGATGTCCGGGCGCGCATGGTGGGCAGCTGGTGGATGCGCAGACCGCGCGTCATCAGGCACAGCGCCAGGTCGAGATCCTCGGCGATGTCCGCGCGGGTCTGCACATCGGGCCGGACCTGGTGCCAGGCCGTACGCCGCAGGGCCATGTTCGGTCCGTACATGTTCGCCACCTGCCCGCCGACCTTGCCCAGCCGCAGCAGCAGGCGCTGCCCGAATTCGAGGAAGAAGCCGATCGGGGAGTCGTGGTAGGTGCACAGACCGGTCAGCGCTGCGGTATCCGGATGGGCGGCGAGGTGGTCGCGAATGGTGGCCGCCCAGTCGTCGGCGACGAGCGTGTCGGCGTCGGTGCGGGCGATGACATCGCCGCGCGCCTTGTCGAATCCGGCGTTGCGCGCCGCCGGTATGCCGCGGGCCGGTTCGTGGATCAGCTGCACCTTCGGATGGGCGGCGGCGAATTGTTCGACGATGTGCGGGGTGCCGTCGTCGCTGCCGTTGTCCACGACGATCACTTCGTCGACCGCGTCCTGGGCGACGAGCCGCGACAGTGTTTCCTCGATGACAGGGGCTTCGTTGAGAGCGGGAACTACAACCGACAAGATCATCAATCATCTCCGTGCTGTGAGGGATGTTGAGAGAACCTGCAAGAAGCGCGCGCTAGCTTCGGGCAACCATAAGGGATAAGGCGTTGGGCCACTTGCATTTCGGTGGTCCGGCGCGGGAATGCCGGATAGGTGCGGTTTCACCTCGATCGGTCCAGTGGTCGAGAGAAGAATCGGCGCGCTCCGGTGGCGCGATTCGGCTCGTGTCGAATCGGTACCCGATAGATGGGCGAATCACCCGTTAACACCGGTTTCCTGTTATCGGCAGCGAAGTATGGGTAGGCCGAGCAGGGGACCGACCGCGCTGCCGGCCGCCCTGGGCGCGGAACCCTCGCGTGACAGCTCTTCGGGCCTTGCCGGCCGGCCGCTGCTCGGCCGCAAGCACCCGCCCCGCGACGAAAGGAGTCTCCCGTGATCGGAACGCGCACGCGGCGGACGGATTCGACCCGGTGGAAACAATCGTGGTGGACCTTCCCGGCCACCGCCGCCGCCGCGACAGCCGGCTCGGCGGCGACCACGACCAGCTCGCAGTGGTATCAGCGCCTGGAGAAGCCACCCTTCCAGCCGCCACCCGCGGTCTTCCCGGTCGCGTGGACAACCCTCTACGTCGATATCGCCGCCACGACGGCCCGAGCGCTCACCCGCGCCGATCCGGCCCAGCAGCGACGCCTCCGCAACGCCCTGCTGCTCAACCTGGCTCTCAATGCGAGCTGGAGCTGGGTGTTCTTCCGCGCGCACCGTCTCGGCGCCGCCACGGCCGTGGCGGCCGCCCTGACGCTGAGCAGTGCCGATCTCACTCGCCGCACGGCCGCGGTGGACCGCGCCGGCCTCCTGCTGGCCGCCTATCCGGCGTGGTGCGGCTTCGCGACCGTGTTGAGCGGTGCCCTCTGGCGTCGGAACCGCGCGGGGTGAGACGCACCGGGAGCTCAGGGACCTCAGATCTTTCGGTCGTGATCGGCCCAGTAGGGCGCTCGCAGTTCGCGTTTGAGGATTTTGCCGCTGGCATTGCGAGGCAGCGTGTCGACGAAACGGAATTGCTTGGGGCATTTGTATCCGGCCAGATGTTCGCGGCAGAACCGCTGGATATCGTCTGCGTCGCCGTCGGAGACGAGGATCGCGAGCACCGATTCGCCCCAGACGTCGTCGGGTACCCCGATGATCGCCGCGTCGGTGACGGAGGGATGTGCCAGCAGGACACGCTCGACCTCGGGTCCGTACACGTTCTCGCCGCCGGTGATGATCATGTCCTTGAGCCGGTCCTCGACGTAGAGGTAGCCGTCGGAGTCGACCCGGCCGATATCGCCGGTGCGGACCCAGCCGTCCACGATCGTCTCCGCGGTGGCGTCGGGGCGGTTCAGATATCCGGTCATGCGCTGGTCGGTGTGCAACCAGATTTCACCCTCCTCGCCGACGGGAACCTCAGCGCCGGTGGTGATGTCGGCGATGCGGACAGTGACGCCGGGTACCGGCCGTCCTGCCGACAGCAGGCGCCGGTCCGCATTCGGCCCGCGATGGTCGCCGGGGTCCAGCGTGGTGGCCACGCCGGACACCTCGGTTTGTCCGTAGACCTGGACGAAGCGCACGTCGGGGAGGGCGTCGAGGGCTCGGCGCAGGAGGGGGAGCGGCATGGGTGCGGCGCCGTAGCCGAGGTAGCGCAGCTGCGACAACGCGTCGACGGCCGAATCGCCCGCGGCGAGGAATCCGGCGATCACCGGCGGCACGAAAAAGGTGTGCGTCGCCCCGGCCAGCAGTGCGGTGATCAGCGCGGCGGGTGTGGGTTCGCGCGTCATGATGCTGTGTACGCCCGCGCGGATGCCGAACAGTGCGTAGCAGACGCCGCCGACGTGGAACATCGGCATCGCGACCAGATTCCGGTCGCCGTCGGTGAACGGGAACTTGGTTCCGACGCAGGCGGTGTGAGCGACGAGTGCGCGCTGGCTCAGCAGTACGCCTTTGGGCCGGCCGGTGGTGCCGGAGCTGTAGATCACCAGCGCGACATCCGATTCCGTTGCCGCCGTGCCGAGTTCGGCATCACCGCTCGCGGCGGCGAGGAAGTCCTCGTACTCGTCGTCGATGGTGACGATGCGCTCCAGCCGGTGCGCCGCGCCACATGCCTTCTCGGCAGCCATACGGAATTCGCTGCCCGAGAACAGAATTCGCGCCTCGCTGTCGTCGAGGACGTACGCGAGTTCGTCGCCCGCCAGGCGCCAGTTGAAGATGGCGAGCCCGGCGCCCAGTGCGGCCGCCGCGAACAGCAACTCGAGCCCGGCCGGATGGTTCTTGTCCAGGAAACCGATGCGGTCACCAGGGCCGATTCCGGCGGCGGCCAGACTGCGGGCGGCGCGGTCGATGCGGTCGTTCCACTGTGCCCAGGTCCAGCGCTGATCGCCGTAGTCGATCGCGATCCCATCGGGCCGTTCGGCCGCCCATCCGGTGACGAAATCTCGGAGCAGTTCCGGCGTGTCGGTGCCGGTTCGGCTGATGTGCATATGCGCCTCGGTGCTGGTGGCCAACTGATCGCCCTTTCGCTTCCGGGGTCTCGTCACGAGGACGGAAGTAGCCCGTTCGACAGAACTAGTCCACTTGGACTAGTAGCATGATGAGTGATTCAGTTCACACCTGTCAATGCCCCGAAGCCGATAGGAAGCGACCGTGCCGGACCGAACACGAGGAGAACGCGCTCGCGCGGCGGTGATCGACGCGGCGATCACGCTGCTGACGACCGGCGGATACACCGCCCTGACCACCCGTGCCGTGCAGGAGACCAGCGGGCTGTCTCGCGGATCGATGCTGCACCAGTTCCGGACCCGGGAGGATCTGCTGGCCGCGACGGTCGAGGAACTCGTCGCCCGGCGCGCCGCGCGGGCCGAGGAGATGATCGCGAAGTTTCGCGCCGAACCGCCCGGGGATCGCTTGACCGCCGCCATCGTCGCGGTGCGAGAACTGTTCTCGGGCCCGGATTTTCTGGCCGAGATGGAGTTGTGGGCGGCGGCTCGCACCAATCGCACGCTGCACGAGACCCTGGTTCCGGTCGTGGAGCGCATCGGCGGCCGGCTGCGTGAGCAACTGGCCGAATTGTTCGGCGCGGAGCTGGCCGCCCATCCCGACTATCCCAAGGTGTCGATGTTGACGGTCGAGGTCGCCCGCGGCCTGGCCTTCAGCGCCCCGATTCGCCGCGGCCACGGCGACCCGATACTGCTCGAGTACTGGTGCGCCGCTGCCGCCACCATGCTCGGCCGCCCCGCTCCCGGCACCCCGCATCGCGATCACGAGTACCGGGTTGTTGTCTGAAATGTGCGGCGCCCGACGTTGCCGGTGGTGTCGAACCTGTTGTGCCGCCGAAGGATTCGAGATTCGTTGGGGATCAGTTATCCGAAGATCCGGCGATGGTCGCGAACGAACTGTTCGAAGGTTCTCGGCGCGTCACCGGTCAGGTCTGTAACGGTGGATAGGACCGAATCGGCTCCGCCGTCGCCATACACGGTGCTCACCCGGACCAAGGCTTCTGCCATGAATGTCGGAACACCGGCGGCGAGCAGCCCGTCACGTGCCTCCGTCGCGCTTTGTGCGTGGTAGCGCACGGGCTTGCGCAGAACATCGGAGAAGACGTCGGCCACCTCGTCGTAGGTGAGAGCACGGGGACCGGTGAGGGCATAGATCCGGCCGTCGTGACCGCCGGTGGTGAGGACATGTGCGGCGACACCGGCAACGTCACGGGCGTCGACGTAGCTGATGGGCGCCGAACCTCCCGGGCGCGCGATCACTCCGTGCTCAGCGATCGCCGCCGCCATCTGCGCGAAGTTCTGCATGAAGAAGTTCGGCCGCAAGAAGGTCCACCGCAATCCGGAGCGCTCGATGGCCTCTTCCACCGGCCGATGCAGGTCGGCGAGGGGAGTGAGGCGTTCGTCGGCCCGCCACAAAGACACCTTGACGACCCGTTCGACGCCGGCTCTGTACGCCTCTTCGACCAGGGCGAGTTCGTCCCGAGTCTGCGTCGCGGTAGTGGCGGTGACCAGGAAGAGGGTGCCGACGCCCGCCATCGCGGCGGGCAGGGTGGCAGGCCGCGTGTAGTCGACGGTGACCGCGTCGTGGCCGGATTCCCTCATCGCGGCGGTGCGTGCGGGATCCCGGTAGGCCGCGCGAACGGGTGCACCCGCCGCGAGCAACGCGGCCACCACGCCCGAGCCGATTCTGCCCGATGCGCCCGTGATCAGCACCGGACGGCCGGATTGCGGCGACAAGGCCGGAAACGGCGCCGAGGGCTCTGTTCCGGTGCGGGGTTGGTTCACATGCCGGACGTTACCGGGAGCCACCGACAAGAATCCGAACGCAGACAGTGACTTTCACCTGGCTCGGCCGCGACCGGAGTCACGCTGATCGGCTCGTCCGCGGTTCCGAGGTGGTGTCAGCGCAGCGCCGCCGCGAGGTAGGGAGCGGTGGCGCTGCGCGGATCGGCGGCCGCCTCGGCCGGGGTGCCGGTGGTGACGATGCGACCGCCCTCGTTGCCGGCGCCGGGCCCGAGGTCGATGACATGGTCCGCCTGGACCACCACGCGCATGTCCAGTTCGGCGACCACGACCGTATTGCCCGCGTCCACCAGTTTCTGCAGATGCAGCATCAGCCGGTCGGTATCGGCAGGATGCAGGCCCGAGGTGGGTTCGTCGAGGAGGTACAGGGCGTCGCCGCGATGGGCGCGCTGCAGTTCGGTGGCGAGTTTGACCCGTTGGGCCTCGCCGCCGGACAGTTCGGTCGCCGGCTGCCCCAGCCGGAGGTAGCCGAGCCCGACGTCGTCCAACACGGTCAGTGAGCGGAGGATGTCGGTGTCACCGTCGAAGAATGCCCGCGCCTCGTCGACGCTCATCTCCAGGACCTCGGCGATATTGCGGCCGTGCCAGGTGATTTCGAGAGTGCTCGCTTGATAGCGGGTGCCGTGGCAGTCCGGGCACGGAGTGTAAACGCTGGGCAGAAAGAGCAATTCGACCATCACCCAGCCTTCGCCCTCACAGGTCGGGCACCGCCCGGAGGCGACGTTGAACGAGAATCGGCCCGCGTTGTAGCGCCGGCGACGCGCCTTCGGTGTGGCCGCGAAACGGCGGCGGATGTGGTCGAACATTCCGGTGTAGGTCGCGACGTTCGATCGGGGAGTGCGCCCGATCGGTTTCTGATCGATGCACACCACCCGGCGAAGATCGCCGACTCTGCCGACGATCGTGCCGTCGACGGCTTGCGAGTCGTCCGACAGCAGCACATCGTCTCCGGTGTCGTCGGCGGGCGCGCCGACCGGATGCCCCAGGTACTCACCGATGAGAGCCGGTAGCGCCTGACTGACCAGGCTCGACTTCCCGGACCCGGACACGCCTGTGACAGCGGTCAGGCACTGTAGCGGAAACGACACCGACACGTCGCGTAAATTGTTGCGGCGCACCTTCTTCAGTCGCACCCATTCCTCCGCGCGCCGCGGCGGCCGAGGTGCGGGCCGTTCGTGACCGAACAGGTAGCGACGGGTCGCCGACTCACCGACCTCCGCCAAGCCTTCGGGCGGTCCGCTGTGCAGAATCCGGCCGCCGTTCTCGCCGGCGCCGGGCCCGAGATCGATCAGCCAGTCGGCGGCGCGAACGATGTCGAGTGAATGCTCGACGACGAAAACGCTGTTGCCGCGGCGCTTCAGACCCTCCAGGATGACCAGCAGGGCGTCGCGGTCGCGCGGGTGCAGCCCTGCCGACGGTTCGTCGAGGACGTACACGACACCGAAGAGCTGCGAGGACAGTTGCGTCGCCAGCCGCACGCGCTGCAACTCGCCGGACGACAGGGTCGGTGTGCTGCGGTCCAAAGACAGATAGCCCAGGCCCAGATCGGTGACCGGCCGCAGCCGTTCCAGCAGTTCGGCGACCAAACGCTGTGCGGCAGCGCGTTTTTCGACCGACATGTTCGGCGTGCTGCGCACGTCCGGGGCCGCATCGTGTGCCGAGCCGCCGGCCGCGACACGCTTGTCGACCGCCGCTCGGCGGGTCGTCTCGTCGAGTACGGCGTCGGAGCCGGTTCCGGTCGGGTGCCAGTTCTCGGCGAGTACCGACGACAACAGTTCGGCGAGGCGGCCCAAGGGAAGTGCGGAGAATTCGGCGATGTCGAGCCCTTCGAACGTCACCGACAGGGCTTCCGGTTTGAGAAGTTTGCCGTCGCAGGTGGGGCACACCGCGCCGCTGATGAACCGAGACACCCGCTTCTTCACCGAGGCGCTCTTGGTGTTCGCGAAGGTGTCGAGGACGTACCGGCGCGCGCCGGTGAACGTGCCCTGGTAGCTGGGCTCCATCTGCTGTTTCAGCGCGCGCCGCGTCTGCGCCGGAGTGAAGCCCGCGTACACCGGCACCGTGGGATGCTCGTCGGTGTAGAGGATCCAGTCGCGGTCCTTCTTCGGCAGATCTCGCCACGGCCGGTCGACGTCGTATCCGAGTGAGACCAGGATGTCGCGGAGGTTCTGGCCGTGCCAGGCCGGTGGCCAGGAGGCGATCGCCCGGTCCCGGATCGTCACCGACGGGTCGGGCACCATCAGTTTCTCGGGTACCTCGTACACCCGGCCGATTCCGTGACAGGTGGGGCAGGCGCCTTGGACGGTGTTCGGTGAGAAGTCCTCGGCGTAGAGCATCGGTTGTTTCGCGGGGTAGTTTCCGGCCCGCGAATACAGCATGCGGACCAGGCTCGACAACGTCGTCACACTGCCGACCGAGGATCGGGCACTACCGCCGGCGCGGTGTTGCTGCAGGGCGACCGCCGGCGGCATCCCCTCGATCGAATCGACGTCGGGTACGCCCACCTGATCGATGAGGCGGCGCGCGTACGGGGCCACCGACTCCAGATATCGGCGCTGGGACTCCGCGAACAACGTACCGAAAGCCAGCGACGATTTCCCCGAGCCCGAAACACCGGTGAACACGACCAGCGCATCGCGGGGTAAGTCGACATCGACGTCGGCGAGATTGTGCTCCCGCGCGCCGCGCACTTGGACGCGGTCGGGAACGGCGATCGGCGGGTTCCTAACGGCCGTTCGCTTCGCGGGAGAACCTGCCATTACACCTGGCCTCACGTTGACGGGATCGATCCGGTGCCGAAAAAGTGGTGCTTCGATCTGTGCCGGATACCCGCGTCCGGCTGCCTTTATCCTGCAACTCGCCTGCACCGATGTGTAAATGGAAACACCGCCTCGGCAATGACGACGGTGCCCTCACAGCAAACGCTGTGAGGGCACCGTCGCATAGTCCGGCAGCGGATTAACTTGTTACTTGCTCGGTGCCGGCTTGAACGGGGCGGTGGTGGTGGCGAAGTACTGGATCGCGGCGCCGATCGCGACCGGAGCGGTCACGAAGATCTGGCCGGCGAGCACACCCAGGAAGCCGACGGCGGCAGCACCGGCGACACAGCCGCCCAGCGGGCCGGCGCCGAACAGGGCGAGCAGCGCACCGGTCGCGGCGAGACCGATAGCGGCGCCCGCGACACAGCCGATGACCGCGCCGCCGATACCACCGGCCAGCGTGCCGATGGTGGCACCGGTGGAGATGGTGTCCTTCAGGCGGTTGAACGCGGCGGTCTCACGGTCGTAGGGGGTCTTCCACGGAGCCGAGTCCTCGAAGGGGAGGGCGACCGGCTTGTAGACCGCGTGCGCCACGTCGTACTGCGGGGTCAGGGTGGCGGTATTGCCGGAGATGTCGGCGGCGATCGGGAACTCGAAGTCGTCGACCCGGAAGTTCAGCGGGGTGCCGGCGAGCACGGCGCCGTTGGCGGCCTTGATCTCCAGCATGCCGTTCTCGTTGACGATCGAGCCACCGTCGGTCTTGATCACGGCTTTGTCGTTGTCGACGACGCTGGCCTTGTAGTAGACGCTCTCGGGCGCCGCGGGGGCGGCGGGGTCGGCGTTCGCGGTACCGGCCGCGACGCCGACGGCGGCGACCAGCATGGCGGCGGTCGCGGCGAATTTCCTCATCATCATTTTTGCGGAACCTCGAGACGGAGTGGTTCAGGGACGAAGGAATCACAGACCAGGCCAGCTAACGGATAGTGAACGCCTGGAGTTCATTCATTCAGTTCCTGTTCACCCCGTCCGCAGCGCCGTCGGCAGCACAACTGAAACCTTCAGTGCGAGTGATGCTTTCTTGCGAGGCTGGCAATGGAGCGAAACTCGGCTGAACTGCCGTTTGTGGCTGTTATCACAGACTTTTCCCAGGATGACGCCCCCATCTTCCGGCGATTTCCTCCGGTGGTCACCTGCGTTGTCTCGTGACTCGAGCGACAATGTGCCTATGGCCGTCCTCGACGAACCCACGATATGGCGTCGCTGACCCGCCCCGGCTCGCGGTCTCGTGAGCGCGACGAACGGCGCGATGCGGTGGAGCGGCGGGTGCTCTCCGCTGTGGACCGGCTGCTGGATACCGGTGTCACCTACACCGAACTTCCGGTGGCCCGGATCGCCGCCGAGGCCGACATCGCCCGCTCCACCTTCTATCGCTATTTCCCCGACAAGAGCCGGCTGCTGATCCGGATGGCCGACCTCGCCACCGACGATCAGTTCCGTACGGCCGAACTGTGGTGGGCCGCAGACCATCTCGATGGAGAGGCGGGGGTCGTCACGGCCATGCGGCTGATGATCGCAGGCACCCGGGCACACCATCGCGTCCTGCGCGCGCTCACCGAGGTGGCGGGTTACGACCGCGATGTGGGCCACTACTGGCAGAAGCGGGTCCAGCGCTTCACCGAACTCGTTCGCGGCCGGTTGGATCGGGAACGCGCGGCGGGACGGATTTCCGCCGATCTGGAGGTCGAAGCCACCGCCATCGCCCTGACCTGCATGGTCGAGCGTGCCATCGACTTCACCTTCGCGGCCGGCAATCCGGTGGACGACGAACAGTTGGCCCGAGCGCTGGGCCGCGCGATCTGGCAGACGGTCTACGGCTCATGAGCGAGCTGTCGACACATCTGGAGTCCTTGCTGGGCGTACCGGTGGTGTCCGAGCGCACCGCCGGACGCGGGCATGCCTGGACCTTGTATCGCGTGCAGCTCGCCGACGGCCGCGATGCCTTCGTGAAAAGTGCTGTGGGCGAACCAGGGTCGACCGCGGACCATGCCTTGACCGCCGAGGCCGCGGGCCTGCGCTGGTTGCGCGAGGCCGACGCCGCGGACCTGATCCCGCAGGTATTGGCCGCCGACGAGCGCACTCTGGTATTGCCGTGGTTGAGTTCGGTGACGCCCAGCCGTGCTGCCGCAGAGCGATTCGGTGCGGCGCTTGCCGAACTGCACGCGCACACCGTCGACCGGTACGGCGCGCCATGGGCGGGCTGTATCGCCACGGTCCCGCAAGACAACGCGATGGTCGCGGGGGAGTGGGGGCCCTGGTATGCCCGGTATCGACTGCAACCGCTGTTGTCCGCCGCCGCATCCGTTCTGGGACGCGACGGAACTCGGCTCGTCGAGCGGGTGATCGACGGGATCGGCGATCTGGCCGGCCCAGCGGAGCCGCCGTGCCGCATTCACGGCGATCTGTGGGCGGGCAATGTGGTGTGGACCGAGCGCGGTGTGCGGCTCGTCGACCCGGCCGCCCACGGCGGTCATCGCGAGACGGACCTGGCCATGTTGCGGCTGTTCGGCGCGCCCTGTCTCGACCACATTCTGGGGGCCTATCGAGAGCGCTTCCCTCCCGCCCCCGGCGTGGAGCAGCGTGTGGCACTGCATCAGCTGTATCCGTTACTGGTGCATGTCGTGCTGTTCGGCGGGGGATACCGAGGACAAGCCATCGCGGCCGCGGAAGAGGCACTGTCCGCACTGTGAAAGCCTGTGCGCGGCAGCCTCTTCCGAGGCGGCCGGTGAACCGGGGCCGGCGGCAATAAACATACTGCTATGGATGTATGCGCATCTAGGCATGTGAAGTCGGCATGTCGTATGTCGTCGACACACGCTGCTGACCGTCTACAACCGCAGCCTCGAGAACTGGCTACGGTCAGGCGATGGAGTTGCGGAGGATTCACCACGCGGCGATCATCGTGTCGGACTATCAGCGATCGAAAACGTTCTATACCGAGGTGCTCGGGCTGCGGGTGGTGGCGGAGCACTACCGGGTCGAACGGCGTTCGTGGAAGCTCGATCTCGCACTGCCGGACGGCGCCCAACTGGAGCTCTTCTCGTTCCCGGATCCGCCGACGCGGCCGTCGCGGCCCGAGGCGTGCGGGTTGCGCCATCTCGCCTTCGTCGTCGAAGACGTCGCCGCGGGCCTGGCGGAGCTGCGGGGGAGGGGAGTGGCCGTGGAGGAGGTCCGTGTCGACGAATTCACCGGTCGCCGTTTCGGTTTCTTCTTCGACCCGGACGACTTGCCGCTGGAGTTGTACGAGGCCTGAATCCGTTTCGGCCGTCCTCGCGGTCGAATGCGCCGGCGCTCGAGGAGATGGCGGCCGGCGTTGCGGCACCACAAAACAATATGTGATGGAGATATGCGCATCTAAACATGTATTCTCTCGAAGAGCGCGCGCCGCAGACTGCCAGCTCACGCAGCAGAAACAAAAGACTGCACACGACGAAGAAGGTCTCTCCGTACGCCCGAGATGAGGGGTTGTCCGCCGGGTGCAGGCGGCTGCCATACGATGACCGGATGACCACAGTGTTGCTCAACACATCAGCCGGGGACATCACCCTCGAATTGGACGAGACGAAGGCGCCGCAAACGGTCGCGAACTTCGTGGACTACGTCAAGTCCGGCCACTACGACGGGACGATCTTCCACCGTGTGATTCCGGGTTTCATGGTGCAGGGCGGCGGCCTGACCGCCGATATGCAGCAGAAGCCGGCGCCCAACCGGGTGCAGAACGAGGCCAAGAACGGGCTGCGCAACGACAAGTACACCGTCGCGATGGCGCGTACGGCGGATCCGCATTCGGCCAGTGCCCAGTTCTTCATCAACACCGCCGACAACGACTTCCTGAACTACCCGGGTCAGGACGGCTGGGGCTACGCGGTCTTCGGGCGGGTCGTCGACGGTAACGCCGTCGTGGATTCGATCGAGGGTGTCCGCACGGGCTCCAAGGCCGGGCATCAGGATGTGCCGGTCGAGCCGATCACGATCGTCTCGGCTCAGCTGGCCTGATCGGCAGGGCGCGCGCCCCGCATATCCCGTCCGTTCAGCACCGCGGTAGCGGTGCCGATGGCCGGTGGTGCGGGGCGCCGCCATGTGCGGGGTGGTTCGTCAGACCAGCCGGTGTCCGCCTTCGACGTGCAGGACTTCGCCGGTCATGAAGTCGTTGTCGAGGACGGCATGGAACGCGGCCGCGATATCGGCGGGACGGCCGACGCGGCCGGCGGGCAGTCGGGCGGCCATCGCGGCGAGGCGGGCGTGTTTGTCGGGGCCGGCGAAGTCGTCCCAGATAGGGGTGTCGACCCAGCCGGGGGAGACGGCGTTGACTCGGATCGGCGCCAATTCCAGGGCCAGCGCTCGGACCAGGCCCTCCAGAGCGGCATTGGCGGTGGCGACGACCGAGCCGCCGGGTGCCGGTCGGTAGGCCGCGATTCCGGAGGTGACGGTGATGGAGTTACGGACCCGGTCTGCCGCGTATTTGGCGGCCAGCCACGGCCCGAGCACTTTGATGTCGAGGACGGTTCGCGCGTCGCGTGCGGGCAGCTCGGTGAGCGGGCCGTATCCGTGGCGCATGTCGGCGGCGGTGACGACGACGTGATCGACCGTACCGATGGTGTCGAAAAGTGCTGCGATGGAGGCTTCTTCGGCGATGTCGACGCGCTGTGAGCGGACCTGATCGGGATATCCGAGGTGTGCGGTCGCAGCGGTGAGGCGGTCGGTGTCGCGGGCGGCGATGGTGATTCGATGTCCGGCTGCCAGTAGTCGTTGGGCTAGGGCGAGTCCCATACCGGAGCTGCCGCCGATGACGAGGGTGTGGGGGGTGTCGGTCATGCATCCACCGTGCGGCGTGGCGAGCGCGGCGGGGAGACCGGCTGTGGCCTGGTCCTGGCGGGGCTACCCCGGCGTGGCTGGGAAGCGGGCACACTGGATGAGTGAGTGATCGTCGTGCCCTGGGAGAGTTCCTGCGTGCGCGCCGCGCGCGGGTGCAGCCGTCGGAGGTGGGTCTGCCGCCGGGGACGCGGCGGCGGCAGACGGCGGGCCTGCGCCGCGAGGAGGTCGCTGCGCTGGCGGGGCTGAGCGTGGACTATTACATCCGGCTGGAACAGGGCCGCGACCGCAATCCGAGCCCGGAGGTGCTGGCGGCGCTGGCCTCGGCATTGCTGCTGAATGCCGACGAGGCGGCTCATCTGTACCGGGTGGCGCGGCTGGCGGGTGTGGGCTCGGCCGCCGCTCCGGCGCCGGTGGAGGTGGCTGGGCGGGGCATGGTGTTGCTGCTCGAATCGGTGCGTCCCACACCGGCTTTCGTCCTGGATCAGGTGAGCAACCTGCTGGCGGCGAATCCGGAGGGGTTGCGGTTGCTGTGGGGTATCGAGCAGTGGGAGCCGAGGCGCCGCAATCTGATTCGGTACGTGTTCACGCATTCGGCGGCGCGGACGGTGTTCGAGGATTGGACGGGGATGGCGCGCGATTGTGTGGCGCATCTGCGGGTGGTGCAGGGCGCGGGATCGCATCCGGTGGAGCTGGCGGCGCTGACGGCCGAATTGTGCGCGGCGACCGCGGATTTCGAGGCGTTGTGGGCGCATTACGATGTGCGGGCCAAGCGCGGTACGCGGCGGATGTTCCGGCATCCGGCGGTGGGCCGGATGGAGTTGACCTCGGAGATTCTGACCGCGGCCGACGGGCAGCGGTTCGTCGCGTTCCAGGCCGAGCCGGGCAGCCCGGACCGCGACGCGGTGACGCTGTTAGGGCTGGTGGGTGATGACGTACCAGAGCGCGGCGAGGGTGCCGAGCACGAACAGTGGTGAGATCACCCAGGTTTCGACCTTGTTGCCGGTGCGGTCGATGATCGGGATGCGGGTGCGGATGTCGAGTGGCCAGAACAGCCTGCAGCCGCGGTCGGTGAGGCAGTCGCCGATGAGGTGGGCGAGGGCGCCGAGGCCGACGGAGAAGGGCAGCCAGGAAGGTTTGTCGGAGATCCACTGGTCCATGGCGAAGGTGCCGGCGACGGCGAGGACGGCGATGGTGGTGTAGGAGCGCAGTCCTTCGCCCGGCGGGCACAGGTTGAGGGCGCGCACGGCGAGGGCGAGCAGGAAGAAGACCAGGCCGAGGGTGAACCAGCGGCCGACCCAGTGTTCGCCGGCCCAGGTGCCGTAGGTGACGGCTGCGACGAAGGCCAGGGAGTGGGTGGCGTGGCGGTGCCCGCCGGAGACGGTGGAGATGATCTTGCAGGCGGTGTGCGTGATCGGTCCGAGCGCATGCGAGATGGTTCCGCTGGGGTGGTCGGCGTCGGGCAGCAGGGCGGCGCCGGCGGTGAGGAACGTTCCCATGAGCAGGTCGACCGTGCCGAGGTGGCCGATCTGCGCGGCGGGGAAGGTGAGAATCGAAAGTGGTAGCGCGGCAGCGGCTCCCGCCCACGCGAGCGCACCACTGGTCGCATGTGAATGTCCTAGCACCGCCTCGAGATTAGACGATCTTGGTCGGGTGGCCGCAGCCGGTCAGGAGTGGGGGTGGGGGTCGAGGATGCGGTCGAGGGCGTTGAGGTCGGAT
This sequence comes from Nocardia elegans NBRC 108235, assembly GCF_001612845.1. Classification (GTDB taxonomy): domain Bacteria; phylum Actinomycetota; class Actinomycetes; order Mycobacteriales; family Mycobacteriaceae; genus Nocardia; species Nocardia nova. The sequence goes on along the minus strand of NZ_BDBF01000006.1, from coordinate 84,026 downwards.
TCGAGTAGGTAGAAGGTGCGCAGGGTGATGAGGAAGGCGAAAAGCCCTCCGACACAGAGCCCGACGATGGGGCCGATGACGGTCTGCTGTTGGTCGGGGGTGAGGAATACGAGGCCGGCGGGGACGCCGATGAGTGGGACGCAGGCGGCGACGCCGAGGTAGATGCGGCTGCGGTGCACCATGCGGCGCAGCATGGCGGCGTCGGCGGGGGTGGTGCCGCCGGCGGCGACCAGGCCCGGGTAGTACCAGCGCAGGACGAAGTAGGTGACGGGGAAGTAGGTGTAGACGACGGCGACGCAGGCGGCGACGAGGTTGCAGGCGATGAGGCTGGTGGTGATACCGGCGGGTACGCCGCCGAGGGTGTGCAGTTTGACGAGGAAGACGCCCAGTGCGGCAAGCCATCCCGCGAAGGTGGCCACGGCGATGCGGTCGCCGCAGGCGAGGGTGTCGGCGCGGGCGCGGGCGAGGGTGGCGGCGTCGAATTGTCTGCCGCGGCGTAATCCGTTGGGTACCACGAACACCGAGCGGCACCAGTACATGAGGGCGGCGATGGCGATCGGGTAGGCGATGGCGATCATGACGATGCCCAGGCGCACCATCTGGTGGGCGGCGTCGGCGCCGAGGGCGTCGCGGATGAGTCGCAGGTTGTGGGAGCCGAGGTAGAGCCCGGCGAGCAGGTGGCCGAGCAGGCTGGAGAGGGTGACGACGGGCATGGGGCGCATGCGCAGGCGGGCGCGCAGGCTGTGGGTGGGCGGGTCGACGAGGTCGCGGGCGGCGCGGTCCTGGCTGAGGTCGAGTTGCTGGGCGAGGTCGGCGCCGGTGGCGTAGCGGTCCGCGGGGTCGGGTGCGAGGCAGGTGAGCAGGGCGTGGCGCAGCAGGGCGGGGGTGTCGGGTGGGAGGTCGGCTTCGAAGTGGTCGGCGATGGGTGTGCGGCGCCGGTCGATCATGGCTTGCAGGGATTCTTCGGTTTCGCCGGCGTCGTGGCCGTCGTCGAAGGGGAGGCGGCCGGTGAGCAGTTCCCACAGCACGACGGCGAGGGCGTAGAGGTCGGCGCGGGTGTCCAGGTCGGCGGCGGTGGTGTCGAGGTTGGGGTGGCAGGCCTCGAGTTGTTCGGGGGCCATGTAGGGCAGGGAGCCGCCGAAGTAGGCGACGGGGTTGGCGCCGGGCAGGTGGCGGCTGAAGCTGATGTTGAAGTCGGCGAGTTTGGGTTGGCCGTCGGCGGTGAGGAGCACGTTGGCGGGTTTGAGGTCGCGGTGCAGGATGCCGCGGTGGTTGGCGTAGTCGAGGGCGGCGGCGAGGCGGCTGCCGAGCCAGGCGACGGTTTCGGGCCAGCTGAGCCGGGCGAGTTCGGATCGGGTGGGCGAGGGCTGGGGTTCGAGGACGCCGCCGGTGGTGGTGGCGGCGTCGATGGCTTCGAGCAGGAGGGTGCCGTCGCGCTGGGCGAGTGGGGTGCGGCGCAGCATGCGCAGGACGCCGAGCAGGGTGCCGCCGGGCACGTACTGCATGTACATGAGTTTGAGGCGCTGGTCGGTGATCTGGCGCTGGTCGAAGACGCGCACGATGTGGTCGTGGTCGAGTTGGGCGAGGGTTTGTGGTTCGCTGCCGCGGTCGTGGGAGATCTTGACGGCGACGAGGCGTCCCATGGAGCGTTGGCGGGCGAGGAAGACGCGGGCGAACGCGCCTTGGCCGAGGGGGAGCAGCAGGTCGAAGTCGTCGACGGTGGCGCCGGGGTTGATGGTGTCGAGTGCGTCGAGGGCGGTGGGGTCGGCGAGCATGGTGGTGCGCAGTCCGGGTGCCGAGGGGGGTAGGTCCTCGAATCCTTCGGTGATGCGGGCCATCTGGATGGGGTAGTCCTGTTCGTATTCGCCGAGGTCGACGGCGTGGTGGTCGCGGCGGCTGCGGGCGTTGATCTCTTCGTAGACCAGGTCGGGGGGCAGGGGCGCGGCGGCGAGTTCGGGGAATTGTTCGCGGTAGTCGGCCAGTCGCGGTGCGTCGGTGTCGCGTTGCCAGCGTTCGTGCAGGTCGACCTTGATGAGTTCGATGAGTGCGGAGCGGCGCAGCGCGGGTTCGGCGGGCAGGTGGGCCGACAGATCGGGGGGTTCGCCGGAGGTTTGCCATTGCTGGGCGAAGCGGGCGACGAGCGACGTCAGCGCGGTCTGCGTTGCGGTGGCGCGGTCGGCACCGGGGTCGGGTGCGGTCGCGCCGAGGTTGTCGGTCATCCCTCGCTCGCTTCGAAATCGGTGGTACCCGGGCCCGGACCCGAGAATAGGTGAATCCTCCCATGAATTCTGGGGAACGTGCCGATGCCGTTACGTTATACGGGATTTCGTGCGTACCGTGCGGTGCTGGGAAGCCGGTCGGCTGCGGCGGGGGAATATCGCCGGGGCCGGGTCGGCGGGTTCGCCGGCCGGGGTGGTCGCGGCGTCGTCGCGTGGGCGGGCGGGGTCCCGCGGTGCGATGGTGGATTAGCTCGGGGGTTGTTCGCGGGGGCGGTGGATTGCGGCCCGGCGCTGGCATTAGTGGATTGAAGCGAGATAGGCTCCGGGGGATTGTCGAAGGAGCCGAGTGGCCGGATCGGTCGCTCTCGTCGAAAGGGGTCCGCCGTGTCGGTGCCGGCCGCGGTGAAATCCGAGATCCAGACCATCGGGGGCGCGTTCATGTTCTCCCGCGAGGCCAAGGCATTCGGTGCCGGCACCGGCGTGGACGGCTTCATCGGCCCGTATACGCGCGGCCGCGGCGGGGTGCTCGGCGAGGTGGATGCCGATGTGGTGACCGCGGCGTTCGGGTTCTTCGAGCCGGAAACCGTTCGGGCGGCCTGGGATTCGGTGGAGATGGCGCCCGCGCAGGCCGCGGCCGGATATCTGGCGGCGTGCCAGGGTTTCGGTCGCCGCAAACTCGCCGGATTCGACGGCTGCGACCGGTTGGCCGAATTGCTGCGGGTGGTGTCCGATGCCGCCGATGTTGCGGGGGTGAGCCTGTTCGCGGGCTGGCGGGCGTTGCCGCTCGCCGACGATGCCGCCGGTCGGGTGTTGCAGTTGATCCATTGTCTGCGTGAGCTGCGGGGCGGTCTGCATCTGATGGCGGTGCGGGCCAGTGGGCTGTCGCCGTTCGAGGCGGTGCTGATCGGTGGCTCGCCGCGTACCGACGGGCCCACCCAGGCGCGGCTGTTCGGGTGGGGTGAGCGGGTCGACACCACCGAGGTGAGCTCGGAGATGCGGCAGCGCTGGGATGCGGCCGAGGCGCTGACCGACGAGCTGATCGCCCCGGCCTTCGCGGAGCTGGACGACACCGCGGGCAAGGAGCTGGTCGAGCTGTTGCGCGGAGCGCAGGCCACGGTCTTCGCGCGGTAGTCGCTGCCGGCCGGGCGCCATACTGCCGTAAGCTGTCGGTATGGCGGAGACGAAGAAGGTGACGATCTCGGTCCCCAAAGATGATGTGTCCACCTTGGAGCGCTGGAAGGCGTCGGGGCGGATCGACAATCTGTCCGCCTACGTGTCGGCCGCGCTGCGGGATCGGATGGATCGCGATATTTCGCTGGATGCCATCGAGTCCAGTTTCGGTGGCGTGCCGCCGCTCGAGCTGGTGAATCAGGCCCGGCGTGTGCAGGGCCTGCCGCCGCTGTCGGCGGAGGATCTGGATCGGCGAAGCGCCGGCGCCGCGTGAGCCCGGCCGCACTGGGCGGCGTGGTGTTCGACACCGCCGCCGTGGTGGGCTGGACGCGGCGGCTGCCGTATGTGCACGCGGTGGCGTGGGCGACGGCCGAGGCCGGTCATACCATCGTGGTACCCGCGGCGGTGGCGGCGGCGGGGCAGGCGCTGATCCGGCCGGATCGGCTCGATATTCTCGCGGTGTTGCTGGAGCTGCCGCACACCGTGGTGACCGGACTGGACACCGGCGCGGCCTCCCGGGTGGCGGCGTTGCTGGCCGGACGTTCCGATGCCGATGGGCTGGTGGCCGCCGGACACGCCGCCAGTGAGGCGGTCTCTCGCAATTGGCCGTGTTTGACCGCTCGGCCGGATATGTTGCGACGCATCGACCATCAGGTGCTGGTCGATCCGCTGCCCTGACCGACCGCGGCCGCGGCTGCCGTGCGACGACGAGGAGAGGACCGCGACCATGTCAACGGCCCTGAGCCCCCGGATTTCCCGGCTGCGCCAGCTGATCGACCATCCCGCGACCGGTGCCGCCGAACGCGAGGCCGCCCAGCGCATGCTCGACCGCATCCTGGCCAAGCATCCGCAGGCGGCGGGACCGCGGGGCGATCGTGATTACGGTCCCCGCTATCACCGGGTCGGCCGGCACGCCACGTTGGCGAGCATTGCCGAAATGATCAGTCAGGACATCGTTTTCGCGCAGATATTCAGCATGCCGCAACATCGTGCGGAGCTCGCCGAACGTTCGCCGATCCGGGACGCTCCCATCGAGATCTCCTACTCGGTCGCGACGCCGTACGTCGGCAAGATCATCGTCACCATCGAGGGCGTGCCGCGGGAGTGGGGCTGGGTCAGTGATTGCGGCATCGACAACCCGAGCCCGGCGTTGCAGGAGCTGGCCGACGAGCTGGCCGAGATCATGAACGCCTACAACCACGACGGCAGCGATATCGGCAAACGGTTCTTCGCGTGTGTGCGGGTGCCCGAGCGGACCCTGATCTGGTGACCCGCTAGCCCGGCGCCCGGGCGGTAGCGGGGGCGAAAGGTGTTGCGGCGCTCCGCAATGCGTCGATGACGGCGGCGACCGCGGGGGTGAGTGCGGCGGGTGGGCGGATCAGCGACAGGCGGCGCAGTTCGGTGGCGGCGCGGTCGTGGGTGCCGGTGAGCACCCGCAGCGTGATCACCTCCGGCGGCAGTACCGGGAACAGGCCCGAGGGGATGGTGGTGACGCCGCAGCCGGCGGCGACGAGGGCGAGTTTGGCGAGCCAGTCGCGGGCGCGGTGGGCGATGTGGGGGCGGCCGGGCAGGCCGGGCCACACTCCCAGCAGGGGTTCGGTGGTGGCGGCGGGGCTCGCGATCCAGGGGGCGTCGAGGAGTTCGTCGACGGTTACGGTGGCGCGGCCGGCGAAGCGGCCGGTGGCGGGCGCTGCGACGAGCAGTTCGACGTCGGTGAGTTGTTCGACGATCAGGCGCGGTAGGTCGGTGTCGGGTGGCCGGTGCGGCGGGCGAGAGGTGATCACGGCGAGATCCAGGCTGCCGGCGCGGATCGCGCGGACCAGCGCCGGAGTGGTGCCCTCGCGGGTGGACACGTCCAGGCCGGGATGGGTACGGCGCAGCGCGGCCAGCGCGGTGGGTACGAGGACCACGCCCGCGCTGATGAGGCTGCCCAGCCGCACCTGTTGGGTGACGTCGCCGCCGTCGAGGTCGCGTCGTGCCGCGTCCAGGGCGTCGAGGACGACGCGTGCGTGGCGTAGCAGGGTGAGTCCGGCGGGGGTGAGGTGGACGCCGGTGCGGTGGCGTTCGAACAGCGGTTTGCCGGCCTCGCGTTCGAGGGCCGCGGCTTGGCGTGAGATGCCGGATTGGGTGTAGCCGAGGGCCGGGGCCGCGGCGGTGAACGAGCCGCGTTCGGCGACCTCGGCCAGCACCCGCAGTCCGGCCGGTGACAGATCCATGACTGTCCGGCATACCAGATATGCCGGGCTTTCGCTGGTGGCATGGCCGGATCGCGTCCTACGTTGGCGAAGAAGAGATTCGGAACCGGAGGAGTGGGCGATGCGTGCGGCGATGTTGGAACAGTTCGGGCAACCGTTGACGGTGACGACTGTGCCCGATCCGGTGGGCGGGCCGGGTGAGGTCCTGGTGGATGTGCTCGCTACCTGTGTCTTGCCGTATGCGGCGGAGGTTTTCGGCGGTGTGCGCAACTATCCGCTGGAGCCGCCGGTGATTCCGGGGATGGGTGGGGTCGGGCGGGTGGTGTCGGCCGGTCCGGATGCGACCCGGCTGCGGCCGGGGGACCTGGTGTGGTGTGATCCGACGGTGCGTTCCCGCGACGACGCGCGCACTCCCGACATCACGTTGCAGGGCTGGAGTTCGCGTGGTCCGGGCGGGCTGCGATTGTCGCGGTACTTTCATCACGGTTCGTTCGCGGAGCGCATGGTCGTGCCGACCGAGAACGCCGTGCCGCTCGGTGACGTCGACGGCGAGGACGTGGCCGGCTGGGCGTCGCTGGCGGTGCCGCTGGTGCCGTACGGGGGTCTGCTGGCGGCGGATCTGCGTGCCGGGGAAACGTTGCTGGTGAGCGGGGCGACCGGCAATTTCGGGGGTGCGGCGGTGGCGGTGGGGCTGGCCATGGGTGCGAGCCGGGTAGTGGCTCCCGGCCGCAACCGTGCGGCTGCGACCCGGTTGCGGGACCTGTTCGGGGATCGTGTGCGCCCGGTCGAGCTGACCGGTGACCCAGAGGTGGATCGGCGGGCGATGCTGGCCGCGGGCGGGGGACCGGTGGATGTGGTGCTCGATATTCTGCCGCCCGCGGCGGACGCGCGCGTGGTGCGGACCGCGGCGATGGCGGTGCGCGAGTTCGGGCGCGTCGTGCTCATGGGCGGAGTGGGGATGCTCGGCGGTTCCGATCTGGCGCTGCCGTATCCGTGGCTGATGCGCAACAGTGTGACGGTGCGGGGTCAGTGGATGTGCCCGCGCACCGCTGTCGCGGGGTTGATCGAGCTGGTGCGGTGCGGGCTGCTCGATCTGTCGGGGGAAACGGTCACCACGTTCGGATTGGACGACATCGCGGCGGCGGTCGAGCACGCCGCGGCCCATCCCGCGGCGTTCGATCGCACGGTGGTGCTGCCGCAGCCGCACTCACCACTGCCGAGGTAGGTAATACGCGGGTATTATGGTGGCTGCGTGGAGTACGCATGGTGGATCGGAATCCACTCGTTCCTGGCTCGTGCCGAGGTGGCGCCCTGGGAGGTGATGGAGGTGCTGTATTCGTCGCGGCGCTGGCCGCGCCCGGCCCGCACCCCGGAAGGGTTGCCCGTTACGACCGTGTGGGGCCGCACCGATGCGGGCCGTCCACTGGTGGTGATGCTGCGGATGCGGCCGTCGCCGGAGTCGGCCGGCACCTGGGAGATCGTGATGGCCGCGCAGATGCGCCCGCAGCAGCTCGAGGAATACACCGCATGGGAGGCGAACCGATGACCGACAAGCACATCTTCGAACCGAAGCCCGGCGCCGACCCGCAGGCGGTGGTGGACGGGTTGGTGTTCGACGACTCCGCCGCCGCGCCCGCGCTGCCGCCGACCGGCGAGGAGATCGAACGCGGCATGGTCACCACCTCCTTGAAACTGCCGAAGGATCTGCGCGACCGGATCCGGGAGGCGGCCGCCGAGCACTGCATCACCCCCTCGATGCTGATTCGCCAATACATCGAGATGGGGTTGCTCGCCGAACAACCCGGCCGGATGATCCCGCTATCGGATGCGATCCGGGTGCTGAGCAGTCTGCGTCCCTCGGCCTGAGCCCGGTTACCCGAGTTCGGTGGCGGCCCACAGGTCGTAGCCGTGACCGCCGGGCTCGGGCGGACCCGCCACGACGCGGTGGGTGCGCGTGCCGTCGGGTCCGCGTTCGGCGCGCAGGAACAGGTCGCCGGGGTGCGACTCGGTGTGGCGGGTGCGGGCGTAGTCGTAGAGGTGGGTGACGAACACGACCTTCACTCCGGCCTCGGTGAGCGCCCGCAGCAGGGGCCCGGCGATACGGCCGGCGTCGCGTTCGCCGGTGGAGGCGAACGCCTCGTTGCACAGCAGCAGCCCGCGCGGCCCGATCCGGTCGATCACCGCGTTCATCCGGACCAGTTCGTCGGCGAGTTTGCCGTAGGACAGGGTGTGGTCCTCGTCGCCGACGAAATGGGTGAACACTCCGTCGCGGACGTCGGCGGCGAATTCCTCGGCGAGGACGAACATTCCGGCCTGCATCATCAGCTGCGCGGCGCCGAGGCTGCGCAGGAACGTGGATTTGCCGCCGTTGTTGGCGCCGGTGACGATCAGCAGCGATCGCCCGTCGGCGGCGAGGTCGCTGCCCGCCACGCTCGCGGGTTCCGGGCCCAGCGCCAGGGTGATGTCGCGCAGCCCGCGGCAGCACAGCCGCGTCGTGTCGGACGGGTGCGGGTGCGGCAGGCAGTAGGGGATCGCGATGCGGTCGAGGCGCTCTCGCAGGATCAGGCAGCCGAGGTAGAAGGCGGTCTCCTCGCGTAACCGCAGGAAGAAGGCGTGCAGCCGGTCGGCGGCAGCGGCGACCACGTCCGCGAGCTCTGCCAGCGCGTGATCCTTCAGCTGCATCACCGGCTCGGCCTCGGCCTCGCCGTCGGCGATCGCTTCGAAAACGCTTGTGCTGCGGGGGAATCCGAAACGTGGCCGGCGTGCGGGTGGCCGGTGGACCACGACATCGGTGATCTTGTTGCCGGTGCCCAGGCCCGCCTCGATGTCGACGCCGTGGTCGAAGCGCAGCACGCTCAGCTCGTCGCGCACCGCCCGCAGGTAGGTGTCGTCGAACTGTTTCGTCGTCGCGATCAGGTCGGTCCAGCCCGCGGCGGTGAGGCGGTCGCCGTCGCGTTCGAGCAGGGTGCGCAGCCGGCGCAGCTGCTCGAGCTGTGCGGTGAACGGTGGCAGGGTCAGGACCAGTGTGCCGTTGGCGCGCCGGCGCGCGGCCGATGTCCAGCGTCGCACCGACGTCGCGGCGGCGGCGATGTCGTGGACGGCGCGCACGAGGTCGGGGTGCGCGCAGCAGTCGGTGAGCACGGCGTGGCGGTGTGTGATCACGGCCGGATCCGCCGGGGACGCGGTGATGACGGCCCGGACCGTGTCGGCGATCGCCGGGTCGCCCTCGGCGATGGTGTCGATCAGCGCGGATATGCCCAGATCCGCGACAGCGGTGTCGCCGAGCGCGGCCGGTGCGGGTGCGGTGTCGGCGGGGAACAGCAGCCGGACCCTCATCGCGCCAGCCTCGCGGCCACCGCGTGGTAGCCGAGTCCGTAGCGTTCGGCGAGTTCGGTGGCGTAGGCGTTGCCGTCGGCGGGGCGGCGCACGATGCGGTAGGTGCGGTGTGCGCGGTCGGCCGGGTCGGTCGATGCCACCATCGACACCACCTCGGGTCCGGCGTCGGCCAGGTCGTCGAAGAAACTCACCCACACACCCCAGGCGCCGAGCCGCACGATGTGGGCCAGTACCTCGCCGGCGATGCGCGCGCCGTCGTGCGTGGTGGTCGTGGAGAAACTCTCGTTGAGCACGATCAGGGTGTCTGCGCTGGCGGTCCGCAGGATTTCGCGCATGGAGCGCAGGTCCGCCAGTAGCCTTCCGTCCGGGTCGCCGGCGTGTTCGGCGCGTTCGAAGTGGGTGTGGATGCGATCGGGCAACGGCAGCCGCGCCGCCTGCGCCGGGACCGGGCCGCCGAGCGCGGCGAAGTACACCAGTTGCCCGATCGCGCGCGCGAAGGTCGTCTTCCCGCCCTGGTTGGGGCCGGTCACCACCGTCACCCGTTCCGGGGGTTCGAGGCGGAAATCGTTGCACACCAGCGGGTTCGGTGAGCGGGTAGCGAGGGCGAGGTCGTAGGCGCGGTCGGCGTGGATCGGTTCGCCGGGTGCGGCGATCTCGGGCAGGCACACCCTGCGGCCGGTGCCGGCGGCGCGGTGGGCGAACCGGCGACAGCGCAGATAGAACTGCATGCCTCGATCGAATTCGGCCACCTCGGGGGCGATGAAATCCCTATGGCGGGTGGCGAATTCGGCCAGTCGCTCGAACGGCGCCGGGAACAGGTCGGCGACCCGGTCGAGGATCTGTTCCTCGGTCTGGTTCATGTCCGGCCACTCCGGTTGCGGGCGCGGGTCGCGGCGGTGTGGTGCGCCGAAGCGGGCGAGCAGTCGCGTCACGGCGGCGGTGTAGTCGGGTGCGGGGCGTGCGGGGCTCACCTCGAGGGTGCGGTCGACGATCCGCAGCCGGTACCGCACGCGTGCCAGCGCGGCTCGTACGGTGTCGATGTCGTGGGCCAGTGTGCGCAGATCCGCACCGGTGCAATAGGTGTCGAGGTAGGTGCGCCACCGCAGCAGTGCCCGCGATCGCAGTGGCAGCCGTGCGGCCGCCGCGTGCAGTGCGGTCACCGCGGCCACGTAGCCGGCGGCGGCGTCGAGGTGGCCGCGGTGGCGTTGATGCCGGTGATACAGTTCGCCGGCGATGCGCAGCCGGCGCCGCACCCGCCACATGGCGACCACGAATTCCTCTGCGGCGGTGTATGTTGCGTGGTCGTCGAGGTCGGTGAACACCTCGTGGCGAAATCGTACGGTGTCGGGGTCGCGGACGGGGCGGCGCAGCAGGGTGGTGAGGTCGTGGTCGTCGGTCTCGCCGACGATCGCGGCGAGCAGCGGTTCGATCTCCAGGTCGGTCAGCGCGTCCTCGCCGACTTCGACGGTCGCGACGCGCTCGGCCGGCACCGGCCACAACACGCTGACGGTTTCCATCCCCACCCACTTCCCACGCCGGCCGGATCGAGTAAACGACCCGGTAGGGGGCTTTTCGGTCAGGTTAGCGACATTACTTACCGGCCGTCAAGTAATCAGACTCGGCGAAGGCCGAGTCGCGACTGCTCGACCGCATCGGCCGCGCCGGCTGATCGAAGCGCCCACAACCGATATCCGCGACCCGGCCACCGGGTTCGCGCGATCCAGCGCGCGCCGACCCCGGTGCGTCCGAAACCTCACGCCAGCAAAGGAATTCGTTATGCCCGTCACCACCCTGGACCCGGCCACCGCCCTCATCGTGATCGATCTGCAGCAGGGCATCGCCGGCCGGCCGCTGGCGCATCCGGTCGAACCCGTGATCACGCGCGCGGCCACACTCGCGCACGCCTTCCGCGACCGGGACCTGCCGGTCGTGCTCGTCAACGTCGCCGGCACCCCGCCGGGGCGCACCGACGCCGGCGCGATGACCATGACCGATCTGCCGCCGGACTGGACCGCCCTCATCCCCGAGATGACGCCGCAGCCCGGCGACATCCAGGTCACCAAGCACGCCCGCAGCGCCTTCGCCGGCACCGGGCTCGCCGACCGGTTGCGTGCCGACGGCGTCACGCAGGTGGTGGTCGTGGGCATCGCCACCGGCGCCGGCGTCGAATCGACCGCCCGCGACGCCCACGAACAAGGTTTCCACGTCACGCTGCCGGTCGATGCGATGACCGATTCCGACGCCGAACGCCACGACCACAGCATCGCCCACATCTTCGGCCGCATCGCCGAAACCGGAACCACCGACGACGTGCTACGGACATTGGCGGCCCGCTCGTGACAGCCGCCCCCGCCGACACCGCGCGCGCTCGCAGCGACCCGTTCACCGTTCGTTTCGTCGGTCCCCTGCTGCTGGGCTCGACCCTCAATCCGATCAACACCTCCACCATCGCCACCGCCCTCGTCGGCATCGGCGTCGATTTCCACCGGGGCCCCGGCACCACCGCCGTGCTCATCTCGGTGCTGTATCTGTGCAGCGCCGTCGCCCAGCCCACCATGGGCAAACTCGCCACGCTGTTCGGGCCGCGCCGGGTGTTCACCGGCGGGTTGATCATCCTCATCGCCGCCGGCGTGATCGGCGCCGCCGCACCGGCATTCGGGTTCCTGGTGGTGTCGCGCGCGCTCATCGGGATCGGCACCTCGGCGGCGTTTCCCACCGCGATGGCGCTGGTGCGGCGGCGCGCCGACGACGCCGGGACGGGGGTGCCGGCGCAGGTGCTGGGCAACTTCTCGATCGCCGCGCAGGTCACCTCCGTGGTGGGGCTGCCGCTGGGTGGTCTGCTGGCGGGCGTATTCGGTTGGCGCGCAATATTTTTCGTCAACATCCCGCTCGCGCTGGTCGCGCTGGTGGCGACGGTGACCGGTGTGCCGAAGGATGCGCCGCGCGACCGCGATCAGGGGTCGCTGCCGGCCGCGGTCGACCTCGTCGGCATAGGCCTGTTCGCCGGCGCCGTGATCGGCATGCTGAGGTTTCTGTCTGATCCGCGCTCACCGCTGTGGTGGTTGCTGCCGGTGACGCTGGGCCTGGTCGCCGCGCTGGTGGGGTGGGAGTTGCGGGCCCGCAGTCCGCTCATCGACGTGCGGATGCTGACCCGCAACGGCGGCCTGTTGCGCACGTATCTGCGGCAGGCGGTGGTGTCGCTGGGCACCTACACCGCCCTCTACGGGACCAGTCAGTGGATGGAACAGGCCGCCCACTACAGCGCCTCCCAGGTGGGGTTGATCCTGCTGCCGCTGTCGGCGATCAGCATCGTCATCGCGCGGCTGGTGTCCAATCGTGGCTGGGTGCGGGTGCCGCTGACCGCGAGCGGTGCGGCGTTGATCGCGACCGGGCTGGTCATGGTCGTGATCACGCACAACTCGCCGGTGATCGTGCTGATCGCGATGTCGCTGCTGTTCGGAGTGGCCAATGGTGCCAGCGGGTTCGCCAACCAGGCCGCGCTGTATGTGCAGGCGCCCGCCCGGCAGGTCGCGGTGGCGTCGGGGTTGTATCGCACCTTCGCCTATATGGGGGCGATCTTCTCCTCCAGCCTGATCGCGCTCACCTTCGGTTCGGCCACCACCGATGCCGGGCTGCACGCCATCGCGTGGGTGATCGTCGGTCTCGGTGCCCTCGTCGCGCTGATGACGGTGCTGGACACCACGATTCCGGCCCGCACCGCCCGCGCGCCCGCGCAGTGACTCAGCTGTAGGTGGCGGTCAGTTCGGTGACCCGCTGCTCGGGCCACGGGCATCGGATCTCGCCCTGGGTGGCGGCGAAGAACAGTTCGATATGCACCTGCCAGGCGGCCAGCAGTCCGGCGCGGTGCGCGGCGAGCCGGTGGGGCAGGGTGTGGGTGAACTCGACCCGGGTGCCCAGTCGCGGATCGGCGATGATCTCCCACCGCGCCCGTCCCGCCGGCTGTCCGTCCACCGACACCTCGTATTCCAGCAGCCGCGGCGGATCGAATGCGGTGACCGGTCCGGGTTCGATCGCCGGGTTGGTCGCGCGGGCCGGTGGCAGCGCGCCGACGCGCAGGGGGTGGTCCTCGACCAGGATCGCCCAGATCGTGTCCGCGGGCCGCCACACCAGGTCGCGCGAAAATCGCAGCAGCACATCGGATTCGGGGCCAGCGCCGGGTTCGGCGCTGCCGCGGGCCAGCCCGAACTTCTCGGCGTAGGCTTCGGCCCGGGCCAGCCATCCGGCTCTCGGGTCCTCGCCTTCGGCGCGGTCGTCGAGTGCGGCGGCCAGGCTCGTCAGGCAGCCGTCCCATCCGGCGGCGGTGCGGGCGGCGCCCAGGCGGCCGGTCGGGCCGTCGCCGAGCGCGTGGGTGAACACCAGCCGGCAGCCGTCGCCGTCGGCGATCAGCTCGAACCGCAGCACATCCCGGTTCCAGCGGAACATGAACACCTTCGGCGGATCGACCTCGAGGACCTCCCCGTCCCAGGTGTCCTCGACCGGGGCTTCGTCGTCGAAGACGAATCGCATCGGCGCGCCGGGGCGCAGGTCGGTCTGCACCGCGGCCGGAAACCACGCCTTCATCTGCTCGGGATCGCTGATCGCCCGCCACACTCGTTCCCGGGGGTGGGCGAAGCGGCACATGAACCGCAACGTGGGCGTGCCGTCGATCGTGGTCAGTTCGGCGGACGGGTCACTCATCGTCATCACTCCTTGCGGTCTCGGCTTCGGTGGGGGCGGCGCTGTCGTCGGCGGCGGCCAGGACGTCGAGGTGGCGGGCCAGCGCGTCGAGGCTGGTCTCCCACAGCTGCCGGTAGGGAGCCAGCCACAGGTCTATCTCGGTGAGCGGCTGGGGTCGCAGCCGATACCAGCGCCGTTGCGCGTCCTGGCGCACCTCGACCAGGCCGGCGCCGCGCAGGATCTTCAGGTGTTTCGACACCGTCGGTTGTGCCAGGCGCAGTTCGGTGACCAGTTCGCCGACCAGGTGTTCACGCCGGCGCAGCAGGTCGAGGATTTCGCGGCGCCGCGGTTCGGCCAGCGCCTCGAACGTAGATGCCATATCGGCAATATAGCCGAAACGGAATATAAAGGGAGAGGTTCGACGGTCGTCACATGCGCAGGGGCAGGCCGGCGCGGATACGCTCCATGCGGTCCTCGTGCACGACGTGCGCGCGGTCGAGCAGCGTGGACAGGTCGTCGGCGCGGAACCGGTGCACATATTTGTCCGGCAGCCCGGCCATGGCCCGTTCCGCTGCCAGCATCCGCCCGTACGTGCGTTCACGCACGGCCTGATCAACCTCGTAGCCCAAATCGAGGTACCGGGTGGCGTAGCGGCGCGCTCCGGCGACCGCGGTCTGCGCGCGCCCGGCCGGGCTCCACAGCGAAACCACCACCGTCACAACGAGTATCGCGACGATCACGACCAGCGACCACACCGTGGGAATCTCGGCCACCGGTACCGGGTCGCCGTCGTTGACGAACGGCACGCTGTTGTGGTGCAGGGCGTGCAGGATCAGCTTGACGCCGATGAACCCGAGCACGGCGGCCAGCCCGAAGCCGAGGTAGATCAGCCGGTCCAGCAGGCCCTCCAGCAGGAAGAACAACTGCCGCAACCCCAGCAGCGAGAACGCCGTGGCGGTGAACACCAGGAACACGTTCTGGGTCAGGCCGAAGATCGCGGGAATCGAATCGAGGGCGAACAGCACATCGGTGCCGCCGATCGCGATCATCGCCGACACCATCGGCGTCAACCGGCGCCGACCGTCCACGATCGTGGTCATCGCGTCACCGTCGTAGGAGTCGGTGGTGCGCAACAGTTTCCGGGTCGCGCGCACCACGAGCCCGTCGCCGGAGTGGGTGTCCTCGCTCTCGGGACGCAGCATATTGCCCGCGGTCACCAGCAGCACCCCGCCGAACAGGTAGAACACCCACGCGAAACGATTGATCAGCGTCGCTCCGAGGAAGATGAATCCGGTGCGCGCCAGCAGCGAGATCACGATCCCCACCAGCAGCACCTTCTGCTGAGCGGCCGCGGGCACCCGGAAGGCGGTGAAGATCACCAGGAAGATGAACAGATTGTCCACCGACAACGCCTTCTCGGTGATGTAGCCGGCGAAGTACTCGACCCCCATCTCGGAACCGCCCAGACCCCACACCACGAACCCGAACGCCACCGCCACACCGATATAGGCCGCCGACCACGCTGCCGACTCGCCCAGCGTCGGCGAATGCGCGCGACGCACGTGGAAGACGAAGTCGAACACCAGCAAGACGACGATCAGCGCCAGCGCACCGGCCCATGCCAGCAGCGGAACGGTCACGGCGGCCTCCTGTGCCCGAGTGTTCTCGGGTGACTGTAGCGTCCGCGGCCGAACGCCCGCCCGAACCGACATGCTCCCCGGACGTGCGGATGCCCCGCGCACCGGCGGTGGTGCGCGGGGCATCCGGGCAACGGCGGATCAGGCCAGGTCGAACCGATCCAGGTTCATCACCTTGTCCCAGGCGGCGATGAAATCGTCGACGAACTTGGCCTTGGCGTCGTCGGTGGCATACACCTCGGCCAGCGCCCGCAGCTGCGAGTTCGAGCCGAAGACCAGATCGACGCGGCTGCCGGTCCAGCGCTGCTCGCCGGTGGCCCGGTCCGAGCCGACGTAGGTGCCGTCGTCGGCGGGAGAGGGCTTCCACTCGGTGCTCATGTCGAGCAGATTCACGAAGAAATCGTTGCTCAGCACTCCGGGGTTGTCGGTGAGCACACCCAGCGGCGACTGCTTGTAGTTGGCGCCGAGCACCCGCAGACCGCCCACGAGCACGGTCATCTCCGGCGCGGTCAACCGCAGCAGGTTCGCCTTGTCGACCAGCAGATACTCCGCCGACAGCCGGGTGCCCTTGCCGAGGTAGTTGCGGAAACCGTCGGCCTTGGGTTCGAGCGCGGAGAACGACTCCACATCGGTCTGTTCCTGGGTGGCGTCGGTGCGGCCCGGGGTGAACGGGACACTCACCCCGAAACCGGCGTCGCGGGCGGCCTTCTCGATCGCCGCGACACCGCCGAGCACCACCACGTCGGCGAACGAGACACGCACATTGCCGGACTGTTCGGTGTTGAACGCCTCCTGGATCGCTTCCAGGGTGCGGATCACCTGGGCCAGCTCGTCGGGGTCGTTGACCTCCCAGCCGTTCTGCGGTTGCAGCCGCAACCGGCCGCCGTTGGCGCCGCCGCGTTTGTCGCTGCCGCGGAACGAGGCCGCCGCCGCCCACGCCGTCGACACCAGTTGCGGCACCGTCAGGCCCGAATCCAGGATCCGCGCCTTGAGGGTGGTGATCTCGGCGTCACCGATCAGGTCGTGATCGACGGCCGGGATCGGGTCCTGCCACAGCAGGGTCTCCGCCGGCACCAGCGGACCCAGATACCGGGACTTGGGTCCCATATCGCGGTGGATCAGCTTGTACCAGGCCTTGGCGAACTCGTCGGCCAGTTCCTCGGGATGGTCGAGCCAGCGCCGCGTGATCGGCC
The DNA here is from genome assembly GCF_001612845.1 of Nocardia elegans NBRC 108235. Taxonomy (GTDB): domain Bacteria; phylum Actinomycetota; class Actinomycetes; order Mycobacteriales; family Mycobacteriaceae; genus Nocardia; species Nocardia nova. The sequence continues at coordinate 67,599 of NZ_BDBF01000006.1, read as the reverse complement.
CGTAGATGGGGTCGAATCGCAGCGACAGGTCGGTGGTCAGCATCGCCGGGGCCTGGGTCTTGGACGAATCGTGGGCGTCGGGCACCGTGCCCGCGCCGGCGCCGTCCTTCGGCACCCACTGCCACGCCCCGGCGGGGCTCTTGGTCTGCTCCCATTCGTAGCCGTAGAGGGTTTCGAGGAAGCTGTTGTCCCACCGGGTCGGGGTCGGGGTCCACGTCACCTCGATGCCGCTGGTGATCGCGTCCTTGCCGACACCGGTGCCGAACGAGCTCTTCCAGCCCAGGCCCATCTGCTCGAGCGGCGCGGCTTCCGGTTCGGGGCCGACGTTGTCGGCGGGGCCGGCGCCGTGGGTCTTGCCGAAGGTGTGGCCACCGACGATCAGCGCCGCGGTTTCCACATCGTTCATCGCCATCCGGCGGAACGTCTCGCGGATGTCGATCGCGGCCGCCAGCGGATCCGGGTTACCGTTGGGCCCTTCGGGATTGACGTAGATCAGGCCCATCTGCACGGCCGCGAGCGGGTTCTCCAGATCGCGTTGCCCGGAGTAGCGGGCATCGCCGAGCCATTCCATCTCCGGACCCCAGTACACCTCCTCGGGCTCCCACTCGTCGACGCGGCCGCCGCCGAAGCCGAAGGTCTGGAAACCCATGTGCTCGAGGGCGACGTTGCCGGTGTAGACGATGAGATCGGCCCACGACAGTTTGCGGCCGTACTTCTGTTTCACCGGCCACAGCAGCCGGCGCGCCTTGTCCAGGCTGGCGTTGTCGGGCCAGCTGTTGAGCGGGGCGAATCGCTGCATCCCGGATCCGGCGCCGCCGCGGCCGTCCTCGATGCGGTAGGTGCCGGCCGCATGCCAGGCCATGCGGATGAACAGCGGCCCGTAGTGGCCGAAATCGGCCGGCCACCAGTCCTGCGAGGTCGTCATCACCTCGATAATGTCGGCCTTGACCGCGGCCAGATCCAGGGTGGCGAATTCGGCGGCGTAGTCGTAGTCCGCGCCGAAGGGATTGATTTCGGCCGGATTGTGCTGCAGCACTTTGAGATTGAGCTGTTCCGGCCACCAGTCGCGGTTGCCGCCACCTTCGACGGGTCGCTTCATGCGGCCGACGACGGGGCATCCGCTCTCGGGCGGTTCGGTATTGGCCTCGGCGATAGGTGGATGTTCCTCAGGCACGGTCTTTCCTTTCCGAGTGAGTGAAACGGGCTGTGATCACGGGGTCGATCGAGCAGTCGGCAGGGAGCAGGTGGGGCACAGGCCCCAGTAGATGACCTCGGCCTCGTCGAGGACGAAGCCGTTGTCGTCGGCGGCGGTCAGACACGGTGCGTCGCCGACCGAACAGTCGACATCGGCGATGACGCCGCAGGAGCGGCACACCAGATGGTGGTGGTTGTCGCCGACGCGGGTCTCGTAGCGGGCGACCGACCCCATCGGCTGGATCCGGCGCAGCAGACCCGCCTCGGTCAATGCCCGCAGCACGTCGTAGACGGCCTGATGGGAGACCGTGCCCAGGGTGCCGCGGACGAGGCCGAGGATGGTGTCGGTGTCGGAGTGCGGATGGTCGGCCACAGCGGTCAGCACCGCGATCCGCGGGGCCGTCACCCGCAGCGCGGCCCGGCGCAGCATGCGCTCGAAATCCGCCGTAGTGGACACGGTCCGAAGTATGACTCATTCAAGTAACCGGTAGGTGCGGTTTTGAGAACCAAATTTCCGAACACTTCGGATCCGGCCGTCCGAGGGCCGGCCCCGCGGCCGCCCGGCGCCCCGCACCGCGCGGGACGCGCCGGTGCGGTCCGTCGGTCACATCCGTGTGGTGCCGCGAATTCTGTGATTGTTGTGATTTCTGTGGTTTCTGATGCCGGTGACCACACCGAAATTCAGACCTCCTCGGGGCTCGATTTCATAACGACCGTCACGAAAACCGTCGGGAGCAACCGGGAACGTCCCGTTCTTCCTGCGCTCGAGCGGGCGAAAGTCCGGCTATCTGGTACCGAGGAAACTGCGTAGTTATCAAAAAATTACTTTTTATCCGGGCGCGCCCGCCCACCGAATCTACCTACGACACACTGCCGTGAGGTGCTTCACGTGCCAGAAGGTGATCCGGTGAACGCGATGAATTCCAACGATGTGGGTGACCCGCCCGGCCCGGATGCGGGCCGCGCCGCCCCGCACGACGCGATATGCGGCGGCGGGCACGGCGACGGTGACGGCTCCGAACCCCAGGGCGGCGTCGTATCCGCGGACCGGCGATCGCGCGATCACCGGCTCCGCTACAAACGCAAGGACTGACCTGGGCCGACGGCCCACGCGGGCGGTCGCCGCGGCGTGTCGGGGCGTCGTGACCACCGCTTTCGCGCCCGCCGGCCGCACCACCGGACGAACATCCGCCCAGGGCGACGAGGGCGCTGTTCGTCGCGCTCGAGAAATCGCGGCGCACATTTCGACGTGCTTCACGCATTACGGCGAACGTCGTTTCGAGGAAACGGTCCGGCGTTGTGTTACTGCGTCGAAGTAAAGAGATCCGATGGAGGACCGGTGACCCAATTCAAAAGCAACTTCGGCGGCGATTCACAGGCACCGAAGTCACCGCGGATCGGCACGGCGCCACTCGGCGGTCACCAGGCACCCGGCACCGGAACACGCGCACGCACTTCGGGGCACGGATTCCCGCGCCCGGCGCCGGACGGCGTATTCAAGCTCACCGCGGCGCAGCGCGGAATATGGTTCGCCCAGCACCTCGCGGGCGAATCCCCGATTTCGGTGGCGCAATACGTGGAAATCATCGGGGAATTGGATACCGATCTGCTCATGGAGGCCTGCCGCGCCGCGAGCATCGAATTCGGGTCCGGACATCTGCATTTGATCGAGGTCGACGGCGAACCCTGCCAGTTCGTCGACCACTTCCGCGGCGCCCCGATCTCGGTGGTGGATCTGCGCCGCCACACCGACCCGGTGGCCACCGCGCACCGGCTGATGAGCGAGGACTACGCCGCACCGCTGGATCTGCTGCACGACCACCTCATGGTGTGCGTCATATACCTGGTCGGCGACAACCACTACCTGTGGTATCAGCGCGCCCACCACATCGCCCTCGACGGATTCGCCGCGGTGACGATGCTGCAGCGCATCACCGAGCTGTACAACGCGTGGCTTCGCGGCACCGAACCCTCCCCGGCCGCGGCGAAGGATCTGGCCGAGATCACCGAACAGGACCTGGCCTATCGCGGGTCGACGCGATTCGACAACGACCGCAAATACTGGACCGAACATCTGGCGGACGCACCGCCCGTGGTCAGCCTGGCCGGACGTGTCGGCAAACCCACCATCCACCCGGCACTGGTCAGCGACGCGCTCGCACCCGAGACCGCCGCACTGCTCGATGCCGTGGTCGCCGAACGCAGCACCAGCGTGACACCGATCGTCGTCGCCGCCTTCGCCGCCTACCTGGCCCGGATGACCGGAAGCACCGAGGTGCTGCTGAGCCTTCCGGTGTCGGGCCGTCACTCCGCGATACTGCGCCGCTCCGGCGGCATGGTCGCCAACGTGGTGCCGCTGCGCGTGCGGGTCGGCTCCCGCAGCGTCGGTGAACTGATCGACGCGGTGCAGAGCGAGCTGACCAGCGCGCTGCGCCGCCAGCGCTACCGGCAGGAAGACATCTTCCGCGATATGGGCATCGCCCGCGACGAGACCGCCTCCTTCGGTCCCGCCGTGAACCTGATGATGATCGACAACGACGTCGTCCTCGGCGACACCACCGGCCGGTTGCACGTGCTCACCTCCGGGCCCACCGCCGACCTGTTCGTCAACATCTATCCCGGCGCCGGCCGCGACAGCACCCACATCGACTTCCAGGGCAATCCGAACATCTACCGGCCCGACGAACTCGCCGCCCACCACGGGCGCTTCCTGATGTTCCTGCACGAATTCCTCGACCGCGGAACGCAATACCGCATCGACCGGCTGCCGCTGCTCGCACCGTCCGAACAGCAGCGGCTGCTGCCCGTGCACGGCGACGACGCGGTCGCGCCCCGGCTGCTGCCCGACATCCTGGCCGACAGCGCCGGCCGCCACCCCGCCTCCGACGCGATCTCCACACCCGGCACCACCGTGACCTACGGCGAGCTCGACGCCCGGTCCTCACGCCTGGCCCGTCAACTGATCGCACGCGGCTGCGGCCCCGACACCACCGTCGCGATCATGCTGCGCCGCTCGGTCGAATCGATCGTCGCCGCCTGGGCGGTCGCCAAATCCGGCGCCGCGATCGTGCAGGTGGATCCCGACTATCCGGCCAAACGCATCGAGCACATGATCGCCGACAGCGGCGCCCGGGCCGGCATCACCGTCGACGCCTACCGGGGACGGCTGCCGCAGACGGCCACGCCGGTGGTGCTCGACGATCCGGACACCGCGGCCGCCTGCCGCGACACCCCCGGCACCCCGATCGGCGACAGCGAACGCCTGCGCCCGCTACGCCCCGACGACCTCGCCTACATCACCTACACCTCCGGATCCACCGGCATCCCGAAGGGGGTGCAGGTGACCCATGCGGGGCTGGCCAACCTCATCGCCGACCGCAGCGAGGTCTGCGGTGTGGACGCCACCGCACGGGTGTCGTATGCGCTCTCGCCCAGTTTCGACGCCTCACTCGAGCAGTTCCTGGTGTGCTTCGCCAACGGCGCGACCCTGTTGGTCGTCCCGCCCGAGGTGATCGGCGGCGACGAACTGACCGAACTGCTGGCCGCCCAGCACGTCACCCACCTCACCCTCACCCCGGCGATGCTGGCGACGGTGGATCCCCGGCGCCTGAGTGAGCTGCGGGTGGTCGTGGTCGGCGGTGACGTGTGCCCGCCGCACGTGATCGAACGGTGGACGCGCTCGGCGGCGATGTTCAACGAGTACGGGCCCACCGAAACCACCGTCACCGCCGCCAGCGCCGCCGTCACCCCCGGCGGGGACCTGACCGTCGGCGGCCCGATCCGCGGGGTCTCGGCGATGGTGCTCGACCGCTGCCTGCAAGCGGTGCCGACCGGCACCGCCGGTGAGCTGTATCTGGCCGGGCCGGGAGTGGCGCGCGGCTACAGCCACCGGTTCGCCGAAACCGCGGCCCGCTTCGTCGCCGACCCGCACGGCGGGCCCGGGGCGCGCATGTACCGCACCGGCGACATGGCACGCTGGGTCGGCGACGGACCCGTCCCCGAACTGGAATTGCTGGGGCGCACCGACTTTCAGGTCAAGATCCGCGGCTACCGCATCGAACCCGGCGAAATCGACGCCGCGCTCACCGCCCACGACGATGTCGACATCTCCGTCACCGTGCCGGTGCGCAACAACGCCGACGCCACCGTGCTGGCCTCCTATGTGGTGCCGGTGCGCGGACGCCACATCGACCCGCTGGACCTGCAACGCTTCGCCCGCGACACGCTGCCGCCGCATCTGGTGCCCGCGGTCATCATGGCGCTGGACGCCCTGCCGGTCAACGCGTTCGGCAAACTCGACCGCGCCGCCCTGCCCGCACCCGCCTTCGGCACCGCGGCCGCGGGGCGGGCGCCGTCCACCCCGCGTGAACAGCGGGTGGCGCAACTGTTCGGCGAAATCCTCGACGTCGCCACAGTCGGCGCCGACGACAGCTTCTTCGCCCTCGGCGGCGACAGCATCCTGTCCATTCAACTGGTGGCGCGCGCCAAGGCCGAGGGCCTGAGTTTCTCCACCCAGGACGTGTTCGAACACAAGACCGTCGCCGCTCTGGCCGCGGTCGCCACCGACGCCGGCGGCGGCCCGCAGCTGCCCGAACTGCCCGGCGGCGCGGTCGGGCCGATGCCGCTGACCCCGATCATGTACGCGATGCTCGCGCGCGGGCGATTCGATCGCTTCGCGCAGGCCACCCTCATCGAACTGCCGCCACACGTCGACGACGCCGACCTGGTGGCAGCGCTGGCGGCGGTGCTGGACCGCCACGACATGTTGCGCGCGGTGTTGCGCGGCGCCCACTCCGCCGACCGGTACATCGACGTGGCCGCCCCCGGCACGGTCGACGCCGCGGCCGCCTACGAATCGGTGCGGTTGGCGCACCGCGACGCCACCGAGATCGACGCCCGGTTGCAGGCGGCCGCCGACCGGCTCGATCCCGCCGACGGTGTGCTGGTGCACCTGGTGCGGATGAGCGACGACACCACCGGGCCCGACCTGATGTGGGTGGTGATCCACCACCTCGCCGTCGACGCGGTGTCGTGGCGCATCCTGCTCACCGATCTGGCCGGGGCATGGCAGCAGATCAGCGCCGGCGCCGAACCCGCCTTCGGCTCCGCAACCACCTCGGTGCGGCGCTGGAGCCACGGACTCACCGAGCACGCCGCCGGCCGCCGCGCCGGCGAACTGGAGCTGTGGAAGACCATCCTCGCGCCGGGGGAGAAGCTGCTCGGCACACGACATCTCGATCCCGCCCGCGACACCGCGGCCACCGCGGGCCGCGTCCAGGTCCGTGTACCCGCCGACGTGTCCGAAGCGATCCTCACCACCGTCCCCGCCCGCTTCCACGGCACACCCAACGACCCGCTGCTGGCAGCGCTGGCGCTCGCACTAGGGGAGTGGCGTCGCCGCCGCGGCGGCGACCCCGACACCGAACTGATCTCCCTCGAAGGACACGGCCGCGAGGAACACGCCGTGCCCGGCGCCGACCTCAGCGCCACCGTCGGCTGGTTCACCACCCGCTTCCCGGTGCGCCTGGACCTGCGCGGCATCGACGCCGACGACGCGTTCGCCGGCGGCCCCGCCGCGGGCACCGCGATCGTGGCAGCCAAGGAACAGTTGCGCTCGATCCCCGACAACGGCATCGGCTACGGGATGCTGCGCTGCCTCGACGCCGAGGCCGGCGCCGAACTGGCCGGCGCGACCGAACCGCAGATCGCGTTCAACTACCTCGGTCGCGTCGGCGTCCACGAACAGTCCGGGCCGTGGACACCGACCACGGAATTCACCTCCCTCACCGCGACCGGCGACCCGGCGATGGCACTGCCCGCGGTCCTGGATGTCAACGCGATCGCCGAACCGAGACCCGACGGCCTCGAACTCGACGCCACCTGGGAATTCGCCACCGACGTGCTGAACAGCGCGGACGTGGAGGAACTGGCCGGACTGTGGGTGCGGGCGCTGCGCGGGCTCGCCGAGCACGCGCGCAGCGAATCCGCCGGCGGCTTCACCCCGTCGGATTTCCCGCTCGTGGACCTCACCCAGGACGAGATCGACCGCTGGCAGCTGGAATATCCGACCATGACCGACGTGTGGCCGCTGACCGCACTGCAGTCCGGTCTGCTGTTCCACGCCGTCTACGACACCGACCGCGTCGACGGCTACACCGTGCAGGCGACACTGACCCTCGCCGGGCAGGTCGACACCGCCCGCATGCGGGCCGCGGCACAGGCGGTGATCGACCGCCACGACAGCCTGCGCACCGCGTTCGTCGAAAGCGCCGCCGGGCCCCGCCAGATCGTGATGAGCGGCGTGCGCGCCGACTGGCACGACAGCGACCTCACCGAGATCGCCGACGCCGGGGAACGCGACCGCGAACGCCGCCGCATCATCGACGCCGCGTCGGCCCCCTTCGATCCGGCCCGGCCGCCGCTGCTGCGTTTCCACCTGATCCGCACCGGCACAACCGAATTCGAACTGCTGCTCACCAACCATCACATCGTGCTCGACGGCTGGTCGATGCCGCTGCTGATCCACGAACTGCTCACGGTGTACGCCGCAGACGGCGATCCGGCCGCACTGGCACCGGCCGGCACCTACCGCGACTACCTGCACTGGCTGCACAGCCAGGACCGCGACGCCGCGATCACCGCCTGGCAGAACGTGCTCGCCGGCATGGAGAGCCCGACCCTGGTGACCGGGCGCCCGGACCGGACCGTGCCCGCCGACAACGCCGAGGTCAGCCGCAACCTGTCCGCCGAGACGACCGCCGCGATCACCGACCTGTCGCGCGCCTACGGTGTCACCGCCAACACCACCGTGCAGGTGGCGTGGGCGCTGCTGCTGACCACCTTGACCGGCCGCTCCGACATCGTGTTCGGTAACACCGTCTCCGACCGCCCACCCCAGCTGCCGGGCGTCGAACGCATGGTGGGGCTGTTCATCAACACCCTGCCCGTGCGGGTCCGGCTCGAACCCGCCGAAACCGTCGCCGACCTGCTGGACCGGGTGCAATCCGAACAGGCCGCCACCCTCGATCACCGCCATCTCGGGCTGGCCGAACTGCAACGCGCCACCGGATTCGCCGACATGTTCGACACGGTGACCGTGCTCGAGTCCTATCCGCTCGACCGCGAACAGCTGACCCACAATCTGCGCGAGGCCGGGCTGCGGCTCGTCGACGTCGACGCCCACGACGCCACCCCGTATCCGCTGAGCCTGCAGGTAACCCCGCCGCGGCCCGGCCGCGCCGGCGACCCGGACTCGGCCACCTCCGCCACCCACACCGTGATGTTGCGCTTCTCCTGCGACCGGCTCGACATCGACACCGCCCGCACCCTGCTCGACCGCTACGAACGGATCCTCGACCAGATCGCCGCCGACCCCACCGCCACCGTCGCCGCCCTCAGCCCCTGCGTGAATGCCGAACTCGCCGAACTGATTCCGGCGCCACGCAGCGCACCGGCCGGACGCACCCTGCGCGACATCCTCACCGACACCGCCCGCACCCACCCGGACGCGGTGGCCGTGCGGTCGGGAACCGCCACGCTCACCTATCGGGCACTCGCCGCGCGGGCCCACCAGCTCGCGCAACGGCTGCTCACCCGCGGCGCGCGCCCGGAAACCGTTGTCGCCGTGGTCGTTCCGCGTTCGATCGAGCTGGCCGTCGCGATCTGGGCGGTCGCCGAAACCGGCGCGGCGTTCCTGCCGCTGGATCCGGCCAACCCCGGCGAACGCCTCGCCGAACTGCTCGCCGATTCGGGCACCGCCCTCGGCGTCACCACCCGCGCCCTCGCACAGGGGCTTCCCGCCACCGTCGACTGGACCCTCGCCGACACCGACCTGCCCGCCGAACCCGACATCACCGCCGAACCCGACGAGCTGCGGCTCGACCACGCCGCCTACCTGATCTACACCTCCGGATCGACCGGCACACCCAAAGCCGTGCACCTCACTCACCGCGGCCTCGCCGGCCTGGCCGCCGCCCACGCCGACGCGTTCGGCGTCGACACCACCTCGGCCGTCTTGCAGGTCGCCTCACCGGGATTCGACGCCTGCCTGTCGGAACTGCTGCTCGCCCACGGCCACGGCGCCTGCCTGGTGATCGCACCGCCCGATGTCTACGGCGGCGCCGCACTCGAAGACCTGCTGCGCGCTCGAGGGGTGACCCATGCCATCATCACCCCGTCGGTGCTCAACACGATGGACCCCGCGCACCTGCCCGCACTGACGACGATCGCCGTCGTCGGGGAGGCCACCGCAGCCGACCTCGTCACCCGCTGGGCGCCCGGGCGGCGGCTGATGAACCACTACGGTCCCACCGAAACCACCGTGTGGGCCACCGGATCCGACGCCCTCACACCCGGGCAACCCGTCACCATCGGCACCCCGATCCCCGGACTGTCGGTGACCGTGCGCGACATGTGGCTGCGGCCGGTCCCCGCCGGCGTCGCCGGCGAACTGTATGTGCGCGGCCCCGCACTGGCCCGCGGCTACCTCGGCCGACCCGCCACCACCGCGGCCCGCTTCGTCGCCGACCCGGAATCGGCTCGCGGAGAACGGGTCTACCGCACCGGCGACAGCGTGCGCTGGTTGCACACCGCTCGCGGACCGCAACTGGAATACCTGGGGCGCAGCGACCAGCAGGTCAAAATCCACGGCCTGCGCATCGAACCGGGGGAGATCGACGCCCGCCTGGCCCGCCACGACACGGTGGCCGTCGCCGCCACCGTCGACCGCCCCGGACCCGCCGGCGAACCCGTGCTGGTGTCCTATGTCGTCGCCGCACCGGGGGCCACACTCGATCCGGCCGCGCTGCACGCCGACCTGGAACGCGAACTGGCCCACTACATGAACCCCGCCGCCATCGTGGAACTGGCGGACATGCCCCGCACCCCGGCCGGCAAGATCGACCGGAAAGCGTTGCGCGAACTCGACTTCCGATCCGAGGAGGCCGCCGGACGGGCACCGGCCACCGCCGAAGAACAGCTCATGGCGAAACTGTTCGCCGAAGTTTTGCACCTGGACACCGTGTACGCCGACAGCAACTTCTTCACCCTCGGCGGCGACAGCATCGTGTCCATGCGGCTGGTGGCGTTGGCCCGCTCCGCCGGGCTCACCCTCACCCCGCGCGACGTCTTCGAGGCCAAAACCGTTGCCGCACTGGCGGAGCTGGTCCGCGGCACCGTCGCCGTCGACCCGTCGCTGACCCGTGAACCGGCCCACCGCGCCGAAGGCCGCCCACCGCGCCCGTCGGACTTCCCGCTGGTCGAGCTGACCGCCGCCGACGTCGAACGGCTCGATGACCGCTACCCGGACCTGGCCGACGTGTGGCCCCTGTCGCCGATGCAGGCCGGAATCCGATTCCACTCCACCTACAACCCCGGCGCCGGCGACAACTACACCGTGCAAACCGCGATCGGCTTCACCGGGACCGTCGACGCCGAGCGCCTGCGCCGCGCCGCCCAAGCCCTTGTCGACCGCCACGACATCCTGCGCGCCGCCTTCACCGACACCAGCGCCGGACCCTGCCAGATCGTGCTCGGCCACGCGCCCGTCCGCTTCCGGCACATCGACCTCACCTCCAGCGAAGACACCAGCCCCGATCAGGTGGCCGCCGGCGACGCCGCCGAAGGGTTCGACCTGTCGGCGCCGCCGCTGATCCGATTCACCCTGATCACCGTGCGACCCGACCGCTACCGGCTGCTCGTCACCAACCACCATGTGATCCTCGACGGCTGGTCCATGCCGCTGCTGATGAGCGAACTGCTCGCCGACTACGGCACCCCCGCCCACATCGACACCGCCGAACCCGCACCCAGCTACCGCGACTACCTGGCCTGGCTGCACCGCCAAGACCGCGCCGCCTCCACCGCCGCCTGGGCCGACGAATACGCCGACGTCGAATCACCCACCCGCGTCGCGCGCGCCGACGCCGCCCACCGCGACACCTCCGCCGGCGAAATCGACACCCTGCTGCCCGCCCACCGGGCCGCGGACCTGCGCCGCGTCGCCGCCGCCGCGGCCGTCACCGTCAACACCGCCGTCGCCGCGGCATGGGCGCTGACCCTGCGCGAACTGACCGGCGACACCGACGTGATCTTCGGATCCGCCGTCTCCGGCCGGCCCCCCGAACTCCCGCAGGTCGACCGCACCCTCGGCATGTTCCTCAACACCGTCCCCGTACGCGTGCCCCTCGACCCCACCCACACCGTCGAGCAACTGCTGACGCGGATTCAGCAACACCAGGCCCGCATGCTCGACCACCACCACATCGGACTGCCCGACATCCACCGCGCCCTCGGAATGACCGCCCTGTTCGACACCGCCGTCGCCTTCCAGTCCTTCCCCGTCGACCGGCCCGCCCTGCAGCACCTCGTCGACGCCGCGGGCCTGCGCATCGACGACATCACCGGCGTCGACGCCACCCCCTATCCGCTCAGCCTCGTCGTCGCCCCCGAATCCGACGACACCGAACACACCGACACCCACCCGGCCGCGGTACCAGGACTGCGCATCACCCTGCGCTACCTCGACGACGAATTCGACACCCACCGCGCACAGTGGATCCTCGACCGGTTCGTCGCACTCCTGCACCACATCGCCGACGACCCGGCCGCACCGCTGGCACGGCTCACCGCCGCCGAAGACACCGAACCCGCCCACCCGGCCCGCGCGCACCGCCGGCCGCGAACCTTCGACGACATCCTCACCGCCACCGCCGCTGCCCATCCCGACGCCGTCGCCGCCACCTGCGGCACCGACACCCTCACCTACCGCGACCTCGACGAGCGATCCAACCGGCTGGCCCGGCTGCTGTTGCGCCGCGGGCTCCCCCCGCACACCGTGCTCGCCAGCGCCCTGCCACGCTCCCTCGACGCCGTCGTCACCGTGTGGGCAGCCGCGAAGACCGGCGCCGCGTTCGTGCCCATCGACCCCCGGCTACCCGCCGACCGCGTCGCGTTCCTGCTCGACGACTCCGGCGCCACCTTCGGCATCACCCGTACCGGCAGCGCCGACATCGGCACGGTCCGCCCGCACCGGCACATCGACTGGCTCACCTTGGACGACCCCGACACCGTCCACGCCCTCGACACCGAATCCGGCGCACCGATCACCGACACCGAACGCGGCGCGGCGCTCACCCCCGACCGCACCGCCTACCTCATCTACACCTCCGGATCCACCGGAACCCCCAAAGGCGTGCTGGTCACCCACCGCGGCCTCACCGACCTCGTCGCCGCCCAACGCCGCATCCTCGGCGTCACCGCCGACTCCGCGGTGCTGCAGGTCGCCTCACCCAGCTTCGACGCCTCGATCTTCGAACTGCTCATGGCCCACGGCGTGGGCGGCCGGCTCGTCGTCTCCCCACCCGACGTGTACGGCGGGCCGGAACTGGCGAAACTGCTTCAGCGCGAACATATCTCGCACGCCGTGCTGACGCCGTCGGCGCTGGCGACCATCCCCGGCGACCACGTCGGCACCCTGCGGGTACTGGCCACCGCCGGCGAACCCGTCGGCCCCGAACTGGTCGACCGGTGGGCGCCCGGACGCACCATGGTCAACCTCTACGGACCCACCGAATCCACCATCTGGGCCACCGCGAGCGCACCGCTGACCCCGGCCGCACCGATCACCATCGGCGCCCCCGCCGGCCCCGTCACCACCGCCGTCCTCGACACCTGGCTGCGGCCCGTCCCGCACGGCGTCGCGGGGGAGCTGTACCTGCTCGGCCCCGGACTCGCCGACGGCTACAAAGACCGCACCGCACTGACCGCGACCCGATTCGTCGCCTGCCCCTTCGGCGCACCCGGCACCCGTATGTACCGCACCGGCGACATCGTGCGCCGCACCACCGGCGGCGACCTGGAATTCGTGGGACGCAACGACTTCCAGGTCAAAGTGCGCGGCAACCGCATCGAACTCGCCGAGATCGACGCCGCCCTGGCCGCCCAGCCCGGCGTCGCCTTCGCCGTCACCGTCCCACGCGCCGACGACGGCCGCCCCACCACCCTCGTGTCCTACGTGACCCCCGCCACCGGCGCCACCCTCTCCGACACCGACCTGAAAACCGCACTCGCCCAAGCGCTTCCGCCCTACATGGTGCCCGCCGCCGTCATGATCCTCGACGAGGTGCCGCTCACCCCGACCGGCAAACTCGACCGCGACCGACTACCCCGGCCGCCCGCCACCGCCCGCGCCTTCCGCGCACCCACCACCTGGCAGGAAGACGTCATCGCCCGCACCTACGAACAGGTCCTCGACGCCGAACACGTCGGCGCCGACGACGACTTCTTCGCTCTCGGTGGCGACTCGCTCAGCGCCGCCCTCGTCGCCGCCCGTATCGGCGCCGCCCTCGACGTACGCATCCCCGTGCGCACCATCTTCGAAGAACCCACCGTCGCCGCCCTCGCCCGACGCGCCCGCACCCTGCACGGCACCGCCCGCCTCCCACTCACCGCAGGGGAGCGCCCCGACCCGCTGCCGCTGTCGCTGGCCCAGCAACGCATGTGGTTCCTCAACCGGTTCGAAACCGAATCGGCCGCCTACAACATCCCCGTCATGCTGCACCTGTCCGGACGCCTCGACACCGCCGCACTGAGCGCCGCCCTCGACGACGTCATCGCCCGCCACGAAGTACTGCGCACCATCTACCCCGAAACCGACGGCGAACCACGCCAGCTCATCCTCGACCGGGCACCGATCACCCTCGAAACCGGCCACCCCGCCCGCGACACCCTGCCGCAGCTGCTCACCGAATTCGTGCGCCGCGGCTTCGACGTCGCCACCCAGGTGCCGATCCGCGTCGCCCTGTTCGACATCACCACCGACACCGACGACACCGGCCAGTACACGCTCGTCCTGGTCGTACACCACATCGCCGGCGACGGACAATCCATGGGCCCGCTGGCCCGCGACGTCATGACCGCCTACGCCGCCCGCCACACCGGACAACCCCCGCAGTGGCAGCCCCTGCCGGTCCAGTACGCCGACTTCGCGCTGTGGCAACGCCGTATCCTCGGTGCCGCCGACGACCCCACCTCGCTGATGTCCACCCAGCTCGACTACTGGCGCACCACCCTCGACCGGGTACCCGACCTGCTCGACCTGCCCACCGACCGGCCCCGCCCCACCGTCGCCACCCTCACCGGCGGACGCGTCCCCCTCGATATCCCCGCACCCCTGCACCGGCAACTACAGACACTGGCCCGCGACCACGGCACCTCCCTGTTCATGGTCGTACACGCCGCCCTCGCCGTGCTGCTCGGGCGGCTCGCCGACACCGACGACATCGTCATCGGCACCCCCGTCGCCGGCCGCGGCGAACCCGGCCTCGACGACCTCGTCGGCATGTTCGTCAACACCCTCGCCCTGCGCACACCCATCGACCGCAGCGAACCGTTCACCGACCTGCTGGCCCGCACCCGCGACACCGACCTGCACGCCCTCGACCACGCCGACGTCCCCTTCGAACGCATCGTCGAAGAACTCAACCCGCGCCGCACCACCGCCGCACACCCCCTGTTCCAAGTGGTGCTCGCCTTCCAGAACACCGGCGCCATCGACATCGCCCTCCCCGACGTCGCCGTCTCCCGCGCCGACGTCGACACCGGCACAAGCCAATTCGACCTCCAGCTCGTCATCTCCGACACCAGCACCGAAACCGGTGCCGCCCAAGGCCTGTCCGGCATGATGATGTACGCCCGCGACCTGTTCGACCCCGACACCGTCACCAGCTTCGTCCAGCGACTGCTGCGGGTCCTCGACACCGTCGCCACCAGCCCCGACACCCCGGTCGGCGACATCGACTGGCTGCACCCGCGCGAACACCACGCCCTGCTCACCAGCATCGGCCCACGCACCGCCCCCACGCCCGAATCACCGCTGCTGCCCGCCGTATTCGCCGACGCCGTGCGCCGCAACCCCGACGGCCTCGCCGTCCGCACCGGCGAGGACGGCCTCACCTACACCGAACTCGACCAGCGCTCCAACCGCCTGGCCCGGCTGCTCATCGAGCACGGCGCCGGACCCGAAATCCCTGTCCTGGCCGCCGCGCCCCGCTCCGCCGAATCCGTGCTCATCTGGTGGGCCGTGGTGAAAACCGGCGCCACCTACGTCCCCGTCGACCCCGCCTACCCGGCCCACCGCATCGACCACATGATCACCGATTCGGCTGCCGCACTGGGCATCACCGTCACCACCGCACGCCCCGCGCTACCCGACACCGCCGACTGGATCGTCCTCGACGCCCCCGAAACCACCGCCCACCTGCACACCCGCCCCGACAGCCCCCTCGACGACCACGACCGGCTGCGGCCCCTGCGCGCCACCGACACCGCCTACGTGGTCTTCACCTCCGGATCCACCGGACGCCCCAAAGGCGTCGCCGTCACCCACACCGGCATCGCCGACCTCATCGCCACCCAACGCGCCGACTACCACCTCGAACCCGGCTCCCGATTCCTGCACTTCGCCTCACCGTCCTTCGACGCCTCACTGATGGAGATCCTGTTCGCCACCGCAGGCGCCGCCACCCTCGTCATCGCACCCACCGGAACCTACGGCGGCGAAGACCTCGCCGACCTGCTGCGCACCCAGCACGTCACCCACGCCTTCGTCACCCCCGCCGCCCTCGCCTCCGTCGACCCCACCGGACTCGACGACCTGCAGCTGGTGCTCTCCGGCGGCGAAGAAGTTCCCGCCGAACTCGTCAAACGCTGGGCAGGCACCGACCGCCGCGGCACCCGCGAATTCCGCATCCTCTACGGACCCACCGAAACCACCATCCTCGCCACCGCCACCCGGGCCCTGCACGCGGGGGACCGGCCCACCATCGGCACCCCACTACCCGGCATGCAAGCCTTGATCCTCGACACCCGCCTGCATCCCGTCCCCGCCGGCGTGGTCGGCGAGCTCTACCTCGCCGGCCCCGCACCGGCCCGCGGCTACCTCAACCGCCCCGCCACCACCGCCGCCCGCTTCGTGCCCTGCCCGGCCGGCGAACCCGGCACCCGCATGTACCGCACCGGCGACCTCGTCCGCTGGAACACCCACGGCGACATCGAATTCGTCGGACGCAACGACTTCCAGGTCAAAGTCCGCGGCTACCGCATCGAACTCGGCGAAATCGACGCCGTCCTCGACGACCGCGCCGACACCGCCTTCGCCGTCACCATCGCCCACCGGCAAGGCAACGCCCCCGCCATGCTGGTCACCTACGTCGTGCCCGCACCCGGCGCCACACCCACCGCCGCCGAACTCACCAGCGCACTCGCCGACGCGCTCCCGCCCTACATGGTGCCCGCCGCCGTCATGATCCTCGACGCGATCCCACTGTCGCCCAACGGAAAACTCGACCGCAACGCACTACCCGAACCCATCCTGCACACCGAAACATTCCGCGCACCCGCCTCACCGGTCGAAGAAATCGTCGCCGGCATCTTCGCCGACCTCCTCGGCCTCGACACCACCATCGGCGCCGACGACAACTTCTTCGACCTCGGCGGCAACAGCCTCGTCGCCACCCGCGCCGCCGCCCGCATCGGCGCCGCCCTCGACACCCGCGTCCCCGTATCGATGATCTTCGACGCGCCCACCGTCGCCAAACTCGCCGCCCGCGCCGAATCCCACGCCGACACCCGCCGCATCGCCCTCACCGAACAACCACGCCCACAACACATCCCACTGTCCTACGCACAACAACGGATGTGGTTCCTCAACCGCTTCGAACCCGACACCCCCGCCTACAGCATCCCCATCGTCATCCGGCTCACCGGCCGCCTCGACACCCACGCCCTGCACGCCGCCATCGGCGACGTCATCGCCCGCCACGAAGTGCTGCGCACCATCTACCCAGCCGTCGACGGCGAACCCACCCAGAAAATCCTCCCGCCCGCCCAAGCCGTCCCACCCCTCACCATCACCCGCATCCCCGAAACCGAACTCCCACACACCCTCTCGGCGCTCCTGGCCACCGTCTTCGACGTCACCACCACCGTGCCGCTGCGCATCCGGCTCTACGAGATCGCCGACGACACCTGGATCCTCGCCCTCGTCGTCCACCACATCGCCGGCGACGGATCCTCCCTGGCGCCACTGGCCCGCGACCTCACCCTCGCCTACACCGCACGACTCGACGGCGACGCCCCCGCCTGGCCGCCGCTGCCCGTCCAATACGCCGACTACGCCCTCTGGCAACGCACCGTCCTCGGCGCAGACGACGACCCCGACTCGCTGCTGCACGCCCAAATCGACTACTGGACAACCCAACTCGCCGACGTGCCCGCACTGCTCGCCCTGCCGACCGACCGGCCGCGACCGCCCGTGCAAACCTACGCCGGCGCCACCGTCCCCCTCACCGTCGACCCCGAACTCCACGCCCGGCTGCAACACATCGCCCGCGCCCACAACACCACCCTGTTCATGGTGTTCCACGCCGCACTCGCCGCCGTCCTCGCCCGCCTCGCCGGCACCGACGACATCACCATCGGCACCCCCTACGCCGGACGCGGCGAACCCGAACTCGACGAACTCGTCGGCATGTTCGTCAACACCCTCGTCCTGCGCAGCCACCTGCGCACCGACATGACGTTCACCGACCTGCTCGACCAGGTCCGCGACACCGACCTCGCCGCCTTCGGACACGCCGACGTCCCCTTCGAACGACTCGTACAAGAACTCAACCCCACCCGCTCCCACGCCCACCATCCGCTGTTCCAGGTGATGCTCGCCTTCCAGAACCTCACCGGCACCGAATTCGAACTCCCCGAACTCACCCTCGCCGCCGTCGAAGCCGATATCGACACCTCACTGTTCGACCTGCAGATCACCGTCACCGACAGCTACGACGACCACGGCGGCCCCGCCGGCATCACCGGCGGCATCACCTACGCCCGCGACCTGTTCGACCCCGATACCGTCACCGGCATCGCCGCCCGCCTCGACCGGATGCTGCGCGGCCTCGTCGCCGACCCCACCGGCCTCGTCTACGACGTCGACCTGCTCGACGCCGACGAACACCACAACGTCGTGGACCGCTGGAACACCACCCACCACACCCTCCCCACCGACGAAACACTGACCTCCATGTTCGCCGACGCGGTACCGGCATACCGTGACCGCACCGCCGTCACCTACGGCGACCTGTCGCTGACCTACGCGCAGTTCTCCGCCCGCGTCAACCGGCTCGCCCGCTGGCTCATCACCCGCGGCGTCGCCCCGGAAAAGCTGGTCGCCGTGCGAATGCGCCGATCGCTGGACCAGGTCACCGCCCTCTACGCCGTGCTCGCCGCCGGCGGCGGCTACGTCCCCGTCGACCCCGACCTGCCCGCCGACCGCATCGACTACATGCTGGCCACCGCCACACCCGTCGTCGTCCTGTCCACCCTCGACGGCATCGACCTGGCGGCCTTCGACGACACACCCGTCACCGACCACGACCGCCACGCCCCGCTACGACCGACCGATGTCGCCTACGTGCTGTTCACCTCCGGATCCACCGGACGCCCCAAAGGCGTCGCCGTCCCGCACGGCGCCGCCGTCAACCAGATCCGCTGGCTCAGCGAGGAATACGGCCTCAGCGCGGCCGATGTGGTCCTGCAGAAGACACCGGCCACCTTCGACGTCTCGGTATGGGAACTGTTCGCCACCCTCGGCGTCGGCGCCCACCTCGTCATCGCCCGCTCCGACGGCCACACCGACCCCGCCTACCTCGCCGAAACCATTGCCGCACAACAGATCACGATCACCTCGTTCGTGCCGTCCATGCTCGCCGTCTTCGCCGAAGCCGCACCCGCCCGCACCCTGACCTCGCTGCGCGCACTGCTCATCGGGGGAGAGGCATTCGGTTCCGACACCGTGGCCGCCGTCCGGCGCGTGCTGCCCGACGTCGAACTGCACAACCTGTACGGGCCCACCGAATTCACCGTGCACGTCACCTCCCACCACGTCACCGACGCCGACCAGGGCAGCGTGCCGATGGGCATGCCCGTCTGGAACGCGCGCGCCTACGTCCTCGACGCCCGGCTCAACCCGGTACCGCCCGGCGTGGCGGGGGAGCTGTACCTCGCCGGCACCCAGGTCGCCCGCGGCTACCACGCCCGCCCCGGCCTCACCGCCGAACGGTTCGTGCCCGACCCCTACAACAACGGCGGGCGCATGTACCGCACCGGCGACCTCGTGCGGCGCCGCCGCCGCGACGGCGAACTGGAATACCTGGGCCGCACCGACTTCCAGGTCAAACTGCGCGGACTGCGCATCGAACTCGGCGAAATCGAAACCGTGCTCGCCGAACACCCCGACGTCGCCCGCGCCATCGCCGTCGTCCACTCCAGCGAGGTCGCCGCCCAGCTCGTCGGGTACGTTGTGCCCGCCGCCGGCGCCACCGTCGACACCGCCGCGGTCCTCGCGCACGCCGCGGCCGAGCTGCCGAACTACATGGTGCCCAGCACCCTCATGGTGCTCGACACCGTGCCGCTCACCGCCTCCGGCAAACTCGACCGCGCCCGGCTGCCCGAACCGGTGGCCGCGGTAGGGGAGTTCCGCGAACCCTCGACCTGGCTCGAAGGTGAGGTCGCGCGCGCCTTCGAACACGTCCTCGGCGTCACCCAGGTCGGCGCCGACGACGACTTCTACGCCCTCGGCGGCAACTCGCTGCGCTCGGTGCAGGTCGCCAGCGAACTGACCAAGGAACTCCATTTCGAGATCCCGCTGGGGTGGATGCTGTCGGATCCGAATCCGGCCGACCTGGCCAAGCGGATCGAAACCGGAATGAGCAACGGCCACCACGAATCCGGGTCGGCGGCATTCGGTCTGGACGTCGTGCTGCCGATCCGGACCGGCGGCAGCCGGCCACCGCTGTTCTGCATCCATCCCGCGTCGGGCCTGTCGTGGTGTTACTACACCTTCGGCGACCACCTCGCCGGCGACCGCCCGATCTACGGTCTGCAGGCGCCGCAGATCGGTGGGGAAGTGCCGGGCCCGCAAACGTTCGAGGAGATCGCGCGGCGCTACTTCCAGGAGATCCGCGCCATCCAGCCGCACGGGCCCTATCATCTGCTCGGCTGGTCGCTGGGTGGGCAGATCGCACACGCCGTCGCCGCCGAAATACGTTCGGCCGGTGAGGAAGTCGCACTGCTGGCGCTGCTGGACGCCGAGGCCGAAGGGATCGACGCCACGGAGGTCACCGAGGCCACGCCAGGGGAGCTGATCAGCAATCTCGGCCCGGTCATGGGCATCGACGTCGTCGGCGCCGACGCGACCGCCGAGGAGGCCGCCGAACTGATCCGGCAGCAGCTGGGTGACAGCTTCACCATCGACGCCGCGACCATCGAACGCATGACCGACGCCTACAACTTGTCCATCCGCGCCGCGAGCGCCTGGCGGCCACCGGTCATCGATGCCGACCTGCTGTATTTCACCGCCACGAAGGACCGGCGTGCCGACGCCGCGGGCCACGAGGGTTGGGCCCGGTTCGTCACCGGCCAGATCTCGAACGTCGACATCGCGGCCGAGCATCTGGCGATGACCGAACCCGCCGTGGTCGCCGAGATCGCGAAGATCCTCAACCGCCGGCTGGATCGGTGAGGTGAGGGGATCGGGCCAGACCGCCATTACTTGACATAATGTAGATTATCGGCGCAATGGAACGGGTGCCGGAGGCTGCATTCACCCTTGCGTCTCAGCATGTTTCGGCACCCGCCTTCCGTGCCTCGGCCGCGCTGCTCGACTGTCCCGCATTCCGCCGACATCGGTGTTCGGCGCCGCCGTCGCGCGTAAATCTGCCGAATCCCTCCTGATGAACTTTTTCGCCTCTGGCCCGATTCGCCGGAAAATTTACTGAGGCGTCCGTCGGGTTGCTCTCCATTCCTATGAGCCACTTCCCCGGCTTCCCGGATTCCCGTCACGAAACGTCACAGTGACGTAATGAGGGTGCCTGGGCGGGTCTGCCGCCGACGGTTCCGATACACATCACCGCGCGCCTCCCGGACGTCTTGTGATTCGAAGGCAGTGCGCACCGCCTGGATTGGTACCCGCCACGAGACCGTCGCGGCTGCGGTGGTGGCTTGTTAGCGTCCTCGGTAGGAGGTGTCATGAAGGCAGCGCGGCCTTTCGATGTCGATGTGGTGATCGTCGGATCCGGATTCGGCGGCAGTGTGACGGCATTGCGATTGGTGGAGAAGGGATATTCGGTCGCTGTACTCGAGGCCGGGCGACGCTACGAAGACGCCGACTTCGCCACCACGAGCTGGGATCTGCGGCGATATCTGTGGGCGCCGGCACTGGGCTGCTACGGCATCCAGCGGATCCACCGGCTGCGCGACTGTTTCATCCTCGCCGGCGCCGGAGTCGGCGGCGGCTCGCTCAACTACGCCAACACCCTCTACAAACCGGGACGCGCGTTCTTCGAGGACCGGCAGTGGGCCGAGATCACCGACTGGGACGCCGAACTCACCCCGCACTACGACCAGGCCCGGCGCATGCTCGGTGTCGTGGAGAATCCGCACACCACCCCAGCCGATGAGATCATCCGCTCGGTGGCCGAGGATATGGGCGTCGCCGATACTTACGTCCCGACGCCGGTCGGCGTGTACTTCGGCGAGCCCGGAGTCGTGAGCGCAGACCCCTATTTCGGTGGCGTCGGACCGGAGCGCACGGGCTGTATCGAATGCGGCGAGTGCATGACCGGTTGCCGGCACGGCGCCAAGAACACACTGGTCAAGAACTATCTCGGTTTGGCCGAAAGCGCTGGGGCGCAGGTACATCCGATGACGACGGTGACCGCGCTGCGACCGCAGGACGACGGCAGCTGGCGCGTCGACACGCGCCGGACGGGCCGATTGCGGGGTGGCAAGCGCAGCTTCTCGGCGCGGTACGTGGTGCTGGCGGCGGGGACCTGGGGTACGCAGCGGTTGCTGTTCCGGATGCGTGATACGGGGGTGCTGCCGTCGCTCTCGCCGCAACTGGGCGTGCTGACCCGCACGAATTCGGAGGCGATTCTGGGGGCGGGCCGCACCCGGGTGGACACCGGCCTGGATCTGACGGCGGGTGTGGCGATCACCTCGTCGTTCCATCCGACCGCCGATACCCATATCGAGCCGGTGCGCTACGGCAAGGGCTCGAACACGATGGGGTTGTTGCAGACCTATCTGGTCGACGGCGGGAAGGCCGTGCCGCGCTGGGTGCGGGTGCTGGCGATCGCGGCCACCCATCCGGTGCGGACGGTGCGGTTGCTGCGGACACGGCGCTGGAGTGAGCGGACGTTGATTCTGCTGGTGATGCAGAGTCTGGACAATTCGATCACCACGTTCACCCGGCGTGGGCTGTTCGGTCGCCGCTACACCAGCAGACAGGGCTACGGCGAGCCGAATCCGTCGTGGATTCCGGCCGGGCACGAGGTGACGCGGCGGGTGGCCGGCAAACTCGGCGCCACGGCGGGCAGTACCTGGCCGGATATTTTCGGTGTGCCGATGACGGCGCATTTCATCGGTGGGTGCGTGATCGGCGGCGACCGCGAGCACGGTGTGATCGATCCGTATCACCGTGTGCACGGTTATCCGACGTTGAGCATCGTGGACGGGTCGGCGATCTCGGCGAATCTCGGTGTGAATCCGTCGTTGACGATCGCCGCTCAGGCCGAGCGGGCGGCGTCGATGTGGCCGAACAAGAACGAGTGGGATCCGCGTCCGCCGATGGATCTGCCCTACCGGCGCATCGATCCGGTCCCGCCGGTGGCGCCGGTGGTTCCGCCCTCCTCCCCTGCCGCGTTGCGGCTGCCGATCGTGGAGGTCCGCCATATGGCCGCGGATGGTCGCCCGGCCTGAACCGGCGCGTCGGCGGTTCTGGGCGTCAGCGTGTGAGGCGCCCCAACAGTGCTGAGGCACAGACGATTCCGAGGAGGGCGGCCAGGACGAGGACGCCGAAGTCGGTCCACAGGTCGGCGGTGCCGCCGACGAGCAGGCCGCGCAGGGCGTCGACCTCGTAGCTGAGCGGGTTGACGTGGCTGACGGCGTGCAACCAGCCGGGCATGAGTGCCAGCGGGTAGAGGGCGTTGGAGGCGAAGAACAGCGGCATGGTGATGGCCTGGCCGATGCCCATGAGACGGTCGCGCTTGGTGACCAGCCCGGCGATGGTCATCGACAGGCAGGCGAAGAAGGCGGCACCGAGGACGACGACGGCGAGGGCGCCGAGCAGTTTCAGCGGGTTCATCGTCATGTGGACGCCCATGATCAGGGCGAGCACGACGATGATCAGCACCTGGGCGATGGCGCGTACTCCGGCGGCGAAGCATTTGCCGGTGATCAGCGCCGCGCGGGGTGTGGGGGTGACCATGAGTTTGTTGAGGATGCCGGCGTCGCGGTCCCAGATCAGTTGGATGCCGTAGAAGATCGCGATGAACAGTGCCGATTGGGCGATGATGCCGGGTGCGAGGAAGTCCAGGTAGGGCATGTCGCCGGTGGGAATGGTGTGCAGGCGGGCGAAGGTGGTGCCGAAGATCAGCATCCACAGCGCGGGTTGCACTGCGCGGGTGACCAATTCGGTGCGGTCGTGGCGCAGTTTCTGCAGTTCGACGATCGCGAAGGTGAGGATGCGGGAGCCCAGGGTGGCGATGCGGGCGGCGCCATGCGGGGAGTGGCGCAGGGGCGGGAGTTCAGCCGGCGCGTTGAGCGGTTCGACGGGTGCTTCGGACACCGCGCAGTCCTCCTTCGGTGGTGGGGTCGTCGTCGAGTCCGGCGTCGGCGTGGTGCCGGAAGACGTCTTCGAGGGTGGCGTGCGGGCCGAGTGCGGCCCTCAGGTCTGCGGGTGCGCCTGCGGCGCGCAGTTTTCCCTTGTGCAGCAGGGCGATTCGGTCGCAGAGGCTGTCGGCTTCGGCCATGTAGTGGGTGGTGAGCAGGACGGTGGTGCCGAAGCGGGTGCGAAGGTCGTGGACGCGTTCCCACACGCTGTCGCGGGCGATGGGGTCGAGGCCGACGGTGGGTTCGTCGAGGATGAGCAGGGCGGGCCGGTTGACGAGGGCTTGGGCGAGTTCGAGGCGGCGGATCATGCCGCCGGAGTAGCCGGCGGCGAGGCGGTCGGCGACGTCGAGCAGGTTCATGGCGTCGAGGGCTTCGGTGACGCGGTGGCGGCGTTCGCGGCGGGGGACGTCGAAGAGGCGGGCGAACCAGGTGACGTTCTGGCGGCCGGTGAGGGTGGCTTCGATGGAAAGTTGTTGGGGGACGTAGCCGAGGTTGTAGCGGATGTCGGTGTCGCGGCGGCCGGCTCGGAAGCCGAGGATGTCGACGGTGCCGTGCTGGATGGGCATCAGGGTGGTGAGCAGGCGGATGGTGGTGGTTTTGCCGGCGCCGTTGGGGCCGAGGAGGCCGAAGATTTCGCCGCGTTCGATGCGCAGGTCGAGGTGGTCGACGACGGTGTGGTCGCCGTAGCGGTGGGTGAGGTTGTGGCAGTCGATGGCGGGGACGGCGGCGGCGGGGTGTTCGGGTGGGGCGTGGGGGGTCATCGTCGTCCTTGTTCGTGGTCGTGCAGGAGTTCGGTGATCTTGTCGACGACGGCGAGGCCGCGGAGGAGGTCGTCGCGTTCGGCCGGTGTGAGGGCGTCGAGGGCGGTGGCGACGATGTCGTGGCGGCGTCTGCGGATGTCGTCGACGTCGCGCTGGACGTGGGCGGGCAGGCTCAGGCGCATGACGCGGCGGTCGGCGGGGTCGGGTTCGCGGACGAGGAGGTCGTCTTTGACGAGTGCGGTGACGAAGGTGGAGACGCTGTTGGGGGCCAGGCCCATGTCGGCGGCGGCGGATTTGACGGAGATGTGGGGGTTGCGGCCGACGAGGCGCAGGAATTCGGCTTGGGAGGCGCTGACACCGGGGCGGTCGAAGGATCGGCCGGCGATGCGGCCGACTTGGCGGCGGAAGCGGCCGAAAGCGCTCATGAGCCGAGGGACCAGGTCGGCGTGGGCGGTGGGTGGGGTGGTCACCGTCTCACAATACCTCTGACTCAGAGCTATTTTCCTGTGAGTCTCCCCCGGGTTCCAGGACGGCTCCGGCGATCGCCTTCCGTGTTACGTTGTGATCGACATCACGCGGCCGGCGGTGTTCCCGGATTGGACGCCAGTGATCTCGGACGGCCGGTCGCCCAGCGCACGGACCGGAAGGAGATCGCTGTGGCCACCGACCGGATTCTGGTCATCGTCACCAATGCCGGAGAGTACGAGAAGGTCGGCTATCGCACCGGGCTGTGGCTCGGTGAGCTGACCCATTTCTACGACTATGTCACCGAACAGGGCTATACCGTCGACATCGCCAGTCCCGCAGGCGGATTCGTGCCCATCGATCCGGAGAGCCTGGCGCACGACGTCCTGGCCGACCTCGGCACCGACCGCCGTTACCGCGATCGGGAATTCATGGATCTGCTCGACCGTACGCGCAGCATCGGCGAGATCGAGGTCGAGGATTACGACGCGATCTACTTCACCGGCGGGCACGGGGTCATGTTCGACTTCGGCGGCGACGATCTCGGCGCGCTGACCGCGGCGTTCCACGACAGCGGCCGCGTGGTGTCGGCGGTGTGCCACGGGCCGGTCGGGTTGCTGAACGTCTCGCTGGAGAGCGGGGCCGCGCTGATCGCTGGGCGGCGGGTGACCGGGTTCTCGTGGCCGGAGGAGGAAGCCGCCCAGCGTGCCGACGCGGTACCGTTCAACCTTCAGGACGAACTCGTGAAAGTGGGCGCCGACTACAGCATGGCCGACGAGCCGTTCGGGGTCCACGTCGTGACGGACGGGCGGCTGATCACCGGTCAGAATCCCGCCAGTGCCCGCGGCGTGGCCGAAGCTGTGGTCGCGACCCTGAGAGGAGATCAGCGGTGAGCGATTCCGGCAGCGATATCGATGTCGAGGTGCCCGCCAGCGGGACCGGTTGCGCGGAGTGTGTCGCCGCCGGCGGCTGGTGGGTGCATCTGCGTCGGTGCGCGCGCTGCGGGCATGTGGGTTGCTGCGACACCTCCCCCGCCCAGCACGCCACCGCCCACTTCCGCAGCACCGGCCATCCGATCATCCAGAGCTTCGAACCGGGTGAGGACTGGTTCTACGACTACCGCGACGGCGCGGTCGGTGAGGGGCCGCAATTGGCGCCGCCGACCAGCCGTCCGGAGACGCAGCCGGTGCCGGGGCCGGCGGGGAAGGTGCCCGCCGACTGGCAGGACCATATCCACTGACGCATGCGCGGCGCCGGGCCCCGGCGGTGTGGCGGGGCCGCTCACTGGGGACGTTCGTCCTCATCGCATGAGGTACGCCGCCTCTGGGAGGGGTCGCGGGCCGGGGCGCAGGCTCGACGTATGACTCACGAAACTGTTCGCATCGCAGTCGTTTTCGCCACCTCGCAGGGCTCGACCCGGGAGATCGCCGACTATATCGGGGCGGCGCTGGCCAACCGCGGAGCCGATGTGGAGGTCGCCGATGTGGCGCATGCGCCCGAGTTGTCGCGGTTCGACGCGGTGATCCTCGGCAGTGCCGTGCACAACATGGATGTGCTTCCCGAGATGTCGGGGTTCGTTCGGAGTCATCGCTACGAGCTGGCCGCGACGAATGTGTGGCTGTTCACCGTGGGGCTCGGGCCGGCGCTGCGGGGGCCGATCGGGCGGCGGATGGGCAGAATCGTGCCGCCGAAGATCGCCGCGTTGCGCGATTCGATCCATCCGGTCGGCTACCGCGCCTTCGCGGGCCATTTCGAGAACGTGGGGGTGTCGCTGAAAGCGCGGATCATCTACCGCCTGCTCGGCGGGGGTCGCTTCGGTGACCTGCGCGACTGGCCGGCGATCGGCGAATGGACGGCGACGATCGGCCGGATCCTGCTTCTGCCCCAGCCCGCCGCGAATATCGCCTACCCGTAGTCCGCCCCCTGCGGCCGGTGAGAGGAAGGTACGCCGTGACATCGGAACCTGTTCTCGTGGCTTACGGCTCCACACGGGGCGGTACTGCCGAAATGGCGGAGTGGATCGGCGAGTCGCTGCGCGCGGCCGGTGTCGACGCCGAGGTCCGCAATGCGCGTGAGGTTCGCTCCCTCGACGGCTATGGGGCGGTGGTCCTCGGCGGTGCGCTCTACACCGGTCGCTGGCATCGTCACGCCCGCCGCTTCGCCCGTCGTTTCGCGCGGCAGATGCGCACGCGGCCGGTCTGGCTGTTCGCCAGTGGGCCGCTGGACGACTCGCTCACCTCCGGCGGTCCCGAAAAGGTGCCGGGGGTCAAAGCCGTCGAGCGAGCCGCCCGTCGCGTGAATGCCCGGGAGTACACGATTTTCGGTGGCCGCCTGCAGGCCGATGCCCACGGTTTCCCGGCCGCGGCGATGGCCAAGACGATGGCGGGTGATTTCCGTGACCCGCAACATGTTCGCGAGTGGGCGAGCGGTCTGGCCGCCGAGCTCATTGCGGGTCCGCGTTGATCGCTGCGCAGGGGCGGTATCGGGCTGTCGTTCAGGACTCCTCGTAGCGGATGCTGTGGGCCGCGGCGATGGGGTTGATCTTGCGTGGGTCGAGCGCGCCGTCGGTGAGCACGGTGGGCCCCGCGTCGAACAGATCTTCCAGATAGCATTCCCATCCGCCCGGTGACGATATCTGGATCACTGTGGGCGGCGGGTTCGAGACCGCGCGCAGGGCGTGCGGGATGCCGTGCGGCAAAAGGACGAACGTTCCGGCGGGCGCTACGTACGACCGGTCGTCGAAGTCGACGCCGAGTTCACCGCTGAGCACATAGATGGCTTCGTCGGCCACCTCGTGGGTGTGTCGCGGGATATCGCGCGCCAGGGTCACCTCGAGCAATGAGAACCGGCCCTCGGTGTCGGCGGTGGTGGCCTTGACCGCGAAGGCGGGTGGCATCGGAATCCGGCCCGGGCGTATCTCGCCCGGGGCCAATCGGAGAAATCTGTTGTGCGACATCGTGCTACCCTTCCGGCGACAAAACGGAATCGGAATCCGTTTCCGTCTAGATGGTAGCCGGAAAGGACGCACGGATGTCAACGCCCGCGACGCCACGAAAGACGCGCGCCGACGCGGCACGCAACCGCGACCGCCTCCTCGGGGCCGCTCGGAAATTGTTCGCCGAGAAGGGCTCTCAGGTGCAGTTGCCCGACGTGGCGCGCGCCGCGGGTGTCGGGGTCGGCACGGTCTATCGCCACTTCCCCACCCTCGCGGAGCTGGTCGACGCGGCCGCCGAACAGCGCTTCGCGGAGATCGAGAACTACGCGCGCACAGAATGTCTCACGCATGCCGGGGCCGGCGAGGGGCTGCGACGCTATCTGATGCATGTGGGTGAGCTGCTCAGCGCCGATCGCGGCCTGTCCGCGGCCGTCGAAGCCGCCCGCCACTCGCCCGGCAGCGAGCCGCGCGGCATGTCTCGTGCCCGGCTGGAAGCCGTTGTCGGCGAGATCATCGCGGGCGATCGCGAGGCCGGCGCGCTGCGGGAGGACTGTACCGCCGCGGACGCCTACCTGCTCGTCGGTGCGATCTCGGCGACGATTCGCACCGGCAGCGGGAATTGGCGGCGCCTGCTCGACCTGATGCTCGACGGCCTACGGCCGCGTATGTCGTAGCCGTCGCGGATCAGCCGAGTTGTCGTGCGGCCGAGGGGTTCACGGGGACGCCGCGGTCGACGAGGTCGGAGGCGAAGCGGCGCAGCAGTGGGTCGGCGGGGGTGGCGAGCAGGCAGACGAGATCGCGGGACACGCTGGGATGCAAGCGTTTCAGGGTCGCGGGCAGGCCGGAGCCCAGGGCGGTGACGGGGACCAGGGCGATGCCGAGCCCGGCCGCCGCCAGTTGTGCCGCGGTGGCAGCCTGCCGGGTGCGCATGACCGGGCTGAGGGTGACGCCGTGGGCCGCGGCTCGGGCGTCGAGCCAGCCGGCGAGGCCGTTGTCGGGGTGGTAGTGCACCACCGGTTGGTCGTGGAGGTCGTCGAAGCGGAGCCGATCCTGCCGGGTCAGGGCGTGGTCGGCGGGGAGGACCGCGACGATCTCCTCGGTGCCGACGAGTTCGGATGCACCGGTCCAGCGAGTCGGCCGGGGTCCCAAAGCCAGGTCGGCCGTTCCGGATTCGAGGTGGCGGACGAGGTCGTCGGCGCTCGTTGCCTCGGTGAGCGTCACGTGCACCGCGGGGTGGCGGCGCAACCAGGTGCGCAGTACGGGGGCGAGCAGACTCGCGGTCAGGCTCTCCGCGCAGGCCAATCGCAACAGGCCGCCTTCGCCCCGGGCCGCGGCCCGGCCGCCGTCGACGACGCGAGCGGCCGCGGTCAACGCGGCGCGGGCGTCGGCCTCGACGGCGCGGCCGATGGCGGTGGCGCGCACCCCGCGCGGCAGCCGTTGCAAGACCGGCGCGCCGATCTCGCGTTCGAGCGCCGCCAACTGGTGCGACAGCGCGGGTTGTGACATGTGCAGTGCGGTGGCGGCGTCGGTGATCGAGCCGGCGTCGAGCACGGCGATGAGGCATTCCAGTGCCCGCAGCGTTGGCATTCGTACATACTATGGCAGCGATCGAAAACATTCATTCGGCGAAGGGATTATCCGGTGCTGTCGCGCTGCTGAACCGGGCATGACAACGCTGCAAGACAAGAAGATGGTCATCGTCGGCGCCGGATCGGGCATCGGCCGACGTCTGGCCGCCGACGCCGAAGCGCAGGGGGCGCAGGTGATTTCGGTGGGCCGGCCCGAACTGGACCTGGCCGACGAGGCGACTGTGCGCGCCATGGCCGAACGCATCGGCGAGGTGGACTACCTGGTGTCGCCGGCCGCCGACCACGCCAACGGTCCGGTCACCACACTCGACCACGACGCGGTGCGCCGCGCCTTCGACGCCAAGGTGATCGGGCCGATCCTGCTCGCCAAGCACTTCGCTCCGCGATTCCGTGCCGGAGGTGCGATGCTGCTGTTCTCCGGTATCGCGGCGTGGCGGCCGTCCCCGGGACGGTCGGTGATGGCCACCACCAACGCCGCGGCCGCCGCTCTGGCCGAGGCGTTGGCGGTCGAGCTGGCGCCGGTGCGCGTCACCGCGATCTCCCCCGGCATCGTCGACTCGGGGGTGTGGGACGGCCCCGGCAAGGAGGGGTTCTTCCGGACCGTCGCCGATCGCAATCCGGCTCGCCGGGTCGGGACACCGGCCGACATCTCCGCCGCGGCGCTGCTGGCGCTGACCAACCCCTTCCTCACCGGCACCACCCTGCATGTCGACGGCGGCGGGAGACTGGCATGAGGATCGCGCTGTTCGTCTGCGCCGCACTGTTTCTCGGTGCCTGCTCGGCGCAGCCGCCGCACCCGGCCGACCCCGTCGACCGTTCCGGCGACCTGGTCGTACCGCGAGCCGTGCACATCGACGGCGGACTCGGCGCCGACCGGGCCGCACGCGAAGTTCGTGCGGCACAACGGCTCTACACCTTCTGGAACACCGGCAACGTCGACTACCTGCGGCAGGCTGTCACACCGTCGTTCCGGGACAACACACTGCCGCCGGGCCGGCCGCAGGGGCCGGCCGGACCCGCCGCGGCGTCGAAGGCCTTCCGCGCCGCCGTCCCCGACCTCACCTGTGAGCTGTCGGATCTGTACGTCACCGGGGACACCCTCACGGCACGTCTGGTCTTCCGCGGCCATTTCACCGGCAGTTACAACGGGGCCGGCGGTTCCGGGCAGGCCGTCGAATTCGACGCCATCGACATCCAGCACCTCGGCGACGACCACGCCCGGATCATCGAGGATTGGCATATCGAGGACAACCTGAGGTTCCTGCGCCAGATCGGGCAGACACCGTGACCGCCGTCCCGATCGCCGGGATGGGACCGAGCGCTCCCAATATCGCCTTACGGCCGGATTGACACCTGTAAGGTGCAGGCTGCCGGGGCCGTGCGACGGCGCCCGGCAGCCGCCGACAGGCGATCTCGTGATGTGGGCAAGCGTGATGTGGGCAAGGAGGTGACACGTCGTGCACGAGGATATCGACCTCACCGCCCTGGACCGGTTCACCAATGGCTTCCCGCATCGGATATTCGATCGGCTGCGGCGGGAAACGCCGGTCTGGTTTCATCCGCCCACCGCGCACAGCCCCGGCGGCGACGGTTTCTGGGTGCTCAGCCGCTACGCCGACATCGTCGCCGCGGCCACCGACACCACGGTGTTCTCCTCCGAATCCGGCGGCGGACGCGACGGCGGCGGCACCACGCTCGAGGATATGCCGCTGGGTGTGCCGGTCGGGGCGCTGCTGAACATGATGGACGATCCCCGCCACGCGAAGATCCGTCGCCTGCTCGCCCCCAGCACCACTCCCCGAGCACTGCGGCGGATCGAGAACGACCTGCGCCGGCGCGCGGCCGATATCGTCGACGCGGCCGTGGCGAAGGGTGACTGCGACTTCCTCACCGACGTGGCCGCGGAACTGCCGCTGCAGGCCGTCGCCGAACTGGCGGGTGTGCCGCAAGCCGATCGCCACGAACTGATGAACTGGGCGAACGTCACCCTGGACTACGACGGCCGCGAAGTCGGTGAGGTCGACGACCGTCTCGCGCGGGCACAGGCTCGCATGTTCGCCTATGCCGCGGAGCTGCTGCAGCGCAAACGCGTCGCGCCGGGTGAGGATCTGCTGTCGGTGATCACGCACGTACTCGTCGACGACGAGCCGCTGACCGATGCCGAACAACACCTGTTCCTGTCCCTCGTCGTGGCCGCGGGCAGCGAGACGACACGCAACTCCATCGCCATCGGCACGGCCGCACTCAGCGAATCGCCGCGGCTGTGGAAACAGTTGCAGCAGGACAGGTCTCGCCTGCCGGCGGCCGTGGAGGAGATGCTGCGCTGGGCGTCCTCGACGCCCTACAACCGGCGCACGGCCACCGCGGACGTGTGGATCGGCGGCCACCGCGTCGCCGCCGGTGACAAGGTCACGCTGTGGTGGGCCTCGGCCAACCGCGACGACAGTGTGTTCACCGACCCGCATCGCTTCGACATCACCCGAAACCCCAACCCACACGTGGCTTTCGGGCGCGGCGTGCACTTCTGCCTGGGCGCGTCGCTGGCGCGGATGGAAATGCGGGTCATGTTCGACGCACTGCTGGATCGGGTCGAAACCCTCACTCCGCGTGGGCCCGTCGAGTACGTCCGCAGCAACAAACACACCGGTATCCGGCATATGCCGGTCACGATCGGCGCACGATGAGATCTGAGCGGCCCGTGGGTGACCCGCCCGAGTGAAAGGAGGCAGCCAGTGGCTACCGAACCGACCGTGGAGAACGTCAGCCGACTGCAGAGCTCGAGCCGCGACGTCACCCAGTTGCCCTCGATCCTCGCCGACTGGCTGGCCACGGTCATGCCGAACGGGCAGCGGCCCGAGATCACCGTGGTCGGCGGGATCGACGCCAACGGCATGTCCTCGGAGACGATCGTGCTCACCGCCCGCTGGGACGACGACGGCGCCGTCGTGGATCGGAAATGGGTGATGCGGGTGGCGCCCACCGAGGCCGACGTCCCGGTCTTCCCGGTCTACCGTCTGGATCATCAGGCCCAGGTGATCGAGGCCGCCGGCACGAGGGCCGGCATTCCGGTCCCACGGGTGCGGTTTCTGGAGAACACGGGAACGGTGCTGGGTGCGCCGTTCTTCATCATGGACTACGTCGAGGGAATCGTCCCGCCCGATGTGATGCCGTATACGTTCGGCGGCAACTGGTTCTTCGACGCGGCCCCCGAGCAGCAGCGCGAACTGCAGGACGCCACCATCGAGGTGCTCGCGAAGCTGCACTCGATTCCCGACGCGGGCAGCGCATTCGGGTTCCTCGTCGCCGACCGCGCCGGCGACACCGCGCTGGGAAAGAATCTGGCCTGGCTGCGGGCGTGGTACGACTTCTCGGTACCCGACATCGGGGGTTCAGCGCTGGTCGAGCGTGCCTTCGAATGGCTCGACACCCACTGGCCCGAGCAGATCGCGGCCGGTGAGACCGTGCTGTTGTGGGGTGACGCGCGGATAGGCAATGTGCTCTACCGCGACTTCCGTCCGGCCGCGGTCCTCGATTGGGAGATGACCACGGTGGGCCCCCGCGAACTCGACGTCGCGTGGTGTGTGTTCGCGCATATGGTGTTTCAGGAGCTGAGCGGGCTGGCCGGCCTGCCGGGGTTGCCGAATGTGCTGCGCGAGAACGATGTTCGCGACACGTATCGTCGCCTCACCGGTGTCGAACTCGGTAACCTGCGGTGGTTCTACGTCTACTCGGCCGTGGTCTGGGCGTGTGTGTTCCTGCGCACCGGCGCCCGGCGGGTGCACTTCGGGGAGATGCAGCGACCCGAGGATGTCGAGTCGCTGTTCTACCACGCGGCGTTGCTGCGCCGGCTAATCGGGGAAACGGCGCAGTGACCGCGGCTACCGGCCCGGTCCGAGGTAGTCGAGGATGATCCGGTCGACCTCCTCCGGCTTCTCCAGATGCAGGAAATGCCCCGCGTCCTCGATGCGGACGACGCGGCTTCCCGCGGGCAGGTGTCGCTCCAGATCGCGGAAGAAGCCGGGGCGCAGGCATCCGTCGGTGGCGCCGTAGAGCTGCAGTATGGGCTGGATCGGTGGGCTCATCAGCAGTCGGTCGAGGTCGCGGGGTCGCGTCGGCCGCGGGCGGACCAGTTGCCGGTAGTAGCCGATGATCGCCGAGCGGTGTTGCGGCGGCGCGGACGCGGCGAGGTGAGCGAGGTCGTCGGTGGCGTCGTAGCCCGGAGACCATCGCCGCCACAGGAATGCCGTCATCGGAGTGAACAATCGTTCGGGAACGGCGGGGAACTGGTTGGCGAGGATGTACCAGCTGTTCACCGACTGCGCCAGCGTCCGCCCGACCTGGCGGGCGAGGTCGCCGCGGCTGATCCGGACGCTCGCCAGGGGCGGAACGGCCGCGGCGACGAAGGCCCGGAACGGTGATTCGGGCAGTGCGGCAATGGCATTCGCGGTGAAGGCGCCCCAGTCGTGGCCGATGACGACGGCCCGGTCGGCGCCGAGGCGTTCGGCGATGCCGAGAGCGTCGGCGACGCGCGAACCGGTCGACAGGTCACCGTCGGCCGGCACCGACGACGGAGCGTATCCGCGGCTGAACGGTGCGACGGCGTAGTACCCGTGCTCTGCCAGCGCGGGTCCGAGATGGCGCCACGTCCAGGCGGTGTCGGGGTAGCCGTGCAGGCACAGTGCGAGCGGCGCCGCGGGGTCGCCCCAGGTGAGGGCGTGCAGGGTGACCTGTCCTAGATCGAATTCGGTGCGCCCCGGCGCGGGAGTGGAGGTGGATGCCATCGTGCCTCGTCGGTCGTTCCGCACCCGCTGGGTCCGGCGTCGGCTTTGCTGTTTACAGGCGTATATCCTAGTGTCTGACCCATGGTGGAGGCCGCGATACATCCTCGCCCGGCCCGGCGCTCTCTGGCCGGGCGCTCCGCCGAGACCGTGGACCGCCTGCTCGACGCCGGTCTGGACGTGCTGCGCGAACAGGGCTACGACCAGTTGTCGATGCGGGAGGTGTGCCGGCGCGCCGGGCTCACCCACGCCACGGCCTATGGCTACTTCTCGGCGAAACAGCATCTGGTGGCCGAGGCGTACTGGCGCCGGATCCGCACCTGGTGTGCGCGGCCGGTCACCGGAGATACGCCGTCGCAGCGGCTGGCGGCCGTGTTCACCGAGATGGGTGACGTGATGGCCGAGGAACCGGAACTGAGTCTGGCCGCCTCCGCCGCGATCCTCAGCCACGACCCCGACGTGTCGGCCCTGCGCACCCGCATCGGTGCCGCCATGAGCGAGCGCGTCCGCACCGCCCTGGGCGACGCGTGCACCGGCGAGCTTCTCGACGCCCTGAACATCGCCGTCAGCGGGGCGATGATCCAGGCCGGGATGGGCTACTACAGCTACCAGGAGATGACCAACCGGCTGACCTCGGTGGCGCGTCTGCTGCTGGCGGCCGGCGATCGCTGAGCCGATGCGCACGATCCCGGCGAGGCGGCACGCGCGGGATGCGCCGAGGCCGGTCGGTCGCGACGGCCGTCGCGCAAGTGCCACATTTTTGCCCGATGGGCCCGAGTTGCCGGTCTAGACTGCTGCGGATCAGCTGGTGAGATTCCTGAGGTCCTCGCACAGGGATTCTCGCACCGGTAACGAGCGACGGCCGGGCAACCGGCCGGGTGCGAGGGTGAGTCGATGAATGGCGGCAAGACACTGCGGGCCTGGTGGAACGATCCGGTCGACTACTGCTGGCTGGTACGCAGCCTGACGGCCCGATCGGCGCTGGGTCCGCTGAAAGTGCTGGTCGGTGTCGCCGGGGCGATGATCGCGGCGATGGGAGCGGTGATCACGGGCTCGCCGGTGGGACCGCCCGGCCATCCCGGCATCGCGTCCGCGGTCGGGGTCTCGTGCGGGGTGCTGTGGGCACTGCGCTGGTGGCTGCTGCGCTGGCCCGGTAAAACCGAATCGCTGCTGCTGATCGGCGGCGCCGACGTGCTGTTCATCCTGGAATTCCTGCAGGTGCCGGATCGGGTGTTCGCGGCGATGGGCACGGTACTGCTCGTGGTCACCGGCAGCTACCTCGGCTTCTTCCACAATGCGCGGGTGTTGGCCGCGCACTCGGCGTGGTCGCTGCTGGCGGTGGTCGTGGTGTCGGTGCGCATCGCCACCGGCGGCGGGCAACTGCGCCTGGCGCTCGCGGTCGGGCTGCTGCTGTTCGTGTCGGTGGTCAGTGCCCTGCCCGCGTTGCAGATCCTCTATTGGCTGCTGCGCACCGAATCGCTGTCGGACCCGCTGACCGAACTGCTGAACCGCCGCGGCCTCGAGATCCGGCTCCCGATCCTGGTCGACCGGCACCCGGCGATCAGCGTCATGACCTTCGACCTCGACAAATTCAAAAACGTCAACGACACCTGGGGTCACCGCGTCGGTGACACCGTGCTGGCGCGAACCGCCCGGCGCCTGCACGAGGCCGCGGGGCGCTCCGCGGTGGTGGCCCGCACGGGCGGCGAGGAATTCGTGGTCGCCGCGCCGATCGCCGCCGATCTCGCCCGCGCCGAGGCCGAGCGCCTGCGCCGCACGGTCGCCGAACCGTCGGACACCACGGTCGAGGTCACCGCGAGCGTCGGTGTCGCCGTCTACGACGCCAGAATCTGCCCGCAATGCCCGCGACCGACCCCGGACCGGCTGCTGCAATCCGCCGACGCCGCCATGTACCGGGCCAAACAGGCCGGGGGAAATCTGGTGGTGCTCGACGACCTCACCCCACCGCCGGATCACCACCGGGCAACCGGATAACCCCGGTCGGCGGGTGATGCCACGCCCGGGCGGTTCGGGGACTCTGTGGTGGCAGACGATCGAACGGCCGAGGAGGTTCACCATGGCGTCGACGCCGCAGCATGCCGCCGGCGACGAGCTCACCGATCGGTTCCTCGCCTATCGCGAGCTGCTGTTCTCGGTGGTCTACACCATGCTCGGCAGTGTCGCCGACACCGAAGACGTGCTGCAGGACGTGTGGCTGGCGTGGGCCGGGCGGCATCGCGATCCCGGCGCCGAGCCGGTCGAGAACCCCCGCGCCTACCTCGTCCGGGTCGCGGCCAACGCCGCGCTGGCCAAGCGGGCCGAGGTGAACCGACGCCGCGAGAGCTACGTCGGCCAGTGGTTGCCCGAACCGCTGGTGTCCGACGAGGAGGCGAGCGTCGGCGTCGAACGAGCAGAGTCGCTGTCGATGGCGTTGCTGGTGGTGCACCGCGGCGACTTCCTCACCGCCGGCGTCTTCCACATCCGGTCCGGCGGTGAGTGACCGGCCGGTGTGAAATCCGCGGCGGGCAGTGGGCGGGCAATCCCTTCGCAAATGCCTCGATGCCTGCGAGGATACGAAGTATCGAGGGAGCCGTAGCGAAGGGAGCAACGCTGATGACGAGCAGTGGGCACACCACCCATCCCGGACACGAGCACACCCACGGCGAGGGCTGCGGGCACGTCGCCATCCCGCACGGCGATCACGTCGACTACCTGCACGACGGCCATATCCACCGGGTACACGGAGACCACGTCGACGAATGCGAACCGAGCGGGCACACCGAACACGCCGGACACGAGCACGTGCACGGCGAAGGCTGCGGACACGTCGCCATCCCGCACGGCGATCATGTCGACTATCTCCACGACGGGCATCGGCACGCGCCCCACGACGGCCACTACGACGAACACTGACAGCGACACCGGCTGCCGGCTGTTCGGCGAAAGCTTTACGGCGCCAGCGCGTTTCAGCAGTCATCCGGTTTCGATGCCCGTAGCGAGAACAGCAACGGAGCCCGCGGCTGCCCCGAGGTGCCCGTTGCCGGGCTCATGGCGCGGCAGATGCGGCGGCTTCTGCGGTGGTGATGGTCTGCAGCAGGACGTTCCTGGCTGCACTGAGCTCTGCCGATCGCTGCTCGAGGACACGGAGCTGGGCGCGCAGCGCGTCCAGGACGCCGGGGCAGGGCATGACCGTGGCCTCGGCGTCGGTGCAGGGAAGAATCTGGCGGATGATGCGGGTCGGCAGACCCGCCGCGAGCAGAGCCCGAATCCGCAGGACCGTCGTGACAGCGGTCCCGTCATAGGTCCGGTATCCGTTGGACCGGCGCTCGGCCCGGAGCAGCCCTGCCCGTTCGTAGTAGCGCAGGAGGCGTTCGCTGGTCCCGGTCCGCTCGGCCAGTTCTCCGATGAGCACGTCTTTTCTTCTCCCGCTTGACCTTCCAACAGTGTCAAGCAGCAACAGTGGACGTGCCTCGCCGCATTCCAGCGGCCCCCGATTTTCTGGAGGAACCCTTGATCATCGATGCCCACAGTCATGTCCACGACCCGGTCGAGAGCCACCTCACCGCCCTGGACGCCGCCGGGGTGGATCGCGCTGTGCTCTTCGGGACCAGAGCACATCCGGAACGCGCCGTCGATCTTGCCTCACTGCGCCGCGAGATGAGTGTCCTCGACGATGCCCTGGCAGGCGGTGAGAACAGCATCGACAGATACCACACCGCCTGGGCGGAGCTTCATCGGACTCTGGATGCGCACCCGAGCCGGTTCATCGGATTCGGCTCCGTGCCGCTGAACCTGCCCGAACAGGACCTCGCGGCCCTCATCGACCGCGAAGTGGTGGGTCGCGGACTGCGCGGTATCGGGGAACTCACACCTCCCGTGGGTGAGGCTGCCCGGATCGAGCCCCTGCTCGCCGCAGCGCACGACCACGGCGGGCTGCCGGTCGTGGTGCACGGTTCTGCCCCCACCACTGCGGACGACCTGCGCACGTTGTCCCGTCTCGCCGCGCGATACCCGGCGGTTCCGCTGGTGGTCAGCCAGCTCGGCGGGATGAACTGGATGGAAGCGATCGAACTGGTGCGGGCCACACCGAGCATGTATCTGGAACTGTCCACGGCCACCATCATTTTCGCGGTGCGGCTGGCGATCCGCGAGATTCCCGAGCGGACGTTGTTCGGCTCGGACGCTCCCTATGGTGACCCGGTACTCGCCCGCACCGCCGTGGAACGGGTCACCGCTCCCGGCGAGGTGCGTGACCTGGTGCTGGGAGGAACCCTGGGAAAACTGCTGGGCATCTTCTGAACTCACGACCGTCTCCACCGATTCACCGGCCCGAGCTCACCCTGTGTGGATCGACAAGGCGATGAGCATCGCCGTGCGTTTGGCCGGATCATCCGGGTCGAGGAACCCCAGCTCGCGCATGCGCCGCATCCGATGACGCACGGTATTGGGGTGCACGGCCAGGGTGCGGGCCGCGGTGGCGGGATCGCCGTGGGCTTCGAGCCAGGCCTTCAGCGTGGGCAGGTACTGGGTGCCGGCCCGCTCGTCGATCTCCGCCAGCTGGGCGACGGGATCTCGGGACGGGAGCCGGCCGGTGGAGGCCATCGAGCGCAGGCGCTGGATCAGGACCCGGTCCCAGGCGGTGTCGTAGCAGGCCGGTTCCGGGGTGGTGGTCGCCGGCAGTGCCATGCACTCGTCGGCCTCCTGGCGGCTCGCGGGCAGCTCCCGCGCGTCGGCGGTGCCGCCGATGCCGGCGACCACGGTCATGTGCGCGGGCAGGCTCGCGGCGATGTCGGCGATCCACCGATACGCCGGTGCCGGGTCCTCACCGGCCGGCAGCAGCGTGTAGACGGTATTGCCGAACAGCGTGCTGCGACCCACGCGCGACCAGCCGAAGCCGGTGGTGGCGCGCTCGAACGCGAGCAGGATGCCGGCGTTGCGTTCCTGCTCGGCATGGGCCTGCAACGCGATGACACGCAGATCGCGCGCCGGGATACCGAGCTTGCCGATCGCGGCCTCCGCGTCGGGACTGCCTTCGATCAGCTCGATGACCAGCTCCGACTCGACCTGCCGTTCCAAATCGGCACTGACCCGCGAACGCAGCAGATGCAGCGCGACGGTGTGCGCGCCTTCCTGCAGGATTCTGGCCCGATCCGCCGAGAGCGGCTCACGGCCGGACACCCACACCGAACCCAGCAGCTCCCGGCCCGCGCGCACCGCGGCCACGGTGCGCCCGTGCAACCCGTGCTCGGGCGCGGGCGGGATGTAGCGCGGTGCGTCGGAGCGCGCGAGATGGGCGAAAATGCCCTGCTCCTCGAAGAATCGGCGTACCCGATCGGGCATGCGGCGGCCCAGAATGGTGTCCGAGCGCACCGGGTCGGTGTCGTGGTGCGCGGTCGAGTAGGCCATCACGCGTGAGAGCTGATCCTCGATCGTGACCGGTCCGTCCAGGGACGCGGAGATGGTGTCGGCCAGGGCGAACAGGTCGCTGGGACCGCGTCCGGATTCGGTTTCGCGGCCCTCGAGGACGAGCCCGTAGACCACCGAGGCGATCTGGCTCCAGGACACGCTCGGATCGATGGTCATCAGGGCTGGGCCGCGATCGTCGAGCAGCTGCCGGATCCGGGCATCCGGTGTCTCGGAGGTGCGGGCCACGATCACGCCGGCGCGGGCGTCGATGCCCAGGGCGAGCGCTTCGGCCAGGTCGGCGGCGCCGACGGCGAGGAACACGTCGCCGGTAGCCGCGTGCGGGCGAATCGGATCGTGGACCGCGACGCTGTGGATCTCGACGGTGCGGTCCACGACGGTGCCGTGCAGGCGGGCGCCGTAGCGGCTCACGATATTGATCAACCGATCCAGTTTCACCATCGGCGCAGATCACCGCTCCTTCCTGGACACGGGGCGAGCGCCACGCTGTTCGCCACAGACAACCTGTGCGATCGAGATTGTTTCCTGCTGACAATGTAGCCGGTGTGCCGGCGGGTCACTCTGGAGATGGACCTCGGTGCGGCGGATGTGGTGCCGTCCGGGGTCCGGGGTGTTGTCGGCAGTGGACGAAGAGAATGAGATGACCGGAACGGAAGGCGTCTGGTTGACGCAGGACGCGTACGAGCGGCTACGGCGGGAATTACTGGAGTTGCGGTCGGCGCAGCACGGTCCCGGAGACGAGGACGGACAGTCCGCGGCCGGGCGGCGGTTGCGCCGGCTGGAGTTGGAGGAGTTGCTGGATCGTGCCGTGGTCGGGCAGGCGCCCGCCGACGACGGCATCGCCGAACCCGGGATGGTGCTGACCGTCCGGTTCGACGACGAGCAGACCGAAACCTTCCTGCTGGGCCGGCGCGACGGCGCCGACACCGAGGAGCTGGAGGTCTATTCGCCCGAGTCGCCGCTGGGCAGCGCGCTCACCGGCGCCCGGCCCGGGCAGGTGTGCTCGTACCGGATTCCCAGCGGGGCGTCGGTGAACGTGACATTGCTCGAGGCGGTCCCCTACGGCATGCACCTGCGGCGGCGTTGATCGCGGTCGGCCGCGGTGGACTGGGCCGGAAAGTGAGGTCGTGAAATGGATTGGCCACATCTGCTCAGGTTCGTCGGTGTCACCGTCGCGTTCTCGGCACTGGTGCTGCTGGTTCTGGTGCCGCGGAAGGTGACGCGCCGACTGTGCTCGCACTGCGGGCACTCCAATATCGTGCACGACCCGGTATCGGGCCGCTGCCGCAGCGCCGTGGACGCCGGAGTCCTGGTCTCGCGCGACGGCGGCGCCGGGCCGGCGGCCGAGCGCTGCCGATGCCAGGACTATCGCGGCGAACGGTGAGGCCTCAGGAGTGGGTGTGGCCCGGTTGCCGGCGTCCGGCGAGGAAGTAGGCGATCGGCACCGTACCCGCCGAGTTGAGCAGTGTCACCGCGGTCGCCCACCGCAGTTTCGACCCCCGGATCTCCGCGGCC
This sequence comes from Nocardia elegans NBRC 108235, assembly GCF_001612845.1. Lineage (GTDB taxonomy): Bacteria > Actinomycetota > Actinomycetes > Mycobacteriales > Mycobacteriaceae > Nocardia > Nocardia nova. The sequence continues at coordinate 26,216 of NZ_BDBF01000006.1, read as the reverse complement.
GGCCGACGCGCGATATCGATCAGCGCCGCGATTTTCAAGATCCCTTCGACCACGGTCGCGGCCACGATCAGCCGCCGTGTCCGCTCGTCCAGCTCGCTCCACCGTTTCCTCGCCACGAGCACCTCTTTCCGGTTCCGTCACATTTCGATCACCTCATAGTGCACGGCGGGCAACCGCCGATCCAGGGCCGAAGGGCCTCGCGTTTGGCCGCGGCCGAGTAGGGTCGGTCCGGCGGCCGTGGCCGCGTCATCGACGGGAATCACGGATGGCCGTGCACTGAGTATCGAAGCGCGACAAGCATTTTCGTCCGAGGCGGATGGTCGGTCCGTGCCGGCGCGGCGAAAGGTGAATCGATGTGCCGATTGTTCGGGCTCAGCGCGGCACCGCAGCGGGTGCACGCGACGTTCTGGTTGCTGGAGGCCTCCGACAGCCTGGCGCGGCAGAGTCGCCGCGAACCCGACGGCACCGGGCTGGGCACCTTCGAACCCGACGGCCGGCCGCTGGTGCGCAAGCAGCCCATCGCCGCCTACGAGGACAAGCAGTTCGTGCGCGAGGCCATGGAGTGCGAATCGGCGACCTTCCTCGCTCACGTGCGCTACGCCTCCACCGGGGCGACGGTCGCGGCCAACACCCACCCGTTCGAGCAACACGGGCGGCTGTTCGCCCACAACGGTGTCGTCGGGGGCCTGCCGGAACTGGAACGCGCGCTGGGTGACTACCGCGATCTGGTCGCCGGGCAAACCGATTCCGAACGGGTCTTCGCGCTCGTCACCCGGTGCATCGACGAACACGACGGCGATGTCGTCGCCGGGATCGGCGCGGCGGTCGGGTGGATCGCCGACAACCTGCCGGTGTTCGCGCTGAACTTCGTGCTCACCACCGCCCAGGATCTGTGGGCGCTGCGCTATCCCGACACCCACGACCTGTTCGTCCTCGAACGTGCCGCGGGTGGACCCGGCGGCGGCAAACACCTCGACCACGCCGGCACCGGCCCCATCCGCGCCCACTCCCCCGCGCTGGCCGACCATCCGGCCGTGGTCATCGCCACCGAACGCATGGACGGCGATCCCGGCTGGCGTGATCTGCCGGTGGGCCGGTTGCTGCACGTGGGACCCGATCTGGTGACCACCCGCCACGCCGTCGTCGACCACGCGCCGCGGCACCGGCTCACTCTCGCCGATCTCGGTGAGCACGCCGCGGCCTCACAACGAGCCACCACCTGAGACAAACGTCTGTAACAGGTTCTATTTCCCGTGTTACTGTCACTGGCATGAGACGGGGAGCCGGCACGACCGCGCGCAGTGGTGGGGTCCGCTGATGGTGGATTCGCGTACGCCGGTCGTCGTGGGCGTCGGACAGGCCATCGACCGCATCGACAGTTCCGAATACCGGCAGATGTCGTCGGTCGACCTCGCCGCCGCGGCCGCCCGCGCCGCCCTCGAGGACACCGAGGTCCGCTACGCCGACGCCGCCGCGAGCGTCGAACTCATCGCCGGGGTGCGCCAATTCGAAATATCGGCGCCGGTGCGCGCCCCGCTCGGCCGCTCCGACAACTACCCGCGCTCGGTGGCGCGGCGACTGGGCATCGACCCGCCCCGCGCCGTGCTCGAGGTGGTCGGCGGGCAGGGCCCGCAACATCTGCTCACCGAGTTCGCCGCCGACATCGCCGCCGGGCGACTGGAATCGGTGCTCATCACCGGATCGGACGCGATCTCGACCGAGCGCCACTACGCCGGCCGAGACGACCGACCCGACTTCACCGAAACCGCCGCCGGTCAGCTCGAGGACCGCGGCTTCGGATACGAATCGTTCGTCGACGACAACCTGATCGCCCACGCCGTCATGGGCGCACCCACCCAGTACGGCCTGCTCGAGAACGCCCGCCGCGCGCGCGTGGGCGCGACACCGCAGCAGTATCGCCTGGAAATGGGAAAACTGCTGGCGCCGTTCACCTCCGTGGCCGCCAAGAACCCTCTCGCCGCCGCACCGGTCGAGCGCAGCGCCGAGGAACTGGCGACCGTCACCGACTCGAACCGGATGATCTGCGACCCGTTTCCACGCCTGATGGTGGCCCGCGATCTGGTCAACCTCGGCGCCGCGGCCGTGGTGATGTCGCTGGGCACAGCCCGCCGGCTCGGCATCCCCGACGACAAACTGGTATATCTGCGCGGCCACGCCGACCTCGAGGAGCAGACCCTGCTCGCGCGCCCCGACCTCGGCGCCGCGCCCACCGCGTGGACGGCGGCGCGAGAAGCGTTGCGGGTGGCCGGAATCGGGCTCCACGACCTCACCACCCTCGATCTCTACAGCTGCTTCCCCGTCGCGGTGTTCAACTTCTGCGACGGCACCGGACTGGCCACCGACGACCCGCGCGGGCTCACCGTGACCGGCGGGCTGCCGTTCTTCGGCGGCCCCGGAAACAACTACTCGATGCACGCGATCGCCGAGACCGTGGCCCGGATGCGTGACCAGCCGGGCGCTTTCGGCCTGGTGGGCGCCAACGGCGGCATCATGAGCAAATACTCGGTCGGGGTGTATTCGACCACGCCGGCGCCCTGGGAGCCCGACCGCAGCGCGCACCTGCAGCGCGCCGTGGCGTCGGCCCAGCAGGTGCCCAGCCGGGCCCGCGCCGACGGGCCGGCCCGGATCGAAACCTACACCGTGCGCCACGCATTCGAGCCGCGCACCGGACTGGTCGTCGGGCGCCTGCACGCCGACGACAGCCGGTTCCTGGCGATCATGGCGCCGGAAAGCCTTGCCGCGGTGGATGATCCGATCGGCCGCGACATCCTCGTCACGTCGAGCGAGAAGGGCAACACCGCGGTCATGGTGCCGTGACCGGCCGCGGACGCGGGAACGGAGAGATTGATGGGGTTCGTTCAGCCGGAACTGCCGGTCGTCGATCAACAGCAGTGGCAGAACAGCGGCCGCAGTGAGCGCATCCGGCTCATGGCGCGGCACTGGGCCGAGGTCGGCTTCGGCACACCGGTGGTGCTGCATCTGTTCTACGTCGTCAAGATCTGCCTCTACATCCTCGGTGGCTGGCTGTTCGCGCTGAGCACCAGCGGCATCGACGGATTCACCGATGTGGGCGGCTGGTGGTCGGAACCGATCGTGTTCGAAAAAGCCGTGCTCTACACGATGCTGTTCGAGGTGATCGGGCTCGGTTGCGGGTTCGGGCCGCTCAACAACCGCTACTTCCCGCCGATGGGATCGATCCTGTACTGGCTGCGGCCCGGAACGATCCGGCTTCCACCGTGGCCGCGCGTGGTCCCGCTGACCCGCGGCACCGCCCGCACCCCGGTCGACGCCGCGCTCTACGCACTGCTGCTGGTGGTGCTGCTGTGGGCGCTGCTGTCCGACGGCACCGGCCCGATTCCCGCTCTCGACACCACCGTGGGACTGTTGCCGGCCTGGCAGGTCGGCCTCGTCGTCGCCGTGCTGGCGGTGCTGGGACTGCGCGACAAGGTGATCTTCCTGGCCGCGCGCGGCGAGGTCTACGGCTCGCTGGCGGTGGCGTTCCTGTTCGGCGGCGCCGATGCGATCCTCGCCGCCAAACTCGTCTTCGTCGTCATCTGGATGGGTGCGGCGACCTCGAAACTGAACCGGCACTTCCCGTTCGTGGTCTCGACCATGATGTCCAACAGCCCGATCGTGCGCCCGCGATGGCTGAAGCGCCGCTTCTTCGCCGACTTCCCCGACGACCTGCGGCCGGGCTGGTTGTCGCGATTCGTCGCCCACAGCGGCACCGCGGTCGAGATGTGCGCGCCGATCGTGCTGTTCTTCTCCCACGGCGGCTGGCCCACCGCGGTGGCGGCGGTGATCCTGCTGTGCTTCCACCTGGCGATCCTGACCGCCATCCCGATGGGCGTACCGCTCGAGTGGAACGTGTTCATGATGTTCGGGCTCGGGGTGCTGTTCGTCGCCCACGCCGACATCGGCTTCGCCGACGCCACGCATCCCTGGCTGCCGGTGCTGCTGTTCGCGGTCCTCGTCGCGATCGTGATCACCGGCAACCTGCTGCCCTCCCGGATCTCGTTCCTGCCCGGGATGCGCTACTACGCCGGCAACTGGGACACCACGGTGTGGTGCGTCAAACCCTCGGCGGCGCAGAAGATCGACCGCAACATCGTCGCGATCGCGAGCATGCCGCAGGCGCAGATGGAGCGCTACTACGGCAAGGACCGGGCCCAGATCCCGCTGTATCTCGGCTACGCCTTCCGCGCCATGAACACCCACGGCCGCGCCCTGTTCACCCTCGTGCACCGCGCCATGCCCGCCGGCCGCGAGGACGAATACACCATCACCGACGGTGAACGCATCTGCAGCACCGCCATCGGCTGGAACTTCGGCGACGGGCACATGCACAACGAACAACTCATCGCCGCCTTGCAGCAACGCTGCCACTTCGAACCCGGCGAAGTGCGTGTCGTACTGCTCGACGCCCAGCCCATCCACACCCAGGTCCAGGCCTACCGCCTCGTCGACGCCGCCACCGGCGAATTCGAAAGGGGCACAGTCCGGGTCGCCGACATGGTGGAAAGCCAGCCGTGGGCCGACGACCTTCCCGTCCACGTCACCAGCACCGCCGGCCCGGCCGTCACGGATTCGCACCCAGCTCCCTGACGACATCCTCGGCGACGGATCGATCGGCATCAGAACGTCGGAATGGCCTTGGACGGAGTCAGTTTGCTGGTCCCCAGCCAGTACTCGGGCAAGGCCATCTTCCGCAGAATCTCCGACGCGGCCGGCAGATCCTCCGCCTGCGCGGCCGCGAGATAGCTGCGGCTGAGATGCACATTGATGAAGCGGTTCATCAATGCCGCGCGTTCGGGTTCGACGGTGCCGGTGATTCCGGGCAGCGTGGTCGCCGAACCGGTGGCGACCTGGTTTATTCGTTCGATCACCGGCTTGGTCGGGTTGGCGAAGTAGGCGCGCAACAACGCCTGTTCTTCGGCGTCGAAACTGCTGAACCGCAACTGCGGGTCGGCGAACCGGCGGTTGGCCAGCCGGTGCGCCGTGCGCTGGAACAACGCCACATTCGCCGGTGTACGCCCGAGTTTGAGGACGTTCATCGAGGCGATCGCCTGGCCGAGGTGCTTGTCTCCGTCCCACATGTTGGGGCCCCAGCTGGTGCGGTAGTTGTAGGCGCGAATGGCATCCAGACGCATTTGCTTGTCGGTGAAACCGGCGCTGGTCAGGGCGGAATCGGCGTCACCGAGGCCGCCGCCGCGGTCGACGACGCGATCCACCGCGACCGCTGCGCCCAGCGGCGTGTGGCCGTATTCGCCGGCAGCCGAGCGAGCCGAGTCGATGATCTGTTCCCTGGTCCGGTTGTAATTCAGGATCCAGCCTCGGCGCCCCGACTCCGCGGCGATGCGCATATTTGCCGTCTCCGCGTCCTGCCGCAGCCGCGAGCGCGAGCTGAGCGGAAAACGCCTGCGCCCCATCATGTATTCGGCCACCGGGTTCGCGTTGACGGTATTGATCGCCGCCAGCGCGGTGAGCAGCCGCTCCGAACCCGAGGGCGCGCCCGCGGCCGTCGCCGCAGCCGCACCACCGGCACCGGCCTGACCGCCGGCGAGAACCGAACCGATGCGCGCCACAGCCTGATTGCCGCGCGCGGCGACGTTCTTGCCCACTCGGCGCAACAACACCACGCCGACGACCATCACCGCACCGCCGACGAAGATCACCTCCATCCCCTGCCCGGGGGTCTGCCGGAACAGATCGTCGAGCACCAGCGCGTACACACCGAGATAGATGGTGAACGCGACCATCTTGCCCGCCGACACGAACGCGTCGACCAGATTGCGGACCAGGAAGGTCTGCGTCGGCCCGTAGACGAAACCGCCTGCCGCGAAACCGAATATCGCCATGAACGCGTGATAGATCGCCTCGGCCGCCGCGACCACGATCTTGCCCGACAGATACACCCCGAACAGCAGCAGCACCGCCGCGAAGAGCAACAGCAGCAGACCGGTGCAGACCTGCCCGGCATTGGGGTTCTGAGATTTGGTGTAGGCCGCGGTATCGCCGCAGCGCTGCATGCCGCTCGCGACACGGGCATCACTGCCCGCCGCGACTCCTGCCGACCATTCGGCCCGGCACGCCGGCGAGCGATCGACGACATGCCCGAAGTTCCAGACCTGCAACGGGTGGCGCACGAAATTGTCGGCCAGAGTGTTCTCCATCGTGGCAATCACCGATTGCGGGTTCGGATTCGCATCACCGTTCAGCCCGGCCGCCACCGCGACGCCCACATCGCGGCCCTCGGCGAGCAGCCCGTGGGGCGAGAGCACGTCGGCCATCGGATGCGCGAGATAGCCGACCCCGAACAGCGCGACCGCCAGCATCGTCAGCACCTGCAGCGTGGCCTTGCTGAACAGCCCGCGCAGGACGAACCACGCGACGAAGAACGCGCCGACACTGGCGGCCACCGTCATGACCATCGGGGTGCCGATCTGACCGGCGAGGGTATCGGCGACCTCGGTCAGCGGCACCGAGACCAATTGGAGCCAGCGAAAACTGATCGCGTACCCGATCAGCCAGATCGCGGTGACAGCGATCGCCATGAAACCGGCGAACTCCAAATCCAGCACCGTCGACAGTGCCGTGTTCCCAGGATGCAGCAGGCTGCCGTGGTTGGTGGCGAAGACGTAGTCCGAGACCGGTGTTCCGGACGAATCCCGCACGTCCATCCAGCCGATCGCATCGATTGTCGAGGCACCCGCGGCGTCGGTCCGCGACTGCGCGGTCGCTACCGCACCCACACCGATCGGCGCGACGCACAGCAACAGAACCGTCAGCAGCAGCCACGCCGCGACCCGTCGTCCCCGGCTCGCGCCGAGCCAACGCGCCCAGCGCCCGGCCACGACTGCGGGCCGCCACCGCGCCGTATCCCAGAAATCGCCCTCCGCGCCGCTTCGCTCCGGAGCCCTGACACTCGTCACACCACTATCCCGTCGAAACCGAAACCAGGACCGGCGGAACCACGCGCCGGCGCCGCCACATGCCGACAGCGCATCGACGTGTTCGCCGGCGCTGATGATCACCGGGCACTGTACGGCCGGCTGGGAAGCCCGTAACCCGTTGCGCTCGAGGTGATTCCATCGACTCGCTCGGCGCGGCGACTACTGTGCACCGCCGACCGCCGGGCCTGCCCGCCGACACCGGGGTGATCACCCGCCTGCGCCGAAGGTGGTGACGCCTCGGGCCGGCGCCCGGTGGATAAGGTGAGTCATGTCTTTCCAGCCGACCCGGTGGACTCCCCCGCCGGCGCCCGCCCGGGCGCGCGCCCCGCACAGCGATCCGCCCATGTCCGATCTGCGGCTGCTCGAACTGCCCGGGGACGGTCCCGAGGATGTGGTGCTCGCGCCCGACGGGCGGGTCGTCACCGGCATCGCCGACGGCGCCGTCCTCGCGGTCGACCCGGCCACCGGTGTGGTCGAGCAGATCGCCCACACCGGCGGTCGGCCGCTGGGCCTGCACGCCGAGGCCGAGGGATCGCTGCTGATCTGCGACGCCGAGCGCGGACTGCTGCGCCTGGACCGCCCGCACGGCACCCTGGAAACCCTGTGCGACCGGGTCGACGGCGTAGCGCTGAACTTCGCCAGCAACGTCGTCGCCGACACCGACGGCACCGTGTACTTCTCCGAATCCAGCCGCCGCTACCCGCTCGACGACTACATGGGCGACATCCTCGAACACTCCGGCACCGGCCGGCTGTTCCGCCGCAGCCCCGACGGCCGGGTCGAAACCCTGGTCGACGGACTGCAATTCGCCAACGGGATCGTCCTGGCCCCCGACCGCTCCTGTGTGCTGGTCGCCGAAACGGGCGGCTACCGCATCGCCCGCCACTACCTCACCGGCCCCCGCGCCGGCGAGACCGACCATCTGGTGGAGAACCTGCCCGGCTGCCCCGACAATCTCGGGCTCGGCAGCGATGGCCTCGTCTGGGCCGCGCTCGTCACACCGCGAAACCCGGTGCTGGACACGCTGCTTCCGCTGCCCGGTGTGCTGCGCCGCCTCGTGCGCGCCATCCCGCCGGCCCTGCAGCCCAAACCCGCCCGCACCGTCTGGGTACAGGCCTACGACTTCGACGGCACCCTCGTCCACGACCTGCAGCGCGAACCCGACCGGTACGCGATGGTCACCGGCGTCGCCGAAACCGACGGCACCCTGTACCTGGGCAGCCTCAGCGAACCGGCGATCGCGGTGGTGCGCCTGCCGTCATGAGGCGGTCGAGGCGACAACCGTTGTGCCGCGGCCGGTTTCACTGGCGCCGCAGCGTCCCCGTGATGGCGCCGATCGGGCCGGTCATCGAATAGGCGACGGTGTGGTCCGGGTTCAGGGTGAGGGTGGAGGACTGGCCGTCGTCCATGCAGGTCGCGCCCGAGACCAAGCGGGCCCGCAGCGTGATCGCGGAATCGCTCGCCGAGGTGAGGGTTTCGGCGCGCCGGCAGGTGAGACCACTGGTCCGGCCGGTATTGCTCGCCGTACCCAGTTCCGTGCCCACCGCGCCCGCGCGCAGGGTGACGACGATGTCGTAGGTGGCCAGCCCGTCGGTGGCGGTGCCCTTCCAGGTGCCCGCGTAATCGGCGGGCAGCGCCGCCAGCTCGCTTCCCGCGGCCGTCGTCTCGGCGGTGGTGGCCTCCGAAGCCGACGTGTCCGCGGTCTCGACCGAGGTTTCGGTGCCGGGAGCAGACGCCGGCCGATCCGATGACGCGCTGCGGAAGGCGAGCGTGGCACTGATCACCGCCGCCGCCACCAAAACCACGGCCAGGCATCCGAGCATCACCATCCGGCGCCGCGACCTATTGCTGTGTGCGGGAGGGCTTTCGGCGTGTGCCCCGGCCTGGGTGTAGCCGTGGGAAGTCCATGGTGCGGACGGTTGCGACGGCGCGCCGGGCCACGGACCCGTCCGCCCGTGCATACCGGTGTTCGGGAAGTGGCCCGGGGTGAAGGTCGATGACCGGCCCGCATCGCCTGGATGCGATCGTCGTACGGTGGGCGGTGACGCCTCGGTCGGCGGCACGGGCGTGTGCGGGTGCCCTGCGGCGCCGGAGCCGATCAGCGTCGACGGAAGGTCGGGCGCGCTCTGCGGCGTGACCGACGGATCGTTCGGCACCGGACCGGAATCCAGATCGAGCAGCATCACCGCCTGACGGCTGATCGCCTCCAGGATCGGTCCCGGCAACCACCCCGACCGGGCGTCACCCAATGCCGCACACTGCCTTTCGACCTCGGCGGGCGTCGGCCGATTACCGGGCTGTTTGTCCAGGCATGCTCCCGCGATAGGACGCAACGCCGCCGGAAGGCCGTCGAGGCGCGCCGGTTCCTGCATCACCCGCCACAGCATCGGGATCGAATCACCCGAACCGAACGGCCCACTGCCGCTGGCGGCATACACCAGCACCCCGCCGAGGGCGAACACATCGACCGCCGGCCCCACCGGCGCATCGCCCGAAATATGTTCCGGCGCCATATAACCCGGCGAACCGATCACCTTGCCGGTCGTGGTCAGCGTGCCGTCGTCGGCGGCGCGCGCGATACCGAAATCGATCAGCCGCGGCCCGTCGAGAGTCAGCAGCACATTGGACGGTTTCAGGTCGCGGTGCACCACCCCGGCCGCGTGCACATCGGCCAGCGCCCGCGCCAGGCCCGCGGCCAGCGGAACCAGCGCCGATTCCGGTAACGGCCCGAACGAGTCCACGGCCTCGCGCAACGACAACCCCGCCACGTACCCGGTGGCCAGCCACGGCCGCTCGGCCTCCACATCGGCGTCCAGCACCGGCACGGCATGCGCGCCCGTCACCCGCCGCGCGGCGGCCACCTCCCGCCGGAACCGGGTGCGGAATTCGGGATCATCCGACAGATCCGGTCGCACCACCTTCACCGCGACAGTGCGGCCACCGGCGTTGCGGCCCAGATAGACTCGGCCCATTCCGCCGGAGCCGAGTACCCCGAGCAGACGGTAGGGGCCGATGGTCGCCGGATCACCGGACTCCAGTGGGAGCATCTGGACTTGTCGTTCCTTCCGGGCCGTGCCCTGCCGCGTGCGGGCTCGCTCGATCACACACGAGCGCGGCATCCGCCGCAAGCGGTGGACCTAGGCAAGCTCCGGAAGCTCTAGCTGGGCTGGGGAACCGGTTCCTCGTCGGCCGCGTCGGGAACCTCGGTGCCGGCCAGCGAGACGCCCGCGGTCTCGCGCAGGAAGAACCACGCCACCAGGCCCACCAGGCACGCGCCGACCATGTAGTAGGCGGGGAACAGATGCCAGCCGGTGGCGTCGATGACCGACTCGTTGATCAGTGGTGCGGTACCGCCGAACGCGGCGGTGGAGATGTTGTAGCCCAACGCGAATCCCGCATACCGCACCTGCGTCGGGAAGATCGCCGGGAAGGTCGCCGAGATCGTGGACAGCTGGGGAACGTAGAGCAGGCCCAGTACGACGAAGCCGACGATCGCCCACGCCGCGCCCTGAGCCATCAGCCAGTACATGGGGATGGCCATGATCGCCAGCCCCACCAGCGACACCAGCCACATCGGCCGCCGGCCCACCCGGTCGGAGACCGCACCCGACACCGGCAGCACCAGCGCCATCACGATCTGGCCGACCAGCACCATCGCCGTGGTCTCGGAATCGCCCATGCCCAGGGTGTTGTGCAGATAGGTCGGCTGATACGCCAGCAGCGTGTAGTTGACGACGTTGAGCGCGACCACCAGTCCGGCGATGGTCAGCAGTTCGCGGCGGTAGTCGCGCAGCAGGACCCGCAGCCCGCCCTGGGCCTTCTGATGCTCGGCGACCTCGGTGAACACCGGCGATTCGTCGAGCTTGCTGCGCAGATACCAGCCGATCAGGCCCAGCGGCACCGCCAGCAGGAACGGAATGCGCCAGCCCCACGATTCCATCGCGGCGTCGGAGAGCAGAACCTGCAGGATCAGTACCACCGTGGAGCCACCGACGAATCCGGACAGGGTGCCGAATTCGAGGAAGCTGCCGAGGAATCCGCGGCGGCGCTCATCGGTCGATTCCGCGATGTAGGTGGCCGCGCCACCGTATTCGCCGCCGGTCGAGAATCCCTGCACGACGCGCAGCAGGATCAGCAGGATCGGCGCGGCGATCCCCACCGCCGAATGGGTGGGCAGGATGCCGATGCAGCCCGTGGCCGCGGCCATCAGCAGGATCGTGGTGGCCAGCACCAGTTTGCGGCCCACCCGGTCGCCGAGCGGGCCCCACACCATGCCGCCGATCGGGCGCAGCACGAAGGAGATGGCGAAACCGAGCAGCGTGCCCAGCGTGCCCAGCGAGCCGGGGAAGAACGCGTCGGTCAGATAGGAGGCGGTGGCCGCGTAGACGCCGTAGTCGTACCACTCGGTGGCGTTGCCCATGGCCGCGGCGGCCACCGAACGTCGTTGCTGGGCGTGCGGCAGGCTGGTGCTCACGCGCGCTCCTCCTCACCTGTTTTCGGTTGCTGCGCGCCCGGCCGCGACGCCGCGACGTGGGACACGAAACACTCGGGTACCCGGTGGGTGGTCCGGCAAACCGGACGCAGACAGCGCGGCCGGCTCGATCGGTGGGAACCACCTGCGATGATATCGGGGTGGGTGACTCCGCTCACAGCGCGACGCGGCCGGTGAACGGGAGTCATCGGCCGGTCCTGCGCCGGATTTGCCGGATTATGTGTCTGATTTGCCGTTTTGTGCTGCCGCGCACGACATCCGGAATGCGTGGCTCCGGTGGCGGCCCACGTACATTGACCCGGATATCGCTGGACTCCGGGTTGCCCGGACAGATGCTCCCGAGGGGGATCACGTGACCGCCACCGCCACCGGACGACCGCGTTCGGCTTTGACGGACTGGTTGCTGCAGGGCGCCGACGAGGACCGCTACTCCCGCCATCCCGGCCCGATGGTGAAGCAGGCCGAAGAGCAGCATCAACGGTCGTGGTGGCAGGTGATGTGCCTGACCGGTGTCGACTACTTCTCCACCCTCGGCTATCAGCCCGGCATCGCCGCCCTGGCCGCCGGCGTGCTGTCCCCGCTGGCGACGCTGGTGCTGGTCGCGCTGACGTTGCTGGGCGCGTTGCCGGTGTATCGGCGAGTGGCCCGCGAATCCCCGCACGGGGGCGGATCGCTGGCCATGTTCGCCGATATCCTGCCCCGCTGGACCGGCAAACTGTTCATCCTCGTCCTGCTCGGATTCGCCGCCACCGACTTCGTGATCACCATGACGCTGTCGGCGGCCGACGGCGCCGCCCACATCGTCGAGAATCCGTTCGTGCCGCAGGCGCTGCACGGGCACGGGCTCGCGATCACCCTCACCCTGCTGGCACTGCTGGCCGCGATCTTTCTCAAAGGATTCGCCGAGGCGATCCGGATCGCGATCGGGCTGGTCGGGGTCTACCTGGCACTGAACCTGGTGGTCGCGGTCGTCGGGGTGTGGAAGGTCGCCACCGCCTCGCACCTGGTCGTCGACTGGGGCCACGCCATGACCGCCCAGCACGGCAGCGTCTTCGCGATGGTGGGCATCTCGCTGCTCGTCTTCCCCAAACTCGCGCTCGGACTCTCGGGTTTCGAAACGGGTGTGGCAGTGATGCCGCAGATCAAGGGCGGCCCCGGCGACACCGAGGAGCACCCGGAGCGGCGGATCGTCGGCGCGCGCAAACTGCTGACCACGGCCGCGCTGATCATGAGCGCATTCCTCATCGTCACCAGCTTCATCACCGTGGTGCTGATCCCGGAACGCGAATTCGAATCCGGCGGATCCGCCAACGGCCGCGCGCTGGCCTATCTGGCCCACGAGTATCTGGGCAACGGATTCGGCACCGTCTACGACATCTCCACCATCGCCATCCTGTGGTTCGCCGGCGCCTCGGCCATGGCCGGACTGCTCAACCTGGTGCCGCGGTATCTGCCCCGCTACGGCATGGCGCCGGAATGGGCGCGCGCCACCCGTCCGCTGGTGCTGGTGTTCGCGGTGATCGCTTTCGGCATCACCTGGTACTTCGACGCCGACGTCGACGCCCAGGGCGGCGCCTACGCCACCGGTGTGCTCGTGCTGATCACCTCCGCCGCCGTCGCCGTCACCCTGTCCGCGGCACGAAAACGCCAGCGCGGCAAGGTTTTCGGATTCGGTGCCGTGGCGGCCGTATTCGTCTACACCACCATCGCCAATATCATCGAACGCCCCGAGGGCGTGCAGCTGGCCTCGCTGTTCATCATCGCCATCATCGTGGTGTCGTTCGTCTCACGGGCGCGGCGGGCGTTCGAACTGCGGGCCATCGAGGTCGACTTCGACGACAAGGCGGCCTGGCTCATCGATAAGATCGCCGCCTCGGGCACCATCCGCATCGTCACCCACGACCTCGACGACGTCGACGCCCGCCGGCCCGACGACTACCGGCAGAAGGAAGCCGAACAGCGGATCGAAAGCCACATCCCCGCCAAGGAGCCGATCCTGTTCCTCGAGGTGATCGTCAAGGACGCCTCGGAATTCTCCACCGACCTCAACGTCAGCGCGGTCGAGATCGACTGCTACAAAATCCTCTCCGTCGAAGCCGCCGCGGTGCCCAACTCGATCGCGGCGATCCTGCTCGCGATACGCGATCGCACCGGCATGAATCCGCACGTGTATTTCGAATGGACCGAGGGCAATCCGCTGCTCAACCTGCTGAAATTCCTGTTCGTCGGTGAGGGCGAGGTCGCGCCGGTGACCCGGGAGATCCTGCGGCGCGCCGTCGCGGATCCGAATCAGCGCCCGCACGTGCACGTCGACAGCTGACCGGGCGCTCGCAGGGGGCCGGTGCGTGGTCGGCGAGAGCCCGGCATATCGCGGGCGAACACGCCCGTCGCCCCCGCGAGAGCCCACGCGCGGTTGTGTTGGGACAATAGGGCGGGCCGACGGTGCGATCGTCGGGGGCTGTGGCGGCCCGGACGCGCGTGAACCGGACAGCTGGTGTTTGCGCAACGGTAACCCCAATGTGAGAGAACCGGACGTCCGATAGCCGGGAACGGGAGAGGCAGGCAGCAACGTGATCGTCGGTTCGCAGTCGGGCGCGGGCGCTACCGACGCGCCGCTCACCGCGCCCTCGGGCAGCGACACGAATGGTGAGCCCCCCGAGCCCACAGCCTCCGCGGACTCCGAAGCATCGACGGACTCCCAAGCATCGACGCACTCCGAGACCGCGGCGGCCCCCGAAGCTCCGATGAGGTCTACCGCGATGGACTCCCGAACCCGCGCAGATGCCGGCCCCTCCGCCTCGGCGGTGACCGGTACCGACGGAAGATCGGCGCCCGAGGTCGCCGCCCCGGACTCCGGCCGGCCCACGGCGCAAGCTCCCGCCTCGCCGCTGCTGCGCGGGGCCGCCGCGGCGCAGCCCCGGACACTGGTCGACATCCTCGCCGAAACAGCACACGCGCACCCCGACGCCGATGCCGTCGACGACGGCACCGAAGTACTGACCTATCGGGAGTTGCTCGCGGCGATCGACACGTCGGTAACCGAGTTGCAGGCGGCGGGAATCCGCCGCGGCGACCGGGTCGGAGTGCGGATCCCCTCGGGAACCGCACGGCTGTATGTGACCATCCTCGCCGTCCTGCGCGCCGGGGCCGCCTACGTCCCCGTCGACGCCGACGACCCGGAGGAACGCGCCGAACTGGTCTTCGGCGAGGCCGCGGTCGCCGCCGTCGTCACCGCCGACGGCATCACCGCCGTGCGCCGAGACGACACCACCATGCGCCCGGACGACACCGCCGTCGGTGGAGACGGCACCGCCCCGCGCGGAGACGGCAACCACGCGCCGGCCGATCCCGACGCGCCCGGCCCCACGATCGACGACGACGCGTGGATCATCTTCACCTCCGGCTCCACCGGAACCCCCAAGGGGGTCGCGGTCACCCATCGCAACGCCGCCGCCTTCGTCGACGCCGAAGCGCGAATGTTTCTGCAGCAGGAGCCGATCGGGCCCGGCGACCGGGTGCTGGCCGGACTGTCGGTGGCCTTCGACGCGTCCTGCGAGGAAATGTGGCTGGCGTGGCGGCACGGCGCGTGCCTGGTGCCGGCGCCGCGCGCGCTGGTACGCAGCGGGATGGATCTGGGACCGTGGCTGGTGCGCCGCGAGATCAGCATCGTGTCCACGGTGCCCACCCTGGCCGCCATGTGGCCGCCGGAAGCGCTCGACGCGGTGCGGCTGCTGATCTTCGGCGGCGAAGCGGTGCCCGCGGAACTGGCCGAGCGGCTCGCCGGCAGCGACGACCGCGAGGTGTGGAACACCTACGGCCCCACCGAGGCCACCGTGGTGGCGTGCGCGGCGCAACTCACCGGCACCCCGCCGGTGCGCATCGGATTACCGCTGGACGGCTGGGATCTGGCCGTCGTCGACGCCGACGGCACACCGGTCGCCGAAGGAGAAGCCGGTGAACTGGTGATCGGCGGCGTCGGGCTGGCCCGCTACCTCGACCCGGCCAAGGACGCCGAGAAGTACGCGCCGATGCCGACCCTCGGATGGCAGCGCGCCTACCGCTCCGGCGATATGGTGCGCAACGACCCCGCCGGGCTGATCTTCCTCGGCCGCGCCGACGACCAGGTCAAAGTCGGCGGACGGCGGATCGAACTCGGCGAACTCGACGCCGCGCTGCAACATCTGCCCGGCGTCACCGCCGCCGCGGCCGCCGTGCGCACCACCGCCACCGGCACCCCGATCCTCGTCGGCTACCTGTCCACCGGCGACGACGGCATCGACCTGTCGCACGCGCGGGAACTGCTCGCCGAACGGCTGCCCGCGGCCCTCGTGCCCCGGCTGGCCGTGCTGGACGAATTGCCCACGCGCACATCGGGAAAGGTCGACCGTGACGCGCTGCCGTGGCCGCTGCCCGGCGCCGACGGCGAACCCGGCGCGGGATTGGACGGCACCGCGTATTGGCTTGCGGGACTGTGGCATTCGGTGCTCGGCGCCGATGTCGACGGCTTGGACTCGGACTTCTTCGACCTCGGCGGCGGTTCGCTGTCGGCGGCGCAACTGGTCACCGCGCTGCGCGAACGGCTGCCGCAGATCACCGTCGCCGACCTCTACGATCATCCGCGCCTGGGCGCGCTGGCCGAATTCATCGACGCCGCCGCCCCCACCGAACAAGCGCCCACCCGCCACGTCACCCCGACCCCGCGGCGCGCGCAATGGTTCCAGGTGCTGGCCTCGGTGCCGTTGACCACCCTCACCGGCCTGCAATGGCTCACCTGGCTCGGCGTGGTCACCAACATCGCCTCTCGCTTCGGTGCGCTGCCGTGGATGCCGGGACTGTCGTGGTGGTGGGCGCTGGCCGGATTCGTGCTGTTCATCTCACCGCCCGGCCGGATGGCGATCTGCGTGGCCGGCGCTCGCATCCTGCTGCGCGGCGTGCGCGCCGGCAGCTACCCACGCGGCGGCTCGGTCCATCTGCGCCTGTGGACGGCGGTGCGGATGGCCGAGGCCGCAGGCGCGGAAAACCTCTCCGGCGCACCGTGGATGGTGCCGTTCGCCCGCGCGCTGGGGGCACGCATCGGGCGTGGCGTCGACCTGCACACGCTGCCGCCGGTCACCGGGATGCTCGAACTCGGCGACGGCTGCAGCGTCGAACCGGAAGTGGACCTGGCCGGATATTGGATCGACGGCGACCGCGTGCACATCGGGGAAATCCGCATCGGGCCCGGCGCGGTGGTCGGTTCCCGCTCCACGGTGATGCCCGGCGCGGTGATCGGCAAGAACGCCGTCGTGGAACCGGGCTCGGCGGTATTCGGGAAGGTGAAAGCCGGCCAGAGCTGGGCCGGATCGCCCGCGGTGAAAGTCGGTCCCGCCGAACATCGCTGGCCCGCCGGCACACCGCCGCGCGCACTGCACTGGGTGCTCGCCTTCGGCGTCACCTCGGTGCTGCTGTCGGCGCTGCCGGTGATCGCCCTGGCCGCGGGCGGACTGCTGCTGGCCTGGTGGATCCGCGACGAAACAACGCTGACCGGGGCGCTGGCACACGCGATGCTGATGCTGCCGGTGGCCGCGCTGATCGTGCTCGCGGTCTTCGCCGCGGTGACTGTCGTCGCGATCCGCGTGCTCGCGATCGGATTGACCGAGGGCTACCACCCGGTGCGCAGTCGCGTCGGCTGGCAGGCCTGGGCTACCGAACGGCTCACAGACTCCGCGCGCACCTTCCTGTTCCCGCTGTATGCCAGCCTGCTCACTCCGCTGTGGCTGCGGCTGCTCGGCGCCGACGTCGGCAAGGGCGTCGAGGCGTCGACGGTGCTGCTGCTGCCGAAATTCACCAAGGTCGCCGACGGGGCCTTCCTCGCCGACGACACCATGATCGCCGGCTATGAACTCGGCGGCGGCTGGATGCACATCGGCGGCGCCAAGGTGGGAAAGCGGGCGTTTCTGGGTAACTCCGGTATGACCGCGCCCGGACGGCGGGTGCCCAAGAACGGTTTGGTGGCGGTGTTGTCGGCGGCTCCGGAGAAGGCGAAGGCGGGTTCGTCGTGGCTGGGCAGCCCCCCGGTGCGGTTGCGCCGCACCGCCGGCGATTCCGACACCGCGCGCACCTTCGATCCGCCGCTGCGGTTGAAACTGGCGCGCGCGCTCGTGGAGACCTGCCGGCTGATCCCGGTGATCCTCAGCTTCGGCATCGGGCTCGGTGTGCTGTTCGCCTTGGCCTGGCTGGCCTCCGGGCCCGGATACTGGCTGGCCGCACTCTGTTCCGGTGTGGTGCTGCTGATCGCCGGCGCCGTGGCCGGCGCGTGCGCGGTGGCGGCGAAATGGCTGATCGTCGGACGTATCCGGAAGGTGGAACATCCGCTCTGGAGTTCGTTCGTGTGGCGCAACGAGGTATGCGACGCGTTCGTGGAAACCGTTGCCGCTCCGTGGTTCGCGCGCGCGGCCACCGGTACCGCGGTGATGAACATCTGGCTGCGCGGGCTCGGCGCGCGCATCGGGCGCGGAGTGTGGTGCGAATCGTACTGGCTGCCCGAGGCCGATCTGGTGACCCTCGGCGACGGAGCGACGGTGGAACGCGGCTGTGTCGTGCAAACACATCTGTTCCATGATCGGATCATGTCCATGGACAGCGTGACCCTCGAGGCCGGAGCCACCCTCGGCCCGCACTGCGTGGCACTGCCCGCGGCCCGCATCGGCGCCGGTGCGACCGTGGGTCCGGCGTCGCTGGTGATGCGCGGGGACACCGTCCCGGCGTCGACCCGGTGGCAGGGCAATCCGATTGCGCCGTGGCCGGATACCCGGCGCGGCAAGTGAAGGCAGGTCGTCGGTGAAGCTGGGCAAAGGTGGCGCCGAGGCGCCGATCGACGACTATCTGCCGCAGAACGGCAACCGCGGCTATCGGGTCTCGCGCTACGAACTGGACCTGGTGTACAAGGTCGCCGCCAACCGGCTGACCGGGCGGGCCACCATCACGGCGGTGACCACCGCGGTGCAGCCGCGGTTCGCACTGGATCTGTCGCAAACACTGAGTGTGGCAAAGGTTTTCGTCGACGGCGCCAAACCCGCCAAATACACCCACACCCGCGGGAAGTTGACAATCACACCCGCGCGCCAGGTCCCGCCCGGCGCGGCCTTGTCGATCGTGGTGCACTACGGCGGCACCCCGAAACCCGTGCGCGGGCCGTGGGGTGAGGTCGGCTGGGAGGAACTCACCGACGGTGTGCTCGTGGCGAGCCAGCCCAACGGCGCGGCGTCCTGGTTCCCGTGCGACGATCACCCCAGCTCCAAGGCGAGCTACCGGATATCCATCACCACCGACTCCCCCTATCACGCGCTCGCCAACGGCGTGCTCACCGCTCGCACCACCAAATCCAGCCAGACCACCTGGGTGTACGAGCAGTCCGAGCCGATGGCCTCCTATCTGGCCACCATCCAGATCGGACCCTATCGCGCCCACCGCATCGACGCCGGACGCCTCACGAAGGTGCCGATGACCGCGGTGCTACCGCCGCGGCTGCGCACCGCCTTCGACCACGACTTCGCCCGGCAACCACAGATGATGGCCGAATTCGAGCGCCGGTTCGGGCCCTACCCGTTTCCCGGCTACACCGTCGTCGTCACCGACGACGAGCTCGAAATCCCCATCGAGGCACAGGGATTGTCGATCTTCGGCGCCAACCACTGCGACGGGCAGCGCGGCGCGGAACGACTCATCGCGCACGAACTGGCCCACCAGTGGTTCGGCAACAGCCTCACCGTCGGGCAGTGGCGCGACATCTGGTTGCACGAGGGCTTCGCCTGCTACGCCGAATGGATCTGGTCCCAGGCCGGCGGCGGGCCCAGCGCCGACCAGCTGGCCCGCGCTGCCCGCCAGAACCTCGCCCGGTCCGCGCAGGATCTCGTGATCGGCGATCCCGGACCGGCGTCGATGTTCGACGACCGGGTGTACAAACGCGGCGCCCTCACCTTGCACGCGCTGCGCCTGCGCCTCGGCGACGACGCCTTCTTCTCCCTGCTGCGCGACTGGACCGCCCGGCACCGCTACGGCACCGTCGCCGCCGAGGACTTCACCGACCTCGCCGGCCACTACAGCCCCGCCCCGCTGCGCGAGTTGTGGGACAGCTGGCTCTACCGCGCGGCGTTGCCCGAGCTGCCGCAGCACGGGCTGGGCGCGGTCGGCAGCTGACTCAAGCGTCGAATCCGACGTCGGCCAATTGCCGTGCCGCGTCAGCGGATTGGCGCAACCCGGCTTCGTAGGCAGGGGTCAACGCGGCCGGGTTGAACACGTCGATGCCGAAGACGGCCACCGCCTCGCCATCGGGGGCGATCGAGATCTCGGTCTCCGCGCCGTGCGCGCGATCGGTGCGGGTGCGGGGGAACATGTGCGCCAGCGGTTCCATGATCACCACGATCTGCGCGCCGGCGGCCAGGTCGGCATTGAGGGCCGAGCGCACGCCACCGTCGAAATAGCGGGAATCACCGATCGGGATCGGCGGGAAGACACCCGGGACCGAGGTACTCGCGGCCAGCGCCTGCGGCAACGTCGCCGCCGTGTCGCGGGTCCACACCTGCAGTTCGCCGGTGCCGATATCGACCGTGGTGACGCGCAGGTCGGCCTCCGGCCATTCGGTGACACCGGCCAGCCGGGCGATGCGTTCGACGTGGGCGTCGGGATCTCCGGCCTCGGCGGCCAGCGCCAATTCGCCCATGCGGCGGCGGATCTCGCGCGCGTCGCCGGGTGTGGTTCGCAATGAGAAGATCTCGGCGAGTCGGCGTGGATCCGGGGCGAACGATTCGCCGCCCGACGACCGGGTGGCCCCCAGGTGTTCCAGATCCCCGCCCGCCGCGAGCACCGCGCCGACCACCGACCCCGCCGACGTGCCCACGATCCGGTCCGCGCGCGGGATCGATCCCGGCGGCACGCAATCCGACCATCACCCCCGCCATCCACGCGATCCCGACGGGACCGCCACCGCCCAGTACCAACGCGGTGCGGAATCGGTCGGGCGAGAGTGCGGCACACATGAGCGCGACACTACCGGCGCGCTCTCCCTCACGCATGTGGCGCACACCACCGAGTAATAGAGCAACTGCTCTGTTATGGTGAGGTCGTGCCCCGCCCTCGCATCCACGACCTCGATGTCGTTCTCGACCATGCCGAAGCGCTCGCCGTGGCCGCGGGTGTGCCCGCCGTGACGATTCGCGCGGTCGCTGCTGCCAGCGGCATGTCGAACGGGGCGATCTACCACAGTTTCGGCTCGCGCGCGGAACTGGTGGCGCGCATGTGGATTCGCGCCGCGCGCCGGTTCCTGGACGTGCAGAACGAACTCGTCGACGAGGCGCTGGCGGAGGGGTCCGGCAGCGAGGCCGCCGTGCAGGCGGTGGTGCGCGCGGCCGAGGCGCCCGCGGAGTTCTCCGCACGGTATCCGGCCTCGTCCCGCCTGGTGACGATGCTGCGTCACGACGAGGTCCTCGCCACGGAGCTGCCCGAGAGTGTCGCCGCCGAGGTGCGCGCACAGCACCACGGGCTCGTCGCGGTGATGCGGACGTTGTCGGCGCACCTGTGGCAGCGCGAGGACCGGCGCGCGGTCGAGGTGATCACCGCCTGCATCGTCGATCTGCCCACCGCGCTGTTGCTGTCGCGCGACCGCCTCGCCGACCCCGACACCCGGATGCGGTTGCGGGCCGCCGTCCGTGCCGCCGTCAGCGCCGGACCACCACCGAAACACTGACCAACGCCACAACTCCGGCTACACCGAAACACCGAAGGAGATCCGATGTCCCCCGCTCTCACCTACCGTGACACCGTCGCCGTCCTCGACCTCGGCGCCGGCGAGAACCGCTTCTCACCCGAGTTCCTCGCCGCCGTGAACGCTCACCTCGACACCGTGCTCGCCGATGGCGCCACCGGATTGATCACCACCGCGAGCGGCAAGTTCTACTCCAACGGACTCGACCTGGAGTGGCTGGGCGCCCACAGCGAGCGCGCCCCGTGGTACGTCGAACAGGTGCAGGGGCTGCTGGCGCGGGTGCTCACGCTGCCGGTGCCGAGTGTGGCGGCCCTGCCCGGTCACGCCTTCGGCGCCGGCGCGATGCTCGCCCTCGCGCACGACCAGCGGGTCATGCGCGCCGATCGTGGCTACTTCTGCTTCCCCGAGGTCGACATCCGCGTGCCGTTCACCCCGGCGCTGGCCGCGCTCGTGCAGGCCAAGCTGTCGGCCGAAGCCGTCACCGCCGCGGTGCTCACCGGACGACGATTCGGCGGGGCCGAAGCCCACGAATACGGTCTGGTCGACGCCACCGCCGCCGCGGGTACGGAGGTCGAGACCGCCACCGCGCTGCTGGCCCCACTCGGCGCCAAGGACCAAGGCACGTTGGGATCGATCAAATCGGTGTTCTACGCCGGCGCCTACACCGCGTTGACCGCCTGATCGCGCTGCTCAGCGGCCCTTCCACTCGGGCGTGCGTTTCTGCGCGAACGCCAGCACACCCTCGGCCGCATCCTCCGACGACAGCGCACTGCCCGAGACCTCGAGCTGGCGCGTGAACGCGACATCGGTGGACCAGTCCGGTGATTCGTCGATAATGCGTTTACTCGCCGCCAGACTCAGCGGCGCGTTCACGGCGATCCGCTGCGCCAGCTCCAGTGCGGCGTCGAGGGCCTTCCCCGATTCGGTGACCTGATTGACCAGTCCCAGTGCCGCCGCGCGTTCGGCGGAGATGGGATCACCGGTCAGCGCCAGCTCCATCGCCACCGCCCGCGGTAACCGCTGCGCCAGCCGCAAGACGCCACCGCCGACGGCCACCAGTCCGCGTTTGACCTCGGGGATCCCGAACGTCGAATCCTGGGCTGCCACTACGAGATCGGCGGCCAGCGCCAGTTCGCAGCCACCGGCCTGGGCCGGTCCCTCGACCGCCGCGATCAACGGCTTCACCGGTGGTCTCGCGGTGATACCGAGCGGGCCGCGCTTCTCGGTCATCGGCGTCTCGCCGCGCGAGGCGGCCTTGAGATCCATTCCGGCGCAGAAGTATCCACCCGCGCCGGTGATGATCGCGACCTGCGCCGACGGATCGGCCTCGTAGGCGTCCAGGGCCCGTTCCAGCCCGAGGGCGGTGGCCAGATTGACGGCATTGCGCACCTGCGGGCGGTTCAAGGTGATGATCGTGACCGGACCGCGACGCTCCACCAGCACCGGCGGGGCGGGCGGGGCCGGCAACTCCACCCGCTCGCGACCCTCGACGCTGATGTCGTGGCCGGACACCGTCACCGGCAGGCCCAGCAGATCGCCGTCGACCAATTGCGCGATCAGCTCGGAATCGGTGTTGCGCAGCAGAATACGGCTGCCCGCGGGTTCGATCAGGCTCAGAATCGCCGCTTCCGGCTGCCCGTCGCGAGCGTAGGCGACGGTGTAGGCCTCCACCACCGCGGACCCGTCGTGGGTGCTGCGGGCCGGGCGCGCCGGAGGATTCTCGATGATCGGGCGCAGATGCCGGTACGGCTGGGCGGGCGGCAGCGACGAGTACACGCCCAAGGCGTGTTTGGTGACGTACCAGCCCAGCGAACTCGCCAGGCCGAAGGTGCCCGGTTCCGCGCGCAACCGCTGCACCATCGTCGCCACCGCGTGGCCGCCGTAGTTGTTACCCGGACCGCCGCCGAAGGTCAGGCCGCCGGTCACCGACAGCGGACGGGCCGGATCGTCGATCGCCAGCCCCAATTCGCGCGCGGCGATCTGCACCGCCACCGGGAAGCAGGCGTAGAGATCCACGTGGGTCAGCGCCTCGACGCCGATACCGCTGTGCTCGAGCACCGCCCGGCCCAGCGTCGCGATCGCCGGTGAGGCCGCCAGTTCGCCGCGTTCACTGGTGAACCACTCGTCGTGCCCGGACGCGCCGGCGTGGATGAAAATCCACTTGTCTTGCGCGATTCCGGCCTCCTGCGCGGCCGCGGCACTGCACACCACGATGCCGCTGGCCATATCGACGGTCAGATTCGCGCATTCCAGTTTGGTGTAGGGCGTGGACACCATGCGATTGTCCGGACCGGGGGTGGCGATCCGGTCGGCGTCGAATTCCTCGGGCTGCCAGGCGTATTCGTTGCGCGCCGCCACCGCCGACAGCCGCGACCAGAGTTCGGCCA
Organism: Nocardia elegans NBRC 108235; assembly: GCF_001612845.1. GTDB lineage: Bacteria > Actinomycetota > Actinomycetes > Mycobacteriales > Mycobacteriaceae > Nocardia > Nocardia nova. Next base: position 2,621 of record NZ_BDBF01000006.1, on the reverse strand, counting down.
CGGCCTCGGCGTGATCGCCGGGGCTGCGGCCCAGCCGATGCCGGTTCGCCGACTCCAGCAGGGCGTACATGTTGATCGGCGCGATCAGGCCCGCCGCGGTCTCGGCCGGATTGTTGGCCGGTTTGTCGATGCCGATCGAGCGGGTCGGCGCGACCTCGGAACCCTGCTGCGGCCACGACAGCTCGACACCGGCGCGCTGGGCGGCGGCCTGCGTGGCTCCGGCCTCCGCGCCGGTGACCAGCACCATGTCGTACTCACCGGCCGCGATCGCTGCCGCGGCCTCGTTGATCACCAGCTGACCGCCGTCGCCGCCGAAGGGACTCGACTGCGCGGTGTCGATACCGGCCACGCCCAGGCGCTGCGCGATCACCGCCCCCATATCCCGGTACTGCCACGATGTGCACGCCACCGCGAACACCGCGTCCGCGCGGCGCAACAGCTCCTCTCCGGCGCCGGTATCGGCCGCGGCGCGCCGCAACGCGGTCACCGCGAGCGCGGCCGGATCGCCGTAACCGGAATCCGGTGTGCGCTGGGTGATCTGCCCGACGCCCACCAGCACGGGGGTCCGGGGATCGATCTCGGTGCCCGAGGCACGATGCCGAATGGGCTGTGCCGCACGCTTTTTCACCGGTCCGGCCGCGGCGATCGCGTCGGGTAGCCGGGCCAGGGACTGCTCCATCGCCTCACCGAGGCTGCGGGCCACCGACGCGCCCAGCGGGCCCTCGACGGGCGGGCCGCCGAGCCCGGCATCGAAGTACACCGTCGCCTCGGCGCCGGAACCGGCGACGGTCAGCCAATACCCCAGCCGCACTCCCTGCGGCCCCTCGCCGCGCAGCGCGAAACCGCGCTCGCCGGCCTCGACGACCGTCCAGCGCAACTCGGCGGGGATGCCCATCACCAGCGCCTGCTGCGTGAACGTCAGGCCCTCGCGCACAGCGCCGGGTGCCTCGCCGCGCCAGCCGGCGTGCAGGGTGAACCAGTCGGCCAGCCGGTTCAGATCCGAGAGATAGGCCGCCACGGCATCGGGTGCCACCCGAATGCCGCGGCGAGCATGTGCGGAACGGGGGTAGTCGCTCACACCGGCGGGCGTGAGATAACCGTCTGCCTCTTCGGCCGGTGTGGCCGCCGGGGCGGAGTGCGATCGAGCGGCGCCGACCAGGCCGGTGATCAGGTCACGTGCGATGCGCGGATCCTTGCGCACCGCCGCGAACAGGGCATTTCCCGCCTCGAGCTTGGTGCGTGCGGCGCGGATTCGATCCGATCCCGGCAATGGCGACACCGACAACCTCCTTGTTGCGTCCCGAGACAATTAATCACCCGCTCTTTCGGGGCGTCAAAGACTTGTGACCTGCGTTACGTAAGTCTAGACTTACGGTTCGTGGGGACTTACCAAGATGGTGCGCTCGACGCTCTCGGGGATCCGACCCGGCGAGCGATCTTCGAACGACTCGGGCGCGGACCCTGCGCCGTCGGTGAGCTGGCCGCCGAACTCCCGGTCAGTCGTCCGGCGGTCTCTCAGCACCTGAAGGTGCTCAAACAGGCGGGGCTGGTGGTCGACGAGGCGATCGGCACCCGCCGGATCTACCGGCTCGATCCGAACGGCATCGACGCCCTGCGCGGCTACTTCACCCGGTTCTGGACGACGGCGATGTCGTCGTTTCGCGACCGGGCCGAGGCCGCCGCACGCGCTCAATCGATCGAAACAAGCAACGGGACAACCACATTCGAGGAGCAGTCATGACACAGCAAACCAGCGAGACCCAGGTCCGCGTCGAACTCACCGTCGAGGCGCCCATCGATACCGCCTTCGACGTCTTCACCACCGGCATGGACAGCTGGTGGCCCCGCGAACACCACATCGGTGCGGGGCCGCTGGCCGAAGTGGTGGTCGAACCCCGCGTGGGCGGACGGTTGTTCGGCCGCGAGGCCGACGGCACCGAATGCCCGTGGGGTCGTGTCCTCGTATGGGACCGTCCCGGCCATTTCGCGTTCTCCTGGGACATCTCCCTGGACTGGAAATACCAACCCGACCCGGCCCTGACCAGCCGCGTCGATGTCACCTTCATCCCTGTCGATTCCACCCACACCGCCGTCACCCTCGTCCATGGCGACTTCGCCAACCACGGCGAGGGGTGGGAATCCATGCGCGACGCGGTCGGCTCGCCGGGCGGCTGGCCCGGCCTGGCGGACACCTACGCACGCGCCGCCGCGGCCGCTGCCTGAGCTGCGGCGCGCACTTCCGCGCCCCCATCGCGGCGGCGGCAGTGGTGAATCGGTTCAGCGCTGAGGTAGACGCAGACCCGGCTGTGAGGCACAAGCGGGCACGGCGCGGAAGCACCGTGCGGAGGCATGGCTTCGGTGCAGTCCGTGCCGGCACGCATCGGCTGCCTCCAGCCGGTCCTGGGGCGCGGTGAACAATGGGGCGTGGCCGGATTCGCGCCCTGCGGTGCATTCGTCCGGTCGCTGTCCCGATTCGGGTTGATGTGTGGTGGAGGTTTGTGAGTATGGCCGGAATTTCTTCGGTGCCGACGTCGGCGCTCGCCGCCGGTGGGCTGCTCGGCGGGTTCGCGCTCGCGCAGGCGACCAAGCAGCGGCAGCTCGGTGGTGTGGTCTTCGCCGCG